>NZ_JACOGA010000014.1:59235-157161 GCF_014284175.1 Affinundibacterium flavidum
GTTTTTCGCGGCTGTAGCTCAGCTGGATAGAGTACTTGGCTACGAACCAAGGGGTCGTGGGTTCGATTCCTGCCAGCCGCACCAGATTTAAGGGACTAGATGCAAATCTAGTCCCTTTTTTCATTTTGATTACGTTTGATTACGCACTTCTAAGATGTGCGATTGACTGTTATCTAGTAAGAAAACGCATTTGTTTCGCAAAATCATTGCTTTGGATGCTTCATATTTGCGTGACAGTCTGCTATAATTTTGTTTTTCGCGGCTGTAGCTCAGCTGGATAGAGTACTTGGCTACGAACCAAGGGGTCGTGGGTTCGATTCCTGCCAGCCGCACCAGATTTAAGGGACTAGATGCAAATCTAGTCCCTTTTTTCATTTTTGGAATAGGTTTTTGACTAAATTTGAAGTTGAATTTCGGACTTGAGTTTTGATTTAACCAAGCCAAGTCTCTTCGTGCATTCCAGCATTAGATGTTCTCTAATATTCGGCGCAAGCTCCACTCTGCGGGCAGAGGATTTTGTATTGATGAATGAATAGCGTCAACCCCATTTATTTGTATAGAGTCTTCAAACGATTTCACCAAGCGATGTACTAAGCCTGCGTCTGGCAACATAGTGCCTAAAAAGAGTACTTTGTGTTGATATTCAATTAGTATCGTTGGAAAATTTTCTATATCCAAGTCATCCACCAAGTTCGCGTGGTCTTCTATGTCTATCCATGCAAAACATTTATCTTGATGTAGCGCTTGCAAATCGTCGAAGCTATTGCGGTAACTTTGGCAGGTGTCGCACCAAGCTGCACATAGGCAGGTAATCAGCCATTGATTTTCAGTCAGTTTGTTTTGAATGGCGACCAAGTCGTCGCTACAGTAAGTTTTTGTATCCATAGCTTATTTTAACCGATAGAACTTTGTCCTTGCATCTGTCGGGCATTCGGCGAATCAAATTGATATCGAATTTGCGCTGTTAGCAATGCTTGCGACAGGTTAAAATGGCAGTATGACGATATTACTTGCTATTGAAACGTCGACGGATCTTGCTTCTGTCGCATTACTTCATAATCATCACATTACTTGCCGCGATTTGTCGGGGGGGCAAACACATTCTTACGGCTTGCTTCCGGCATTGCAGGAGCTGCTGCAAGAAGCGGGAATCAGTTTGCCTCAAATAGATGCGATTGCATTTGGATGTGGTCCAGGAGCATTTACCGGTGTGCGCACAGCCTGTGGTGTTGTGCAGGGGCTGGCTTTTGGTTTGCAAATTCCAGTTTTGCCTGTAGTTAGCTTGCTGGCGATGGCAGAAGCTGCAAAATTAAAGGAACAAAGCCTAGACTATGTTTGCTGTCTTGATGCTCGCATGAACGAGGTCTACTGGGCGCACTACCGTGTTGACGGTGATGGTTTCTTGGAAATTCACCCACCAAGTCTTAGTGACTTAAATGTCGCATTGGATTATGCGCGGGAAATGAAGTCGACCTTGGTGCTTGGGCACGGTTTGGCTCTAACGGATGAGGATCAAAGCTTGCCCCATACGAGCGTGATGCCACATGCGCAATTTACTTTGCAAATTGCCGAAAGAAATTATCAGTTGGGATTGGCGATTGATGCTGCCCAAGCTCAACCTTTGTACTTGCGAAATAAAGTGGCGCAAACAACTGCCGAGCGAGCCTTGGCGCGTGAGGCTTGAGTCGTGGGAGTCGAGTCTTTATCCGTCGCTGACATGGATCAGTATCGTTTTTGCCGGCTTGGTATAGATGATTTGGACGAAATATTAGCGATTGAGGAGGCGGTTTATACGCATCCTTGGACGCGCGGAAATTTTCTGGATTCGTTTTATGATCGTCATGAAGCATGGGGCATTCGTGATCAACAAGAAAACTTGGTTGCTTACTTTTTTTTAATGCCAGTAGTGGATGAGCTGCATTTGTTAACCTTTGCGGTTGATGCGCAAAAACAGCAACTTGGCTATGCGCATATCATGTTAAAAAAAATGCTGCAGATCGCACAAGAACAGAATTTTTTATCGATTATGCTGGAAGTGCGCGTGAGTAATGTTAGGGCAATTACAATTTATCAGCGTTTTGGATTTCTTGAGATCGGCCGTCGAAAATCCTACTACCCAGCTCACGAGGGACTGCGTGAAGATGCGATTGTGATGCGCATTGAAGCGGTGCCAACATAAAGCATAATTGATTACACTTGAAATGGGGCTTATGAGCAATTTGCATGACTATTATTTGCAGAATTTAGGTATAGGCGAGATTTGGAAAAGTCGAGAGTCTTCTGCGCATGCGAATGATGTGGTTCAAGCAGAGGCAGTAGCTCAGAAAATGCCTTCTGCGCTAACTAGCGAGCATGAATCGACGGAGCGTGAGTCTGCGGATCGTATTGCTGCACCGACTTCATCACCTGTGCAGTTTAAGAGTCGCACAGATCAACATGGGATCGATAGCGCAATACAAGATTGCCAGAAATGCGGTTCGTGTCGGAATTTTGGAAAAACTCAATTTGTTATGGCTCCAATTTCGCCAGATATCTTATTGATTAGCGAGTTTGCTGCACCATTGCAATTAGATGCACAAGAAAAGTTAATACAAAATTTGATGGTGTCGTTGCCGTTACCGTCTGCTGCGAGAAAGGCGATGACGCTTTCTCGTACCTCTATGTTGAAGGCATGCGCACCTGCCTCACCTGAATTGGTAGCCGATATTGACGATGCCGAAGCTTGTCTTCCCTTTTTGCAGCAAGAGATTGAAGTGCTTAGGCCGCGCGCAATATTTGTATTGGGTGAGCGTATCGCTGGGGCACTCCTTGGTCGGTCAGCTGAAAGTGAATTAACAGACTTGCGATCTGCGCGACACCTTTATCAGAATATTCCTGTCTTTGTGACCCATAGTGCGCTAGCATTACTAACAGATCCAAGGCGAAAATCAGATGTGTGGAATGATATTTGTAAGTTAAACGATGCTCTTATTTAGAACTGATTTAGAGTTTATTTAGAGCTTATTTAGAGAAATATCTCATGAATACTTATCAA
This sequence comes from Affinundibacterium flavidum, assembly GCF_014284175.1. GTDB lineage: Bacteria > Pseudomonadota > Gammaproteobacteria > Burkholderiales > Burkholderiaceae_D > Undibacterium > Undibacterium flavidum. Next base: position 62,270 of record NZ_JACOGA010000014.1, read on the forward strand.
GATCGTTTTCATCAAGAGTGGTCGCAGCTAAAAGATAAGCATGTCCGTGCTTTAGCTTGGCTATTAACCTCCCCAGATTTGTTAGACAAAAATTCAGCGATTTGGTGGCATCAAATTGGGACATTAGATTTGCCTAATCCTGAGCAGTTGCGGGCATGGTTGTTGAGTCTGGATGCGCATCCGACTGCTTTGCATGAGGCATTGAAAATCCATAAATTTCTACGCCTCGGGCACTATGCGGAAGACCTGCTAGTGTTTTATTTTAACCATGTCGGTTTGCTTTATGGACATGGTGTGCAAGTGCATAATGAGAAAGCGGAAACGATCGGTGAATTTGACTATCTATTATTTACAGAAGGTGGATTGCTCCACATCGAATTGGCGACCAAATTTTACCTTTTTCATCATGCTTCAGATCCAACGAAACCAAGCATTGAAAATCAGCACTCAGCCAATCACTCAGCCAATGTATATGATTATGTTGGCCCTAATTTGAATGACAGTTTAGGTGCGAAGATGCAAAAAATTTTGCAGCGCCAGTTAACTTTGTCTCAGCACGATGCGGCACGAAAATTAATTCACTCTAAGATTGTGGCTGCGCGCGCCTTGATTAAAGGATGGCTTTTTTACCGAAGTTCGGAGCGCCGCCAAGTCGTGCCAGGGATTAATTCAAATCATTGCCTTGGATTTTGGTGGACCATGACTGAGTTTGAGCAGCTAGCCGTTCCGTATGCGCTGAAATTAGATCGTTTGCAATGGTTAGCACCGGCACAGGTGGGCATTGATGAGGTGCTCGATAAACCCTTGATTCTGGATGCCTTGCAAAGGCATTTTCACGTCGATTCCACGCCTGTGATGGTGGCGATCATGAAAAAAAATGGTGGAGTGATGCAAGAGTTTTGTCGTGGTATGGTGGTACCTAACGATTGGCCCGAGCGTGCCGCCCAAATTCAACACTAATTTCAACACCAAATTTAACACTGATTAGATAATGCGAAGAACAGAAAAGGATGCGCTATCGCAGCGCGTCCTAATGTTTTTGTTCTCCAATTAAGGCGACTGAATCAAATATTTTCTGGTTCGCCTTGTGCTTAAGCATGACAGCATACATGGTCGAAGCTACGAATAAGCCAAATATCACGATGATGACATGCGTGTGAAGTTGCAATGAAACCATAATGGCATACAAAGCGAGTAAGACCAAAATCGATAAATTTTCATTGAAATTTTGTACGGCAATTGAATGGCCTGCGCTCATTAAAACGTGACCACGATGTTGCAGTAGCGCGTTCATCGGTACCACAAAAAATCCTGCCAGGCCACCGATAAAAATCAAGAGCGGATAAGCGAACCAGACATTCGTGACAAAAATCATGGTGGTGACGACTAGACCCATCAAGACACCAAGTGGCATGACGGAAAGTGATTTCTTGAGCGGAACGATACGAGCAGCAAAGAGTGCACCGATTGCAATCCCCACCGCAAACACACCTTGCAATTCACTACCTTTGTTCAAAGGCATGTTTAAATTTACTTCCGCCCATTTCAATACGAGGTATTGTAAGGTGGCACCAGCGCCCCAGAATAATGTGGTCACCGCAAGTGAAATTTGGCCTAATTTGTCGCGCCATAATTTTATTGAGCAATGGGTGAAGTCGCGTAAGAGGCAAAAAGGATTCGATTCTTGTTTTTGATATTGCGCGCCAGTGTCTGGAATGTAGCGATTGAAAATTGCGGCAATAATGTAGCAGGCGGTAATTGCTGTGAGCGCAGATTGATTGGTTGTGTGAATGCCGAAATCAATCAAAGGAAAATCGAAGCTTAATAATTTTGCAGAAATCTGCGGGTCAACGAGTTTGCCGCCAAGAACTACGCCCAAAATAATCGAACTGATAGTCAGACCTTCGATCCAGCCGTTGGCGGCGACTAATTTTTCAGCAGGTAATAATTCGGTCAGGATGCCATATTTAGCAGGAGAGTAAGCCGCTGCGCCAAAACCGACGACGCCGTAGGCAATCACGGGATGTACATCCAAAAACATCAAAGCACAACCACCAATTTTGATGAGGTTGGTGAAAAACATCACCTTGCCTTTAGGGCGGGAATCTGCAAATGCACCGACGAAGGCGGCGAGCAGCACATAGGATAAAGCGAAACTCCATTTAAGTAGCGGTGTCATCCATGCCGGAGCTTCCATCGTCGCTAAGAGTGCAATTGCTGCAATCAGGAGTGCGTTGTCAGCCAGTGATGAGAAAAACTGGGCTGCCATAATTGTGTAAAAACCGCGTTTCATTCGTTCTGTTGACCTTTGCTTTTCATATGCTTTGTCTGGCAGGCATGCTTTATACCATGAAATACCTCTGACATCCTTGAAATACCACAAGCAAATCACGCGATGTGTATGTAGTTAGTTGGCTGAGGGGGATATGTGCATGAGTGGAAAAATCCTAATGAAGCTAAAATACTGTGTAAAATATCAGTATTTTCTGTAATTTCTCCGCCGTCAATTTCGGTGCGAAGCGATTGCAATGACCTACTTGCGCTCACTATGGCTAAACAAAAAACAAACTATACCTGTACTGAATGTGGCGGCGTACAAAGCAAATGGGCGGGGCAGTGCCCATCTTGTCAGCAATGGAATACCTTGGTTGAAACTATTGTTGAGGAAGCAGGGAATCGCTTTTCGACTAAATATCAGGGATTGGCGCAGAGCGCTCCTGTTTTGAATTTGGCCGAGATTGATGCCGAAGATATTCCTCGCTTTGGTACAGAGATAGAAGAGTTTGACCGTGTTTTGGGCGGTGGTTTGGTGCCTGGTGGAGTAGTCTTAATCGGTGGTGATCCGGGAATCGGTAAATCGACATTATTGCTACAAGCTTTGTCCAATCTCACCAAAATCAAAAAAGTGTTGTACGTGAGTGGCGAAGAATCTGGCGCACAAATCGCCCTGCGTGCTAAGCGACTTGCCGTGGATGCACGAGGTGTTTCGCTGCAGGCTGAAATTCAATTGGAAAAGATTCTCAATACTTTAGCGGAACATAAACCGCAAGTGGTTGTGATAGATTCTATTCAAACGATGTATTCCGATGCATTAAGTTCTGCCCCTGGATCTGTGGCGCAAGTGCGTGAATGTGCTGCGCAGTTGACGCGCGTTGCCAAGACCATGAATATCACCATGATCTTAGTCGGGCACGTGACAAAAGAAGGTGCCTTGGCCGGACCTCGCGTGTTGGAACATATTGTTGATACCGTCTTGTATTTTGAGGGCGATACACATTCGAGTTTCAGGTTGGTTCGCGCTATTAAAAATCGATTCGGTGCTGTCAATGAACTCGGTGTTTTTGCGATGACTGAGCGTGGTTTGAAAGGTGTTTCAAATCCTTCCGCTTTATTTTTATCACAGCACGACACCCAAGTTGCCGGATCATGTGTCATGGTCACGCAAGAGGGAACGCGTCCACTTTTAGTCGAGATTCAGGCGCTGGTTGATACCTCGCATGCACCGAATGCAAAGCGCCTGTCGGTTGGATTGGAACAAAATCGTCTGGCGATGTTATTGGCCGTGTTGCATCGGCATGCAGGCGTAGCGGCGTTTGATCAAGATGTGTTTATCAATGCCGTTGGCGGCGTCAAAATTACAGAACCTGCTGCAGATTTGGCGGTACTATTAGCGATTAATTCGTCGATGCGAAATAAGCCTTTACCGCGCGGTTTAGTGGTGTTTGGTGAGGTCGGTTTGGCTGGCGAGATCCGGCCAGCACCGCGTGGTCAAGAGCGCTTGCGTGAAGCTGCTAAGTTGGGCTTTTCGATTGCGATCATCCCTAAATCCAATGCTCCGAAACAAAAAATTGAAGGTCTGAAAATCGTCGCTGTTGATCGCATAGACGAAGCCTTAAATAAAATTCGTGACGTGGATGATCTGGTGGATTGATTTTTGCGTTAAATATCTGGCTGATTGGCTGCAATACGCCCGATGCGCATTGATGCAACAGCCAATCAGCTATGAAAGTTGTGTAAACGAAGCGTGTTTATTTTTCTGAATTAACTCAGATCAATAAATAATTATCTAAGCTAATTTGCCTAGATTATTTTTTCGTAATTTTGACTTTTTGTTTGGGTGATAGCACGGTAGGCAAGGCTTTTGGCAGCGTGTTTGGATAATCTCGACTGAAGTGCAGGCCGCGACTTTCGCGCCGAGATAAAGCACTGTTCACGATTAATGAAGCTACTTCGACCAAATTACGTAATTCAAGTAAATTGTTTGAAATTCTGAAGTTGGCGTAATACTCGTCTATTTCTTCTTTTAATAATTGAATTCTGTGTTTGGCGCGTTCAAGTCGTTTGGTGGTTCTGACGATGCCTACATAATTCCACATAAAGCGTCGTAACTCATCCCAGTTATTGGCGATCACCACTTCTTCATCTGCATCTGATACGCGACTCTCGTCCCATGCTGGTAGATCAGGAATCGCGAAACTCTCTTGTTCGGTGATGTGTTGTGCGGCAGCTTTGCCGATTACCAAACATTCTAATAATGAATTGCTGGCGAGACGATTTGCGCCGTGTAATCCTGTATAGGCGGTTTCTCCAACAGCATATAAGGCTGGAATGTCGGTGCGGCCTAAGGTATCAGTGACCACGCCACCGCAAGTGAAATGCACCGCGGGAACCACCGGAATTGCCTGTTTCGTGATGTCTATCCCCAGCTCTAAGCAACGAGCATAAATCGTTGGGAAATGTTCTTTCAAAAATTCTGGCGATTGGTGGCTGATATCAAGCTCAACATAATCGAGACCGCGTTTTTTCATCTCAAAATCGATCGCTCGTGCGACCACATCGCGTGGAGCAAGTTCAGCGCGTTCATCGTGCGCCAACATAAAGCGAGTGCCTGCCGCAGCACCAGCTTCAGGTGGTAATTTCAAAACACCACCTTCGCCACGAACAGCTTCAGTGACTAAAAATGATTTTGCGTAAGGATGGTACAAACACGTCGGATGGAATTGCATAAATTCCATATTCGCGACACGGCAACCCGCACGCCATGCCATCGCGATGCCATCACCTGTTGCAGTATCAGGATTGGTTGTGTATAGATAGACTTTGCCAGCACCGCCAGTCGCCATCACGGTGTGCTGTGCTCCCACGGTATGTACGACCCCCGTTTTGACGTCTTGCACATATAAACCGAGGCAGCGAGGTGTCGCAGAAGTATCACCAATTTTGCTAGAGGTAATGACGTCGATCGCATAGTGATGTTCAAACAAACTAATGTTTGGGTGATTTCTGACCAGTTGTTCTAGCGTGACTTGCACAGCATGGCCAGTTGCATCTGCCGCATGAATAATTCGGCGTTGGCTATGTCCACCTTCGCGCGTCAGATGGAAGCCTAGCTCTGCGTGTTGGTCTTTGGTGAAAGGAACGCCTTGTTCAATGAGCCAGTCAATTGCGGCGCGACCTTGTTCAATGATATTGCGCGTCGCGACTTCGTCGCATAGTCCGCCACCGGCAATAATGGTGTCTTCAATGTGTTGCTCATGACTGTCATGTGAATCGAGTACTGCCGCGATGCCGCCTTGTGCCCAATTGCTTGCACCATCCAATAAAGTGCGTTTTGAAATCACTGCAACTTTATGTGTTTTTGCCAAATGCAATGCGACTGATAAACCCGCTAATCCGCTACCGACAATCGCGACATCAAATTTCATCATGAGAATAAACCGTATAAATTAAATCTTTAAAGAACTCAACTATATGCGATTTCTTTCAATTCATGTGGTAGCTTAGCTGCGTGTTAGGTTTGAATCGTTTGAGAGAAATCTGATTAATCACTTGAATTGGAATTGTTGTAGTGGATTTTTTATGTAAATTGATACCAATAAATCGAGCATAAGAGTGCCGCTTTGGATATGGGTAAATTGATGAGAAAGTGCGTTGTAGATACGGTCGATGCCTTTGAATTGTCTGATTCGCCGCGGTTTTAGGCGTTTTTATTCCTGGATTTCAAAAAAGCATGCAAACTGCTTGACACAATGCGGATCGAATTGATCTAATACCGCATGCAAAATTTCCGCTAGCCCACTATGGATTTAATTCCACTGAGGGTTGAATTAAAAAAGTCGAAATATCATCGTAGTCTTAATTTTTTGTGAGGGGACCGTAAGTGAATAAAACTGAATTGATCGACCATATCGCTAAATCTGCCGATTTATCTAAAGCAGCTTCAGCTCGTGCATTGGATGCATTGATTGCTGCGGTAAAAACAACATTGAAAAAGAACGGTACAGTAACTCTCGTTGGTTTCGGTACTTTCTCTGTCGGCAAACGCGCAGCTCGCACTGGTCGCAATCCACGTACAGGTGAAGCAATCAAGATTAAATCCGCCAAAGTGCCTAAATTTAAGCCTGGCAAAGCTTTGAAAGATGCGGTAAACTAATGCTCTTCGTGATTTGAGAGATCAAATCACTATGTTGTTGATTGTGTCGGGCGCTTAGCTCAGTTGGTAGAGCGGAGCCCTTACAAGGCTTAGGTCGGGAGTTCGAGCCTCTCAGCGCCCACCAGACATCAATAGCAGCAGGAATTTGGAGTGGTAGTTCAGTTGGTTAGAATACCGGCCTGTCACGCCGGGGGTCGCGGGTTCGAGCCCCGTCCGCTCCGCCAACATCTAAAAGGCGAACATTAGTTCGCCTTTTTTTATATTTATTTTGTAGCAAATTTTTCGAATTGATTGGTCAATCATGTTTGAGTATATCCGTACCCATAAACGCATCATGCAAGGCGTGCTGTTGGTGATTATTTTCCCATCGTTTGCATTGTTTGGCGTTGACAGTTTTATGCGTTCGCGCGATGCAAATTCTTCGGTAGCGAAAGTCGCAGGGCAAGCTATCAGCCAGCAAGAATTCGATCAAGCCATGCGTAACCAATTAGATCGCATGAAGCAAGCATATGGCCCAAGTTTCGATGCGCAGATGCTCAATACGCCCGAAGCGCGCCAAGGTGTGCTGGACGATTTGATCGCGCGTAAAGCGGTAACTGCCGAAGCAGTAAAGAGTCAATTGACCGTGACTGAGCCAGCTTTGCAAAAAGCGATTCTGGAAGCGATGGGTTTAAAGGATAGCGACAGTTTCGACAAAGAACGCTACAAGAGCTTGCTGGCGATGCAGGGTATGACTGGGCAGCAATATGATGTCATCATGCGTCAAGACTTAAGCATTCAACAATTGGTTGGTGCGGTACAAAATACCGCGATCAGCTCTAAAACAGTTGCTGACCGTATTGCCTTAATTTCAGAACAAGAACGTGATGTGCAAGCGCTTAATTTCAAAGCAAAAGACTTTGCCGCGCAAGTTAAAGTGACTGATGAAATGCTGCGCGCGTATTACGAAAAAAATGCTAAACAGTTTGAAGTTCCTGAATTGGTCAATGCGGAATATGTGGTGTTGAGCAACGACATCTTGGCTAGCCAAGTAGCAGTTTCCGATGCGGAAGTGCAAGCACATTACGAACAAAATAAAACAAATTACACGACCAATGAACAGCGCCGTGCTAGTCATATTTTGCTGAATTTGAAAAAAGATGCAGCCGAAGCTGAAGTAAAAAGTGTGAGAGCAAAAGCTGAAGCATTGCTGGCACAAGTTCGTAAAGATCCATCGCAGTTTGCTAAATTGGCGAAAGATAATTCACAGGATCCTGGCTCTGCAGAGCGCGGCGGTGATTTGGATTTCTTTGCGCGCGGTGTGATGGTCAAAGCGTTTGATGATGCAGCGTTTAAGTTGAAAGAAGGCGAAATTAGTGGCTTGGTGCAAACTGATTATGGCATTCACATCCTTCAATTGACTGCCATTAAACCAGTGGAAATCAAACCTTTGGATCAAGTCAAAGAACAATTGGTTAGCGACATCAAAAAACAAAAAGCAAGTAAAGCTTATGCCGAAGCAGCTGAGACATTTACCAATACAGTTTATGAACAGGCAGATAGCTTGCAGGCAGTGGCTGATAAATTGAAATTGAAAATCGAAAAAGTGTCCAATTTAAATCGTCAACCTGTACCAGGCATGCCTGCGACGATGATTGCAAACAATCCTAAATTTTTGAGCGCCATATTTTCTGAAGATGCTTTAAAGAAGAAGCACAATATCGAGGCAATTGAAATTGCACCAAATACATTGCTCTCTGGACGTGTGGTCGAATATAAACCAGCTTCTAAGCGTCCGTTTGATGAAGTCAAAGCGGTTATCCAAGCACGAGTTCTGGAAGCTGAAGCATTGATTTTGGCGAAGAAAGCTGGCGAAACAAAATTGCAGGCACTCAAGGCGAATGATGATGTGAATGGTTTTTCAGAAGTGAAAACTATGTCACGCTTGAAGAAACCTGAAATTGCGAACGAAGCATTCTTAGCGGTGTTGAAAGCAGACGTGCAAAAGTTACCAGCATATGTCGGCGTTGAAACTCCAGGTGTTGGTTATGATATCTATCGTATTTCAAAAGTCGCTGCGGGGACCCCAGATCCAGCGCGTCGTGCTAGCGAGTCTCAGCAATTGAATAACTCTGCTGCTCAACAAGATATGTATAGTTATATCGAAGCTTTGAAAAAGAAAGCGAAAGTAGAAATTAACAAAGCTGCACTCAATAGCAAGGCTACCAATAGTGCGCCATAAAATGCGTCATTAAGTGTGTTATTAAGTGCTTCATTAAGCGCTTCATAAGATGCTTGAAAAGTGATTTGAGTTGGAAAAAAGACAGTCTGCGGACTGTCTTTTTTTTCGTCTATCGCTTGATGAAAACATGTGAAACACGCCGCGATTTGTGGCGTTTTTATCGATATTCCGGGCGAATTGACAGAAGAATTGCCAAACAATGAAAAGTTGCTTTGCAATACAGGCTATATTTGATTTGTATCAATGTAGCTCTGTGGAACGATTGTTATCCTGCATCTGTATATTTTAACCGAGTGAGATCATGACTATAAACAATGAAAACACCTACAACTATCGAGTTGTTCGCCAATTTTCTGTCATGGCAGTAGTGTGGGGTGTGGTCGGTATGCTGGTAGGCGTGCTGATTGCAACTCAACTTGCCTGGCCAGAATTTTTATCCGGGATTTCCTGGCTGAGCTACGGGCGATTGCGCCCTTTACATACCAATGCGGTGATTTTTGCATTTGGCGGTTGCGCATTGTTCGCGACTTCGTTTTATGTGGTGCAGCGTACTTGCAATGCCCGCCTATTCGGTGGTCCATTGATTGAGTTTGTGTTTTGGGGATGGCAGTTGGTCATTGTTGCCGCAGCTATTAGTTTGCCTATGGGTTACACCCAAGGTAAGGAATACGCGGAATTGGAATGGCCGATTGATATTTTGATTGCTCTGGTTTGGGTATCTTATGCCGTGGTATTTTTTGGCACCATCATTAAGCGCAAAGTCGAACATATCTATGTCGCGAATTGGTTCTACGGTGCCTTCATTGTTGCGGTAGCGGTTCTGCATATCGTCAACAGTGCAGCGATGCCAGTGTCATTTATGAAATCTTATTCCGCCTATTCTGGCGTCCAAGATGCGATGGTGCAGTGGTGGTATGGTCATAACGCGGTCGGCTTTTTCTTGACAGCTGGTTTCCTTGGCATGATGTACTACTTTGTTCCCAAGCAAATTGGCCGTCCGGTTTACTCGTATCGCTTATCTATTGTCCACTTTTGGGCGCTGATCTTCACTTATATGTGGGCGGGTCCGCATCATTTGCATTACACCGCTTTGCCTGATTGGGCGCAATCGATTGGTATGTTGTTCTCCTTGATCTTGTTGGCACCATCATGGGGCGGCATGGTCAATGGTGTGATGACTTTGTCTGGTGCCTGGAGCAAGTTGCGCTCTGATCCTATTTTGCGTTTCCTGATCGTTTCCTTATCGTTCTACGGCATGTCGACTTTTGAAGGTCCGATGATGGCGATCAAGACGGTAAATGCACTTTCTCACTACACTGATTGGACAGTGGGTCACGTCCACTCCGGTGCATTGGGTTGGGTTGGTTTTATCTCTATCGGTAGTTTGTACTATCTGGTGCCACGTTTGTTTGGTCAGACAGAAATGTACAGCAAGCGTTTGATTGAGATGCATTTCTGGATCGCGACGATCGGCATCGTTTTGTATATCGCTGCGATGTGGATCGCCGGTGTGATGCAAGGCTTGATGTGGCGTGCGGTCAATGAAGACGGTACCTTGACTTACACCTTTGTTGAATCAGTTAAAGCTACGTATCCCTACTATGTGATTCGTTTAGCGGGTGGCGTGTTGTACTTGAGCGGCATGTTGTTGATGGTCTATAACGTCGCGAAAACTATGATGCTGGCCAAGCCTGTGAACAATGCGATTCCTGCATTGCCAGCACACTCTGCACACACAGCTCACGCTTAACCTCGACATCAGGAGAATCACTATGCGTAAATTTACTCATGATTTGATCGAGCGCAATATCGGTCTTATGTTGGTACTGGTTATTTTGACGATCAGTATCGGTGGTATGGTAGAAATCGTACCTTTATTTTTTCAAAAATCGACAACGTCGGCAGTGCAGGGCATGAAGCCATATACCGCCTTACAGTTGGCGGGGCGTGATATCTATCTGCGTGAAGGTTGCTATGGCTGTCATTCGCAAATGATCCGTCCGTTCCGTGCTGAGACCGAGCGTTATGGTCACTATTCTGTGGCAGGTGAATCTGTTTATGATCATCCTTTCCAATGGGGTAGTAAGCGTACTGGTCCGGACTTGGCGCGTGTCGGTGGTCGTTATAGTGATACCTGGCATAAAGATCATTTGACTGATCCACGTTCTGTTGTACCTGAATCCAACATGCCTGCCTATCCATGGTTGTTGAAAGCGACTGTGGATGGCGCTGGAATGGCACCGAGAATGCGTGCAATGCAAACCTTGGGTGTGCCTTATAACGCCGATGAAATTGCAAAAGCTTCTGAAGAAGTTACAGGCAAGACAGAAATGGAAGCTTTGATCGCGTATTTGCAGGTATTAGGCACTGCAATTAAGAACAAGAACTAGGATGACGAAAACCTTTTAGGAGAGTTGACGATGAACTTTACGATCTTAAGCAGTGTGATGACCGTGATCAGCATGATCGCTTTCATAGGCATCCTGTACTGGGCTTTCAGTTCTAAGAACAAAGCCCGTTTTGAAGAATTGGCGCAGTTGCCACAAGATAATGAGAATGGAAAATAGCCATGGCAGATTTTTTTAGCGAATGGTGGAGCACCGCAATTGCTGTGTTAACTGGCATTAGTATCCTTGCATGTGGACTCCTATTATGGTCTCAATCCAAAGTGAAAGTGAAAATTGGTGCAGACGGCAAGCCATTGCCCGCCGAAACCACGGGTCACGTTTGGGATGAGTCGTTGATGGAACAAAACAATCCATTGCCAAAATGGTGGATGTGGTTGTTTTATCTGACGATTGTCTACAGTATCGGTTATCTGATTGTGTATCCAGGTATGGGATCTTACAAGGGCACTTTTGGATGGACGCAAGAGGGTGCTTATCAGAAGGAGATGAAAGATGGCGAAGCGCAGTACGGTCCATTATTTAATAAGTATCTCAACACTGATGTGAAACAAGTTGCGCTAGATCCACAAGCGCGTGAAATTGGTCAACGCTTGTTCTTGAATAGCTGCGCCCAATGTCATGGCTCGGATGCCCAAGGTGGCAAAGGCTATCCAAATTTGACGGATAGTGATTGGTTGTACGGCGGCGCGCCAGAAGTCATCAAGACGACAATTCAAGAAGGCCGTCATGGTCAAATGCCGCCGATGGGTGCAGCTTTAGGTGGTGAAGATGATGTGAAAAACGTCGCCAACTATGTGATGAGCTTGTCCGGTGCAGCACATGACCCAATCAAAGCGGCAATTGGGAAAGGTAAATTTGGTGTATGTGCGGCATGTCATGGTGCAGATGGCAAAGGAAATCAAGCAATAGGCGCGCCGAACTTGACCGATAAAGTCTGGTTGTATGGCGGTGGTATCGATAATATTATGGAGACCATCAACAAAGGTCGTGGTAATCAAATGCCAGCGCACAAGACCATCTTGACCGATGCAAAGATTCATCTGTTGACTGCCTATGTGTGGGGTTTGTCGAACTCGGGATCGACTGTATCAGCGGCTGATGCCAATGCCTTAAAACAGATTGCCAGTGCATCTGTCGTGGCGAGTGCAGAAGTCGCAGCAGATAGCAAATAAGTACAGAGTAAGCACATAGTAAGTACATAGTAGTTTTAGTATCAATGCGCAAGTCCACCTCAGTTTTCTTAGGTACCTGCGTTTGTGAATGAGAGTAAGAATGCCTGCAATTGATCGTAGGCAACAAGGAAGGCAAAGTAGTTCGATATGAAAAAAATACCCATTATTCCGGTGCCTGTTGGTGAAGCCGAATTAGCTTTATTTGAAGAACGAAAAAAGATTTATATGCGTTCTCAAAAAGGTTGGTTTCAATCTTGGCGCTGGATTTTGGTGTTTTTTACGCAGATCTTATTTTATGGTTCTGCCTGGCTAACATGGAATGATAGACAGGCAGTTTTATTTGATCTGGTTAATCGTAAGTTCTATATTTTTGGTTTGGTCTTATGGCCGCAAGATTTCATTTATCTAGCGGTGCTGTTAGTGATTTCTGCATTAACGCTGTTCTTGTTTACTGCAATTGCCGGGCGATTATTCTGTGGCTATGCTTGCCCACAGACGGTGTACACCGAAATATTTATGTGGGTGGAAGCCAAGATAGAAGGCGATAGAAATGCGCGCATGAAATTGGACCAAGCACCTATGTCGGCCAATAAATTTCGCCGTAAGTCGGTTAAGCATTTTATCTGGCTGGCGATTGCACTTTGGACTGGGTTTACCTTCGTTGGTTATTTCACACCCATTCAAACTTTAGCCAGTGAAGTCTTCTCATTTAACCTCGGACCATGGGAAACTTTCTGGTTCTTATTTTATGCTTTTGCTACCTATGGTAACGCGGGTTTCATGCGCGAACAGGTATGCAAGTATATGTGTCCATACGCACGCTTCCAGAGTGCGATGTTTGATAAAGATACCTTAATCGTCACCTACGACACTGAGCGTGGCGAGCCACGAGGTTCACGCAATAAGAAAGTCGATTTCAAAGCCGAGGGTTTGGGATCTTGCGTTGACTGCGGAATATGCGTCCAGGTTTGCCCAACCGGAATTGATATTCGTCAAGGATTGCAATATGAATGTATCGCTTGTGGTGCATGTATCGATGGCTGCGATCAGGTCATGGATAAAATGGGCTACGAACGCGGTTTGATTCGCTATACCACCGAACATGCATTAACGAAGAAGATGAGCAAGGAAGCGATGTGGAAACGCGTCTTCCGTCTGCGAACCTTGGTTTATGGTGCGGTGTTGGGCTTAATTATTTTGATCTCAGCAGTTTCGTTAGCATATCGCGTACCGTTGAAAGTCGATGTGATTCGTGATCGCGCGATGCCTAAGATAACCGAAGTTGGTGCAATTGAAAACGTTTATCGCCTGCAAATTATGAATACGCAGGAAACTGCGCGACAGTTTTTTATTAGTGTGAAAGGCGTGCCAGGCGCCATGATTGTGAATGACGCTCAAGTCTCAATAAAAGCGTCAACAAGTCTGGCGTTTCCAGTGCGCGTCAGAATTCCAGCGGGTGCCGCACCAACTGGCTCTAACCGGATACGATTTGTGATTTCCGATAGCGAGAATGCTAATGTATCGGTGACTGAGAAAGCAGTTTTCTTAGTCCCTAAGTAGTTAGAGCGAAGTAGCAGTAAGTAGAGATAATTAAGCGTAGTCAAAGTTAGCGAATAAAGAGAGTGAAGCTAAATAGCGTGAAGCGACTAACTTAAAACTAACTCAGTGAAGTGAAACGAAGGAAATGCCATGAATACAGGAATTTTGACGCAGCCCGTAAAAAAAGATCTTTGGTATAAAGAGCCGTGGTTGCTGTTAGTTGTTGGCGGCCCTTTGATCGTTGTCTGTGCGAGTCTATTTACCGGGTTTATTGCATTTCGTGGAGCGGATCAGGTAGTGGCGAAAGATTATTATCGACAAGGCCTCATGATTAATACCAATTTGCAACGCGATGCAAAAGCACGAGAAATGGCACTGCAAGCTGGCTTGCAATTAGATATCGCCAGCAAAAAAATTGTGATGCAATTGAAATCAAAGCAGGCCTTACCGGATTTAGTTCAGTTAAGTTTGGCAAGTTCCGGTGCTGCGAGTGGATCGGTCGAAGAGGTGATACGCCGTCTACCGCTTAAGCCAATTGGCGATGGCAGATATGAAGCGGATTTGTCACAGGACAAAAAATTTGAAACAGCAATTCAATCCGGCGTACTTCATATTCTGCATGTGAAACTAGAAACCAATGATTGGCGATTAACCGGTGATTGGCTCGACCCAATGCAAAGAAACTTAGCACTATCGCCGTCACGTTAGTAGATGATTGAAGATCCTTGTATTTGGAACTTTCGAATGAACTTTTGAACAGACTCTGAATATCGCGTTGGACGAGTAAAAAGTGAATAGTAGGTAGTGAATCATGTGCAAAGGAGTGAAGTTTGGAACCTAGCAATCTACAGCAAGAAAAAACCTCAGTGCGTTCCATGTTAATGGTCGTATTGTGGCCTGCATTCTTAATGGCCTGTGTCGCCACAGGTATTTTCTTTAGCTTAGTTGATCCGATGGAGTTGATCGTGCTCGATGAACGCTTGCACGTACACATGTTGGGTGCATACACGATAGGCTTTTTAATTTTCTGGGTCTTAGGCGCATTCTCTAGTTGGTTGACGGCTTTACTTTTGCAAAAAATATCTTAGACACCAATAGATAAAAGAGACACAAAATGCCTATCCTAGAACCCACTGCAAAAGACAACCTGGAAATTTCTGAAGAGTTAATTCGACGCTTTGACTCTTTGGGGCCACGTTACACGTCTTATCCAACGGCGGATCGTTTTCACGCTGACTTCACTGAATCTTCGTATATTCAATACCTGAAACAGCGAAATCAGGCGGCCAATAAACCGCCATTGTCTTTGTATATTCATATCCCTTTTTGTGCATCGCTTTGCTACTACTGCGCCTGCAATAAAGTGATTACCAAAGATCGTAGTAAGTCCGCCATTTATCTCGCTTATTTGGCAAAAGAATTGCAGATGGTGAAGCAGCACTTAACGGCACGAGAAACGATTTCGCAATTGCACTTGGGCGGTGGTACACCTACCTTTTTGAGTGAAGACGAGATGCGCGGCCTGATGGCGATGTTGCGCGATAATTTTGATTTTGCGGCAGACGCTGAAATCTCGATAGAAATTGATCCACGTACTGTCACTGCAGAAACGTTGCAATTGTTGGCCGATGTAGGATTTAATCGCACTAGTTTGGGTGTGCAGGATTTCGATGAACAAGTGCAAATCGCGGTGCATAGAATTCAACCTTACGACATGGTGGAAAAATGTATTACGCAGAGTCGTGCCGTTGGCTTTCAATCGATTAATTTTGATTTGATTTATGGATTGCCAAAGCAAAGTTTAGAAAGCTTTTCGTGCACCTTAGATCAGGTCATTTCTTTGTCGCCAGCGCGTATCGCTTTGTATAACTACGCTCATTTGCCTACGCGCTTCAAGCCACAACGTCGAATTAATGAGGCCGACTTACCTTCGGCTGAGCAGCGTTTACAGATCTTTTTGATGTCCTTGCGTCGATTGCTGGCTGAGGGTTATGTATATATCGGCTTAGATCATTTTGCTAAACCCGATGATAGTTTAGCGCTGGCGGTAAAAGACAAATCGCTACATCGAAATTTCCAAGGTTACACCACACGCGCAGACTGCGATCTGGTTGCCTTGGGCTTATCGTCTATCGGCAAAATCGGTGCATCGTATGTGCAAAATCTTCGTACTCTGGATGAATATTACGCAGCACTTGATCAAGGAAAACTGCCAGTCGAAAAAGGCTTTCACTTAAGCGAAGATGATTTATTACGCCGTGAAATCATTATGGATTTGATGTGTAGTACGACTTTGGATATTTCTGCGATTGAAAAAAAATACAGTATCCGTTTTGCAGAATATTTTCAAAACGAACTCGCCAGAGTGCAGTCATTTGCGGATGAGGGTTTGATGAAGATCAGTGATTCCGCCGTTAGTGTGACCTCTAAAGGGCGGATGTTTGTGCGTGCATTCAGTATGGTGTTTGATCAATATCTGTCTCGTCAAAGTGGTGCAAAATATTCTAAGTTGATTTAATTATGCTGACTCTTCCGCTCATTTTAGCCGCGCTGTCGGCCGGCTTGATCGGCGGAGTTCATTGCATAGGTATGTGTGGTGGGATCGCCAGTATCTTAAGCAGATTGCCACGCTCGATTTTATCTTCTCAAACACTTTCTGCCAAATCCACCAAGGTGATCGCCATCGTGCCCGATGCTTCATATCAGGTGCAGCAAGCAGTGCAAGGCAAACAAGATTCTCCGTATTCGCAAAACGCAAATCAAGTGCCCTCGCAACTAGCAAAAGATCGCGCAAAGAATTTGCTTTATTTGTGCTATTTGCATGGCGGGCGTCTCAGCACCTATATGTTGATAGGCGCGATCTTTGGTGGTTTTGGTGCTGCCAGTTTGCGTTGGAAAGCAGACTTTCCTGTGAGCACAGGCTTATTCGTGATTGGCAACCTGGCTCTGATTTTACTAGGCTTGCGATTGCTGGGTGTGCGCATGTTTTCAGTATTTCCGAGTTCTTTGACTGAAAAAATTCAGCACGCATATGGCTTGTTGATGCCAAGTCTACAGAAAGGAAGTTCACATCCTTATTTGATGGGAATGACGTGGGGCGCCTTGCCTTGTGGCTTGTCGTATGCGATTGCGCCATTCGCATTGTTGTCGGGCGCTGCGTGGTCGGGGGCGGTGTTGATGTTGCTATTTGGTGTGGCGGCACTGCCGCATCTCTTATTGGCGCAAACCATTTCTCATCGACTGAACCGACAGGGAAGGATGCGTGGAATTCAAATACTATTTGCGGTGATGCTATTAGTCTTGGGCGGCATGGGCCTATTTTATTTTGATATGAAAAATATGCCGGATATTTTGTGCATCACCCCGCAATATTAGGGGTTTAGACAGGCTATTTATTCAGATCTAGCAAGGTCGCGAAAATCTCGTCGGCGGTCTTCACTACCTTTGCAGAAAATTCAAATCCTGCTTTGTATTGAAGATTATTGGTCAATTCTGTGCTCAGATCCGTCCCACTCGCATCCGCGTTACTATTTTCTGCATTGCTGTTGATTGCTGCTAAGTCTTGTGCAGCTTTACTGATGTTGACACGCACGCCACCATTTGCATTTTCTTGAAAGCTAGCAAGTTGTGGTTGATAGCCTTTGGTCTGGGCATTGGCAATATTGTTCGCACTACTATCCAAGGCACCTTGATAGGCTTTCATGCCAGAAATGCCAATATTAAGACTGGAAATTGCCATGATGATTACTCCTGCAGGTGCTGATCTGTGGACTCAAAAATGCACACAAATACATATACAAAGACGCTAAATTTAAGGCCATCACTAATGTATTCAGCATAGCTGGATTTTTAGATGAATGCTGATTTATTCTTGGCTTTTTGCACGATTCGTGCAATTTATTTCACGGTAAATTGCATGCAATACAAATGTTATTAATCAATTGTCAGGGTTCGTGATCATTTGATCTAGTGGAATTTGTATTTGAATTTGTGTGCCTTTTCCGACCGTACTTTGTACCTTGAACTCACCATGCAATGCTTTGATGCGCTCACGCATGCCTACCAAACCAAAAGAGCGGGTTTTATTCATCGCACCTTCTTCTATGCCTCGCCCATCATCACGTATGGTGAGCGATAGTGTGGTGGGGGCGCGCTCGAAATGGATTTCCACATGGCCCGCTTTTGCATGTCGCGCTACATTGGTCAGCGATTCTTGAATAATGCGAAAAATCGCCGTGCTGCGATCATCATCCAGCACTAATTGTTCTTCGTCCGCAATTAAATCGCAGTGCACGCCATGTCGCTGAGAGAATTCTTTTTGTAAGCTTTGTAGTGCAAAAAATAGTCCACCTTCATCCAATGCGCGTGGTCGCAAGTCTGTCGCGATTCGACGCAAGGTAGTAATTGATGTCAGTAATAATTGATCCATGCTAGCGACGGTCAATCTTGATTTTTCTGTCATCGATTGATCGCGTTGTAGCAAGGATAAATCCATCCGTAGCGCAGCCAATAACTGACCAAGATCATCATGTAATTCCCGCGCAATATGTTTACGCTCTTCTTCACGTATGCTCTGCAAAGCCGATGACAATTGACTGAGCTCGGAGTGATATTGAGCTAATTTTTCTTTCGCGATTTTACGCTCGCTAATGTCACGGAAAATCACCGTATAAAAGCGTTTATCATTTTCCATTAAAGTGGAAATTGATGCTTCGATAGGGAACTCATGACCGTTCGCATGCAGCCCAGTGACGTAGTAGTCATCGAAGCTAGTTCCCATCTTGCGGCGGGTCGTACCGCGTTCTCCAAATTGTTTGACGTGGGTATTGTGCACTGCTCTATGCCGCATGGGGATCACGGCATCAATTGAAGTACCAAGCAAATCTTCGACAGCATAGCCAAAAATAGTCGCAGCGGCAGGATTGACCAAAATGATCTTGTGCTGGTCATCGATTGTGATGATGCCATCCATCGCCGTTTCGATGACGCCGGTTAAGCGTTGTTTATGGATGAGTAATTGGTCGGCTGCTTGTTGTAAATCATGCGTGCTTTGAATTAAACCGGAGTAGGGAGCGTGAATGTTAATTCCCACCATGCCGCGATAAATCGCAAAAGCTGCTAATACTTGAAATAAATGCCCAATGACGACAAAAATTTCATCTGGCAAACGATAGAGCGAGAAATAGGTTTCTGAAATTGCCATCATGGCAGCGGCAAAAAAAAGCAAGCTACGTTTGATTTTAAGATGGCCTTCTGAATTCACACTATCTGGTGATCTGATCCTTCGATAAAACAAGATTGCAGTGAGCGCGTTGGTGGCGACCAACACCATTTCGCAATGAATCTTGAAGGCGGTTTGTCCCAAGTCTTTCAAATAGGTAGCTGGCAAGATTTCTGGAAAACGAAATACAAGATAAGTGAGGGCGAAAGTGGCAAATAAGCCGAGGATGACGCTGACGATTGATCGATTCTCGGAAATGTCAGAGTCTTTTGATTGCAGAACCAGACCCAGCAAGGTAAAACTGATTAAGTAACGTGATAGCAGCCAGAAACTGAGTGACTTGTGCATATCAATCGCCCCCGGAAATCCCGGCATGCCTTGAAATGAAATCGCATGAAAGAAACCAAATATTGCTGCGTTGAGAAACGCTACTGCCAGAATCAGGCTACTGAGTTTGCGTAAATTGCCAAACGCATTCCAGCACACAATAAATACGGAAGCGAAAATGATGATGGTGGCGGTTTCCAGAGCAGTATGGATTGTCAGCGCGCTTGAAATTTTGATCTCTGAGAAAAGCGCCTGCTGGGACCACAGATAGGTGGATAAAACAAGCAAGGCCATGCTAAGCCAGGTGAGACGCTTTAATTCTTTGGGACTAGTATTTTTCATGTTCGACGCATTGTTTATTCATTATTGTTGAGTCATCATTGTTTATGCATATTGCATATTGGGCAGAGCTAAATTGTATGCTGGTGCGGGCTTGCGTGGATTGAATTTTCTATCGCCAGTTCGGATCAAGAGATCCCTGCCGACTAAAACGTTTAGAAAAAAATGATAAAAAGCCCGATAAGGATCGGGCTTTCTCATTTTCTTTGCGCTTCTTCGCGTATCTTTGCGTTTCTATGTGCGACTAAGTTTAATGCGACATCAAGACAGGGATAGTCATTTTTTCCAAAATAGTTCGGGTTGTACCACCCATGATCATTTCTCTAAAGCGTGAATGACCGTAACCACCCATGACTAACAAATCCGCACCGAGTTCTTTGCAAGCAGCAAGAATGGTCGCGCCTGTTCCATGTGTGCCGAAGCGTGTTGCTACTTCGATCTTGATGCCGTGGCGAGCAAGGTAAAGCGCGATATCCGCACCGGGCTCTTCGCCATGTGCTTCCCCTTGTTTTTCAGGATTGATGATCAATACCTGAACTGATTTGCTCAATCTGAGCAGTGGAATGGCATCGGTAAGAGCACGTGCAGCTTCGCGACTGCCATCCCATGCAATCACCGTATTTTCGCCAAAGCTCTGTGCCTCTGATGAGTGCGGAACAACCAGTACCGGACGCCCTGAATTGACCACCATGAATTCCGGAAAATCAGACATCACAGAAGGCGAGGGTTCGTCACGATTTGTTTGACCGATAATGATTAAATCAGAATAACGGGCACGTAATCCTAAACCGCCATTCGCCTCATCGTTCGCAATCAAACATTCGGTGGTTGCAATTCCTAATCCCGCGCTGGTTTGTTTGAAGTGCTCGATCGCCTTTTCTGCTCTTTCGCGTAAAGCCGATAAATGCAGCATGATATTGGGATCGCCAACGCCGAGATCAGTGCTTTCGAAAATATAGCGTGAAATGCCGGTGAGTGCGATTCCAGTCAGGTGCGCATCGAATTGGCTGGCAATCTGATGCGCTAGTTGTGTACGTTTCAGAGAATTTTTGGATTCATCGACGTGCACCAGTATGGTTTTATAAGTCATACGCTACCTCACCTTAAGTTTGAAGAGTACGAAGATTATGAAGAATAATCAGTTGAGCGCTGCCGCCAATTCTCCATTCCACTGCGGGAGCAAGTTTTTATTGACCAAAGCAGTCACTTTTTCGCTTACTTTAATCCTAGCTTTGGCTGGAGGCAAGCGGCGCAGTGTTTTTAGTGCGACGGGGTCAATCAAATTAATTTCACGTTGCTCGACCGATATCAAGCCTAACTCATTGAGCGCTGACAAAGTACGGCTAACAGTTTCCAAGGTCAATCCTAAATAGCTACCGATTTCCTGACGAGTCATACGTAAATTAAAGCTGCGGCCAGAGTAACCCATTTGATTGAAGCGTTCACCCAGATTGGTCAAGAAGCGTGCTACTTTGGCTTCTGCGCTAAGAGCGCTGAGCATGCTGATCATCATTTGTTCGCGCACGATTTCGCGGCTCATGACGTTAAACATCGCTTGTTCAAGTTCTACATGTACCCGACCTAATGCGGTAAATGTTTTGTACGGTACCAGAATCATGTCGCAATCACTCAGGGCGATTGCCTCTGATGCATAGTGTTGCTTATGAATGCCATCGATGCCGAGTAAGTCACCTTTCATAGGGAAACTCAATACTTGCTCATTGCCATATTCGTCAATATGCACGGTCTTCAAGAAGCCTGAGTTCACGATATACAGTGTATCAAACGCTTGTCCGATGCGATGTATGCGTTGACCAGCTTTGAAGCGGACATGTTGAAATACAGTATCTTCTTGATCGGCGGTAGCTGGTGCGGGAATGGCGAGTAAATCACAAACTTGACGTAGGTTAGACCACAGGCTTCCCTGTTGACGCCATGCGCTGTCCGACATGGTAGAGATATCGGCAAAACGAGTTGATTGGGAAAGCGTAGATATGTTTGACATGATGTACTCTCTTTAATTTAAATTTCGAAACATTTAATTCTGTTCAATACTGCTAATTCTGTTCAATACTGCTTAATTCGATGGGCATAGCTTTATGTGCTCTGAATGGGAAGCTGCCCTTTAATGCAAGTGACCGGAGCCTTGCCATCGATGCAAGATGCTGGGTATTTGTTCAAAGTCTGTCGATTTGTCCAGAAAGCTATCGGCGCCTGCGCGTAAAGCTTGCATGCGATTCGCTTCACTGGAGTGATTGGTCAGGACGACGACTCGGATCTCTGGGTGTGAGTGTTTTATTTTTTTGAGGAGAACCAAGCCGTTGCCATCACTGAGCTGAATATCGAGAATCATGGCGTCTGCATGCGCTGCCACTATTTTGTCGTAGGCGCTTGCGATATCTGGACTGATACCAACGATGCTGATGTCTGGTAATTCTTCAATAAACCGCACCAGGCGGTTTTGAATTAAGAGAGAGTCTTCTACGATAAACAAATTCATGGCGCGATTAATTGTGAGGACAAGCTTTGTTTGCATGTGTCCATTATGGAGAGTCGCGCGTTTGATTTAAATCAGTGTTTGCTGATTTGAAGTGTGGGAGTTTGCTCTTGCTTTGTAGGAATATTCCTAGCGGCTTCTATGTGCGGGAGCTGGTCTCGTTGATTCAGTGAGCTGCCAATGAGCAAGGAAGGGATGGGTGAAGTCTAGAACTGAGGGAAGCATTGAATAATACTTCCCGCTATATCAACTAGCTTTAGTTCAGCAAGTGATGCGTCATGGCGTACTGGACTAATTCCGAAATTGATTGGAGTTCCATTTTTTGCATGATACGCGTTTTGTGCGTACTGACGGTCTTGACGCTCAAATGTAGTATGTCACCAATTTCAGTGATCGATTTGCCTTTGGCTAAATGACAAAAGACTTCAAATTCTCGATCAGATAAAGCACTGTGAGTTTGATTGTTATTGGCCGAAGGCATGGCGGACATTGCTAATTGTTCAGCCACTTCCATGCTGATATACGGACGTCCAGATGCGACTTTTCTGAGTGCCGTCACTAACTGCATTCCGGCGCTTTCCTTCGTCAGATAACCGTTCGCCCCAGCGCGGATTGCACGTACCGCATATTGTTCTTCTTCATGCATGGTTAGAATCAAAATTGGTAATTTAGGAAACTCTTCTTTGATCTGGTGAATAAGATCGACGCCGCTGCGACCAGGCATGGAGAGGTCGAGCAATAACACATCAAATTCCTCCGAGCGAACTTTGGTGATGGTATCGTGTCCATCGATCGCTTCACCTATCACTTGTATGTCCTCAATCCCATCAAGGATGCGCTTTAGTCCTTCGCGCATGATGGTATGGTCGTCGGCGATCAAAAGTCTTATCATAAATTGCTATCTCTTCTAGAAATGTATGGCCTGCTTTGCTTGATTACTGGGAATGAGTTTCTTGTGAGATTGGTCCAAGAAATTATGTAATTTCGCGAATCTTAAACTGTTTACCTTTGATATTGCAGTTTGCCAGTTTGCGCATAACAACGTCGACCACATCGCGATCTACAGCGACATAAGACATAAATTCAAATACATTAATTTTGCCGACTTGATCTTTGCTGATGCCAACGTCACCTGTTAATGCGCCGAGAATATCACCAGGACGTAATTTATCTTTCTTGCCGCCCGAAATGCAGATGCTGATTTTTGGTGCGATTAAGGCAGTCTGTTCATTGTTTGCCTGATTTGCTTCTATCAATTGATCAAGCGAATGCCAAGTTACACTTTGATTTTGATATTCTTCAATTAATCGCACCCATTTTTTTTCATTTGGAGCGGCGAGCGTGAGCGCTAATCCGCGCTCGCCTGCGCGTCCTGTTCTGCCTATGCGGTGAATATGTACTTCTGTATCTTTAGAGACATCGACGTTGATGACCGCACCGAGAGATTGAATATCAATTCCGCGTGCGGCTACATCGGTTGCCACCAAGACTGAGCAACTTTGATTCGCAAATAAGACCAAAATCTCATCGCGATCGCGTTGTTCCATATCGCCATGCAGTGCCAGAGCGGTGATTCCTTGCTGTTGTAATTCATGCGCCAATTCGTCGCAATGAATTTTGGTATTGCAAAACGCGATACTCGACACCGGTTGGTAGTGAAACAGTAATTGGCTGACGGCAGCATTTCTGTTTTCAGACGTGACTTCAAAGAACAGTTGCTCAATTTGCTGGCTGGCGTGTTGACTCTCTACTTTGACTTCGACCGGGTCTCGCAGAAAACTGGATGTCGCATTACGCATGTCGGCCGGATAGGTTGCAGAAAACAATAAGGTTTGTCGGCGCGGTGAGCAAGCTGCGACGATGCCGACGATATCTTCAAAAAATCCCATATCAACCATGCGATCCGCTTCATCCAATACCAATGTTTGCACAGTGGCAAGGTTAATACTATTGCGTCCTATATGGTCGAGTAAGCGTCCGGGCGTGCCGACGACGATGTGCGCGCCGTGCTCAAGTGAAGCTATTTGTGGGCGCATAGGCGAGCCACCACAAAGGGTTAGTATTTTCACATTGGGAGTGGCGCGTGCAAGTCGGCGTAGTTCATTAGAAACCTGATCTGCCAATTCTCTGGTGGGGCAAACGACCAGACCCTGCGTCGCAAAATAGCTAGGGTTGAGTTTGCTCAAAATGCCGATGCCAAACGCCGCTGTTTTACCGCTACCGGTTTTGGCTTGTGCAATCAAGTCGCGTTGTTCGAGCATGACCGGAATGCTGGCGGCTTGAATTTCTGTCATTTCCAGGTAACCAAGACCCTCTAAATTACTGATTAAGGCTGGGTTTAATGGCAGATTAGAAAAACGCTTGGAATTCGGTGTGGAGTTAGTGCTCATATTTTTGTGCTGACTTTGTACTCAATGAAGGCCGAAGTCTAACAGTTGCAGCAGGGAAGCACCATCGTTGCGCTGATAATCTGCCCGGAGATAGAAGACACACTCTGTTTCTGATTTTTGCCCAAACCCCAAATGAATCTTCAGCTTTTGATTATTTAGTGCAAATTAGTGCAAATTAATGCAAATTAAGCATTGCTTTAAGATTGTGTTAATAGACATGTTCCCTAGAGTAATGGGTTTCATGCTAAAATCTAAGGTTAGATGAATTCTTGAAATTTTGTCTTAACCCTTTCTTTTTATTGGAGTTTTTAGATGGCTATCGAACGTACATTATCAATCATCAAACCTGACGCAGTTGCAAAAAACGTTATCGGTCAAATCGTCAGCCGCTTTGAAGGCGCTGGCTTGAAAGTTGTTGCAGCTCGCTTGACACAATTGTCCCGCGCTGAAGCAGAAGGTTTCTACGCTGTGCACGCTGCACGCCCATTCTTCAAAGACTTGGTTGATTTCATGATCTCTGGTCCAGTTTTTGTACAAGTATTGGAAGGCGAAAACGCGATTTTGACAAATCGTGATTTGATGGGCGCAACAGATCCTAAGAAGGCAGAAAAAGGCACAATCCGCGCTGATTTCGCTGAATCTATCGATGCAAACGCAGTTCATGGTTCTGATGCTGCTGAAACAGCTGCCAACGAAATCGCTTACTTCTTCCCAGCATTGAACGTATATTCACGTTAATCTGTATTGAAGTAGACGTATTGTAATTATTGGCATTATTAGTTTGATTAGTTTTAACTGGAGCGAATGCTTCAGGCGCGAAAGAAGATTTAAATGACGGCACTCACCAACTTATTGGATTTTGATCCTGCACAACTCGTAGCATATTGCGGCGAGTTGGGTGAGAAGCCGTTTCGCGCAAAACAATTGCAGCGCTGGATACACCAATTCGGCGCTAGCAATTTTGATGAAATGACGGATCTGGCAAAATCATTGCGAGAGAAGTTGGCTGGCCGTGCGCATATTTCCGCTCCAGCCGTGATTAGTGATCACACGTCGACCGATGGGACTCGTAAGTGGCTAGTCGATGTCGGTAATGGAAATGCGGTTGAGACCGTATTTATCCCAGAAGAAAATCGTGGCACCTTGTGTATTTCTACGCAAGCTGGCTGCGCCGTTAATTGCCGTTTTTGTTCTACTGGCAAACAAGGATTTAATCGTAATTTAAGCGTAGGTGAAATCATCGGCCAGTTGTGGATGGCTGAGTTTGAGTTGCGCCGAACTAAAGGCATAGAGCCGGGTCCTAAAGGCGAACGCCAGATTACCAATGTAGTGATGATGGGCATGGGCGAGCCACTATTGAATTTCGAACCCACAGTGACTGCGTTGAAATTGATGTTGGATGACAATGCCTACGGCTTGTCACGTCGTCGTGTGACCTTGTCGACGAGCGGTGTCGTGCCAATGATCGACAAGTTATCGAAGGAATGCCCGGTAGCGATGGCTGTATCTTTGCACGCATCGAACGATCAATTGCGCGATGGTTTGGTGCCATTGAATAAGAAATATCCGCTACATGAACTAATGGACGCTTGTCGTCGTTATTTGGAGTTCGCGCCGCGCGACTTTATTACTTTCGAATATTGTATGTTGGACGGTGTGAATGATACCGATCAACATGCACGTGAACTGGTCGCTTTGGTGAAAACGGTTCCGTGCAAATTTAATTTGATTCCGTTTAATCCTTTCCCTGAATCTGGTTTGAAACGCTCACCAAATGTGCGCATTAAATTGTTTGCACAAATCTTGATGGACGCTGGTATTGTTACAACTGTGCGTAAAACGCGTGGCGACGATATTGATGCAGCTTGCGGTCAGTTGGCGGGGGAGGTGCAAGATAGAACGCGGGTGCAAGAACGCATGCAACAAATGTCTGAATATCAGAAAAAATTTGGTCCCAATTTTGGCAAAATTACGGAGATAAAATAATGCGATTTCACAAGTCGACTTTTGTACTAATAGTTTCTTTTTGTGCGATGTTGTTGTCGGCTTGTTCAAGCTTAAAATCTTCTGATTCGCTTGACGATGAAAAAACAGTTTCTGAAAGCCCTGAAATTCAGCGTCGTGTGTCAATTCGTATGCAGCTTGCGGTTGATTATTTCAAAGAGGGGCAATATAAGTTAGCTCTAGAAGAAATTCGTAACGTAATTAGTTTGTCTCCGAAGATGGCGAATGCTTATAGTCTTCGTGCTTTGATTCAAATGGAAATGAGTGATCCTCAGCGTGCAGAAGAAAATTTTCTCTTCGCATTAAGGCTGGATCCGACTAATTCTGAAATTCGTAATAACTATGCGTGGTTCTTGTGCCAGAACGGGCGTGAAAAACAAGCTTTACCCTTGTATGACAAGATATTGATGGATAGAAGTTATCCAACACCTTTAAAAGCCATGATGAGTGCGGGTGTGTGTAGTTTGCGTATGAAGGATATTGTCAGCGCAGAGAAGTATTTTTTGATGGCGTTTCAAGAGGATTCGAACAATCCTTCTGTGAATGCTAATTTGGCTAAAGTCTATTACGATCGAGCGGAATATAGCAGGGCAAGACCATATATTCAACGTGTTCTGAAAGAAGAGATTTTTGCCGCCGATGTGCTGTGGATCGCGATAAAAATCGATAATAAATTGGGAGATCAAGCGTCGGTGAATGGTCTTGGAACACAGTTGCGGCGTCGACATCCAAATTCTAGAGAATTTGCTTTGTTTCAAAAGGGTGCTTTTAATGAGTGATGGAATGCAAATGGCTATGTCTGATTCACAAGAAGAAAAAACGGTATCTGATAACGCAATAAAAGCACTGACAACCGGGGAACAACTTGCCGCAAGTCGTCAGGCCAAGAATTGGACAGTGCAATTTGTGGCCGAACAATTAAAGCTGTCTCAGGTGCAAATAGTTGCCTTGGAGGCGGATAATTTTGACGCTTTGCCGAAGATGGTGATCGTGCGTGGATTTGTTCGTGCATACGCAAAATTATTGAAAGTTAATGGAGATGGTTTAGTCGCCGCATTGCCAAGAGACACAGAGCCAGTGCAACTGGAGACGTCTTTGCGTCCAGCATTGTCGACTCCGTTTATTGATTCGAGATTGTCTCTGCAAGGGCAGCATGACAATAACCGCAGATATATTATTGGTGCTATCACATTGCTGATCATTGTGGGTTTGTTCTTATTGTTGCAGGTGACAGAGTTTGGTAAGAGTTTTGGGACGATTTTTGATAAGAAAAATGCCTCGGCCTCTTCAGTGGCTAGTGCGCTAGCGGTCGAAAGTGCCAGTGTTTCGACACCTAATGATTTGCCAGCGACTCAAAACGCTGAGCAGTCATCGGCATTGCAAGGTACGGATGCAAGCCCTACTGCCATCGCTGCGTCGAATGAAAAAACTGTACCGACAATAGAAGTTGCTCAGGCTCCGTTGGAAAAAGCAGGCGCGACACCGGTGCAAACCCCAGATGTTAAAGCTACTAACAGTGGGGCTGTAATCGCTGCGCCTAGTACAAATGGGAATGTAGTTGCAAATACCGCTGCAAACGCCGCAGCAAACCCTGTGAAGACTACGCCAGTGAGCGTGCCAGCAGTCACAGAGTTGTTTGTCCTAAAATTTCGTCAAGATTCCTGGATACAAGTTAAAACTGAGAGTGGCACGATATTGAGCTCGCATTTGGCAAAGGCAGGAACAGAAGAATCTTTTAGTGTTAAGCAGGCCTTGAATGTCAAACTGGGCAATGCGGCTGGTGTCGATGCGATATTGCGAGGTGAGCCTTTGTCCGTATCTTCAGATCGTGGCAATAATGTCGCCAATTTTGTGGTGAAGTAATTATGTTGGTTGACTTAAAAGAAATTGCTTGCGGTGCCAGAACACGTCGAATTGCGCGCTCTGTCAAGATTAGTTATAAAGATCGTATCGTCGTCGTTGGTGGAGATGCGCCGGTAGTGATTCAATCCATGACCAATACCGATACCGCAGATGTCATTGGGACTGCGATTCAAATCAAAGATTTAGCTCGTGCAGGATCGGAATTAGTTCGTATCACTGTCAATAATCCCGAAGCTGCACAGGCAGTTCCGGCGATACGTGAGCAGCTTGATCGTATGGGAATTGATGTGCCGTTGGTGGGAGATTTTCATTACAACGGCCATACCTTGCTAAAGGATTTTCCAGAGTGCGCGCAAGCTTTGTCAAAATATAGAATTAATCCCGGTAATGTAGGGCAGGGCGCTAAGCGTGACACGCAGTTTGCACAAATGATAGAAATGGCTTGCAGATACAGTAAGCCAGTGCGAATCGGCGTGAACTGGGGCAGTTTGGATCAAAATTTGTTGGCACGTATCATGGATGAAAATTCGCAACGTGCAACACCTTTAAGTGCCCAGACGGTGATGTATCAAGCTTTGATTACTTCTGCTATTGAGAGTGCACAGAGAGCTGAAGAATTAGGTATGCCTGGTGATCAAATTATTTTGTCTTGCAAGGTGTCTGGTGTGCAAGATTTGATCGCTGTTTATCGTGAGATTTCCCAGCATTGCGACTATCCTCTGCATTTGGGTTTGACCGAAGCTGGGATGGGTAGCAAAGGAATCGTAGCATCAACTGCTGCTTTGTCTGTTTTGTTGCAAGAAGGTATAGGCGATACTATCCGTATTTCGCTGACGCCAGAGCCGGGCGGTGATCGCTGTAAAGAAGTATTTGTCGCGCAAGAAATTCTGCAAACCATGGGCTTGCGTAAATTTATGCCGATGGTGATTGCTTGCCCCGGATGTGGACGTACTACGTCGACGGTGTTTCAGGAATTAGCCGATGATATTCAATCTTTCTTGCGTGAGCAAATGCCAGTTTGGAAAGAACAATATCCAGGCGTGGAAGGTATGAATGTTGCAGTCATGGGTTGTATTGTTAATGGGCCCGGCGAATCGAAGCATGCGCATATAGGAATCAGTTTGCCAGGTACTGGCGAATCACCAGCGGCGCCAGTGTTTATTGATGGAGTAAAAGCGATGACTTTACGCGGTGATAATATCGCGCAAGACTTTCAGAAAATTGTTCTGGATTATGTGCAAAGCCATTACGCTCCAGTACCTTAACTTTGTGTGGAAATAGATCGCGTAAATTGGAATAGGTAAATTGGTCAAACTGAGTTGGTCAAACTAAGTCAAACTAAGTCAAACTGAGTCAAACAAGAATTGAAAATGAATTGGAATTGCAGGAATGTCCGAAAATAAAAAAGTAGAAAAAATCAGTGGTATTAAGGGGATGAATGACATTCTCCCCGAGCAAGCTGCGCTCTGGGAATTGTTTGAAAATACTGTGCAGTCAGTATTGAAAAGCTACGGCTTTCAACAAATGCGTACACCTATCGTTGAAGCTACGCCACTGTTTGCGCGTGGCTTAGGGGCTGTCACTGATATCGTTGAGAAAGAAATGTATTCTTTCGAAGATTCTATGAATGGCGATAAGCTGACGTTACGCCCAGAAAACACTGCGGGTATCGTACGGGCAGTGCTTGAGCATAATTTAACTTATGATGGTCCTAAGCGAGTTTGGTACAACGGCCCGATGTTCCGTCATGAAAAACCACAGCGTGGTCGTTATCGCCAATTTCATCAAGTTGGCGCGGAAGCTTTGGGATTCGCAGGGCCAGATATTGACGCTGAATTGATCGTAATGTGTCAGCGCCTGTGGGATGATCTCGGCTTACAAAATATCCGTTTGGAACTCAATTCTATTGGTGATGCGGAAGAGCGTAATCGTCACCGAGCAGATTTGATTAGCTATTTTGAGCAGCATAAAGATTTATTGGACGCGGAAGCGCAGCGTCGTTTGTATTCAAATCCTTTGCGGATTCTTGATACGAAGAATCCGGCTTTACAGGAAATCGTTAACAGCGCACCTAAACTTTTAGATTATTTGGGTGAGGAATCCTTAACGCATTTTGAAGGATTGCAGAAAATTCTTCGTCACAACAGTATTCCATTCACTATCAATCCACGTCTGGTACGCGGCATGGATTATTACAATCGCACCGTGTTTGAATGGGTTACTGACGAACTCGGCTCGCAGGGTACGGTTTGCGGTGGTGGTCGTTACGATACTTTATTTACGCTGTTTGGCGGTAAACCCACGCCAGCATGTGGATTCGCAATGGGTGTTGAGCGTCTATTGGAATTAATGAAGGCGAACGGGGACGCTGATTTGAGTAGTAGTTGCGACGTTTATCTTGTGCATCAAGGTGAGCAAGCACAGATGCAATCTTTTGTTTTAGGTGAGCGTTTGCGTGATGCAGGCCTAGATGTTGTGTTACATTGCGCATCTGCTACGGGAGTCGGAAGTTTCAAATCGCAAATGAAAAAGGCAGACGCTAGTGGAGCGGCGTTTTCTGTCATCATTGGTGAGGATGAAGCTGTTGCCAATACAGTTACGGTAAAATCGATGCGCTCAGACGATTTTGAGAATAATCAAGTTAGTGTTCCATTTGACACTGCAGTTGACTATTTAGTTGATCAAATTGTCGGGGCGGAACACGACGAATCCCAATGCGATAATCCTAATCATATTCACATTCATCATTAAAATTAATTAAAAATGGCATACGATCTCGAAGAGCAAGAACAAATAGACACCCTCAAAGCTTGGTGGAAGCAATATGGTAATTTGGTTACCTGGTTGTTGATCGCAGGTTTATCCTCTTTTGCAGGGTGGACTGCATGGACTAATTATCAGTACGGTCAAGCGGCGCAAGCATCCGCGATTTATGACGAATTGCAGCGCGCGGCGAGTTTGAAAGACAACGCAAAAGTGCAGGGCGCAGCTAGTAATTTAGTGGAAAAATATAGCCGCACATCTTACGCAACGATGGCTGCCTTAGCTGCGGCAAAAAGTGCGTTCGATGCAAATGATTTGAAATCTGCAAAAGTGCAATTGAATTGGGTCGTGGACCACGGTCAAAGCAAAGAATTTCAAGCAATCGCTAAATTACGTCTGGCTTCGATATTGTTGGATGAAAAAAATTATGACGAGGCATTAAAAGTGCTGAACGGTGATTTTTCTGCTGAGTTCGAAGCCGATGTTTTAGATCGTAAAGCTGACGTATTCGTTGCGCAAAACAAGATTAAAGAAGCACGTGAAACGTATAAGTCCGCACTCGATAAAATGGGTGAGAAGCACGCCGGAAGACAGTTGGTGCAAATCAAGCTGGATGCACTGGGTGGCGCGATTGAAGCGAAAGTAGCTGTTACTTCTGAAAAAAAATAATATGAAATTAACTATGTTTTCACGCGGTCTATTGGTGTCCTTCATAAGCGTAGGCTTGTTGAGCGCCTGTTCTAGTTTGTCTTGGATGAATCCCTTCGCTAAAGAAGATACTAAGAACGCACCTGCCGTGCTTCAAAACTTTACAGCCAGCATGTCAGTAAAAAATGCATGGACAATTAATTTGGGAACCGCTGGAGATTATTTTTTCAGTCCTGCCATTGTTGGCTCTGATGTTTATGCGGCCAGTGCGGATGGTACCGTCGTTAAAATTAATAGCCTTACAGGACAAGTTGCCTGGAAATCTAAAGCGGAATTGCCTTTGACGGCGGGCGTAGGCGCCAATGCAAAGGCGGTTGCTGTTGCAGGCGAAAAAGGTGTTTTATTTGTATTTGATGATCAGGGGAAATTCCGTTGGAAGGCTCAGGCGAGTAGTGAGATCCTGTCGGCACCTGCTGTAGCTGAAGGCGTCGTTGTCGTTCATAGTATAGATAACCGTATCTCCGCTTTTGATATCGAAACAGGCGCTCTGAAGTGGATGGTTGAGCGGCCTTTACCAGTGCTTACTTTGCGCATGGTGACAGGTATTACTATCAAAGATCAGCAAGCAATTATCTCAACCCCAGGCGGTAAATTGATTGACTTAGCGCTGCAAAATGGTGGCTTGCGTTGGGAGGCGACAGTTGCTGAAGCAAAGGGCGCAACTGAGCTTGAGCGGATTGTCGATATGTCTGGTGCGCCGGCTTTGGTCGGTAACACAACTTGTGCTGCTAGTTATCAAGGGCGCGTGGCTTGTTTTGATGTGAGTAATGGTGCATTAAAATGGGCAAAAAATATTTCTAGTGAAGTAGGCGTTGCTGCAGATGAGCGTTTTGCTTTTGCTGCGGACAATATTGGTGGCGTATTTGCTTACGACATCAATGGCGGTGCTACTGCCTGGAAAAACGATAAACTGACCAACCGTGGACTGTCCACGCCAACCTCATTTGGACGTTCGGTTGTCATCGGTGATCGTTTCGGCTTTTTGCATTTCCTTTCAAGAGAAGATGGTTCTTTCCTGGCGCGTATGCCGACGGATGGAAGTAAGATTATGTCTGCCCCGGCTGTAGTCGGTAATAGCCTGATAGTACAAACTAAATCAGGTGCTGTTGTCGCATTTGCGACGGAATAAATTAATGAAACCAGTTATAGCTTTAATCGGTCGACCAAATGTCGGCAAGTCTACTTTATTTAATCGCTTGACTCGCACACGCGATGCTTTGGTGGCCGATTTGCCAGGATTAACCCGTGATCGTCACTATGGTGAAGGGCGGGTCGGCGAACGTCCATTTTTAGTGATTGATACTGGCGGTTTTGAGCCCGTTGCCAAAGAAGGCATCATGCATGAGATGGCGAAACAAACCAAGCAAGCGGTTGCTGAAGCCGATGTGGTTATTTTCCTGGTGGATGGGCGTCAAGGTCTGACACCACATGATAAGACAATTACTGACTTTTTGAGAAAGTCGGGTCGTTCCGTCATGTTGGTGGTGAATAAAGCAGAAGGCATGCGTTACACCAGTGTAGCGGCCGATTTTTATGAATTGGGCTTAGGTGATCCATATGTGATTTCATCGGCGCATGGCGACGGTGTTACCGACTTGGTTGAAGAAGCTTTGAATATTGCTTACGCTTCGCGCCCGGATGAGCCTGAAGAAAATCTCGATGCTGCAAAAGGCATTAAGATCGCCATCGTTGGTCGTCCTAATGTCGGTAAATCGACTTTGGTAAATACCTTGCTTGGTGAAGAGCGCGTCATTGCATTCGATATGCCTGGGACTACCCGTGATTCCATCGAAATACCTTTCGAGCGAGATGGCCAACAGTACACTTTAATTGACACGGCCGGCATTCGCCGTCGTGGCAAAGTTTTTGAGGCGATTGAGAAATTTTCGGTTGTGAAGACACTGCAATCCGTTTCAGAAGCCAATGTTGTGCTGTTGCTGTTAGATGCGCAGCAAGATATTTCTGAGCAAGATGCCCACATTGCTGGTTTTATTTTGGAATCCGGTCGTGCACTGGTCGTTGGCGTGAATAAATGGGATGGTTTGCAAAGCGATAGACGCGATGAAATTAAGATGGATATTGAGCGCAAATTAAATTTCCTGACATTTGCGAAATTCCATTTTATTTCTGCTTTGAAGTCGACTGGAATTGCGCCGCTGATGAAATCTATCGATTCTGCCTATGAAGCGGCGATGGCGAATTTATCGACACCAAAATTGACTCGCGCATTGATCGAAGCGGTTGAGCATCAGCAGCCCAAACGTAAAGGCTCGATTCGTCCTAAGATGCGTTATGCACATCAAGGTGGACAAAATCCACCAATTATTGTGATTCATGGCAATGCCTTGGATGCGATTGGTGATGTCTATAAGCGTTATTTAGAAAAGCATTTTAGAGAAACCTTTAATTTGACGGGAACACCATTACGTATAGAAATGCGCTCTGGTAAAAACCCATTTACCAAAGATTCGAAGTAAAAGCTTAAATATTGCAAACTAAGCTTCGCTTAAAGGCTTAGTAGTATTTTAAAAATTTGTTTCTCGTGGTATCTTAATTATCTTTTGGACACTTGTAATCTTGAAAGGTGTCCCCAACTCCTAATCACAACAACACAATGGAGCTGTTATGAGCAATAAAGGGCAACTGTTACAAGACCCATTTTTGAATGCGTTAAGAAAAGAACACATTCCTGTTTCAATTTACTTGGTCAATGGTATTAAATTACAAGGACATGTTGAATCATTTGATCAATATGTCGTTTTGTTGCGTAATACAGTGACACAAATGGTTTATAAACATGCGATCTCGACCGTGGTGCCTGCTCGTGCAGTAAGTATCAACTCAGATGCAGAAGCAGAGTAATTATTGTTGAATTTCTTGAGTAATCGTTTTTCATACAGGTTCCTATGCGCGCCGCACTAGTTGGCGTGGACTTCGGTAAAGGTGATTTTGCCGCAAGTTTAGACGAACTTTCTCAGCTCGCGTTATCAGCGGGAGCTGAGACCATCACAAGCATTGCATGTAAGCGATCTAGCCCTGATGCAGCCTTATTTATCGGCTCCGGTAAAGCGGATGAAATCTCACATGCTGTCATTGATCTTAATTTAGATCTTGTCATTTTTAATCACGCATTATCCCCGGCACAACAGCGAAATTTGGAGCGGCACCTCAAAATTCGTGTCGTTGACAGAACTAGTTTAATTCTCGATATTTTTGCTCAACGTGCTAAAAGTCACGAAGGTAAAGTTCAGGTTGAGCTGGCTCAACTACAGCATTTGGCCACACGATTAGTACGCGGTTGGACGCATCTAGAGCGACAAAAGGGTGGTATTGGCTTGCGTGGTCCCGGTGAAACGCAGTTGGAAACTGATCGTCGTTTGCTTGGCGAGCGTGTCAAAATGCTCAAGGCAAAGATGGAAAAGTTGCACAAGCAACGCGAGACCCAGCGCCGTTCGCGAGGACGAAGCAATACATTCACAGTATCTTTAGTCGGTTACACAAATGCGGGTAAGTCAACCCTGTTTAATACTTTGACTAAAGCCGGAACTTACGCTGCAAATCAGCTTTTTGCTACGCTCGATACAACTTCGCGTCGCCTCTATCTCGAAGGTGCCGGAAATATCGTCGTTTCTGATACGGTCGGTTTTATCCGTGATTTACCGCATCAATTGGTGGCTTCTTTTCGCGCCACACTGGAAGAAACGATTCATGCAGATTTATTATTGCATGTGGTCGATGGTGGTAGTGCAGTCAGGAATGATCAGATTGAGCAGGTGAACCATGTCTTAAAGGAAATCGGCGCTGATCATATTCCGCAATTGTTGGTATGGAATAAGATTGATCAAGCGGACCTCTTACCTGCGATAGAGCGCGATGAATATGGTAAAATTAACAGAGTTTTCGTTAGTGCAAAAAATGGCCAGGGTATCGATTTGTTGCGTGATGCGATCGTAGAATTAATGCAAAAAACGCAGGTCAGTTCTGAATTGAGTGCTGAAATAGGCGCTGAACTTTTGTCTGAAGAATGAGACTTCGGTTTATTTTTCTTTTGTTTTATTTGAGTAAATTTAATAATTTATCGGGTAAGTAACGCATGCGAATATCCTTCCTCAATCGCCTCAAGCCCTTACTGTCTTTGAATGATCCTCAATGGGGACGTGGTTCAAAAGACGATAAGCCAGGCGGTAAAAAGCCAGAAGATGGTCCTCCTGATTTAGATCAGTTGTGGCGTGACTTCAATCAATCAATCGCTCGCATATTTGGTAGGAATGGTGGTGGCGATAGTGGTGGAAATACACCTAACGACTCGATGTTTGCCAAAATTGGTTTTGGTGTGATTGTTGCGGTGCTCGGATTTTTTTGGATGATCAGTGGATTTTTCATTGTGCAAGAAGGCCAGACTGGCGTAATTACGACATTTGGAAAATATAGCTATCAAGCGAATTCCGGTTTTAACTGGCGCTGGCCAACGCCGATTCAGGCACATGAAATTGTGAATGTGCAACAGGTGCGTACAGTTGAGGTCGGCTATCGCAATAACGTCAAGAACAAGCAGCCTAAAGAAGCATTGATGTTGACGGATGATGAAAATATTATCGATATTCAATTCGCGGTTCAGTACAAGCTGAAGGATGCGGCAAAATGGTTGTATAGCAATCGCGATCAAGAAGAGATGATACGTCAGGTTGCAGAGACTGCGATTCGTGAAATTGTCGGTCGTAGCAAAATGGATTTTGTCCTGTACGAGGGGCGCGAAAAAGTCGCATTGGACGTCAATGTATTGATGCAGCAAGTACTTGATCGTTACGATTCTGGCGCTCAGATAACAAATGTGACGATGCAGGCCGTGCAGCCACCTGAGCAAGTTCAGGCGGCGTTCGATGATGCTGTGAAAGCTGGCCAGGATAAAGAGCGTCAAAAGAATGAAGGTCAGGCATACGCCAATGACGTAATTCCTAAGGCGCGCGGTGAAGCATCACGTTTGTTGCAGGATGCTGAAGGTTATCGCTCTAAAGTGGTTGCGAATGCGGAAGGTAACGTAGCGCGCTTCAAACAAGTTTTGGTTGAATATCAAAAAGCGCCGGGCGTTACGCGTGATCGTATGTATCTCGAAACTATGCAACAGATTTTTTCCAGCACGACGAAGTTGATGATGGACACAAAGAGTGCAAATAACATGATTTACTTGCCCCTAGATAAGCTGAATTCTCAAGGTGATGCAGCGAAATCCAGCGTGCCTGCTGCGGTGAGTACAATGCCGACCGAGACGATGTCCACAGTGGAAGTTCGGGGAACTAAAGATGGTCGCGCCCGCGATTCTCGTGATAGGGAGTCACGATAATGAATAAATTTATTTCTTCTGTACTGGCGTTAATTATTGTTGGAATTGCCGCCTACTCAACCATTTTTGTGGTTGATCAAAGATCACATGCAATCGTGTTTGCACTGGGTGAAGTGAAATCAGTAATCAGTGAGCCTGGATTGCATTTCAAATTGCCGCCACCATTCCAAAATGTGATGTTTTTGGATAAACGTATTTTGACGATAGAGTCTCCCGAAGCGGATCGTTTTATCACTGCAGAAAAGAAAAATATTTTGGTGGATACCTATGTGAAATGGCATATCACAGAACCAAAATTGTATTTTGTCAGTTTCAACGGTGAAGAAAGTCGTGCTCGTGATCGTTTATCACAAATCGTAAAAGCTGCATTGAATGAAGAAATTACCAAGCGTTCAGTACGCGATGTGATTTCTGGTGAACGCGACAAAGTCATGCAAGCGATCCGCAAAAAAGTGACAGACGAAGCGAAGCAAATCGGTGTTGAAATTGTCGACGTGCGTTTGCAACGGGTTGACTATGTTGAGCAGATCAATAATTCCGTTTATGAACGTATGAAAGCTGAGCGTAGTCGCGTAGCAAATGAATTACGTTCCACGGGCTTTGCTGATTCTGAAAAGATTCGTGCAGATGCAGATCGTCAACGCATAGTGATTTTGGCGGAAGCGTATAAAGAAGCACAAACCGTCAGTGGTGCGGGTGATGCGGAAGCAGCGAAAATCTATTCGCAAGCTTTTAGTCAGAATGCGGAGTTCTACAAGTTCTACCGCAGTCTTGAAGCCTATCGTGCCAGCTTTAAGAACAAGAGTGATGTGATGGTGGTTGATCAAAACTCAGAATTCTTCAAATATTTTAAAGCGCCGGGAACCGGAACCGCCGGAGTTGCGCCGAAAAAATAATTCGTATTCGTATTTAAAAGTGGGTGTCGTTAGTTAGACTGCATTTCATTTCGAATTGCAGTCTTTCTAGTTTTTGCCTGATCTATTAATGTTTGCAGTATTGTTATTACTGAAGATTGTTTCTTATGCCAAATTGGCTACTCCCAGAAAACATTGCTGACGTCTTGCCTTCGGAAGCACGTAAGATAGAAGAGCTACGTCGCGTTTTATTAGATAATTTCCGTTGCTATGGCTATGAATTAGTCATGCCGCCTATGCTTGAGTACATTGAGTCTTTGTTGACTGGTGCCGGGCAAGATATGGATTTGCGCACCTTTAAATTAGTCGACCAAATTTCTGGACGCACCATGGGTGTGCGTGCAGATATGACGACGCAGGTAGCGCGGATTGATGCCCATTTGCTCAATCGCAAATCGGTGACTCGTTTGTGCTACGCGGGTAGTGTTTTGCATACCCGACCATCAGGTTTGCACGCGACGCGTGAGCCTTTGCAAATCGGTGGTGAAATTTATGGACATGCTGGTCTCGAGGCAGACGCTGAGATTCAGGCGTTGATGCTGGCATCTTTAGCATTAGCGAATATCTCTGAAGTCCGTCTGGATCTATGTCACGTCGGTGTTCTGCGCGCATTGTTGAATAGTGATGCTGCAGCTAAACGACATGAATCGCAATTATTTGCCTTGTTGGAAGCAAAAGATTTGCCAGCATTAAAAGAGTTGACGAAAGACTTTCAGCCTGAAGTTCGTCAAGCTTTATTGGATTTGCCAAATTTATATGGCGACAAGGCAATTATTCAAAAAGCGCGTGAAATTCTGCCCAAACTCGATGGGATTGCGATAGCATTGGATGAATTGGCCTATTTGGTCGATTTGGCGGGTAATGCCAAAGTGACTGTCGATTTAGCGGATTTGCGTGGCTATCACTATCACAGTGGTGTAATGTTCAATGCCTTTGTTCCAGGCTTGCCAAATGCGGTCGCACGCGGTGGTCGCTACGATCACGTGGGTGAGGCATTTGGACGTGCGCGCCCGGCAACTGGATTCTCGTTAGATTTGCGTGAATTGGCGCGCTTGATGCCTTCAGCAGAACGGAAAAATGCGATTTTGGCTCCATGGAGCTCGGATCCAGCACTGCGTCATAAAATAAATGAATTACGCCAGGCGGGTGAAGTGGTGATACAAAATCTGCCAGGCCACGAGAATGAACAGGACGAATTTGAATGCACACGCATGGTCGAATTCGATGGTAGTCAATGGATTTTAAAAACTGTAGGTTGATGAGCGATGTCACAAAATAAACCAGCAAAAAACGTAGTTGTCATTGGTACCCAGTGGGGCGATGAAGGTAAAGGTAAAATCGTCGATTGGTTGACGGATCACGCGCAAGGTGTAGTGCGTTTTCAAGGTGGTCATAATGCCGGCCATACTTTGGTGATTGGTGGTCAAAAGACGGCTTTGCAATTGATTCCTTCTGGGATTATGCGTGCAGGTACGGCTTGCTATATCGGTAATGGCGTGGTCTTGTCAGTTCCAGACCTGTTGCGTGAGATTGATAAGTTGGAAGCGAATGGTGTTGAAGTTTGCTCACGTTTGAAAATCTCTGAAGCTTGCCCAGTCATCTTGCCTTACCACACTGCGCTGGACGCAGCGCGCGAAGCTGCTCGTGGTGCTGCAAAAATTGGTACGACTGGCAAGGGTATCGGTCCAGCTTACGAAGATAAAGTCGCACGTCGTGCAATTCGCGTTGCTGATTTGTTGAATCCAGAGCGTTTCGCTGAAAAGCTCAAAGAAAATCTGGAATATCACAACTATGTGTTGGTGAATTATTTAAAAGCCGAACCTGTTGATTTCCAAAAAACTTATGACGATGCAATGCGCGATGTCGCACGCATCCGTCCTATGGTGACTGACGTTTCTAGCGCTCTACACGCCGCTTACAAGAACGGCGCAAGCCTATTGTTCGAAGGTGCGCAAGGTAGTTTGCTCGATATCGATCATGGTACTTATCCGTTCGTCACTTCAAGTAACTGTGTTGCTGGTAATGCTTCGGCTGGCTCAGGTGTTGGTCCTGGTATGTTGCATTACATCTTGGGTATCACGAAAGCTTACACGACACGTGTAGGTTCGGGTCCATTCCCATCTGAATTGCCGACCGATCAAGGCGTTGGTAAGCATCTGGCGAGTGTTGGTCATGAATTTGGTACCGTTACTGGTCGCGCGCGTCGTTGTGGTTGGTTTGACGCGGCTTTGTTGAAGCGCTCTGTGCAAATTAATGGCGTGTCTGGCATGTGTTTGACTAAGCTGGATGTGTTGGATGGCTTGGAGTCCCTCAAGTTGTGCACCGGCTACACGATTGATGGCAAAGCGGTTGATATTTTCCCAGTTGGTGCTGAAGATGCCGCTCGTTGCGTTGCTGTGTACGAAGAAATGCCAGGCTGGTCTGATTCCACCGTGGGTGCGCAATCCATGGATGCATTGCCAGTCAACGCACGTAACTATATCAAGCGTATCGAAGAATTAGTTGGTGTACCTATTGATATGGTTTCTACCGGTCCAGACCGTGAAGAAACTATCGTATTGCGTCATCCATTTCTGTAATTGATGCTGCAATCGAATTTGTCACTGATATTGAAAAGTTATCGATCTTGAATACTGAGCAAAAAGATTTGTGGGTTTCGTGGGATGAGTATCATCGCGCTATAGAACTCTTAGCATTAAAAGTCCACGAATCGGGCTTGCAGTTCGATCATATTTTGTGCCTGGCGCGTGGAGGACTTCGAATAGGAGATGTCTTTTCGCGCCTATTTAAATTGCCTTTGAGTATACTTTCTGTGAGCTCTTATCGCGGCGCTGCAGGGCAAGATCAGGGACAAATTCAGATCGGTGGAAGTGTTGCCAGTATCGAGAAAAATTTACGAGGCAGAATTTTGCTGGTAGATGATTTGGTTGACTCTGGTATTACATTTCGAGAAGTTCAGCCATGGTTACGTAATCGCTATCCAGAGATTAGCGAAATTAAGAGTGCGGTGATATGGGTGAAATCTGTATCGGTCGTTGTGCCGGATTTTTATTTGGAGTATCTGGAAGGTGCTCCGTGGATTCATCAGCCATTTGAGATTTATGATACTTTGAGTCTGGAAGAGATTGACAGTAAAAGGAGTAGTGAAATTTAGTTGTGGTAAGAGTTCACAGCGCCGACCTCAATTAAGTAAAAGAAGACAGTTCGTTTTATTTCTGGTTTTCTTTTAGTCGGCTTGATTGAGTGAATGGGATGGAATGGCGGCGTCATAGTGAAATTTTCCTCTATGACTTTGCAATATAAATTTCTACGTAGAATAAAAAAGCCGTTGACGAATCAACGGCTTTTCTAAATATTGCTGGTGCCCACGGAGGGACTCGAACCCCCACACCCGAAGGCACATGGACCTGAACCATGCGCGTCTACCAATTCCGCCACGTGGGCAACGAAGAACAAGATTATAAAGTAAAGCCTCATAAAGTCAATGCATAGGCGCCGCAAATATTTGGCCAAGCTAATATCACAAAGAAATTTTATCGATACCGACGATCTGCCTTGGCAAAGACTAGGTATTTTCTAGCGAACCCGATAAACTGTTTACGTCTTTCAAACCAAAACCAGCAAGCATTTTGTATTACCTTATCTAAAAGAGATTCCATCGTTTTGAACAAACATCTTTATTCCATTCCCAGCCGTGAAGATATTCTCGGCGTCTTGCGTACTTCAAAAACAAGTTTGAAGGCAACATCGATTGCAAAAAAATTAGGCGTGAAACCTGAGGAGATCGACGGTATGGCTAAACGACTGAAGGCAATGGAGCGCGAAGGTCAGATTGCGCAGGATAAATTGGGTAACTTTACAGCCTTGGCACAAGATAACGTGATTGTCGGACGCGTAAGTAGTCATCGTGACGGTTACGGTTTCCTTACTCCTGATGATGGCAGCCCAGATTTATTTCTTCCTGAACGTGAAATGGCGCGGATCCTCAATGGCGATCGAGTTACTGCACGCGTAGTTGGCATTGATCGTAAGGGGCGCCTCGAAGGTAGTGTGTCTGAAATTCTGGAACGCGCGAACACGCACATCATTGGACGATTGATTCAAGAAAACGGTGTTTGGCTGATCGCACCAGAAGATAACCGGATCAATCAAGATATCTTATTAGCAGGCTCGCCGGGCAAGGCCAAGGCGGGGCAGGTGGTGAGTGTTGAGTTGCTTGAGCAACCAACTAAATATTCGCAAGCTATTGGTAAGGTTGTGGAAATTCTGGGCGAGATCGACGATCCTGGTATTGAGATTGAAATTGCAGTGCGCAAGTTTGGTGTGCCGCATGAATTTTCCGACGCGGCGCAGAAGGCTGCTAGTAAATTGCCATTTGATGTTGGCGCAAAAGATTTGGATGAGCGTGTTGATTTGCGTGATATCGCTTTGGTCACGATTGATGGAGAAGACGCACGCGACTTTGATGATGCTGTGTATTGCGAGCCCTGCAAAATTGGCCGCGAAAAAGGTTATCGTTTATTGGTGGCGATTGCTGACGTTAGCCATTATGTTAAGCCCAATGACGCGATTGATGAAGATGCGTTATTACGCAGTACGTCAGTGTATTTTCCGCGTCGTGTTATTCCTATGTTGCCGGAAAAATTGTCGAATGGCTTATGCTCGCTTAATCCCAATGTAGATCGCTTGACTCTTGTTTGCGATATGGTAATTTCACTTGATGGCGAAGTCACCGCATATCAATTTTATCCAGCAGTGATCCATTCTGCGGCGCGTTTTACCTATACGGAAGTAGCTGCGATTCTGGGTAATACCAAAGGCCCGGAAGCACACAAGCGTTTGCCGTTGGTGCCACATTTATTGCATCTGTATGAAGTTTTCCAGGTCTTACTGAAAGCACGTCATCGTCGTGGTGCAATCGATTTTGAAACAACTGAAACTTACATCGTCGCGAACGCGGCAGGCAAGATAGAAAAAATTCTGCCACGCACGCGTAATGATGCACATCGCTTGATCGAAGAATGTATGTTGGCTGCCAACGTCTGCGCTGCCAGCCTTTTGCAAGAATTTGAACATCTTGGTGTGTATCGTATTCATGCTGGCCCAACGAAGGAAAAGTTGACTCAGGTTCGTAATTTCTTACGTCAAGTGGGATTGAATTTGATGGGGGGCGACAGTCCATCCGCATCAGATTATGCGCAATTGATGGAAAAAATTAAGAGTCGCCCAGATTCACAATTATTGCAAACGATGTTGCTGCGCTCTATGCAACAGGCGGTGTATAGCCCCGATAATATTGGCCACTTTGGCTTGTCTTACGATGCGTATGCACATTTTACTAGCCCGATCCGTCGTTATCCCGATTTACTCACTCACCGTGCAATTAAAGCGATCTTGCAAGGTAAAAAGTATGAACCTAAGGGCATTGATACCAGCATTTTAAATACGACCATTTCGAATGCAGCACGTAAACAAATGGCTGCTGACAGAGCTGCCGGCAAAGAGCGTCAACAAAAGGAGCAAACAATTTGGGATATGCTCGGAACTCATTGTTCTGCGAATGAACGGCGTGCTGATGAGGCTTCACGCGATGTTGAAGCTTGGCTCAAATGTTATTACATGAAGAGCAAATTGGGCGAAGAATTTACGGGTACGATTTCTGGTGTCACGCAATTTGGTTTGTTCGTGCAATTGGATGAAATGTTTGTCGAAGGTTTAGTCCATATTACTGAACTTGGTGCGGATTATTTCCAATTTGATGAAGCACGTCATGAATTGCGTGGTGAACGCAGCGGCAAACGCTATCAATTGACAGATAAGGTCAAAGTGGTGGTGAGTCGCGTCGATATTGATGCCAGAAAGATTGATTTGTCATTAGCAACTAGTGCTGTG
Source organism: Affinundibacterium flavidum (assembly GCF_014284175.1). Classification (GTDB taxonomy): domain Bacteria; phylum Pseudomonadota; class Gammaproteobacteria; order Burkholderiales; family Burkholderiaceae_D; genus Undibacterium; species Undibacterium flavidum. The sequence continues at coordinate 106,302 of NZ_JACOGA010000014.1, forward strand.
CCAAATCGCTTTCCAAAAACTCGCGAACTTGAAGAAGTCGCTGGCGTTCGGCAAGGAAAGCGGGGTGCTAATTTGAAAGTTGGCCGTGCCACTGACAACGAAAAGCCGATAGCTAGGACCAAAGCGAAAACGCGAAAAGAACCGGCGATTTATGTAGAAACGCCAGCGAATAAGACTAAACGAAAAAAAGTATCTGTAGCGGCAACTCGTGCCGAACGTAAAGCGAAGATTGCGCAACCCACGCGTAAGAAGCGTTAACGCAAATTAGTCAGGTCGTGGCTCAATCAAATTGGGAAGCGATTCGTAAGTGATTCATAAGAAATTTAAATTCCTAAGAAGAAGTGTGCAATGAAAAGTAAAATGATTTTCGGTTTCCATGCCGTGACCTCTCGTATTCGCCATGAAGCCTCATCAGTAGAAGAAATCTACGTAGACAATGATCGTTCAGATCGTCGTATGCAGGAATTGATTCATGCAGCCAAATCAGCCGGTATTCGTATCATTCAGGCTGACGATCAACGCTTGTCGAATATCGTTGGCACCCGTCGCCATCAAGGCGTCGTAGCGAAGGCAGGCGAATTGTCACTCGCGCGCAATTTGGATGAGTTGCTCGATGCAATCGAAGGCCCGCCATTGCTATTGATCTTGGATGGCATTACTGATCCGCATAATTTGGGAGCTTGTTTGCGTGTTGCAGATGGTGTTGGTGCGCATGCAGTGATCGCGCCGAAAGATCGTGCAGTTGGATTGAATGCAACTGCGGAAAAGGTCGCAAGTGGTGCAGCAGAGACTGTTCCTTACATTACTGTGACGAACTTGGCGCGCACAATCCGTGATTTAAAAGAGCGTGATATCTGGATTATCGGTACTTCTGATGACGTTGAGAAAACGATTTATGATGTTGATTTTAAAGGCGGTATTGCGATAGTGATGGGCAATGAGGGTGAAGGCATGCGCCGCTTAACGCGTGAAAACTGCGATATGTTAGTGCAAATTCCAATGATGGGCTCTGTTGAGAGTTTGAATGTCTCGGTTGCTTCTGGTGTATGTTTGTACGAAGCCCGCCGTCAACGTATCGCCGCTCAGTAATCTATTGTCTCGAAATGGCGCTGTGCACCTTTGCTGTGGAACTATTGCGGCATTAGATTTAGAGATTTAGCAGCGCTCAGCGCCATTTCGCAAAAAACATTACACTAGTGTTTTGTTTTTCATTTGCCTTAAGTGCAGCTCTGCACACCTTCAATCTACTCATCTCAGTACCATGTTTAAGCAACTACGCGAAGATATTGCCAGTATCATTCAACGAGACCCCGCCGCTCGTAATACTTGGGAGGTTATGACCTGCTATCCGGGGCTGCAAGCGATAGTCATGCACACCTGGGCTCAGTGGTGCTGGACGCATGGAATGAAGTGGCTGGGGCGCTTTATTGCGCATTTAGCGCGTATATTCACCGGTATAGAAATCCACCCAGGTGCAACAATTGGTAAAAGAGTTTTTATTGATCATGGTTTTGGTGTGGTGATTGGCGAGACCGCAGTGATTGGTGATGACTGCACTATCTATCAAGGTGTCACTTTAGGTGGTACGTCTCTGACGAAAGGTTCTAAACGTCATCCGACTTTAGAGCAGGGGGTGATCGTAGGTGCAGGTGCCAAAGTACTGGGCGGCTTTACGGTAGGTGCTGGCGCAAAGATAGGTTCAAATTCCGTTGTAATTAAGCCGGTTCCTGCAGGCGCGACTGCCGTCGGGAATCCCGCTCATATAGTTCAATCGGCGCAGGACAAAGAATCGACGAAAGAGGTCTTGGCTTTTAGTGCCTATGGATTAAGTGCGAACGGTGACGATCCGATTTCAAAAGCATTCCGCCAATTGACTGAGCATGTTTGTTCTCAGCAAGAACAAATAGAAAAATTACGTGCAGCAATTCAAGTTGCTGGCATAGTCTGTGAAAAATCCCTCAATGAAAAACGCATAGATGCTACAGAGATTTCTCAGTTGGTAGATTGAGAGCTTGATGACTGGGTGAATGTAAATCACTCAAAGCGCCAAATTTAGATGTAGATGAACTCTAAATTGCCTTGCAAATCTAGGCGTAACCATCCTCCACGTTTATCTTCGCTATGGTCGCAATCCCAGTCGGGTAGTACATAGCGTAGACCAGGTTCTTCGTGGTGAATAGCGTTTCTGTGCGTGTGGCCATGAATCAAAATTGCACCTGGATATTGCTGAAGTAGTGTACTGACTGCCTGACGATTAACATCCATGATCGCCATACTTTTGTTTTGTTGCTCAGTGCTGCTAGCTTTACGCATGCTAAGGATGATGGCTTTACGCTCTGCCAAAGGCTTAGCTAAGAATGTCGTTTGCCATTCGCTTTGACGTACCATCGCGCGGAATGCCATGTAATTGGTATCGTCGGTGCAAAGCGCGTCTCCGTGCGAAATGACTAAATGGCGTTTGGCGAGGTGAAGCTCGGTAGGATCTCTTAATAACTCAACTTGGGCTTCATTCGCAAAACCCTTACCCACCAAAAAATCACGATTACCGGCGATCCAAAATATTTTTACGCCAGAGTCATTGAGTGCACGCAAAGCACGAATTATTTTTTGATTATAGGCTTCGTCGCAATCGTCATCGCCAGCCCAATATTCAAATAAATCTCCTAACAAATATAGGCGTTCAGTATTGCGCGCTTGTTCGCTTAAAAAACGCAAAAAGTAGTCAGTTGTTTGCGGTAAGGCATCCGACAAGTGAACGTCAGAAACAAAAAGCGCAAGAGCTTTTTCTTGCGCTTTATTTGAAGAAGTTAGATCAGGCTTGGAGACTGACATCAATAGTTCACTTGATTTGATAAATTCGTCTGATTTTGATTAAACGATTTCAGCTTTTTCAATAATGATATTTTCAACAGGAACATCCGCGAACATGCCTGAGCGAGTGGTTTTTGAAGCAGAAATTTTATCAACAACTTCCTTACCTTCGACCACTTCACCAAAAACACAATATCCCCATCCATCTTGGCCTGGATAATCTAAGAAATCGTTCTTAGTTGTATTTATAAAAAATTGTGCTGACGCTGAGTGCGGGTCGCTTGTACGAGCCATGGCTAATGCATAGCGAATATTTTTCAAACCATTGTTAGCTTCATTTTCGACGTTGCCGTTGGTTGGCTTTTGTTTCATTCCTACCTCGAAACCACCGCCTTGTATCATGAATCCAGCGATAACTCGGTGAAAAATCGTACCGACATAATGACCAGACTCAACATAAGATAAAAAATTAGCGACGGTCTTTGGCGCTTTTTCCGCATTGAGTTCAATTTTGATTGCACCTAAATTGGTGGTAAATAGCACTGCCATGGTGACCTCTTTTTAAAAATAGATATCGTATTGTAATTGAAGCTGATTTGGAATTTGTGGAAAACGCGTCATTAAACGTCAAAGTTGTGAAATTATTTAATTTGTTTGATAGAGATAATTGTGATCGTTTTGACGGGAACATTTTGATGAATACTGACTTCTGTAGTCGGTGTAGATTTGATTTTTTCAACGACATCCCAGCCTTCGATGACTTTTCCGAATGGTGTATATCCGGCTGTAAAAATCAAGGCACGTGCGCGTGGCAAGGTAATTGGCTCACCATTTTTCATGACCTGAACAGGGTCACCCTCAGGGATAGCTTGATAATTGAGAAAGTCATTATTGTTTACATTGATGTAGAACTGTGCCCGAGCAGAGTTGGGATCACTTGTACGCGCCATGGCGATGGTGCCGATATCATTTTTTAGATCATGTTCGAAGGCGATTTTTGCCTCGGAAGGCACTGGATTATCCGTAGGCTTTTCTCGCATTGCGGCGTCCATACCACCACCTTGAATCATAAAATTATCAATCACGCGATGAAATACGGTTTTGTTGTAGTGACCTTTTTTAACGTAGCGCAAAAAATTTTCGACTGTTTTCGGTGCCTTCTCTGGATACAGCTCCAGCACGATATCGCCCATCGATGTTTTGATATTTACCTTAGGTAATTCCTGCGCTTGTGTCAACGTTGCGACCACAGTTAAGAAACCAGCTGCACTCAACTGCAAAAAATGACGGCGAAAATGCATGATCATTATTGACTCCTATGGTGGATATTTGAAATTTTTATGTAAATTTACTTGTGGTTAACTGCCTGTGCGTTCTTGTTTGATCAACCATTTACCATCTTGCTTGACCATTGTGAGCGTCTTTCTGCTGCTAGCCATCAAAGCGCCAGATTGATAATTTTGCCTGAATTTGACTGTCGCGGTATTGCCATCGACATTGATACTAGGCGAGTCAATATTGATGGCAATTTTGCCTTTGCCTTCAATTCTTGTTCGTCGTTCTTCCATCCAAGATTTGCGCGATTCGCCATTTGGCGTTTGAAAATCTTTTGCATAATGCGCCAAATAGGCTTTGGTGTTCTTTGCGCTCCAGACATTGATCCAACGTTTAATTGTTTGCGCAATTTCAGTTTGCGCTGCAGCGTTGGATTTGGCGACATGTGCTTTAGGCGACGTTGTTGTTAGCGCTATTTTACTTTCTGCTTTCGTCGCATTTTTTGCTATAGATTCCGCTTTAGGTGTTTCTTTCGTCGTGGCTTTAGCAACTTCCTGTGCTGGATCTGATTCTAATCTCGGTCCTGCAATTTGACTACTTTCCTCGAATACGATGCGCCATTGTCCTGCTTTTTTGCCCCAATATTGGCGTCGCTTGCTGGAACTGAGTCCCCGATTCGATTGAACATCCAAAATAAAATTGCTGACGATAATATCTTCTTTGCCGGGATATTTGAATTGGGAAACATCACGTAATTTTAGACTGTTGCCTGGCTTGCCCAAAACTTGGGACGTTTTTGGAAACCAGATCGTAGCCGGTTCATTCGCTGCACTCTTGAAAGTCTTTGCATACAATGACAATGCGACGTTAGCGTTTGTGGACGTTAGGCTTTGCTGCCAATTATCTATCAGTCGGCGCGCACTTTGTCGTTCTGCGTTCCAATTGGCACGCGTAATAAATTCAACGCGATCACTGATAATCACTGGTGTTTTTGCGATATCAACGATGGCGGATATTTTTAAGAAATCAGGATTGGAGAGCACAACACATCCATCAGACGCGAGCGGTGCGCGGCTGTAGTTGGTTGACGGAACGCCGTGCAGCCAAATACCCGATCCGCCGCGACCCTTTAACTTATCCCATTCATTGGGATAATTTAAGGGAAGCGCCCCAGGCCCGTAGAAATCTGGAAGCTTGGCACCTGGTAAGCGATTGGTGATGTAATAAACACCGAGAGGGGTGCGTTGATCGCCTTCTTTGAATTTATCCATGCCAAGTTTGCCTTGGCTGACATAATAGTCGCTCAATAATGTTGGAACGCCGCCTATGTTTTCGTATAGATACAACCTTGCACGTTTCGCGTCCATTACCAGCGAATAGCGTTGCTCATCGCTTAACTGTAGCAAGACACTAGGTACCAAATCCTTGTTTGGTTTTTCGGTAATCGCACGCAGTCGCGCTACTGCCTCATCGTTTAAGTCTTTTAATTTATCTTGAGGAGCATTGTTTGCAGCGCCAAATCGTGTGACAGGACGCGTCCTCATCGCGATCAGATCGCCTCGGATTAAGTGTGCTAAATGAAAGTTAGGGTAGGCGATCAAAAGCTCGTCGACTTTCGCTTGCGCCTTTCCTAGTTCATTGTTCGCCAGATGCTTGTATGCCTCGATTAAAAGCAGATCAGGATTTGGGCCAGATTTCTCAATTGGTGCTTGAATTCTATTCGGTGGATTGTTGTTCGCGTACGCGAGATCCATTGAACCGACAATAAGTGAAACGGCTCCAGCTACTAAACATATGAATGTTCCAGCGAGCTGTAGCGCTGGAACTTTACTGCGCAATAGTAAATACATCAGCTACCCGAACGCTCCTGCTTAATAAGCCATTTACCGTCTTGTTTGGACAGCACCAAAGTCTTACGGCTGGCTGAGGATAAACGATCAGAGGTGTAATATTGTTTGAATTTTACAGTCGCAACATTACCGTCAATGCTCACATGTGGATCATCAATGCGGACACCAATTTTGCCTTTTCCTTCAATTCTGGAGCGTCGATCTTCTGCCCAGGCATTTCTTGACTCACCTTTGGGCGTTTGAAAATCTTTCGCGTAATAGTTCAAGTATTTAGAGACGTTTTGCGCACTCCACGCTTTTGCCCAGGATTCAACTGTATCCAAGACATTTTCTTTGTCATTGCTTACAACAGTCGGCTTTGATGGAGCTGCTGGCGTTGCTTTGGGCTCGCTGACTTTAGCGGGAGGTGTCGCTGCCACTGTTTGGGTATTCGGGATACTTGCAATTGGTGCAGGATTGTTTGAAACCGTTTTTGGATTGGTGCCACCGGTTGTATTTCCAATCAAGTTCTTGACCAGATTGAGTTTTAGTTTGGCGGTTGAATTTCCTGAGTCAAGTTGTAAAGCTTTGTCATAAGATTGACTTGCTAATTTTGCGTATACGTCGCCCAAATTCTCATGCGCTGTACCATAAGTCGGGTTCGTGCGTATTGCCATTTCTAAGGCTGCGCTTGCTTTTAGATATTGACCATTTGACGCGTACAGTACTGCCAGATTATTGTAAGGTTCCGGCAGTTCGGGGTAATCATCGGTAAGTTTGCTAAAAATAGTAATGGCCTCGGCAGGCTTGTTTTGTTCGGTCAAAATGATGCCCTTTAAAAAGCGCATCTGTGCATCTTTAGGACGTTGGCTTAGAACGGCATCAATTTTTTTGATTGCCTCATTTAATTGACCGGCCTTGTAAAGTTTGCTGGCATCACTTGCATCGTCTGCATGCGCAAGTGGAAGTAGTCCAATGCTTAAAATAATTGCAGCACATGCGTTTGTTATTGAGTGTCGCATAATTTAACTTAAAGTCTTTTTCAATTAATTAGAAGGTCTGGGTCGGGTGGTGCAGGCGCAGTTTAGATGCGGAAAACATCGCAATCTTTATGATAAATTTCTATCGAAGAAAGCTTCAATCGGGATGTTTCATGAATAAACTGATCAGGCGCAATCTTAACAAATAAACTTGCAGTCGCGTTGCAGAGATTGTCATATTGCTGCAAAAAGGTGGCAATGTGTTCTTGATTGAGACGAATTCATTCAAAGCTTCATCGAATAGAAACAAGATATTGAGATCTGGTGGCGCGGGAAGTGATTTGATTTAGAGTGAACCCTAGAATGTTTTTTGATTTGGGATTGTGTTTAAAAACCATTGAATTCATATACTTAAAAGAAATGATTTTTGGCTAGGGATTTTTTTGCTAGTTCAAATTTACTTGGTTTTGCACCATTATCATGTAAAATTAGCGGTTCCGCTTTGATGTTGGAGCGGCGTAGGGGCTCTCAGCTGATTCCTGAACTAAGCTTTGCATGTCTTGTTTTTTGTATTACGGAAGATCATTAAATGAATAAAAATAGTGTAGTCCGTAATGATGCATTGCAGGTTCCAGCGTACTGGGAAAATGCGAAAATCGAATTGATGAAACGTGATCGCATCTTACGAAAATTAATTCCCCAATTCGGCGATCTATACTTACTCGGTAGAGATGATCCTTTTACGACATTAACCAGATCAATCATCGCTCAGCAAATATCTGGAGCGTCAGCAAACTTATTATGGGAAAAGTATTTGGGCGTTTGTCCTAAATCAACGCCGAACGAAGTTCTCAGTGTGGGGAAAGATCGTTTGCTCTCATGTGGCTTGTCGAAACGTAAAACCGACTATATCCTTGATTTAGCCGGACACTTTAAAGACGGCAGTGTGCATGTCGACAAGTGGGTTGAGATGAGTGATGAAGCCGTGATTGCTGAATTAATTCAGATCCGCGGAATCAGTCGTTGGACGGCTGAGATGTTCTTGATTTTTAATTTACTTCGCCCAAATATTTTACCGCTAGATGATGCAGGCCTGATTAGTGGTATTAGCAAGAATTATTTTTCTGGGGAGCCAGTTTCACGTATTGATATTCGTGAAGTAGCGGCAAACTGGGAGCCTTGGCGTACAGTGGCCACTTGGTATATGTGGCGTAGTTTGGATGAAAAGCTAGCTTAATTTGATACAATCAAGCTTATTTCTTTAACTCGTGTGGAATTTTTAAGGAGGCACGATGACTAAAACGACATTCCTGGGATTTGAGCAATCTATTGCTGAACTCGAAACAAAAATCGAAGAATTACGTTTTGTGCAAGATGATTCGGCAGTCGATATTTCAGAAGAAATCGATCGTCTTTCGCAAAAAAGCCAAATGTTGACCAAAGATATCTATGCCAAATTAACTCCTTGGCAGGTATCGCAGATTTCGCGTCATCCACAACGTCCATACACGCTGGATTACATCTCGCAAATTTTTACTGATTTCCATGAGTTACATGGCGACAGAGCTTTCGCAGATGATTTGGCAATTGTCGGCGGCTTGGCACGTTTTAATGGCCAGGCATGTATGGTGATTGGACATCAAAAAGGTCGCGACACCAAAGAGCGCGCAATGCGTAATTTTGGTATGCCTAAGCCTGAAGGTTATCGTAAGGCGATGCGCCTGATGAAATTGGCGGAAAAATTCGATATTCCAGTATTTACTTTTGTCGACACGACTGGCGCTTGGCCTGGAATTGATGCTGAAGAGCGCGGTCAATCTGAAGCGATTGGACACAATTTATATGTGATGGCTGAATTGAAAGTTCCGCTGATCGCGACCATTATTGGTGAAGGCGGCTCAGGTGGCGCATTGGCATTGGCGGTGGGTGATGCTGTATTGATGCTGCAATATGCGACGTATTCTGTGATTTCCCCTGAAGGCTGTGCGTCGATTTTGTGGAAGACGTCTGAACGTGCATCTGATGCTGCCGAAGCATTGGGCTTAACTGCAAATCGTTTAAAAGCGATGGGCTTAATCGATAAAATTATTAATGAACCGCTCGGTGGCGCGCACCGTGACCCTAAGCAAATGTGTGCTTTGGTTAAACGTGCTTTGGCAGACACTTTACGTCAATTCCAAGGTATGAAAACCAAAGAGTTGCTCGCGAATCGCCATGAAAAATTAATGAGCTATGGCAAATTTAAGGAAACTCGAGTTTCTGAATGAGCGTGCCGCACTCGCAAAGTGCCAAGGAATTAGAAAAAAGTTTCTTTGCTAAACTCACTAGCATTATCCAATCACAAAATCTCCACTGTCAGCAAACTGGGATCGCAGTTGCTTATAGTGGAGGTCTTGATTCCACAGTACTCCTGGCTTTAGCTTCTCTCTATGCTCAGCAAGAGCAAATTCCTATTTTTGCCTACCATGTAAATCATGGAATAAGCGCCAATGCTTTGGCATGGGAGACTCACTGTCAGAATGTCTGTGAGAGGCTTAGCATCCCATTTAAAGCGCAACAAGTCTCGATTCACAATCAAGGGCAAGGCATTGAATCTGTTGCTAGAGCCGAGCGATATCGGGCTCTGGGGCAGATGTGTGAAGCTGATCACGTAGGCTTACTGCTAGTTGCACATCATCTCGAGGATCAGGCGGAAACGATGCTGATGCAATTGTTTCGTGGAACAGGATTGCGTGGCTTGGGCGGTATGGACGAATTCAATTTTGCGCCAACACTGCTTAATTCGCAAAAGGTGCTCATAGCGCGCCCACTGTTAACGGAAACGAAGAGTTGCATACAAAATTACGCGACGCAGAATCAATTGCAAAATATTGAGGACGAATCCAATGACAACGTGCTTTTCACAAGAAATGCAACTCGTCATTTGTTGATGCCGAATATCGAGCGAATTTTTCCGCATTTTTCTGAGCGCCTGCTGCGTACTTCTATGCATACTCGTTCTGCCCAACGTCTTCTCGATGACTTGGCGAAGACAGATTTGGCAAGCTGCAGTCAAAATAATGTATTGGACCTTGCACAATTGTCGCAATTGAACGCCGATCGAGTTTCAAATGCATTTCGATTTTGGCTAAGTAGTAATTACGTGCAGTTGCCTTCAACTTCGAAGATTGCGGAAATTCAAGCGCAATTATTTAATGCCCGCGATGATGCTAAAGTTGCGATCCGTCATGGCGAATTTTCTATCTGTCGGTACGCGTCTAGAATCTATTTAGTAGATCATCGTTTCGAGAGTTCATATCACGAAGACATTGAATACCGATGGCATGGTGAAGAACGCAAATATTTTCCCGAATTGAAGGGTACATTACTCTTTCAACCAAGTGACTTCGGTGTTAATGCTAGGGGCTTGTCGGATATAACGATGGTCATTCGCAGGCGTGAGGGAGGGGAGCGCTTGAGGTTAGCGAAAAACAGACCCTCTAGAGATTTGAAGAGTCATTTTCAAAGCGCAAAGATTCCGTTTTGGCAACGTGAAAAATTGCCTGTTATCTATGTTGAAAATAGATTGTTTTTTGTGGGATTGTTGGGAGTAGACGCAGCATTTTTATCAGACGAAGTTGATGAATCAAAATCGCCTGAAGACAAAATTCAATTGATTTGGCTGCCAGATGGCAGTGAACGTAAAGCTTAAGTAAAGAATTAAAATTGGAAAAAATGATGACGAGACAAATTGTTTTGGATACCGAAACGACAGGTCTCAATCCACGTTTAGGTAATCGGGTGATTGAGATTGGTTGTGTGGAGTTAGTAAATCGTAAGCTTACTGGTAATAATTTCCATCGTTATATCAATCCTGAGCGTGATTCGGAAGAGGGCGCTTTGGCTGTTCACGGATTAACCACTGAGTTTCTAAGTGATAAGCCGATATTCGCTCAAGTTGCAGATGAATTTCTGGAGTTTGTGCGAGGTGCAGAATTGGTCATTCATAACGCCCCATTTGACATGGGATTTTTGAATGCTGAGTTTGATCGCTTAGGCTTGTCAAAGTTGGATGACTATGTGGTTGGGGTGGTGGATACCTTAGTTCAAGCTAAAGAACTGCATCCAGGCAAGCGAAACTCTTTAGATGCTTTGTGCGATAGATATGAGATTTCGAATGCACACCGAAAATTGCATGGCGCTTTGCTTGACGCCGAGCTATTGGCAGATGTGTTTCTGGCAATGTCACGCGGTCAAAATAGTTTTAGCATCGAAGTTGACGATGAACCTGTTGTCACTGTCGTTGAGACGATAGAGCTGACCGAGCAAGATTATGATGTGAAAATATTATTTGCTGATGATAGCGAGCGACAAATGCATGAGGCGCTATTAGCAGATTTAGACAAGGCGACTCAAGGGGCATGTGCGTGGCAACTAGGGCTTAATGCTAATAAATCGGATATGTAGTCGATATATTAATTATTTCACTGATTAATGAGACTTTTGGTTTTTTTCGAGGCAGCACGAGCTGTACTTTGGTGTTCTCTAAGAGTCATTTTGATGGTCTTTTGTCACTAATCGACAAAAATCCAACACAGAAAATGAAAATATTTTTTATCGCCACCCTAAAGTGGCGATTTTTTTTGCCGTTAATGCTTGTAAGCAAGGGTAAGAAAAAAACTTAAAAATATTTTGAATTAACCCTAAAGTTTTCCAAATTGCTGCCGTTAATGATTTGTAAGCTCGAAAATTTTATTGTTGGCGATGTGTCTAAGTACTTGTTTCTACTCACATTGTTGTAAATATTTGTGTATTTTTCGTGCCTTGCAATTTCAAATAAAAATCACTTAATAAAAAAGTGATTTATCTTAATTAATCCAATGTAGGATGAATTCCTATTGGATTTTTCTTGTTTTTCCAATTTAAATTCCATCTTTCCGCCGATATACCCATTTTGGGCCAAGTACCACAATCTGTCTCACTGGCAACACATTTCGCTAGGGCAAATAAGTGGGGGTTCAAAATGACACCAAATGACATGATGGCTGAAATCCGCGATGCAAATTTAAGCTACCTGATGCTCGCGCAACAAATGATTCGTGCGGACAAGGCAACAGCAATTTTCCGTCTGGGTATTAGCAAAGAGATCGCTGACTTAATCGAGGGTATGAATAACTCTCAAATTTTGAAGTTGGCTGGCTCAAACATGATGCTTGCGCGCTTCCGCTTCGAAGATAGCTCAATTCTTTGCATGCTGACTAATTACAACAAAGAACGCAGCTTGGCACATTCTCATGCCGCGATTCTGATGGCGGGTCAAAAAGTAGAAGAAATTGTTTAATCATTGATTTGGTTTTTGAATTTGAATTTAGTCGAGGTGGAAAATGGCAACGAAAAGTATCGTAAATGAAGCCAATGAGATTCAATTGGCTGTTGACTTGGTCAACTTAGGTGCGCGTTTGCAATTGCTCGAATCTGAAACTTCTCTGTCAAGAGAGCGTTTGTTGAAGATTTACAAAGAGTTGAAAGGTGTTTCTCCACCAAAAGGTATGTTACCTTTTTCGACAGATTGGTTCGTTACCTGGCAGCCAAATATTCACTCTTCACTGTTTATGAATATTTTTAAATATTTGCGAGATCACGCTGATATCGATGGAATTCATGCTGTGGTAAAAGCCTATAAGTTATATCAAGAACAAATGCCAACTCCTGAAGGCGAAGAGCCGGTTTTATCTTTAACCAGAGCTTGGACCTTGGTTCGCTTTTTCGAAGGAAACATGCTTTCCTTTGTGAAGTGTCGGCAATGTGGCGGACAGTTTGTTGGTCATACCTTGGATTTGCATGATCATTACTCTTGTGGATTGTGCCATGTACCTTCCCGCGCAGGTAAAACAAAAAAATCGCGTGCAGCAGAAGTGGAGCGGGTTTTAAATTAAATACAAAAACCTCGTTTTACAGTGTTCTGATGATATTATTTTGAGAATACTGCAGATATGAGGTGAGCACTTTGAAGTTTTCAGTTGGCATAAAGTCCCTGTTGTTGCAGTTGAGTTCTTTGTTGTCGACTTTTATATTGTTGAGTATTGCCTCATCTGTTTTTAAAATTTATTTTTCAGTTTTTGAACTGCTTTTTTTTCACGCTTGCCTTGCCGCATTCGCGGCATTCATTTTGAAATTTGATTGGTGGTGGTGGCTAATCCAATTTTCATTTCCATTGTTAGCCTATTTTTTGTCGGCTTTTAATATCTCTCCCTATGTTTACTTTCTTGTGCTGATTATTTTTTCGGCGCTTTTCTGGTCAACTTACAGGACGCAAGTTCCATATTATCCCTCGCGCTCCCAGTTATTGGAGCCTATATTGGAGTTGATTGTTCATCAGAAAAATTTGAAACTGGTTGATATTGGAAGTGGAATGGGGGGCTTGCTCATTAATTTATCCGCTAGACGCATTGACGGAGAGTTTTTTGGTGTGGAAATTGCGCCGCTTCCATGGCTGGTAAGTGTAGTGCGCAGCGTATTGGCAAAGTCAAAAGTGAGATTCAAATTTGGTGATTTTTATAGATTAAATTTCTCAGATTTTGATGTCGTATTTTGCTATTTATCTCCCGCCGCCATGCCATCCGTATGGGAAAAAGTGAAAACGGAAATGAGACCTGGCACGCTTTTTCTTAGCTATGAATTTATTGTTCCAAACATAACGCCAGATATTTCAATGGAGATTGATGTTGATGGTGGGTATTTGTATGGTTGGCGCATATAATGAAACAACAGAAATATATTTTTTGGGCAATATTTTGGAAAATGTTGTCTCTTGTTATGTGATCGCTGGTATTCTTAACTTATAGCTCGAAAACCATGGTAATTCGGGGTCAAACTGTTTAAGGAGTCTAACTCGTGCTAGTTATTGTGGGTTATATAGTCGTCTGTGGTTCGGTATTCGGTGGATTTGTGATGAGCGGTGGTCATTTAGCCGTTTTGTTTCAACCACTCGAACTGTTGATGATTGGCGGTGCCGCAGTCGGTGCTTCTCTTGTTGGCAATAATTCCAAAACATTAAAGGCTTCACTTAAAGCATTGCCTGGCGTTTTAAAAGGCTCAAAATACAACAAGGCGCTCTATATGGAGTTAATGACCATGTTGTTTGATGTGCTAACAAAAATTCGTAAGGAAGGCTTGATGTCCATCGAGGGCGATATTGAAAAGCCTGAAGAAAGCCCACTTTTTAGTAAGTATTCTTTGGTCGTTTCTGATCACCATTTGATGGAGTTTTTGAGCGATTATCTCCGCTTAATGGTATCTGGAAATATGGATGCTTTTCAGATCGAAAATCTGATGGATAATGAGCTCGAAACTCATCATCATGAGGGCGCAATTCCGGCACACTTTATTGCTAAATTGGGTGATGGATTGCCAGCGTTCGGTATTGTTGCGGCTGTGATGGGGGTGGTTCATACCATGGAATCGGTCGGCATTCCGCCTGCGGAATTGGGTATCTTGATCGCACATGCTTTGGTCGGAACCTTCTTGGGTATTTTGCTTGCATATGGCTTTGTTGGGCCACTTTCCAGTTTGATGGAGCAAAATTTAGATGAATCGTCTAAAACATTTCAGTGCGTGAAGGTCACTCTGTTAGCGAGTCTGAATGGCTACGCGCCGGCACTTTCGGTCGAGTTTGGACGCAAGGTACTTTATTCAACTGAGCGACCAACTTTCTCTGAGTTGGAAGATCACATTAAGCAATCTAAATCTAAATAGATAATTAACGAGTCGATATGGCAAACGAAGAACTTCGCCCGATTATCGTAAAGCGAATTAAGAAAGTCGCTGGCGGCCATCATGGAGGCGCATGGAAAATTGCCTACGCCGATTTTGTGACGGCGATGATGGCGTTTTTCCTGTTGATGTGGTTATTGGGATCAACTGCGAAAGGCAATTTGCAAGGTATTGCTGAATACTTTCAAAACCCTTTAAAGGTTGCGATGTCGGGTGGCGATGGTAGTGGAGATAGTTCGAGTGTGATTAAAGGCGGCGGCAAAGATTTGTCACGCCGTGATGGACAGACAAAAAAAGGCGAAATTGAAGCGGTTAAGAAAACCTACAATTTGCAAGCAGCTGAAGCGGCGCTTGCGAGAGCAGATGCCGAACGTCTAAAGGGTTTGAAAAGCAAAATTGAAGCAGCGATTGAGTCAAGCCCGACCTTAAAACAATTTAAGAAGCAATTGTTGTTGGATATTACGACCGAAGGTCTGAGAATTCAAATTGTCGATGAAAAAAATCGTCCAATGTTCGCATCTGCAAAGGCTGATTTGCAACCGTACACCCGTGAAATCTTGCACGAAATTGGACTTGCTTTGAACGATGTCCCGAATCGCATTAGTTTGTCAGGACATACCGATGCCGCACCGTATGGTAGCGGCGAAAAAGGTTACAGCAATTGGGAATTGTCGGCGGATAGGGCTAATGCATCTCGCCGCGAATTGATATACGGTGGTATGGAAGAAGCAAAAGTATTAAGAATTGTGGGGCTATCGTCATCGGTCTTGTTTGATAAAGCCGACCCTCTTAATCCCATTAATCGTCGCATAAGTATTATCGTGATGAACAAAAAAGCTGAACAGTCGGCCTCGCAAGATGGCGGAGAAGTTGATTTAGGAAAAACGGTGGACATTCCTGTTGAAACAAAATAATAAGTTGGTTTATCAAATGCAATAGATATCGCAAAAGATAGTTTGCAGAATGGGACGCTGAAGATGTCGAAGAGAAAAAACTTGGGCTCACAAGTTAAACAGCTTTTATCTGGTGTTTCGGATCACGGTGTCGCGCATTTACTTGAGGTTGAAACCGACCTGGTTCAAACCACGATACTGCTAGCCGAGGCCATCGAAAAGTTGGGCGAAAATTTTCTGGATTTGCATACCTCAATTACCTCACAAGAAGAGCAAATTCTTGAGTTGGTTAATACCGGCCTTATTCCCCAGGTTAGTATCGAAAAGCTGGCAAAAATCCAATCAGATATCGCGACGCATATTAATTTGGCAGTGACTAGCCTTCAATTTCAAGATTTGACGAGCCAATTGATTTCCAGAACTGTGCAGCGTAGTGTCGGTTTGCGTGAATTGCTTTCTACATTGGATATGGTTGGTAACGTCATTCCAGTCGATGGCGAGACTGAAGAGATTTCCGCGGTACTGACTGAAATTACTGAAAAATTAGAACAGCAGAGTGTTGAATTGAAGAGCCTGCTGCGTAAGACAGTGAATCAGCAACACTTGGACAGTGGTGACATTGAGTTATTTTGAGTATGAGTTTGAGCTAAATTGAGTTAAGAGTTTTTACGATTTTTCTGAATGGAGTAATGATGGCCAAAACAATTTTAGCGGTAGATGATTCCGGATCTCTGCGCCAAATGGTTGCATTTAGTTTGAAGGCTGCTGGTTATCAAGTGATCGAGGCTGTCGATGGTCAGGATGGGCTAGAGAAAGCGAAGAACCAAGTCGTGGATTTGGTGCTGACGGATCAAAATATGCCACGCATGGATGGCCTGACTTTGATTAAATCTTTGCGCGCTTTAGCGACTTATCAGCGTGTTCCTATTTTGATGTTGACCACTGAATCGAGTGACGACATGAAGGCGAAGGGACGTGCTGCTGGTGCAAATGGTTGGTTGGTTAAGCCCTTTGATCCGCAGAAACTAACAGAAGTTGTAAAAAAAGTGATCGGTTGATTCATCGTTGTAACGATCAGGTATTCGTGTAAAAAACGGGGTGAAATAATGACGATTGACATGAGTCAGTTCTTTCAAGTTTTTTTTGATGAGGCTGAAGAACTTCTCGCTGAAAAAGAGAAGTTGCTGCTAGGTGTTGATATTTCCTCTCCAGATCCAGAAGATTTGAATGCTATTTTTCGCGCCGCACATTCAATCAAAGGCGGTGCGTCGACATTTGGCCTCACAGATATGACTGAGGTGACGCATATTCTAGAATCTTTGTTAGACAAAATTCGCAAAGGGGAAATGCATCTAACCGCAGAACATGTTGATGCATTCTTGGCTGCGAAAGATATTCTGAAGATGCAATTAGATGGGCATCGCTTGGGTGCTGTCGTTGATCTCGATGCTGTCGGCGATGTCAGAATGTTGTTGCAATCATTTGTGCAAGATGAAATTGCGCCCAAGGCTGCGCCAGCAATTAGTTTGGCACCGATTGGCAATGCAAGTGAAAGCAACGAGAAGTATCAGTATTGTTTTAGAGTCAGCTTTAAAGATGTTCGCCCATCAGATTTGGGCGTACTCAATTCGGAATTAGGCTTGCTCGGCAAGGCCCACAGTGAAAAATCGCCTCAGGGACAAGATTCAATCGTATTGCAAACGAATGGTTCAGAAGACGATATTTTTGCCGTATGTTCATTCATTGTTGATGCCGACAAAATGGAGATTGCCCGGGAAGAGGTTCCTGCAGATTCTGGATCGCAAAAATCTTTAAGTGAAGATGAGTTGGGCTATGGCTTTTTTGAACCAATAGAATCGATGTTCCCACCCCTTGAGGGGAAAGATGTTTCTGCCACGACTAAGCCAGAAGTTGAAGATCTTGGGGCGCCTGATTTGTCCGGTAAGAATGGTAAGTCAGCACCGAAAAAAGAAGTCGAAAAACACGCAGGAAATCAAGAGTCAACGACGATTCGTGTAGGCATAGAAAAAGTCGATCAAATTATCAATTTGATTGGCGAATTGGTGATTACGCAAGCGATGTTGACGCAACGAACCCAAGATCTTGATCCAGTATCCAACGAGCGTTTGCTTAGCAGTGTCGCGCACTTGACGAGAAATACGCGCGATTTGCAAGAAGCTGTGATGTCAATCCGTATGATGCCCATGGACTACGTGTTTTCTAGATTTCCACGTATGGTGCGAGACTTGGCGAACAAGTTAGGTAAGAAAGTTGAATTCGTTACCTACGGTGCGTCGACAGAATTAGATAAAGGATTGATTGAACGAATAGTTGACCCGCTAACGCATTTGGTACGTAACAGTATTGACCACGGCATAGAAATGCCATCCACACGCCTTGAAAGTGGAAAAAGTGAGGCCGGGAAATTATCGCTTTCAGCAGTACATCAAGGTGGAAATATCGTTATTGAAGTAAGTGATGATGGCGGCGGATTAAATCGTGAAAGAATTTTGTCCAAGGCAAAGCAAAATGGATTAACAGTTTCAGATTCAATGTCTGATTCCGATGTCTGGCAACTTATATTTGCCCCAGGATTTTCGACCGCAGAAGTCGTCACAGATGTATCTGGTCGTGGCGTCGGGATGGATGTGGTTAAACGAAATATTACTCAGATGGGTGGTGTCGTCGACATTCGCTCCGCAAAAGGTTTTGGTACAACAATTACGATTTCCTTGCCGCTTACGCTGGCTATTTTGGATGGTATGTCGATCAAGGTAGGCGAGGAAATTTACATATTGCCGCTAGGCTTTGTGGTGGAATCTCTACAGCCAGAGCGTGAGGATATTAAAGAAATTAAGGGCAAAGGTCGTGTAATCAAAATTCGCCAAGAATATTTGCCACTGATCCCCTTATTTGAAACGTTTAATATTCTCCCTAAGCATACGGATCCTTCCGACGGTATTACTGTCATTGTTGAAGTCGATGGTAAAAAGGCTGCATTATTTGTCGATGACTTGGTCGGACAACAACAAGTTGTCGTGAAAAATATCGAATCAAATTATCGAAAAATACCAGGGATTTCTGGAGCAACGATTTTGGGCGACGGTGGCGTGTCATTTATTCTGGACGTGGCCGCGTTGTTGCGCTCGGTTAAATAAATTCAGAGCTAACAAGATTTAAGAGGAAAAATCATGATGCAAAACACTGACAACCTAAGTAAAAAAACGCAAGCTGAAGGCGGCGAAATTGCCACCAACGAATTTTTGGCGTTTACGCTTGGGAACGAGGAATATGGAATTGATATTCTTAAAGTGCAGGAAATTCGCGGTTATGAAGCAGTGACTAGGATCGCCAATGCGCCTGAATTTCTGAAGGGTGTAATTAATCTTCGCGGGATTATTGTTCCCATCGTTGATATGCGTATCAAATTTAATCTTGGAACGCCTACCTACGATCAATTGACCGTGGTTATTATTCTAAATATTGGGGCGCGTGTGGTCGGCATGGTTGTAGACAGTGTTTCCGATGTGATGACATTGCTGCCAGAGCAGGTTCGTCCAGCCCCAGAGATGAATACAACTTTTAATGACGATTTCTTGATTGGTTTGGGCACGCTTGAGGAACGTATGTTGATCTTGGTCGATATTGAAAAGTTGATGTCAAGTCCGGAGATGGGATTGACGGATCACGCTGAGTAAAGCAACGCTAATTGAAGATGCAGTTCAAATAAAGTAGGAATATCGAATGGCAAAGCCCGCGGATCGATCTGAAGGGGAAAAAGAGTTTATGTTTAATCACAAGGACTTTGATCGTGTGCGTGGTCTGATTTATCAACGTGCTGGAATTTCCTTATCTGATAGTAAACAAGAAATGGTTTACAGTCGATTGGCACGGCGCTTGAGAGCGACTGGCTTAAATTCGTTCTCAACCTATCTCGATATGTTGGAGCGCGAAAGTAATAGCGGTGAGTGGGAGGCATTTACTAACGCGCTGACCACAAATTTAACTTCTTTTTTTCGGGAGGAACATCATTTCCCTATTTTGGCCGAGCATATCAAGAAAAAAAATGGTCACTTGAGAGTGTGGTGTTCTGCTAGTTCGACTGGAGAAGAACCGTATTCAATTGCGATTTGCATTTGCGAGGCTTTAGGAACCATCAAGCCAAACTTAGAAATTATTGCCACCGATATCGATACAAATGTTTTAGCAGTTGCGGCAAGAGGTGTTTATAACGCTGACAGAATTGAAAAACTCCCAAACGATATCGTACGTAAATATTTTTTGAGAGGGCGTGGGAAGAACGAAGGTTCTGTTCTGGTTCGACCGGAATTGCGAAACTTAATTAGTTTTGAGTCGCTCAATTTGTTAGAGGATCGCTGGAGCCTTAGCGGTGAATTTGATGCGATTTTTTGTAGAAATGTGATGATTTATTTCGACAAACCTACGCAGTCGAGTATTTTGAAAAAGTTTGTTCCCTTACTAAAATCAGATGGATTATTGTTTGCAGGACATTCGGAGAATTTTCTGTACGTTTCTGATGATTTTAAGTTGCGTGGTAAAACAGTTTATGTGTTGGCGAGTCAAGAAGATAAGCGTAAAAAATCGAATTCTTATGACTTAAATAAAGGTTGATCCATGAGTCAGTTTAGTGAAGAACACTTTGCCACCAACGTTTATTACGATCGCACTTTTGACTGCGATGCGGCGAAGATCCTGCCAGGTGAATTTTATTTCACTGGCAAAGACATGTTGATTGTGACTGTGTTGGGATCATGCGTTTCCGCTTGTATTCGGGACCGCGTGTCGGGCGTCGGTGGCATGAACCATTTTATGCTGCCTGACGGTGGTGAAAATTCGGATAACCCAGTCTCTGCTTCCATGCGATATGGAACTTATGCGATGGAAGTGCTGATCAATGAACTATTGAAGGCGGGCGCACGTCGAGAGAATATGGAAGCAAAAGTTTTTGGTGGCGGCAATGTGTTGCGTGGATTTACCGCGATCAACGTTGGTGAAAGAAATGCCAAATTTGTACTCGATTATTTGCGCATGGAGAGAATGAGAGTCATCGCCGAGGATCTGAATGACATTTATCCTCGCAAAGTTTATTTTTTTCCGCGTACGGGTAAAGTCTTAGTGAAGAAGCTTAAAGTTGAACATAACGATACACTGAAAAAACGCGAGCTCGACTACGCAAGTCGATTGAAAAGTGCACCTGTTGGTGGCGATGTCGACTTGTTTTGATTTGATTGATTAAATGATTAGACCGAGATTTCTCCAATAGTGGGGAATTGTGTACGGTGAGGGCAGAATGAAAATTAAGGTATTAATTATTGATGATTCTGCGCTGATACGAAGTATCTTGAGCGAGATTATTCGACAACAAAGTGACATGGAAGTCGTTGGTGTTGCACCGGATCCATTGGTCGCTAGGGAATTAATTAAGCAATGCAATCCCGACGTGTTGACTTTGGATGTAGAGATGCCAAAAATGGATGGGCTTGATTTTCTCGAAAAGTTGATGCGACTCCGACCAATGCCTGTAATTATGGTGTCGTCATTGACCGAGCGAGGCTCAGAAATTACTATGCGCGCACTGGAATTGGGGGCGGTTGATTTTGTAACTAAGCCAAAGCTCTCGATTCAAAGTGGAATGCTGGAATATGCCCATGTTATTACGGATAAAATACGGGCGGCTTCAAAGGCTAAAATTCGAGCAAGATCGCATGTTGCAGGAGTCGCTGGTACTCATGCCCCGTCTGTATTGCCGTCGGTCAGAAATCCTCTCGTCAGTAGTGAAAAACTTATTATTGTAGGTGCCTCAACTGGCGGAACTGAAGCGATTAAGAACTTTTTAAGTCAAATGCCATCAGACTGCCCTGGAATTCTCATCACGCAACATATGCCAGAAGGATTTACCAAGTCTTTTGCAAAACGTTTAGATGGACTATGCAAAATTTCGGTATCGGAGGCTGAGGGTGGTGAGCGTATTTTGCCTGGACATGCATATATTGCCCCTGGACATTCTCATTTGTTATTGGCCCGCAGTGGTGCAAACTATGTGACCGAAATTAATGATGGCCCACCTGTCAATCGACACAGGCCTTCGGTCGATGTTTTGTTCCGGTCGGCAGCGAAATTTGCAGGTAAGAATGCAGTTGGTGTGATTTTGACTGGAATGGGAAAAGATGGCGCTGAAGGTATGCTTGAAATGAAAAATGCCGGTGCATTTAATTTCGCCCAAGACGAAGCCAGTTGTGTAGTATTTGGAATGCCAAGAGAGGCAATTGCGATTGGCGCCGTTAATGATATTGCACCACTCAATGAGTTGCCGCACCGAGTATTGCAATATTTAGATCAACATGGCAGCCGCGCGTTGCGGGTTTAGCGTATGAAATGTGGTAATGGACGTAAATGATGTACCAAAAGAAGTTTATATAACCGATAATATGTATTACCGCCCTTTGTGATTTTATGGAGTAAGTTATGGCTGATCAGAACCTCAAATTTTTAGTAGTTGACGATTTTTCGACGATGCGTCGCATTGTGCGTAATTTGTTGAAAGAACTTGGCTATTCAAATGTGGACGAAGCAGAAGACGGTGCACTCGGCTTAGCAAAATTAAAGAGTGGTGATTTTGATTTTGTTATCTCAGATTGGAATATGCCGAATATGGATGGCTTGACTATGTTGCAACATATTCGCGCTGATCCAGCGCTGGCGAAGTTACCTGTATTGATGGTGACTGCTGAAGCGAAAAAAGAAAACATTATCGCGGCAGCACAGGCTGGTGCAAATGGTTATGTCGTTAAGCCATTTACCGCAGCAACATTAGATGAGAAGTTATCGAAAATTTTTGAGAAATTAGGAAAGCCATCATAGTTCTAGCGTGAGATACGGAGATTTGTATGGCGAGCTAAAAGTGTTGGCTTGTCTCTTTCTCTAATGTCAGTTTCGGGATGTTTTTTTGCGTCGGTACTATGGTTCACTAATCCTTAGAAACATCGACTTCATACCATAGTAATTCATGATATTGGTGTTGAGATTGTTTGAAGGAATTCTGTTTGACTTGAGAGTTTTTTGAAAATTGTTTGAGGCTTATTTGAAAAATGTTTGGAAATTGGTCTCAACAAGCCAACAGTTGAATTTCGGATTATTCGAAGTGTCGTTTCCAATGATGAATTTAAAGGTCGGCAGCGGAACTACTCATCGCTTTAGTGATTGCGTAAATAGTTAGATAATCAATTAAATTGTAAGTATATTTTATGAGTGACGTAAAGTTCATCGTTCGGGAACCATTATTAGATCCATCACAGCGTGTGATTGGATTTCAATTATCTTGGCAAAACAATGCAAAATCTGCAGAACCAGATGTTGCTGCCTTGAGTTCCCTAATGTCGTTTGTGGCGACTGGATTTAATGATGAAGAGAAGGGCTATTTGCTGGGCGATAGCCTGATTTTTCTCGAAGCTGTACCTGGTTTGTTGCAGGCAGAAGGATTGCGACAATTGTCACCAAAGAATACTGTTTTGATTTTTTCAAAGCGCTATTTTGGGGACGCTGCATCGCTTGAGACGATCAAAGAATTGCGCACTCTGGGATTCGGTATTTGTTTAAGAAATGCAGATATTAGTGCATTAGAACGTTCTTTCTTCTCGCTGATCACCCATTTTGAAGTGCAGTTGGATGCGAGTAATTTGGCAGCACAAGCAAAAATGTATGCGGCATTGAAACAATCAAATGTGCAAATGGTTGCGCGTAATGTTGGTAATTGGCAAGACTTTGATGCTTGCGCCGCATTAGGTTTGTCGAGCTTTGTAGGCAAGCTCCATTTAACGCCTCGTCCAAATGTTGCCCAAAAAGGTTTGAATACAACGCAGACGACGATTTTGCAATTGATGGAGATGATCCGTAAGAATGCGGATATTCAACAATTGGAAACAGTAGTAAAGCGTGACGCTGCGCTGGCGTATAAATTGTTAAGGTATATCAATTCAGCAGGCTTTGGTTTGCGTACCGAAGTACAGTCACTCAAACATGCGGTGACTATTTTGGGATATAGCCCTATGTATCGTTGGCTTTCCTTATTATTGGCGACTGCTAGTACTAGTGGAAACTCTCCTGTCCTCTTGGAAACAGCGATTGTGCGTGGTCGATTTGCAGAAATTCTTGGACAACCATTTATGTCTAAGAGCGATGCTGAAAATCTATTTGTTGCCGGTATGTTCTCTCTCTTAGATAGATTGTTAGGCATCCCAATGGAAGAAGTTCTGTCCACTATTCAATTGCCTGAAGCTGTAGTTGAGGCACTTGTATCAAGAAGTGGTATTTATGGACCATTCTTGGCACTCGCAGAAGCCTGTGAACTCAATAGTATGTTGGTCTCTTCCATAGCTGAGACTTTGAAAGTGTCATCGACCGACGTCAATAAAGCGCACTTATCAGCTTTAGTTTGGGCAAAAAATATTTCTTCTGCTGCCTAAATTCGTTGTCAAAATCTTTCTGTAAGCTCAAAGGGCGCTTAATCTTAAGCGCCCTTTGTTTTCTTGATAGCAGAACATCTTCACCTCCCATTTTAATCCTGTGTTTTCCTCGAAATGAGGGGTGATTCCCACTCTATTCATCCGATGTCATCACGCCAATTTCGTGAATAATTTGTCCTAGAGAAATTAATTTAGATGACGATCTAATTGGACAAGAGATGGCTGAAGACAGTGGATTAGAACGGACCGAACCGGCGTCGCCCCAAAGGCTTGAAAAAGCTAGAGAAGAGGGCGATGTTCCCCGTTCCAAAGAACTTTCTACTTGCACCGTGTTGTTGGCAGCTGGTGGCGGCTTGTATTTTTACGGCGAAACGCTGTTCAATAATTTAGCTAAGAATTTCACACGTGGTTTGTCGTTTGAGCGAAGTGCCGCCTTTGATGCCAATTTTTTGACTGCGCAAGTCTTAGATTCGGTCATTGACGTGATGATGGCATTTTTGCCGATTGTGGGTTTGGTGTTGCTGGCTGCGCTTGGGTCTCCATTGTTGATAGGTGGCTGGTTGTTTAGCTTCAAGTCTTTGGAGCCTAAGTTTTCGCGCTTGAATCCGATTGCAGGCATGGGGAATTTGATTTCTTCGAGAGCTGGGATTGAATTGGTTAAGGCAATTCTGAAAACGATCTTGGTTGGAGTAATTGCCTGGATGGTGGTAGCACGCCAGAAGGATGCTATTTTCGGCTTGATCTATGAGCCGTTAAATCAGGCTAGTTCACATTTAGGCCATATGTTGGGCGTCTGCTTTTTAGCGATTGTCGGTGGCCTAGTATTGATCGCAGCGATTGATGCGCCATATCAAATGTGGGCATATGCCGACAAATTGAAAATGACTCACCAAGAGGTCGTGCAAGAGTCAAAAGAAGCAAACGGTAACCCACAAATCAAAGCAAAAATTCGTCAGCAACAAAGAGAGATGGCGCGTCGCCGCATGATGTCTGAGGTGCCTACGGCTGATGTTGTTGT
Organism: Affinundibacterium flavidum; assembly: GCF_014284175.1. Classification (GTDB taxonomy): domain Bacteria; phylum Pseudomonadota; class Gammaproteobacteria; order Burkholderiales; family Burkholderiaceae_D; genus Undibacterium; species Undibacterium flavidum. Next base: position 131,343 of record NZ_JACOGA010000014.1, read on the forward strand.
GACTAACCCGACCCACTTTTCGATCGCCTTAAAGTATGCGGATGGAAGTAATGGCGCACCGCGAGTTGTGGCGAAGGGGGCAGATGCTGTTGCCGCAAAAATTCGTGAATTAGCAAAAGAAAACAATGTGCCAATTCTGGAAGCGCCACCACTTGCGCGTGCTCTGTATAAGCATACTGAGTTGGGCGATGAAATTCCTGAAGCTCTCTATTCCGCAGTGGCGGAAATTCTCGCTTATGTTTTCCAATTACGCACGTATCGTAAATCTGGCGGCTTGCCACCAGTAGAACCTAAAAACATTCAAATTCCGACAGGTCTTGATCCCTTGTCTAAAGATGCAGGAGTACATGTATGAATTCGCTCAAGCTACCAGCATGGTTAACAGGCATGGGAAGCAGGGCTTTAGCTGGTCCTATCCTGATCGTGATGATGCTGGCAATGATGATTTTGCCGCTGCCAGCTTTTGCTTTAGACATCTTCTTTAGCTTCAATATCGCACTTTCCATCATCGTTTTGCTCACCAGTTTGTACACAGTGAGACCGTTAGATTTCATGGTTTTTCCGACGGTATTGTTGATCAGTACGATGCTGCGGTTGTCTTTAAACGTGGCATCTACGCGGGTTGTCTTGACTGAGGGACATACGGGGCCAGACGCTGCAGGTAAAGTGATTGAAGCGTTTGGACACTTTTTGATCGGTGGGAATTACGCGATCGGTATCATCGTCTTCGTCATTTTGACGATTATTAACTTCACGGTTGTTACTAAAGGTGCTGGCCGTATTGCTGAGGTTGGTGCACGTTTTGCGTTGGATGCGATGCCCGGTAAACAAATGGCGATCGACGCAGATCTGAATGCTGGTTTGATCGCAGAAGACGAAGCTCGTCGTCGTCGTACTGAAGTTGCCCAAGAAGCTGAATTTTATGGCGCGATGGACGGTGCAAGTAAGTATGTCAAGGGTGATGCGGTAGCGGGCATTATGGTAACGATCATCAACGTAGTCGGTGGATTAATCGTTGGTATGGTGCAGCATGATCTGGATTTTTCTGCCGCCTCTAAAATTTATGCTTTGTTAGCCATTGGTGATGGTCTTGTCGCACAAATTCCATCGCTGATTATTTCAACTGCGGCGGGTATTGTGGTGTCTCGAGTCGCCAGCGATCAAGACATCGGTAATCAATTCATCAATCAATTGTTTGCTAAGCCGGAAGTAATGTACATCACCGCTTCTATTATCGGCGGTATGGGCGTTATTCCTGGAATGCCACACGTGGCTTTTATTTTGTTGGCAGGCAGTTTAGCTGGTGCGGGTTACATGTTGAAAAAGCGTGCTGCAGAAGCACCGGCAAAAGAAGCTGCCGCGGCAGCAGCCGCAGCGACTGCAATTCCGCCAGCACCAGAGATGGAAGAAGCCACATGGCAAGATATCTTGCCGGTCGATACTTTAGGCCTGGAAGTTGGCTACCGTTTAATCCCACTGGTTGATAAAAATCAGGGTGGAGAATTATTGCGCAGGATTAAAGGAATCCGCAAAAAATTTGCACAGGATATTGGTTTCTTATCCCCACCGGTACATATTCGCGACAATCTGGAATTAAAACCGAGTTCATATCGCATTGCGTTGAAGGGCGTTGAGATTGGTAGCGGTGATGCCAACATGGGGCAATACTTGGCGATTGATCCTGGTATGGTATCCGGGCCTTTACCTGGTGCTCCAACAGTTGATCCTGCGTTCGGCTTACCAGCTGTCTGGATCGAGTCCCATATGCGAGATCAAGCTCAGGCGATGGGATATACGGTTGTTGATGCTGGCACAGTGATTGCAACGCATCTTAACCATCTGATCACGTCAAATGCGACTGAGTTGCTGGGGCGTCACGAAGTTCAACAATTGTTAGACCATTTGGGCAAAGAATCACCAAAACTAATTGAAGATTTGACCCCGCGCCTATTGTCCTTATCCATTATTCAGAAGGTCTTGCAGAATTTGTTGGTGGAAGGCGTCCATATCCGCGATATGCGTACGATAGTCGAAACGCTGACCGAATATGCACCGCAAATACAAGATGCAAATGAATTGACGGCTCAGGTGAGGATCGCTTTAGGTCGCGCCATTGTGCAGCAGATTTTCCCAAGTGGGAATGAGTTAGCTGTGATGACTCTAGATAACAAGTTGGAACGTTTGCTCATGCAAACCTTACAGGGACATGGCGCTGACGGCGCAAGTATGGAGCCGGGCCTCGCTGACACATTGGCTTTGCAAACCGAAGCGGCCGCACAACATCAACAGCAACTTGGAATTACGCCAGTGTTATTGGTTCCGGGACCATTGCGAGCATTATTGGCGCGCTTCTTGCGACGTACCTTGCCACAAGTGAAGGTACTGTCACATGCGGAGCTGCCAGAGAATAAGACAATAAGAGTTACTAGCCTAGTTGGAGGGCAATTATGAACGTCAAGAAATTTATAGCACCTAGCTCACGAGAAGCCTTGAGAAAAGTAAAGGCGATGCTGGGAGAGAATGCCGTCATCCTATCAAATCGTAATGTCGATGGACAGGTCGAGATTTTGGCGATGAATGATCAGACGCTTAAGGAGATTGCTCCCGCTGTCGATTCAAATTTTGGATCGACGGGCAAAACGCAATTTAATCCAAATGCTAAATCACCGATCGAGCCTGCAGCCCCTATGCAGACAGCAATGCGTGAAACGCCTGTGCGCGAAGAGCCTACACCTAGTCAGGCTGAAATTACGATGATGATGAATGAAATCCGTTCAATGCGAGGCATGTTAGAAGGCAAGATGTCTGAAATGGCATGGCACACGAGTTCGCAAAAATCACCGCATAAGGCTGATGTGATGCGCGAAATGCTGGCAACTGGATTAAGCGCTAGCCTATCTCGTCACTTGATCGAAAACATGCCAGAGGTAAGTGATGCGGAAGCGGGCCTTGCTTGGGTTAAGTCCATCATGACTAGAAATCTCTCGGCGATTAGTAATGAAAATGAGATTTTGGAGCAGGGCGGCGTGTATGCCTTGGTCGGCCCCACCGGTGTTGGCAAAACGACGACGACTGCGAAACTCGCTGCACGTTGTGTCATGCGTCATGGACCATCTAAGCTGGCATTAATTACGACCGATGGCTATCGTATTGGTGGTTACGAGCAATTACGTATTTACGGAAAAATTCTTGGCGTCATGGTGCATTCGGTCAAGGATGAAGCTGATCTCAAGATCGCGTTGTCTGAGCTTAAGAACAAGCATACTGTCTTGATTGATACCGTTGGCGTAAGTCAACGCGATAAAATGGTGACGCAACAAGTGGCGATGCTGTCGGGCTCAGGTGTTGATGTAAAACGTTTGCTGTGTCTGAACGCGACATCGACTGGCGAAACCCTGAGTGAGGTAGTGCGTGCGTATCAAGGCGGCGGATTGTCCGGTTGTATTTTGACTAAATTGGATGAGGCGGCGACCATAGGGGGCGCATTAGATATCGCAATTCGACAAAAACTCAATCTTTATTATGTGGCAAGTGGACAACGTGTTCCAGAAGATTTGCATGTCGCTAACAAACAATACTTGGTAGATCGTGCATTTAAGTTGAAACGTGAGACTTCAGCGTATAAATTTCAAAATGATGAATTGCCTTTACTGATGTCCAACATGGTTGCAGAGCATAATGCAGGCATGGGAAAAATGGAGGCCTTCTTTGGTTAATTATGATCAAGCAGAAGGTTTGCGTCGCATGTTGGAAATGCCAAAACTCAAAGTATTGACTTTCCTTTCCTGTCTGCCAGACGCTGAGCGAAATGGCATGTTAATTAATTTGTCGGCGAGTTTTGCGAGACAAGGCAAAAATACTTTGATGGTTGATGCGAAATCATCAAGCTCTAGCCTAAGTGCATGGTTAAATTTGAAATCAGATCAGACATTGTTGGATGTCGCACGACAACAGCGTACAATGGACTCTGTGATTAAACAGGTTTCTCCGGGGTTGTCGATCACCAAAGTCGCTCATGGAATGCAAAAATCTTTGGGTCTGCCAGCTGCTGGATACCGAGAGTTATCCAAGGTTTTCGACATGGCAGCCAGCCGTTCTGATTTGGTGGTAGTTGATTGTGAGTTAAATGCGGATGATACGTTCTTGCTTTCTTCCTTTGAAGATAGCGAACTGATTATTCATGTGTCGGCTGATCCTACGACGATCACGAATGCTTATGCATTGATTAAGCGCTTGAATAATCGTTTTGGCCGTCGCTCGTATGGCATTGTTGTCTCCGGAGTTGATCATGCGCAAGGGCAACTGATATTCACCAATCTAGCCAAGACTGCCAGACGCTATTTGGCTGTTGACATTAAGTTTGTGGGCGAAGTACCGGCAGATGTTCATCTGACGCGAGCGACCGAATCAGGACGTACCGTCATTGATGCATTTCCCCTTTCGAAAGCAGCGAATGCTTTTGTGCGGATGGCTGAAAAATTAGTATCGACGGCGAGTCAGAGTTTACGATGTGAAGCAATGTCTTTTTAGATCTGCCTCAAATGCTTTATTGGAATATGAATTAGTTTATGTACACAGCGAGTGGTAAATCAGATAAGAACTCAATCCTCACCGAGCATGCGCCTCTGGTGAAGCGCTTGGCTTATCAGTTAAAAGCAAGGCTACCGCCCAGTGTCGAAGTTGATGATTTGGTTCAGGCTGGCATGATAGGCTTGCTCGATGCGGTGAATCGCTATGAAGATAATCATGGCGCGCAGTTTGAGACTTACGCAATTCAGCGAATTCGTGGAGCGATGCTAGATGAGCTACGTAGTAGCGATTGGTTGCCGCGTGGCGTGCGTCAAAATATGCGCAAGATTGAAAACGCGATGAATGAGATGCAGCAAAAATTGGGACGTCCACCTTTAGAAACTGAATTGGCAAAACATCTAAAACTAACCCTAGTAGATTACCAGGAGTTATTAGGTGAAAGTGGTGGTCATCAATTGCTGTATTACGAAGATTTTCATGACGCCGATACCAAAGAGCATTTTCTCGATCATTTCTGTAACGATGAGCGCTCGGGAGACCCTCTGCAAGATTTGTTGCATGGTGATTTCCGTGATGCCGTCGTCCATGCAATTAACAGCCTTCCAGAGCGAGAGAAGCTACTGATGGGTTTATATTACGAACAGGAATTAAACTTGAAAGAGATAGGTGCCGTGATGGGTGTTTCTGAATCTCGGGTGTCGCAATTACACAGCCAGGCGGTTGCCAGGTTGCGTGCATCATTGAGGGAGCGAGCGTGGACCGGGCTAGCTTAATAGGGATTATTCTCGTCTTCGTCGGCATACTTTCAGGGCAAGTACTGGAGGGTGGTCATCTGGCATCGCTATTGCAGCCAGCGGCGTTTGTGATTGTGGTTGTGAGTACGATCGGTGCGGTGCTGTTGCAAAGTCGTATGCCTACTTTTATTCGTGGCCTCCAAATGCTGAAATGGATAGTCATGATGCCGGAGGATAGAAGCCGCAAAAATGTACAAGAAGCGATGGTGTGGAGTGTTGTTGCCCGCCGCGAAGGCTTTTTGAGCCTGGAGCGCTATATCGACACGGTCAAAGATCCATTTATTGAAAAAGGCTTGAAGTTGGTAGTGGATGGTATTGATCCTGACCGGATCAAAGATGTTTTAGATGTGGACATTTCTTTCTATGAAATGGAGCAACGGCAGGCCATTAAGATTTGGGATGCAGCCGGTGGATATTCACCGACGATAGGTATTTTAGGTGCGGTATTAGGCCTCATTCACGTGATGGAAAATCTGACCGATCCGAGTAAGCTAGGTAGTGGTATTGCGGTCGCCTTTGTCGCAACAATTTACGGTGTTGGTTTGGCTAATTTATTTTTTTTACCAGTCGCGAATAAATTGAAAGAAATCGTTGGCAAGGAAATCGTCAGACGTGAAATGTTGGCGGATATTTTCTACAGCATTGCACAAGGCGATAGCCCAAGAATTGTGGAAGAACGTCTGTCGAATCATCGTACCAAAGTGTGAGTTAACACCGACAAGTTATGGCGCGTAAAAAATATCACGAAGAACCCGATAATCATGATCGTTGGCTAGTTTCTTACGCTGACTTTATGACTTTATTGTTTGCATTTTTTGTCGTGATGTACGCGATTTCCTCTTTGAATGAGGGTAAATATCGGGTGCTATCAAACTCACTGACAGGTGCATTTGGCACTGTCTTAGTCGCCGGCGGAGATATCCCAGACATCAAAAAAAGTCAAAATTCAGTCATCAATTTACTTCCCATCGTCAAGCCGAAAAATGCTGAGCCACTAAGAAGAGAACGTGAAAAGATGACTAACGTTGCGCGTGACATCTTGACCGTCTTGGAACCTTTGGTGCGCGAGGGAAAAGTACGTGTGACGCAAACTAGTCGCGGTGTTGCTATCGAAATTAATGCGAGTTTGCTGTTCGCTCAGGGTGACGCTAAGCTGAATTTGGATTCGATTCAAGCCTTAAGGGCAATTGCCGAAGTGCTGAAAATTGACAATCACGCGATTCAGGTTGAAGGATTTACTGATAATTTACCGATTAAGAATTCCACATTTCCCTCCAATTGGGAATTGTCTGCGGTGCGTGCTAGCTCCGTTGCACGCTTATTCATGGAAAACGGCGTCGACGAAAATCGAATAACCGCGGTAGGGCAGGGGCCTAAATCTCCAGTTGGGTCGAACGATAGTGTTGAGGGGAGAGCGAGAAACCGGCGAGTAACGGTCACAATACTTTCGGTCTTACCGGAATCACCAATAGATATTCCAGTTACACCAAATCCTAAGCCTTAGGTGTTGTAGGTGCGCACTGTCTGTATAAATCGTAAGTGCAAAAATACTCGTGTACTCACGCAAATTTGAAAGTGGCGAAAAGGAAATTAATTTTTATTTAGAAAGGCAACTGCATGTCCGGTGTATCTAAATAAATTGTTGCGATGGTGTGTGGAGCGATGATGTGTGGAAGCGCGAAAAGAGGAATTACGCGTTAGCCAGCAACGATGCCGCGCCCAGCACTAGGCTTGACCTTTGATTGGCCATCTGCGCCATACATGGAGCCAGCCTGATGACCGCCTCCACTTTGGAGGACATTAAGTGCTGCTTGATTTTTACTTAAATGGCGATTAATTAGCAGTCCATTCGTTCTGTTTTTTTCTTGTGCTTGACTGGAAATATCCAGCAAAGATTGCCAAGAATTTTCTAGTTTTAAAGAATGATTGCCTGTATTTGCAGTAAAAAAATTCAGCATGCCTTTCGCGTCACTGCTATGCCCTGAGTTTAATAGTAACTCACTACGATTTTTTTCTAATTCGATGACTTGCGCCAAAAGTTGATTTTTATTTGGCGTAATCGATTCGAGCTTTTCTGAATCGTTATTGACCAAAACCTGCTGCTCTTCATCCAAAAGTTGCGTCAATGATTGCATGACGACTATCTCTTGGTCGATGATTTGCTGTAATTGCGCAGTATTGGTCAATGCTTGGTTCATGTTGGCTGTCTTCTAGCGTTAAGTAAATCTTTAACCGTTTCTAATAGTCCATCTGCGACTTTTTCTGCATCGACCTGAAAGCGGCCTTCTGCAATCGCCAATTTAATTTCTTCTACTTTCTTAGCTTCAAACACAGCACCACTTGCTTGTGTGCGCTGCATAGATTGCAATTGCACAGAAAGTGGTGAAATCTGTACGTTAATGGAAGGTGTTGTTGCAACTTTTGCATTATCTCCAGCCTTGTCGGCCCTTGGCGCCGACGGGCCGGTCGGTAGCCCTTGGGTTGAATTTAGCGAGTCATTGATTTTCACGATGGTACCTCTGAGGTTGGATTTACATTCATCTACAACCAATATAACGGCGCGCTATTTTTAAACTTTAACCTTATTTGCAGAAATCGCTGACTTATTTTTTTTCTATACTTTTTATCTTGAATTATTGAACTTCAATAATTCCGCCAACTCTGGCGATGCCGCTAACTAGTCGGCCGGAGTTGGTTTTCGCTCTGGTGAGCTGTCCCTCTGACGCATTGTTTAAAGCTACAGCATCATTTGAAACACGAAAACCATTTCCTTGGCTAACGATTTTGATACTTTGCCCTTGTTGAATGATCGGTATTAACTTGAACATATCCTGTCTTATGCCGGTACCCGCCGGAACTGCAGTCAGCATGGTTTTGCCGATAGCGTTTTCGCTTTTAATGATGATTCCAGAAGCTTGATTACTTAGTTCACCATGCATCTTCACTATATCTTGCTCATTAAGAACTTGACCGGCACTGATGGCATTTCTGGCCACGTAATAGTCACCGAATACCCGTACATGCGCTGCGACATAAATCGTCCACGGCTTAGGATCTGTGCAACGTAGTCCTACCGTGACTTTGCCCCAGGCTTTGCTGCCGGGCGGCAGAAATGCGTTGAGTTGAGCACAGGCTTGCAATTTTAGACGTGGATCTACTGGTTTGACATTAATTTCCGTCTCTGCGCCCAAATTGCTGCTTTGAGATTTTAAGAATTTTTCAACCTCGCCAGGTAACTGCCCAAGCTCAATTAGGGGAGGGGTGGGGGCGAGCACTTGTGCTATGGCAGAAGGAAATGCTTGTATTCCTAAGGCAAAACAGAATAAGTGCTGTAGGAATTTGATATTCACTGCATAACTCCTGAGATATAGATCGATGTCGTGATAGATGAATTGTAGTCTTGGCGACAGAGATCTATTGCGTGAATAGATGGGTTTTTCCGCTCTTTATTCGCGGATTAAATTGGACACTGTGCGCCTACTATGCACATTAAGGAAAACCGTTCGCTTAGTTCAAATGAGTTCAAACAAGTTGAATTGAGTTGAGTTGGAACGAGTTGCAATGTAATGAATTGAAGCATACCGAAATTAAATTGATGGTGCCTCTGGATATAGAGCGAAAGCGGTCAGGGTTGAATCAAAGAACGGAGATAAACAATGAATCAGCTAGACGATTATATGCGCTTTCATCAGCTTGCATTGTCCGTTCGTGGGCAAAGGCAGCAATTGTTGGCATCAAATATCGCGAATGCCGATACGCCAAACTATAAAGCGCGTGACGTGGATTTTAACTCCGCAATGAGTGCTGCTTTGGGAAAGACAAATGCGGCGAATGATTTGGCGAAAACCTCGGCGGCACATTTTTCTCAAGCGGGCACGGTTGCCGGCCTGCCGCCAGCATTTCGTAAAGAAGTGCAGGGAAATGTGGACGGTAACACGGTTGATATGGATGTCGAGCGTAATGCCTTTACAGAAAATGCGCTGAAATATGAAGCGAGTTTAACCATGATTAACATGCAAATCAAAGGTTTGCTTTCCGCGATACAAGGGTAATCATCATGTCACTATTTAAAATTTTTGATGTTTCTGGATCCGCGATGAGTGCGCAGGCACAGCGTTTAAATGTCGTTTCCAGCAATTTGGCGAACGCTGATAGCGTGACCAGCTCAAATGGACAAGCCTATAAAGCGAAGCAAGTAGTATTTACAGCGATGCAAACAAACGATCCTGCATCAACTGGAGTGAAAGTTACACAAGTTGTTGAAGATCCCAATCCGCCTAAATTGATGTATGACCCAAAACATCCTCTGGCGGATGAAAAAGGGTATGTGTCCATGCCAAATGTAAATGTGGTTGAGGAAATGGTGAATATGATTTCGGCTTCACGATCCTATCAAACAAATGTCGAAACAATGAATGCAGCAAAAGCGATGTTGTTGAAAACTTTGAGTATTGGTCAATAGCATATTCAATTTATTGAGCTTATTTAGCGAAGGTATAAAGGTGAAAAAATGAGTAATGTAACGACAAATACGACGATTGATCCTAGCCTATTGGCTGCGATGAACAGCAATCGTGGCACTAAAAGCGCAACACAAGAGGCTCAGGATAAATTCATGACTTTGTTAGTCACGCAGATGAAAAATCAAGATCCTTTAAATCCGCTGGATAACGCTCAAATTACAAGTCAACTGGCACAACTTTCAACGGTGACAGGTATCGATAAATTAAACGAAACGATGACCGCGATGAACGGTAGTTTCAAGAATAGTCAAAATTTGCAGGCTGCTTCGATGATAGGGCACGGAGTAGTGGTTCCTGGATCTAACGTGGAATTGAAGGATGGCAAATCCGTGTTGGGATTTGACCTGCCGCAGAATGCAGACAAGATTCAGGTGAAGATTCGAGATGAAAATGGCTCCTTAATCAAAACGCTCAATTTCAATAGTATGACCAGCGGTTTTAACTCGATTTCATGGGATGGAAAAAATGAGTCTGGTACTGCTGTTGCAAATGGAAATTACAACTTTGAAGTCAGTGCAAGTGCAGCCGATACAAAGTTGACTGTAACCCCTATGAGTTTTGGTTTGGTTTCTAGCGTTTCATTTGGAAGTCAAGGGACGATGTTAAGTATTTCAAATGCGGGTGATGTATTGATGTCGGACGTGAAGCAAATTTTTTGAGGTAATAGTTCGACATGTTTGTGCATGTTGCGCTTGCAGCGATTAGAAAATTTTTAGGTTTGTATGGGTGTTATATCCAACGTAGAGGAGAAGTATCATGGGTTTTCAACAGGGCTTAAGCGGGTTAAATGCCGCATCTAAATCGCTTGATGTGATTGGTAATAATATTTCCAATTCAAATACAGTCGGATTCAAAATGGCACAGGCGCAGTTTGCCGATGTTTATGCGAATTCCTTGAGCGGCGCGGGTGGCGGTGGTGCAGGTATCGGTGTTAAGGTGCAGACCGTCGCGCAGCTATTCACGCAAGGGAATATTACGTCGACAAATAATCCGCTGGACATTGCGATTAACGGCGCGGGCTTTTTTCGAATGTCGACAAATGGCGCAATTACGTATAGCCGTAACGGCCAGTTTTCATTGGACAAAGAGGGTAATATTGTTAATGCTCAAGGTGCCAAACTCACTGGTTATGCAGCGGATTCGAATGGTGTACTGTCGACTGGTTCCGCGGTTCCCTTAAATATTAATACTAGCGATATCGCGCCTAAGCAGACTAATTCCGTTACTTCTTTGCTCAACTTAGATTCGCGCGCTTTGGTGCCAGGTACGCAATTACCAGTTGCATCACCTCCAGTGATCACTCCTATTGCTTTTTCATTGACCGATCCGCTGTCATATAACAATGCAACTTCGGTTGCTGTATTCGATAGTTTGGGAAATTCTCATGTCTTGCAAACCTTCTTCGTTCGCATTGATCCGGTCGCAACGCCGCCAACTGCACCTGCGACAGCGGAGTGGAATGTTTATGCCGCGGTTGATGGACTATCTGTAGGCTCAGTTTTGCCTGCGCCGCCAGTTCCTATCGGTAAAGTTGGTTTTGACAATGTAGGTAAATTAACTGGTGCGACGCCTCCTTTTGCCTTGACTGATCCGAATGCACTGTCAATTGCAGTGACTGTTGCGACAGGTGCCGCGTCACCATTTACCGTTAAGTACGATATGACTGGCACGACGCAATTTGGTGCTGCATTCAGTGTTAACTCAATCAAGCAAGATGGTTACACCTCAGGTAAGTTGTCGAAGTTTAATACGTCTAAAGATGGCACGATCGTCGGTAGTTACACCAATGGTAAAACCTCCGTTTTGGGGCAGGTCGCTTTAGCTAACTTTACTAATGCGAATGGTTTGCAGTCCTTAGGTGACAATCAATGGACCGAGACAGCGACTTCTGGTCCGGCATTAGTTGGTCCTCCAGGTTCAGGCAGCATGGGTGTTTTGACTTCAAATGCAACCGAAGATTCAAACACGGATTTGACGGGAGAATTGGTCAATATGATTACCGCGCAACGTGTTTATCAGGCGAATGCGCAGACTATCAAAACCCAAGATCAAGTGCTGCAAACCTTGGTGAATTTGCGCTAATCATTGCTTGCTTAGTTGGTTAGTTGAATGTGTAGTTTTTCATTATTTCATGATCGTTGATGCAGGGAGTGTGCGATGGATCGTTTAATTTATACCGCGATGACAGGAGCGAAACACATCCTGGAACAGCAAGCGACCACATCGCACAATCTCGCCAATGCCACGACAACTGGCTTCCGTGCGCAGATCGATTCATTTCGCGCTGTGCCGGTTGTTAGCGAAGGTCTGCCTACGCGTGCTTTTGTCGTTGATGCCACAGTTGGCACAGATTTTTCTAGTGGTAGTTTGCAAAACACTGGACGCGAATTGGATGTTGCTATTCAAGGAAAAGGCTGGCTGGCTGTGCAAGCTGAAGACGGTACTGAAAAAATGACCCGACATGGCAGTTTGAAAATTAGTGAAAATGGTGTCTTGCAAACACATAGTGGTTTGATCGTGATGGGTGACACAGGCCCGATCACTATTCCACCAGAAGTCACTATTGCGATTGCTAAAGATGGGACGGTTTCCAGTGTCCCGATGGGAACAAAACCAAACGCAGTACAAGTGCTTGGTCGTCTCAAATTAGTGAATCCGCCTGAAGCAAATATTGTTCGTGATGCTGATGGATTATTTAAGACTAAAGATGGTGTTGTGCCAGTTGCCGATGCCGCAGTTTCAGTCGCAGGTGGCATGCTGGAAGGAAGTAATGTGAACGTGGTTGAGTCTATGGTGACAATGATTAATTTGGCGCGCCAGTTTGAAATGCAGATGAAGCTATTGACTAATGCCGAGAGTAACGCGACAAAAGCTAGTCAAATCTTCGCATTAACTTAAGACATAACATTGCACAATAAGGTATTGATTGAATCGGTGTGATGTAATTTTGGATTGCTTGAGATGATGCAGAGACGGCACATTGCATAGTAAGTGAATAGGAGAAAGACATGATACGCTCATTATGGATTGCGAAGACTGGGCTAGATGCGCAGCAAACGCAAATGGATGTGATTACCAATAACCTGGCGAATGTCAGCACCACGGGTTTCAAACGTTCACGCGCTGTGTTCGAAGATCTTTTGTATCAAACCATGCGTCAGCCTGGTGCACAAAGCTCTCAACAAACGCAATTACCATCCGGCTTGCAATTGGGTGTTGGCGTACGTCCGGTCGCGACTGAGCGTATTTTTACGCAAGGAAATTTGCAGCAAACTGGCAATAACAAGGATCTGGCAATTAATGGTCAAGGTTTCTTTCAGGTATTGATGCCAGATGGCACGACAGGTTACACCCGAGATGGTTCGTTTCAAGTTGATAATCAAGGCCAAATGGTGACTTCTAGTGGGTTTGTCATTCAGCCCGCGATTACGATACCTGCTAATGCGCAAACAATTACCGTGGGGCGTGATGGTACGGTCTCCGTTACGCAACCTGGGTCTACTGCTGCGGTTCAAGTCGGTTCCATTCAGCTCGCGACCTTTATCAATCCGGCTGGACTGATGAGTCTGGGCGAAAATCTTTATGTTGAAACCGCCGCATCAGGTAATCCCGGCACAAATGCGCCAGGTACGAATGGTGCGGGCTTGATCGTTCAAGCATTTGTTGAGACTTCCAATGTGAATGTCGCGGAGGAATTGGTCAGCATGATACAGACGCAACGTGCCTACGAAATTAACAGCAAAGCGATTACGACATCGGATCAAATGTTGCAACGCTTATCGCAGTTGTAATGCGGTGTTTTGAAGCATTTAATTTCTTGTTTTGACATACAGTGACATCGTGGAATATCTGAAATGAAAACGTCAAAAACAATCATCTTGCTTGCCAGTCTCATTGCATTGAGCGCCTGTGGCACAGCGCCTCCGGCAATAGTGCATCAATCCGGAATTGTTCAAGCACAAAGTGCAAAGAATCAACGTGAAGCGAATGGCGCGATTTTTCAAGCGGCCAGTTATCGACCTCTATTTGAGGATGTAAAGGCGCGCATGGTGGGAGATGTGCTGACAATTACGATCAGCGAAAATACTTCTGCGACGAAAGCGGCTGGCGCATCCGGCAGTAAAGCAGGGAGCGCTGCGTTTGCAGCACCGACTATTTTCGGTGTTCCTTCGAGTACAACCGCGAAAGCGTCAATCTCCACAACGGCTTCTTCCAAGTTTGATGAGAAAGGCGCAGAGACAGCCAGTAATTCCTTCTCTGGAACCATTGCTGCTACTGTCATCGAAGTTCTGCCAAATGGTAATTTGCTCGTCAGCGGCGAGAAGCAAATTGCATTTAATAAGGGCGCTGAGTTTGTACGATTTTCTGGCGTGGTGAATCCTCGCACTATTACTGCAGCGAATCAAGTGTCGTCAACTCAGGTAGCTGAAGCACGATTCGAATATCGATCGACATCTCATGTTGATTTCACCGAAGTCAGTTCAATGTTGACCAGATTCTTCTTGAGCGTCCTGCCATTTTAATTTGAGAGCAAGCCATGGATATGTTGATGCACATTAGTCTTAAATTAAATCAAAAGCTTCGATCTGCAAGCCTGATCGTCTGCGTCATATTGACGGTGGTGTTCTCGCTACCGGTGCAAGCAGAGCGCCTTAAAGACCTCGCTGGAATACAAGGAGTGCGGCAGAATCAATTAATGGGATATGGATTAGTAGTTGGTTTAGATGGTAGTGGCGATCAGACTACACAAACACCATTCACGGTGCAAAGTATTATCAGCATGATGCAACAAATGGGCGTGACAATTCCTGTGGGAACTAGCTTGCAATTGAAGAATGTTGCTGCAGTCATGGTCACAACTTCCTTACCGCCTTTTTCTCAACCCGGGCAAACTTTGGATATCACAGTGTCCTCAATGGGAAATGCAAAAAGCTTGAAAGGTGGAACACTTTTGATGACACCACTGAAAGGTGCTGATAATCAAATCTATGCCATCGCTCAGGGCAATATCTTAGTGGGTGGCGTTGGTGCTTCGGCGAATGGCAGTCAAGTTCAGGTCAATCATTTAAGTGTCGGTAAAATTTCTGGAGGCGCGACTGTGGAACGCGCAGTGCCATCGCCATTAGGGCATGGAAATTCTATACAACTGGAATTAAATACCGCCGATTTTTCAACAGCTAGTCGCGTGGTGGAAGCGATCAATAAAAAGTTTGGTCCCGAGACAGCTGCAGCGGTGGATGGACGTGTCATTCAAGTAAAAGCACCGCAAATGAATGATCAACGCGTCGCCTTCTTAGGCGCATTGGAAAGTATAGAAGTAACGCCCGCACAAACTGCTGCAAAAGTCATTCTCAATGCTCGTACCGGCTCGATTGTCATGAACCAATCGGTGAGCCTAGAAGCGTGCGCAGTGGCGCATGGTAATTTGAGTGTGGTGATCAATACCGATAATACAGTCAGCCAACCGAATGCTCTTAGCAATGGTCAAACTACGGCAACGCCAAATTCCAATGTCGCCATCACCAAAGAGGGGGGGCAGTTGTTGATGTTGAAGGCAGGAGCTTCTTTGGCCGATGTAGTCAAGGCACTCAATTCAATAGGTGCAACACCTCAAGATCTTCTGGCGATCTTGCAGGCGATGAAGTCATCTGGTGCGTTGCGCGCTGAGCTGGAAATTATTTAAGTAAGTGCATTATTGTTGAAATTATTGGAACGGTGAAAATATGATTGGTCGCGCAGATATGTCAGACAAACTTGCTTTTGATAGCAAGGGGCTCGATGCATTGCGCCAATCTTCAAAAGATAATTCACCAGAAGCTCTCAAGGCTGCCGCGACTCAATTTGAAGCTTTATTTGTGAGCATGATGCTCAAATCCATGCGTCAGGCCGGTAGTCAGGAAGGCATGTTTGATAACGAGCAAAGCCGAATGTATACGTCGATGTTAGATCAACAATTATCGCAAAAAATGGCAAGTCGCGGGATCGGCTTGGCGGATGCGATGGTGAGGCAGCTATCAAATAATGCAATGACCCAGGCCCTGCAGTCTGAAAGTTCATTTGAAAAATCGCCACCTCCTGCACTTGGGGGATTAGGCGGTGTCCAGCAATATATGCAGCAACAAAAATATGCGACAAAGGCGGAGCAGTTGCTTAATTCTACGAGCAGTATTGAGTCAAACTCCACCATGCCGCATGTTCAGGAATTCACTCGAAAGTTAGGTGTGCATGCTGAAATCGCAAGTCAGGGCACTGGGATTCCAGCCAAATTCATGTTGGGGCAAGCTGCCTTAGAATCGGGTTGGGGCAAGCATGAAATCAAGGCGATGGATGGCTCAGCTAGCCACAATGTTTTTGGCATTAAGGCAAGTGGAAACTGGAAAGGCCGAACTGTTGATGCATTGACTACTGAATATACAAACGGCGTTGCCTATCAAAAAGTTGAAAAATTCCGCGCCTATGATAATTACGGCGACGCCTTCAAAGACTACGCAAAACTCATACAAGACAACCCCCGCTATCAATCTGTATTGCAAAACGGAGGTGATGCCGCACAGTTCGCCCGCGCCCTTCAAAAAGCTGGCTATGCCACGGACCCGCAATATGCACAAAAGTTGACGAAAGTGATACAGCAGTCTTTTTCGGGCTGATCAAGCAAGCTTGGTAGATTAAAGTTTTCCTGTAATGACCCGTTAAAATAGAAGACGGAAGCCGGAGATGGCTTTTAACGCGGGCAGTGTAAGTATCGACATTTGAGTGAATAGGTTGAATTATGGGTACCAATATTCTTGGAATTGGGCAAAGTGCATTAGCTGCGGCGCAGATGGGGATCGCCACAGCTGGGCATAACATATCCAACGTGAACACACCGGGATACAGCCGACAGATTTTGCTTCAAAGTGCTGCGGCCGCGCAAAACGTCGGCGGTAGCTTTATTGGGCAGGGTACTCAAGTGGGCGAGGTTAGACGGGTTTATAACGAATTTATTGCCCAGCAAGTAAACTCCACACAATCCTCACAAAATTACGCCTCTGCATATTTCAATCAAGTACAACAGATTAGTAATTTGGTTGCGGATCAATCTGCGGGGATTTCTCCTGCACTACAAGAATTTTTTAGTTCCATCCAAAATCTAGCGACCAGTCCCAATGGAACTGCAGGTTCAGCAGCAAGACAGGCAGTATTGTCTAATGCCTCGTCCTTGGTTTCTCGAGTACAGAGTATGGGGGCACGTCTCGATCAGGTGTCAGAAGATGTAAATAATCGCATCTCACAAACAGTGACGGGGATAAACGGTTTCGCTAAACAAATTGCAGATTTAAATGATTTTATTGAAACTGCACAGTCCGTTTCTGGTGGTGCGGCTCCGAATGACTTGTTAGATCAACGCGATAACGCAGTGACTGAATTAAGTAAATTAGTCAGCGTGTCTGTCGTCAATCAAGGTGGAAAATATAACGTTTTCATGGGAACTGGTCAGCCTTTGGTACTTGGTGCCAAAGTTAGCGTCTTACAACCAACAAGTTCGCTTACTGATCCTACAAGGCTTCAGGTTTCCTACGAAAATAATGGCTCCCTCGTTCAATTGAATGAGCAAAGTATTACAGGCGGTGAACTCGGTGGATTGTTTGCATTTAGATCTAACTCATTAGACTTGTCACGCAACTCTCTTGGTCGAGTTGCTGTGTCAATCGCGGCAGAATTTAATGATCAACATAAGTTAGGACAAGATTTAAATGGTCAAATTGGTAAAGATTTCTTTACTATTTCAGGCCCGACTTCTACTCCTAGTGGCGCCAATCTTAGTACAGCGAATATGGCTGTTTCCTACTCTGATGTCAGTGCGTTGACGACGAGTGACTATCGCGTGCAATACTTGGCAGGCGTTGGTCCAGCGCCTAACTACTTCAAGATCACGCGGGTCTCTGACGGAAATGTACAAACATCCAATACTTTGCCTGCAGTGATTGATGGTCTCAGTTTTAATCTGGCTACGATTGGTGCGCCACCAGCTGTCGTGGCACCTTCGGTGAATGATGAATTTTTGGTCCGCCCTACTGCGTTAGCTGCGTCATCCATTAGCGTTGCCATTACAGATATTACTAAAATTGCGGCGGCTGCGCCTGTGACGACTAGTTTACCAAGTACCAACTTAGGTACGGGAAAAATAAGCTCTGGCGTTGTGAATGCGACGGTATCGGCTACGAGTAATTCTGTTAATGGATTCATTGGATCGGTGGTCGTTGGCGATTCGTATAATAGCGCCACGCTCACACCGCCATTAAACTTAACGTTTGCAACTGGCCCCAATAGTTTGGCTGGATTTCCAGTGGGTGCCTTAGTATCTGTCACTAATGGCGGTGTTACTTCCAACTATGAAGTTGCAGCTGCCGCTGCACCAGCTGCGACACCACCTAAAGTAGTGAACGTGCCGTATACAAGTGGTGCGACTGTGACCTACGGTGGTGTGAGCTTTGTAATTAAAGACAATCCCACAACTCCGGCGGCAGGTGAAACATTCACACTGGGAAGCTCTTTGCCGATCACTCCGGCAACGTTGACCTATAACTCAGCTGGCAATAATTTCACAGGATTTCCTGCGAACGCGAACGTGACTGTTAAGAATGGAAACACAACAACTTCCTATGTTGCTGGCTCTGCTATCCCCTATATCGAAGGCTCGACTATCAGCTTTAACGGCTTGAGTTTTACCGTGTCAGGAGCCTATACCAATGGCGACGTCGTCAAGATCGCCGGGAATCCTTCCGGTACCGGTGATAATCGCAACGCCACTTTGCTAGGTAGCTTGCAAACAAAAAACACCATGGGATCTGGAACAACCAGTTTTCAAGGCGCATACGGCCAGTTTGTCAGTAATGTCGGTAACAAAGCGCATGAGATGGAAGTCAGTAAGAGTGCAGAAACCAAGTTGTTGTCGCAAGCTTTGCAAGCGCAACAATCTGAGTCTGGCGTCAATTTGGATGAGGAAGCTGCCAATTTATTGCGCTACCAACAAGCTTATCAAGCGGCGGGAAAATTAATGCAAATCGCGAGTCAGTTATTTGATGCTTTACTTGCCTTAGGTCGATAAGAGAGATAATCATGCGTATTAGTACAAATACAATTTACGAATCGGGTGGCGCTCGTATCAGCGACTTGCAAGTGAGTTTGAATCGGACTCAACAGCAAATTGCCTCTGGACGTCGTATCTTGAACCCTGGGGATGATCCAATTGGTTCTGCTCGCGCCTTGGTAATTTCGCAGACTGATGCAGTAAATGATCAGTTTGCTGTCAATCGAAAGAACGCAACCAACACCCTAAGTATTGCTGAAGATACTTTGAGCAATGTGACGAATGTCTTACATAACGTAAAAACGCTGGTTGTCAGCGCAGGCAATGGTACGCTTACCGATCAGGAGCGAGGATATATCGCCAATGAATTGCAAGGCAATCTTGATCAATTATTTGGCTTTGCAAATGCGACTGACGGAACAGATTCGTATCTGTTTTCCGGATTTTCCTCATCTATTGCACCGTATACGAAAACCCAGGGTGGGGCTCAATATAACGGCGATCAAGGTGGTCGTGTATTACAAGTTGATACCTCTAGACAAATTCCTATCAACGAAGTTGGTTCGGCAATTTTTGGTAATATCAAGACGTCTAACTCTCAGTTTAACGTCCGATCAAATCCTTCGAATACAGGTCAAGCTGTTGCCACAGCGGCGATCAATGTGCCGACTACTGCCAACTTGACTGGTAACAATTATGAAGTTGCCTTTGATAACACAGGGGCGAACTTTACAATTACGAACAAAACTACTGGTGTTGTCGTCACTCCGACCACTGCTTATGCTAGCCCTCAAACGGTAACCGTTGATGGTATGGACATTACCTTAACCAATACACCTGGTGCGCCAGGGCCCGGCGATAAGTTTTCGATTCAACCTGGTAATCAAAATATTTTTGAAACACTCACCGATCTCATCAATACCTTACGTAGTCCGGCAGGCACAGTGCCACAAAAATTGGAATTAACAGCCAATTTGAGCCAGGCAAATTTCAATATTGATAAGTCGCTTTCAAATGTTTTACTTGCACGTACAAATTTCGGTACGTCATTGAAAGAACTAGAAAATTTGAATAGCGCTGGCGATAGCATGGGGTTGATTTATAAACAAGAATTATCCGCACTGCAAGATCTTGATTATGCAAAGGCGATTACTGAGTTGAATCAAAATCAGGTAGTGTTGCAGGCGGCTCAGCAATCTTTTGTGAAAACCTCTTCTTTGTCGCTGTTTAGTTATATAAATTAATACGCTATCAAATAGTCGATACCGTGATGAGTTAAGCAAAAGTTTTGCTAGTCACAAATTAAAATGCCCAATAAATTACTATTGGGCATTTTTTTTCGCATTGAATTGTCACAACGAGTTTGAAATAGTCTTTGTGTCTGTGCTTGATTCTTTAGATGGCACGTGTCATTTTTTCTGCAATATACGTTTTTTGCTCTACTGGTGGCGGCACCAGTTTGATAATTGCAAAAGAAACGTTATCTCCTTGTGAATTTGCCCGTTCGCGCGCTTTCTTTACCAATAATTCTGAGGCCTGACGTGGCGTGCTTGCACCTACCGCTACAGATAATTCTATGTCCGCAAAGTAGTGCCACAGACCATCTGAGCATAGTAGAAATGAATCACCATGTTCTAGATTATCCTTTTCGCCAAAACTGACGTAGGGGATTGCATTCTTTGACCCGAGTACATTGACCAGGACATTCGACATTTTGTGGTTCTTCGCTTCTTCAGACGTAATCACGCCTTCGTCAACCAAGCGTTCGACGTAGGAATGATCTTTCGTTCTTTCAGCGAAATTGGGGCCGTCAAACCGATACAGGCGAGAGTCGCCTACATGCGCCCAGACCGCCTTTTGAGGAGAAATTACTAAAGCCACAAAGGTGCTGTGAGGCTCCTTTTCAGATGATACTGCAGATAATTTGATGACTGTGTGCGCTTCATGCACAATTGCTTCCAGCATCTTTTTGATATCATTGCCGGGAGAGAATTCATCAAATAGCATTTTGGCCGAACGAACGACTTGTTCTGCTGCGATTGCGCCACCGCTTTTACCGCCCATGCCATCTGCAACAACCGCCATAATATGGCCGGGTGCATGTGGCGCAGCAAAAAGAGCCACGCGGTCTTGTTGTTCTTTACGATCACCGATATGTTGAGCGGTGCCTGCTTCGATCTTATATTGGCTCATACGTCGTGGTAGATTACACTAGTCGGATATTCCGAATTCTTTTTAAATAAACACGTTGCATTTTACTCGTTCTTACAGCTTATGGACCATACAAATCAAATTCGAATGCGCATTTGTGAATTAGAAGTTGAACATCGTGATCTCGATTCAGTGATTGAGGCTATTATCAAAGATCCCAATCACGATGAATTACAGTTGCGACGCCTAAAAAAGCGCAAATTGCAGCTAAAGGATTACATAGCATTACTTAAAATGCAATTGTCGCCTGATATTCCAGCTTAAATGATAATTGAAGACTTTAGGCATATGATGAACAAAATTCTTCATTGACCGTCTAGTTGACCTACACACTGTAACGGGCAGATGTGACGATGCTCGAAACTGCCAATAAAGCCGGCTGCGGTAAGCACCGGAACGATTTTGTTGTATCTGACCGCATTATATTTTGACTGAAAATAATTTAAATTCACATGCTTCTGGAGTCCATGATTCAGAGGTCGAGAAAATCTTTGGGGACACTGGACTGTTAAGCTCCACGATACCCGGTTATCGCTCGCGCCAAGCACAAATTGAAATGGCGCAAGCGATTGCTCAGGCGATTGCAGGGCAAAAGACCTTATTAGCGGAAGCTGGTACTGGCACTGGAAAGACGTTTGCCTACTTGATCCCCGCATTGCTGTGGGGCGGCAAAGTCATCGTCTCAACTGGCACGAAAAATTTGCAGGATCAATTGTATCTGCGTGATATTCCTACGATCAAAAAAGTGTTGAAGGCTCCAGTATCGGTTGCTTTGCTGAAAGGGCGTGCCAACTATCTTTGTCATTTTCATCTTGAGAGAACCTTGCAGAATGGGCGTTTAACATCGCGGGAAGACGTTGGTTATTTACGTGACATTTCACGTTTTATTAAGACGACGAGTAGCGGTGATAAAGCAGAGTTGGCACGTGTACCTGAGACTGCACCAGTGTGGAGTTTAGTGACTTCAACCAAAGACAATTGCATGGGTTCGGAGTGCCAATATTACCAAGATTGTTTTGTGATGAAAGCGCGTAAAGAGGCGCAGCAAGCCGACGTCGTCGTCGTTAATCATCATTTGTTTTTTGCCGATTTGGCGCTTAAAGATACTGGAATCGCTGAATTGCTACCATCGGCAAATACCGTCATCTTTGATGAAGCACATCAGCTACCAGAAACTGCCACACTATTCTTTGGCGACTCAATCTCAACTTCTCAAATTTTAGAGTTATGTCGCGATACTTTGGCTGAAGGATTATCTCATGCGCGAGATGGCGCCGAATGGGCTAAGATTGTGGCACCCGTAGAACGTGCAGCGCGTGATTTGCGGCTATCATTTCCGCAAGATTCAATCCGTTTGTCCTTACAACAAATTGCTCCTTCCAGCGAATTTTTCCCCAATTTGGAAACACTAAAAGCGTGCATGGGTGATTTAATCAAAGTGTTGGAAAAACAGGCCGAAAGGGCAGAAACCATAGAGCAGTGCCGAGTGCGGGCAATCGACTTACAGGATCAGCTAGATGATTGGCGCGAACTAGATCCGAATTCGAAAGAAGCCAAAGGTAAACCTGAATGTGTTCTGTGGGTTGAAGCCTATTCTGTTTCATTGCAATTACATCGAACGCCCTTGTCCATTGCGCCTATCTTTAATAAGCAACGAGAAGGCGTACCGCGTACTTGGATTTTTGCTTCAGCGACGATGGCAGTGAAAAATGATTTTAGCCACTATGTTTCACAAATGGGATTGTGGGACGAACCAGCACGAACCTGGCCTAGTCCATTTAACTATGCAGAACAAGGTATTTTGTATGTGCCTGACGGTATGCCGCAACCCAATTCTAGGGAATATACAGACGCAGTTGTTGACGCCGCGCTACCCGTGATAGAAGCAGCTGGAGGACGTACTTTCTTACTTTGCACTACGAATAAAGCTGTTAAGCATTGCGCGGAGCGATTGAAAGAAGAGTTTGCGCGGAGAGGTTTGGATTTTCCACTTTTTGTGCAAGGTGATGCTGGTCGCACCGAGTTATTGGATCGCTTTCGTGCTTCGGGAAATGGGGTACTGATTGGTTCTCAAAGTTTCTGGGAAGGTGTTGATGTACGCGGTGAGGCTTTATCACTAGTCGTCATTGACAAGTTGCCGTTCGCGCCGCCTGATGATCCTGTGCTAGCCGCGCGAATAGAGGCGATGGAGAAGAAAGGCTTGAATGGTTTCGTCCATCATCAATTACCTGAAGCGATCATTAATCTGAAACAAGGAGCAGGGCGCTTGATTCGCGATGAAACTGATCGTGGCGTATTGATGATCTGCGATCCTCGCTTGATTTCCAAACCGTATGGCAAACGTATTTGGCAAAGCTTGCCTGCGTTTTCACGTACTCGTGAATTACCGGTGGTATTGAAGTTTTTTGAAGAGCTTGGCTTGGCGAGGGCAAGCACTTCTAGAGAGTAAGCATCGTTTTCTTGTTTTAGTTTGGTTTATTTTTCCAAGGTAAGAATTGCCTTGATATTTATGGAGCACAGATGATTTCTAATTCTATCCAAGAAGCTGTTGATCAGGTGATTCGTTCCCGACGCTCATTGCGGGCATTCTTAAATACGCCAGTTGCACACGAAGATATTCAGGCTATTTTATCTATTGCGGCGCGAGCACCCTCAGGTACCAATACGCAACCTTGGAAGGTTTATGTTCTAACGGGAAATAGTTTGCAAAATTTATCTTCGAAGATAATGGCAGTGCATAACAATCCTGATATCGCGAAGTCACATACTGAAGAGTATAAATATTACCCAGTGGAGTGGCGTAGCCCCTATATTGATCGCCGCCGTAAAGTGGGATGGGATTTGTACAGCTTACTTGGCTTAGGTCGTGACAACAAAGCCGGAATGCATGCGCAGCACGGACGAAACTATCAATTTTTTGATGCGCCAGTAGGGCTGATATTTACGATAGATCGTGTGATGGAGCAAGGATCATGGCTGGATTACGGTATGTTCTTGCAAAATATTATGCTTGCCGCTCGGGCACGTGGTCTTGATACTTGTCCGCAAGCTGCATTCACACAGTTCCATAGCATCATTTCTGAGGAGTTGGCATTGCTAGCGGAAGAAATGGTAGTGTGCGGCATGTCTATGGGATATGCGGATATGAGTAAGATAGAAAATAGCTTGCAAACAGAGCGGGCAGAGGTAAATACGTTTGCTAAATTTTTTGATTGAGCTGAGCGAATTGTTGCGATGAAGAATTGAAACCCGTGTGACCGATGTTGAAAAAGCACATTCAATATTAAAAATTTATATCATTTATTTATTTTTGATTCGAATTCGAAGAATTTTAATGAGGAAGTAACGCTAAGTCTTTAATTCTCTTGCGAATTATCAATAATTTGCTACACTTCGTTCCATTAGGAAATTTTTTGTCTCTAGGAGTAATACATGGTTGCACTACGCTTGAAGTCCATGGTGAAATCTATGTTGAGTTTTTCGTTAAATAAAACAGTCATATCCACACTCGCACTTGTTTCTGTCTTTGCAGTTGGTCAAGTTAGCGCCGCAAGTGACAGTCATCGCAGCAAAAAATCCAGCTCAAAAAAATCCACTTTGGTGCATGCTAAAGCCTCGTCTAAACATGTAACTAAGCATGCCTCTAAGCATGGTAAAAAACATGTTCTCGCCGCAAAATCGCAGAAGTTAGCGAAGGGAAAACGTGGCGCGCGTCATGCGGTTGAGATTAATGAAGGCCCTAGTATTGGTGACGCAGTTGGATTGAAGAACTCCAAAGATGCTTTGTCTCTGGCCTCTAATGCAGCATTCGTCGTTGATCAGGACAGTTCAAAAGTCTTGTTTGAAAAAAATGCAGAAGTATCTTTGCCCATCGCCTCTATCACTAAGTTGATGACTAGTCTGGTGGTAGTGGAATCCAAACTAGATTTGGATGAGGTTATCGAAATCACCAACGAAGATTTGGATAAAGAAAAAGGTACAGGATCACGTTTGACAATAGGTGCAAAACTCTCTCGTGCGGATTTGTTGCATATCGCGCTAATGAGCTCCGAAAATCGTGCTGCGTCTGCTTTGGGACGTAGTTATCCAGGTGGTTTGCCAGCGTTTGTCGCTGCAATGAATGCGAAGGCTAAACAGTTGGGTATGAACGATACTTACTACGTGGATTCTAGTGGCCTTTCAAGTAAGAACGTCGCGAGTGCGCGTGATTTGGTTAAGTTGATTAACGCAGCTTACCAATTCCCATTGATTCGTGAATACTCTACCGATAGTCACTACGTGGTGAATCCAAAAGGTAAGCGTTTGCTGGAGTACGGTACGACTAATCATTTAGTTGAAAAATCTGATTGGAATATCGGCTTACAAAAGACGGGCTATATCGCAGAAGCTGGACGTTGTTTAGTCATGCAGGCAATTATTGAAGGCCGTGCGGTAGTGATGGTATTCTTGGATTCTAAAGGGAAGTATTCTCGTTTAGCAGATGCTGGCCGGATCAAGAAATGGATACAAGGCATGCGTCCACAGGCGTGAACAAAGAAATTCATTCAGTTCTACTGAACTGACGTGTCTAGTCCTAAAATAAGTTGACAACTAAAAGTGTTGCAAACACGCTCGATGAACCTCATTGGGCGTTTTGTTTTTGAGACTAGAGTGTGGCCGTTCGTTGTTATAGATTTGAATGGACTGTGCGA
>NZ_JACOGA010000015.1:0-71006 GCF_014284175.1 Affinundibacterium flavidum
ATGGGGCAAGGCTTTCCGCCAGCGTCTAGCGGCATCCGGGAAACCTCCCATGGTCATTATTGGTGCCATGATGAGAAAACTCATTCATGTCGCATTTGGCGTACTAAAATCCGGCAAGCCTTTCGATGCAAGCTTGCATTCTGCTTGACTCGGATAACAGTATCTACTTGGCCCCATTTATTTTTGAGACCAATGCCTGCCCTTCCTTGTTGAGCATTACATGGAAACACAGCAACGCTCGTGTCTGTTTTGCATGAGTCTTATATTGGCTAGAATTAAATATTTTCTACTTCACAGGAAAATTCATCCCTATCCAATCCCAGTTGTATCCAAGCAAGCACTTCTTCTGGACAATTTAGATTTAGCCAAGTCAATGTAGATGGAAAATCGGCTGGCTTCAGTAAATCCGAGGCGACCGCGACGATATGCTCATCATTCGGGTAAATCGCTGGTTTCCCCAAACTCGGTCGATACACTTCTAGCTTGCTGAGCTTAGACCATTTATAGCCTTCAACCAAAGTCAGATCTGCTGGATCTAATTTTCCCAGCAACTCACTTAAACTAGGCTCGGGAGTGGCGCGCAACTCTTGCACAATCGCATAACGAAATGGCGAAGCCAATAACACTTGCCCCGCTCCGGCATTCCGTAATCTGGCGCTGTCTTTATGTGCTGGTTCTAAAGTCACATCGTGGTGACTATGCTTAATGACGTTAATAGACTTGCCTGACTGTGCCAGAGCCTTAACTAAATATTCAAGCAAAGTTGTCTTGCCACTACCTGACCAGCCAACCACTCCCAAGATCGCTGCACGCATAGTAAAGCCCATAAAAATAAAGGGGAAAGTATACCGAAATACTTTCCCCTGTTTGCAATACCTGCTTATTTCAAATCAAGATTTGAAATCGATTTTGAAAATAGATCACCTATCCACTATTCCGCAAACCTGCAGCAATACCGTTAATTGACAAATGAATCCCGCGACGTACACGTTCATCTTCATCTCCCTGACGATAGCGTTTTAGAAGCTCTACTTGCACGTGATTCAAAGGCGACAGATAAGGGAAACGATTGACGATAGAACGTTTGAGCAAGGGGTTATCAGACAGTAAATCCTCACGGCCAGAAATCTGTTTCAGAACGGCGATCGTCAAAGCATGCTCCGCTTCCAGACGCGGGAAAATACGATTACGTAATCCCTCATCTTTGACCAATTGCGCATAGCGACTCGCAATACCGATATCGCTCTTGGCCAAGACCATTTCCATATTCGACAATACTGTGGAGAAGAAGGACCAGTCTTTAAACATCGATTGCAAAGTCTGCAAGCCATTTTGAGGGTTCGCTTCTAAATACTGCTTTACCGCACTACCAAAACCAAACCAGCCCGGCAACATTAGACGACATTGTGACCAGCTAAATACCCAAGGAATCGCGCGCAAATCTTCAATCGCGGTGGACTTCTTACGCGATGCAGGACGGCTACCAATATTCAAACCAGCAATTTCAGAAATGACTGTCGATTCCCAGAAATACTGTTCAAAGCCATCCGTCTCATACACCATATTGCGATAGGCTTTGAAGGCGTTTTCGGACAAAGCTTCCATGGTTTTGAGGAACTCTGGACGTGGTGCCAACTCGGTATGCGCAAGCAAACTCGCTTCCATCGTTGCGGCAGCCAAGACTTCCAAATTACGACGCCCGACTTCGGGATTTGCATATTTTGCAGTGATAACTTCGCCTTGTTCCGTCAATCGAATCTGACCTTGCACCGCTCCCGCCGGTTGCGCCAAAATCGCTTGATAACTAGGACCACCGCCGCGACCAACTGAACCGCCACGGCCATGGAACAAACGTAAACGTACTTGATGCTTAGCGAAGATTTCGACCAAGTCAATTTCAGCTTTATACAACTCCCAGCCGGAAGTTAAGAAGCCGCCGTCTTTATTACTATCGGAATAACCGAGCATGACTTCTTGGGCATTATTGCGACTCGTCAGCAAGCGTGCATAAGCAGGAATGCCGAATAATCTATCCATCGCCGGCGCACTGTTTTGCAAATCGCCTATCGTTTCAAATAGAGGAATGATATTCACATCGAGACGAGCTTCAGCCGGATGTAATAGACCAGATTCTTTCAACAACAAAGCGAGTTCCAACATATCGGAAACGCCATCGGTTTTCGAGATAATGCAATTTGGCACTGCGCCTTTGCCGTAACGCTGTTGCGCAGTGCACGCGGCGCGGTAAATGGCTAGCTCAGATTGTGTTTCGTCTGAATACGTTAAGTACGGTGATGCTAATGGACGTGACGAACTGATTTCTGTAATCAATACTTCTATACGCTGATCTTCATTGAGATCGAGATACTTCAATGACGGGTTCGCCGCTTGCAACAATTCGGCAACCACACGCTCATGCACGTCGGAGTTTTGACGCAAGTCGATAGGTGCAAGATAAAAGCCAAACACGCGAACCGCACGACGTAAATGACGTAAACGCCCGCGTGTAATGCCTATCGAGCCATTGTCCGATAAAGATTGATGAATGATATCGAGATCCGCGACTAATTCTTCTGCATTAGCATACGCATCGGCCATCCCGCATGGCGCGATCACCGGATCTAATCCTAGCAAATTCTTAAAGGTGCTCGACAAGCGCGCATACACGCCACTCACAGCCAAACGATATGGCTCGTCTGCACGATGTGGTGAGTGGTCAGGTGAACGCTCAGAAAGTGCGACCAATTCAGGAGACACTTTCACTAACAAAGTTGCCATCGACAATTGCGAACCCAGCGTATGCAATTCTTCCAAATAAAATTTGAAAGCGCGCGTGGATTGCATCGTTAAAGTTTTTTCTAAAACACTAGCGGTGACGAATGGATTACCATCGCGATCACCACCGATCCAACTACCTAGTCGCATGAAGCTCGGCAATTCCGTCTTTTCAAAACGCTGGTCTTTACTTGCTAGCAGATCTTCTAAGCCAGCATACAGATGCGGTAATTCACGCAAGAAGGTGTAGTCATAAAAACTCAAACCATTTTCGACTTCATCGAGCACCGACAATTTCGACATACGCAGCATACGGGTCTGCCACAAAGTCAACACTGCACGTTGCAGTGCATCTTCATTCGCGCGCGATTCTTCAGGCGTCAATTGCATACGATCGCGTTCATCGAGCAAGCGCGTAATCACCATTTGGCAATTCAAAATACTTTTACGCTGCACTTCGGTTGGGTGCGCAGTCAATACAGGGCTAACCTCGGCGGTTTGGAAGAAAGTATTCAAATTCTCCGCACCATTCTCACTGGCAAAAAGTGTTTCGATCGTGTGCGCCAAGCTACCACGACGTGGAGCAGATCCAGCGATCAAGTGAGCGCGGGTACGACGGATATGATGTTGATCTTCAGCCAGATTCACCAAATGTGAGAAATAACTAAAAGCGCGAATCAGGTGTGTGGTTTGATCGTTAGTTAAAGTATCGAGCGTATTTTCCAGCTCAGCACGAGCCGCGACATCCGCATCGCGACGAAAACGAATTGAATTTTGACGTACGGTTTCAATCAGAGAAAATACTTCTTCACCATGTTGATGTCTAACCGTGTCACCCAAAATGCGGCCTAAGCGGCGGATGTCTTCACGGAGGCTCTGGTCTTTATCGTCAGCGATATCGTTCATGATCGTGTTTTTCAGTAAATTCTAAAATGAAGGTAAAACGAGGGTAAATAAGGAAAACCGCAAGTGTAGGGGAAACCCGTGCACAAAAAAGTCAAAACATCTTAACAAAGCTCATAGCACTACGGCAGGTATATCAGCTTCGTTCAATATAAATCAAATACATATAGCTAAGTTCAAGGATCATGACTTCTTAACGAATCCGCACCTACTCCATGACTTCTAAAGTTATCGTTCGCTGAATCATCTATCCCTAACTCGCTTACGGACATAGGTATATGCGCAAGTTGAGACACGATGAATACATCTTCCCCTTCAAGGGGAAGGCTGGGATGGGGATGGGTTTCGATCAAAAGTACAGCTTTACCAACGAAAACCCATCCCCTCCCTAACCCTCCCCTTGAAAGGGAGGGAACTTATAGCGTCGCTCAAGCTTGTATAGATACACCGTGGTTTGTTGGAGCGGGAACGTCATTCAACGATGCCGTTTGGTCAAAGCCTTTAACAAACCTTTGGTCGAACTATCGTATTCTTCTTTCACCGCTGTTGGATCTAGACTAATCAATTGCTGCGCTAATGATTTACCTAATTCCACACCCCATTGGTCGAAAGCATTGATATCCCAAATGACTGATTGCACAAACACTTTATGCTCGTAAAGCGCAATCAAGGCGCCGAGTGAACGTGGTGTTAAGGAATCGAGCAACAAAGTTGAAGTTGGGCGATTGCCTTCGAAGACGCGCGGCGCTAACATTTTTTCTGGCAGATCACCGAGTTCAGCGCGCACTTCTTCAATATTTTTTCCCCAAGCCATCGCTTTCGATTGCGCGAAGCAGTTCGCCAACAGCGCTTGATTATGGCCCGGCAAACCTGCGTCATCATCTGCGACTACGATAAAGTCGGTCGGAATAATCGTCGCGCCTTGATGTAGTAATTGGAAGTAAGCATGTTGACCGTTCGTACCCGCTTCACCAAACAGAATCGGTGAAGTCGTGTAATCAACTCGCTGCCCCTCACGCGTCACCGACTTGCCGTTGCTTTCCATTTCCAACTGCTGCAAGTAGGCTGGCAAGCGCGTCATCCGCTGGTGATACGGTGCGATCGACAAAGCTTGCAAGCCGAGGAAGTTGATATTCCAGACACCGATCAAGGCCATCAAAACTGGTAAATTTTGTTCCAATGGTGCTTGTGCAAAGTGCAAATCCATCTCATGTGCGCCCGCCAGCATTTCTTCAAAACGATCAGCGCCAACGTATAAAGCAATCGACAAGCCAATCGCGCTCCACATGGAATAGCGACCGCCCGCCCAGTTCCAAAATGGGAACACGTTTTCTTCTGCGATACCGAAGGCTTTCGCCGCTTTGACATTCGTACTCAATGCAACGAAATGTTGGCGAATTTGATCTTCAGGGCAACCATGATTCAGCATCCATTCACGTGCAGTACGGGCATTGGTCAAAGTTTCCATCGTGGTGAAAGTCTTAGATGCAACCACGATCAGAGTCGTTTCTGGATCGGCATTTTCTAAAGAATCGGCAACGTGACGACCATCGACGTTCGAGACGAAATGCAGAGACAGATTTTTTTGTGACCACGGTGCTAATGCGATACATGCCATTTGCGGTCCGAGATCCGAACCGCCGATACCGATATTGATAATTGTACGAATTGGTTTTCCGGTATAACCCAACCAACGACCTTCACGCACTGCATCGCTGAAGCTACGCATTTGCGCTAACACACTGTGCACGTCCGCCGCGATATTCTCACCGTTGAGCATGAATTTTTCGCCCTTAGGCAAGCGCAATACCGTGTGTAAAACCGCGCGATTTTCCGTGTTATTAATTGCTTCGCCGCGCAACATTGCATCACGACGTGATTCAACTTCTTGCTGGCGCGCCAGCGCTAATAAATTGAGTTTCGCCGTGGTATCCATGCGTTGTTTGGAATAGTCCAACAACATGCCACAAGCGGAAGCGGAAAAGTGCGTAAAGCGCTGCGGATCAGCGCGAAACAACTCTTTTAAGCTAGGCATATTATTCGCGCGTTGCTGCAACAAACACCACAATGGGGTACGAGAAACTGAGATAGCCATGATCAAACAACCTGAGAAAAATTAATTGAAAACCAAATGCTTCAGCACAAGGCTGTAGATAAAAAAACTGCTCACTAATTTATGACGAAAAATTAAAACCTTAAATCAAAACCTTAAATCAAAACCCCTCAACGCCGAGTCGCAGAGACGCAGAGTAAAACCTTAAAAGAGAGGTTTTCTCTGTTTTCGATCTTCTCGGCGCCTCTGCGTCTCAGCGTTGAGGGGTTTTCGTTCTTATTTTTCACCTAAATAAAACTACACCACAATACCTATCGACCTGCCGCCGCAGCCTGTGCAGCCAATTGCCCAATTGCTGTCCAATCATTACTACCAATCAAATTCGCCGGACACATCCACGAGCCACCGACGCACAAAACATTCGATTGCTGCAACAAAGTCGGCGTAGCTTCCACCGTCACGCCGCCCGTCAAACAGAATTTCACATCAGGAAATGGACCGCCAAGTGCTTTTGCCATTTTGACGCTACCGACGATATCGGATGGAAACAACTTCACCACATTGAAACCATGTTCCAACGCCAGCATCAAATCGCTCGCACCACCTACACCAGGAAAATAAGGCAGACCAGATTCCGCAGCCGCTTTTGCCAACATGGGCGTGATGCCGGGGCTAATACCAAACGCTGCGCCAGTATTACGCACTGCATCCAGTTGCGCTGGTGTCAAAATCGTGCCGGCACCGACCGTCACTGTTGGGCAAGCCTTCACGACTTCGCGTAAAACCGTCATCGCATTCGGCGTGCGCAAAGTGATTTCGACGGCTGGCAAACCATTTTCAGCCAAGGTCGTCACGCAACGAATCGCTTGATCAACGTCATCTGTGACCAAAATAGGCAGCACACGTACTTGTGCCAGTTGAGAAATAATCGCGGCTGTCGTCATAGTCATCATGGTCTCACTTCAAAACGGTAAATTATTAAACTTCAAATTTATTAAAATCAAAAACTTTCACTGATTTATTTAAACCCCTCAACGCCGAGGCACAGAGGCGCCGAGAAGATCGAAAATAGAGAAAACCTCTCTTTTAAGGTTTTACTCTGTGTCTCAGCGCCTCGGCGTTGAGGGGTTTTAAAATCAAATAAACAAAGTCGAAGCACCATGCTCTGGCGATGTCACGACGCGGCGTTGCGCGACAAATAAATCTCTTCCATAGCCATAGCTGCTGTCGATACTCACTGTCGGATTACTGCGCGCCGCCCATGTTGCTTCATCAACTAAAGCACGCAATTCACCGGTATGCACATTTAACTCGATCATGTCGCCATCTCGCACTTTGCCAAGTGGACCGCCTTGTGCAACTTCTGGACTGACATGCAAAGCCGCTGGAACTTTGCCGGATGCGCCTGACATACGGCCATCTGTTACCAAGGCGACTTTATAGCCAGCCGACATTAAGCTACCTAACACTGGTGTGAAATGATGTAACTCCGGCATACCGTTAGCCTGTGGTCCTTGGAAGATCACGACTGCGACGAAATCTTGGTTGAGTTGCCCTGCTTTGTAGGCTCCGACTAAGGCGTCTTGCGATTCAAATACTTTGGCTGGCGCACGCACTATCCAGGCCTCTTCTGGCACGGCAGATGCTTTGACAATCGCACGGCCTAAATTACCTTGCAACAAGCGCAGACCACCTGTTGCGGCGAAAGGTTCGTCCACATTACGTACGACCGTAGGATCACTGGATCTCTCTGGATGCGCGATGAAGGCGACTTTTCCCTCTTGTAATTCCGGGCGCGTCGTGTGCGATGCTAAACCTTGATCACCAAATACGGTCATGACATCCGCATGCATCATGCCTTGCGATAATAATTCGCGAATTACGAATGTCGGACCGCCCGCATCTTCAAACGCATTCACGTCTGCAGTACCGTTAGGATAAACGCGCGTCAATAATGGAATCACCGAGGACAATTCATCAAAATCTTGCCAGTCAATGAGGATGCCCGCAGCACGTGCCACTGCAATCCAATGGATAGTGTGATTCGTTGAACCGCCAGTCGCCAACAAGGCGATCACCGCGTTCACGATAGTCTTTTCATTCACAACATGACCGATAGGACGATAGTCACCACCTGCTTCGGTCAACTTCAATACTTGTTCAACCGCCGCATCCGTCAAAGCATGACGCAGAGGGTCGGATGGATGCACGAATGCAGAGCCCGGCAGATGTAAGCCCATCGCTTCTAACAACATTTGATTACTGTTTGCCGTGCCGTAGAAGGTGCAAGTACCAGCACTATGATAGGCAGCACTTTCTGCCGCCAGCAATTCTTCTTTGGTCGCTTTACCTTGCGCATAACGTTCACGCACTGCTGCTTTTTCTTTATTCGACAAACCAGAACCCATAGGGCCTGCTGGAATAAAGACGGTCGGCAAATGACCAAATGCCAAAGCACCGATCAATAAACCCGGCACAATTTTGTCGCAAATACCAAGACACAAAGTCGCATCGAATGCATCATGCGACAAGGCAATCGCGGTTGCTTGCGCAATCACATCGCGTGAGAACAAAGACAATTCCATACCTGGGCGACCTTGCGTCACGCCGTCACACATCGCTGGCACGCCGCCAGCGACTTGCGCGGTCGCATTGAAGCGCAAAGCCGCTTCTTTTATCTGATCGGGATAAGTTGCGTAAGGCTGATGCGCCGACAACATGTCGTTGTAGGCTGTTACGATGCCGATATTCGGTTTCTGCGCCTGATTCAACCAGATTTTAGTCTTGCTATCCGCCGCAGCATTCGCATGCGCCTGATTCGCACAAGATAAGCTGGCGCGACGCGGTCCGCGATTGCGCAATTGCTCTAGGCGCGCCAAGTATTCCGCACGCAAAGTCTTACTGCGTTCAGTAATTCGCTGCGTGACTGCATCAACTACTTTGTTGATTGCAACTTGATTTGTATTTTGTCCAGAAGTCGTCATAGTTTTGTGGGGGTATCTAATTCGAATAACTGAAAGATAGCACAAAAACAGAAAAAAACTGTAACAAACTTTCATAAAAGCGATAATTTTCCATTTAAAACATAAAAACCATCAAAAATATCGTAATGAAACTACATTTTTGAAGAAATATGGTTTAAGCTATGGCATAATTTATGACGTTAAAAGTTCAATTCAAAACCCCTCAACGCAGAGACACCGAGACACTGAGGAAAAGCAAAACAGAGGAGTTCATGGCTCGTTTCGCTTTTCTCCTTTTAAACTCTGCGCCTCTGCGTCTCGGCGTTGAGGGGTTTAAAAATGTTCACTAATTTCAACAAACGAAATTATTTTTCTAATTAGGATTAAACGGAGTCCACATGACTACTTTTGTATTGTTTGGCGGTACTGGCGATCTGGCAAAACGCAAGATCATTCCTGCACTGTACAGCGCGTTCGTCAATGGGCGTCTTGATCCCGAATTTAGTTTTATCGGTGCTGCACGTGAGGCGCTCAGCGATGATGATTTCCGTACCCGCGTTGCGGCAAGCATAGAAACCTATGCGGCAAAAGCGAATGGCACGCCAGAACAATTAGCAGCCTTCTTGGCACTTACGGGCTACTCAAAAATTGATGCAAAAGTGCCGGGTGATTTTGATGCACTGAAAGCGCGGGTCAATGCAGACACTACGAAAGCAAAATTATTCTATTTGGCAATCGGCCCAGACATTTTTATTCCAGTCGTAGAGCAATTATCGAAACACGGTCTGGTTGAAGGCAATGCCCGCGTTGTAGTCGAAAAACCTTTGGGTCGCGATGCAAAATCTGCCAAAGAAATCAATTCCGCCCTGCGCACTTATTTGAACGAGAATCAAATCTATCGTATCGATCATTACCTCGGTAAAGAAATGGTGCAGAATTTGTTTGCGCTGCGTTTTGCTAACTCCTTCCTTGAACCTTTGTGGAATCGCAAGTGGATACAAGATGTACAAATCTCCATCTCTGAGCAAGTCGGTGTAGAAACCCGTGGGGATTTCTATGACAAAACCGGCGCATTACGTGACATGGTGCAAAACCATTTATTGCAATTAGTTTCTATTGTCGCGATGGAACCGCCAGTCAATGCCAATCCTGATGCCATCCGTGATGAGAAAGTCAAAGTATTACGTGCACTACGCAAATTCACTGCCGATGATGTGGCGAAGAAAACCGTACGTGGTCAATATCGCGCTGGTGCAGTTGATGGTAAACCCGTCATCGGCTATCAACATGAACCTGGCGTACCGACTTCCAGCCGTGCCGAAACCTTTGTCGCGATTCGTGCTGAGATTGATAACTGGCGCTGGGCTGGTGTGCCGTTCTACCTGCGCACGGGCAAACGTATGGCAAGTCGTTGCGCTGAAATTACGATTAATTTCAAGCCGATTCCGTATTCGATTTTTGGCAAAGGTCAAGGACCATTGCGCTCAAATCGTCTGGTCATCACTTTGCAACCAGAAGAAAGCGTGCAATTGTTCATGAAGGCGAAAGAGCCAGGCGAAGGCATACGCTTATCCGATGTTGCTTTGAATCTGGACTTTGCCGAAGCATCAAATTTACGCCGCGTGGAATCGTATGAGCGCTTATTACTCGACGCATTGCATGGCGATCTGACTTTGTTTGTGCGTGATGATGAACTCGGTGCAGCATGGGAATGGATCGATCCGATTATGTCGGCTTGGGATAACGATGCCGAAGGTTTGAAATCCTACATCGCAGGCAGCTGGGGCCCAGCCGCAGCAAGTTATTTGTTAGCGCAACACGGAGCAGCGTGGGGCGAAGAGTATGTGGAAGGCTGAGCAGAACATGGACGCGGTGATGGAGACTATAGGACAACAAGTGAGTAATCAGATTATCAATCCAAATATCGATGGAAATATTAATGGAAATATTAATACGCAGTTTCGTCGTTTCGAGAATTTCGGCGAACTGACAAAATCACTGGTGAATGAGTGGGTAGATATAATCGATATTGCCGCCTCCGAAAATCGCCCTGCCGCATTTGCCTTAGCGGGCGGTTCAACACCGGCACCTGTATATCGCGAACTCGATCAAGCCTTGGCACAACGCACACCGTCCGATGTACGCCTGGCAGCAACGGATGAACGCTGGGTCAATGATAATGATCCACAAAGCAATGAAGGTTTGTTCAAAAAATGTCTACCACTCAGCTATGGCAAACAGTGGAATCTGGTGTCTTTAAAAAACGCAGCAAATACGCCCGAAGTGGCGATGGAAGCTATCAACGAACGTCTGCATCAACAGTTGCCAGGACGTTTTAGTGCAGTGCTATTGGGCATGGGTGCAGATGGTCATATCGCCTCTTTATTCCCCGGTGCTCCAGTGCAAGCCGATGGTTTGGATTGCCTCGCCGCAGTCCATCCGCAAACCCATCAAACGCGGATTTCGCTATCCCTGCCACGTTTATTACAAACAGAAAAAATCTGGCTGGTGATCACCGGCGACGAGAAGCGTCAGGTATATGAAAACGCATTAACGACAAGTCTGCCTATCACCAAGCTGCTAAAGCAGGCACAATGTCAGATTGAAGTTTTTTGGTGCCCTTAAAAACTAAGTCTGTTTTAGATTTTTCGCCAAAGCCGCATCAAAAGCGCGTCCCAGAAGGTCGCTCTTTTAACAAATGCACATTCATTTTGACTTGATCAGCAAAACAAAACGCAAGAGACAAAAGGCAATCACACTATGGTCAACGTACTTTCCACAAAAAACACTACGACCAACAATCCACCTGAAAAGGGATTGCTGGCACGCATACGCGTCGCCAGTACCGCACTAAGTCGCGCTGAGCGACAAGTCGCTGATTTCCTTTTACAGAAACCACACGATGCTTTAGAGATGTCGATACGCGTGCTGGCACAAGTTTGCAATGTCAGCGAACCGACAGTTGCACGCTTTGCCCAGTCCTTAGGTTTTGATGGTTTTAAATCTTTTAAACTGGCATTTGCAAAAAGCTTGGCAACGGGAATCCCTTACTTGCATCTGGACGTGAATCAGGCTGACCATGTGAAAGATGTTTTACCGAAAGTATTCGACCGCACCATTGCAGCGCTCATGGAAGCACGCAACACCGCCAACAGCGCGACCTTTGAAGCGGCAGTCAATCTACTGGCGAGAGCGCGTCGTATCGAATGCTACGGCCTCGGTTACTCGGGTGCATTAGCAATTGACGCACAACTCAAATTCTTCCGCTTTGGGATTCCGACCACCGTATTTTGCGATGCACATTTACAGGCGCAATCTGCCAGCTTACTCAATAGCGATTGCCTGGTAGTCGCCTTCTCCCGCACGGGTCGCACCCGTGATTTAATCCGCAGTGTGCAGCTCGCTAAAGACACGGGTGCCAAAGTCTTAGTGCTCTGCGCAAGTGGTGGCCCTTTGGCGGAACTCGCCGATGTGCACATCAGTGTGGACGTGGAAGAAGATCCGGATATTTATACACCAATGACATCACGCCTCGCGCATTTGACTTACATTGACGCGTTGGCGGTCGCCGTAACCTTGTTGCGCGGCCCTGCTGCGATTGATATGTTAGAACGGGCTAAAGCCAGTATCTCGGAAAAACGCTTGGTCTCTAAGCTAGACGAAGCGCTGTAAGGGTTCGAGAACATATTGTTAGACACGACATCTGATTACAACAAAGACGGCAAATTATTCAAAAAAAACATGCACTAACTCTGTAATTTCTGGCAAGCTATTCTCATCTTCAAAAAAGGGCTAGCTTTTATGACACAACTTAGTCTGCAACAAGTTACCGAGAATTTGAAAGATTTACCAACGCTACCTGCAGTGGTGATGGAATTACTCAATAGTTTGGACCAGGAAGATGCCGACATTTCCCTGCTGTCCAAAAAAGTGACTCAAGATCTGGCACTGACCGCCAAGACACTGCGCTACGCAAACTCGCCGTTTTACTCTACCCTCATCAAAGTCACCACGATACAGCAGGCAATTTCTTTACTAGGAATGGCGACTGTCAAACAAATGGTGCTGTCAGCGGCCCTATCTGGATGTTTTCCAGAAAATAATTGTCAGGGTTTTGACCACAAAGCTTTCTGGCGACATTCCAATGCGGTCGCGTTTATTTCAAAGCTGATCGCCCGCCGTATGAAATTTAATGAAGATGTCGCGTTTATTTCCGGGCTATTGCACGACATTGGTTTGTTGACTTTGGTGACGCTCTATCCCAAAGAATTTGAAGAAGTCATTGCTTATCGAAAAACTGGCTTAGCAACTCAATTCGAGGCTGAGCGAAAAATATTAGGAATAGACCACGCTGAAGTTGGCGAGGCCTTAGCAATTGAATGGAATTTTTCTGATGTGATGAAACATGCAATCGGAGGACACCATGAACCGGACAAAACGGGCATAGGTTTTTTGGCTTCTATCATTCACGTCGCCGATGGCATCGCCCACATGCTCAATCGAAATGACGTTCCAGCAACGCAAACAATTTCTGTATCGCTAGTTTCATGGAACAGTCTCAATCTTGACCAATCGTCACTTGATACCTTGATTGAAGAAGCGAATATTAAGTTGAAAAAAATTGATCAGATTGATTTGTAAGCTTGTGCTTGTGCTTATACTGATACTTACTATTCTATCCGTTGATCTTGCAATAAAACTTCGGTCACCATCACCGCTTCAATTTTGTCAGTCTTCAATACCTGATTGAATTTTCTGCGCAATTCATCTTGCAGTTCTAAGATGCCTTCTTTGGTCCGCAAAGTTTCGAGATCGATTACTGTCAATTCTTTTTGGAATTGCTCGTTTAATATTGCCTTGTTATCGTCAAGCCAGCTTTCGTCTCCTTGATTTACCTGTATCGAAACCATTAATCGACCGACCAAACCTTGGTCATTCACATAAGATTTTTTTAGTTCAAGATAGGAGATATTTGCATCATTTTTGGCATTGCGCCCGACATAAATAAAAAAAGCGACTGCACAAAAAAATAGTAAAACGACTACCGCCGCATACATCGCAAACCGATCAGAGCCTGCTTTGCTTAAATCTTTTTTTGTCGCTTTCTGCTCGGGCTTCAAAACAAAACTCCTAGTTTATTTATTCAATTCGTCGATATTCTTGCTACTCTTCGCCTGAATTTGTTCGGCGTCAAACTGCTGAGGATTCTTACCAGTGAAGCCCGCATAAAATTCGCGAATTAAAACCATGTCTTCATCAATGTTGCCGCAAGGATAGAACAATTTCCCGACGCCGCCAATCTTTTCTTTGAAATCAACGTAGCCCAAACCCAAAGGCACACCTGCACCAACTGCAATGTAATAAAAACCCGTTTTCCAACGCGTGACTTTGCCACGAGTGCCTTCCGGCGGAACGATGACCAATAGTTTTTCATTTTCATTAAAGGCATCTATCGTGCCTTGCACGAGATTGCCAGATTGCGACCGATCAACGGGAATCCCGCCCAGCCAACGCATGATCGCGCCGAAAACAGGTGGAAACAAACTTGCCTTCCCCATCCAATACACGTCTAGTCGCAGGACAAAGCAAATCATCAACGCAATAGGAAAATCCCAATTGCTCGTGTGAGGTGCACCTATCAAGACACACTTTTGCGCATCGGCTGCAGTGCCGTCGACTCGCCAACCGAGCAAGCGCAAAATCAGAGCCGAAATCCATCGCATGATGGTATTAATCACGGGCGTTTTAAAGATAGTGAAATGCATGTCTTTGTCTCTAAACAAACGCTAGCAACATGTGCGAAAGTATCCGTCTGGGAACGGCTTTACACATACTTGCGTTTGTCTTTTCTAGGTGAAATTTTTATAATTTTAATTTTGATTTTTTAATTTGCTGTGACTTGCAATAGTAAATCGCAACTCAGGCAACTCAGTTCGCTCAGTTAGCGCTCGGAAGTGACAGTTGCCATTCTTATTTTTTGACGACCCACTGCAATAACTCATCCCACTGCGCCAAGTCTTTTTCTACTTTTGAAGGAGCTACATCCCAAAGTGTTGCGCCATGTGCCGCCAATTGAATATAGTTTTGTGTATCACGTAGATATCCCAATACAGGTAAACCGAGTTGGGCCACATAATGCGCTAATTGATCAGCCGCTTTAGTGCGCGCATTCACTCGCATCCCTAAGACGCCAACGTCACATTTTTCTTCACGCTTGGCTAATTTTTTCAGAAATTCTTCGGTCGCCAAAATATCGAACATCGACGCTTGTAAAGGAACGACAACTTTGTTTGCAATCTTTAAAATCGCGTCGAGCTTGTTACCTTTAATTCCGGCTGGGGTGTCAATCACGACATGGCTGGTGCCTTTTGGTGGTTTCGCAATATTCCCATCCGAGATTTCCCATCCCGCAATCGCTGGCAAATTCGCTGGCCTTAGCGACAACCAGGCACGCGATGAGTGCTGCACGTCGGCATCACCCAGCATCACATGATGCCCTTGCGCTGCAAAATAACCAGCGAGATTGGTGGAAAACGTACTTTTACCGACACCACCTTTAGGGTTCATTACGGCGATCACTAGCATAGGTATTCCTTATCGACTGAAACTACAGAGAAAAGAAACTACTGTCGGCACACTCAACACGACAAACTATCATTCATGCTTATTTTTCAGCATCCGATATTAACAATGCCAAATGTTCAGGCTCAAGATAACACCATTCACCTTCTTGCAGACCTAAACTCGATAAATTCAACTGGCCAATCGCGGTACGAGTCAATGCAGCACAATGATTGCCTGCTGCTGCCAGCATACGCTTGACCTGATGATATTTTCCTTGTTCCAACACAATTTGCAACTGAAATTCGCCAACTTGCTCGCAGCTTTGTGCAGACAAGGGGGCTGGTTCATCATGCAATTGCACACCCGACAATAATTTTTGAATAAGCTCATCCGTTACAGGTTCCGCCGTAGTGGCCACATACAGCTTAGGAATATGGCGCTTAGGCGAGGATTGCGCATGGATAAAAGGTCCATCGTCTGACATCAACAACATGCCTGTCGTATCGTGATCAAGACGTCCAACCGGTTGCACGTCGCGCCAACTTAATTGCTCAGGCAATAATGTCAGCACGCTAGGATGATGCGAAGGCTTGCGTGAGCACTCAAAGTTAGCGGGCTTATTCAAGCACAGATAGACATGTTCACGGTAAGTCCATTCTTCTTCAAAAATCGTAAAAACCAAGCCCTGCGTTTCTAAGGATTCTTTGTAGTTGTCATGAACGATGCCGTCGATGGAAACTTCACCATCTTCAATTAATTCACGACAGTATTTACGGGTACCGAATCCCTGCGATTGCAAGATGCGGTCAAAAGACAATTTGCTCATGATGGAAAGCTCTATAGATTCAAGCCTGCATTTTACCTGTTAAGAATGCCTAGAAGCAAAAAAGCCCGGAATTGCCATGGCAATTACAGGCTTTCGTATTGCGCTAACATATTGCGCTAACACTCAGGTGCGGGACCAAGTGCTAAATCAAGCACGCAATTAGGCACCAAAAGGTGCATCCACCGCATAACTTTGTCCAGTGAACCACTTCGGCCCTTGCTCAGTCATATAAAAATGATCTTCCAAGCGAATACCGAACTCGCCATCCAGACAGATCATAGGTTCATTGCTAAAGCACATACCGGCAGCTAATGGTGTCTTATTCCCTTTCACCAGATAAGTCCATTCATGAATATCAAGGCCGATACCATGTCCGGTACGATGTGGCAGGCCTGGCGTTTTATATCCTGGACCAAGGCCTGCTGCTTCTAGCACACGACGAGCGGCGGCATCCACCTCTTCGCAGGGCACACCAATTTGGGCAGCATCAAATGCAGCGGCTTGTGCAGCCTTTTCCAAATCCCACATACTACGTTGACGCGCAGTTGGTTCACCGAATACATAACTACGTGTAATATCAGAATGGTAGCGTTCTATCATACAACCCGTGTCAATCAACACCATATCGCCGTCTTTTAAATATTGGACGCCATCGGGGCCATGTGGAATTGAGGTAGGCAAACCAAAGCTAACGATACAAAAGGTTGAACTACTACCACCAAAAGCGCGATGCGCTTGATTGATAAAGTCCGCCACTTCAACGGATGAAATACCTTCACGTAAAATTTTTGCTGTACGTCTCTGTACTTCCAGCGTAATATTTTTTGCTGCCTGCATCAGCGCAATTTCATTCGCTGATTTATGCATACGGCATTCAGCAGTAACCACCATGCCGTTCACCATGGAATACGAAGACAGAGCTTGACGCAAACCATCAGTGATGAAAAATGGTGCGGCTTCATCCAATGCAACGGTGCCACTCAAACCCTCATCCTTCAAGATCTGTGCCACTAAGGCATAAGGACTTTCGTCCTCTTCCCACAGGCGAATATCTGCTTGACTACCGAGCGTCTCGCGTAGCTTAGAATCTTCAAATGCTGGACTCACAAAAATCAATTTACCGCCACGAGTCAATACCGCACCCACCAAACGCTCACTTTGATACCAGGATAAGCCGGTGAAATAATACAAACTGGTACTGGCACTCAAAATCAATGCGGCAATACCACGCTCTTGCATCAGAGCCGCAGCCTTCTCTCTTCTCTGTTGACGTTCATCATTTGTAATTGGCCGTACATGCGATAAGTCTTTAACGATGCTGGCTAATTCGGTTGCAGCGTTAGAGCCGCCTATGGAATTCATCATGGTATTTCCTTCGTGTCGGTAATCTGTATCAATTTAGAAAATGGAACTTTGCAATGAAAAAGACTGTACCAAATTTAATTTATCCGGTCTTGATAGGCACGAGAATATCCATGACGAAATCTGCATAATAAAAAAGGCTAGTCATTTTTTGACTAGCCTTCCATTCTGCACACAATAAAATTATGACTTTTTCACATGCGCGCTTTAATCAAATTACCGATCTTTTCAATACCCTCGTTAATTTTCTCAGGCGATACCGTCACAAAACTTAAACGGAAAGTATTTGTTTCGGCTTCATTCGCATAGAACGGGCCACCCGGCACAAACGCAACATTGTTCGCCAATGCATCCGTCAACAAATCTTTGCTATGAATATGTTTAGGCAAAGTCGCCCATATAAACATACCACCCAATGGACGCGTCCAAGTTACGCCTTCAGGGAAGTGCTTAGTCATTGCAGCCAACATCACATCACATTGCGCAGAGTAAAAGCGACGGATACTTGGGATATGTTCATCTAAGAAACCATCTTTAATGACTTCATACACTGCCATTTGCGTCAATGTTGATGTGTGCAAGTCTGTCGCTTGTTTTGCCTGCTCCAATTTACGAATCAAAGGTACTGGTGCAACCATGTAACCTAGGCGAATACCCGGGGTCAAAATTTTGGAGAATGAACCGAGATAAATCACACCATTCGGATTCATGTTTAAGAGCTTAGGCAATGGTTCTCCGCTGTAGCACAAATCACCATACGGATTGTCTTCGATCAGTGGAATGCCCATGCGTGCGCAAGTCTCTACCAATTCCTTACGACGCTCTACAGATAATGTGCGTCCGGTAGGATTTTGAAAATTAGGCAAGGCGTAAAACAACTTTGCGCCCTCACCTTTTGCAGCGACGGATGCAGGCACTACGCCATCATCATCCATTTCGATAGAAACAAATTCAGGGCGATAAACCGAAAATGCCTGCAAAGCGCCAAGGTAGCTTGGTGTTTCTACCAAGATCTTGCTACCTTCATCCACCAATACTTTTGCCAATAAATCCAAACCTTGCTGGGAGCCAGATACCATCATGACTTGATCTGCGGTAATCGTACAATCTGCAGTCGACAAAGATTTAGCGATAAATTCGCGTAGCGGTGCATAGCCATCTGTCGTGCCGTATTGCAATGCAGTCTTACCATTTTCCAGCAAAACTTTATCAAAAGCGGCACGCATGCGATCTACTGGGAAAGTCTCTGGAGAAGGCAAACCACCTGCAAAAGAAATCACTTCAGGACGCATCGTCACTTTGAGAATTTCTCGAATTGCTGAGCTTTGCAACTGCTCTGCACGTTCGGAAAATTTCCATTCTATTGGTTTTAAATTTTGCAGACTCATACTTGATTCACTTCAAAAAAAGTTTTAAAACAGGTTGATCGACTGAATACCAAGGACACGAGTT
Organism: Affinundibacterium flavidum; assembly: GCF_014284175.1. GTDB lineage: Bacteria > Pseudomonadota > Gammaproteobacteria > Burkholderiales > Burkholderiaceae_D > Undibacterium > Undibacterium flavidum. The sequence continues at coordinate 18,899 of NZ_JACOGA010000015.1, forward strand.
TCAATCAATAAAAAAACCATACAATCTATATTCAGGCGAGCTCAGCAATCATTTCGATTTCCACACAAGCACCCAAAGGGATCTGCGCAACACCAAAAGCGGAACGTGCATGTTTGCCTTGTTCACCAAAAATCTCACCGATCAACTCAGACGCACCATTCGTCACCAAATGCTGTTCAGTAAATTCTGACGTGGAATTCACCAAGCTCATCAATTTCACAATACGCTTAACCCGGGTCAAATCGCCGCCGCAGGCATCTTGCAAAGTCGCCAGCAAATCAATCGCAATCAAACGCGCCGCTTCTTTACCTTCTGCAGTTTCCATATTCTTGCCTAACTGCCCTACCCACACTTTGCCATCTTTCTTCGCAATGTGGCCGGACAAAAATACTGTATTGCCGGTTTGCGCATGCATCACATAGGCAGCAGCAGGCGCAGCAACCGCTGGCAATTGAATATTCAAGGCTTTTAATTTTTCGTAAACTGACATGACAATTCCTAAACAAAAATAAACCCGTAAATGTTTACGGTGAATGGAGAAAGCTAAAGCGCAACGATAGGCGAGTAACGACATTGTAAGGGGCAAGCCGTGGCAAGACCACCCTGGAATCCAAAAACAACTCATCTGCCAGCAGATTTTTGCGCTCTTTTGACTAGAAATAAGTGAAAACCAGACAATATCTACAGAATAAACATCAAATCTGTATCAGCTCAATACCACCCGAAAGCCACTTAAGCTTACCTTCTCAAAAACGAAAAGCACTTGTTCTTTATGCTATGCTACTCGCAATTACCGATACAGTACCAATACAATTAACAAAATAGATTTCACACTGTCATGGTGCTTTCACCAATACAGAGGAACCGCAGAGGAAACGCAGAGGAAATGCAAAGGAAATCAGAAAATGCGCTCTAGCTCCAAACTGACGATAGGGAATATGGTGTCGCGCGATTCAGGCGGTTCCCTAGTAGAGCAAATCGTGCGCTCTGTCGCCTGTCGGATCGACGACAAACTATTGCGCACTGGCTCACGCATGCCGTCCATACGGCAATTTGCAGACGAGCAAAAGGTGTCACGCTTTACGGTGGTCGAAGCCTATGATCGCTTAGTAGCGAATGGCTATCTGGAGTCGCGTCGAGGATCAGGTTTTTTTGTACGTGAACGCGCGTCGTTGATTAATGCCCCTTCCACGCACACCCAAGAAATTCCCAGTTCGCAACAACCTGATGTCGTCTGGCTGGTGCGCAATATGCTACGTCAATTGCCTCCACAAAAAATGCCGGGATCTGGTTTATTACCGCATGAATGGTTGGATGGCGAATTAGTCGCGAATGGTCTGCGCGCCGTCAGTCGCTTAAATCAAAGTCTGTTACTACATTACGGCACACAACAAGGTTTTCTACCATTTCGCCAGCAGCTACAACTGAAATTAGCGGAGCTGGAAATCGCCGCAGCACCAGAACAAATCGTGACAACCAATGGGGTCACGCAAGCACTTGATTTAGTCGCACGTGAATTTACTCAACCTGGTGACACCATTTTTGTCGACGACCCAGCCTGGTTTTTGATGTTTGGCACCTTTGCTACCTTAGGAACGAAGGTCATTGGCATTCCACGTTTGCACGATGGCCCTGATGTCGCGAAACTCGCTGAATTAGCTGCCCTGCACAAGCCCAAGCTCTACATTATCCACTCGGTACTACACAACCCAACCTCGACTTCCCTATCAGCTGCAAAAGCATTTCAGGTTTTGAAAACGGCGGAGCAGCATGATTTTATGATTGTAGAAGACGACATATACTGCGATATGCACCCTGGCTCTGCAGTGCAACCAGCCACTCGTCTATCTGCGCTGGATCAGCTCAATCGCGTTATTTATTTGGGGGGATTTTCTAAGACATTGGCGGCCAATTTGCGCGTAGGCTTCATTGCCACTTCACGCGAAACGGCAATACGTCTGGCTGATCGCAAAATGTTGTCGAGCCTGACGACCAATGAAATCAGTGAGCGCGTGGTGCACAAAATTCTATCCGAGGGACATTATCGCAAGCACGTTGATCGCATACGCGGCAAGCTCGACAGTGCTCGCGATGAGGTGACTAACCGGGTAGAAAAAATCGGTATGCAAGTCAAATATCGCACACCAGCGGGAATGTTTCTCTGGGTTGACACGGGCAAAGACACCATTGTCTTAACAGAAAAAGCGTTAGAAAAAGGTTTTCTACTCGCCCCCGGCAGCCTGTTTTCACCACATCAATTGCCATCTACCCACATGCGCTTAAATGTAGCAGCGATGTCTGATTCTGGCGTGTGGGATTTTTTAGAAAAAGAACTAAAGTAAGTTGCACGCGATACCATGATCCATGCAACTTACTGCATTAAGAACTGTAGCAAGAAAATTTGATTTGACAGAACTGCTGAATCGTACTCAACGCCAATCAACACAACTCAGCACTATTCAACACCATCGTATGCTACTTAAGCCTGCTTATTTGTAAACGCAACCAAAAACCTATCCATGGCGGCGAATAAAATTTCGACGCTATAACCGGCCAGAAATGCCAGAGCGAATGGCGACAAAGACTTAAATAAACCATCGGTCTGATCCGGAATAACAAACCACGCAAACACCATTCCCCCCAAAGTTCCCAGATACAAACGTATCCGAAATCCTATATTCGATGCTTCCGAATAAGTGCGCGCAGAAATCTCTGATGATAGCGTACGCAAGACATATACACAGGTTCCCAGCAGACCATATAAGAGCGGCAATAAGTAACGCTGCAATGCATCTAGTAGTAAGTTCGATGACTGCAATATAATCGAATTATCATAAATTCTCTTCTCTCCTGGGTCATCGACTTCGATTTGCGGATTTGGTAAAAATATCGCCCAAATACGACTCCAGACATGCAAGGATTCATAGCTCGATTTTTTATGCAGCAAGTATGTTTGCTCTTGTGCTTTTAAGGTAAACAGGCTGGTGTCTTGTACTACATTGCCGCTACTAATTGTGCTGCTGTCTTTATCTTCCGCAGAAGTACCAGTAACCGCTCCCGTAGCCGCATCCTTAGCATTGCCCGTCGTCGCTTTGTTGGTATTCTTGGGCGTCGAATTTATCGCCTGCAGACGTGCTGCTTCCCACTTCGCTTTAGCATCCGTATGCTTGTCAGTGATGGTTTGAATGTCACCAGAAATCTGCTTACCGAACAACCAATAAATTTGTATCGTCAATAAAGTACAAAGTGTCACAATCGCCAAAACCGTATACCCGCGAACTGCGCGACGCGCCAAAGAGTCTTTCGGTATCTCCATGCCCCACAATTTTCGCGTATCACCTGGTTGCGGATCAAGTATCGCTTGCAGGCTGTTCACAGTCACAGGTGCCACGTTTTTTGCTAAGGTGTTATACGCCAGCCAAAACGCCGTCTCAGTATCATCATCCATCGCATTTTGCGAATACAAACTGCCGCTACTGACGATCACACGAATGACACTTTCATCAATTGAGCTTCCGCATTCAGCAGCATACGCCACTAGAATCTGTGCATCCTGAATGGCAGCCTGTAAGCGCTGATTGTCGCGCTTATTCTGCTTATCATCCTTAAGCGAATTTGCGATCGATGTCGAGTTAGTGCTACTACCGATACTTTCACTCGTATTCGCACTAACATTCGGCTCTGCAGCTTGCGCTGGATTCGCAACTACATTTTGTTGATCGCTCATCGTTTTACCTCAAAAGAAAATTTACACGCTTTTTGTTTATTGTCGACGGTTGGGCATAGCACAGGCTCCCCCGTTGCATACACTAAATCGACCCGCCACCATCCAGTACTCAATTGTTCTTTCCCACTCCATACACGCCAAGTGAATGCCCCATCGGCAGCGAGTTCATAGGATAATTTTTGCAAAACGTCTTTTTTTCCTACGGATAAATCGACACTCAGATTCAAGGTATCAGGCGTTTCTGCACTAATCTCGTCACTTTGATATTTGTACCATTCATGACGGATAGGCAGGCTCCCTTGACTGCTTTGTCTCAATAATTCCAACAGTGCAGCAGAGCCACGCAATTGCATCCATACATAAGCTTTTTTTCCGTGTATAGGAGAAGTTAATTTATTCCTGAACTGTCGGTTTTGACGATCAATGCTATCGGTCAACACCATACGTTCTAATTGGATTTTTTCTTGCGCGAACAAATTCAATGACCACAGACAGACAAGAACCATCACGCCCAAGCGAAATACGCATCGCATACCTTTTCCCTTCTTTTCATTTTATTTTTCGATAAACAGGTAAATAAAAAAATAATTATTAACAGTTTATTTTTAAGCAAAATAGCATCAAAGGCCTAGCTGGGACAAGAAAATTTTGAATTCTTAAATGAAAAGCTACAACGACAAGTTTTTTACTTGTACTTGCTTATGTTTAGATGGTGGAAGAGACATCAGGCAAAATGAAATACACCACATATCCAAAGACCTATCTGGACACTGTTGATGTACTTAAAAAAACACGGAGAAAACTGAAATGAAAACTCAGTTAGAGGATTTAGGTTAGAGAATTTAGGCGTAGGCCATACTGTGTTGCAATGAGGAAACGGTCGGAGAGCTTAAGCGTTGCAGATCATCCTCCGCTCTTTTTAACATGCTTTCTAAACTATCCGCCTCTTGCATCGTCGCAATACCGACCTTAGCACTGACGCGTACTTCCTTGCCCGAGACTGGAACCGGAATCGCACCGATGGTATTTAACGCCCTGCTAGCCACTTTACTCGCGATTTCGGCTTCGGCCTCTGGCAATAAGACAACAAATTCCTCGGTTCCGTAACGTGCCAGGCAATCATAATTGCGGGTCGCCCTTTGCATACGTTTACTCACTTCCACCAGCACCAAGTCAGCAGTTCCCGCGCCATACTGCAAATTAATTTGCTTAAGGCCTTCGATATCAAAAATAAGCACCGACATAGGCTTAGCAAGACGCAAATGTCTAAGCATTTCACTTTCAACAATACGCAAGAATTCACGTCGATTCGCAATACCGGTTAAAGGATCTGTAATCTCCTTACGTTGCAATTCAAATTCTGCACTCAATAATTTCAATCTAAATTTATGTAAACTAGCCCCTACTGCCTGACCGGTGTACGCACTCAATAACAGCACAGCAAAGATAATGGCTTGATAAGTGGTACTAGGAAATATCTTTGTGAGACACAAGACGATGACGACAAACAAATAGGAAAATACTAAACGTTTGATATAGGCTGAGCGAATTGGCAGGACGATAGAGATAAGCACACAAACCCATGCATCGATCAAAAAGTGTCCGAAATAGGTCAAAGGAGCAAGGAAGTCGCTGACTAATTGGACGGATAATACGACGATTGACCAAAAAAACAATTGCCGCTCCAAGTGAGCAAATTGGGCTGGATAAGCACATTTACTTAAAATCCAACATGCATATCCGATCACGACCGCCCGCAATAGACTTAATGCAAAGAATGGGGTTCCCAAACCAAGCAAAATAAAGTCGACGTACAACAAGGGGATGCTTGCATACACCATAAAGCGCAATATTTTTTGCGCCTGTGCTTGATCTGGCTTTTGATATTGCGCCCGCAATTCAGCATCAGTCACTTCTGGATAGGAAGTCGCCATACAGCCCCCGCGATTAAGCTTTTTTTATAACTTGCACGATGATCACATTGCTTTCAAGCATGAATTCAGTGTAGCGTTTTCCCGCTTGAATTCAAACTGAATGACTTAAATTAATACACTTTTTCTGCGGACATCAACACGCATCCTACAGAATTGAATCATGTATACAAAAAAGGCATGTCAAATTGACTGTCATGCTACGGGAAAAAGTCGAATTAGGCGATAATAGCGGTCTGCCGAAATTTCAGTGAATTTCAAGGTCTGGCGCAAACCTAAAACAGCAGACTCAACTAACAGACTCAATTAATTTATTACCTCGACTAATTCATGGACATGCAACTCTACGATAACTGGGAACGCTCCCTACGCCCTTTCTCTCCGATTCATCAAGATTGGGTCGGTTTGTATTGTTGCGGTCCAACTGTCTATGACTACGCCCACATCGGCAATCTGCGCACTTATCTGTTTGAAGATGTCTTGCGTCGCGCTTTGGAATTGAATGGTTACAACGTGCGCCACGTGGTTAACATCACTGACGTCGGCCATTTAGTATCAGATGGTGACGATGGTGAAGACAAAATGGAAAAAGGTTCGCGCCGCACGGGTCAAACTGCGTGGGAAATCGCGGAGAAATACACAGTCGCTTTTAAAGAAGATGTTCAACGCCTCAATATTTTAGAACCAAAAATCTGGTGCAAGGCGACCGACCATATTGTTGAGCAAATCGACTTCATCAGCGTGATCGAAGAAAAAGGCTACACCTACCGCACTTCCGATGGCATCTATTTTGACACTTCCAAGCAAGATGATTATGGCTACTTAGCACGCCTTAATCGCGAAGGCTTAGAAGCAGGTAAGCGGGTTGAACTCGGCGAAAAGAAAAGCCCAACCGATTTCGCTTTGTGGAAATTCAGCCCAGAAGGCAGTACCCGTCAAATGGAATGGGATAGTCCTTGGGGTCGCGGCTTCCCCGGTTGGCATATCGAATGCTCAGCGATGTCGGCGAAATATTTGGAGCCTTGGTTTGATATTCACTGCGGCGGCGAAGACCATATCGCGATTCACCATAGCAATGAGATCGCGCAAAACCAAGCCTGCCACGGCACACGTTTGGCCAACTTCTGGATGCATGGCTACTTCTTGCAAATCGACGCAGGCAAGATGTCTAAATCGAGCGGCGACTTTTTGCGCCTACAAACACTAATCGATGACAATATCGATCCACTCGCCTACCGCTGGTTATGCTTGTCTGCGCACTATCGCAGCCAGCTCAACTTCAGTTGGGAATCCTTAAAAGCTTCGCAAACAGGATTGAATCGTCTACGCGAAACCTACTTCAATTTGCCTGCCGGTGGCAGTATCAACCAAGACTATGCGGATCGTTTCAAAGCAGAAGTCAATCAAGATTTGAACTTGCCTAAGGCGATTGCCGTGATGTGGGAGATGTTGAAATCACCTGTAAGCGACGCCGACAAGAAAGCCACGCTCGATTACTTCGATCAAATGCTGGGCTTGAATTTGAAGACTTGGGAACCAAAGAAAACCGAAATTCCTGCACATATTTTGGAACTCGTCGAACAACGCAAGATCGCCCGCCAAAACAAAGTATGGGCGGAGTCTGATCGTTTGCGTGATGCGATTAAGGCTGCTGGGTTTGAGGTTGAGGATACGCCTGCTGGGATGGTGGTGAAGGTGGCAGGTTAAAGATTGGATTTTGTGAAATTTTACGCAATCGAATAGCAATTCATTTGCTATTCGATTCGTGAACACAGGCTCAAATCGACAGTTAAGTCCAACCATGTAGGGCGGCTGCAACCCACACTGAATTTTCCTTCAACGATTTATCGGTCAAATAAATTCTCTTCCAATGAATCATCGATGTGTCATTTTGAACTGTCTGGCGGCGCGGATTGCACCCGCCCTACAAGAATGAATTCTTTTTCTACGTAAGAACGTCTGAGTATATGATTGCAATCCAATTCTAAGAATTCTGCCGCATCACCAAAACCGCAAAATACCCAATCACAGGCCCCGCACCAAATCCCAACAACGGCATAGGCGTGAATCCTAAATAAGCAAAAATCATGATCGCAATGTAGTACAACGCAATCGGCATCAATTCTGGCGCGCTACGTTTGATGGCGCCATAAAACAAGCCAATCGGAATCAGTGCAACGCTCAATATCGCTGCTAGCATCGCGACGATTCCCATACCCCCAGCCAACTGAATTACTCCCTCAACATAAGGCACGGGCTGTAGCGGATCTGGCTGTTGCCAGCACCGATAGCATAGCAATCCCAATACTGCAGTGACCCCCACTTTCAGCATGGAGCCACCTGCACGATGCCACACGATGAAGAGAGCCGCGAGTGCGAAGGCGATCAATTGTGAGACGTCTGGTTGTAATGTTAGTAGTGCTGCGAACACGAACATTAGAACCACATTGACAGATACAGAAAACTGCAAACGCCAATGGAGTCTGGCAAGCAAATACAAAGCCAAGGGTAGAACGGCTGCTGAAAAATATAAACGTAGGCCACCAAGTTTAAGCCAACGCACCGGATTCCCTGATTCAGGAAATGCGAAACACGCTCCCAATCCAAGCAACATCAGCACGAGTGTTGCAACCCCATTATAAATTTGTTGCGGCATGGATGAATGCCTCTCAACAGTCTGATCGCGATTCGTTCTATCCCTCCAAAGCACATAGGCGGTGCCTATGATCGCTACAACCATTTGCTGCACTTGCAGTGACTGCCCCGCACCCGCCAAGCGCATTAAGAGCACGCTACCAATGAGGCTGGGCAATCCAAACAAGATCAGTAACCAACTTGCGCGCATCAACTTTCTCCTCAAATTCATGCTGGCTTATTTGAATGATTTTGAACGCAGATACTGCATCGCAGGATTACTGACCCAGCGTTCTAGTAATACACCCAACAACAAGCAAGCCACAACCACTGGCACGTACACGACAAAAGTCCAACGCATATTCTCACCAAAATAAGCACGATACGCAGTGCATACGCTTAAGACGATGAACATATGACTCAGGTAGATTTCATAACTCAAATAGCCCATCTTCGCCAACCATTGCCAGCCCCAACGCGGACGCGGCGCGAGACGTTGAGCGGCGAATGCCAAAAGACAAGCAGACAGGCACAAGATCAACATGCTGTAGCCATGGATTACTTTCCACACTTCGCTACCGAAGAAATAAATCGCAATCAGCCCAATCCCGCCCAAAACAGCAATCGAACGTGCAAACTGTTCGCTGGTTTTCCAGGCCTGTGCAAGCAGCGCTGTCAATACGCCGAAAGCGATCGCCGACATACCGGGCAAGTAGGCTTTTTCTTTCCAAATCTCATTACTGACGATCGCTTCACGCGTCCATGGTAAAGAGAATGCCAAGATCAACAAGCCTGCGACTAACCAGCGTCTTGGTAAGACAATACAGATCAACGGGAACGCGAGATAGAAAACTTCTTCAATCGACAAAGACCACAGCACATCCCAGGCCGCTGGTAACCAAGTCGTCTGCCCCTCATACCAATTCAAATGCAGACCCAGAGCTGAAAGTAATGCGCGCCACAAAGTTTGCCCTTTTTCCTGCACCACGTAGCCAGAAATTTCCAAGCCATGCATGAGACTCAGCACGACTAATAGCAAAGCCAACAAAGGAAAGATGCGACTAAAACGTTGCGTATAAAACTTACGCCAGTCGATTGCGGACAAGTTGCCGTATTGCGTCAGGCTTCGGCGCGTAATCAAGAACCCGGAGAGGACGAAAAACACAAACACAGATTCATAGCCATTAAAACTGATGCCGTTGATAACTCGTTTACTTACAAAATCGCCGAGGTAACTAGGGCCAAGAGGCAAACGAAAACTCATCGCTAAATGATGGACGACAACGAATAAGATAGACAGTCCGCGTAGAAGGTCAATGCCAAAATTACGATCTGAAGAGAGAGGAAAAGTTTTCTGTGAATTTGCTAGTTGCATTATTGAAGAGATGTAAGTTGAAGATCGGTAAGTGCATATAGACTCCCAAGCTAGATATTTGGTTCATCTCTATTTTTCTCAGTAAGCTTTTTTGAGATCGCGAATTAAAATTCTCTACTTAAGATAATCATATAAGGGCTTAGATTTATCCACGATATGTACAGTGAATAATTTTAAGGGTGTATCGCCGATCACCTTAAAGCCACCATGTTTCACATCACGTAAATTCATTAATGCGGCGCCAGTTGCTAGCGTCATCGGCTCTTTACCTTGCACTTGTATTTGCGCACCCTGCACCACATAGAAAGCTTCTATGCCGTGATGAATGTGAAAATCAATCACTTCGCCTGGCTGATATTCAGCAATCGACGAAATCACTTCCATACCCGGTGCACCAGACAAGTCCGCACGTTTTTGCTCTTTGCGCTGTGGCGAGTCACTTAGACCCTGTGCCACTAAAGTGCTGGCAACACCACATAGAAAAATACTGGCACAGATAATGAATTTTTTTGCGATAGAAGCGTACATAGGAAGCCTCGTTTAAGTAGTAATTCGATAAATAGGCTCAAGAAAAAATTCAAGAAAATTGAATTAAAAACTTGATCCTTTTTCCTTCAAGAATTCAATTTCTTCTGCAGTCGATTCTCGGCCAAGAATCGCATTACGATGCGGATAACGACCAAATCGATCGATGATCGCTTTATGCTTTAGTTCAAATTCATAATTGCCTTTAGGCGCATGATCGCGATACAGTTGTTCCGCCCACGCGTGGATTTGGCGTGATTCGCTATGCATAAAAGGCATGTACAAAAAATTGCGTTCGATTTCTGACAAAGTTTTATCAGCCCCCGCATGAATCGCTTCTTGCGCCAGCACTAAGGCCATGGGATCTTGTGAAAACGCGCCTGGAGTGCTGCGATAAACATTGCGCGAAAATTGATCAAGAACGATGATTTCTGCAAGGCGTCCTTTGGGGTCTTGCCGCCACGCATACAATTCACCAACGGCAGCTCGCTGCATCAATGGCAAGAAACGATTTGCGATCAACTGATCAAATTCGGGATCGGCGATCCACCATTTTTTGGGGTCGATTTCTTCGAACCAGAATTGAATAATTTGTTGGTACATGGCCGCCTCCATAATCACAGTACGAAATTGATTTCCCCGCTCAATACGAGCGCAAGGGTCGAGAAGAAGTTACCAGTACCGAAAGGAATAGGCAATCAATTTCAATACGCACCGTGCGGAATCAAGAGTGCGGATTAAAGAGTGCCGATTCGAGAGTGCAAATTAAAAAGTGCGACTCAAAAGATCAATTTGCGGTGGAAATCAAGCGTTCAGGTGCAAGCACGGAAAATTCTTGTAATTGTGCGGAGCCCAATAATTGTTTGCCAGAGACATCGCCAGCATTACTATCAATACGGTAGACGCGTACCCGACCTAATTCCACCGGATGTGCCACCTCTTCTTTGGCTAAAGAGATACGTTGACCTTGCAGAAATCGACGTGCGAGTTCGTCGTTAAGATTGACTTCAGGAAAGCTGGACAGTAAGGCATCGACTGGCGCTAACAAGGCATGGCGTTGCTCTTCGCTCATCTCTATCAATTGATCGAGCGTCACAGTATTTTCTAAGACGAGGTGACCAACATGGGTGCGGCGCAAAGCATTTAAGTGCGCACCGCATCCTAAGGCATTACCGATGTCTTCACCTAAAACACGAATATAAGTGCCTTTGCTGCAGCGTACATTCAAGGTCAAAAATGGCGCTTCATATTGAACGAATTCAAGTAGATGAATCGTCACCGGACGTGCTTCGCGTTCTAATGTGATGCCTTCTCGGGCATATTCATAGAGCGGTTTGCCATCGCGTTTGAGTGCCGAATACATAGGTGGCACTTGCCGTATATCGCCTTTGAATTGTTCTAAAACTGCGCGTATCTGTGTCTCGTTAACATTCACTTCTCGCGTTTGTATCGTTTCACCCTCAGTATCGCCCGTGTTGGTTGTAACGCCCAGATGCACCACAGTTTGATAGGTTTTGTCGGCGTCTAATAGATCCGCAGAGAACTTCGTCGCTTCACCGAAACACAGTGGCAATAAACCGGTTGCGAACGGATCCAAGGTACCTGTATGACCCGCTTTAATTGCATTTAGTAGGCGCTTGGCTTTGATGAGCGCGTCATTGCTCGACCAACCCACAGGCTTATCTAATAGCAGCACGCCATTGATAGGCAGGCGTGTTTTTTTCTTGATAGCTTGGTTCATGATGAAATTTTAATTAGGAAGTCGTAAGCAAGAATTTTGCCCCAAATACACAAAAACCTCAGCTCTTATGTAGGGTGCGCCGTGCGCACCGCAGGCCTGGTAGTTATTTCAAACTATCAAAGCCGGTGCGCATGGCGCACCCTACGAGAAGGTATTGCAGATATGGCCTAAGAGATTTTCGATACATTTTTTTGAATCGAAAGCGATTCTGATCTTCTAAGGCGATATCAATCTTCGCTGTCGTTTTTATCTTCTGGCACATGCGTCGCATTTGCTTCATCGATCAATTTCGACATCGCAATTCCACGCATTGTGGAGGTATCGTGAACGAAGTGTAATTGCGGCAAAGTGTGAATGCGCAGTTTCAAGCCGAGTTGATTACGCAAAAAGCCAGCCGCTTTATTCAAGCCTTCAAAGGTATTTTTAATGGCAGCAGGATCATCCGCCAAGGTGGTGAAATACACTTTTGCATGTGCGTAATCAGGTGTCAATTGCACCTCAGTGAGCGTGATCATACCGACACGTGGATCTTTAAGCTCAGCCCAAATGATCTCAGACAAATCACGTTGAATTTGATCAGCAACACGCAAACCGCGGGCTGGGATGGATTTACTATTTTTGGCCATAATATAAAAACTAAACCTAATTCAAAAACTAAAAAGCGCTAACCGCAAAGGCGCAGAGTACGCAAAGAATTAAATTTATCTCTGCGTACTCTGCGCCTTTGCGGTTCAAGATCTTCTGTTTTTCTTTATTAAAAAATGAAAGAGGAAGCTCACGCTTCCTCTTTTTTATTTACTTACAGAGTACGGGCAATTTCCTGAATTTCGAAGATTTCTAAGAAATCTCCAACCTGAATATCGTTGTAGGCTTTGAGTGAGAGACCGCACTCCATACCTGCACGAACTTCTTTGGCGTCGTCTTTGTAACGCTTCAAAGAATCCAATTCGCCAGTCCATGTCACGACATTGTTGCGCAACAAACGGACGGACGACGTACGCTTAACCACACCTTCAGTGACCAAGCAACCTGCAATTGAGCCTACTTTGCTGACGGAGAAGACTTGACGAATCTCGACCATACCAATGATCGTTTCGCGCTTCTCAGGTGCCAACATGCCGGACAACGCCGATTTGATTTCATCTACCGCATCGTAAATGATGTTGTAGTAACGGATGTCCACACCATTCGATTCAGCCAACTTACGTGCGGACGCATCAGCACGTGTGTTAAAGCCAATGATGACCGCTTTGGAAGCAACAGCCAAGTTGACGTCAGATTCGGAGATACCACCGACTGCCGCATGTACCACTTGTACGCGTACTTCGTTGTTCGACAATTTGACCAAAGACTGCACCAAAGCTTCTTGCGAACCTTGAACGTCGGTTTTGACGATGATAGGCAAGTTTTTGAGTTCGCCTTCGCCCATGTTTTCGAACATGTTTTCGAGCTTCGCTGCCTGTTGTTTCGCCAATTTAACATCACGGTATTTACCTTGACGGAACAAAGCGATTTCACGGGCTTTGCGTTCATCAACCATGACCATGACTTCTTCACCAGCCGCTGGCACTTCGGTCAAACCTTGGATCTCTACTGGAATTGATGGACCAGCTTCGCTGATGTTCTTACCGTTTTCATCCAACATCGCACGAACACGACCATAGGATGAACCCGCCAAGACAACGTCACCGCGTTTCAAGGTACCGGATTGAACCAAGATCGTTGCCACCGTACCGCGACCTTTATCCAAACGAGATTCCACTACCAAACCTTTAGCTGGCGCATCAACAGGTGCACGCAATTCCAAAACTTCAGCTTGCAACAAAACTTGTTCTAACAAGTCGTCAATACCTTGACCAGTCTTAGCAGAGACAGAAACGAAAGGAGAATCACCACCATAAGCCTCTGGAACAACGCTTTCTGCGATCAATTCTTGTGTCACGCGATCTGCATTGCCACCTGGTTTATCGATCTTATTGATTGCAACCACCAACGGCACACCAGCAGCTTTTGCATGTGCAATCGCTTCTTTGGTTTGCGGCATCACGCCATCGTCTGCTGCCACCACCAGAATAACGATATCAGTTGCTCTCGCACCACGAGCACGCATCGCCGTAAACGCTTCATGACCTGGTGTATCTAAGAAGGTGATCATGCCGCGTGGCGTCTCCACGTGGTAGGCACCAATGTGCTGTGTAATACCACCAGCTTCACCGGAAGCCACTTTAGCGCGACGAATATAATCGAGCAAAGATGTTTTACCGTGATCAACGTGACCCATCACCGTGACAACTGGTGCACGTGGTGATGATTCGTATTCTGCGTGTTCTGCAACGTCCGTCAACATCGCTTCTGGATCATCAATTTTCGCTGCGAAAGCTTTATGACCCATTTCTTCGACCAGAATCATTGCTGTTTCTTGATCAAGAACCTGATTGATCGTGCACATTTGACCGAGTTTCATCAAATGCTTAATCACTTCAGATGCTTTGACTGACATCTTATGTGCTAATTCAGCGACTGTTAAAGTCTCTGGTACATACACGTCTTTAATAACTGCTTCGACAGGTACCTGGAAATTAGTTTCTCTATCGTCTTGATGATTATTACGACGACCTTTAGGGCCGCTTTTCCAACCATCACGACCAACTGGCACTGCACCACGTGTTTTCAAACCACCGCCGCGTTTTTTCGCCGCGTCTTCTTGCCATGTAGAAGATACATTGGCAGATTTGATGGCTTTTTTGTCGGTTGGTGCTGCGACCGCTGCTGGCTTAGTATCTTTCTTGTCGCCCGCTTTTTTCTCACCAGGTTTTTTATCGGCTGGTTTATGCAAAGTGCCTTCGGCAACTTTTGATGGAGCCGCCGCTACTGGAGCTGGAGCTTCTACTGGCTTAGGCTTACGCGCTGCCAACATCATCTCTTTAATTTGTGCGACTTCGTCTGCAACTTTCTTACGTGCGTTTTCTGCATTTGCAGCACGCGCAGCCGCTTCTTTCACTGCTTCTTTAGCTTCTGCCGCTGCTGCTGTAGCTTTTTTCTTCGCTTCTTCAGCCTCAACACGTTTAGCTTCTTCGTCTACAACAGGCGCTTCTGCTACTGCCGCTGGCTTACTCGCTTTACTACGCTTTTCTTCAGCTTGCTTCGCTTTTTCAGCATCTGCTTTCGCTTTCGCAGCAGCTTCCGCTTCACGCGCCGCTTTTGCTTCGGCTTCTTTTTCTGCTTCAAGTTTCGCCAGTTGCTCTTGCTTCTCTAACAGCTCTGCTTCACGACGCGCTGCCAATTCAGCTTCTGCCTGCGCTTCGGCTTCGCGACGTGCTATTTCAGCTGGGTCAATTGCTGGTGCAGTGGATTTCACATTCTCTTCAGGAGAACTTTCATCGCGCTTGACGAAGGTGCGTTTTTTTCGCACTTCAACCTGCACGGTACGTGTTTTACCAGTCGCATCAGCTTGCTTGATCTCGGTTGTTTCCTTGCGAGTCAAAGTGATTTTTTTCTTTTCGGCATCAGGAGCCACGCCGTGCGAACGGCGTAAATGTTCCAATAACTTATCCTTATCTTCTTTGGACAAGATATCGGACGCAGACGCTTTTGCAACGCCTGCGGCATTCAATTGCGTGAGCAGTAAATCCGCTGACATTTTCAGCTCGGTGGCAAATTGAGCTACATTATTACTCGCCATTCAGTCCTCTTTCCTTGTTTTGTGCTGTGATTTAAATTTAAATTAAATCTACACTTCAATATTGATTGTTAACTCGTGATTATTTTGCTTCAACGAGTTTCCAT
Source organism: Affinundibacterium flavidum (assembly GCF_014284175.1). Taxonomy (GTDB): domain Bacteria; phylum Pseudomonadota; class Gammaproteobacteria; order Burkholderiales; family Burkholderiaceae_D; genus Undibacterium; species Undibacterium flavidum. The sequence goes on from NZ_JACOGA010000015.1 coordinate 34,618, forward strand.
GCTTTTTCCAATAAGGCTTTAGCATGTTCATCATATTTAGCGTCGATGAGTTTCATCTCATCATCAGTCACATCTTCAAATGCATTATCAATTAATTGACGCGCACGCTCTGTAGACAGAGCCAAAATCGCACCAAATTCATCGTAAGCTAAGCCACCGAAAGCAGCGAGGGACTTAATACCAGCCAAGCCCAATTTACCTGCTGTTGCACGGCTCATACCTTCCAGATTAATCAATGCGTCTTCCACACCCTCTACACCTTCTTCAGAAGCAATCGCTTCTGTCACAAGTGCATCACGTGCGCGATTGCGCAATTCATTCACTGTATCTTCATCTAAGGCGTCAATTTCCAGCATTTCGCTAATTGGTACGTAAGCGATTTCTTCTAAGCTAGAGAAGCCTTCGTCAACCAAGATATCCGCAACTTCTTGATCAACGTCGAGTTTTTCCATGAACAGAGCACGGATGCCAGCAGATTCTTGCTCTGCCTTATCCGCAGATTGCTCTGCCGTCATAATATTAATTTGCCAGCCAGTCAATTCTGCCGCCAGACGGACGTTTTGACCGCTACGGCCAATCGCAATCGCCAGATTCTCATCATCAACGACGACATCCATTGCGTGTTTTTCTTCATCCACCATGATGGAAGAAACGTTCGCTGGCGCCAAAGCACCAATCACGAATTGCGCTGGATCTTCAGACCACAAGACGATATCAACACGTTCGCCGCCGAGTTCACCCGTCACTGCTTGTACGCGTGAACCGCGCATACCAACGCAAGTACCGATAGGATCAATACGTTTATCATCTGTATGAACCGCGATCTTAGCGCGCACGCCAGGATCACGCGCTGCAGATTTGATGACCAAAGAACCTTGTTCGATTTCTGGCACTTCTAATTCAAACAATTTCATGATGAATTCTGGCGCAGTACGGGACAAGATCACTTGTGGACCACGTGCATTGCGATCGATACGCAAGATGTAAGCACGGACGCGATCACCAACACGTAAGTTTTCTTTCGGGATCATTTGATCGCGCGGCAAACGTGCCTCGATACGACCAGATTCGACCACCGCTTCGCCGCGTTCCATGCGTTTGATCGTACCCATGACTAGGGAATCACCACGCTCTAAGAATTCAGCCAAAATTTGTTCACGCTCTGCATCGCGGATACGTTGCAATACGATTTGTTTAGTATCTTGCGCAAAACGACGACCCAGCTCAACGGATTCAACTGGCTCTTCGATGTATTCATCGACTTCGATATCAGCGTATTGTTCAACTGCTTCGAAGTGCAAAATTTCTTGATCTGGCAATTGCAAACCAGCTTCGTCAGCCACAACGTGCCAACGGCGGAATGTACGATATTCACCCGTATCGCGGTCGATTTCTACGCGAATATCGACTTCACCTTCATAACGCTTTTTGGTAGCCGTTGCCAAAGCATGTTCCAATGCGCCAAAAACGATATCTTCATCAACGTTTTTTTCACGCGCCAGCACATCAACCAATAATAAAACTTCGCGACTCATGCTTTGCGACTCCTAAAATCCACTTGCGGCACTAAACGTGCCTTATCTAAATCAGCGAGCGTAAACTCAAGCATCGCCGCGCCATCTTTTGTTTCAAATTCGAGCTTCAGAGTTTCCCCTTCAGGCTCATGCAATACACCTTCGAAGCTCTTACGATTAGCCATGCCTGGCATAGGCAATCGCAATTTTACATTGGCTTTTTCGCCGACAAAACGGACGAAATCAGCCATCTTCTTCAATGGTCGATCCAAGCCTGGAGATGAAATCTCTAAGCGTTCGTAAGCTACTTCTTCTACAGTCAATACGTGTGACAATTGATGACTGACTTTCGCACAATCCTCTACTGTGATATGACCTTTTTCCTCAACATCCTCTGGCAAAAGATCGATATACACACGAAACAAACCGCGCTCTGCTCGTTCAAAATCGACCAGATCGTAGCCTGTCCCATTGACAGTCTTTTCAATTAATTCCAACAATTGCAAGACAATTCTCCGATAAACACAGATCTCGCCCTTGCAGAAAATCAAGCCAATTTTCAATTAACTTAATTCCACGCTCAAAAAACGATTCGCCAAAAAAAAATGGGCACTAGCCCATCTTCTTAGCGCCTTGAATGAATTTCTTCATTAACTAAAAATCAACTCAAGGAAAAATCTGCTAACTACAAGATTATAAACGATTAATTACTCAATCGCAATGAGAAGTCGGTGAAAAACATGGCCTGAGCAACATCTTTCAACGACTTCCGGGCATTTAATTTTACGTACCGCGACGACGACGTGCCGCAATCGCCTGACCAATCGCTGGGCCACTGCCCCGCTCTGTTGGACCGCGGCGATTTTGATCACGACTAGGATAACCTAAGGCAGTTTGCAAAGGATCTGGCTGACGACTACGCGGCTTACCAGCGTTTTTACCACCATTTGCATTTGGCTTAGCAGGTTTGCCGCCCTGTGCGCCAGCATAGCCACCCACTCCCGCTCCAGCACTACGCGCCGGACGACCGTTTTGAGGATTCGCAAAACCACCACGCACGGTAGGCTCAAAACTTCTCTGCACAGGCGCATCAAATGGATTCACATTGCGCGGCACTTTACCGCTTTGCACGCGATTACCATTTGGCTTACCCATAGGTTTTTCAGATTTTTCACCAGCCGTTTTTTCCAAACCACTGACTTTAAGCAGGCTACGCACAGCATCCTCGCCCAACTCATCCCAACGACCACGCTTTAAGCCCGAAGGCAAAGTCATTACACCATAGCGAGTACGAATCAAACGCGACACTGTCAAACCGACAGCTTCAAACATACGACGCACTTCACGATTACGACCTTCACCAATGATGACGCGATACCATTTGTTCACGCCTTCACCACCACCATCTGAAATCTTGGAGAATTGCGCCATACCATCTTCCAGCTCAACACCAGCCAGGAGCTTTTGACGCATGCCTTCTTCCAGATCACCCAAAGTACGCACTGCGTATTCACGCTCAATGCCATAACGTGGATGCATCAAACGGTTTGCGAGATCGCCGGAAGTTGTGAACAACAATAAGCCCTCTGTGTTGTAATCGAGACGACCCACGGCCAACCATTTACCAACCTTCATTTGCGGCAAACTATCAAACACCGAGGCACGACCTTCTGGATCACTCGTACTGACGATTTCACCGGCAGGCTTATGATAAATCAACACGCGCGGCGGTTTTTTACTGACCTTACGTTGAATTAACTTACCGTTAATTCGCACTTGATCTTGCGGCAGAATACGTTGACCAATATGCGCTGGCTCACCGTTTACAGATACACGACCAGCGATGATTAATTCTTCCATATCACGACGCGAACCCAAACCTGCTTCAGCCAAGACTTTATGCAATTTGGGTGCATCATCGTCAGCAGTTAAATCACGACGTGGTTTTTTATTTTTATCGTTACGTGAGTGATGAACGTCATCTGCCGCATCATACGCATCGGAAGTAACGAATGAAAATACATCATCAGCATCGAGTACTGCACCACGATTATTTTGCTGACCTGAACGACGTTGATTATTTTGATTGCGTTGATCGCCAGTACGATTTTGTGAACCTTGCCCAGGTTTTGCTTGTTGGCGATTGCGTGATTGACCATCACGTTGCTGACCATCGCGCGCTTGACCATCACGAGGACGCGCATTGCGGGAATTATTTCTATCACCCTGCGGACGACGTGGGCGCTCATTATTATCGCCAGCACTTGCTTGATTTGTCGAATCCAACTGTGGCGAAGATTGCTGCTCAACACTTGCCACATTAACGTCTCGCACTTCAACTTGACGCGGTGCGCGTGCTTGACGTGGCGGACGCTCTTGACGCGGCGCTCTGGCAACAGGTGTTGTCTGCTCTGCGAAAACCGGCGCTTGAGCAACCGCCTCCACATTAACAGTTTCCGGCTTTAATCTCGGCTTGCGCGGTGCTCGCGGCGCTTTTGCAGCAACGGCATCATCGCTTGCAGTAACAGTGGCATCATCCACTTTAACAACTTTTGGACGTGCAACACGCTTTGCACGCGGACGCGGTGCATCGGTTTCAGCACCAGGATTTTGCTGGCTGGAAGTATCGTCTGGATTATTTGCGTTCATTATCTGATTCTGGTTTGAAAGGTGTTAGAGCTTCGGCATCCGCTTCCACTACTTCATCTATATTCGTATCAGCCATCATTGCAACATCATCCAAGATCACATCACTGGCTGCTTCATTTTCAAGAGCATCTGCTGCGAGGTCTTCCACTGCAACATTACTCAATTCTTCTTGCGCACTTATTTGTGCGCTTATTTGCTCATTTACTTCAATTTCGTCTTTATCTAATTCAATCGTATTATTTTCAATCTCAGCTTCTGGAGCTCCACCCTCAGAAACATCTGCCGCAAGCTCAGCATTGACATCAACATTAGAATGAGACTCATCGCCAACATCCTCAACATTCACCACGGGCGCATCAGCTACTTCAACCAAAGCCTCAATTCCGTCGAACATATTCAATTCTGGAGAATCATCTTTAGAAGGGAGTGCATCCTCCGCCTCCTCCTGACCTATTTGCTGCAAAGGCGGCAATTGATCTAGCGATGCCAAACCCAAGTCACTTAAGAATTGCTTGGTGGTCGCAAACAAAGCCGGCCGGCCCGGGACTTCACGATGACCGATGGTCTCTATCCAACCACGATCCTCTAAGGTCTTTACCATCTGCGAAGCCACCGCAACACCACGTATTTCTTCAATATCACCACGCGTCACTGGCTGACGATACGCTATGATCGCCAAAGTCTCCAGCGTCGCACGTGAATACTTAGGCGGCTTTTCAGGATTTAAGCGATCGATGAAAGCACGCATCTCAGGGCGACTTTGAAAACGCCAACCCGTCGATAAAGACACCAACATAATTCCTTTGTCCGACCAATCTTGGCGCACTTCTTCCAACATTAATTTAATCGTATCAGCACCGACCAAATCCTCTTGATCGCTACTATCGACAAACAATTTTTTCATTGTATTAATGGTCAGCGGCTCATGTGCGCATAACAATGCGGTTTCGAGTACACGCTTGGCATCTGCAGTATTCATGCAAACTCTTTAGCTAACAGGTTGTGTTGATCTTAAGAAGTATTCAGTGAAGCACTCGGGATAATTATTATCCCAACCAGTCTAGTCTTGTAGGACATTGCGCAGCACGAATCATCAATGTGCGCCTGGTGGATCAGTCTGCAGCCAACTTGTGCACGAATCGCCAATTCGCGAGTCATCAAAAAGTCAGTCAAAACAGTCGATCAATTTAGTAGATGCCAGATTGTAGTCTAGAAACACGTTTTAAACACATTCCAAGCGCAAACCAATCAAAAAAATTATCAGCCTAACGAAAAAGCCACGATGAAACGTGGCTTTATTCTTAAAAACTGGTTGCGCAAGCAAGATTTTAACCTACAAATTTTGGGTTATGAACTAGCCTTGACGCGCCTCAAAAAACAAGAAATCCAAGACTTCCATACCTCAATTGGCGCCATTATAACGCAATTTACCGATTTTAGTGCAGCAGATTTTGAAGTCTAAAGGAATTAGAAAGTTTGCATATAGCACAATCATAATTCAGAACTCTCTCCCGGAACGCTTAAAAAATTTGAACTTCAAAAAAAGGGGGAAAACGAGTCGACGCTACCGCAAACAAAGCTAATGGTCATATCAATCGCAAATTTCAGCATAAACCAAGTACGACTATAATTAAAAAGCTAAAATGTCTAAATACGACAACCCAGTAATCAGACGCTATCGATATCGTTCGACTTTATCCTCACGTCATTGTAAAAAGGCAGGCAATGTCCAAAATAACCAATCTCGCGGCAATCATGCGGAGTCAAGTTGCAGTTCTTGCGAAAGAATTCCCCAGGCAAGCAGCTCAGAATAAAGATAAGAAAACGCACAGCAATTCAGACACACTTGATGTCGCTGGACTTATTGTCCAGAAAGTGAAATTGATCTCCCGACAAAGCCCGGATCGACGTCAAAAAGCATTTCGTATTTTTCTAGAAAACACTATCGCCGCAGAAATTGGTTTGGATGTATTGAGTGATCCACTCTTCTACCAAATGATTGAAGACATTCAAAATACCATGTATTCGGATTCCACATTACGCTCACTCATCGAAGAATGTATTGATCAACTTTTAGCTAGTCAATAGTAAAATACAGGATCATCCTCTTAGTACTTACGCACAGTCGGCCCAGCTAGGCGTGCTGCCACAGGCGGTACAGTTTACGACGACGTTGGGGCGATTTTGCGTAAGTCCTATTCTGAACGTGGTGATAAAAACTCTTAGCAAATAAGATCACCAAACGAATGCGCTTTTAGGTTCTGCCGTAAGTTCTTCAAAGCAGATTTATGAATTTGTGAGATTCTGCCCTTCGTTAAAGAAAAAATCTCGGCGATTTCTTCCATCGTAATTCCTTGCAAGTAGTGATAACGAATAACCCGTTGTTCGGAGTTGGATAACAGCGACAATTGTTGCAATAAGAGATCTCTTAACTGTTTTACTTCGAGACTTTTATAAAAGGGAAATTCGACGGCACTATCTTCTGCTGTCTCAGCAATTCCAGTGTCGGCAAGCATCCATGAAATAGCAAGTCCAATTCCCACTTCAGCTAACACACTAAAAATCTTGTCTTTTGCATGTGCGTTAATACTGTCACTAACGACAGCACTACTCGCAGCCAAGCGATCCGCTTGCAATCGTTTTATTGTCGATAGTTGACGTTGTTTCTCGGTTTGATTTTCGAGACCATTCAAAATGGCTCCACGTATTCGCTGCTCAGCAAACGTATTAAATTGCAAACCGCGTGTTGGATCAAACCGATCGATCGCTTCCAATAAGCCGACCCGAGCTAGTTGATGATAGTCCTCAAACTCAACCTCATTTCCCTGACGGCGAGCATAGAGTACTGCAGCAACGGTCTTGGCATATGCCAAATAATGATCAACTAGTTGAATACGAAATTTGCTTTCTCTCGACTCGAAAAAAAGCATCCATAACTCGAGCTCTCTATCTTTTGAAATCAACTGAGTGTTCTTCAAAGTCTAATTCTCTAGCTGAGCAAATAAATCTGCTATTAATGGAAAGAACCAACCAGCGCACGCAAAATCAAATTCCAACCATCAACCAATATAAACATCAAAATTTTAAGTGGTAGAGCAATTGAAACGGGAGGCATCATCATCATACCTAGTGCCATTAATACGCTAGAAACGATGAGGTCAATCAACAGAAAAGGTAAGAAAATAACAAAGCCAATTTGAAACGCTGCGCGCAATTCAGAGAGCATAAAGGCCGGTATCAATTGTACGTTGCTAATATCTTCCATCCGACTAGGTTGAGGAGCCTTAGACAACTCCACCATTAATGCCAAATCTTGCTCTCTGGTCTGCCTCACCATAAATTCTCGAATGGGCAACGCAGCACGCTCGTAAGCGATTTCAGCACTAATACTTCCCTCCATATATGGCTGAAAAGCATCTTGATTTACAGTCTGCAATGGCGCTGACATGACGAACATCGTTAGGAAGAGCGCAATGCCTATCAAAGCGGAATTCGGCGGCGTCTCCTGCATTCCTATTGCATGACGTAGCATCGACAGAACAATGACAATTCGCAAGAACGAGGTGAGGCAAATCAAGAGTGAAGGAAGCAGAGCAAGCACTGTCAACGCGAGCACCACTTTTACGGCTTGACTTGTATCCGTTAAGCCGCTGCCTGCTTTTTGCTTACTGGTACTCGATACTTGGTGCGTTGTGGATGGAACCGGCTTCGAACTTAGAACAGGTTTCAAACTCGCCACACTCATCTGCTCATTCCCTATTGCTCGCGTGGCATAACTGCTTTCGTTCTTTTCTACTTCGAAAGAACCATCCCCTCGTAGATCTTGAGCAAACACCAATCCACTACAGAAAAAAACACTCAAAATGATCAGGCAACATTTACGGATGAAGACTTTTAATCTCATTGCACCGCCCCATCTACCTGAGTATCGTGGTCATGACGACCATTGATCTCGCTCCTTGCAATCAAGGTTGTCGCTTGATCGGTACAGGCAATCATATATTCAGCGCCATTCCACTCCACTAAATGAAGCGTATTCTTTGAAGTAAGTGCGATACGCTTTTTTACAAAAAATTTTTTCTCATCTACATTCGCTATCGTATTTCGGCCCCAGAGCCCCTGTCCATTTGAGCGACGCTTCTGTAGGTTAAAATAAAAAATGAAGGCTGCGAGGACGAGCAGTACAAATCCAAAACTTACCGCAACATTGGCAAAGCTTTCGGACGCAGCACCTCCATCCTTTTTGAAAGGTATCTCACTACGTGCTTGCACCGCTTTCGATGGAACTGATGCGTCCCGCCTGGCATCCGTCATTGGGCTTGCGGCAGTCACTTTGTCTACCGAAGCGTTGGCAAATGTCGTAGATAATAATGCGTAAATGAATGCCAACGCTAGCCATAGTGTTAGCCTACTACGAAGTTTATATCGAACATAATATCGAACATGATATCGAACATTAAATAGCATAGATACCAGATCAAACTTGTAACGGGATAGGTAATTCGGAGATTCGAATCGCAAAATGGCCATCGATAGCGACCAATTGCCCGCGCGCTATCGTATGCCCCTCAAGAACCAAGTCAACAGGTTGATCTAATTTTGTACTCAATGGAAAAACTTGGTGCTCTTTCGCGCTCATCAGTTCACCGATGGAAATTTCCAGTTCGCCAACCACCACCCTCAGTTTTGTTTTAACCAGGCTTAATGGGTTAATGCTATTGAGCACCGGTAGAGTATTCTGAATATCCGAGGCTTGCGTCGCTTGCATATCGCTTAAATCAAGGATATCGACAGAGGGTTCTGCTTTATTGCCTGACGTAAGCTGATCTCGTTCAGTATTTGATAAAGTATTTTCTTGGTTCGCTGTCATATTTTTCGTTTCTAGAAATGTCTTATAGGACTTATACAAAATTGCGCTGGCTTGGGTGTAGCGAGGAATTCAGGCTACATGTTGCCTGTTCGCATAACAACTTAGTCTTGCAAGGGTGGCACCACAGACAGTACGGTTGCTCGGCCTGTCCCTGCGAAGGCACGGGCAAGTCGTATACAACGACACCAACGTCTGTTTTGCGTAAACTCTATCTTAATAACTCAATTGCTTTGTGTTCGCCATGCTTGCCCAGAAAGGCAGAACACACTCCTTCGCCTACATTTGTTCTCAAGTTCAGCGGTTCATCTAACTGATGTCCCAATCGAACCACATCACCAATGCAAAGATTTTTGATGTTAACTAAATCCAATTCAACTTCTGCCATTTCCACGCTTAGGCTTACTATTTCGTTCTTGAGCGCTGCACTTAGCTTTGATAATTGCTGATTCGATTTTCGGACAGATTGATTTCCCACGAAATCTGGATCATTTCCAAACAGACCCGATCGCAGCGTAGTCCAAGCGATGAGTAGATCTATTGTTCGCTCCAAAAATTGAATCGATACATGGATACAGCCACTCCAAGGAGTCCTTTGCGTATATGGAATCTGTTCATCATGCTCTAAAATCACAGCATTACCTTGGTCAACTAATATGGAACTCACAAGGGATGTTAGAAAATGTGAATAAGCATCATCTGCAACTCGTGACTGCAAAGAAAATCCGCCAGCGTTGGAAGAATATTTATGCTCCACACCAAACAGTTGCTTACTCAAAGTTGATCTCAGTTTAGAAAAATCACTAATCCAGAAACCTTCATCTTCCACACCAAATCGATGCCAAAGCGCGTCAAATTGGGGGATAGATTCGTGTGCCAGGCTCACCTCGATGAGTGGTGAAGATTGCCCGACACTAATCCATTGCGCACACCAACTCGAAGCGAAGTTTTGAAATAGCACTTTAATCTTTGCAAGCTGCTGGCTGTCCGGCCAAACAAGCTCTGAAACTTTAACTTTAGGTTCCGCGGTGCTCTTCGCGTAAAGATTACTAGAATAAGCAAGCACTGTTTACTTACCTTTCATCGAGAAAAGTTCCTGCAGCATTTCATTCGCTGTTGAAATAATTTGTGATGATCCTTGATATCCACGTTGCATGATAATGAGATCGCTGAACTCTTGAGACAAATCAACATTAGAAATTTCTACCATTCCAGATTTAACACTTCCAAAGTTACTCTTACCCGCCACACCCGTATGCCAATCAGCAGGATTAACGGCATCAAATTCATTGTTCCCACGTGCTGCAACAGAATCTAAACTTTCGAACTGCGCTAAACTTAAGCGGCTGCCTTGTACCGTTTGCCCGTTCGAATAACTGAGTGAAAGTGTACCAAGTGCATCAAAACTGGCACCAGCCAAAGCGCCGGGGCCATATCCATTTTGCGATGCAAATGCCAATAACGAAAGGGAGCTCGAAGCGGTTGCCGTGACATTTGCACTAAAATCAAAGCTTAGTGGCATTGCCGTCAAACCTGCTGGCGTATAGTTCATTTGAACTTTGGAATTCGCAGGAACAATCTGACCATTGGAAAAAATAATTTGGCCAGTACCAATCACTGTCGTTCCTTCCGATACTTCAACCGCCCAACTACCCGCAGTCGTTGCATTGGTATTAGTAAACTTAATACCGAGCGTATGTTCTCCACCTGCCTTGTCCATCACTTTTACACCTGTCACATTTTGAGTTGTGTTGGTGGTAAGCAGGCTACCAGAGAATTTTATTTCTGATGTTTGTTTCCCCTCACTGGTACGTTTTCCAGACAAGGAAATTTCCGTCATGTTACCGTCACTATCTTGCCCCATCACTTTGAAACCATCAGAACGATTAACTAAGATGCCATCAGAGTTGAACTCAAATTGACCTGCACGGGTGTAATGCAACTTCCCTTCAGCATCTTTCAAGGTAAATAGCCCTTGCCCATCAACTGCAAGGTCAAGCGAATTTCCTGTTTGACGTAACTCACCTTGTTTAAAGTTGAGTGCAGTACTGCCGTAGCTTAGGCCATGCCCAACTTGGCCAAAATTATTATTAGGAGCTCCATTATTTGAATAGAACAGATCCCCAAACTGCAAACTTGAGCTCTTGAAACCCGGCGTATTAATATTGGCAGTATTGTTAGCGATAACGCGTAAGCCCTTAGAGTATCCCTGCAAACCACTCATCGCAATATAAATTGAATCAAGCATGATTTATCCTAGAAAAAAATTAAAATATTGTTGAATTATTGGACTTACGCGAAATTATCTCAGCAAGATTGGCGACAGCAACGCTGGGGCAGTTTTGCATAAGTCCTAAATGAGTTTTATCGAACATTGGTGATTTGATTCAGACCAATATTGTCCAACGTCGAACCTGATGTAGTAAGGATGCTCATCGTTGGCGAATCGCCACTCAGAGACAAAGAAACTACCTTACCGGCGATCGTCGCACTGCCATAACTAATATCGACATTGCGACCAATTAATCCCACGGACTGTAATGCAGATTGATTCACGATCAATTGTGAAACTTTCGAATTAAGTTCTTGTGTCTGTTGCAAAGCAGTGAACTGCGCCATCTGCGCCATGAACTGTTGATTATCAACTGGCTTCATCGGGTCTTGGTAATTCAATTGCGTCGTCAGCACCTTGATTAAATCTTGAATCCCCAAACTATTCCCTTGCAAATTATTTGCGGAGCTTGCACCACTAACTGATCCTATCGTCATAATCCCATCCTTTTTGAGTTTACATTGACACCACTCTGCATTATTACTTTGCGTCCTTCAGTTACTAGAGAAGTGCTTACATCCTGCTTATCATTCGCATCGCCTTGTTCAAACGATGTTGTTTCCCTGCGCTGCAAAATTGATCGTCCATTACACACCAAAGCATACAAATGAACTCCTTGCTGAGTGAGCCACAAACGAAGTGTGTGCGATAAAACGGCAAGATCAACTTGAGCTTGTACATCCACACCCAACCAAATTTTTAATCCATTTTCAGACAACTCTGTGTGAAAACGTAAGGTTTCTCTTTCAATAGATTGTCCCTTTTCCAGCGTTCTGCGCTGCAATCGATCCACTTGGTCAAATGCAAAATCCGGCGCAACTTCTTTACGAGAACTGTCATTCATATTGAGCACAGTAGGCGACGATTGTGCCATTGACCTAGTTGCGAATCTGGTTTCTATAGGACTAAGTGAAGCGCTTGCTTTTTCTCTTATTGCGTCAATTCCAAGCTTTGCCATGACTTCAACAAGGCCTTTTTGCAATTGCTCATTCTCAAGTTGACGATCTGGCTTAGCACTCATGGCTGTCTGATGAACTTCTTCATTGCCGAACGATAAGGGAATTACAGGCGATTCAACTTGTGCCAATCCAGTTTGCGCTGGTGCCGGGGCACTTCCAACGGGTGATTGCTCACGTACAGCCACTGGCGGGTGATTCACTTCGGGCTTAGGCGACAATACCGTTACCGAATCGTTGCTCTCCAACTCTTGATCAACCTGAGTTACTTTTTGACTCTCAATCTGATTTACATGCTGACGAGACACATTTAAGGATGAGCTAGATGGGCTATTTTGAGTTGTTCTTGATTGCTCACTCTCACGATACCCGTTTTCAATATGGCTAATACCGTATTGATTAGGAGGCAGTTTAGGAGGCAGTTCCTTCTTAACATCTGGGGCTTCATTGGAGGTACTTAATTTTATTACGTCGTCCTTAAACTTTCCCTTGATTTGAACTGGGTCTTTTTGCAATTGTTCACTCTCAGGCTGACGATCTGTCTTACTGCTGATGGCAGGCTGATGCACACGCTCATCGACGAACGACAATGGAGCAACTGGTGCGTCATCTTTCACCAATCCAATTTGCGTTTGTACAGGTGTACTTACGCCCGATGATTGCTCACGCGCAGCGATTGGTGGGCTATTCATTTCAAGCTTAGTCGATAATGCTTGATCTTCCTCTTTACTCTCAAACTGTTTATCAACCCGAATTACATGCTGGCTAGGTACCATCAAAGATAGGTTCTCCTGTGCCACTTTTGATTGCTCGTCCTCGTGAGACTGTTTTTCAATATGGCGAATGCCGTATTGATCAGTATCCAAATTATCAACCCGCGCGACAATCTGGTGAGGCACTATCAAATTTGGCTTATCTTGCGCCACTCCTGATTGTTCATCCTCGTGATGTTCTTTTTCAATATGGCTAATGCCATATTGATCGAAACCCAGATCTTTCTTAGCTTCAGAGTTTTCGATGAACAGTCCCAATCTCGCCATTTTTTTTATTGCGGTATTGTCGCGATGCAGTTCATCTCTGAATGTCGGATTCTGTTGAGCAGCATCTGATCCCACAAAATGGTCGCGTGCAATCAGACCATGTTGTAACCAGGAGTTCGCTTGCTCTCTCTCCATCGCACGACGCCAAGCGTCGCGTCTGCTGCCTATCGCCCCCCCATCTGGATCGATATCAGTTTTTTGTTTCGCTGGAGTCAGATCGAATATTTGATTAATATTAATTGACATAATCAGGCCCTCTGCACTTTTGCTTTTTTACGCCAAAGACTACGCGCACTCCAATCTCGATCTGCTTCAGAACTCAATAATTTACTTTGCTCTAATCCAAAATCTGCAATCGCATTCTCGCGATGCGATTCGATCAACTCAAGCTTCATCTGTTGGTCGACGCATGCCGCACGCGCATCTATCACTGAAGCTTGTAGCCTCAACAACTCTTCCGTCTTAAACTGAATTTGCATTTTTTTTTCCTGAAGGTATTGCAACGCATGACCGTGATTTGCTACATCTAATTGCGTATTCCAAACATTTTTTGCATTATTGGCTTCCAACACATATGCCTGTTTCAGGGCACGCAGTACGTATTCACATTGAGTAAGTTCCGCTTGTAGGAGTGCCAGTCTTTGCTGTCGGCGACTTAACTCCCATTCTGCAACTTTCAGCACCGGTGCTAATTGATAAACGAAACCACGTAAATCTTTTCCTTGACTCATTTCGCTTCCCTCGCTAAAGCGGTAGATAAGGCCGTAGATGGAATTTGAGAAAGGATATCTCTTAATGCCCGGATTCCAGTTTCTCTTGCTTCACCACCTTCGCTTTGACGTAGCCAGTTCATCAATTGGGATTCAATAACCAGCACCGCATCCAATGCAGGATTGGAACCAGATTCATATGCACCGATATCCACCATCTGACTATTACGCTCAAGCAGCGCCAAATACTTCACCATATCTACAGCCAATTTTCGTGCATCTGGAGTAACCAAATCGGACATGACACGACTTATACTTTTCAAGATATCAATCGCTGGATACTGTCCTTTATGCGCAATTTGCCTGGACAATACAATATGACCATCAAGAATCGACCTCAGTGCATCTGAAATTGGCTCATTGAAATCATCCCCTTCAACTAATACCGTCATCAGTGCTGAAATCGCACCACCAGAATCACTCGTACCACATCTCTCACATAATTCTGGAAGCTCTGCAAAAACTGAGGGTGTATAACCACGCGCAGTTGGAGGCTCACCGGCTGAAAGGCCAACTTCTCGTTTGGCCATAGCAAACCGTGTAATCGAGTCCATTGTTAACAACACCTGCTTACCCTGATCTCTAAAGTACTCAGCAATACTCAATGCCGCATACGCTGCACGAATACGTGCCAATGCGGGTTGATCGCTCGTTGCCACCACCACTACGGATCGCTTCAATCCGTCTTCACCAAGCTGCTTATCAATAAATTCGCGAACTTCACGTCCTCGCTCTCCGATCAATGCAATAACATTCACGTCCGCCTTGACATGCTTCGCAATCATTCCCAGCAAAGTACTCTTGCCAACACCACTTCCTGAAAAAATTCCTACTCGTTGGCCTTTACCTATGGTCAATAGCGTATCAATTGCACGCACACCCGTTTCGAGGACATGCTCAATCCGAGGTCTTTGCATAGGATTCACCGCCGCGACCCGCAATCGACGAGTCTGGGTAGTACGAACTTCACCTTTGGAATCGAGCGCTTCACCAAAACAATTGATCACCCTACCCAACAGCGCATCACCAACATCGATTTTGCCAAATTGATCCTCAGCCACCACCTCACAACCCGCGGCAATACCATCTACCACCCCATAGGGCATCAAAATCAAAGAGTCACGACCAATCCCGACAACCTCCGCCACAATAAAGTCTCTGTCTGATAGAGAAATAGCATTCACTTGGCGAGGATAAATTTTGCACAATTCACCAACAGACGCGCTCAATCCCTCGACTTCAATCGAGAGACCGCTAAATTGGCTAACCTTGCCAACGCGTCGTATCAACACCGCACGATCTATAGCAGCTTGGTAGTGAGTAACAAAATCTTCACGCATAAATTACTTTTAGGACTTACGCAAAATTGCTCTAGCTAGGCGCGTCGCCGAAGACAGTACAATTGTACGACGAGGCGACTGCAACGACGCTAGCGTCTGTTTTGCGTAAGTCCCACCTTTAAAAAATTTCTCAATATACAGAACTTGATCGCTGTAGAACTGCTTTCAAACGCCCCGAAATACTTCGCTTGGACGTCTTATTCTCATCATTGCTGATATTCCTCGCATGACTTCCGAATGCATCTACCAACTGTAAAGAATCATTGTTGCATTCTTGTTTTTGAAGTTCTTCAAACAAATGCAAGCATAAACTCTGATTCAACAATTCTGGCTTGGATTGTGAATCCAAACTCGATCCAAACTTCTCCTTAAATTTCTCAATACTTATTTGAATTAAGCGCGCCTTACGCACATCAAATAACTTCATCAACGCGCTATACCAACTCCAATCATGAATATTCAATACGCTAGCAATTAATTCAGGTGTCTCATCACATAACACTGCGTAAATCCTGTTTGCCGAAACGCGATCAATTTTATCCAAAATACTTTCGCGACTTCTGTCAGCAATAACCTCACTAACCGCATGCTTTTCTCTCGCCAAGAATGAATCAATAATTTGACGATCACGCGGAATACCAAGTGAGCTTAACTCTGCTAACAAAGGCATCAGGAGCTCAACCTGCTCTTGAACCAACTCACCCATCAACCAATCGCGATCTTCAGGATGCAGGCTGTGCAGCATTAAGGCTAAATGCTGCAATTTATCCTCACGAATATGCATAAATTAACCCCATTCAATCCTGCGTATGTCGCGTTGCCAAATCGGGCACTGATTCCAAAGCCGAGTCTTTATTTAGCCATACGCGAATTTGTTTTAGGGCAGCCTCTTTTTCTTTGTCAGATAGACGAGCGCTATGCGCATTGGAGTTCGTACGTGCATTCAAAAATAAGAGCACAGCAAGCATCACAATAGCAATCACGACCAGCAGAATGAGCAACTGGAAAGCAGGATTTGTCATCACTGCGCTTTTACGTTCACCGCCATTTTCACGAATACTCTCATGGCCTAATTCCTTCGTTGCACCGACATTTCCAGGTTCACTGGACAGATTCGATAGATTCGCTTCGAGACCACCATCTCTTGGTGAAAAAATATGTTGAACGACAATACTATCACCACGCTCTACTGATGCACCGACAGCAGTAGCGACTAAGCTACGTAATTTTTCTGACTGCTCTGCATCGAGGTGTTTTTGAATAACAGCAACTACACTAATTTTTCGAATTGCCCCTGGCTGACTAATGACCTGTTCAACACGTCTCCCTACTTGATAGTCAACTTCACGATTCACGCTACTTTGTTTAACGCCCTGGCTCGAACTTATTGCGTCAAGCGGTGCTGCATTGTCTCGGCTCATTTCTCGCTCTTTGACAATCACACCGGTCGATGCTTGTCCCGATAGCGGCGGCGCTGCCAAAACATCTTCTGTCGTCGTCTTAATTTGATCCATATCGAGAACAACATCTACGCTTGCCAATGCCTGTCCACTTCCAAACATTTGTTCTAAAACTCCATTCGCTTTCTTGTTGAGCAGGCTCTCTGTATCGCGCTTTAGATCAAGACTAGCACTCGACACCTCAAATTCTTGCGTTCCTGTGCGGGTTAGTGCAATGCCCTGTTGATCTACGATGGTAACGTCCTGCGCCAAGATGCCGGGAACCGAGGCTGCGACTAAACGTTGTATGCCATTGACCTGTTCTGCTCGCAGCTTCTTACCTGGCTTCAAAGCGATATTAATCGCTGCTTTGGCTTTGCTGCTAGCACGTTTAAACAGTCCTTCTTCAGGCATAGCCAGATGTACGCGAACATCTTTAATTTCGTCGAGAGACATAATGGTCCGGGTAATCTCACCTTGTAGCGCACGCTGATAATTAATCTTCTGCGCAAACTCCGTCATACCAAAGTCACTGTTGTTAAACAACTCAAACCCAATCGCACCATGCAAGGGAAGGTCTTTACCCAACAATTTTAAGCGAGTCGCATGGACTGCTTCTTTCTCCACCAAAATGGTATTGCCGCCATCGTCGAGACGATAGGGAATCTTCAAACGATCTAACTCCGCAACCATGACAGCACTATCTTGAGGTTTTAGATCTGCAAACAAGATTTGATAATCTACTTTTAATAGAAGTGCTGCAACAGTCACTGTCACACCGAGAATCAAGGCAACTCCAATGGCCAATCCCCACTTGCTGGCAAGGCTCAAATTATTCCAAAACGTTCTATCCACAAACACTCCAACCACAATATTTTAAGTATTTTGACTACCGAATCAACTCTTGCTATCTCAAAACAATCTACACGAAGCAAGCGTCAAATTTGCATCTTCATCACCTCTTGGTAAGACTCTAATAATCGATTTCTTACCTGAACCATCAATTGGAAAGACAATCGACTCTCTTCCAGACGCATCATCACCTGGTGTAAATTTTGAACATCTCCAGTCGCAAGCGTCTGCAGATCTGCTTGAGAGATCAATAGCTGTTCATTTACCTGTGCTATTCCTTGACTCACCATATCTGAGAAACCTGAACTTGAAGCCGCGGCAACTGAAGGCAGCGCGGATGTCGCAGGAAGAAATTCGGCGCCTTGAATGGCGGCAATCGCTGATATTTCCATCAGTTTCCTCCACCGATATCTAAGGCTTTTAATGCCATGGTTTTAGATGTATTCAATGCCGCCACATTTGCTTCATAAGCACGCATGGCACTCATCATAGTGACGGTCTCTGTCGCAGTATCAACACCAGGGTAAGCAACAAATCCTTTTTCATTCGCCATAGGATGACCCGGTTCATAAACCAACCGAGGGCTAGCATTTATCGGTTCCATACTAAACTGAGGAGCTGCGTTAACACCCTGCCCGGTTGCTAGGCTTTCGTTCATCAAAGTAGAAAATGCGGTTGGTGCCATCAGACTGCGTGCCACTACACGCATGGGACGAAAGCCATTGCCGTCGGCGCTTTGCGCTGTATTAGCATTCGCCAAATTCAAGGCTGCAACGTCTACACGCGCACGCTCGATAGACATACCTACGGCGCTGACAGAAAAACTTTGTCGATAATCCATATTCTTTTTCCCTTATTTTTTATCTCTATTTTTTATTTCTATTTTTTACCATCGGTTACAGCGGTGTTCATTATTGAATAATGGCGCATCAGGCCACGTACCAGCGCTTGATACTGAATTGAATTGTGCGCCATTGCAGCAACCTCTTCATCCAGTTCAACTTTAGCTGGCATGCCCTGTGCATCGGTCACAGCCTCTAAACGCAATGGTGGTATAGCATCCTGACCGACACCAGAGGAGTACCCTTTTGAAGCCATTTCCATTTGTTCGATCTGTGAAGCGAAACTCACACGCATGGGTGTGTAACCCTCTGTGTTCACATTCGCGATATTGTTCGCAATCAACTGCTGTCGTAAGGTCGCAGCATCCAAAGCCAAACTTAACTTGGTACTCGTAATACCCTCGATACTTGTTTGTGTTGTTGTCATTTTAATTAAGCTCCTGCTTTCAGACTCCTGTTTACCACAGGATTTTTACTGCACAATTAACTCGGCATGCAAAGCACCAGCTGCTTTCATGGCTCTCAATATTGAAACCACATCTCGTGTACTCATTTTCAATTTCGCCAGAGACTGTACGAGATCAGAAACCGTACTAGAACCAGTCGCGACACCGTTACCGCTTTTTTCATCAACGTCTAATTTGGTATTGGTGACAAAGGCAGTTTGTACACGACTAGCACCCTGCCCAATAACAAATGGTTGTGAAACAGACTGGTGATTCGCTACAGAAATTTTCAAGTCTCCGTGTGAAATAACCACCTTAGAAATTTGCACATCACCGCCCGCAACGACCACACCGGTACGCTCGTTAATCACAACTTTTGCTCGACGATCTGGTTCAACCACGAGGTTTTCAAGATCAGCGATAAAATCAACCAATTGCAGTTCTTGTTCATTACTCACCTTGATCTGCACACCAGAGGCATCGCCAGCCTGTGCGATATCCAATCCAAATTTTTGATTAACTACTTTTGCGATACGACTCGCCGTGGTGTAATCGGGCTCGGCCAACACGAAGGTAAGTTTATGATTTTCGTCAACAACCTGTGAGGTAACGCTGATTTCAACCGTTGCACCATTTGGTACTGAACCTACAGTAGGATGATTTTTTTGGATGACATTGCCGTTGGCGTCATAACGAAAACCACCAACAGAAAGCGATCCCTGAGCCAGCGCATATGTTCTTCCATTGGTCGCTTTTAATGGTGTGAGAAGTAGGCTTCCGCCCACCAAGCTTCTCGCATCCCCAGCAGAGTTGACAACAACATCAATATTGTCGCCCTCTCGTGCAAACGGTGGTAGCGTCGCGCTGACCAAGACGACAGCAACATTTCGACTCTGAATTTGCTCCGCAGGAATAGTCAACTCAAACTGAGAATACACATTAGCCAGAGCCTGCCTTGTGGTACGGCTTGATGGAGAATCACCAGTACCTGCTAAACCAGTAACGATGCCATACCCTACCAAAGCATTGTCTCGCCAACCCTGCAGTTTACCGAGGTCTTTTACTCTGACTTCCTTGGATTCAATAGCATTTTTTTTCTTATTGTCAACGTGGTTAGCGTAGCTAGGTAAACTCTGCGATACACATACCAACACAAAGCCGCCAAGCAAGAAAGATTTCAAGGGATTCAACATATTCAACATATTTATAGCCCAAACCAATCAAGTACTTTGCGCCAGAATCCACGACGCTGACGTTCCGTCAATTCGCCTTCACCGACATACGTAATTTTCGCATCTGCCAATCGGGTGGAAAGAATGGAATTCGTATCGGAAATATCGACGGGGCGCACGCGACCCTCGACATTAACGCGTTGTGATTCATCGTTGACCGTCAACAATTGTTGACCGCTCACCAGCAAATCACCATTTTCGCTGACAGACTTTACTGTCACACTAATCGTCGCAAGCAAACGATTCGCTCTTTGGGTCTTACCACCACCGTCAAAATCACCATTCACGCCAATACCAACTTGCTTTACGCTACTACCATCACGGTTAAGCTCAGCGCTCACATTGTTTTTGCGACGTGTACCAGTATCGGAGCTCGTTGATGCGCTCGAATTTTCAAACACTTGCACCGTCAAAATATCGCCAACACGTGCAGCCTTCTTATCTGATGTCAGGGATTTATAACTCCCTTCCTTAAATAATTTATCCGCCATGGCACTTCCATTGACTGCAATCAGAAGACATGCCAGTAATAAAATACGCCAGCCATAACTTTTTACATCATTGAGACCTCTGCGCAACCGTAGCGAGCGGTCAAAGTTTGAATCGAGAAGCGCACCTGTGCTAGAGTACAGCGAGCATCGCAGACTCAAAATTTGATCGCGCAGTAGGCTGTGCAGAGGTCTCTCATTTAGCGCTCTGTTTTGTACGTTTCTTCCTGATACTTTGTGACTCATAAAGTTACCTCAACTTTTCCCGCCGCAATTACGCGTGCTTTCAATACTTCCTTGCTATCCTTTGCGCGCACTGTGATCCACTGTCCCATCGCACCATCTTGTAGCGCTTCTACTTTACTCTCTACCAAGATCGCCCCAGTGCTAGCGATCAGCGTCAACCATTCTCCACGTATCGCCACAGGCTTGAGCTCCATTGCTCTGGCTGTCAAAGTGTCACCTTTCTTCATGCTTTGTTTGACACGTAATGGCGCAGCATCAAGCAGTTTTTCCTCTAACACGACATCGCGTGGTGCAATCGTTAAATCGAGTTCGGTTTTTACCAAATTACTCTTAGACAAAATGGCGTCTTTATTCAAAGATTGATCAAAGACATAGGCGTTTTTAAAAGCGCCAACTTCAAATTCAACGGGTACTAAACGTACAAACCGTTGATTCGTCCAAACCTCTAACCACACAGTCATGCGCTTTTGCAAAGTCATTGACTGACTAAATGGGTGTGGCTTAATCTCAACCTCACCTTCAGGAACTTGCAGTGATTTTGGAACCCGAACCAACTTCATCTCTGCGCGATCAGACTGTTGTGTTAGCCAAGTACGCAAATGACTTTGAGCTGTCTGTCCAATCAATGTTGAAGATAACTCCTGAACTGGAACGCTAACTGTAACCTGATGCGCACCTCTCCACTGTAGTTGTCTGGCTAGATCTGGCACACGGGAATTGACCCAGCGTCGAATCACTTCACTTTCTAAATTCACTACCTGCCCCAATTTCGGTGCACGACCTAAGTAAATCGTGTTAAGGCGTCGTATCGTTGTCAGATCTTCCGTGCTTAGTTGTGCAACATCCCCTAAGGTAACGATGTCGCGCTTAACATTGACATGCGAGCGCAATTCAACCACCGCACCGGATGCAGTTGCATAGACAGGTGCCAACATTGTGATCGCGATTAACGCGCGCACAACTTGCCGGGCACTCATACTATTTGTCAGCACTTCATTCACTCCTTCAAAAAATCACTTACGTAAATTATTGATCATTCCCTGCATTTCATCCGCAGCTTGTACCAGCTTCACATTCGCTTCATAAGTACGTTGCGCAATCATCAAATTAACCATCTCCTCAACCATTTTGACATTCGATGCTTCTACATATCCTTGCGAAATCGTGCCAACACCAACATCACCAAACGAACTATTCAAGGCTTCGCCCGACGCCTCATTTGCTTTGTAAAGGTTATCGCCTACGACACTCAACTGGCCTGGACTCACAAAATTAACCAATTCAATCTTGCCAGCTTCAACATCAGTCGATTGTCCTGCTAATCTGTAACGCACTGTGCCATCACCAGCAATAGTCATTGACTGCGCACTGTCTGGGATTACCATGGATGCCTTTAACGTTGGCCCCGACGCTAACGCCAATTGCCCTTCTTTCGTGAGTTTGAGGGTACCGCCTCGGCTATAGGCCACACTGCCATCAGGCATGTTAATCTCTATAAATCCATCGCCTTGAATAGCGATATCCAATGCCGAATCAGTACGCTTTAATTCACCTTGATCAAACATTTTTCCCGTCGCAGCGATCCTTACGCCAGCACCAATTCGCGCTAGATTCGCGGCGAGTCCAACCTCATTCTCTGCTCCACCCAAAGGGTTAGTACGTGCCACATCTTGTACCATCATGTCGGTAAAACTCACCCGACTCTTTTTATATCCGGGAGTATTGGCATTCGCCAAGTTGTTAGCAATGGCATCAACATTCGCCTGTTGCGCCTGCATCCCGGTAGCGCCAATGTAGAGTGATTTGCTCATCAGTTATTTTCCCCAAAATATAAAATTCAAATTTAGTCTAAGCGATAGGTTTGGCTAAATATCGCCTAACTTGCGAATAGCCGTTCCCAACATTTCATCGTATCCTTGCGTCACTTTTTGCATGGATTCAAAATGTCGCATAGCTTGCATGAGTTGCACCATCTCCTCCATCGAACTCACATTTGAATTCTCCAGATGCCCCTGTTTAATCATCGGTGAACTAGCTTCTGTCCATTCAGCCTGTTCATTGGCAACGATTAGGCCATCTCCGATTTTTCTGAGCGCACGACTGTCTTTCATAGTCATTACCTTGATCTGCGCAAGCACCTTATCGGTCGTCGCGGTTCCTTGGTGATCTAAACTACCGTCACGAATATTGCCGTTCTCGTCAATGATAGGATTGCTCGTCTTCAAAAAAATTTCGCCTGCCTTGCCCAAAACAGGATACCCCTGCGCCGTTACTAATCGGCCACGTGCATCAAGCTGCAAATTCCCTTGACGGGTATATGCAATACCGTCATTTGTTTGAATCTCAAAATAGCCATTGCCGCCTAAAGCTAGATCTAACTTCTGTCCCGTTGCCTTGAGCATACCTGCTCGCGTATCGGTCATGACTTGTGCCATCAATGGATGAGATTCGTCTGTCGAAGCATTCTGTGCGGTAGATGCTGTTTGCATCATTAATTCAACAAACGGTCGTTCAATCACCATTTCGCGCTTATAACCTGACGTCGTCGCGTTGGCGAGATTGGCACCCACGACATCGACACGCTTCATGTCATTCTGCATACTTTGCAAAGTCACCGCTAAAATTCCACGCATACATTTACTCACTTATTTACGGACTTATCTGTTCACTCAATTATTTACTCAGTTACTCGTTCAGTTACTCACTCAAACAATTCGATGTGCCACTCAAATTTCGACAGTACCAAACGATTTCAACTCTATGGTTTGCGGTATTTCTGACATCGACAACACCCGCAAATGAGGAACAACCCGTTCACTCAAGGCACGAATATGTCGACGCAAATCAGGTGAACATAACAATACCGGCAATAAATTACTCTTCATCATCTTCTCACTTTGTTGAACCAATTTGCTCACAAATTGTTCTGCCAATTTCGGTTCTAAAACAAACGGACGAGGTGCTTGTCCTTGCGCACCTTCTTGATGCATTTGAATCACGCTCTGCATAAATTCGTTCTCTAAAGCCGGATCAAGCGTAATCACATGCAAGGCATTTGACTCACCGAGTAAGCTCTGACAAATAGCATTTCCCAAGCGTTGACGCACTGCTTCTGTAAGATAAATATGCGCTTTAGATAATCGCCCAGAATCTGCCAATGTCTCAAGAATCGCTTCAATATGCCGAATCGATACTTTCTCACGTAGTAGATTTTGCAAAACGCGCTGCACATCACTCACCGACAAAACGGTTGGAATCAACTCTTCAACCAAACTTGGTTGCGTTTGACGCACACGGTTCAACAACCTTTCTGTTTCTGCCCTAGTCATCAAAGTCGCAGATTCGCGCTTCAACACCTCTGTCAGATGTGTAAGAAATACAGTTTCGCCGTCTACTAATGTGTAACCAAGGCTAGTCGCTTTGCTCCTGAGATTTTCATCTATCCATAGTGCTGGCAATCCATAGGTTGGGTCTTTAGTGGCTTCTCCTTCAATCGAAGTCAGATCACCTTTTGGGTGGATAGCCAAAATTTGATTGATGCGCGCTTCTCCCTTCCCGACAACCACACCATCAACACAAATTTCATATCGATCAGCCGCTAGTTTTTTACCATCCTTAAATTTTACTTTTGGCAGAACCAAGCCTAGATCCATCGCGTGCTGCTTACGAAAAATACCAATGCGTTCCATTAAACTACTAGCGGAAATAGTAATGAGTGGTGTCCAATTTGCGCCAACATGAATTTCAATGGGTTCCACCGGCAACATGGCGTAAGGATCGTTTTTATTTTCTTTATCCATAGTGCCAGCAACATCGTCAACAGCTTCATCATCTGTCGTGACACCTTCAGTTTCGTTTTTGCGGCGATACGCCATATAAGTAAAAAACAACATCACGCACATCAGGCCGGCGGCAGGTACGCCGGGAATTCCAGGCAAAATAACCAATACCCCCAGTGCGAGAGAAACCAAGAGCAAGGTCTTGGGAAATGAAGAAATCTGTGTAAAAACTTCTTTACTCAAATTGCCATCCGACGCTGAGCGCGTCACGATAATGCCCGTGCCCAAAGCAATCACCAACGCAGGCACTTGAGTTACGATACCGTCACCTATCGTCAGCAAAGTATAGGTTTGCAAAGCCTGCGCCCAAGGAATACCCAATTGCATGATGCCAATCAACAGACCACCAACAATATTGATCAATAGAATAATGATGCCCGCGATCGCATCACCTTTTACAAATTTACTTGCACCATCCATCGCGCCATAAAATCCCGATTCTTTCTCAAGGTTCTTGCGTCGACGTTGTGCTTCCGCCTGATCGATGAACCCCATATTCAAATCAGCGTCAATACTCATTTGTTGGCCTGGCATACTATCCAGCGTAAAACGCGCCGCTACTTCTGACACGCGTTGTGCACCACTCGTAATCACCACATACTGAACGACAATCAAAATCAGAAAGATGATTAAGCCAATGACGTAATTCCCGCCCACAACGTATGCGCCGATAGCACCGATAACGCGACCAGCATCACCATGCGACAAAATTAATCTCGTCGCCGCAACATTTAACGACAATCGAAAGAGAGTCGCGATCAATAGCAGTGATGGGAAAGTTGAAAACTCCACAGGGCGAGCCATGTAGAAAGTCAACAACAAGATAAGAAACGCGAAACTAAAATTCGTCAAAATCAAAAAGTCCAGCACCGGACTGGGAATCGGCGCGAACAAAATAACCAATACAGTCAGTGTAAAAAACACTAAACCGAGATCACTGTATTTTCCTAAAACTTTACTAATCTGATTCATTATGCTGGCCTCGCCATTCTCTCTTGACGTGCTTTTCGCATTGCCATTACCCAAATCAAAATCCGTGCGACGTCAGCATATAAGTGCTGTGGGACGTGGTGTTCAACGTCAACTTCATGAAAAAGTTTGCGCGCCAAGCTACGATTTTGTACGACTGGAATCTGGTGACGTGCCGCAATTTTTCGCATGGCGGCTGCCAGGCTACCAGCACCTTTCGCCAACAGTTGTGGTGAATCCATCTTCCCATGTTCATAACGCAGTGCGACTGCAATATGCGTTGGATTCGTAATGAGTACGTCAGCATCCTTAGTTTTAGCTGCAGACTGACTGCGTTTGAGCATTTCTTTGCGCAACTCACGCAACCGTGAACGAATACGAGGATCGCCATCACGATTCTTCATCTCATCTTTAATATCACGCTTACTCATACGCATTTTTTTTGCGAATTCACGGCGCGTATAAATCAAGTCAACAGCAGCTAACAAGAACAACATGAGAGCCATCTTAAACCCTAGCGAAACGACATCGTCCAACAATAACTTCAGAGCCTCCGCAGGAGAATACGCTGCAATATGAAAGAATTGGCTAGTCAAGCCCTTCAAAGCGATATATACGACCAGACCAAGTAATAGCAATTTCAAACAAATGCGACCCGCATCAAACAAGCTGCGCATAGAAAAAAATTTCTTTATCCCATTTGCAGGATTGAGCTTAGTAAAATCAGGCGTGATCGGATGGGTCGACAAGATAGCGCCTGTTTGTACTAAATTGGAAACAATGGCAGTCAACATAATGGCAAAAAAAAATGGCAACAGCATGAAGATCCCACCCTTCAACATATTTGACAACAGATACCAATTACTCGCAAAGCTAGAGTCGGTTTGTCCCATCTTTGCAATTAAAGCCAAATCAAAACGAAACAACTCACGCATGCCATCAAGGCCTCGCCAATACAGCATCACCAAAGCGACAATAAACACCAGCACCGAAACAGCATCTGTACTCTTTGCGACCTGACCTTTTTCTTTCGCCTTTTCAAGCTTATACGGCGTGGCATCTTCGCTGCGGTCAAAATCTTCATCCGACATCAAATGCCCCTTTCACTGCGATGAATCGAGGCGCAATATCAAGCCTTGCTTGTGGAACCGAACTATTAGACTGCTGTGACTGTGGTGTTGACAACATCCAATCCCAAGTCTGAAAAATACTGCCGTAAACACGATTTAAAACATTGCCCATAGCGACAAACCAGATCGACAAAGCGACGATACCGACCACGATCTTGATCGGCACTCCCATGACAAACATATTCATCTGCGGCATATTCCGCGACACCACACCAAGCGAGAGCTCTACCAACAACACGCAAAACACTACTGGTGCAGCCAATGCAAAACCTAGAGTAAATAACATTCCGATTTGCTTCATAACCGGCAGAGCAAAACTTTCGATTGACCATGATGCCCCTAGCGGGAATTTATCGACACTCAATGCCACCGCTCGCAACACGGTATGGTGACCATTGACCAGAAAGAAAAAGATGACGCCAAGTTGATTGAAAGCAGAGGTCAAAATGGGCACTTGCTTCTGCGTTAATGGATCAAACACTTGGGCTACACCGAAGCCTATTTGTATATCCAATAGGTTTCCTGCAACCGAGATGGCAGCAAACGCAATCATCGCACCGATCGAGAAACTTGCTCCTAACATCAACTCTTTGAGTGCCGCGGCCACGATAAATCCAAGGCCGCCAGAATACGATTCTGTCTGAGCAAGCTCTGATGTGATTCCCATGGCAATTGCTATACTCAAGCAGAGTATGAGCAAAATACGAACAGAACCTGGAATAGGATTAGCAAATAAAATCGGCGAAAACAAGAGAACGCCTGCCATGCGAATGGATAGAAAAAATACGTGCATCAGCCACGAATTATTTCCCCACTGCGCAAATGACATCCCGAATTCCATCATCTTGACTTAACTCACATTCGCACTAAAACATGGCAGGAATGTTGGTCCACAGTTTGACTGTGAACTGCGTCAATTTGCGCAACATCCAAGGCCCGGCAATGATCAAAGTCAAGGCAGCAGTTATCAACTTAGGGACGAAAGTCAGGGACATTTCCTGAATTTGAGTGACTACTTGAAATACGCTAATCATTAAACCAATGAGCATGGTCAAACCCAAAACTGGCATACATATCAAAAGACCTGTCCAGAATAAGTCGGACATTAGATTGAGTGCGTAATCAGAATGCAAGTGCAGCTCCTTCTGTCTAATGTGATGCACACATTAGAACGATTCATGTGTTTTTTGGCGAGGATCACTCCCTTATTTTTACTTAGCAAAAATCAAAATTCTGCCAAGTAAAATCCGATCCCTCTTAACTCATACAGCGATTACAACAATATTTCAAAAATTATTCAGACTGCTTTGCACGTGCCGCCAACAAAATCGATTTCAATGCACCTAGTTGAGTCTCAAGTCTCGCATCAAGTACACCACCATCTACTTCGACCGTGCAGCCACCCAATTGCAAACTAGTATCAGCTATCCAACTGACTTTGGCTTGCGTCTGATCGGCAAAGTCTGGTACGCCTTGCTCACGCAAAATGCGTAAATCTGCAGGATGTAAATGCACTACTAACTCACTCGAATTCGCGCATTGCTTCAACACTTGCTTCACCATGGCACGCACGGCATCACAACTGTGCGCGCTTGCTCCCATCATTTTGCACACGGCTTCGAACGTGACTGCGACCGCAATATCTTCCAAATCCAAAACGTTATTTTTTAATGCAGTCTGAACCTTGGTCGATAAGGCTTCAATATCTTTCAATTGCGCCGCAAATTCGCGCTTTGCTTCATCAATACCTGCTTGCTTACCCTCAAGAAAACCACGTTGGCGGGCCACTTCTTTCGCCGAATCAACTTCGTCTTTTAATTGTGTGAGAATGGCCGCCCTAGCCTTTTCTGTAATTTCCTTAATCTTCTCTTCATCTGGCATGGTTTTCATGACTGGATGTTTATCGAATACAGGTTCAACATTTGCTGCTGCCGGCATAGGAGGCTTACTTGGCTTCACCATCGCTTTGGAGCGCAAATTTACGAGCGAACGCTTGTTCGTCGAAATTTCAGGAGATCGGAGAATCGAAACCATAAGATAAGGCCACAATCAAAAAAGTAAGCGTATTTGCAACACAAATAAGTGCCGAAATATAATGGAAAAAAACAATATCGGCTACACAATTTGTTTTTATTTTGAAAATAAATGATGAAAAGCGATGAGATGATATGCTAGAGGAAATTTAATTGCAATTTGCAAATAAAATTATCACAATTAAATTTCCACAAGGGAAATATGGGAAGTTTGAAAAGAATTTGGTCAGCTTGTGTTTTATTTTGCATGCATTTTATGCAAAAAAAAATGCAAATATTTACTTAATTTTGAGAAATCATCAACCTATACATAAAAATCACATCAGAAGAACTTATAAGTCGCCCCCTACGTTCACCTATTCATAAAACAAAATTCACAATGTGTTTTATGAAACACAATATTGAAATTTAACTTTACTCATTATTTTCAATTGACTTGACGATTCTTCCCAAAGAAAGGAATAACACCAATATTTATTAAAAATATCAATGCAACGATGACACATATTGCATAGAAAAAAGGCGGTGGCAATCGATGATATTTCGTCTTCGCCATCCAAGTCTTACCATGATCGTCGGAGACAAATATCATCCCATTTTCGCCAACGAGCCACGCTTCTTTTTCGTCGTTGCTATAGCGAACTATATTGAGAATCGCATCCGAATTTACTTTATGTTCTCTCCAATGTTGACCGCTGTCATCACTGGCAATCAGGTAACCAAAACGACGACTGACGGCAATGCCATGTTTACCATCTTTGGTCAAACTTAACCAAGAAACCTCGTAAGAAGACTTAGATTTATATTGTACCCAGCCATGTCCGCTCTCGTTAAGCACCTCAGTGTTGCGAAACAAAGGATTATTTGTTACAGCTTCAACTAACCCCTCGCTTCTTGCGCCACCTCTTGTTTCAAAACTTTGAGATTGTTTATCAGCATTTGCCTTTTTCACTAAAGTACAAAATGGACTTGATAAAAACTCGACTTGCTCTTTCCAAATTTGGACGTCGCCGACGCTGCCTTGAGTATACGGTAGCTCGCAGAATCCACCACCAGCAAGTTTTCTTCTATTTACGTTATTTAGTATTTCGTTATCAATGCTCGACCATGTTAAACCACTATCAAAACTGGAATAGACCGCATTATGTGTGTAAACCAGAACTTCTTTTCCATTACGAGATAAGATAAAGCCATCCGGAATATTTTTTTCATCATCGCTCAATAACGAATTTTCGTTAGATGGATTTAACAGTAGTTCTCGCCATGTCTTACCACCATCACGGGTCGAGATAAGTCGAGATGAATAGTTCCGCCAATTTCCTAAAACAATTCCAATCTGACCCGTCATATCGAAACTCACAAATGATCGAAATTGTCGATTCGATTCCTCTTGCTCCTTCATTTCAAAGACTTGCTCCCAACTGTCGCCAGCATCAGTCGAGCGCCACATTCCAAGATTACTTACAAACCATGCTTTCTCGCTTTGGCGATCAACACTAATATCAACAATATTGGGGGCGATAGAACTCGCTTTGACTTCCGGAGCGCTTCCGTCGTAACGGAGTTTAAGAATTGTCCCCATGTTACCTACCACCCAAAGATTGCCACCTGCAGTAAGCAATTTGTTCGCGCGGAAACCTCTCCGTTTAGGGAGTGGCCTCCACGTAAGACCAGCATCGTTAGTTTCAAATATTGTCTGAATATCGCCAGGTCCGGTATCGAGAGCCCATCCAAATGTACCTTCATCGGCAAAAAGAATTTCGCTGAAAAAAGCACCAGCCTCTACATGTTTAACTTTCCATTGCCGCCCTCCATCCTGAGATTCAAAAAGCGTTGCATTATCCGCTGCGATCCAGACTTTCTTCCCGTCGCGACCTAGATGTAGGCTATTGAAGCTTGGGAGAGTTAACCGTTTACTCAATATCAAAGTTGTTGAACTTTTCCCCTCCAATTCTGCGCTATCTAAAGCACGCCAATGCATTCCACCATCAGCAGTCGTCAAGACGGTATTTTCCCCGACTGCCCATCCTATTTGTCCGTCGTCGCTGAAAGCAATTTGTTTAAGCGCACCTGCACTATCCACATTCACAGGCTGATATGGACGATGCCAAGTCAAACCATTATTCTCGGTATAACTAATGCTACCTCGCTCACCGACTATGAACAAACGCTTTAGTACTCGATTCCAGGTCACGCCAAGAACATGGGATTGGTAAGGAAAATTTTCGAGATTTTCTGATAACTGATTCCAAGAGTGACCACCATCAGCACTGATAAACAGTTGTGTCGTGCCGTCTCCCATATGATCACGCTTCGATCCAGCAATTACCCAAACATAAACACCGTCATCGCTGATTGCGAGACTAGAATAATTCGCGTTAACGCCTATCTCGCTTAATTTTTTCCAAGTCTCACCACCGTCTTCACTCGTGACGATGGAGCCTGTTTTTGTCAAAACCCAAAAACGTTGTCCATCACTAGTCGACGCTACATCAATCAAATCTTGGCCACCTATGTTTCCTACTTTTCGGACATGCCGATTAATTTCGATTGGACAAGTCCACCACGCTTTCGAATAAGCTTTCGGAGCAACATCAAACTGCTCTCCACAAACACCCATTGAGCTCTGAAATCGTATGGCAATTACAATCACGAATAACAATAAAAAGCAGATTAGGTAGCGCCAGATAGAAGTCTTCATAGCATTCTTAAATAATCCTAATAGTTTCAAAAAAATTCCCCCTCCGCAACAATCTCCTGAAAATCAAACAAGATTCATCAGGAGATTGTTAGAAATTACACCCCACCTCCAAATGCCTGCATCATCTCTTTCATCAAGGTTGCACTGACCGTTTTATCCAGTCCTTGTAACCAGGCGTCCATGGATGCATTGCTTTCCGCCGTATCTGCATGCAGACTCGCCATTCGTTGCGTATTCGAAACGCCAGTAGCATAGCTGCTTGCCGTAGCAACCAGCTGACTGACGACGAGGCTCGCATTGGCGAAACTATTAGCGAGTACTGCGGTGTTATTCACGTAACTCACGTAGGGATTGACACCTACAGGGTTCGTGCACGCAGAGCCTGACAACAGTTGTACTTGGAAAGACTTGCTGGTACTGGCGCTAGAACTATAGAGGCTCTCTGTCGTCGTCGAGCGAACCGTGACATTGAAACTCGTCACACTCGCATCGGCCAAACGAACGCTCAATTTCGCCAGGTTCCATCCAGTCAAATCAATCGCACCCGTGGTAGAAGTGACTGTGAGACTCCGCGTACCATCACTTAAACGTGCACCCACTGGTAGACCAAGCAGTTCATTGATCAGACTTTCATTTGGATTGCTTCCCGTTAAACGTGCATCGATGGCCGGCAAAGCGGTATTTCCACCCACAAGGCCGTACACCGTCGTTGCCGTTTTCGGTAGGGTTTCGATGACATCGATATTGTCGATCATCGCTCCTTTTACACTGCTCATATCAGCACCGCCTTCCAGTCTGATGCTGACCGTTTGCGGTCCGCCGTTGCCTCTGAAGTTAAAGCTTAAAGCTTGCCAGTTAAGCGCCGAGTTGGGGCTTGTATTGCTGTAAGTACCTACCAACTGTCCATCAACATACACGCCGATTCTGGCGTTGGCGGCATTCGAACCCGGTGGCGCGGCGTATTGCAGATTCATCGTGTATTGGGCATCGGCAATGGTGTTGAGGGTTTGGTTGATACCTAATGATTGATACTGTGTATTGCCGCAACCTGCGTTATAGCTATTGGTTAAGTTCAACCATGTATCATATGCACAGGATCCACCAGGGCCTTGTACCGTCACTGCGTTACCGCTCGCATTTTTCATCACATCACCACTCGCCCACAACGGGAATGCTGCTTGCTTACCTGCATTAGCAGGTGACAAACTCCAGTTCGCTAAACTGCCACCAACAATCAAATCGGCACCGTAGTCATCATCACTGCAGGCTTGCTGCCAATTCGTGTCGATGACTTCACGACTCAGGATTGCGTCACTTGGCGATAAATTAAGATTCGCTGCAAGCGCTAAGGCATCGATTTGAATTGCCAGATTTTGTGAAACGGTGGCGGTACTGGTGCTGCCATTTTCCTTGGTGGTTGCCACGACTTGAACATTCAGGCGACCGCTGAAACCAGCAGGTGGAGTGAAGGATAAGGCATTGGTATTCCAACCAGTGATGTTGGCGACGGTATTGTTCGCTGTGGCAGTGAAACTTCTCACGCCATCAGAAACAACGCATCCTACTGGTAAGCCGGCCAAACTTAATTGCAAAGTTTCCGAGCCATCAGTATCGGTCAAGGCGGCATCAATGCCTTGTAAAATGACTTTGCCACCTGTCACACCACGATTTAACTGTATCGTCTCTGCCAAGGCAATATTGTCTAACATCATGCCACGACCACCCGCTTCTCGTGCACCTGCTTCTGTGACGATCTGCAATACTTGGGCACCACCTTTACCCGTAAAACTGATATTTGCATGCTGCCAATTGAGCGCGGATGCGCCACTGGTATTGTTGTAGGTCGCGATCTTCACACCATCTAAATAGACACCAACTTGCGTATAGGCACTGCTGTAACCTAAGCGACCCGCTAAATCAAAACTCAGGTTGTAGGTCGCGCCCTTGTCTGTATTAACACTGCGAGAGATACCTAAGGTTTGTGCCAAGCTGTCAGCCGCATCATTGAGCTC
This sequence comes from Affinundibacterium flavidum, assembly GCF_014284175.1. Lineage (GTDB taxonomy): Bacteria > Pseudomonadota > Gammaproteobacteria > Burkholderiales > Burkholderiaceae_D > Undibacterium > Undibacterium flavidum. The sequence continues at coordinate 68,315 of NZ_JACOGA010000015.1, forward strand.
TAACCAGTTATTGCCATTGCCTGCTGCTGCATTGACGGTCCGTAACGTGCCGTTGTTGTCAGCCATCTGATCACCATTACTCCAGATTTCAAATCCGTTTTTACCTCCCGCCTGTTTGTCACCTGTGGTGATCAGGTTCCAACCATCAAACACGGTTCCGGTAACCAACGTCGAGGACTTGTCGGCGTTCGCAGCAGACTCCCAGTCAGTATCGAACAGTTGATGCGTGATGCTCGTGCCCACCAATTGCAAGCTGGCTGCGTCCGCGATGGCGGTGATGTCCACATTCACCACCGCACTATTGCTGGTCAACTGACCATCTGACACTGCAAAACCAATACGTGCGTAATGCTGTTTCATATTGCCATAGCCGACCGTGGTGTAGCTACTGTTGCCAGAAGCATTCGCTGCGGGCACAAAACGCAATTTGGCGGCATCAATATCTGCACGACTAAATTGATCATTCAATACGACACTGACCCATGTCGCCACACCATTGACGAGAACCGATTTCTGCAAACTACCATCGGCTGGTAAGGCGTTAATGATGAGTTTGAGTGGATCGCCATCCACATCCGATACAGCAAAATCACTCCAGCGTAATGTAATGACAGTATCTTCTAAGCCAGTAACTGTGGAGTTTTGTGCGACTGGGGCATGATTAGCGTCGATCACCGTGATGGCGACCGTTGCTACGTTAGAATCAACTTTGCCGTCATTCACAACGTAAGTGAAACTATCTACACCAACATAGCCCGTGGTGGCCACGAAGGTGTAGCTACCATCGGCATTTTTTGTCAAACTGCCATGCGCTGGGGTATTGACGATACGAACTGTCAAGGTATCACCGTCGATATCAGCAGCCGTTGCTAATGGACGAATGACGATACTTTGATTCTTGTTCAGGCTAATCGCTTGATTGCTCAAGGTTGGTGCATCGTTGACTGCTGTCACTGTCAACGCAACTGTGGCGACGTTCGAATCCACTTTGCCGTCGTTGACGACATAGCTGAAGGTATCGCTACCGTTATAGTTCGCCGCTGGTGTGTATTTGAAACTACCGTTGGCATTGACCGTGATCGTACCGTGCGCTGGTTGCGTTACGACACGGGCCGTTAATACGTCGCCATCGATATCTGCCGCTGTGACGAATGGCAAGATTGTGATGGTGCTGTCTTCTGCCAAAGTCACCGCTTGATTGCTCAAGGTTGGTGCGTCATTGACTGCTGTCACTGTTAAGGCAACTGTGGCGACATTCGAATCAACTTTACCATCATTGACCACATAGCTAAAGGTATCACTACCGTTATAGTTCGCCGCTGGCGTGTACGTGAAGCTGCCATTCGCATTGATTGTGATCGTACCGTGCGCTGGTTGCGTTACTACGCGAGCCGTTAAGACGTCTCCATCGATATCTGCCGCTGTCACGAATGGCAAGATTGTGATGGTGCTGTCCTCTGCCAAAGTCACCGCTTGATTGCTCAAGGTTGGTGCATCATTGACTGCAGTGACCGTCAAACTCACAGTCGCTTCATTTGAATCGACCGTGCCATCGTTAACCACATAGCTGAAAGAATCACTACCGTTGTAGTTCGCCGCTGGTGTGTATTTGAAACTACCGTTGGCATTGACCGTGATCGTACCGTGCACTGGTTGCATTACTATGCGAGCCGTTAATGCATCACCGTCGATATCGTTTGCTGTCACGAACGGCAGAATCGTAATGGTGCTGTCTTCCGCCAAAGTCACCGCTTGATTGCTCAAGGTTGGTGCGTCGTTGACTGCTGTCACTGTCAAGGCAACTGTAGCGACGTTCGAATCCACTTTGCCGTCGTTGACGACATAGCTGAAGGTATCGCTACCGTTGTAGTTCGCCGCTGGCGTGTACGTGAAACTACCGTTCGCATTGATCGTGATCGTACCGTGCGCTGGTTGCGTTACTATGCGAGCCGTTAATGTATCACCGTCAATATCGTTCGCCGTGACAAATGGCAGAATCGTGATCGTGCTGTCTTCTGCCAAAGTCACCGCTTGATTGCTCAAGGTTGGTGCGTCATTGACTGCTGTCACTGTTAAGGCAACTGTGGCGACATTCGAATCAACTTTACCATCATTGACCACATAGCTAAAGGTATCACTACCGTTATAGTTCGCCGCTGGCGTGTACGTGAAACTACCGTTCGCATTGATCGTGATCGTACCGTGCGCTGGTTGCGTTACTATGCGAGCCGTTAATGTATCACCGTCAATATCGTTCGCCGTGACAAATGGCAGAATCGTGATCGTGCTGTCCTCTGCCAAAGTCACCGCTTGATTGCTCAAGGTTGGTGCGTCATTGACTGCTGCCACTGTCAAGCTCACTGTCGCTTCATTTGAATCGACCGTGCCATCGTTAACCACATAGCTGAAGGTATCGCTACCGTTGTAGTTCGCCGCTGGTGTGTACGTAAAACCACCGTTCGCATTGATCGTGATTGTGCCGTGCGCTGGTTGCGTTACTATGCGAGCAGTTAAGACATCACCATCGATATCTGCCGCTGTGACAAATGGCAGAATCGTGATCGTGCTGTCCTCTGCCAAAGTCACCGCTTGATTGCTCAAGGTCGGTGCATCATTAACTGCAGCGACCGTCAAACTCACAGTCGCTTCATTTGAATCGACCGTACCATCGTTGACCACATAGCTGAAGGAA
>NZ_JACOGA010000015.1:71101-145686 GCF_014284175.1 Affinundibacterium flavidum
GTCCTCTGCCAAAGTCACCGCTTGATTGCTCAAGGTCGGTGCATCATTAACTGCAGCGACCGTCAAACTCACAGTCGCTTCATTTGAATCGACCGTACCATCGTTGACCACATAGCTGAAGGAATCAACAACATTGTAGTTTGCCGCTGGCGTGTACGTGAAGCTACCATTCGCGTTGATCGTGATCGTACCGTGCGCTGGTTGCGTTATGACACGTGCCGTTAATACGTCGCCATCGATATCTGCTGCTGTGACGAATGGCAGAATCGTGATGGTGCTGTCCTCTGCCAAAGTCACCGCTTGATCGCTCAAGGTTGGTGCATCGTTGACTGCTGTCACTGTCAAGCTCACTGCCGCTTCATTTGAATCGACCGTGCCATCATTAACCACGTAGCTGAAAGAATCAGTACCGTTATAATTCGCCGCTGGCGTGTACGTGAAGCTACCATTCGCGTTGACCGTGATCGTACCGTGTGCTGGTTGCGTTACTATGCGAGCCGTTAATGCATCACCATCAATATCCGCCGCTGTGACGAGTGGCAGAATCGTAATCGTGCTGTCTTCTGCCAAAGTCACCGCTTGATTGCTCAAGATTGGTGCATCGTTGACTGCTGTCACTGTCAAGCTCACTGCCGCTTCATTTGAATCGACCGTGCCATCGTTAACTACATAGCTGAAAGAATCAGTGCCGTTATAGTTCGCAGCTGGCGTATATGTGAAGCTGCCGTTGGCGTTGATCGTGATCGTACCGTGCGCTGGTTGCGTTACTACGCGAGCCGTTAAGACATCTCCATCGATATCTGCCGCTGTCACGAATGGCAAGATTGTGATGGTGCTGTCCTCTGCCAAAGTCACCGCTTGATTGCTCAAGGTCGGCGCATCATTGACTGCAGTGACCGTCAAACTCACAGTCGCTTCATTTGAATCGACCGTACCATCGTTGACCACATAGCTGAAAGAATCAACGCCGTTGTAATTCGCCGCTGGCGTGTACGTGAAGCTGCCGTTGGCATTGATTGTGATCATACCGTGAGCTGGTTGCGTTACGATGCGAGCGGTTAATGCATCACCATCAATATCGTTCGCCGTGACAAATGGCAAGATCGTTACTGCGGTGTCTTCGGCAAGCGTGAAGTCTTGGTTGCCCAAAACGGGGGCATCATTCACCGCAGCCACATTCAGATTCACTGTCGCTAATGCCGAATCAACTGCACCATCGTTGACAACATAGGTGAAGCTATCGTTGCCATTGTAGTTCGCCCCTGGTGTATAGGTGAAAGTGCCATCGGCATTCACCGTCACCGTGCCATGTGCAGCTTGCGTGACGATACGAACACTGATTGCATCTCCATCGACGTCAATTACTTTATTCGTCCAATTAATGTTGACACTGGTATCTTCATCTAAAGCCACAATACTGTCTGAAACAGTCGCTGCATGGTTGACGTGTTCTACGTGCAGACTGATAGTCGCTTCTTGTGAATTAAGCTTACCGTCATTCAATACGAAACGGATACTGTCGTCGCCATGGAAGTTCTGCGCGGGTACATAGGTGTAAGTACCATCGGCATTGTTAATCAAACTTCCGTGTGTTGGTTGCGCCGTGATCGTCGCTATCAACGCATCACCTTCTGCATCACTACCGAATAATCCCGCTTTGGCGAAGTTGATGTTGATACTGCCGTCTTCCAACAGTTCCAATTGAACATTGTTCGCAACAGGTGCCGTATTCGCTGGCACTACCGTGAAATGGAGCGTTACCATCGCAGAACTTGCATTGACGCCGCTACCATCCGTATTCGTATCGACCACGTGGAAGCTGACACTATCCGTACCAGCGTAATCGACATTCGCGGTATATGTCCAACTACCATCTGCATTCACGACCACACTACCATGCTCTGGCGGTGTATCGATGACGGCATGTAAGACGTCGCCATCTATATCGCTCGCTTGGCTCAGGTCTAATGGATGAATATCCGCCCCCTTGCCAGCCGTCACTGTCATCGCCAAGCTATCGCCTGTTACCACCGGAGCGTGATTCACATGATGCACATTGAGCGTGACGGTCGCTTGATTCGACAGGCGACCATCGACCGTGGTGGTGTAGGTGAAACTATCTGCCCCATAAAAATGCGGTGCAGGTGTATAGCTGATCGTCCCATCAGCATTCACCACAATACTGCCGTGAGTTGGCTGATTCACGATCGCCAATTGTGCCGCAGTATGATCGACACCTCCACCGAGCAAATCATTGCCCAGCACGTTGATCGTCGTGCTGACATCTTCATTCGTATTCACCGCATCATCGAAAGCAACTGGGTCTTGCACCAACTTAATATCGCGCAAGGAGATACGGCTACCCTGTGCACCAAAGCCCATCAAATCGAAGGACAAGGTAACTGGTGTACCTGTCACCAAACCATGGCTTTCATTCACTGCCTGCTGCAAATCAACGAAGTAAGTATCCGTGCCATCTGCATTATGAACTTTGCGAATCGAGCTCGACTTATTCTCCGTGCCATCACTCTGAATATTCAAAATCGCGTCACTATGCGTCAAGCCATTCGTACCCGCAACTGACAGACCAGTATTCGCGTTCAACAGCGCAACTTCAAAGGCATCGTCTGGACCGAACTCAGAACCGTCTTCATCGACACCATTGGTTTGCATATTGTTGGCAACTGTGAAGCTTAGGTAGCGGTCGCCTTGATGGACTGCGAATGATTGCGTCAAATGAGCATCAGCTTGATCATTTTCACCAAGAATGATAGTGCCATGATCAGTCGTGATACTGCCTTGTGCCTGCCAATTTTCGAGACCTCCAGGTTGATTCTCACTCATCACTCTGACATACCTTGCAGGTTGTCTTTGCGACAATACATGGTTTTCAACTCCACCACTCTGGACCAAAGTTTCAAAACTCTCACTCTGAGTGTTAGCCTGTAGCTCAACAAATATTCCCTCGATATCGGATTGAGAAGGAAGTCGGCGTGTACCGGGCACCAAATATTCATTCATAAGATCATTCGACTGAACATCATGCCCAAGTCCAATAACATGTCCTAGTTCATGTGCCAAAACAGTTAACAAATCGATTTTTCCAAATGCATCGCTACCAAGATTAGATGTAAATGAAGTAGCGCTCTCGTGACTATTAAATTCCTCACTAATTTGAGGTGTTTGATCTACAAACCATCCCCACCCAGCACCGTTCTCCGACAAGAATATTTTCCCATCCTGTGAATATGCAGCAACCCCTTCCGGTAATTTCGCAACAGAAAAACGGATACCATCAAGAACCTCTTGTGAGATACCCGCTCTCAACCAAAATAGTTTTGCAGCTGCAAAAGTTAATTCAACACTTTCTTCCGAAATGGGCGCGTATGAACCTCCACCTTCAAGATTGGGAACTAATTGTGTTGCTGGCCCCGTGGTGCCAGCTGGAAATTGCTGTGGTGAAAACTGTGCTCGCAGTACTGCAACGAGGTGTTTCAAATATGCATCCATATTCTTAAGTTCTACAGTGGCATTTTTCGAATCATACAACGCATCACCTGTCGACCAACTCAACATTTTGATCTGATAGTCGCTTGCAACATTTCCGCCTTTTGGTTTCACCCCTCGCATAAAACTTGGTCCAAAATTTGCACTACCGGTGTTTTGCTTATATTCGTCGCCAAGACCCAATGTATGTGCAGTCTCATGCGCCAACGTGGTACCAAATTCCATGCCAAGTTCACGGAACGTACTCGCAGCTGTCTGCCTTAAATGTGCATCGGTAACGAAAGTGACTTCTTTTTGCGGCCCATAGTCATGCATATACTTTTGCACCACGTACCTTTGTTGAGATGGCGCGAAACTTTTCAAGGGGGCGTAGTTATTATCGATCAATTTTCTAACTACACTAGGAACATACCCTGCTGTAGCATGCGCCGCTGCGACATCACGACGTAGTTGGATTTTCATGTTCGGATCGGATTTATATTTAGCCTTTGCTTGAGCAAAGGTAAACTGTTCAACCTTCACTTTTGTAAAAGACGAACTTGATCCCGCACCCCAATTCCAACTAAAGCTGTTACGATTTTTAAAGTCCTTATAAATTTCGTTCAAACCAGCTTCCATTCCTGCTTGGAATTCAGCCTTCGCTTTACTATCCCATTTTTGGGTTCCAAAATTATCGATAAAGTGCTGATACAGGCCTCCCAGTTTCGGATCTAACGGATTTCCGTCCTCTCCATTGGTGCCACCTTGAAGATTTTTTGTCGCCTTAACGCCATCCAAATCCCATAAAGCATACTTCGAGTTCGCCTTCCATTTCATTAACTCTACTTTATACTTTTCTAGGGAGTTCCAGATTTCATCCAAATTCACATCCACACTACGCGGTGCCATTCCTGTTCCTTGAAGTGTGTATTTTTCTAACGCCTCAACTCTCAATTTATTGCCTTCATCATCCAATGGACGACGAATTTCTAACATAGCTGTATCAGTTCCAGCACCTTTTTTGTACGGAGACTCTGGTGTGTATTCAAGTTTCGTGATGCCTTTATTGCTTGTACCAACCCTAAAGCGGTTTTTCGGATCAACAATTTTTAAATCATAATTCTTGGGATTAAAAACTCGCAATTCTCGCGTCTGCCCTGGAACGGTATCCATGAAACTAAGTAATTTGTTTCGAGAATCGTCAGTCAAATCGGCGATATACGTTACGATCTTCTCAGCTATTGGCTTTGTTGTCGCAACACCTTTCGTCACTCCAAAGACTTGAATTTTTGCATCATCAATCATCATCTCCGCATCATAAAATTGCTGAAGTGTCTTGGATAAAATTTTGTCTTTCCCTAAATCAGGCGTAAGTTTGATTTTCAACTCACTATTGGCAAGGATTTCTTTCTCTTCATAAATAACATTTTCTTTCTTTTCATCCGATGAATGACTCACACCTTTATCATCAACCCACTGCAAAAATCTATTTGGTGCAACTACAACTTTGACAAATATAGATACCTTTGATGAGTTCTTTATAGTTAAAAATTCGTTTGTTGCTTTCAACTCTGGTGCAGGTTCCGATGCAGGCACCGGTGCAGGCGTAGGCGTAGGCGTAGGCGATGAAGCGCTTGAACTTGAAGTATTTGACGCATTTTGCAAATCATCAAGAAATATTTCAGGGTCTGTATTATTTGTCGGCAGAGAGCTCTCGACGTTATCATCGGAAAGCAAGATATACTTATCATTTTCTATACCACTGGTATCTGTAACTCCTACACCTTTATGCGCAAAAATAGTCCCAGCAGGTGCGTAAGAACCAACCTCAATACGTTGTTCATTGAAAATTGATTCATCTCGTTGATCAGTAAATTTAATGTGATGAATCTCTCTATCTTTATCCGTCATCGCTAAGGCCGCATCGATCAAAGCACCTACGTTCCACACATGGGTTTGATGATCTTTTGAGATATTAGGATTGTCAGTACCAAATTTACCGTACAGTTGCCCAAGCAAAACTTTTCCATCTTCAGAAAGGCTGAGGCCTCGAATTCCGTAGCCATCTAATGGTAATGTAGCGCCAAGATACTTGGGCTCCCCCTTCTTTCCAAAAGGGTCTTGCACAATACCAATCTTCCCACCAACGGCAACCTTCTTAGCGCTTACGCTGCCACCGACCATAATCGGAGGTCCCATTGGTGTAAATAGGAACATGGGAGCTTCAAACATCGCACGGTAGTATGGATCATTAAAGTTCAAATTATCGTCAGCAACGATGGCATATTGCACACCGTCTTTTTCGATCAATACTGCACTGTCCGCGCGTTGAATGTCTAACCTATCGACAGAAATACGTTTTTGCCCCATTGAAATTGGCGTCATCACAGCTTGCGTTATTTTGCCTTTTTCACCTCGCGTCAATTTTAAGGTCGCCAACCCCTTATTGTAGTCAAGTACGTTGCTGATTAAGAACTGATCTGGGTCAGAAGTCGCGCTAATCGATTGCGGAAACTTTCCGCTAATGTTGTCGCTAGTTGAAGGAACGATAAATGGTGTATCTATCTTACCCGTCTTTAGATTAAGTGAATCAAGATCAAAAACAAAGAGATCGCCGCGTTTACTCACATTGCCTAATGCAACAGAGGCTCGATCTTTTGGAACTGCAACAACCAAAGTTCTACCGTCTGGCCCCACTGCCATTCCGGCAACACCATTGGCACTATTCTCGACACCAGATCCTTTCAACACGACAAATTTAGGTTTTACGCTAAATGGGTTTTCTTTTTTCGGCGTAAGATCTATTGCAATTAATCGAGCATTGCTCTTTCCAGAACTTGCAGTACTGCCTTCGCCTGCAATTAATAAATTACCCACTGCAGCCAAACTTACAATACTCTGTCCACCATCAATAGTTATGGTATCAATAAGTTTTCGACTAATTGTATCGATTACATAAATCTGCCCCTTACCACCAACATACAGTCTACTTAAATCTCCCGAAAATGCTAAAGGTTGAGCTTTCGTACCAATCTGGTAAGTACCATCTAATTCGTTAGAACCTAACATGCTTACAAGAGCCACTTCGTTTCCGAAAGGTTTGTTTTCTCTGAAGAAGGTAACACCTCTTCGAGTTAAGGCAGCACCAATATCAGGCTTGGGGCTTACCAATACGTTATTTCCGTAAAATTCGGATGGTTCACCCTTTTTTAGCGAACCATTTCCTTTTACCTTAATATTATCTATTACTCTGACAAGCTGCCAGCGAACACTTCCAATTGCAAACTTTGGTGGTACTTGAACGTTCAATACTCCCTGAACTTCCCCTCCGAATGTCTGTACGTCTTCGTACGTATCATCAGAAAAAACAGCACGAGCTACGATTTTCCCAATATTTTGTCCAGGGTCAGGATTTGAAATCGTAAATTTTAGTTGCGCCGTCGCGTCATCAAATTCAGCCTTCGTGATATTGGGTACAACGACTCTGTTATCGCCAATACCTACCGGTGGCGCAATTTTTCCAATGTCTACGATAATAGTGTCGCCGTTCGCTACTTTTGGAAGAGTGAAGTTAGCAAACTGCGGTTGCCCGAGATGGTAGTTCACTGCTGTTCCCTGCTCGGACATTGACGCAACTATGCCGATCATATCGCAGGTTATCGCGGTCTTCATTTTTTCGTTCTCATAGGCGAATGCTAATCCGCCGATATTGACCATATCACTCCAGCCATTCATGAGTTCAAATTTGTCTTTAAATGGAATACCTTTAATACGCTTCAGGACAACATACTCGCCTGATTCATCGGGGCCGTTGTAAGGCGGACTGCTAGTGCGGGCAATGCCGTCTGCTCCGATCACACCATTATCGATTAACCACCAAACTAGTTTTGTACTGCCATCTGGCTGAGGGAAATTACCTTTGCGCAGGAACCAAACTTCTTCGCCTGCATCAACTGCCATATTGTGTTGAACTGGAATTGCTAGTTGCATTGGTAATCGAGTATCTGTGCTACCGATATCAAGACGGAAAGCGCCGACCGCTTGCAACATATTCGATGCAGGAATATCAATGCCTGTGATACTAATCAATTGCTCCGTATCAATACGTTTAATCGATACATTGACATTTTCAACCAAAGCACCTGCTCCAATTTGTACAGTCTCTCCCGTAGAGCTAGAAACAACGCCGCCATGGGCAGCCGTTACTGCGACTCCACGTGTTGCACCTGTATCTTGATCTTCACTCAATTGCGCAGTTTCTACCGTGAGTGTAATGTCACTTTGTCCAAGGCCTTGCTGAATAATGGATCGGTCTTCATCAAGCGCTGTCGTTAGATGAATCACGCTGATTGTCACAGTTCCACGACGCAAGGCAGTAATGACACCCGTTGCACTAACTGTCGCAACAGACTCATCACTACTGACATAACGTGTTCCCGTTGGATAGGCTTCATAAATCGCTTGCGCATAACCATCATCCTTCAACACTTTGATCTGACGTGATCCACCCGGCACCAAAGCCAGTGTGGTTGGATAAAGATTCGGTGCGAATACCAAAGGCTCTAGTTGTTCTCCATCACTTTCATCACCTATCACCTCGATACTTGCTGGGTTGACGTTAAACGCAGAAACCGTCTGAATGGTATGCCCTGCCCCATCTGCATGACTCACCTGAATCATTGCAGACCCTTCTGCATTTGCATGTACGGTCGTTACCCCATCTTGTGTATTAACATTAATGGCGTTTGGCCCTACGTAACCCAATGAGGCGATCTCTGGTGTACTGATCTGCAGGTAGCCTGCATTACCGTCCAAGCTTACGCCTGCCTCATCTTCAAAATCTGCTGTCGCATGTAAAGCGATGGTTTGTCCTACCTGCAGATTCGGAAGAGCTGCCAAATGCAAAGCAACCAACTTCGCCCCACTAACATTCACGCCCATTTCAATCGGTGCACCTACCGCAAAGCCATCATCGGCTTGTACCGTGATCGTGGCATGACCCGCATAACCCACTTCGGGTGTAAACAAGACTGTCACCCCATCGGCTGCCAAGCGGGCTGTGCCATGTGTAGCACCGATCACGCGCCAGAACACCACGTCATTTTCTGTATCTTTGACAAACTGATTGAGCGCCACGCTGCCAGATAAATCTGTGTGGGTTTTGACTGCCGTATTGAGCTTATCTGGCGTTGCAGTTGAACTCAGTTGTGGCGCAAAGTTGGTGCGAACGCCAAAGTTGGCATACAACTCTTGGCGATCGGTCGCATTCAACACGCCATTACCATCAATATCAGCAAGGCGAATTGCCGCTGCATCGTTGTCGCGTAGGGCTTGTTCAAACATGGCGCTGTCGACACCATCGACGTTACCGTCATGGTTGAGGTCACCTGCCATACTCACCTTGACTGCGGCGTGACCACTACCCGTGAGTTTGAGTAATTTCAAGCCTGCTTCTGTGATGGCAATGATGCTGGTTGTGCGGTTGCCTGAGCGTGTTTGTCCCAACAAGCTGGCATCGGTCATTTGCAGTTGGACATCGTCGCCTTCGATTTCAACCACTAAAAGAATCTTACCTGTCGCACCTGCCACTTTAATGCTGGACGCCAATTCGCTGTCACGAATCGTATACGCCAAGTTGATGGCGTTACCTGCAATGAGATCACCACTCCAAGTATTGCTTGGCTGGGCAACACCGCCATTGCTGACCCAATTGACCATGGCACCTAAATTGGCCGTGATGGTGTCAGCAATCAGGCTACCGTCTTGGTGGTAGCCGATTTGTGTACCCGCATCGGTACTGCCTAGAGTACGGGCTAAGATTAAACGTCCTTGTGCGTCATAACGGTAGGCGATTGCTACACCATGATTGTTTGCACCAGCCGAGCCACTGCTTGAGCCGCTAGTTGGACCATTGACTTGAATGACTTGACCTTGATCATTACGGATAAAGTTGACTCGCGTTGCTGGGCTACCGACTAAGGCCACACCTGCGTCACTGATTTGCCATTGTTGGCCATCCGCGAAATCGATGCGTTGGATATTGCCGTTAGCATCTAATTGATAACGTGTGCCGTCTGGTCCCGTTAGCGTGTAGGCCTGTGGCTGCCATGGTAGACCAGTATTTTGGTCATACAGACGACTACCTTGTGCCTGTAAAGCGGGAGACTCAACAGTGAGCCCATTTTGGGTGTCTATCGTCGTGGCAACGAGTGTCCAGCCTTGGCTGGCAGCATTGGCGACAAAGCTTGGATGCAAGATGCTAGGTGCCGAACTTGCACTACTACCACTGGCCATTTTTTCTTTGCTGGTGGTCAACGTGAAGCTTAAGTTTTTCAGCGCAGTATTGGCATTGGTATTGGCTACCGTCAAGAATGCTGGCACTTGCAACCAGACTCGTGCACCTTGGTTCCAGGGCGCGAACGCTCCTAAACCATCTTGGACGATCTGGTCATGTGTTAGTTGGGTATCAAATAGACTGAGGTTCCAATTGCCAAGTGCGTTGGCAGATGTGGCAACTTGGCTGCCGGAATCAAGATTGCGGTTGAGGGCAAATTGATGGTTCCCCAATTGGAACAAGGCGTCTGTTGCACTTGCCTGGTTCAAGGCTTTGTTACCAGAATCGATCACGAGACGGCTGGTGATTTCACTGGTTCGTCCCGATACATCCCATGCGCTCAAGCGTAACTGATAGCTGCCGTTGGCGAACATGGCGGGATCTATGCTGCCGACGTCGAGTAATCCATTCTGAGCCATGGCTTCGGTGTTGGCATGGGCAACCGTCATCCAATTGCTTTGTACGCCAACACCAAAAGAAACTGCTGGGGCGATTTCTAACTTCCAGCCCATCAATTGAGCTTCACTAATGCGGGCTTGAATACTGCTCAATTGCGCAATAGTCAACGGCATGGTGACGCTAGAACTGCCTTGTAAAGCACCACCCCATGTGAGCGTCGGTGCCGTACTGTCTTGCGGATTGCGTACACGAATGGTTTGTACGGTAGTGCCTACAAATCCATCAATATCCGTGGCGGTTACGCGCAACTCTATCAATCCTGCATGCTCTGGCGTGACATAGACACGACCACTGGCATCTAAACTGACATTGGTCCATGCGTTCCAGCTGACTGCACCCGTCATGGCATCGATGTTTTGCGTACGGGATTGTGCTTGTACGGTATTGATTGCGCCATAGCTATTCGCACGGATTGTCGCTAACACGCGCTGGCCTGGCAGAACTGGAGTCGATGGTGTCAGGTCGACCAAGGCGCTTGGTTGATTACCGCTGGCATCACTCACTACCCGCAGCGTGAAGCTTTCTGTGACGACGTTTTTACCGTCACTGACATGTGCATAGATAACGAAGTCACCCATCTGACCTGGGCCAGGTATCCAATGGAAATCGCCACTGAGAGGATCGTAGCTTGCGCCTTCTGGCATGTGATCGAAGCTTACGCTCAATGCTGCCGTTTGTGCTGCACCGTCTGCATCACTGACCGCAATGGCGTTACCTGCTTGATTCAAAGAGGAAGCGCGAATGATCGGGATGCTGAAGTTTTGACCGACGATCAAGGCATGGTTGTTGACCTTGATTTGTGGCTCACGATTGACATCGAGCACACGCACTTTGACTTCGCTGATAGTGCTGAGTTGACCGTCACTTACCGAGAATCTAAAAGTGAATACGCCATTATTGTTGGCAAGATTGTTGACCACATTCGCATCTGGCGTCCATTCGAACATGCCTGTACGTTCGTCAAAATAGACACCTGCTGGCGTGTTGGCATCGCGCAGCAAGCTGGCGCTCATGGCATCACTATCAGGATCCACATCATGTAGAACAAAACCTAAAGTCTCGCCCTCATGCACAATTTGAATAGGCATCGGTGTGACCAGAGGGGCCTGATTGACGTTATTGATGTGTAACTCAATATTTTGTAAGGCAACGCTTGATCCATCACTTGCGCGCAATACGATGCGGTAAGTTCCCATAGGATCTGTACCGATGGTATTAGCACCTTTTGTCTGTGCGGCATAGAAGCCTGGTGTCCAACGCAATACGAGTTTCGATTGCCCGTCGCTCACATTGGTGCGCTCCATCAACATACCGGATGGCATGCCCGAAACAGTCCAATCTATTGCGTCGAAGTCGCTATCTCGTACAATGATCGTCACATTCATTGGTACACCTTCAGACGCGGCAAACACCGTTGTTGCTGGGGTATTAACACTTGCTGGCACGTTGGCAATTTGTGTCATGCCACTCGATTGCACCCCTAAAACATCAGGGGCAATATTACTTGCGCGCACCACAATGCGAACGTCTTTTGAAACGGTGTTTGGCTGTGCCACAAAATTGGCAGGTAAATCAACGCCGGTGTTTTGCGGTGGTAAGCCTCTATCAGTCACTTGCAAACTGACGTCATGATTGCCTAACTGATCAGCAGTAGGTGTCCACACGATCCAGGCATGTCCATACTGTGGATCTTGTTCAATCCGTGCACCATTGGGGAGGCCTTGGGCATCGTAACTTAAGGTATCTTGATCGGCATCGGTGGCGATGATGGGGATACGTAGCTCTTGTCCAACGACCGCCACTGAACGCGCTGGTACATTGACCAACGGTGCTTGCGTCAGACTCGTAGCTGAGAGTACGAAACTCGTTGAGGTCGCCAGTGCCTTGCTTGGGTCGCCTCCACCGTCATTGACAGCGATCACTGTGATCGTGTAATCACCTCGATCGTAAGTTCCCGGCGCAAAGTGGATTTGTGCCTGTGCGTTGGCACCTGTGCCTGTTTGTATGAATGTCGCAAAACTTGGTAATCCTAATACACTCAACGTGACTGCCTGACCACCCGGATCAGCAGCTACCACGGGAATATCGAGGACACCACCCACACCGATCGTGGCGTTGCTGATATTGGCTAAAACAGGTGAACGATAAGCTTCATCTACAATAATGGCTAATGTGATTTGGCTGAAAGCTGGAATTCCAGTGCCATTACCATCATCAGTCGCGGTGACAACAACGTTATAAGTACCCGCCTGAGCATAACCTGGTGTCCACCGAATTTCTAAGGTATCTTCATCAAACACCGCGCCTGCAGGCAAACCAGCAACATGATAGCGCACAGGGGAGATACCATTACCTTCACTCAGAGGCGATTGTGGCGTGAGGCGAATTTTTGGCTCAAAATCTGGATTATCTGGATCATAAGCAAACACACTGACCTGTAATGGCTGACCTTCCGTAATATGCCATGCTTCTACCGGAGCAAATACCGGAGCACCGTTCTTGTTCAGAACATTGAGTTGTAGATTTTGTGTGACTTCTGTGGTGATCGGTTCAGTGCCATCATTTCTGACATACGTGGCCGTGACTGTGACTGGAATACTGAAAACGCCGTGCTGATTGTAATCAGGCGTCCAGCTAAACCAACCTGTGTCTTCATTCAAGCTTGCACCTGCAGGAGTCCAAGGTGCCGAATAGGTCAAGGTCACGACCGTACCATCTGCCTGATGATAGACACTGGCGGGTTCACCTGCATGGTGAACGGCACCAGGCAAACTACTGCCCAATTGAATATTAAAGCTATCACCTTCGCGCAATTGCTGTTGCGCAGGTATCACCAAGACAGGTTTTGCGTAGCCCTGCTGAACACGGATATCGAAGCTGTGTGTCGTGACAGCTTTTCCATCGCTGACAACGACGGTGACATTGCGGTAGTCACCTGCTTGATCGTAGCTAGGTGTCCAGTTCAACATGCCCGTACTAGCGTTATAGCTTGCACCAGCCGGTAAATTACGAACACTGATACTCAAAGTATCGCCATTGGCATCTGATACATTAATCGGTAAAGCAAGGGATTGCCCTTCTGTCAGCGTGATATTGCTACCAGTATTGACTACTGGTGCGATATTTCCTCCATTGACAGGAATCACAAAGGTCTTTAACGACACGCCGCCACGGCTATCTTGAACACGAATCACAACCTCGGTATTCATCAAATCACGACTACTTGGCGTCCACTGTAAGGTCGCCGTATTCGTATAACCAATCGTTGCAGGATTGACGGTTGCACTCGGTGTCAAAGTAAGTCCTAACGGTGCCTTCACAATCTGCCAGAAAAACTTAGTCCCGTCAGAATCGCTGGCTTCCAATGTTCCTGTCCATGGTGTTCCTACAGCAGCGCTACCAAATACGATAGAAGGTTCAGTATCAGTTCCTTGACTTGTAAACAATGTGTTAATGACTGCATACAAGGCTGTCAACTCTGCCTCAGGAAGCGTTGATGGTAGTCCCATGACAGCTAAGAGATCAGCGTCAGTTTCAACATCAGAAAAGTCTTTTTGTAAAATCAATGCAGTCAATGCATCTTGTGAACTTAAATGCATTCTTTGCAGCAAACTAGCCAATGCCGCAGCATCAATAGACGCAGTTGTCGTCGTCGAATTCGATCCTGCAATTTTCAAACTTGGTGGTTGATTCACAAAAGGAACAGCATAAACACTGTGTCCCATATTGAATTTAACCAATTGACCGACGGAATCAGTGCTAACCATATTAGCGGCAGGTCTGACCGTAATCGTCTGATTAGCAACGGTCGCACCAACGCGTAAAATACCACCTTGAGAAGCCAAAGCAGCGCTGAGATCGATCATCCACAATCCCGCTTGTGCGCCACTTCCGAGCGTAGATGGGGCAACCGCGCCACCAAAGTATTGACCTGGATCGAGCAGCAAAGTCATCGGGCCACGTAAATCATCACTCCCCACATTTTGAATGGTAATGTCGTAACTGACTTCACCCGTGGCGTGATTTGCGCGGGTATTGTTGAAACTCAGTTTGAGATTGCTACTAAAATTGAGCAATGTCGTGAAATTACTGATATAGCCGTGATCCAATCCAAGTTGGTGGCTACTCTGGATTTGTGGCGATACCTGTAAACTCCACGCACCCGCGACCAGTTCAGGCAAAACTACAATCGCAGAACGCGTCGCCGCATTCCATGTCACGGAGACTGGATGCAAAGTCAGATTACTATTGGCACCTGTCGCCTGCAATGTGTAGTTGAGTGGGTTGAGGACGCTGTGTTCATCGTCTGGATCCGCACCGTTCTCACCTACCCACATATCCTGATCAAAGTTAATTGCCACTTGATTCAACGGCATTGGAATCATCGCACCATCTGGGATGGTGCTGGCAAGAATACGGGGTGGTTTCAGGGTGGCGATCTCATCGATGTGCGAGGTTTGCGCAACGAGGATACGACCATCGTCTGTGGTTAGAATAGATTCACCACGCGTTCCGCCACTTGCAATTTGCAAGAGACGATGGCTTTGCAGCTCTATCATCCAAACACCCGTGTTGTGTGGCGTAGCATTGGCAGCATTGGTATTGACCGCACGTTGCATAGGGCTGGTACTGGCCAGTAACAGGCCTGCTAAAGTCGACCCTGTCTTACCAAAGCTAATACTATCGATATTTCCAGCGATACGGTATTCCAACTGTGGACGTCCTATTTCACGACCTGACATGGGGAAACTAATAATGTCCGTCGTGACGGTTGGCAAAGAGGAATCGATCTGTCCATCCGTCCAGCGTACGGCCCATAGACGGCCATCTGTACCGAAGGCTAAATCGCTAACCTTGGTATTGGAGAAGTGCTTCCACGCTTTGCCAGCATTGGTTTCACGTGGATTGTAAATTTCAATCCCATTACCTGACGACACATAGATCAATCCATTATCCGGATTGATTGCCAAGGCATGCGTTAAGGTATTGCCACTAGGTCCTTGATGGCGACTAATGATCGCTACATTAGACCCACTTTGGGCGTCGATCAACAAAAGCTCATTGCCCGTCATCACCCAAACTTGACCTAATTGATCGACCGCCATATCCAAGATGGGCGAATCTAAAGAGGCCAACGGAGTCGTGTTGTGACCACCATCCTTACCATAAATGAATAATTCGTTGCGACCAGCGCCAGCGCTTGCCAACACACGTCCGTCCGGCAATTGCACCATCGCTAAGACGCCTATATCGCCTTGACTACCAGAGAAACCATCAGCGAATGCTCGCACCGTCATCGGTGAGACTACCTGTTGCAGATCCCCCGCCTGGGTGGCGATGATAGTACCCGGTGTTCCTTGTAATGCAGTCTGGAAGAGAGGGTTGCTGACGTAGGTTCGGTCTTGCGGTGCCGCCGGCATTTCGGCACTCGTTTGTACGGTTTGATTGTTCCCTAAGTTCACGGCATTACCGCCATCGTCTGGTAATACGGCATTGACGATCGTTGTCGCTTCACGATTGCCAGCGCTGTCGGTAGCCGCTGCAAGGAATTCGTAAGTATGACCTGCCGTGCCCGTGAACACCAACTGACCATTGGCAGTTGTCATCTGCTTTTGCCAGATATGGAAATCACCACCATCTTCTGCTACATACAGCGTGACATACTTGACACCACTGGCATCATCGCTCGATTGCCACTTGACATTCAAGCTCACTTCGTTGGCACGATTATTCGGCAAGGAGGTGACTGTTAATGTTGTTTGTGGCGGTTTTGCATCGAGATTAAGCGAATTTTTCTCACTATCGATTGGCGGCAGGTCATCAAAGAGGATACGCGCACGCGTATCGATCGTTGCACCAACAAGCGCCTTCGGATTTGCTTGGACTGTGTAGCTGACAAAACCTATTTTGTTTCCACCTTTATCATCAGGAATGAGCAAGCCACGAATAGGATCATTCAGCACTTCACCTGTATCTGGATTGATCGCTTGTAATAACCATGTTGCTGTGCGACTTTCTGCATCTACACCACCACTCACACGCAAAATAAAGCCTTTGTTCCGAGTGAAATCAAAATCGCCTTGGAACACTGCCTTATCGGCAGGGATATGAATATTAATATCACCAAGCTTGATGTCATTCAAACGCAAAGTGCGTGCGTCTACATCCGCGTCCAATTGCGTCACAATACGGACTTGACCCAATGCGTGATCACTGGTGTTTTTAAAGTCGAGCGTATAAGGCAAATCGACATTAGCTGGCACATAAGGAACGCCTTGTGTATTCAATACTGGTTGTGGCCCTTTAATGCTGATGACGGCAGCCCCTGCTGTTTCTTTGGCAGCCGCTTGCGCGAGATACTGAACCAAATTAATCGCTTGAGGCCCGATAGGTTTAAAGTCCATATCCAGCAAACCAATATGTCGCAAGTACTCTTGTTCAGCGCGGTTACCTGCAAACACATTGAAGTTAACGAAATGCGTTTCATTCGATGCGTGGGCGTTGTAGTCGGCAGGATTCGGAGCGACTGGCACCGGCACTTCGACATCTTCACCCTGATCCACAGGCCGGTTTTCCATGTAATCGATAGTCGCTGTTTTGGCTAACGGGTCACCCGAGTAACGCGCCGTATCACCGTACCAACTTTGAACACGATTAAAGAAGTCCAGAATGCTCGCCTGTGTCTTATAGTTCTCGCCCCCTTTACCTAACAAGATGCCAGTCGCTAAAGTCGCATTAAGGCTCACCACTTTGGCTTGCAAACGAATCGGAGGCGCTTGATCAACAGGTCGTAACATCCCCGCCGCTTCGAGCGCAGCTAACCAGCCTTGCGTCCATTGCGCGCTATCGGCTGCGAGGATTTGCAGGTTGGCTGGAGCACTCGTGTCTTTCAAGATGGCATCGCGCAAACGTAAGGCATAGGCAGTCTGTTCAGCAATGAATTCTTCGCGAGTGATAGGAGTCGCGTTACCAAAAATATTGAAACGGAACGGCAGCGCGACTGATTCGATTTTAGACAAATGCGTTTCAGGCTCACGAGAGACGAAGCGTCTGGCTAATCCCGGGGCAATCTTGTCAAGATCGGCAATGCCATTATCGAGTAATCCCGACGCCTTCCATTCCGGACGAATTTCATACAGCTTATTACGTAAGCCCGGGAAATCGTACTCCATCCACTCTTTCAAACCAGGATAGGTTTGCACACTAAAGCTAGCTGCAGCCATACCACTACCCGCGATATCGAACGCATACCCTGGTGCTAGATTAAAGCCGGTAGTATTGGTTTGTCCATCTAACGAAGCCCATGGAATATCCTTACGCAACGTACCATCTGTTGGCGTCGTACCGTAGGTTTGGGTATTAGCAATATCTGGATAAATCACGCCTTCTGGTTGACCACCGACGTTACTCGCAAAGGTAATGAAGGGTAGATTCAATCCATCTAAAACATTACTCGCATTACCCATGTTGGTCACACCAACGTCAAAGCGGACATAGGGAGTATCGACGTTCGTTAAACTTTGTAGTGCCACACTGTAGGTATTTGCTGCACCAGGGGCCAGTTGATCACTACCACCGATACCAATGGTGACATCAGGATCGATCATACGGTCGACCAAGTAACGATAGGTTTCCGTCACCGTCTTGCCATCTGGATTAATAACTTGGACGTCATATAGGCCATGCGGTACGTTTTGTAGATTAAAAATCGCCCGGATATGTGTCGCATCAATCACTTGCCAACGCTCAGGTTGAATCTCAAAAACACCAGGTCGCGACAATTTCACCAAGGCACCTGCCTGGAATTGTGCACCCGTAATATCCATAGTCACCCAACGATGCCCATCATCCCCCGTACCACCCGTATTCGGCGTGATATTGGTAATGGCCAACGGCATCAAGTCAGCACGAATCGTGACTGGCGTATTCGCCGCAGATTGACGCGCACGGACTAACACATAGTAATCACCTGCTTTGGTGCTCGGAATAATCGCCTGTTGATCAGGGGAAATCGCTGACAAGTAAGCGGCGTCGTAGTTATAGCCATTCGGTGTATCGCCATAACGGATATACACTTCATTGGCACCATCGCTTGCGGAAGAATCAAGCAAAACACGCAAAGTTTGACCTGCGGCGACGCTCACTTTGTAGAGCTTGCTTTGACCAGTACTGAGGGTGATCGACACATTATTGCCAACCGTCAAAGTCGGTACAGTGACATGCATCGTACCGCCCACCGCGACCAAGTTATTAAGCTTGCCCTGTGGGAGATGCAAACCATTCGCATCAAAGCTAATAGGCCCTTCATACACTTGATTGTAAATATCAGGACGCACCACGATATGCCAATGACCATCTTTTAAGGGTGGTAACTTCGCAGTCAAACTGCCAGAATAATTCGCCCCACTCACTAAATCGCCGTTGTGTTCTACTTTGCCAAGTAAAATATCACCGAGATCCCAGCCGTTATCAGCAGAAAGATACACGGAATCCGTCCAGCTACCGTAGGCGGTGTTCGTAGAGTTATTGGTGATGGTGTAATCAATGCGCACCGGATCACCGACAATCGCCTCAGTAGGAACATTAACGGTCAATACTTGTAAATCGGCTGGTGGCGGCGTCACGATCAATAATGGTTGCGCTGCGGCGACCACATTATTGTCTTTATCTTGTTCGATCACCGTGCCGTTATTGGACGATCCTTGCGCCCGCGTAGGATCACTGACCACAAAGACATAATAGGGTCCATCAAGATTGACCGGCGCTTTAAAGTTCAAACTGACATCGTAGTTGCTGCCCGCCTTCAAGCCGCCATTGTGGGTAACATAGCCCAAATACTTATCACTCTTCAGATCGAGATTACGGTCTTTAGAGATATAAATTAAATCCGTCCAATTGGATTGATCCGATGGCGTATCACCTCCTTGATTATTAACACGGTAAGTCATCGCGAAGTCTTGGCCCGCCACCACCGA
Organism: Affinundibacterium flavidum; assembly: GCF_014284175.1. Lineage (GTDB taxonomy): Bacteria > Pseudomonadota > Gammaproteobacteria > Burkholderiales > Burkholderiaceae_D > Undibacterium > Undibacterium flavidum. The sequence goes on from NZ_JACOGA010000015.1 coordinate 90,356, forward strand.
TTGCGGAATCGTGATTTGCGTGACCACCAGATCCGGTGGAGTAGCTAGCGTAATCGGTAACGCAATACTCGCCACGTTATTCGCTTCATCTTTAAACTCGCCAACCAAACCACCGCCATACTGCGCATCCACCGTAGCCAATCCAGCTTTAATCGAACTCGGCGTGGCATATCCTGATAAGTCATTATAAATATCCGTATCGGCTTTGACGATTAAACGGAAGTTACCGCTAATTGATGTTGGCAGCGTAAAAGTGGCCGAATTGGTATATGACTCACCAACAGCAAGATAGCGCGGCGCACCTGTTTGTTGGTCGTATAAGCCCGTTTGTCGAACACGCAACAGACGCTCTGCATCACTACCACGATCCACCAAGGGGTTATCAGCCATGTCAATCGCATCATCATTCGACAAATAGATACCGTCAAACCAGCCATTGGTTCGCACTGCACGCGTACCATTATTGGTGACAGTCCAGGTCGCCGTAATGGTTTGACCAGAGAATGGATTAGGATTAGATAATTCAATCTTAGTGACTTGAAGATCCGGTTCTTTATAGCGAATATTGAGCGTACCGCGACCAACATTATTCAGATTATTCGTGCCTTCAAACACGCTAACCTGATAAGCCTCGTAGGCCTCCTTATTGCGATAAGGCTCGCCAGTCAACAACTCTGTCGCAATGTGGTTGTCGTAACTAATTCGTCCAACATTAGATGGTGGCAAATCACTATCAAGCGCAGCATGACCGACATCTGTTAGGACATAAATATAATATTGCCCTTCAGTACCCGGCGGTAAAGCAAGGTTTGCACTCGCTGTATAACTCTGACCTGCAGCCAATCCCGCGGTATTGCGATGAGTGAGTGAGCCCATGTATTTAGCACGACCAGGGATGAAGGTCGAGTCTTTACTAATATAGACTTCGTCAACCCATGCTTTCGTACCCGACCAGACATCTGCTCCATTGTTGGTGACCGTCCAAGAAATAGTAGTGAGCTCACCGGAATCGTTGTCTGGAAGTGTTTGTACACTCGTTACCTGGAGATCAGACGCTGCATTAGTTACTTGAGCAGCGACGGCTTTCACATTATTGGTTTCGTCAAACTCTGCAATTTGCGGCACCAAACTCGGCGCATCTGTTTCGACAATGACGAAAGCGCCCGAAACGGAAGGTCCTAATTTCACAGTCTCACTGACGGTATAGGTTTCACCATTGCCTAAGCTACGATCTTGATCATATCGCGCAATCTCCCACTTCACTTTCGCCAATTTGAGATCGGCATTATCTGCAATCCAGACGCGATCGGTCCATTTTGCAGACAGTGAACTGGCCACACTTTGTACTGTATAAGAGAAACTAAAATCGTTACCCGCAACGATATTCGGATTAAAGCTAACGGACTTCACTTCCAGATCCGGTTTAGTCACTCCCAGAATTTTGATGGCACGCGCTTTGTAATCAGAACTTTGAATCGTGGTCGGATCATCTGAATTGACATTGATTGCCAAAGAATCTTGCGGAATCACACCATAGGTATCGGTCCACACCGTGATATTGTAGTTTCCTGAAATGACATTATCGGGAATTTTGACATTAAATTGACCGAGGTAATCTTCACCGACAGCCAACATACCTGTATGAGTCACTTGACCGAGATAGATGTCACCTTTCGATGGGGATGGTTTGCCTTTACTTGTAGTCAACCAAACACTATCGGTCCATCCAGTGACACTACTGCTCTCTCCTTTGGTGGCGGCACTCCCTTTGTTCGATACACGATAAGAAACATCAATAGTTGCGCCATAGCTTGCTTGATCCGGCGCGACCACATTACTGGCCACTAAATCGGCAAAGGGAACAGGTTCAATAGTGATCTTCTTGACGGCGATATTGTTCACTTCATTCGGGTATTCATCGATACGGTTATCGATATCAGCAGCCACAATAATGTATGCATCACCACGATAACGCAGTGGAATCGTGAATGAGTCTAATAGACTGGTATAGCTTTGTTCTGGCGCGAGTGCACTGGAGCTCTCGATGCGTCCGAGTAAAACGGCATTTGCATCCAGTTGTCCGCTCAACGACAAGTAGACGGCGTCAGTCCACTTCCCAGAGGTAGGAATACTGCCATTATTGGTAATCGTAAAGCGCAGACCGGTCGAATTACCCGCCTTGATGGTATCGACCATACTAATTTGACCAGCACGTAAATCTGGGCGTGGCGTGTAGTTGACCACGATCTGTTGGCCAGAGAGACTGACATTATTCGTACGCGCAGAGCCATGTTCGTAGACCTGCTCATTGACTCTATTTTGGTTACCGAGAACACTATTGGTCGTGACACGAATTCGATACGCGCCCTCAATTTTACTAGGCAGACGGATTTCTTCTGTCCGTGTATAGTTTTTACCCGATGTCAAACCATGATTGTAGGCAAATTCACCGATGGTGATAGTTGCACCTGTTCCACTGACGGGTACTAACTCGACTTTATCTAACCATTGACCTTCCGCATCACCTGCACCTGTATTCTGCACTGTCCAGGAGATCGTCGTCACTGAGCCTTCTTGCGCAATGGCGGGCACCGTAATATCACCAACCACCAGATCAGGGGAAACAGACAATTGAATCGGTGTCGCGATCGACCTACCTACATTATTATTGGTGTGCGTGAACTCAAACGGACCCACTGTAGCAACGTTCACATAGTAGGTACCAAACAAACCATCGGGAATATTTACCGTCAAGGTGCTGGTATATTGTCCATTAATAGCCAATTGTCCTAAGTGCGTCGAACTTCCCAACTCAACACGATTACCCGTACCATCTGGATTAGCACTGAGCCACACATTGTCAGTCCACGTATTCGTATCCGTAATGCCTATACCACGATTGGCAATACTCCATGTCACTTGCAGCGGACGGCCACTCATAGGTGTGCCGGAAGTCGTCACCGAATCGACCATCAGATCCGCATAGGGCTTCGTCATGACATCTAAGGCAACATTCGACTCCATGACATTGTTGGCGTTGAAATTATTTTCCCAAACCTTGCCTTCGCTATTGGTCTTGACAAAAACATGACCATGCCGATTCAGGCCTGGTCGTAATTCATAGGTCACATCCGTTGTATAACTCGCCCCCACATCAAGACCATCGTTATGTGTCAATTTACCCATCACGATATCATCGGCATTCCCCAAGATCTCGTCTTCAGAATAAACAACCACATCCGTCCAAGACAAGGTACGGCCTCGTCCCGTCCCTTGATTAGTAACGGTATAGCTCACTCTGACCAGGGCCGGATCAGCAATGATTTGTGCAGGATTGGTAATCGATGTCACCGCCAGATCGGCGAATTGATCTTGTTCAATGACCAGATCTTTGCTGACAATGTTGTTGGCCAACAGGCCATTTTCATCAACCGTACCCTGTTGATCTGTGACCACGATCAGGCGATAAGCGCCAGACGTTGACACGGGAAGCTGTACATTCACAGCGGCATCAATACTACCGCCCGCCAGGACCAGCGCATGGTTCACTTCGCCAAGCTTGATGTCGTCTGCACTGAGACTTCCATCCCGTGAGAGGTAGATGGTATCTTTAATATTGGTCGCGTTCTTCGTGCCAATATTACGTGTTGACCAGCTCAACCCTACCGTTTCGCCGCCCTTCAACAACCCAGAAACCGCCAAATCCTGCACGGCAAGATCTGGGCTCACTACAGTAATAGTTTGACTCGCGATATTGTCTGTCTCGTTCAATTCATTGACGTAATTAAACGCATCGGCTGCCACCTCTAAACGCCAAGAACCTGACGGAATGGACGCCACGCGAATATTCACATTCCGATTGACTACACCAGTCATGTCTAAACGCTGGTTAACTGCAGGGTATGCGAGGTCGATGACTTGTGCTGGATTATTTGTATTGACTAAGCGAATACGCTCTTGTAGCCAAGAATCGGCTACTTCATTTCCTGAGTTCTTCACAGAGTAACTGACCTGCACATATTCACCTGCAGCCCAATTGCTCGGTGCGGACAATCCAATGATTTGTAAGTTCGGCTTCGGTTCTGGCGTAATAACGGTCGCATTTGCCGCAACGACCGCATTGTTTTCCAGATGACCTGGCTCGTAGGTATTGCCAAAAACGTCTGTTTTTACGACAAAATAATACGTACCGACCACATCTCTAGGAATTTGAATATCCGCGGTCGCGTTATAACTTGCGCCTTCCGCTACCGCACCCACATGAGTGACACGTCCTAAGCTTCGTAAGCTGCCAGATAAATTGGGGGTAGTAGAAATGAAGACTTCATCTACCCAATTGCTCACGTCACTGATGGTGTTACCAGTATTCGTGACGCTCCATTCGAGATGCACATTGCGATTTGCAAAGGCGGATGCCGGAATCACATTGAGCGTTGGTACCAGGTCGGTGTACGTATTAATTACATTGATAGCACTTGAAAACTTGACGTTATTGGCTCTGCTATCCGGTTCGACCAAAGTCGAATCTGCGTCCGTAATGATCGCAATTCTGTATTCGCCTTCCAAGCGCGTAGGGATTTTAACCGATGCGGTACGATCATAACTAGCGCCACTGATCAAGACGCCATTATGCGTAACACTGGACAAAACGATGTCATCAGCATTGCCGACAATACTATCGCGCGTCAATACAATACGGTCAACCCAGGACGCAGGCGTACTCACAGGACCAGTATTGCTCACTCGCCACGCAACATCGATGGTATTACCAGCGCTCACGCTCGTTGGCACGGTCACAGTACCGACAACCAAATCCGCATACGGTTTGCTTAGTGAAACAATGCTGGTGAGTGCCTGATTATTCGCTTCTGCGTTGCCAGTCAGATTCGCTTCAAAAATCGTTCCCACACCTGAGGTATTGCGGTCTGCGGTCACACTCACTTCAATATCACCAACACCGCGCAAACCATCCGGTAATTTAAAGCTAAAGCTACGCGCCCTTAATTGACCCGCCGCAATGACACCATTTCCCGCAACAGCGGGGTCATAATAGACCGTCGATCTATTCAGCTCTTCACCCGTCGATCGATTCCTTACTACGATCAAATCGTAAAATGCCCCATTGATAGCCGCATTGCCAGCATTGACGTCGTTCCACTGGAGGTTAATGGTGTCTCCAGCCTGAGCACTTGTTTGCCTAATCGCCAAATCTTGAATGAGCAAATCAGGATACGGAGCAAGCGCTGAAGTGATGCTAATGTGTGCGGCATTGTTCGTTTCGGCGGTGCCGTCCAGAGCACTTTCAAAAATCTGATTGTAGTAATCAGATGTCACCTGAATATCCAAGTTACCGACGCCTCTCAAACCATCTGGCAATGTGAATTGAGCACTACGAGCACCTGTTTCGCCCGCCGCTATCTGCGCGCCATTAAAATAGATAACCGTATCCAGCAACACTTCATTGCTTGTCAGATTGCGAATATAGACACGATCATAGTATCCCGTTTTCACAGAACCATTGCCGTTATTCAAGTCGTTCCAACGAATGGTGAGGTGATCACCTGAGAATACAGAAGCTGGTTCAACGACCAAATTCTGCACTTGTAAATCGGGATAGGTCGCCAAAACAGAAGAAAACACGACCTGTCCAGCATTATTGGATTCCGCAGTCGCATCCGTATTGCTTTCAAAGATTTGATTGTAAATATCCGAAGACAACTGAACTTGGAAATTACCTGCACCTCGCACGCCTTCTGGCATGTCGAATGTAAAACTATTCGCACGTGTTTCACCCGCGGCGATTTCTGTCGACGGGATATAGATATCCGTCGACATCAAGCTTTCATTGGTCACCGTATTGCGAATACTGACACGTGTATAGTAAGCACCCCGCACAGGCGCGGATCCTGAATTGAGATCGTCCCAACGGATCGTAATAGTATCGCCGGACTCAATGTCCGCAGGTAACACTTGCAGATTGCGAATTTCAAGATCTGGGTAAGGCGCCAGCGTTGATGAGAAACTTATCTGAGCTATGTTATTTGTTTCCGCAGTTCCTGACGGATTTGTTTCATAAAAAGCGTTTCCATAATCCGCTTGAATGTCGACCACAAATGAACCGGTCCCAGTTACACCATCTGGTAATACAAAATTATAGCTACGCGCTTGTCCGCTGCCTGCAGTTAATTGATCGGCACTAACATATACAGAAGTGCGCACGATAACTTGATTCGTTAAAGTATTACGGACGGTCACGCGGTCATAGTAGCCACCACTGACCAATTCAGTACCCTCGTTTACATCTGTCCAACGAATCGTGACTGAATTTCCTGATTGTGGTGACGAAGGTTCAACTGCTAAATCGCGTACCTGCAAATCAAAATCAGGTCGAACCAAATGAATAGCATCGAGCGCCAGTACATTATTGGTTTCGTCAGATTCTGCAACATGACCAAATTCATCCGCACGTACGACGATGTAGTAATCCCCTGTTGGCCAATCAACGCTCACGGGTAAAACCACTTGTACATTGCCACTCGACACCGCACCCGGTTCTATGGCCGCGCCATTGGTCTGAACATACGCTAAACGAACTGCACCACTTAAAGTTCCATCACGAGACAACCAAATACCGTCGTAACGATAGCCAGACGCAGCATTCGTACCAATATTCGTGACATTCCAAGACAAGTCCAAGGTTTGCCCAAATCTCGAGACAGTGGATGCATTGATCGCGCTGACCGCCAAATCTGGTGAACGAACGGTGATCACGGCACGATAACGATCATCCACCTCACCATTGACACCATTGGCGTTTTGATCCATACGATTACCGACCATATCAGTGATATCCGGACCAATCACAATTTGATAGTCGCCATAACGCATTTGCGCATTAAATTCGACCCGAACTGTATTCCCTGTTGTCGTCACACGGGATATTTGATTACGCAAATCAGCGCCATCTGGTCCTCTTAATTCAAGAATATCGGCTACGGAAACACTAGCTGCATTGAGCGCTTCGCTGAAGTTGAACTCGATCGCACTAAATGGCGCATTGACACTAGACGTGGGAGTTTGTCCAATGACACGTGGGCCACCGTGATCGACTGTGAAACTTCCACTAAAGCTGACGTTGTTTTCACCCTGCAAATCTTGCAGTACATTAGATAACAAGGTGTAGCGATAAGTGAGCTCTTCATCTCTGGCATCAATAAAGAATCGCACGGTACGACCGTCAAGAATTTGCAGTCCCGTAGCAACCGCACCATTATCCAAAATCAGGTCAGACGCTTGAATCGTATCTAAGCGTAGTCCTTCAGAAAACGTCAAATCAATATGAGATGGTGGTACTGCTACAATCTGTGCTTCTGCAGGTGACTGACGTGACACACGCGGTGGCGTACCAGATCCAGTAGCTCCAGCCACTGAAAGTACAAAACTACCTTGTGTATTGTTTTCACTGACCACTTTAACCCGATAAATACCCGCCTTACCAACCGGTACTGTGTATTCAATACGACCATTCTTGCCGTCAATACCATTCGCATTGACCGCGACTTCTGTTCCGTCTGGCGCGATTAAAATCAACTTGGTATCCAGCGTATTGACTGGCTCACCATCACCATCACCTGGCGTCGTGGTTGAGATGACCAACGAGTCGCCTTCATTCACATTAATCAAATACTGATTTCCACCACCCAGACCTAGTGGCGACGTTGTTGTGATGATGGAGTTGAGACTGTAAGTACCAGTGTAGCCACCATAAGAATCGGCGACGATATAGTAATCACCTGTATAGGTAAAATTCGCGAAATCGATGTAGGCCGTAACACCGAAAGTATCGTCGTTATACGCGAGACGCTGTCCCAAATTATTATACAAATGCAAGTAGGTATCGGCGAACGAAATACCGTCCATACGGACGCGCAAACGGTCTCCTGGTGCAGCATGAAACTTAAAGAAGTCCCAATCGCCATCACTACCTAGACTAATTTGCCCGCGAACAATGGCCTGATAATCGTTCCCTCCGATTGACGTAAACGAACCAGATAAATCATTCGCAGTCGCTAACGCGCCATTGTTTTCAGTTTCTGCCAAAATCTGTTGTGCATATTGACGCAAAGCGCCCTGTACCGTTGCCACTGCACTAGAAGGATCGGTGTTAATAACTTGCGCATTCGTCGGCAAGTTATTCGGTTGACGATCAAAACTGGCACCACGGTTCAGAAGCAGACTATAGGCTCCCGCCGTAGTTCCGCTCACACGAACATAGTATGTTCCCGTAAGTGCCGGAACGAAATCGGCAATGTACTGATCCAAATTCGATGCATCGCCTAAGCCCATGGCGATCAAAGTATTGTCTGGGCCAAATAACTCTAATGTGATCCCGGTATTACTTGGATGCAAATCGTGCGTCAATGCCACTGTCGATGCCTGACCAGCGTTGAGCGTAAAACGATACCAGTCGCTTTCTACACCATTGAGTGTCCCCCTTACTGCGCCACGCGTAGCATCCCCCCCCAAACTAATGAAGCTAGCATCGAGTTGCTGCGCTGTTTCACGTGTATTATTGCCAGTTGTTTCTACTGCAGCATTGAGCACCACACGAATTCGATACTGCCCTGCTCCCGTCACGCTACGTGCATCAATACGATAAACGCCTGCCTGCGTAACGTGAAGACTTTGCAATAATACTGGTTGACCAGCACTCGTCGCCTCCGCGGAGCCTAAAATAGCGCTGCCATCTGGTGCAACTAAACTTAGCTGCGCTTGCACCGAAGCATCCAGCGCAATCAACTCCAGCGTGACTGATTGACCGACATCGAGTGAAACATTGAAGCTATCTAGATCACCGATATCGTAGAATGAAGACGTGACCGTGCTCTCAAAAATCAAAGAACCGGAAGGCTGCTTATCCAAAAACGGTGTAGGGAGCAAGGTCGTCGCGGAATCAACTGCAAAATGCACGACAAAGTCACTACCACCATTGAGTGCGTTTCCACATACATCTTTAAAACCGGACTGCAACAGAGTAATTTGATAATGCCCCTCTGGCAATTGAGGAATATGCGCGCTGAGTTGATTCGTCGTAGCGTTATAACTAAACGCACTCAAAGAGAGCTGGTTACCCGTGGTCAAATCAGTCAACACAAGTTTTGACTGATTGATCAAAGCCGTATCCAAGCCTTCACTAAACTGGATAATCAAATCTCTAGCATCCATGCTCAACACGGAGCCCGTGGGAATCGATATCGAACTAACGACAGGCGCGACTGCATCGTATTCAAATTGTTGCGTGTAAGTCGGGATGAGATTGCCACGAAGGTCGGCCACTCCACTCAGTTCAATTGCATTGGTCCCGTCCAACATCTGCAATCCGGAAATATCAAATTCAATGGTTTGTCCATCAATAATCTGAAATCCCGTGACAGGCAAACCATTCACCTTCAAGGTATCCGTAGAAATACTACTGAGCAAAACAGAATCTGAGAATGTGAAACGAATACTCTGCGGCAAACTATTGGCACCATATTTCGCACCAACAGGTAAAGAGCTATGCGCCACAGCAAAATTCGCGGAAGCTGTTCCCGTCGCCCCCAATACTGAAAGAACATAATTACCATGCGTGCCATCGACACTTTGCACTTCCACTCGATAAGCACCCGCCATTCCAATAGGAATAACATAGTCAATCCGTCCATTGCGCCCATCAGGTTGGAGAACACTCTCTGCAACAACCTCACCATCGGGCGCGATCAAGAATAACTTGGTCGCCAGCAGATTATCGGGCTCACCCGCACCATCTCCAGGCGTCTGCGTGGTGATCTGCAATTGGTCCCCTTCGTTGGCCTGCACCAGATAATGATCGTTGCCACCCACAGCGTGACTGGACAGATCAAAATTGGCAACAGCACTCAACTCTGCGGCACTCATTCCCTCCAATGCGTCTAATTCCAGATTTTCAAGTTGCACTGCACGCGCATTAGCCGTTTGTTGATCGCCACCTTGACTCGCAAAATGCATAATAATTTGCGTTTCGCCGGGTGCTAATGTGAGGTGATATGCGTAAGCGATATTGTCGCCAGAACGCGTGAAACTGGAAGGACGCAAACGGCCATCAGCACCCGCAATCACGTGCGTGACAACAGGATCCCCGCCACTTGTCCCAGGATTGCTGTCATCGGTGATCAGCCAATTATCATCAACACCGACATGTGCATCACCTGTCGATGTAAGAACAAAACGTTCACTACCGTCGGACCCTAAATTGGTAGCAATCGACACATTGTAAGTAACAGTCCTACTGCTATCGTTAGTAATAATTTCTAAAAAGCGCGCATAACTTTGTCCTGTTGGCACAAAGATTTTTCGCGTTTGACGAACTCCACTCTCACTTATCCTACCCTCTAAAGTGACGACTCTGCCATCTTCAGACACCAAGTCGTTACCACTACGGATAAAACTTGGGCTATTGAGTCCACCATCAAAGGCGTCAGAACTTCCATCGCCAATACTACCGTTATTTGCAATATCCCAACGATAACCAGCGGCATCAACAAGATTGACAGGAAACGATGAGATCGGCACACCGTCGTCCTGCGCGACTGCCTCCGGTGCACCACTTGCAATAACTTGACCTGTACGGGTAATGTCTTGTAAGGTGCCCGCCTGTTTCGGAGTGATCTCCAGGGCAGCACCCCTTGCTACCTGTAGAGTATAAAGACCATTCGTGCTTCCACTGACATGCGCAAAATAAGTGCCCGTCACTGTCGGCACATAATCGGTCAAATACGTATCCACATTGGCTGCATCTGTTCGACCGACTGCTTGCAAGAAACCATTCGGGCCAATTAATTCCAAACGAATGTCATTGGATACAGGATGAATCGCATGCGTTAAACTAAAACTCGCTGGCTCACCTGCTGTAAGTTCAAAACTATACCAGTCACTGCTATCGCTGTTATTACTATCAAAACGTCCTTCCACAGAACCAAGCGTTGCGGTACTGCCCAAATGCACAAAAGCGGCATCTATATGCTGCGCAGTCTGCTGTGTATGATTAACTCCTTGATCTACCGCGGCATTTAATAGCGCGCGAACAGAATAACTACCCGCCCCCAACAAGCTACTCGCATCGATTCGATACGTGCCACTCACATTCAGCGCAACAGATTGCAGTATCGTTTTTTGTCCTACCGCATCGGTATGCTGGGTAGCCAAAACGGTCGTACCATCTGGCCCTACTAGTGCTAATTCCCCTGTAAATGCACCTTCCGCACCTTCCGCAGGAAGTAATTCAATCGTGATTGTTTGTCCCGCGTCGAGATGAATCGTAAAACTATCGACATCACCATCGCCATGAAATACCCCGGTTACATTCGATTCAAAAATGTTGGAACCTGCGCTGTATCGCACCTCTGCCATCAAAGGCATCTGTCGCACAGCACTGTCCGCATTAAATTCAACTGTATAATCGCTTCCCCAATTTAATGGAATGCCATCAGTATCTACAAAATCGGTATTCTTAAGGCTGAGGCTATAATGCCCCTCTACTAAAGCAGGAAATTCAAAACGAACTTGTTTACTATCACTATCGTAGGTCGCCGCATTCGCGGTAACCTCCAAGCCCGACAGGGTATTCACCACATGCACGCTGTTAGGGCTGATACGATCTGGATTCAGTTGTGTATTGAAACCAAATTGCATGTTGACGGGGCTTCCCACCGCGACTGCGCCAGCATTAAGAGACGAAGAGCTTACCGCCGGTGCGATCACACCAGGGTAGCCATGAACGACTGTTTGCCCCGTCTTTTGACCCAGTAAGTCATATTGAAATAAGGTACGTGTATCGAGTGGACGTTTCAAGCCGAGCGTCAAATCAGATAAATAGACTTGCTCACGCCTTTGTACCGGAATGATCGACGCATACACTCGCTCTTCACGCAAGATACCAGCACCGTCATAGAGATACTCTGTCAGTTGCCCATTTACATCGACATGCCCAGTTTTTAAACCATCATTATCGTAATAATAGAAATGCGATAGATCAGTTTCACTCACTTGCAGAGAGACATCAGAGTAAAAAACTTGCGTTCCCCACTCGACTACATTGGCCGCCTGCGCATATTGCGTTGTGCGTATGACCTGGGTGTTCATATCGTAAAAATATTGTGTGACCATTCCATCTTGGTCAATCATCAATTCTTGACGCCCCATTTCATCGTACACATACCACGTTTTTTGATTCCAACTATCGGTCAATGGGCGAACTTCATCAAAGGTCCATTCGACAGGTTGCCCACTCTCGTCCACTAAAGTTTGCACATCAACGATGGTATCGTAATGGCGAGAATGTACTACTTGATTGGCCGCATCGTAAAAGTACTCAGTCGCATAGCCTACGTCATCAATCTCGGCTATTTCTCTGCCGCCTTGATCATAAAAATACCAGGTACGAGCACCAGTCGCCGCTTCCAGCATGCGCACATGCCCCGCTTCATCATAAAAATACTTTTCTGCAGACGCTGCATTCGCCGCTAAAGAGGACAGCAAACGACCATCTTTGTCGTATTGATTAACGGTCAACGAACTATCGGTCAGGGTAAGAATCGTGCGTTGATGAATATCGTCATAAACCGTCGTAGAAACACCGACATCGCTATCATTCACACCCGTCAATCTTCCCAAACCATCGTAGCTATAAACCGCAGTATGTCCACTTGCAACATCATATTGACTGAGTAGGCGGCCCGACTGATCATAGACCCGTCTGGTTTCATTACTACCGGCCAAGGCACCCGACAACTCAGCATCGTCATTCACCGCTGCATAACGTGTGACGGTTGAAACTTGACCATGCACATCATAACTAGTGTCGACACGCAACACATCGTGCCGTATAGAATGGGGTGTCGGCGTCGAACCTGAAGAACCACTACCGTCTTGACCATCGCCGATCAACATTGCCGCGATTTCTACTACTGACTCAGCACCTGAAAGAGAATGGGTGTCGAGATATGTGTTGAGGTATTCCAAATTCGAAATTCGCTGTCCCAAGGCATCATAACGGAACTCACTCACACGTCCTTGTGCACTGATACTAAAACGCAGTAATCCCGAATCGTCATAGTAAAAACGTGATATTGCACGGTCGTCAGCTCCTAAATGTGCAACAGAGGCATATTGCACACCTTCGCCCGTTGGCGTATCTGGTACATCAGCATATTTTTGAATACTTTCGACTTGCCCTCTCGCGTTAAATTGCCGCTCAATCGTAAAGCCTGACGCATCGCGTACTAACACCTGATGACCGTGTTGATCATACTCTTGCAAAGTGACCTGCCCCAACGGATCCGTCAATTGCGTCAAATTTCCTTGCGGATCATACTCGTAGTAAGTACTCGCGATTCCATCTTGATTGACTTGATCAGATTGATGCAGCCGCCCTTCATCATCAAAATGTAAAATCTTTGTTTCGCCAGAATCAATTGACACCGTCGTCGTTCTCGCCTCAGCGTCGTAATCAAAGCGTATCGTTTCGTTTTCACCAGTGGTGATGGTCTCTAAACGAAATTCCCCCTCAAACTCCACATAGGTGAACGCCTGACTGACACCATTGCTTTGCTCGATACTCGCTACCCGCGTACTATCACCATCATACGAATAACTCGTCACATACGTTACACTATCGATAATCTGACCGTCAGCAGGAGTCAAATCCACCGTGACTGAACTCAGTCTATCTTGCGCATCGTATGCATAACGTACCGTCGTTTGCTCCTGCCAAGAACCATCTTCATTCTGAGTCTTGGTTCGAATGGCACTTTGATTGAAACTATCGTAATCATAAAAAACTGCCTCTCCAGTATCACTAATGGCACTCTCGAGCAGGCCGTTTTCGGAATAAGTAAATTGAACTTGCGATCCACCAATACGATCCAGTGTAGAAAGTAAACGCCCAGTCGCAGCGTCATAGCGCTCCTCCAATTTTCCAGCGCGATCTTGCCAAACCAGATTCTCACCATCAATGCTGATGCCATTTTGAAAATCTTGCTCAACGACATCGATATAATTCTGCGTCTCATTTTGCCATTCGTAATTCCTTTGACCACCACGCTGATCCCATAAAATAAGGCTACTATCAGGGCGCCCTAACTCACCACTCAACTCAACACGCTTCGCATAAAAGCCCGTATTCCAGTTATCGCCGTTATCGTCGTTAAATCGTCCTTGACTGTTATACGTACGAAGCACGCCAAGATCTAAACCATGATCCTGCAAAAATTCATCTTGATTATCAATTAATAAACGTCCGTGAGAAGCATCGATGGCAATCTTTTGTCCATTCGCCTGCGGCGTTGCGAGATCAATCTGACTATTCTTCCCCCTCAAACCCAAAGACGAAAAGTTCAGGACAGAGTTGCTTCCATTAACATTAGCTACCATTTTTGATTCCAATCAGATAATTTTAATTAGCAGAATTTTCATCAAGATTAGTATTATTTCTTACAAATCTTGGCGTTACTGCAACATATCCATGAAAATCAAAAATGGTTTAGAAAAATGAGAACTTTTTATTGAAGCAAGACAAAATTTAAACTCCCAGGTCAAGAATTTAAAAACGACAATCGCTGTTTATCCCTTAATAAACAGTGATTAAAATGAATATAGTCAACAGTTTTTAGCCTTCTATTTGGGACGCAAAGAGAGGCTTCGCCACATAAACTGAATTTTCGATAGGAGTTAGCCAGTCGCGTCAAACATTATTCGAAACGAGAGGTAGCAGAGAAAGCTCAAGTTGAAGCATCTTTGGTTCAACTTGCTTGATGCGTTTATTGTGTTAGTCTAAAAATCTGCATGACGCAAACGAACAAGTGAACGCAAAGATATCGGATGACGTATCAACTGCAAGACACGATAATTTTCTTGGAACTGCTCGCATTTTTTCAAGAGTCAATTTTTAACAATGACGCTCGAGAAGCTCAAAGGGAGTGACTGCCTCTACATTGGACAAATCTGGGGATCCGCCACGACACATTTTTACTTCAAAATCGTGCGCCCTGTCTGTTGCTGCTTTATGCGACTCAAAAGTTCTCACTTGAGTTCGATAGCGTTACGCTGAACTAAGGCAGAAACTAATAAGAACTACAATTGATAATTGATGTTATATATTGCCCCCAAAAAAGTTATGGGAACAAGGTCTCGCAGTCCATGTATACGACTACGAAATAATCCAACAGACGAAAAAAAAGCCTACATTATGTAGGCTTTTAATTTCACTGAAATCTTGGTTGCGGGGGCAGGATTTGAACCTACGACCTTCGGGTTATGAGCCCGACGAGCTGCCAGACTGCTCCACCCCGCGTCTGATAAGTAGAACTATACAGGACTTTGCTGCTTTGCGCAATTTCTTTCTATGCTTAAGCATTATTCACAAGCCTATTTCTATTACAGCTTCATGACCTAGAGTAGTTTTATCATCTACTCACGCAGAGAAACAAGCAGGCGGTGATACA
The DNA here is from genome assembly GCF_014284175.1 of Affinundibacterium flavidum. Classification (GTDB taxonomy): domain Bacteria; phylum Pseudomonadota; class Gammaproteobacteria; order Burkholderiales; family Burkholderiaceae_D; genus Undibacterium; species Undibacterium flavidum. The sequence continues at coordinate 105,874 of NZ_JACOGA010000015.1, forward strand.
CTTTCACAGATTCAATTTACGTCATTGCTCCGAAAGCTTTACACCATGAAATTTTGCTCTGTTTGCGCTGCGCCAGTAGCTTTGAAAGTTCCCGCCGACGATACGCGTGAACGCTTTGTTTGCACAGACTGTGGCACGATTCACTATCAAAATCCGAACATGGTGGTTGGCACCTTGCCGATTTGGAATATCGCGGGCGAAGTTAAGGTACTCCTTTGCAAACGCGCCATTGAGCCACGTTACGGCTATTGGACTTTGCCTGCGGGTTTTATGGAGAATCAAGAAACCTGCCGCCAAGCGGCACAGCGCGAGACGATAGAGGAAGCTGGCGCAAATATAACGCTGCATGAATTGTTTTCTGTACTCAGTGTGCCGCATGTGGATCAAGTCCACCTATTCTATAGAGCGACATTAATTGATACGAATTATTTGGCGGGTACTGAGAGTCTCGAAGTGGCTTTGTTTAGCGAAGATGAAATCCCGTGGAATGAAATTGCCTTTCCTACAGTAAGCCAGACTTTAAAGTTCTTTTTTGAAGATCTAAAAAAAGTCCGGACTGGTGGGCAATTTAGTCTGCACGAACATGATTTTTTTAAATCGCACCGCCCTGACTAAACATATCGGCATCCAGCACCTATGATTCCTTGGTTAGAAATTGACAGCCCCTTTCCTGATGTAGAACAAGCCTTAACAGAAGAACAAGGTGCAGCAGGCTTATTAGCGGCAGGCGCAAATTTATCGCCAGAGCGCTTATTAAATGCTTATCAGCACGGCATCTTTCCATGGTTTTCTGAAGGTCAGCCGGTGTTGTGGTGGTCAACCGATCCACGTATGGTATTGAATACCGCAGAATTTAAACTCTCAGATAGTTTAAGGAAGCGACTGACCAAATCGCTCAAAGATCCGCGCTGGCGCTTTCGCTTTAACACGGCATTCGAGCAAGTCATGCGTCACTGCGCAGAACCACGCAAGAATCAGGATGGCACCTGGATTTCAGAAGAGATCATCGCAGGCTACACTGCCCTACACAAACTAGGCTATGCACATAGTTCTGAAGTCTGGCTAGATGGCGAGCTGGTCGGCGGTGCCTATGGCATTTGCATAGGTAAGATGTTTTATGGTGAGTCTATGTTTGCGAAGGTAACAGATGCTTCTAAAATGGCATTAAGTCAGTTAGTCGTTTTCTTACGCAAGCATGATGTGGAAATGATAGACTGCCAGCAAGAGACTTCGCATCTGGCAACATTCGGTGCCAAGCCAATTAGTCGACACGATTTTATGCAACATGTGAAGCTGGCGATTATGCAAGATACGATCCAAAATTGGCAGCCTTTAGATTTACTCAGCTTCAAGGAATACTTACATACAACGCATCCCCAAGCCAGCAGAAAGATGAACAGCGATGCAATCCCGAACTAATTCGCCAGCGCCGCCAAGCCTGCCCATAGTTGAAGAGGCAGACGATCGCAACATTGATGGAGAGCCTGAGAGCGCCGATGTTAGCAATAATGCGGACGACTACATCACGCTGCATTATTACGCGACTGCGCCCTATGCTTGCAGTTATCTGGATGACCGGCAAGCACGCTCGCAGGTAGCCACACCAGCTCACCTGATTGGCAATGAAGTGTATTCGGAATTAGTCAGCCGTGGCTTTCGGCGCAGCGGTGTTTTTATCTACCGTCCTTATTGCGATCATTGTTCGGCTTGCACACCCGTACGTACCGTCGTCGGTGAATTCAAAACCAATCGCAGCCAGCGTCGCGCATTAAATTTGCACGCTGATCTGCGCGCTGAAATTCTGCCTCTGGAATTTGTCGAAGAACATTTTGAACTCTATCAACGCTATCAAAGTCGCCGTCATGCTGGCGGTGGGATGGATCAAGATGGGCGCGATCAATATGCGCAATTTTTATTGCAGAGCAGAGTTAATACACGACTGATCGCGTTTCGTGATGCACAAAATATTTTGCGCATGGTCAGTATCATCGATATTTTGAATGACGGCTTATCGTCCGTGTATACCTTCTACGATCCCGATGTGCCGCATAGTTCTTACGGTACCTTTAACGTCTTATGGCAAATCGCACAAACCAAAATCCTTGGACTGCCTTATCTGTATCTCGGTTACTGGATAGAAGCCAGTCGCAAAATGTCGTACAAAACTAATTTCAAACCGCTGCAAGCTTTACTCGACGGCAGCTGGAAATCTCTCTAAATTCAATCCATTTAAAATTCCTCAAATATTATGTCCAATCAATTGCTCTACTCATTAGTCCGCCCTTTCCTCTTCTTCATGGATCCAGAAAGCGCGCATGATTTGACGCTGCCAGGTTTAAAGCGTGCTCACAATATGGGGCTGACGCGATTACTACCCAAACCAGCCGCTGATCCGCGCAAGGTGATGGGAATTACATTTCCAAATCCCGTGGGTTTAGCTGCTGGTTTGGATAAAGATGGACGTTATATCGACGGTTTGGCATCGTTAGGTTTTGGCTCTATAGAAATCGGCACAGTCACGCCGCGCGCGCAAGCTGGCAATCCTAAACCACGTATGTTCCGCCTGCCGCAAGCCAATGCGATTATTAATCGCATGGGATTTAATAACGGTGGCGTCGATGCTTTTGTCGCCAATGTACAAGCTTCACGTTTTTACCAAGAGAAGCAAGGCGTACTCGGTTTAAATATCGGCAAGAACGCCGACACGCCGATAGAAAAAGCCGCCGATGATTATTTACTGTGCTTGAACAAAGTCTATCCTTACGCCAGCTATGTGACTGTCAACATCTCCTCACCGAACACCAAAAACCTACGCCAGTTGCAAGGCGCATCAGAACTCGATGATCTTTTATCCAAACTCAAAGATGCACAACAACGCTTAGCTGATCAACACAAACGCTATGTACCCATCACCTTAAAAATTGCACCGGACATCGACAGCGAGCAAATCAAAAACATCGCTGAGTCTTTATTGCGCCATAAAATCGACGGTGTGATTGCAACCAACACGACGATTACTCGCGATGCAGTTAAAGGCTTGCAGCATGGTGAAGAAGCTGGTGGATTGTCCGGCGAACCGGTATTTGAATTGTCGAATAAAGTCATACGCGCTTTGAAATCCGAACTCGGTGACGCGCTGCCTATCATCGGTGTTGGCGGCATCTTTTCTGGTAAAGATGCAGTGGCAAAAATGGATGCTGGGGCGTCTCTGGTGCAAGTGTATTCCGGCTTAATTTATCGAGGCCCTGCCTTGGTGCGTGAATGTGCATTGGCGATACGCAACAACAAATAAATCAGCAAACAAATTAGCAAATACCTTCGTGCAAAAAATTCGGATCAATAATGAAATACAAAAAACTAGGTAGCAGCGATTTAATGGTGTCAGAAGTATGTCTTGGCACCATGACGTTTGGCGAACAAAATACAGAAGCAGAAGCACATCAGCAACTAGATTTCGCCTTAGCAAATGAGATCAATTTCATCGACACCGCAGAAATGTACCCCGTCATGCCACGCGCTGAAACAGTCCATCGTACCGAGCAATACATAGGCAGTTGGATCAAGCAATCCGGTCAACGTGACAAAGTTATTTTAGCCACCAAAGTCGCAGGCCCATCGCGCGGCATGTCATGGATACGCAATGGCGATAATGATCTTGATGAAAAAAATATTCGTATCGCGGTTGAAGCTAGCTTGCGACGTCTGAATACGGATTACATCGACCTGTATCAATTACATTGGCCCAGCCGCAACGCGCCTATCTTCGGTCAAAAAGAATTTAATCCCGATTTAGAACATGACAGCGTCGCGATTGAAGCGACTTTGGATGTGTTAGATAGTCTGGTCAAAGAGGGCAAAATTCGGCACATAGGCGTATCCAACGAAACCCCATGGGGCGTGAGCGAATTCATCAAACATGCAGAACGCAAACAACAAGCGCGCATCATCTCAATTCAAAACCCTTACCACCTGATGAACCGCAGCTACGAACAAGGCTTAACAGAAACCTGCTATCGTGAACAAGTTGGCTTGCTCGCATACAGCCCACTTGCCTTCGGACGTTTAACAGGTAAATATGTAGACGACACACAAGCCAAAGGTCGTTTGACAAAATTCCCTCCAACATGGAGTCCTCGCTATATGCGCCCAGAGGTGATCGCCACCAGTGCACGTTATACGACTTTGGCGCGCGCGCATGGATTAACGCCAACACAACTTGCATTGGCATGGTGTTACTCACGTTGGTTTGTTGCAAGTACGATTATCGGCGCGACAGATTTGCGGCAGTTAGAAGAGAATATTCGGGCAACTGACGTTCACCTAAGTAATGAGTTGATTTTAGCGATCAATCAAATTCATGCTGAGGGTGCAAACCCCGCGCAATAATTACAAAACCTCATCACAAAATATCATCGCCATAGGCGTGAACACATATCACTTCACGCCTATGGTTCGAGATGATGGTTCAAAGCGATGGCTTATGTTGAAGGTTGATGGTGAAGATTTAAGGTGATCCCGAAACCGAAGCAGCACGCCCAAGCGCAAATTTCCACCACGATTGATAAGCAGAATTGGACAAGCCTTCACCATGTGCTTTACCACCACGCACAGGCTTATCCAGAGCGCCGACATTCGCCGCTGGAATCTGCAAAGCACGGTAAATTTCTGCCATCACATTCGCCGTAGGCTCTTCAACATGATAAGTCGCAAACCAGCGCTCAGGCTGTGTTGCACTAGGCTTGACGTACCAGTCGGCAATCTCAGCGGGCGCGCTCATATCCCAGCCACCCGACAACATAATGACGCGCGCCACAGGCTTCGTTTTAGCGATAAAAGCTGCATGCCCACCGCCCTGCGATTGGCCACCAACCGCAATACGCTCCCACCGTGGACTGCCATCAGTGTTCAGATATTGATCCCAATTCTCATCACGGCGCGTCTCTTTTAAATGTTGCAAAAGTTTAACGAATCGATACTGAATCGCGTCTTGTGGCTGATCCGCGATCAATGAAAATCCCTCATCACCAAAAATTCGTTTGCGTCGAAAATCTTCTGCACACGAGCGATTGCTGCGCAAGTTTTTACCGACGCAAATACCCGACACAGCCTGATCTGTAATGTAAGATAAAATAATGACGCGATAACCCTGTTGTGCTGCAAATTGCGGGAAATCTAATTGCGCACCCAAATGCGGGCGTCCCAAAGTCCCCGGCATCCACAACAAAAGATCGCCTGCCCCGCCGCCAGAATCAATAAGAACGATATGCGGTGAATCGGCCGTCTTGATCTCCGGCGCCGTCGCGGAAGGTCGCACATCCACGCGTACTACTTCAGCCTGAGCGTAACTCACCAGCATAAAAGCCATGCCAGCAATTAATTTCTTCATCTTCATGATCAACTTTTTCTCCAAGAGTCTTCAATAATTTGGATATCTGGACGACGAGCACTGATTACTGACTATGTTTTGAATTTCCTAGAATGTCAAAGAGGTGACAAGCAATGAAAGACTAAGCAGCGTTATTTACCGTAACGTGGCCATGACCACCGACAGGTTGCGTCTCAAAACGTTCACCAAATCCCGCAATAATTGGCCGCGCCTTGGCGATTGCCGATTGTACCGAAGCCAGCGATAGCGAATCTTTGTGCGCCTGTTGACTCTCCCATGCTTCTGTAATCCATACCGCATCTGGATCTGTCGGATCTTTAGCGACAACATAACTCAGGCAACCGGGCATTCCAGATACGCCTTCCAACAAAATAGAAATCAAAAAATCTCGCTGCCCCGGTGTGCACTTCATTTTTCCGATAAGACCGTACATAGTTTGTCTCTCCAAATTGAGATTTGTAAAACGAATGAGACAGCCATTGTAGCGGTTACCATGACGACGATGACAGGCTTTTATTAAGCGCGATTGGACAAATTAAAGTCATTCAGATCAAGGACTTCATCGCCGATATGCGATAGCAGCAGTAAGAGTAGAAAAGACTTCAAGTTACCCGCCATTGCAATATTGTCCTCTCAAATTAACTCTAAAACATTTCATCGGTATTCAATACGAAATTTAAGCGGCACCGTGGGCGTGGGTTGGAATGCATGGCGGGACAAATTTCTATCGAAGTTATTACCAATATAGCGCCAAGCAAATGAAGAAAAATACTATCCATGGTATTACTCGCGCCAGTAACGAAATCTGTTTGATACGATAAGGCACGGCAAACAAATAAACAGCAATACCGATAAGTCCTTCAAGCGCAATTAGGGTGAGCAGAGCTCGTTCAAAATGGAGTGTTTGATTTTTGTCATAGCCCACCGACAGTGCGATAATTATCGACAACACAGAAACGATAAGCACTAAATTTTTGCACACCAGTGACACCGTAATGGGCTGTTTGCAACCTTTGCAGGCAGCGATGCCTCCAAACGAGCTTATGACCAAGGAGGATCTTGATACCTCGTTCGCATTACACATGGGGCATGTTATTGGGTTCATTAGTATCCATTTTTCAAAATAACTAGCCGCCGGAACAGGCAACGGAGAAGCAGCTAAGTTAATTAACAAGCGAGATTATCAAAGCTCATTGAGGAGCGCCATCTTTGCAATATTAGCGGCTTTGTCGACATAAAGAAATTAATGTTTAACGTTAAAACTAAACCGCGAGCGGCAAATTGCCGACACGATTCGACTCGTGTGAGGGGATGAACTCTCTCGTCCCTTTTTTCGTTATGAAGCGCACGAGTGCACTTAGAAGATGAGGATCAGATTCCAACGTAAGAAGTCCAAAAAGAAAGCGCTAAGCATCACGAATCGCAACACCCATCACCTTCACTTTACCGCCGTAAGGTAGCCCTGCCGCTTGGTACACCGTACGTGCGGGGCGCTTTCCTTCTGGGAATAGCTCAGCAAACAGGTCATTGACTTGAGGCAGATCGCTGAGATCTACAAATGCGATGTCAATGAAAGTGATCTCATCAAGAGAAAAGCCCGCAGCGCGTACCGCGCAGAACAGATTCTCAAATGCTCGTCGGGCTTCTTCCAATGCAGTACCGGGCACGTATGTGCCTGATGCGCTAATGGAAATCTGTCCACTCAAATAGCAGATGTTATTGACAACGACGGCATGACTAATTGGTGAAGTCCATTGTGGCAAACCTTCGCCACTTGTGATGTGCTTACGCATGGTTTTGATTATCCGTTTCGAATGTTGAATGTTTTTCTAACGCGCTTGAATGCAGTGCCTAACTCCAAGATGGCGAGATCACCATGACGGTCAAAAAATTAGGCGAAATATTCATTAGCGATTATCTGTTGATCGAATTGTTATGTACAACTACAAACCTGGATAAATAGTGAATTTTGGAATAATGTCATTTGAAACGCCAACTAGTAAGCCGCAGCCTGGCACAGCTTTTCCATCTTTACATTCAAATCCCACAGTCCAGCCAATATCATCAATATTTTTTGGCCTATTAGATGACGAGTAATACATGAAATCTATACGCCCAAGTTTGTAATTTTTCAGATCGATACGTTTTTCTTTGTACAAATACTTTTCTGTTAATTCAATCACCTTTTCAGGAGAAAGACGCGGCATAGAAAATTTAATTGTCCGTAACTCATTATTGCCTGCGGAAACAGAGATGCTATAAATAAATACAACAATAAAAATAAATAATTTCATTTCAATTTCGCTCCTGCGGAATGATGTGCAAAACGTTTGAGATAAGGGCGCGGCGGTACGTCATCGGCCTTGAATGAATTGTTAGGGTTTGGCTACGACTCAATCCCAGGAAAGAACTCTTGAAATTGAATTTTTTTAAGCCTTACTTTTTTACTCTTTCCGGCTTTGTGGCGACTATCTAGAACAACTCCGGTTAGATAGTTGGTACTGATATGGAAATCCTCAGTGCTTTTATCTTGGGGCGCATCTCCATGATAATAGGATTGAGTTTCCATGCCTATTAGAGTTAGGTCTTTTCCAATTTTCTTAAATTGATAATTGGTGACAATAGCAGTTTGGCTGCCGGGGATTGAAATGTGAATAAATAATGAGTTCTTCTTTATTTCTAATGAGAGGTCATAAATTCCATCGGTATCAAATTTGCCTGTCTTGCTTGCGATGAAGTACTTTCCATCGGAGTCTTTTGTTAGAACAAGTATAAGTTGAAGGCTGGAGTAGTCATTTTTGGAGCTCTTGCAGCCAACCACGACGGCAATATCTGAACTCGATTCTCCATATAAAGACCCGGTGACGGGCGTTGAAAGGTCACACTGCGGGAAGGAGTTATTGATTAGGCGGATAACATTATCTGGGACTTCAATTTTCGCGTTTGAAGTGTTTATAAAGGACGCTAGAAATAGAGTAAATAGAAGTGTTCTTACATTCACAAGATGGCCTCTCTTTGCATGAAGAATACAAATCCTAACGCAACGGTGAGGATGGTCGCCCACAAATTTATAGAAGACTGAGCAGCGTCATGGCCAGCCCGCGCGAGCATCCTGTTAGAACTCACTTGATTGTCCCCATAGCATTTTTTCTGACATTCTCACGAATGTAAGCTCGCTCGTCCAAAAGTTTTTTTCGCATCGAAATACCGTCAGAGTATGCTATATCATCAACGACATACTTTTCATTTTCAAAAATAATTTTGTATGTAATCGTTTTGTTATAGTAAGCGACTGCATTCTTCTCCGAGGGATATACGTTGAGTTTGACTCGCACCGTGCCTAGGGAAATTTCTTTAATCGATATCCGTGAATTGGAATACGTCAAATTTGGGTCTATTTCCTGAGTATCTAAATATTTATCCCCATCATCGCCCCAACCGCATGGTCCCTCTCCGAATCTTTTGCAATCGACCGTGGACTTCTTTACTTCATTTGAGAACGCCTTCGACAATGAGATATCGGGTTGTGAAACACCCTGTGTTTTTGTGTGATCAAATGCTAGGTATCTTCTGTAAAACTCGTCGACTAATTTAACTGCGGGCGACTGTTCAAAAGCGCCCGCAAAACTAATACTTGAACAAATCACGAGTAACATAAATTGGCTAAGCAATATTTTTCGAATACTCATTGGATTTGAGCTCTACGTGCGAATTCAGCGGGCGCCGTAGGCGATCCGCTGGAATAAAAGGTTGGGCTGTTTAAATTCATTCGACACCAAATCCATCCTGCCAGTGCACCTGACCCAGTTCATAAGCATTGATCTCAAATCCATCCGGGTGTTCTCGGAAACCAGACTTCAAGCGCAGCGTTACGGTGGCCGCTCGCGCTAAATCATCCGAAGGAAACACACCAATGAGCTTTGCATTTTCCTTGTATTCGTCATCACCACGAACATGCCAGAGCAGATATACCGTTTCCATTATGCGGCCCAACACCGAGCTGCCCGGCACTGCGCGTTACGGGCGAGAGCCGAAGAGCAAGTCATTGAAAAACTACGACGAATCGAGATGTCATAATGCGCAGTGTCAGTACCGAGCGTCTTGTTAAACAAAATCATCATTCTGACTTAAGCGGTTTTTCATGCGGCTCGACGGGAGAAATATCGTCACCATAAAGTAACTCCGACAAGTCCTCGGGAGAAAGCCTCTTCATCTTATCCTCAATTTTCCGATCATAATTCCTATCGTTCGGATCCCAACCTTTATGAGCCTTGCGTGCATACTCTTGCACAAAACGTCCTAGCTGTCCGGCAAGTTGAGACTTTGTGCGCTTGGGAATCATATGTTTAACGTCGAATTGTGCGGCGCGCTCGCACGTGAACAAAATCGAAGAAAGCGCTAATTTGCGCGTCTGTCACGAATGAAACGTTAAACCTCAGTCTGCGAGCTGAACTTCGCATGGTTGGCCTCCTTTAAACAGCACTGTAATCATGGCATCCGGCCAGTCCGAAAGCGAAAACTCTACAGCGATCTCCTGTGGCTCGTAAACGGTAAATCCATCACAAATAAGTTTCCCACCAGACTGCAAAAACTCCGTAGCTTGCGAGTCTTGCGTTAAAAACTCCTCAGCTACAGAAGTTATATGGTTACCTTCGCGTAAAAGCCTACGCGCTACGTCAAGTGATTGCTGAAACGGGCGATCTTTACTACCTTCTACGGTGATGCTTGGTGCTCCTTCTTTTGACATTGAATACCACATGCCTTTGCCCGCACGTTTGAGAATCCCGATCTCGGGATCTGTAAATTCAGGGGTACGCCAGAACTTGAACATTGAGGTTTAACGCAACGGTGAGCAGATGGCCGCACACAAATTAGTAAAATACTGAACCATATCGCGGCCAGTCTGATCGACCATCTTGTTATGCATTTTGCTCATGCTCTTCCATATCAATTTCTTCCGCAACCGATTTATAACCGCTTGGATGAAGTGCAACACTCGTTATTGAATCGATTTCTTCGTTTCTACTAGGCACGCTTCTTTCGAGAGACATAAGCCGACCATCATGTAAAACGACATTAGTAGTTTTTGTTTTGCCATTCAATTTATACGATACTTTAGCAAAACAGTATTCATACCCAAGATACGGCAACTGAGAAACCTTGTTTTTATTCGAATAGTACGCAACCACCAGCCTTCTTGGATTCGGACGTTGAACTAGTGAAACAGTTGAAATTTGTTGGAAAAAAATTTTTGCTTCCGTTTCTGGAAGTTTATTTAAAATAGCCTTTAGAAGTAACATTTCTACTTCACTAAATGTACTTGTGCCTCCACGTAGAAACGCAGATATTTTCTTTACGATAGGTCTAAGCACGATCAAACTCCAAGTGCATAACGCTGAAATGAGCGGATGGCTGCCCGCAAATAAAAAAAGAACCCAATAGCAGCACGGCCAGTCCGATCGATTGTCCAGTTATATTTCATATGCGCCCCAGTACACTTCTGTATTTTCGGTACAGTAGAAACCTTCAAACTTTTCAACTTCTAAGATTCTTTCGATGATCTCTTTTGACGAACATAAGAAAGAGCAATGGCTGTCCCAATGAGTCGTTACTAGCAAACTATGATCGTGAGTAAATACACAGCCGTGACTTGGGATTTCATCATTCTTCATTAAGTCATCGATCCAATGTAGCTTTCTCTCCGTTCCAAATTCGTTTCCAACCCACAACCACTCATATCCCAAAACTTTAATCGCTTCATAAATTCGATTTTCAAGAAGAGGTGGAAGTTGTCCCTCTGAAGGGTGAATAATATTTTCTTTTTCGGTCAATTCGATTAAACGAAATGCGTAGTCTTCATTCGCAATTTCTCTATATAAACCGTGAATACTTGTCCTTAGTCCGACATCTATTTGCGCGAAAGAAGATAAGTCGGTCAATTCAATAATTCGTTTCCAAGACACTCTTTCACAAGTCTCGATAATTTCGAGCTTGGTTGGCCAATGCTCTGGACAGAAGCGATCAATGTTAATTTTCCGAGGATAAAAGAAAGGATGAAGTAACATAAACACTGCGTCAAATTGACCTTTGTAGAAATCGAGTATCTTTTCATCGTATGGGCACGATGCAAACTTTTCTGGTTGTGGCAATACTCTATCAGCCATTCGTCAGTCGTCCTCTTGAAATATAACGTTTTAGTTGTGGGGCGGCGCAGCAGTCCAAAACGAACGACCAGTTATAGGTCAACTTATTCATATATTTTTCCACAGTACAAGAAGACCGCGAATTGCCGCCACGGATTAGCGGCACTTAACCCTTGTTTGAGACCAAAATCCGAAGATTCTGCCCAAGCACTCGCCGCCTCAAGAAAACTCTCAATGGTGTGATTTTCCCAGCCGTTCGAACCGCGCCCAAAATCGTCAACTTCTTTATGAGATTGGACTTCTAATTCCCGATCAGATCGCAATTCAGCAACAAATGCTAGAAATGATGGGCCGTCTGTGACTGCGTCAAGAAGTTCATTTAATTTTTCAGCCATATTAGAAATAAGACCTATAGCGCAAAGTTAAAGGGCACGCTGGAGCGAAGCGTAAGCGTGTCCCAGCGGAACGAAGTGGAGCGATTTTGAACGTTTTGTTATGCACTAACGCACCTTGTTATCTACTAATTGCAATTCTTGAATGAATTTATTCGCAACTGGTAAATAAGCTGTCGGAAATTCCTGCACTGGGGATCGATGTGATACCTCGATTTGAACTGCTATTGCTTTATTTGATGGATGCCGACAAACCATGCCCATTGTTTTTAGATACTGAGTAGCATTGCCTGTAACTCCTTTTGCGCCATGGTCAGCACTTGACGTTTTGTATGTAAAGCACCTAGCGCCCTTGAAGTCTACCAACTCATTGGTAACAGATACGACCGTGAATCGAGTTGCGTCATTTTTCGCCGCCCTTTCTTTCATTATTTGATTTAAATATGTGTCGTCGTCGGCGTTGTACTCAAACATAAAAAAAGTGGAACTCGCAATAAGGCTTTCGGATCGCGACGGTAGCCGTTTACCTAAAGCAAGATTGACTTGATTTACTCCTATGAGGTACCAGTCGGGCTCATTCGGTGCTTGAACAATTGCACCAAGCAGTTCGAATTTGGCACCGAGCGGGACAGATTGAAAAGGCGGTGATGAAGCGCACCCAACTAAAGCCAAAGCAAGCAATGCAAGAATTGATTTCACATAAACTCCTTGTGCATAACTTGTTTTAAAGTGAAAAAACCGACGTTAACACAAACGTACAAATTGAGCAACACTGTTTCAACTTTCACAAAAGGCTTATGTTTATTACCTCTTTTTTGTTATACTGTACAAATATACAGTATAACAAGAGGAGCATATATGGACGCTAAACCGCCTCGTCTATTAGATCAAGTGCGCGAGAGCATACGTTATAAACATTACAGTCTTGCAACAGAAAAACTGTATATTTACTGGATCCGCTTTTTTATTCGTTGGTCAGGTCTTCGACATCCGAAAGACATGTGAGCACCAGAGGTGGAAGCATTTTTATCGATGTTGGTTGTAGAGCGTAATATTTCGCCTTCGACACATCGTCAAGCTTTAAGCGCACTTCTCTACTTGTATAAAGAAGTGCTCAAAATCGAATTGCCGTGGCTAAACGAAATTGGTCGCCCTAAGGAAAAAAAGCATTTACCAGTTGTGCTTACAAAGTTACGTAGCCCACTTGATAGCCTCTGACACCGTTTTTCGTGTGTTTTCCAAACGTCAAGCAAATGCAAAAATTTTCATATTTCACATCTAATTTAGCGCGACAAGTCGTGCTAAGCCTCTGATTTTTAAAATAAAACTGCTATTTTCAACTTTCTTCCTTGAAAAAGCCCCACCCCGCCCATATAATTAGCACTCAGCGAGAGAGAGTGCTAACAATCTTATTTTTAGTGTTGATTGTGTTTTCCTCTAGCAAGAATTTTCTAGTGAAATAAGACTTGAATTGACTTGCTTTGCTCTTATTTAGTGCGCTTGCTGCGCTTTAGCGAGTAGAGACAAGTTGGCTTAAGTTTCTTGTTTTGCAATTTTATTTACTTTGGTAATTTTACTTTTGTAATTTTTTTAGGAGTTAGTATGAATCTTCGTCCCCTGCACGATCGCATTATCGTTAAACGTTTGGATCAAGAAACAAAAACAGCATCCGGTATCGTTTTGCCTGACGCAGCAGCTGAGAAACCAGATCAAGGTGAAGTACTGGCTGTAGGTAACGGCAAGGTATTGGAAAACGGCACTGTGCGCGCTTTAGAAGTTAAAGTTGGTGACCGCGTTTTGTTCGGTAAATATTCTGGTCAAGCTGTCAAAGTTGACGGCAATGAAGTCTTGGTAATGCGCGAAGAAGACATCTTCGCAATCGTCCAAAAATAATTGAACCCCTGATTAAGCTACTGCGCGGCCGAATTTTGAACCTGCGATGCTCTTCGTACTAAAGTACGATTGCGCTTCTCGATTCAAACTTCAGCCGCTCGCTACGCTTACTCAGACATTCAAATGACTGACTCCGCGCTTGCTTTTCACAAAGCGAGACCGGAAAACAAATTCAGAGTTTCATCCTTATTCGGAGAATTTTATTATGGCAGCTAAACAAGTTGTATTCGGCGATGACGCACGTGCAAAAATCGTTAACGGTGTTAACGTTTTGGCTAACGCAGTTAAAGTAACTTTGGGCCCTAAAGGTCGTAACGTAGTTTTGGAGCGTTCATACGGCGCGCCTACCGTGACTAAAGACGGTGTGTCAGTTGCTAAAGAAATCGAACTCAAAGACAAGCTCGAAAACATGGGCGCGCAGTTGGTGAAAGAAGTTGCTTCCCGCACTTCTGACAACGCTGGTGACGGTACAACAACAGCGACAGTATTGGCACAAGCAATCGTGCGCGAAGGCTTTAAATATGTGGCTGCTGGTTTCAATCCAACGGATTTGAAGCGCGGTATCGACAAAGCAGTTGTGGCTTTGGTAGCGGAAGTTAAAAACATCGCTCGCCCAACAACGACTAACAAAGAAATCGCTCAAGTTGGTTCTATCTCTGCAAACTCTGACCAAAACATCGGTGACATCATTGCTAAAGCAATGGACAAAGTCGGCAAAGAAGGCGTGATCACTGTTGAAGATGGTAAGTCTTTGGAAAACGAATTGGATATCGTTGAAGGTATGCAATTTGACCGTGGCTACTTGTCACCGTACTTCATCAACAATCCAGAAAAACAAGCTGTGATTTTGGATAACCCATTTGTTTTGTTATACGACAAAAAAGTATCCAACATCCGTGATTTGCTGCCGGTGTTGGAACAAGTTGCAAAATCTGGTCGTCCATTGTTGATCATCGCAGAAGACGTCGATGGCGAAGCATTGGCAACTTTGGTTGTGAACAACATCCGTGGCATCTTGAAAACTGCTGCTGTTAAAGCGCCAGGTTTTGGTGATCGTCGTAAAGCGATGTTGGAAGATATCGCGATTTTGACTGGCGGCCAAGTGATTGCAGAAGAAGTTGGTTTGACTTTGGAAAAAGCGACTTTGGATCAATTGGGTCAAGCTAAGCGTATCGAAATCAGCAAAGAAAACACCATCATCATCGACGGTGCAGGTCCTGCTGTTGGTATTGAAGGCCGCGTTAAACAAATCCGCGCACAAATCGAAGAAGCAACATCTGACTACGATAAAGAAAAATTGCAAGAACGCGTTGCCAAGTTGGCTGGCGGTGTTGCAGTGATCAAAGTTGGTGCTGCTACTGAAGTTGAAATGAAAGAGAAAAAAGCACGCGTTGAAGACGCATTGCACGCTACTCGTGCAGCGGTTGAAGAAGGCGTTGTTCCTGGCGGTGGCGTTGCCTTGCTCCGCGCACGTGCAGCAGCTGGCGTGATCAAAGGCGACAATCCAGATCAAGACGCAGGTATCAAACTCGTTTTGAAAGCAATCGAAGCACCATTGCGTGAAATCGTGGCAAATGCTGGTGGCGAAGCAAGTGTAGTGATCAATGCTGTAGTCAACGGCACTGGCAACTACGGCTTCAATGCAGCTAACGACACTTACGGCGACATGATCGAAATGGGTATTCTCGATCCAGCTAAAGTAACACGCTCTGCATTGCAAAACGCAGCATCTGTTGCTGGCTTGATTTTGACAACCGATGCATTGGTTGCTGAATTGCCAGAAGACAAAGCTGCTGGCGGCGGTCATGGTCACGATATGGGTGGCATGGGCGGTATGGGTGGTATGGGCGGCATGATGTAATCATGTCCTCTTTGGGCGAACGTAGGTGACATATCAGTAATACATCAGTAACACATCATCGTTCGCCTGATTTGCGGTCTAGGCAATAACAGCAACACTGCAACACTGCAACACTGCAACACTGCAACACAGCATTACACACACAATGAGAAAGCCTCGTTATTTCGATAGCGGGGCTTTTTTATTGCAAACTTCTCGCGCTAATTCATCGCGTTGCGAATCACAATTTACCTTTAATGCTAGTACTTATCGCGGTCAAATCGTTGGTATTTTCATTTTCGGCCTGATGTAATCGAATACAAAATCGCGCTTTTGCTAAGGGCTTCAGTGTTCCATCGGAGCGAGCTGGCACAATGATCCAACGCCCAGGCTCACGGATAATTTTTCCATCGGGAAGTCGTGCTTGAAAAACACAATCGAGCGTCCCCATCGCGACGGCAAATTTTTCGCTCTTGCTCAATTTGGCAGAGTTTGATCGCACATCTTGCGCCGCTTGTTGTGCGGGTGTAGGTGTATCTTCTACAACAGATTTTGGCACCTGTAATTTGTAACGATTCGCGATGTTTCCTAAGGTCGCCCAATCTTTGACTGCAACAGCATTACTTGATGACTCGCTCGCCAATTCGAGTGTACGCCCTTTTTTCGCAGAAGTTTGTGAACTATCGTTTGCATCGACAGACTTAGCGGACTTATTAATTGCGGCTTTTGGCTCAACTGGTTTGTCTACTGGCTTATCTACTGTTTTAGACGGAGTCCTCTTCGCAGCATTGTTGGCAAGAGGTATAGGATCAGGTGCTCGTAAGCGATTGAATTGCACGATAGTCATGACAGCATTGGAGGACGTAGTACTCATCCACCCGCGTGTACGACTCAGAAAAACCATGATCAGTGCATGGAACGACACGATCAAGCACCATATCGAATCAACCGTGATACGCGAGCGGAACTTACTAATCCTGTTTTTATCATCGGCGACAATGTTTTATATTAAAAAAATAAAGATAATACAGTAGGATTTGTGTAAATTTGACTCGTAGGATGCGCCGCGCGCATCATGATTCGAGCTTGCCCCCAATCTGAAGCTGTGCGCACCGCGCACCCTACGTCATTTATTGTTCTGAATACATCACTCAGCTTGACAGCACTACCACTGCCCTTGATACTTCTTGCACAACAAAAGTCAGGAGATCGCAGTGGCAATTCAACAGCTCAATGAAGAACAAGTGAAATCCTGGTCGCGCCAGCAAAAAGATCAGTGGTGGCTAGATCATGTCTATCGCGGCGATATGGCGCAACTCAGTTGGCGCTCTGGTTTGACTGGTTTTTTATTGGGCGGAATACTGTCGGCTACTGCGATGTACATCGGTGCTAAGACTGGTATTTCTATCGGTGTGAATTTGATTTCTGTGATTCTCGCCTTCGGCTTATTCAGAGCTTTAGACAATGCTGGTATCGCAAAAAATTTCACCATTCTAGAAAATAATTGCACGCAATCGATCGCCACTTCTGCTGGTTATATGACGATGCCTTTAGTCGCTTGCCTGCCCGCCTACATGATGATTACGTCGACGATTCCTTCGTGGTGGCAAATGCTGATCTGGATGGTGATTATTGCGATCCTTGGTGTCTTATTAGCTTTTCCGCTCAAGCGTCGTTTCATCAATGAAGATCAACTCCCCTTCCCCGAAGGCAATGCCTGCGGTGTGGTGCTTGATACGCTCTACACTGGCGATGCTGACTCCGGCATTTTTAAAGCAAAATTATTAGCTAAAGTAGGGTTATGGACTGCAGCCTTGCAAGTCATTCTCAGCGATGGTTGGATGAAGTTAATCCAGTTCAAAGTACTGCGCATGGATCAGTGGGCTGGGCTCACCGAGCCGTGGTTTCTGAAAGAGCGTCTCGATACCTATTATTATCAAGCGGCTGTTAAATACGATTTGTGGATACCCAAAATTCTGGGCACAGATTTTCGTACCTTGGGTTTACGCTTTACGCTAGACGCCACGATGTTAGGTGTTGGCGCATTGATGGGCATCCGTGTTGCCACCAGTTGTCTGATCGGTGCGGTACTCAATTTTGCGATTCTGGGACCGATCATGATTAGCCGTGGCGAGATCGCACCACGTATGGGACTAGATGGTCAGCTTGTACCTTTGTCGCGCGTAGAGATATTGAATCAGTGGTCGCTGTGGTGGGGCATCGTGATCATGGTGGTCGCCGCTTTGATCAGCTTATTTGCCAAGCCAGAAATTTTTAAAGGCTTATCGCGCCTGTTCAAATCTGAAGCAAAAAGCAATCAGACGCACGATCCCTTAGCGCATATTGAAGTGCCGCTGTGGATCTCTTATCTGGGTGTGCCTGTCTTTAGTTTTTTAGGTGTGTGGGCGACGCATAGTTTTTTTGGCGTGCCATGGATGTTCGCGTTTATCTCTTTAGCGTTAGTGTATTTGCTAACCGTGATCTGTATTAATTCTATGGCGCTGACATCTTGGATACCAACCAGCGGCTTATCGAAGATTACGCAATTTTCTATGGGTGCTTTAGATCGCAGCAATCCGGCGACGAATTTAATTCCGGCCGGGATGTCAGCAGAAGTCGCTTCCAGTGCTGCTAGTCTATTATCGGACATCAAACCTGGCTATATGTTGGGTGCCAAACCGCGGCATCAAGTCTTAGGTCATTTGATCGGGATTTTTTCCGGCACATTGGCGTGCATCCCTGTGTATTTTTTATTGTTCTTGCCACCAGATGCAAACGGCGTACGTCATACTGCGACCATTATCACGGATCAATTCGCCTTCCCTGCCGCGATGCAATGGAAAGGCGTCGCCGAACTGATAGGCCATGGTTTCAATAACCTATCGCATAGCGCGATCATCTCCATCATCGTCGCTGCAATTGCTGCGGTGGTGTTTGAAATCGCTACCATCGTGAGCAAAGGCCGCTTCCCGATTTCCGCCATCTCTATCGGTCTGGGTGTGGTCTTGCCACCAGAAGCGGTGCTGGCAATGTGGATAGGCGCGTTTGTATTTTGGCTGATGGAAAACAAGCATCGCAGCGGTCCAAAAGACAGTACGGGTTATAGCGTTTGGGTTGACGGTATGCAAGCGGTCGCAGCAGGTTTATTAGCTGGCTCTGCCTTGATAGGTATAGGTAATGCGATGTTGAATGTCTTGATGTAAGACGGCACAGCTGAATCACTAATGCCATTCAGCTAAGCAGACAAGCTCATAGTTTGTCGTTCCCGCGTTGGCGAGACCTCTGCACAACCTACTGCGCGACCGAATTTTGAGCCTGCGATGCTCGCTGTGCTCTAGCACAGGTGCGCTTCTCGGCTCAAACTTCGACCGCTCGCTACGGTTGTGCAGAGGTCTCTAGGCGGGAATCCAGTGACGTAACAGCTTAAAGACACTAGATTCCCGCCTGCGCGGGAATGACAGTTCATCTTGCAGGGCTTAACTGAACGGCATCATCGCTAAATAAATGGAATAGCACCGATGTCCTTCGCAAGTATGCAAGACTGGTGCTATTTTTTTACGCGCAGTAAATTATTCACACCAAACTCTATCTGCAGCGCATTGAATGCATCAAAGGCTAGTAACAAATCTGCGACTTGCGGATTGTGCGGTTCGACTTGCATCAAGGCATAAGTGCAAGCCTCTAAAGTCGAGAGCTGATCCTCTGCATGCGCATGCCGGATCTGATAGCGCGATGTTGGCACTTCACTCAATGCGTAGCGCGGCATTTCTTGTAGTAAGGGATTTTGCAGCAGCATTTGTTTACTGTGGCGCCAGCTTGCATCAATCAATACGAGTCGAATCGCTGTGTCTGAGCCGGGTTGATACGATGACGCTGCTGGCAAGCTAGCAACCGTGCTATCAGGATACAGTAACACGTTGGTTTTTCCATCAGTATGTAAGCGTTGCCTCAATGTATTTGCATCAAACACTTCACCCACCGCAATCGTGCTCTGTGGCAAACATAAGTGCAACAATCGTGCGCTGCCTTTGACATGATGCACCTCGGCAGGATGCTGCAAAATCAGTACTTCGGTTTCGCATTCCACTCGACGTGCGCAGGCACAAATACAGGCGCGAAGTGCGCGCTGACACTGCGAGCAAACTGGCCGCCTTTTTTGTGCAAGTGTGCTCGACCCTGCGTTCGCTTGTAGATTTTCTTCAGCGTCTTCTAGCTGGGTTTGCGCCATTTTCGCCAAGACTTTACCGCTTAAGTAAATTGGCTAATGCAGCGGATAAGTCTGGAAATTCAAATTGAAATCCCCTCGCCAGCAAGGCTTTCGGCAATACTTTTTGCCCAGTCAATAGCAAATCTGCACGTTCGCCTAATACCAAGTTCAACACAAATGCAGGCGTAGTAAACAGCGCAGGACGATGCAAAGTATGGGCGAGAATCTGCGTGAATTCTGCATTAGTAACAACCATAGGCGCCGTCAAATTAAATGCGCCGTGGGCTTGTTCATCATCTAGCAGGCGCAACACCGCGCGTTGGTAATCTTGTCGATGTATCCAACTCATCCATTGCTTGCCATTACCTAAACGGCTACCCAACCCCCATTGGAATGGTAGCAGCATTTTTTTGAGTACCCCGCCCGCCTCGTCTAAAACCAGGCCAGTTCTTAGGTAGCCAAGGCGCACACCCAGTTCTTTTGCAGGTGCCGCGGCTTCCTCCCATTGCTTACAAAGCATGGCTGAAAAATCGTCGCCAGCGGCTGCATCTTCGTAGTTGATTTCTTCTGGATGGATACCGTAATAACCTATCGCTGAACCACTCAAGAGTACGCGTGGTTTGATCTGTGCTTGACGAATTTTCTCGATGAGTTTGTGCGTCAAACCAACCCTGCTATCGAGTAATACCTGCTTACGCCGCGCACTCCAGGCTTTATCGATAATCGGCTCGCCCGCCAAATTAATAATCGCGTCAACATGTTGATCTGGCTGCCAGTCATCCAGACTTGTCAGAACACGTACATCTGCACCACACAGACTGGCCACCATATGCGGACGACGACTCACGACGGTCACCTGATCGCCACGTGCTGTCAACGCCGCACATAAGCGACGCCCGATCAATCCGGTTCCACCAGTAATCAAAATATGCATGTTATTTCCGTTCTTATTTGCATTCCTATTTCTGGGCGCAACTTTTGCAACTGAACTTGCAGCCGAACTTGCAGCTAAACTGAGATCTGAACTCAGCACTAAAAAGTCGATGGCAAATTATCCAGAATGCGTAATTTATCGCCAAAACTCCACACTCGCTGGATCTCAATCACATCGTATTTCAATGCCAATGCGGGAGGAAACGCAGAATACGGTGAATTCGCCATAATAATATTGCGCGCCTTTTCGTCAATCGCACGAGAACCGCTACTGCGCATGATCGTTACTTCTTCTATGCTGCCATCACTGCGCACGACCATATTGATCTGCACATTATGTTCGACATCGCTCAAAGTCCGTCGCTCATAAATCAAATTACCATTGCGTTCCAGCTTATGTTTCAAACTATCGACATACATGCGCAAGGGAACTTCCTTGTCATAAGCGCCCAGAAAACTGCGTCTGCGCGCCGATTTTTCATCAGCTAATTTACTATTCGACGGCGTTGATTTCAACAAATCGGTATTGCGTGCTTGTTCGCGCAAACGACTGGCGAGATCACCTTTTCCTAAATTTTGCGTGAGCGCTCCACTGTTATTCGCGTTACCCGAGGTGCCACTGCCACCCTTGCCATCGCCAAAGACATCACTGCGATTGGATGCTGCTTGACGCGATGCGGCAATCGCTGCTTCGCGTTCGGCATTGGCGCGTGCTGCATCGGCCAAAGCCTTTTGCTCTGCTAATCTTTGTTCCTGTGCTTTTTGCTCGGCTAGCTTTTGTTCCGCCAATTTTTGTTGTGCGATCTTTTGCTCTAGCGCGCGTTGCTCCGCTAACTTTTGCTCAGCGATTTTTTGTTCCAACAATTTTTGCTCTAGCTGTTTTTGCTCGGCTGCCTTTTGTTCTGCGACCTTTTGTTCTGCAATTTGTAACTGACGTTGGGCTTCTGCGCGTTTCGCTTCTAATTCTTCTTGGCGCTGACGTTCAGCAATTTCTAAGGCGCGCTTTTTCTCCGCTTGCTCTTCCGCCAATTTCTGACGCAACTGCGCCTGTGCCAAGGCTTCTTGTTTTTGCTGTTCTTGTTCTTGCGCTAATTGGCGCAAACGCTTTTGCTCCGCTTGTCGAGTTTGTTCTTCTTGTTTCAGCGTTTCTTGCGTTAATAACTCTTGACGCTTGGCTTCACGCATAGCATCTTCCAAAGCCTGCTCGCGTTGCTTTTGTTCGACGGTTGCCTTCTGTTGCGCTAGAATTTTTTGCTGTGCTAATTGTTCATTCTGTTGGCGCTTTAATTCGTTCGCTTGCTGCTGAATCTGCTGCAAACGTTCCGCCTCTTGCTGTTTTTGTTTTTCTTCATTCGCTTTCGCAATTTGTTGCAGGCGCTCCGCTTCTTGCTGTTTTTTCTCTGCTAAAAGTTTTTCCTGTGCCAGTTTTTTTTGTTTTAACTCCTCTTCGCGCTTTTGTTCTGCGAGCAAATCCGCTTCCGCGTTTTTGTCGATAATCGCATCCTCTGGAATCGCTTCTAATTTTTGCTTGCTCTCTTTCTTATCTTGCGCATGTCGTTCTAACTCTTCTTCGCTCGTCAGTGGCACCACGAAATCATCATTCTTGATGCGATCTTGTGCGATGATGCGCGTCGGCGATTCAGATGGCGGTGGCACACGTTTTTCAGGCAGTGGCGATGGTACAGGCTTTACACTCTTAAGCGGTTTGGTCGGTTTCTTAGCGGGTGGAACTGGTTCTGGCTTAGCTTGCATAGCCAGCACTTGCAAACCTGTCGGCGGGGCCGTCAACTTAGGGATGGGCGCTGGTAAGATGGGGATAGGTAACTTAAAAAGCTCAGGCGTGGTCACTGCGGGAGTCGGTAGCACTGGTGCCGCCTTCGGAGCTGGGCTGGCGATTTCTACCTGCAGGGTTTGAACTGGTGTACGCCGTTCTTTCCATGGCACCTCAAGGCTAGGAAAATCCAAGCCAGGAATACCAAATTGCAAAGATAAAATCAGGGCGTGTGCGATCAGTGATACCAGAATACCACCCATCAAGCGGCGATTTGCCAAAGCATCATCGCGCATTACCTGGGGTTCTTCGGGAGTAGAATCAAAACGCATGCAAATTGATATTCATAAGAAACAATGAATCTTCATTATCCCAGATTTTCTGTTTTTCACTGGATTTTCTAGTTTTCTTATGCAGGGGTGTTGCATGTATCGCTGTTGTCATACGCTACATATTAATTTGTGCTGCAATCGTGCTGCAAATTAGTTAGCAAGGCTAGCTTCACGCTTAACGAAAAATAAACTCGCACCGACCAACATCAAGACCGCGCCAAAAATGCGATTTTGTATACGCTGCGCTTTGACATCACGCATCAGGTTTTGCAATGACGATGCCAATAAGGCATAACTATGCATTACGCTGGCATCAACGACCACCATGGTCACAGCGAGAATAATCAATTGCGGCAGTAATGCAGCTTGGCTATTAATGAAGTTAGGTAAAACCGCCACCATAAAAACGATGCCTTTAGGATTGCTGGCATTCGTCAAAAAGCCAGTAAGCACACGGCGGCGAAAGCTCGGCACGTGCGCCGCATCTTGTGTGTCGGCAGTTGACATACTTATGCTGGCCTGTGGCTTACTGAAAAATTGCGTCACTCCCAGATAAATCAGGTACAAGGCACCCAATATTTTGACGACACTAAACGCTGTTTCCGACGCTAGTAATAAAGAACCAACTCCTGCGCCTGCGATAATCAAGACCAATAGCAAACCAAACTGCAATCCCAATATCGTCACGCTGGCACGCTTCACCCCATAAGCCAGTCCATGCGACATCGATAAAATTGCCCCAGAGCCGGGTGAAATGGCGATAAGACAGGCAGCACAGAAGAAAGAAAACCAAGTAGCGAAGCTCATAGTATTTACTTATCGAAGCGAATGAATAAGGAAGGAATTATCCCGCAAATTTGTGCGTTTGCTGCATTTGCTGCAGTGATCAATTTAAAAGATCGTCAAATACCTTGAGAATTTTAAGGAATACCGTTTGCACCATATTGCAAAAATCCCGGTCGTTCACACAAGCGATCAAAATAGCTTGTCAGCGCAGGTAAATCGGCGTGCGCAATTGGCGCAGAACGCCAGCGATTAAGTGACAGTCCCAACACGATATCGGCCAGAGAAAACTCTGAGCCATTCACATATGCGCCAGTGCCTTGTAATTGTTGATCTAAAATCTGCATATGGCGATTCCATTCGCGTACACCATGTTCTAACGCAGCCGCATCACGATGCGCAGGACTATGGCGCACTGTCGCCATGAAGGCATAACGCCAGGAATTATTGAGTTCTGTGGCTTGCCAATCCATCCATTTTTCTATTTGTGCCCGCGCCATCGCCTCTTGTGGCAGCAAGTCAAACCGTTGAAAACGCGTCGCGAGATAACGGCAAATGGAATTTGATTCCCACAGCGTCTGCCCTTCGTGTTGAATCACCGGCACCATGGCATTAGGGTTAAGTGCCATAAACTCCGGCGTTGTTACTGGATTCGGCGTACCCGAACCAAACTCAGTCAATTCAAATGGAATACCAATTTCAGCGCAAGTCCATAAGACTTTACGGACATTAATTGAGCTTGATTTACCGAGAATAGTTAGCATGAGAATTGAAAGTAGAATTACGGAAGAACGTATTCTACACATCTCATTGATTGTGCTGTGTTTGCGAATTCAAAAAAACAAGCAGCAATCAATGAGCGTTCTAAGAACAACTAAGCTGACCTAGCTCACTTGATTAGGCAGCAGCTTTTTGCAGAAATGGATAATCGGTATAGCCCTTTTCAGCACCACCATAAAACGTCGTACGATCCGGCGTATTGAGAGCCGCACCCATAGCAAATCGTTCAACCAAATCCGGATTCGCAATGTAAGGACGACCAAAAGCAACCGCGTCGGCTAATCCACTAGCGATCAATGCATTTGCCTCTTCTGCGCTGTAACCACCGCAGCAAATCAAAGTTCCACTAAATGCTGCGCGCAATTGTTGACGGAATTCTGCACTCAATTCAGCGCCGCCAGCCCAGTCTGGTTCTGCAATGTGCAGATAAGCGATACCGCGTTTAGAAAATTCCCGCGCTAAATACAATGCGCTCTCTTCTGCTTCTGTATCCGCAATACCATGCGCTACAAAGTTAGGCGATAGACGCACACCAACGCGCTCCGCCCCCATTTCACTGATCGCTGCATCCACGGCTTCCAACATTAATCGTGCGCGATTTTCAATGCTGCCACCATAAGCGTCGCTGCGTTGATTGCTATTGGTTGAGAGGAATTGCTGCAGCAAATAGCCGTTCGCACCATGTACTTCAACAAAATCAAAACCGATACGCTGAGCTCTATGCGCCGCTTGACGATATTGTTCAACGATGCCCGGAATTTCTGCCAACTCCAAAGCGCGTGGTTGTGCTGTTTGCACATTCGCTGGCGTACCATCTTCTTGAATCACAAAGCATTGTGAATTTTCTGCGGTCAGCGCAGATGCAGAAACAGGTGCGGCACCATTTTCTTGTAAGAGGTTATGGGAAATGCGACCAACATGCCATAGTTGTAGCGCAATTTTGCCTTGCATAGCATGCACTGCATCGACAACGTTTTTCCATCCTGCTTCTTGTGCATCAGTGTAAATGCCAGGCGTCCAAGCGTAACCCTGACCTTGACGTGAAATTTGGCTCGCTTCAGTCACAATCAAACCAGCACTGGCGCGCTGTGCATAATATTCGACGTTCAAAGCATGTGGAACATCACCAGGCTGTGCTGCACGCGAACGCGTTAATGGTGCCATCACGACGCGATTGGCTAATTCAGTGGAACCTGTTTTGATGGGGGTTAATAATTGATCTAGCATACTATTTCCTTCATTAAATTAGACCGGTCGTCTAGTTCTTGTTTCAAAAAAATAGGCCTAAGCCTATGGTGTGATGGTTACTTCCTACTGCGCTTTTACTGTGTTTTGTACGACGTTTTTTACTGAGCTGTTTTACAGCAGTTTTATTGCTATTTACTTCATTCCCTACATCTTTAATCAACTTTGCTTTACCCCACAGCACTTACTTTGCATTAGCAGCACGCAGCAAAATTTTGGTCTGCTGCATCGCGATATCCAAGGGTTGCAAATGTAAATTCACCTTGCTTAACAAAGATGCGCCAACCCAGGTTGCATACAAAAATTCAGCCAACTCATCTATATTGCAATCAGCGGATAAATCTCCTTCCAACTGTACTTGACGCAAAGCCTCCGCCAACTTACGAGTAATCCCCTGCATCCCAACCGTCAACGCTATACGCATAGGCTCGGACAAATCAGAAACTTCCGCAGCCAACTTCACTGCCAGACACAAAGTCTGACAAGCAGATTGCTCCGCCTTCTGCTGCCAACTGGCGAAATACCGGATCACACGTTCACGCGCTGGCAAGTCGCCTTCCATCAAAAGCTGCTGCAAGCGCGGCTGATAATCCGCAAAATAACGCTCCAACATCGCCACCCCGAATCCTTCTTTGGATTGGAAATAGTGATAAAAAGACCCTTTTGGCACAGCCGCCGCACCCAAAATCTCACTCAAGCCCAAAGCAGAAAAACCTTTGCCCAAAATTAAAGACTGACCGGTCGCCAAAATGCGCTCGCGGGTGTCGTGTTGGGCGGAATGAGTAGAGTTTGAGGTTTGCATGGCGAGATAATATTAGACCAGTCGTCTAGTGTCAAGTTAAATTTGTCAGCTTATTTAGTGAATGCTCAATATAAATTATTGAAGATCTAAAACTCCGTCCAAGCACTGATTTTTTGACGACCTTCCCACATGAGGTCATATCGAGATATTCATCAATGAATCTCGGAATAATTACACTCTTCGTCACCGCATTAAATGGATTGGTTTCATAGGTCATACTTACAGAAATATTAGCATTCATTGTATGACTTTCAGCTCCAAATATTCTTGAGTAGAACGAATTCCTCTTCGCTCTTATCACTTTGCAGCATTCAGGATGATTCATAAAGAAATCACTTGCTGTCATTTCCGTAGCCGCAAGTTTCAAAATTCCAGCATTTATTTCATGCTTAATGGCCAATTCAATCAATTCTTGGTCGGAAAAAATTCTATTTTCAGGTCTGCAAAAATCCAAAGGAATAGAAGTTTCAAGGTAAACCAATAGGCCTACACACATTAGAAAAAAGATCGGTACATCAGAAAAAATTTTCCGCATCAAAACTCCATTTCACGGAGAGCCAATATAAATTATGTTGATACACATTACAGAAATACCCCCCCCTTCACTCGAGGCTACAGCAAAGGGACAATACTATGACGTCGTTAGGTTTGTAAATTCGGGATCAAACAAATCAAGCTCTCTTCAATTGAATTGAGATAACAATTATCCGATATCAAAGCGCACTACAGATCAAAACACCGCAATTTTCAATACGCCTTAACATCTTTCTGTCTAAACGAAAAATCAAGCTTTGATAAAAACAGCCGATACCCATCACTGTGAGCGCACTTCTTCTACGAACGCGTAATACATTTCTCAATAAGGCTGTGCGTACTGATTGTACGCATGGGATGCGAGATATTGCAGAGGTACCGAAATGAAAATCGCTAGTTCAGACATACAGCTGCAGGCCAGTTATGTCGCCACACAAAAATTAGAAACTCAGGAAAAAACCCGCGCATGGGTGGGGAATCAACGTCCTGATTTTGAAGGCATGGAAGCGCGCTTGCGCGATGCTGGCAAGGCACTTGGACAAACTCAGAACGTCGATAAGTCAAATATGTCACGTGAAGCACGTTCATTACTGCCCTTCGATCTCGTTCAATTATCTGACGCGGCATTACAGGCTCAAGCTCAGGCCAGAAGCAATGATGCGGTGGCCGCCACAGATGCGGCAAGTGCCGTCGATCATATTCAAGATGATGTCGATAATGATCCGCGCATGATGGTGATCAGATATCTGATTGAACTGTTAACCGGACGTAAAATTGATACGCTCAAGACGAGTGATCTGCAAGATAATTCAGTTGGCAATGCATGCGCTTCACAGCCAGCGGCCGCGCAAAATGCAGCGGAAGCTGCGCAAAAAAATCCACGTCCAAATGCTGGTTGGGGTGTAGAGATTGATGTTCATCATAGCTATACAGAAACCGAGAAAACCCAATTTCAGGCAACTGGCAGCATCACTACAGCGGACAACAAACAGATCAAATTCAATCTCAGTTTTGAATTGAATCGTAGTTATCACGAAGAGAATCAAACACAAATTCGCAAAGGCGATGGTAAGAAAGTTGACCCGCTGACCTTAAATTTTTCTGGCAATAGTGCGCAATTGACTTCACAAAAATTTGAATTTGATTTAAATGCAGATGGCAAAAAGGATTCGATTTCTTTTGTTAAAGGTGCAGGCTTTTTGGCGTTTGATAAGAATAACGATGGCAAGATCAATGATGGTACTGAATTATTCGGTCCCGGCACAGGCAATGGATTTTCCGAGTTAGCCGCGTATGACAGCGACGGCAATCATTGGATCGATGAGAACGATGCGATCTATAGCAAACTGAAAGTCTGGACCAAAGACGCGGCCGGCAAAGATCAATTGCAATCACTCAAGCAAGCCAATGTAGGTGCGCTCTTTCTTGGGCAGGTTGAAACGCCATTTGAACTGAAGAGTGGCAACAATCATAGCGATGGTCAGATACGTTCAACCGGCCTATGGTTGACTGAAGACGGACAAGCTAAAACGATGCAACAAGTGGATCTAGTTGTTTAGGAAAATTGTGACCAGCTGATGCTACGCTGACTTACACTGGTCACAGAATTTTTATTGGCGGAACTTAGTTAGCAGCTTCGTTTATCGGCTAGCTTATGACCTAGTTTCAAAATTACGCGCTACTACGCTCCAGAAAAAACTGCTTCAACAAGCTGACGAAGCGCAGCACATCTTGCGTATTAATATCCAAATGCGTGACCAAACGCACACGCTTTCCGGCAGAAATGATCACGCCATGTTCACGTAGATAATCGCCAGCCGCCAAACCAAGTTCTGCCGATGTAAACTCGATGTAGAGCATATTCGTATGTGCAGCATCGACTTTCAATTCGGCGATGTCACCGAGGCTGTGCTGCAATTGCTGTGCATGTGCATGATCGTCAGCTAAGCGATTTACGTGATGATCAAGCGCGTAATCTATCGCCGCCGCAATGATTCCCGCTTGACGCATACCACCACCGACCATCTTACGCCAGCGACGAGCGGCATGAATAAAATCGCGTGGTCCACATAAGACACTTCCTATCGGTGCGCCCAAACCTTTAGAACAACACACAGACACGGTATCGAAAGGCGCAGTAATATCCGCGACTGACAATTGTTGTGCAACAGCGGCGTTGAAGACACGCGCGCCATCCAAATGGGTTGCCATCTTATGTGTACGTGCCAGCGCGATGGCGGATTGCAAATAGGCATTGCTCAGGACTTTGCCAGAATGGGTATTTTCTAAACTCAGTAACTTGGAATGGGCGTAATGCACGTCATCGGGTTTAATGACGGCTTTAATTTTTTCTAAATCTAAACTACCGTCGGCTTCGACTGCCACAGGTTGCGGCACGATACTACCCAAACTGGCAGCGCCACCCGATTCATACAAGTGAGTATGATAATTTTGCCCGACGATGTATTCATCACCGCGCCCACAGTGAGTGAGCAAAGCAACCAAATTACTTTGGGTACCACTTGCTACCAGCATCGCTGACTCCATGCCGGTCAAGGCCGCCATTTTCGCCTCCAGTGCATTCACTGTTGGGTCGTCGCCATACACATCATCGCCTACTGCTGCACCACTCATCGCGATGCGCATGGCATTCGTCGGACGGGTGACGGTGTCACTTCTGAAATCAATTACGCTACTCATGGGCTATTCTTTATTCAGTTAAGGTGTTTAAGAAAGATAATAAGTTAGACACTAAGCTAGATACCAAGCTAAATAGGCACTGCGGAAAAACCACACTGTCCATCTCGATCAGCATCCCCTAGTCGCAGGCACTTGCGAAGCAATCCACGCAGTTTGCTTCCATGATTCTACAGAAAAACACTTAAGTTCTCTTGGCTCGACCAATTACGGATATTTGTAACGCAAACTGCGAGTAGGCTTACTAGGGATTCAACACAAAATTCATTACCGGATTCATTACCGGATTCATTACCAGATTCACTACGCAATTTAACTATGCAGAATTCTGCATGCGATAAAGTAGAAATCAGCAAGACAAGCCTTCTGCGATTTCGCTACACTTTCTTTTATAATTTTTCCAATTTTAAAGCCCCGCTGACCGGAGAACACACATGTCACAATCTATGTCGCATCGCCTGCCAAATTCCATACAAAAAATTCGTATCATTGATTCTCACACTGGTGGAGAGCCGACCCGTTTGATCGTCGAAGGAGGTCCCGATCTGGGGAATGGTCCGCTGGCAGAACGTGTTGCCATCTTTAAAGAAAAATTTGACCATATCCGTAGCGCCGTAGTGTGTGAGCCGCGTGGTTCCGATGTGCTGGTTGGCGCTCTGCTATGTAAACCACATGACACTAGTTGCTCAGTCGGCGTAATCTTTTTTAATAACGTCGGCTATCTCGGCATGTGCGGCCATGGCACCATAGGTTTGGTAGCAACGCTGGCGCATCAAGGCATCTTAGAAACCGGCAGACATAAAGTTGATACGCCCGTCGGCGCAGTGGAAGTCGAACTACATGAAGACCATAGCGTCACGGTTCATAATGTGCCGGCTTATCGTGCCCGTCATGCAGTCACAGTCGAAGTCGAAGGACATGGCGCTGTGACAGGCGATGTCGCATGGGGTGGCAATTGGTTTTTCCTGGTGGCAGATCATGGTCAGGACATGCGTCTGGCAAATGTCGAGGCACTCACTAGTTTTGCCTGGCGTGTACGTGAAGCCTTGAGCTCTGCGGGTATTACTGGCGACAATGGCGGTGAGATCGATCACATTGAATTATTTGCCCCACCATCAGCACCTGAAAATGATAGTCAAAATTTTGTACTGTGCCCGGGCAAAGCCTATGACCGCTCGCCTTGCGGCACAGGCACGAGCGCCAAACTGGCTTGTCTGGCGGCTGATGGAAAATTACAACCGGGAGAAATCTGGCGTCAGGAAAGCATCATCGGCAGCGTGTTTGAAGGTAGCTTTGAACCTAGCAGCGAAGCCGGAAAAATTCGCCCGACGTTACGCGGCACAGCCTATGTCAATGCAGAAGCAAGTTTGATTCTAGACCCGCGCGATCCATTTATCTTTGGCATCCGATAAGACAAGCTAACAATGACACTTAAAGAAACCTACGAAGTCATCATCATTGGTGGTGGCATTATCGGCTGTGCCTGCGCTGCAAGTCTGGCACAAGCAGGATTGAAAGTTGCCCTAATCGAACCTGGCACGATAGGCGGTGGAACCACTGCCGCGGGCATGGGACATTTGGTGGTGATGGATGACAATCCTGCGGAACTCGCCCTCAGTAGCTATTCACTGGAATTGTGGCGTGCATTGGTGACGCAAGGCCAGCGCGAATCAGCACGCCATGAATACATGCAATGCGGCACGATCTGGGTCGCCGCCGACGAAGAAGAAATGGAAGCGGCACGGGCAAAACTCCAGGTCTTACAAGCACACGACATCGCTTGCGAAATGCTCAGTGCCCAGCAACTACAACAACTAGAACCGCAATTGCGACCGGGGTTAGCGGGAGGTCTTTTGGTCAAACAAGATGCACTGGTCTACCCGCCTAAGAGTGCGCAAATTTTATTGGATCTAGCCTTGGCACACGGCGCTACTTTGCATAGGCAAACGGTGACAGAATTAATCGATGGTGGCGTGAAGTGTAGCGATGGCAGCGAGATATCAGCGCAACACATCGTCGTAGCAAATGGGATCGCATCAACTAAACTCATAGCCGATCTACCATTGCGCTACAAAAAAGGGCATCTGGTCATCACCGATAGATATCCGAATTTTATCCAGCACCAATTAGTCGAGCTTGGCTACATCAAGAGTGCACATGCTTCGGATGGGGATTCGGTCGCCTTTAATTTGCAACCGCGTCCGACCGGACAAGTCTTTATCGGTTCTTCACGTCAATTTGATGTGACCCATAAAGAAATCGATACCGACATACTCAGCAAAATGCTGACTCAAGCGACTAGCTACGTGCCAGCTTTGGCGAACTTAAAAGCAATCCGCACCTGGACTGGATTTCGCGCGGCAACGCCTGATGGTCTGCCTTACATAGGTCCACATCCGAACAAAAAAAATGTGTGGATGGCGACCGGGCACGAAGGACTGGGCATCACCACGTCGCTTGCTACTGCCGCCATTTTAAGAGACCAAATTTGTCAACAGACCAGCAAAATTGCGGTCGAGCCCTACTGGCCTTCACGTAGCATGAGCCAACACTAAAGCCATCAATAATGCCATCTAAGTGCTACTACTAAGTTCGTAAGAAAATATGAAAACTTCTACCCGCCCCACTCTTAGTCTTACCATCAACGGTGCGATACACCAAGTCGAGCCCGGCATCAGTGTCGCTGCAGCATTGGCACGTTGTGGCTGCATTACGACCCGCGTCTCGGTGAATGGCGCGCCACGCGCACCTGTGTGTGGCATGGGAATTTGTCAGGAATGCCGCGTGACGATCAATGGTCAGGCACATCAATTGGCCTGCCAAACTTTGTGTGCGAACGAGATGCAAATTTTGACTGGAGAAAACGCATGAATAGCGACATTCTGATCATCGGTGCGGGCCCTGCGGGACTAGCCGCCGCTGCCGCCGCTGCTGATGCGGGCAAGCAGATCGATATCATTGACGATAACTTCATGTCTGGCGGACAAATCTGGCGCGGCGGCGCGCAGCAACAGCGCGATCCGCGCGCGCAAGCTTTATGGCATAAGCTGACAAATAAAAATAATGTACGCTTTCATTTTCAATCCAAAGTGATCCATACGTGCAGAAAAAATGATGGATACGAGCTGATCGTTGAAACGCAAGGTGCGTCACAATCGGGCATGCAATCACACGTTTTATCCGCCAAGAAAATCATTTTATGTACAGGTGCGCGCGAGCTTTTGCTGCCGTTTCCGGGTTGGACTTTACCGGGGGTCACTGGTGCAGGTGGTTTGCAAGCTTTGTCTAAAGCTGGTTATCCGGTTGCTGGAAAACGCATAGTCGTCGCTGGTAGCGGCCCCTTACTTTTAGCTGTAGCAGCCAGCCTGATAGAACGCGGTGCGCAAGTCACGCATATTTTGGAACAAACTCCATTCAGTCAACTGTGTCAATTTGGTTTGGGCTTACTCGCGACACCAAGCAAAATAAGCCAGGCAATCGGCCTATGGCGTAGCTTAAAGTCGGTGACATATCGCAGTAACAGCTATGTGCAAGCGGCTAGCGGCACCGACAAACTCACTAGCGTGCGCGTCAATATGCAAGGTGAGGAACGCGAAATAGCCTGCGATATGTTAGCTTGTGGCTATGGCTTAATTCCCAATGTGGATATCGCTGCAGCCTTAGCTTGCGAGCTCGATGCAAATTCAAACTATCCACGTGTCAAAGTGGATGAATGGCAAGCGACAACGCAAGATGGAATCTACTGTGCAGGAGAAGGCACGGGTGTTGGTGGTGTTGACTTAGCATTAGCAGAAGGCGCAATCGCTGGCAACGCTGCCAGTAATCAAAAAACACAAGCTGAGCACTATTTCGCCGAACGCGACACTTGGAAAAAATTCGCTCAACGCCTGCATCGCGACTTTACCTTGCGCGACGAATTACGGCAATTGGCTAGCGCGGATACCATTGTGTGTCGCTGCGAAGATGTCAGCTTTGGTCAGTTACAGCAACATCGTGACTGGCGCGATGCCAAACTCCACACACGTTGCGGCATGGGAGCTTGTCAGGGACGACTCTGCGGCGCGGCAAATCGTTTCTTGTTTTCGTGGGAAAAAGATCTAGGGCGTTTGCCCTTGAGTAGCGCCAAAATCGGTAGCCTGCAAATACTCAATACAGAACAAAAAACGCCAATCAATTGAAGACTTAAAAAACCCGATTCGAATCAACAAGCTTGATCGCGAACTTGACCTCAAATTTGATCTCAAACTTGATCTCGCACTTAATTTTGAAATTCGAATCGGGATTGTGTCGTAGGTGAATACT
Source organism: Affinundibacterium flavidum (assembly GCF_014284175.1). GTDB lineage: Bacteria > Pseudomonadota > Gammaproteobacteria > Burkholderiales > Burkholderiaceae_D > Undibacterium > Undibacterium flavidum. Next base: position 139,914 of record NZ_JACOGA010000015.1, read on the forward strand.
GTCTACAACATCTAAAGCCAAACTGTAGTACTTACTTCACTGGTACATAGTTAACCGGCATCCACGCATAGCCTTTACCTTCAGTGCGCAAATACCCCAAACCTGGGAAAGACAAATGCGTCGCGCCCACCATATAGCCCTGCTTCGCAGCGTCTGCATAAGCTTTCATACGCTGCGCCATCGCTGCTTTGTTATCGCTATCAAATGCGATAGTGACGGATGGATTTTCAAACTGTACCGCCGCGACATGCATCAAATCCCCCCACAACATCAGCTTTTGTCCTTTGCTTTCCACAGCATAAATCGTGTGACCGGGAGTGTGACCACGTGCCGCGAGTGCTTTGACGCCAGGGACTAATTCTGTATCACCATCAAAGGGTTTAAATTTGCCAGCCTTGACATAAGGATTCAACGACGCCATCGCACCTTGAAAAGCTCCTTTAGAATCGGCCGGTGCTTTGTCCATGTTTGCCTGACTTAACCAAAAATCCGCGTCGTGCTGATCTGCGCGCACAATCGCATTTGGAAATGCCATTTGTGTGCCGTTCATGAGTCCGCCCACATGGTCGCCATGCATGTGCGTGATATACACTTCATCAACCTGCTCTGGCGTATAACCTGCCGCTTTCAAGCTATTGGCAAGGCGACCCAAAGTTGGTCCAAACAAAGTTGCTGCCCCCGTATCGATCAAAACTAATTTTGACCCGGTATTAATCAGATAACCATTCACCGATGTTTCGACGGGTGTACTCAGATGATACTTCTGCAGCGACTTCAACGTCTTTTCTGGTTTGGTATTCGTCAGTAATTTATCGACCGGCAATGCGACCGTACCATCCGATAAGGCAGTCACTTCAAAATCACCCAACATGACACGGTAATAACCGGGAGCCACGGCCTTAGTCATCGGCACTTCAGCCGACGCTTGCAAGCTGCTGATGCTTGCAGTGCTAGCGATTAAAGCCAGAACGATACTAGTCAGGCGAAATTTTTGATACGATTGATTTGTCATTATTTGATCTCCACATTCCCATTGTTACGAGTGAATAAGTATTGAATCGATTTGATATGAATTGAAGCAACGAGATGTCGACTTCTCAACATCAGGCGCGACTTATTATGACGACATTTTTAAAATATTGCTGACGTCGGTATTTTTTCTACTCCATGTTTGCCATCTTGTTCGTCAATAAGGTCGTCAATTACCAAACAAACTCTTCAACAAATCAGTCGCCTTGTTTTTCTTCTCTTCTTTCTTAGGCTGAGGTTTCTCGCCCATATCCCCCATTCCACCCAAAATAGAACCAAATACCGACTTCACTCTCACCTTCGTTTGCCAATCTGGCTCCCACGCTATTTTAGGATCTTCAGGCCGTGGCGGATAAGCAAAAAAGGCGTCTGAGCCGTACGCAATCATGCGCAACATTCCCGCGCCGCCATCGGGGAAAATGCCCTTAGGTACCGCACATTGAGTGGCGCTGGCGGGCAGGATGACTTTTTCCTTAATCCATTTATCGATGTCTTGATTCGACTGATAATCCATCAAGCCGAAACCGAAATCAGCCAGCTCACTGGATGTCCAGACGATCATTTCACCACTCGCATTTTCACCAGAATTGCCATCGGACTTGCCGCCCATCACAGCCACAAAATAGCCACGCGCGTGCGGAATGCTTTTCCAGTCCAACGCAACTGCACCGTCTTTTTTCGTTTGCTTTAGTTCGATAGGCGGCATCAGGTCTTGTGGCGCAGCCAGGCTGACTTTAAAGCTTTCGGGAATCCCATTGCCAACAAAATTATGCTGGCCTATGAGCGAAGCGGTGTCGGGTACTTTTCTGTCATCGACTTTGTTGGGCCAAGCTGGATGCCCGGGTTGCCAACGTGCGCCCTTGGTCGTTTTGCCGCGCATCACAAAAAATTTGGCGTAGTCATCCATTGATGCCGTCGCGACATCCAAGGTACGCGGTTGTCCAGGTCGTATGGTTTCACCGCAGCCCCAATACACAGAAATTTTTCCTTTAGGCTTTTCATAAGTAGGCTCGACGGGATTTTCATCGACGGGGACATGCACAGACTTTTCTGGCACGGGGGCATTCAATTGCAGACTCTCGCCTAAATTCATTACGCTAGGGATGAATTGTTTGGCGTCATTCAGGCCAGGATTCTTGCTGGTATAGACTGAAACATCAACATATTTGCCGCTGGCGAATCCTAAACTATGTGTATTTCCAAAGACATTGCCACGATCACTAGCACCGCCCATCGCCCCTTTCGCCATGCCAGTCAAGGCTCCAAATAACCCACCACCAGATTGCGCGCCCTGCGCCGCACCAGCCATTAAATTACCACCGGGCATATCGCTGGCACTGGTTGCTACATCGATATATGCTAAAGCGATTGGCGGCTTAACCACCTGTACGATTTCTTTAGTCGATGCAACGCTCTTCGTTGCTGCTGATACTGCGGCCTTGTTTTTTGTCTGCGCCACAACGACTGCTGGCAAGCTAGATATTCCTGCCGCAATCAATAGCGTGGTGAGAGTGGAAATGCGTTGAGGGAAGATACGAGCAGAACGACAGGTTTTCATTATTGACTCCAATTCAATTAAGCAATCAGGGAAGCATTTTGAAATAAGCATTCATAAGCACATCGTAAGCACTTCATCATAGCTCAAAAAATAGGCAAGTCTACAAAACGGTCTTACATACTGATGCCTTGAATCTTTTACGCCACTAGGTTCCTGCCTACGCAGGAATGACAGTTCAACTGTAGAGCTTAACTAAATGGCATGAGCTATGTATCTGTGGCATGTGGGGCATCAGAATAAGACAAGCAAAATACATCCGCCATTTCATTGACCTAAGACAAAGACGTGTGCAGCGCGTATCGCTACCATCTTGCGCATGAAAACACTCGATCTCGTAGCGCCAGCAGGTAGTCTGGTTGCACTCAAAGCAGCAGTCGACAAAGGTGCAGATGCCGTTTATTTAGGCTTGCGCAACGCCACCAATGCACGTAATTTTGGTGGCTTAAATTTTACCGATGCCGATATCCGACTTGGCGTGGAATACGCCCATCAACGTGGCAAGCAGGTGTTGTTTGCTATCAATACTTATCCGCAAGCCCAAATGGCGCACGAATGGCGTGCCGCCATAGACACTGCGGTATTGCTCGGTGCCGACGCGATCATTTTGGCAGATCCCGGTCTAATGGCTTATGCACGCCACCGCTATCCTGATGTACGTTTGCATTTATCGGTGCAAAGCTCTTCCACCACCGTAGATGCAATTGAATTAATGCGCGAACAATTTGGCATACGCCGCGCCGTCCTACCTCGTGTATTGACTCTGACTGAAATCGAAAAAATTATTCGTCAGACGGATGTTGAAATTGAAGTATTTGGCTTTGGCAGCTTATGCGTGATGGCCGAAGGTCGTTGCCTGCTATCGAGTTATGTCACGGGCGATTCACCCAATAATAAAGGGGTCTGCTCACCCGGTCATGCTGTTAGTTGGGAAGAAAAAGATAAGGTTTTATCCGCGCGTTTAAGCGGCACCTTAATCGACCGCTATGCGCCCAACGAAGCTGCGGGCTATCCAACTTTGTGCAAAGGCCGGTTTGAAGTGGAAGGGCAAGTTGACTATGCATTGGAAGAACCAACCAGTTTGAATGCAATAGGCTTATTACCGCAATTGCTCAAAATGGGCGTGAAAGCGATCAAGATTGAAGGTCGTCAGCGTAGTCCGAATTATGTATCGCAAGTGGTGGGTACTTTGCGTGCAGCATTGGATTCCGCGGAGCGTGATCCTGAGCGGTATACGGCTAGACCGGATTGGAATGCGACTTTGGCGAAACATGCTGAGGGTGCGCAGGTGACGCAAGGGGCATTCGAGCGGCCCTGGAAGTAATCATGCTCATAAATCCGATTATAGGGCGCATGGCGTTGTTGCCACTGCTCGCAATACCGACGTATTGCTGTGCTTGGCGCCTAGCCCTGCATCCCTAGAATCGAATTTCTGAGCACAATTAAGGTTCATTGAACTCACCAAAATTCCGCGAACTAAATCCCCTCTCCCGCAAGCGGGAGAGGGTTAGGGTGAGGGAGGTTCAGCAAATAGAAATGTATCGAGATACAACAACTCACAACACAGCTAATCACTCTGCCATTTGTTTAAAAATATAAACCTAAAGAACCTATGAAACTCTCACTCGCGCCACTGTCTTATTATTGGTCTAAAGAAGCCACGATGCGCTTTTATGTGGAAGCAATGCACTGGCCTGTGGATATTATTTATCTGGGTGAAGTCGTTTGCTCGCGCCGACATGTGATGCGTTTGCCGGATTGGATTAGTTTGGCGAAAGCTTGTCGTGATGCGGGTAAGCAAGTGGTGCTCTCAAGTTTAACCTTGATCGATAACGAGGCCGATCGACGTGCCATGCATAAATTAATTGATGCGGCACTCGCTGAAAATCTGCTGATTGAAGCAAATGATTTTAGTGCAGTGCGCGCCATGCAAGGACGCCCCTTTGTCGCTGGCCCGCATTTAAATGTGTATCACACTGGTACCTTAAATTGGTTGCGTGACTTAGGTGCGATGCGCTTTACGCCGCCGATAGAACTTAGTGGTGCCGATTTGGCTGCCTTGCAAGCGCAACGCCCGGCTGGCTTAGAAACCGAAGTGCAAGTATGGGGACGCATGGCGCTCGCCTTCTCGTCCCGTTGCTTCACTGCGCGTCATCATCGACTGCGCAAAGATAATTGCGAATTTCGCTGTGAACATTACCCTGATGGATTGGCGTTGCAAACCCGCGAGCACAGCGATTTCTTAACTATCAATGGCATACAAACTCAAAGCGCAAATTGCCTGGATTTAAGTCCACAAATTCCTACCCTCAAAAATCTACAAGTCGATATCTTGCGTCTGCAAGTCCAATCCAACAACATGGAACAAATCGTCCACGCCTTCGATACCGCACGACGACGTGAACAAGCGGCGGTGATTGAACCAACATTCCTACCGCCGCAATCAGAACGCTGCAATGGCTATTGGAACGGCAGTTCCGGTATGCAATGGCAAACGATACCGATTCAAACAATTTAATTTTTATTCTATGATGAACTTCACTGATTTTCGCTTTCCTACTGTATTTGGAAAAATCGGCCAACGCCTGCCCTCACCTGTCGCGGGCGCGCCCTTAATATTGATGTTGGAACTAGCCCGGCAACGCAGCTGGCTGATCGCACCAGAAAATCTGTATGGCAGAACGTTTCAAATCCACGTCGAAGATCTCGGCTTACATCTGTGCTTTCGTTGCGAGAATGGTCGCTTTAAAGCCATCCAACTGCAAGCTACCGACGTCAGTCTCAGCGCCTGCGCAATGGATTTTTTGAAGCTGGCAACTGCCCTGGAAGATGCCGATACTTTATTCTTCCGTCGTCGTTTAAGAATCGAAGGCGATACGGAGCTGGGGATTGCGATCAAATATTGGATCGATGCGAGTGAGCGTCCGGCGTGGTTGAATCGGCTTGCAGAAAAAATAGGTGCACAAGTAGTGTAAAAATCAAGTCAACCTCAAGGTTCGCCGTGCACACCAAACCTTTTTCCCTATCATCAGGGCCAGTTGCAACTACAACACGGTGCGCACGGCGCACCCTTGTATTATGAATGAAGAGTCGGTATTTTCACGGACTCGATGTTTTAACAGTTTTTGATAGGCATATCAGAAACGAGCAACTGGATGCCGTGCGCACCCTTTGGTTAAAAATCAGTGA
>NZ_JACOGA010000016.1 GCF_014284175.1 Affinundibacterium flavidum
TCGCACAGTCCATTCAAATCTATAACAACGAACGGCCACACTCTAGTCTCAAAAACAAAACGCCCAATGAGGTTCATCGAGCGTGTTTGCAACACTTTTAGTTGTCAACTTATTTTAGGACTAGACAGAATCAAATGTAATGCAAAATTAATTTCGTGTTTTTAGGTCGCATACATAGATTTGAGGCTATCTTACGATAATCCGAAGTTATTTCCTCGTTGGCATACTCAGCTCAACATAAGTGTCTCGTTTGATCGAAAAATACTTCGACGTTTCAGTATTAGAGGAGTCGACAATGTTTGAAAGTAATAGCCATTCATCACTGCCAATTGGAACAAAATGAGAAACAATACCTGGAAAAATTAGTGTGCGGTGTCCGTTTGCTGTAGCACCTATCAAGAGCTCAAATTTTTCGGAATTATGCTGCTCGGTCAATTTAGCTAATGGGGTCGAATAGAAAGAGGTTGTAATTCCTTTCCTCACAGTGATGGAAAACTTGACCATTTCGGAGTGTTTGTCATCTAAAGTTAATGCAGAAACTTGTACTGGCGAGTCAAAGGTTTGTTCAATAAAATCGCTGAAATCTACGAAAACACCATTTTTTGAATTCAATTCAATTGAATCGTTATCAAAAATAGAAATTGGAACCCAAACAAATGCTACCGCCAAAGGCTTTTTGAAAGTCGACGATTCGTACTCGTCAATAGCAAACAAAATGCCACGATCAGTCATGAGCGCATCGACAATATTTGCTTTATTTGCAACGCCATTTTTGCGTGAGATTATATCAAATATTTTCTCACGTATTGCATTACCATTGATTACTGGATTTTTCAAAGAGGTAACGGCTAGACTTTCTGTATTGGATGTAGAAGTTATTTGTGTGGGAGGTTGACTTAAATTTGCAATGCATCGATACAATGTTTGTGTTGCTAGGTTTCTGACGTTAATAAATTCAGCAAAATCCTTAAATGAACTGATATTAACTTCCTTTTGCGCTGGAAATGTACAGTGATTGATAATGCCTCCGGCCTTCGTATTTCCTCGAGGAAGTGAAGCTGACGGCTGTAAATCTTGTTCCTTAAGCGAAATAGCGTTCAATAGATTTTTGCTTTTTATTAAGTACAACTCAGGCTCAAATTTACCCTCAACCTTACTGCCATTGGATAGCACAAAATAGGAGCTAGGTATGCGATTTCCAACAGAAACTGCAGAATGAATTCCGGCAAACTCGTTAGACAATAACAACTCGCTGTCAAAAAATGGTGATTTACTATTGCTCTGAGATAAAAGTCTTACGCCTTCTGTAGATACTTCCTTCTTTTCATCTTTTAGATAAAGAACACCATTTAAATAAATTGGACGAAAACCAGCGTCGTCGCACTTCACTTTTAATGACCCACATCGAAAATTCAGTGGTGTATTTTCAAGCTTTAGGTAATCGCGTTTCCAACCGCTAGATTGAGCAAAGGAAGTTTCCGTCAAAATGCAAAAAGCCCCGATGACACAAGTCGAAAATGATAAATATCTCATTCTATTTTTGTTCATTTAAGTAGTTTGCCATTAGATAGCCAATAACCCAACCACCATCACGATTGAAAATTATTTGGCGTGTATCTGCTTTTATTTCCTCCAAAACGGCAACAAGCAACGCAGATCCGGCTTGCAATTCACGTTTATGTGGAGGGAATACGTCGAGAACTTCGCTTATTCCATCTTCTGCATACTGAGGTAGATCAGGTGCAGACCAATCGGCACTGGCAAAACGTTGAGCAGTTCTTCGCACATCTGATACATTAAGATAGGTATACGGTTTGTTAATTTCTAACGGTTTGGAAAACGACGAAACTGCCCAAGGGGTGCCTCCCTCCATGTAAATTCTTCTCCGAATATTTGCGTATCCACCTACGCTTGCCAGTTCTTTGCGTATAACTGGACGAATCTCTTCGTCAATTATTTTTGCTAATGTGATTGAATAGTCACCACCGCGTTCAAGAGCCTTTTTTGCCAGGTTTGCAGTTCCATAGTCAACGGTGAATGATTCAAACCTACGTGCATTGTTCCTAGTATGAAAACCAAGTTTTGTATTTCCGCTGCCAATATCTAGCAGCATGCTGCGAGATTCTAGTCTTGGGCGAATACTTGTGCGCATTGCATAATAGATCTCCTCTGGTCCAGAAATTAATTTAACATCAATACCAGAAAGTTCTCTAATTCTCCTCTCTAATACAGGCCGATTGTTATAGAGATCAAGTGATGTTGACGCGACAATTACTGAATAAACAGGATCATATTTTCGAAGCACATTTAGGTGTTCTGCAACTGCTTTTGCACCACGTTCAATTCCTTCAGTTGTCAGGAAGCCGTCTTTCGCACCATCAATTATTCCAGGATTAGAATTCGCTTTGTATATGATCTTGTATTCTGCAACTGCCTCGGAATCCCCTGCCTTAGTATTAATATCAATCACACGAACTTTGACACCTTTTGAACCCAATTCAATTGCTGCAATAACTTCGGCATTCGCGGAACTACCAATTACACAGAAAGTTAAGGCAATCAAACTTATCACTAATTTATTCAGCATACCAACTCCATTAATTAAATTAAATATTACCCTTAGTGAACTTGTCGCACCCAGGAGTGCCTGGTTGGCAGTCTTTGATATTCGGATCCGGCATTGGTTTCAATCTTGAGCAGTTTGGGGGGGTACCTATTTGCCCCTGAGGGCACTTCTCTGGCGATGAGGCTGAGCAATTAGGTGGCGTACCCATTTGTCCAAGTGGGCATTTCTCCGCATGTTGGACTGAACAGTTAGGGGGGGAGCCTATCTGTCCTATTGGGCACTTCTGAGCTATAGCCGGGGTTGTGCAGTTCGGTGGTGAACCTACTTGTCCTTTTGGACATTTTTCTTGGTGCGTTGAGACAGCTCCATTCAATAAAATATAAGCGACTTCCAAAGGCTTATCTTGCGTTGCTGGTAGCTTGCATAGTGCCTTCAGTAGATCTGCCGAAGTCTTTTGACTATTTGCTGAACCAACCACAATAGTGGTCTCTTTGAGATCGGTTTCAATGAGCTTTGAAAAACTTCTACTGAATTGAACTTCATCAGTTAAATATACCAGCACATTGGGTTTCTCAAGTGTAAGAAGTCCTTTTAATTCTGATAAATTGACTAAAGTTGCTGTAGCAGGAGCAAGTGCTTCGACAGGCGGCTTCCAATTTTGTATTGTTTTGGCAACTTTTTCTTCCAGCGCTTTACCAGATAATTTTACCGAAAGAAAACCATCGATCCCAGTCGATTGAGTTAGCTTTTCTAAAGAACCTATTGGAACCGTTTTAGACTGATTCTGGTCGAATCTTCGCAAGTAAATTTGCGGCTCAAAAGTCACGTTATCGCAATCTGGCCCACCTGTCAGCGGTAAAATGAAAGGTTTCAATTTTTCGTCGAAGGTTAACTGTGATGGCTCTGTCGACTGATAAAGTGGTGCATTTGAATAAAAAGTGATCTTTATAATTTGCTCTGGTGGGCGACTGCATCCACCGAAAATAAGAACAATAAATAGTAGGTATATTCTTTTGCCGAAGGGTTTCATACTGGCTCTCAGATTATGCGATGGGATTGAATGAACAGAGCTGCTTTTGCCACTTCAGTTTGCGCAGCAGAAGCATATTCAGATTGAGAAAAGATATTCATTAATCCCACAATATCTTGATCATAAATGGCACCAAGTGGCTTAAGGTATAAAGCCCAGCTTCCATTTTCTTCTCTATTAAAAATAATTTTGTGCGCTCTGTGTTGCGCGAACGTTTCTTCTGATTTCGGTGCTGGCACCTTCTTTAATGCAATTCTCAACGCTGCGTCGCCACTAATTTTCTGTGGGAATGATCTTGCGCTTGCAAGATAACGAGTATCTTTTGAATTAGATTTATAACGAGAAAGATCCTTACTAAACCCCCAAATTCCAAACCAACCTGAAGCCCATAAATGTGCCAACACGTAGCCAGTAATATATAGGTGAACAATGCATGTCGCGACATAGACAATCGTCATTGCGAATAATGATGAGTCGATCTTTTGCCCGCCTATTCGATAGTAGGCAAAAACTTTCAATACTGTGATTAAGACAAGGACAATTGTTGGAATTATACCAATTGCATTTCTCCGACTTATTCTTTCAGCATAACCACCAGAAACAGCAGTCGGTGCTCGATCATCGCTCACTTCAATATCTGCAACATACTCTTTAACCTCTAATATACGTGGACATGTTTGACGATGATGCCAAAACGCAAAAACTAAATCCAACATCAATGCACCAAACGCTAATCCAACGGCGACCGATGTCGGCATATAGCGTGTAATTAAGAACATACCAACAAATTCCGCTATTAGGACTGCTGAAAACAACGCATAGTCACGTCCAACATGATCTTCACCAAGCAGGCCAAGTCTACCTATGGGGTGTGGTAAAGGCGACCTTCTACACCATGTCTGTGCCTTTAGCACTTCTTGTCTTGGCATAAACTCAGGGTACTCAATCGAAATCAATGGCATAGTTATGGTCTTTCTATCTAGACGATCAAAAAAAGTAAAATTCAGTTAACCCTTGACATCGTCAGGTCAATTGAACACATTTGTCGGTAGTGCATCACAAAAGATATTAACTTAAACCACCGAATGAAAATATTCTAACCGAGTCGCATGATCATAAGTGCAATTTTCGACATAAATTGACCCGATCACGCAACACATTTCCACGCAAGGCAGCAGTTCATGCACAAACGTGCCTGCGATCGTTTTAAATGCGAATGCTATGAGATGAAGTCACGTTTTGAAATGATACATTTTGAAATGGCTGGAACGGGATTATCCTCGGAGCTAACATTTGGCTTTTAATATATCCCGTGCATTGCTTTAGCTTCTACGACTCAGCTTGTACCAAACTCAATCACTGTGACAGATCATCAATGGAAACGCGGAGTCAAGTGGAAACGCGGGGTCACCCATTAGCCCCCAGTAGTCAAGTAGTCGAACCAAATACTCGCAAATTACCGCGATAGAAATTTCCTGCAACGCCACCACACATCTATCTCAAAATGCCATCGTGCCCTGTTGCTTCGTCGTGTGGTTGCGTGAATCGCACCAGTCACCCATGTGGTTCTAGCGAAAATGGTGTTGCTGTTTTCGCCCAAGTAGCACTGCTACTCCAGAAGCATCTCAGTACCGCTTTGCGTCCAAGTGATGGGCAGATCTGTGGCTACCTTTCGGTTCCAACCCCTTGTGGCTCACATTGCAGACGATTCATAAGCCTTCGACCGTGCGCACAACTCAAAAGTCTGTCACGCATGGTGAGAGCAAGTGTTAGGACGGAAGCGGTATTATCAATTAATAGAAAAAGTTATGCCCTTAAAATTTTTGGGCGCTATTTATTCGCTACTCTTTGATTTTTCACGATTAAGTACGTAGAAACGTCCAGCTTGGGTTAGTTCGTAAATTGTAAAATCCAAAGAATCTTCATGCGGTACTTCGGCAACGTATTTCTGATCTACCAGTTTCTTGATGAAATAGTCAAAGGATAAAGTTGGAATTTTCGATATTTGTTTAAGTTGCTGGCCATCTAATTTTTGGTGAGCGCCCAGTACTGTCAAGATTGTTGATTCGTCTTCGCTGAGCAGCAGTTCTTTTTGTTTTTTGTCTAAGCCTGATTCGAACTTCGCGAGTTTCTCAGCTTGAGTTTTGACAACTAATTCAAGCTCAATTTGTTGCCTTCTAAGGTCTGCAATTTCGGTATCTTTGTTCAGTCTGAGTGCGATCATTTCGCCTTGTATTATCATTGATTCTTCGAGGGTCAAAAGTGCACCTTTGGTCGCTTCTTTTAATTTATTTTGATGTCCTATTTGGAGCGTTGTCTGATCTTTATGAATCCAATTTGAAAGTTTTTGGTAGCCATATAGATAAAAGATTGCGAGTGCAAACGGAGCGAATAAATTCATAAATGTCGCAGTTGCATTTGGAAAAACGTGCTTATCAATTAGACCGAAAGTGGTTGAAATGGAATTGCTTGAAAATACGATCATGATCAACTTGTAATTCCATAGGCTCCATGAAATCACGTAGCTTGAAGTCAATGGACTTGCAAATCTGGAAGCAACCGCTTCTTTCAATGGAGCAAATAGGTATTCTAGAGTTTCCTTCATCTTGCCCCATCTAAGAATTAACTAAAAAGAACAGAGCGCCCATAAAGCTGTATCGACAGCGGTACGGGTTTCTCATAACTAAAGGGGGCAGCATCGATTAAAAGAATTCGACACTGACGGTTTTTGTGTGGTCTTAAGACTAAACAGACAACACAAACCGCGCTTTTAATTCCCGCAAAAACTGAAACGTATTCACGCAAGGCACGTCGAACTGAAGACAGATATTTGGTACTTTGACTTTCTTCGTATTAGCAGCAGCCAAAGCTTCATGCGTCACGATAGTTGCGCCTATCGTTTTTGCTTTTGCAATTATCCAAGGATCAGCTTTCGCTAGAAAATCATCTCGATTCCCAGGGTTGTAATCGCCAGTTACTACGGTTTGTGCGATTTGTGCAAACACAGATTGTGTAGCCACATCGTCATTCGCTAAGAAATGTGCAGGGCGTTCTTTCACCCAACTGGCTAATTCGTCGTTACCATCTTTGAGTTCTTTGGCGATCATGTGGATACTAGCGACCACACCAAATTGAAATTGTTGATCTAACCAATCCCAGTATGCGGGACAAATATCCATGCCGTAGTATTGGTTCTTTGCTTGGATGTAGGTGTTTGCGTCTAATAAGTATTTCAAAGACCTAGCTCCTTAGCGAAGTGTGCAATCTTGTTTGGTTTGATGCCGCCCAATAATGCACTTGCCTCACGTAATAAAAGCTGTCCGCTAAGCGCTTCGGTCACCACCGCCTTGGAGAAAGCCGTGCTGATCTGTGCCTTTTTCAGCGTGTAATACGAAGGGCCGCTAGCTTCTTTATTTTTATGCGCTTTGACTTTTGCGCTGATAAAAATTCCGTATTCTTCTTGCGTGACGAAGCCTAAGGTTAACGCACGTCTTGCGAGTACCCAAGTGCTTACATGGAAGCGTGCTTCAAGTGCTGGTAGATTGGCCTGCCAATTTTCCAGTTGATCATTCCATAAACTGCTGAACTCTTTTTCTGGCACAAGCAGTTCTGCGGCAACGGCATTGCATAAAATTTCGTCTTGTCGTTGAGTTTGTGTACTGCCATCAGACAAGCCGGACTGTCCAATCCAGATATGACAGAGTTCATGAATCAAGGTGAATAAACGCGCGCCCATAGCATCGGCATGATTAACAAAAATCATCGGGGCTAAATCATCCACGATGGCAAAGCCACGGAATTCTTCGACCTTGAGTGGGCGAGTGAAATGACCAAGGTAGGCTTGACGCATGACTAAAATCCCTAAAGATTCTATGCGTTTTACAAGATCGCGATAATACTCTTCCCAATTGCCACGTTGAGGATGCTCAGCTATGTTCAAGTGTTTCCGCATATCTTGAACGATGGCAGTAACGCCATCATTTATACTAAAGCGACCGACGATAGAATTGGATTCAGACAAATGCTGTTTTAAATATTCTTTGTACCATTCCTGACGCTGTAGCATGAGCTTAAGCAAATCCAATAGCTCGGCACTAGGGCGCTGTACACCCTGACCATCTATCGTGCGTAAATCAGGAATAGGCAGCGAATCTTCTGGTGGTGCGGAGAGAAATAAATAGCCAAACGGGATATAGGCTTTTTCGGCATAGTTCATGGCTTGACTAAATGTTAGAGCAGCCTCGCCTGTTTCCCAAGCCAATATTTTTTCTTCGTCTACATGACATTTTTGAGCAAAATCAGACAAAGCAATGCCAGAACGCGTACGCGCCCAGCTAAGCATTTGTGCATTGATATTTGCTGTGGACATAAATTTCTTGGGTGTGTTGAAGTGATGATTGTAAATCGAAACAGGACTGCTTATTTTTTAGCTTTTCGAATTTTATAGGTAACGGCTATTAATTAAACTATAGAAAATAAAGAAACTACATAAAGTGTAAGTTTGAAACAAAAATTTATCTTGTGTGACTGCGTTGTCGCCTTGGATTATGGTTTTTTAATGCCTAAAGTAGCTCAAGGAAACCGAAGAATATGAATTCAGCGCGGGCTTGTTATCTACCTGTAATTTCAAAGTAAGTAGCTGGAAAGATTGCTCTGATTGAGCTACAAAGTCCATCATTCAACTAGGGTTAGGTTTGCTACCCATAGCTGAATGATGTTTTGTCAAACTTTATATCTCTTTTTTGGGCTTAAAAACCAAAAGAAACCGAAAATGCCAATCCATATTTGGTTGTTTTTTTATATCGAATTTCTGTTTCGCCAACTGGTAATGGAGAATTTGCTGCTAGGCCATCGCCTAAAGTTTGAGCGTGTGGAGATATCGCTAATCCTAATCCTAAGTTCAATGTTTGCGTTGTCTTTGGTTGTCTAAAGCCCCACATCCATCCCAATATTGCGGTGTCAATTCCCGCATCCCCACCCATTACAAGCCCAACGAAAGGACCATTTACCGTTTTGCTCAAACCATCAGGTGAACCTTTGGTGAATTTATGGGCTTCAAGAAAAAATCCAACTTGGGCCTTAGATTCTTCGTCAATTCTCACTTTACCCGCGACAAGCCGCGCATTCTTAACGCGCAAATTTGACGGTCCTCCTAGGTCAATGTTCGCCATAATCCCAGCGCCGAAATATTTTGAAAGAATTTCTTCCTGCTCGGCCGTTTCGTCAGATACTTTCGGAACTATAGGCGGTTTTCCCGGCTGGCTATCCGCAGATTGTGCCATAGCGCTTCCTATAATTAAATGCCCTAGAATACCTAAAATTAATACAAATTTAATGTTTTTGAAATAGTGTGATTTCATAATGTACCTTTTGAAAAAATAAAATAAAAAGTTACCTCTATTTAGTATTTAATCAACTTAGATTTTTTGGTCGAAACACTAAATATTCAAAAAAGAATAATGTAAAAGTCTTTATATGTATATTTATATTTTTAGTAATTTTGTAATTTTAGTGTGGAAATTAAATAGAAATTAGGATAACTATTTGTCCTGAGGCGGTGGCTTAAGCCTTGAAATGACAGATTTTTAACTGAACGGAATCGGATCATCCTCGAAGCCAAAGCCTCGCCAGTGTCAATTTAAGAACCTGTGAACACCAAACCATTCACCACACTCAAAATCTCAGGCGATTCCGCAATCACCTCCTTGATGCGAGGTGAAGCCGACGATGTCGAGTGATTGCAAGAAGCAGCGGAATATAACGAGCAAACACGAACCCAGATTTTCCATTAGACCGCTTCATCTCTTTAAATCCAGAGCCAGAGGTCAGAATCCGGAGCCAGAGGTCAGAATCCGGAGCCAGAGGTCAGAATCCGGAGCAAGGGGCCTTACATTTGACATTTCTCTTTCATCATCTTAAGCGCTTCAGCATTTAAATCGACGGGAGATGGAAATGGCGAGACCATTACGCATAGAGTATGCAGGTGCTTTGTACCAAGTCACAGCCCGCGGGAATGCACGAGCGAATATTTATGGCAATGACGATGATAGCCAGCGGTTTTTATCGCTGTTGAAAATTGTGGTGGATCGCTATGATTGGTATTGTCACGCTTACTGTCTGATGGACAATCACTACCATCTTTTGATTGAAACAAACCGAGCAAGTTTGTCTGACGGTATGAAATTGCTCAGTGGTTCTTATACCCAGTATGTCAATCGGCAGTATCAACGAGTTGGCCATGTTTTTCAGGGGCGATTTAAAGCGATTTTGGTGCAGAAAGAATCCTACCTGCTTGAATTGGCGCGCTACATCGCCTTAAATCCGGTACGTGCTGGCATGGTGCGCAGTGCCAAAGACTGGCCGTGGAGTAGCTATCGTGCCACTGCCGGATTGGCAGAAGGCGCGGCATGTCTGACGACCGATTGGGTTCTGGGTGGATTTGCCAAGACCAAGAATATCGCACAGCAGTGCAATTGTGAATTTGTACAGCAGGGCAAAGGACAGCCTTCTCCTTGGCAGAGCTTGAAGAACCAAATTTATCTCGGTGACGACGATTTTGTACTTGATATGCAATGCAAGCTCGATCCCGAACAATCACTCAAAGACATCCCTAAAAAACAAAAACAAGCCCTCATCAAACCATTGGATTACTTTGTGAATTTGGAAAACACACGAAACGAAAATATGGCATTGGCATACTTGAGTGGGCACTACACACTTGAGCAGGTAGGTACCCATTTTGGGGTAAGTTACGCGACGGTTAGTCGGGCTGTGAAACAGAAAGAGCGTGGTGTTGATTGATTGCTGAATGTCGAATATGAAACCTGACCCCGTTCTTCCGCGCCTTTTTTGCGGTCGACTGTGCAGCTATTGTTGATGCTGCCAAATTGGCTGATAAGAGAACATTTCGCTAGTCGAAGTGGTATCAGACAAGATTGCCTGCTGAGGTGCTCAAGCAGGCATTTTTTTTGCTTATATGCATGGAAATAAGCATGGCGATACAACACCGCTATGGTTTATTTCGCAAAAATTTTATCAAAAACAATATAATTTTTGATTCAGTTCATTCTTGTGTCCACGGTTATTCTTAATGAGGTCAATCATGAGTTCAACAACTTACCAGAAACAAAGCGAAGCCGAAAATCTGTCTTCCCATGCTAAACCGAAGACACAACTTAAGTCGCAA
Organism: Affinundibacterium flavidum; assembly: GCF_014284175.1. Lineage (GTDB taxonomy): Bacteria > Pseudomonadota > Gammaproteobacteria > Burkholderiales > Burkholderiaceae_D > Undibacterium > Undibacterium flavidum. Next base: position 10,783 of record NZ_JACOGA010000016.1, read on the forward strand.
GCGAGCTCTGCAAACAGCAAGTCAAACGAGGCACTCAATCAATTACAAGTAATCTCACACAACAGCGCGCAAAGCAATCAACTACAAAAACTGAACCAATTAGCAAAAGCGAGCGAGCGTACAACTCAGCTCAAAGCCTTGACAACGATCATGGACAACTCGACGGCACAAAGAGTCGAAGATGAGGAAGCACTGCAAGGAAAATTTGCATCCGTGCAAAGAATTGAAGAGGAAGATCCACTACAAGGAAAATTTGCAACAGTACAGCGAATGGTTGAAGAGGAGCCTTTACAGGCACATGCGGCGACAGCACAGCGAATTGAAGATGAGGAACCGCTACAAGCAAAATTGATCAACGATTCTATCCAACGCGCGATCGATAGTCAGCCCGCAAAATCAAACGACACTGGGCTTCCAGACAATCTTAAATCGGGTATCGAATCACTCTCTGGCATGAACATGGATCATGTCAAAGTTCATTACAACTCTGCCCAACCCGCACAACTTAACGCCCATGCTTATGCTCAAGGTAGCGATATCCACATTGCACCGGGTCAAGAGCAACATTTGCCACATGAAGCTTGGCATGTAGTTCAGCAAGCACAAGGGCGTGTTAGACCAACCATGCAAATGCAAAGCGGGATAGCGGTGAATGATGATGTGAGTTTGGAGAGTGAAGCAGATGTGATGGGCGCGCGGGCAATCCATCAAATGGGAGATACTGTAAAAACCGCCCAAATGAAGGGATTAACCAATAGTCGAACAATTCAATTTATGTTACCTGGTAGCTACGAAGAATCCGAAGCTGACGACTATAATCCCCATGGAAAATCTGACACTTATCGCTCCGGAGTAGATAATTTTAAACGTCTTGCATCGAGCGGCTTTATCACTGGCTGGCGAGAAAAGATGATCGATCATTGGAATGATAAAGGCTGGGTCACGAAACCTAACAATTGGGGAATTCGGGGTATAAAAGAACAAAAAACAGGACAATTCATTGACGAGCGGGGTATACAACTAGATCATGCAAAAACCGTATCGAGCATGAAAGATGATCTACTTGATGTAGACGAAAACCAAGCAATATCCGCAGCTTATTCGAACAGTGCGATGAAAAATTATTACCACTTAGAAGATGGTAAGAAAAAACATATTGCATGGCCAAAATCAAAAACTTTAGCAAAAAAGAAAACAGCAATAAAGAACACCACCGTTGAACCAACCATACACGGCGCAAGAAAGTACTACCATGATATGGATAATTTGGTTCCATTAGCGGGGACTGATAATGCTGCAAAAGGTGATAAAGACGTCGCAGTATTCGATTGGGATTGGGATTTTCTAAAGAATCAAAGGGAATGGGAAGAAATGATGGGTTGGGTAAGAGAGGGTGTTTCGAACAAAGATATTGATGAAGTCACTGATGCCGTCGATGCAATGAAAGAAACTTTAGATGAATACGATGGTGACTGGCCTGTTCTTTAAACCTACCGACCATCTGCTCACGCCTCCTTCGTATGAAAAATGCGTAAGTACAGTACTGGGTCAGGCCTTACATTCGACATTCATCAGTAAATAAATCAGAGGGAGAGTGGCGTTGACGGATGTTGAATATCAAGGCCTGACCCCAAAGTGTTCGTGTCAATTTTTTACTCGAAATAATGTTCATGGAACTTATCTATTTCGCTTTAACATCCATGTAATTTTAATATAGTTAAAAATTACTCAATAAATTCTCCATGGACAAAGCACAAGGTATGAAATCAATTCTAAACATTTGGTATCTCTCAATCGCCATAATTTTCACTGGATGCGCGACAAAAATTGACTCCCTCAGACTTGAACGAAATGCTCCGCCTATTAAAGATGTCTCAATTGTTATTAGCTTGGGCGATTTATCCTCGGTAAATGTTGCATCATCAACGGAAAAATCTTTTTATCAAGCAAAACTTCCTGAAAGTTTAAAGACGCGCCTTCCAGCAATATTTTCGAAAAATGAAATAGCTCTTCAAGGACTCATCATTCAACAGAAACTGATTACTGATCATGAAGTTCCACCATTTTTAGAAAAAACAAAAGCAACGCATCTTTTAGTGGTGACCCCATTTTCCACAAGTTATTTAACCAACTCATACGGTGCTCGTATGTCAGATATTTCAGTCAACTTTGTAACCGCCCTTTGGGATGTAAGCCAGAAAAAGCCAGTCTGGCGGGCAACTCCCAAACTTAAATTATTGAAAGACCAACCCCTTTTAACTTCTCAGGAATTTGCAGGAATGCTGCTAAAAGGCCTTTTCCGTGACGGTTTTTTGAGCCTTAGACAAGGATTTCCAATCGATCTAGATGGGAAAGAAATTATGCATAATTGGGGAACTGGTAACGATAAGTGATAAAGAGTTTGAAATTGGTTTAAAAGTCGAGTGTCAAGCTTTGACATGACATATTTTTTGAAGTGAACGGAACGGGGTCATTCTCGAAGTTGGTATGTAAGCAGTTTGCGCATTGCAGATAAACCGGAAACACGGGGTCACCCATTAGCCCCCGGTAGTCAAGTAGTGGAACAAAATACTCGCAAATGACTGCAATAAAAATTTTCCTATAACGAAAGCCCGGGGTCTGGCTTTACATTTGACACTTCTCTTTCCTCTTTCGCCATCCCACGGAGAGCGGAGCACGGGGTCAAGCGGAGCACGGGGTCAGGCCTTACATTTGACATTTATTCGCCAAGGAAGGGTCAGTTTTAGCATGCCAACATCGGTCGTAAAATGTATGAATGTTGGAACTGACCCCGTTCTTGTTTTGGAACTGACCCCGTTCTTGTTCTAATTTTTTCGTGTTCTAGAGTTGACTTGAACAAATACTCCGCATATTTTTCAAATGCAAAATGATCGATGTTGTTCTGCTTAACGAAGCATCATTCGCCATGGAAAAAAACAATCCGGAGTCGATATGTTCCATTTCATTTAGCTTTTTATCAGTAATCGAAGTCCATGAACTTTTGATCGATATTTTTTCATTCAAAGGGACTTGTACGCCGTGCGGTAGTTTAATAGTCGCGCCATCCATGTTTACTGTTTTGCTTGGGACATACTGAGGATCTTTCATATCAGATCGCATGTTGAAGACAGCGACCGTTTGACCTGATGACGCAAGATTCTGAGTCAGTACAGATTCTTCCCAAGATGTGGTCACATTTACGATACAACCATCGTTGATTGTCAAACGAACCTTTCCTGAAGTTGCGAAATCTGGATGATCCAATAACGCATTCACTGCATTAAGCTCAGCTTGCAAATTCATGGGTAGCGACTTAGGTGCTGAAGTGCTGCATCCAACAAGTAACAAGAAAAATAGTGGAAGAATTTTATTCATGGAGCCATACACCTTTTTGAATTGCGTAAATTGTACATTTTACACCAGTAGTGTCCGGTTAAAAATCGAGTAAATTCAATTGGTTAACGGTGGGTGCTGTTTCAAAGGACGGGGTCAGACCTTACATTTGATATTCTCTTTCACTACCCTAAGAAAGCCCGGGGTCAAAAGCCCGGGGTCAGGCCTTACATTTGACACTTCTCTTTCGCCATCCCAGACTCTACCGTAACTAAATCGACGGGAGATTGAAATGGCGAGACCATTGCGCATAGAGTATGCAGGTGCTTTGTAGCACGTCACAGCCCGCGGGAATGCACGAGCAAATATTTATGCCGATTACGATGATCGTTATGAATATGAACGCTGAAGGAGCAATGTTGTAAATGGAATCACCGACTTCGCGTGCAGTAAACAGCGAGATGATTATCAGGCCTTACACTTGCTCTGGCTACTTTGCGCGCACTTTTGAGATCACAGACCGCACTGCATCAATGACAACCGCAGGCCGATCAAGTTGGATATAGTGACCTGTATCTTGTACCAGCTGATGCTGACTCTGTGATGACCACTTCGCTTGATCTTTCTGCATCCACGACCCATTTTCTTTTAATGCTTTATCGAACTTGGAGAGTTCTTGTTTAGGTACAGGCTGCACTGCTGTCAAGACCGCTATTGGGCGGTCGCCAAGGTGCCGAAACGTTCCTGCTTCATTCAATGTTTGCTCAAGCGCATCCTCTTCCTTTAGAAAGGAACTAAATGAAGTTGACGCGTAAGCTTTCTCGGCCTGATCATTGGACTCAGTCCGATTTCCCTCTTTTTCTTCCATAGCTGCAAGGAACCGAACTATACCGGTCCAATTTAATGCAGCCCCCGATTTTTCTAGAAAAGCCGACCAGTTCGACTCTGACTTTCTTTCCAATGGTGCCGAATTCGACTCTAAAGCTTCCAGTGCTCTACCGCGCGATAGCTGATCAGGGTGAGATGTATCAACAAATACCAATCCCGCTACTTCCGCACCGAAGTATTTCGTGTAGACCATGTTGTAAGGGCCGCCAAGAGAGTGCCCTACAAGGACTAAAGGGCCTTTTTCGTTGGCATTTTTTAAGGCAGCATGCAAGTCCTCTGCAATCGATTTTGCAAGCGCCGGAGCATCATGGGGGGCACTCCACATGATGCCAGCGCGACTATAGGCACAAGCCCGAGTTGCCTTCGCAATTTCGTCATGAACTGCCGACCAGCTCAGCGATCCCGCCATATCCTGTCCCGATTGAAATACGACAGTAGGGCTCCCCGAACCTCGGCAATCCAATTGAATATGACGACCACCAATATCGACTAATTTGCCAGGTGGTGGAAAGTTCTGTGCAGCACTTCGTCTACCCAAGTTCTCATAGATGGTGCCGACGATGAGAAGAACGAGGATAAGTCCAAGAATGCCGAAACCAATATTGACGAATATTTTCTTCATCGTATCTCCACTCAAACTTTTTTTTGTGCGGCACCCCGAAGGGGAACCGCGTAGCGGTGTCCGCTACCAATGCTCTTTGCACGGCGCGTCTACAGCTGGTTATAAATTAGTTATGGAGATTTTAAGAGTTGTCAGAACGAGAAGCAATCTGATTTATTCTTAAATTTAAAAGAATGTTAATCAAAGGGGGCAGCATCGAATATTTCCGTTCGATGCTGACCCATTTAGTTTCCATTTGGTTTTACGTGCCTTAAGCCAATCACTACTCAATCATGCTTGTGTTCGCACCAATACGCCAGTTTCTCGACTTTTGATTGGCTTGCCGCCTGATTCAAGTTGCCCATAGTTCACTCTCCTCAATCCGCCTTTACGATTTAATGAGGTGTACGTTTAATGGTTTTGGGTTGGACGCTTACACAGCCTCCACAATTTCTCCACATCTGATTTATAAGATACGTTTTTGGCAAAAATGCTGCTAGCTTTTGCTAAATCTTGCTTCTCAGAGAGCAATCATGAAGTCGCTATTAGTCAACCTAGGGGGCAGTTCTTACATTTGACATTCATTCACTAAAAAGAGGTCAGATTTATCATTCCAACATCGGTCGTAAAGTGTAAGAGCCACCCCCCATTTTGGGATTGAAATTTTTGAGGAATCAACTAGTCTGACAGATGGGAGTAATGTCATATGTAAGGCCTGACCCTGTTTTTCCGAGTCCTGATGTACCAAACTGAGCGCACCTATATTGCAAGCACGGGGTCATGCCTTACATTTGACATTTTTTTCAACCGCTACCCTACGCTCTGGTGTAAATAAATCAGAGGGAAAGTGAGATGGCGAGGCCGTTACGTATTGAGTTTGCTGGTGCGTTGTACCATGTTACTGCTTGCGGTAATGCGCGAGCGAATATTGATGGCAATGACGATGATCGCCAGCAGTTTTTATCTCTACTAAAAACCGCAGTGGATCGCTATGACTGGTATTGCCATGCCTACCGCCTGATGGATAATCACTATCTTCTCTTGATTGAAACAAATCGCGTCAGTTTGCCTGACGGAATGAAATTGCTGAATGGCTCTTACACCCAATAGGTCAATTGGTAGCATCAACGAGTAGGCCATGTTTTTCAGGGATGATTGGAAGCGATCTTGGTGCAAAGAGTATCCTATCTGCTTGAACTGGCGCGTTATATTGTCTTGAATCCTGTGCGTGCCGTGGGTTCAAAGAGTCAGCATCGAATAGAAAATAATCGATGCTGACTCCTTTAGTTCCGTCCGCTTTCTTGTGTACTAGGTACTCCACGCGTATCATGATTATTGTAATTTTTTCGCATTCGTATTACGCCCATGTTGCGTCATGATTAAATGGCTGGTTTTGCCGTTAGCGTCCTTTTCAAATTTCAGTTGACCGTTGAAGCTCTTTGCAAGAAAAACATTGTCAGCGATTGCTGAAATTTCGACTACGTCTTGGCCGGTTGCTTGAGTATAGTAGCGATCACCATTTCGGCTGACGGTCAAAATGAAGTCGGGCGCGATTTGATATTTTCCTACATAGGTATCGAAGATCGCCGGGGCTACTTTCACTTCCTTGATTATTTTTGTGGTCGAATTTTTGATACGCACTGCAGGTCTTTCATCACCCCCATAGGTCAATAGGAGCTGAGGTACTGAACCGTCGGCGGCGGGTTGAAACACCACTTTTGCGCCAGCTTCATTCGAAATAAAAGTATCCTGAGCCGTTGCTGTTAAAACGACAGGCAATTGCCCAGTTGCTTGTCCGATGAACTTGGTTCCGTCACGGCGTATTGATATGATTATCTTTGGTGTTAGTTGATAATCGCCGACGTAGGTATCCAATAGCGCAAGTGGGACGGCGACTTCTTTTGGCAGCGCTTCGTAAGTACGTGAAAACCTGCTTATGTCGCCATTCTGATAGACGATGACTTTAATCCCTTCTTCCATTACATTCTTGATGAACTCAATTCGCGTCAGAGAATTGGTATCGTAGAAAAATCCCGTCTCAGAATAGGCTTGCAAATTCATTGTGGGACCATTGGTACTAGACATAATGAATTTGTCACCCTCACGAACAAAATTATATTGATTCTTGTCGTCGATTTTATACATACCAGTGAGCTTGTCCATGGTTTTTGCATCGAGCTTGATCGCTTTGAAATTGGGTATAGACTTGCCAATGAGCTTCGCGGCAAGTCGATTGGCCACCATGGCTGGTGACGCTAGTCCTCCATCACTATTGGTCAGTACGGCGACATACACTTTCTCTTCTGGCAAACGGAGTGCAAACGCCGTGAATCCATTGATGCCTCCACCGTGTGAAATCATGGGGCTGTCTTCGAGTTTGCGTATGAACCAGCCATAACCATATTGACTGCCTTTACCATTACTCAATTTATACTCGGTAAATACACGCTTCCAACTTTGTGCGTTAAGTAATTTTCCAGTACTGATGGCAGCATCCCAAAGCTTCATATCGTCGACTGTCGATATGAGCGATCCGCCGGCATAAGGCTGGCTCATGCTAAGTGGAGTGCTGGCGGAAAATCTTGATCCGTCACGACTATGCCCGGCAGCATGTTTCTGCTTTGTCCGTTCAAATCCTTCGTAAGCAGTGTTTTTCATGTCGAGAGGCACAAAAACATTCTTTTCCATAAATTTTGCATAGGTCTCACCACTGACTTTTTCGATCAAGGCACCAAGTAAAAAATACCCAGAATTACTGTAGATCCAATGTGAGCCAGGTTCAAATTCGAGAGGATCGTTTTTAAATGTATCGAGCATTTGATTAACGCTGATGTCCTTTATAGAATTGGCTTTGAAATCGGGTTTCTCGGTGTAATTGGGAATGCCCGAAGTGTGGGTAAGTAAATGTTCGACAGTGATTTTTTTACCCGTTTTCGGATAGTCTGGAAGAATCTTGGAGACGGTATCGTTGAGGGAAATTTTGCCTTGTTCTACGAGCATCATGATCGCAACAGCGGTAAATTGTTTGGTGATGGAGCCTATGCGCAAGACATCATCGGCATGCATGCGACGTTTTTCAGCGAGGCTAGACATGCCATAGGCTTTGCGTAAAATCGTCTTGCCGTCTTTTACGACGATGACGGTTGCCCCTGGCTCGTGCGCTTTGTAGTAAGAGCTTACTAAGCGATCGAGTTGCTGGGAATCTTGCTGTTTGCCGATAGCCACTGGCTTGGCGACATGGTTACTGTTTGAGTCTGTTTTGGGATGGAATACGCGGGTGGAATCGGCGTGTTGAACCCGCTCAAATCCAACTGTATATGCGCCGAATGTATTGGTTAACTCGATGTCTGCTGCATGAACGTTTCGCATTGCTAGGTTAGAAAAAAAACAGAGTAGGGAGAAAAATATGATGCGCATTGATGGCTCCAAAGTGAATTGAAATCAAAGAAAAGATACTGTACGAATTGGAAAACTGCGGTGAATTTTGTCGAGCAAGCCAGCGCGTCATACCATATTGCAGCTTTATGTATCATGGCGGCTTTTCGCTCACCCCTCATTCGAGATTGAAAGAAAGATGAAAATTACCCAACACATTATGCTCATCCCCCTGCGTAGCATAAAAGTACCGTGTGATCACAAAGGATAAGCGTGTGACGAACCATGCATCAAGGGTGTCTAAAGTAAAGATGAGTTGCGATATACTGCCCAGATGCCTATAACAAAACTCAGCTTCGCCAATGCATCTACCTTATTACCGTCCAATAAATGGTTACGGTCGCTCGTCGTTAATCTTTTAATTTGGGGAAGCATACTTACGCTTGGTGCATGGGGCCAATATCTGGATGTTGTTAAGGAGGAAAAGGATTTGCGTTTTGTGAGTATGTGGATGAGTTGGGTGGAAAATCAGTTTCTACTTTTTGTATTAAGCTGCATCCTTTACCCGCTGCTAGTGAAATACCCCCGTCTTGTGGCTAATGCGTGGAGCATCTCGCGTTTATACCTCAATTTGTTGATCTTCTATTACCCATTGTATGCGCTGTCGAAATGTTTTTTTAATTGGAAACGGTTTGATCTACACCTTCGAAACAAGAGTTTTCTCGACTACGTACTAAGCGTGGATAATATTGGTTTGTTTTATGGCTTTTATTATTTTACTTTGATGGTCACTGCTATAATTTTTGTTCGCATCTGGCATGAGAATAGAGAACGGCAAACCGACAACTTAAAACTCAATCTAGCGTTAGAGCAGCAAAAATTGCAAAGCCTACGTCAACAACTAGAACCACATTTTATTTTCAATGCGCTCAATGCGATCAGCGCCTTAGTCAGAACCAATGAAAAGTCTGTCGCATTAGATGGCATCAATAGACTCAGTGATTTACTGCGTTATGCGCTCTCGGCAACAAATAAGAATTGGATTAGCTTCAAGGAAGAACTCGATTTCATTCGTGACTATCTGGCGCTTCAACAATTACGTTATGATGACCGCCTCGAATTCTGTATTAGTGGCGACACGCCTGAAATCTTGCATGGCGATTGCCTACCTTTGCTATTACAGCCCTTAATCGAAAACGCTTTACGTCATGATCTCGATTGCCATGAAGAGCAAAGTCAAATCTATTTGCAATTGAGCTTGAACGCTGATCAGGTAACGATGCAGATACACAATCGCTTACATGCGCAATCTGTAAAAAATCCTGGCTTGGGGCTGGGGCTGTCCCAGACACGATTACGTTTAGAGATGATGTATAAGGGCAAAGCTAGTATGCGAATCAGCGAAAGCATTGACAATTTTAGTGTCCTCATCACAGTACCCCTTTATCAATCAGAGACGGTTCTATGAACCAAACCATTCGTGCCTTGATCGTTGACGATGAGAAATTAGGTCGCAAAAATTTGCACTGTGCGATTGAAGTCCATAGGAGTTGGTTGGTCGTTGCCCAGGCGTCTAGCGCCACCAACGCCCGCCTCGCACTTGCCGCGAACGATATCGACGTAATTTTTTTAGATATCCAAATGCCGCGTGAAACTGGTTTGCAGTTCGCGAGAGAACTATCCGAAAAAAACTTGCCTCCGTTGATTATTTTTGTGACGGCATTTAATGAGCACGCAATTGAAGCATTTGAATTGCACGCTCTCGATTATCTCTTAAAACCACTTAACGACAAACGTCTCGCGCATGCTTTAGAGCGTGCCGAGGCTATGCTTGGTTTGCAGCAGCAAGCCAACTATGGCATTGCATTGCGTCGCTATATTGAAGATGAAAAGAGTAAAGAGCATGCGAGTCCAAAATACTGGCAACAAATCAGTGTACGTTCTATCGGCAAAATCGAAACTGTTTCGCTTACTGATGTCTTATGGATAGAAGCGCAAGGCAATTACATGCAACTTCACACCAGTACTCGACAAATTCTTTACCGAGCCTCAATGGTGCATTTAGAAAAACATTTAGATCCCGACACTTTTTTGCGTATACATCGCAGTACGATCATACGCAAAGATCAAATTGCCAGCATTCATGTTACTGCCGACAATAACTACAAAATGGTTTTAGCTTGCAACGATCAGATCCCGATTGGTGAACGCTACGTTGCGGCAGTTAAGAAAGTTTTGGGTCAGCATTAACTGGTTAGTTACTGGTTAGTCAGATCAACTACACGTTGCCCAATTTTGCCGATCACACAGAAACGAGAACCAAAGGGGTCAGCATCAATTAAAAAATATTCGATACTTCCCAGTTTTTTTCTGATTTTAAAACTAAACAGACAATACAAACCGAGCCTTTAATTCCCGTAAGAACTGAAACGTATTTACGCAAGGCACGTCGAATTGAAGACAGATATTTGGTACTTTGATTTTCTTCGTATTAGCAGCAGCCAAAGCTTCATGCGTCACGATAGTTGCGCCTATCGTTTTTGCTTTTGCAATAATCCAAGGATCAGCTTTCGCCAAAAATTTATCTCGATTTCCTAGGTTGTAATCGCCTGTCGCGACGACATGTGCAATTTGTGCGAATACAGATTGCATGTTGACATCCCCATTCGCTATGAAATGTGCAGGCCGTTCTTTCACCCAACTAGCTAATTCGTCGTTACTGTCTTTGAGTTCTTTGGCGATCATGTGGATACTGGCGACCACACCAAATTGGAATTGTTGATTTAACCAATCCCAGTATGCGGAACAAATATCCATACCGTAGTATTGGTTCTTTGCTTGGATGTAGGTGTTTGCGTCTAATAAGTATCTCAAAGGCCTAGCTCCTTAGCGAAGTGTGCGATCTTGTTTGGCTTGATGCCGCCCAATAATGCACTTGCCTCGCGTAACAAAAGCTGTCCGCTAAGTGCCTCCGTCACCACCGCCTTGGAGAAAGCCGTGCTGATCTGTGCCTTTTTCAGCGTGTAATACGAAAGGCCGCTAGCTTCCTTATTTTTATGCGCTTTGACTTTTGCGCTGATAAAAAGTCCGTATTCTTCTTGCGTGATGAAGCCTAAGGTCAACGCTCGTCTCGCGAGTGCCCAAGTGCTTACTTGGAAGCGCACTTCAAGTGTCGGAAGATTGGCTTGCCAACTTTCTAGTTGATCATTCCATAAACTGCGAAATTCTTGTTTAGGCACGGGAGAATAGGGTCACAAGGAGAATAGAAGGAGAATAGAGCCAGGTCTTAAATTTGACATTATTCAACCTCCACTCTACCCTCTTCTAGAGGGAGTAAGCTGATTGAGGGCTGACGCATGCTTTAGTCCGGGACTAGCCTTCTTTTGCTTGTTAGCTCAGCGTTTGAAGTAAGCAATTTGCTGCGGTGTATGAATGCGATTTGACGCCATAAGCTTCTCCAAGATCGTCGATGTACTCGCCCGTAAATACATCCATAACGATCGTAAAAAACGATGGTCGATTGAAGAGTGCTGTCGGTAACGACTTCGCCGCGCAGGTCAGCGTCAAGCCCTATGATTAATTTCTAGCGGATCTATTTGCAAAAGCCACTGACTGGAATTTTTTCACCCGTTTATTTCACCCGTTTATATCTCGCGAGAATGGTGGTTGGACTTTCCCAAGTTCATCGACAAACCTTAATTGCAGAAGAACTGCTTCATTGTGTTGCACGAGTAATACACGTTCATTTAGAGAATCACTGAGTTTCCTATTTTCATTTAATTCTAATCGTTGCACCTACACTTTGCAGGCACTTTTGTATCGGCCTACGATATTAAAAGAACTGGGGGTAGTGACACGCTTGGAAACCCAAGTGGCAAAGCTGCTTAGTGCATTACCCGCCCAAGTAACAGGCACATATTTTGCATCGAGTCTATTTATCTGGCGTCGTCCAACCAGAAATAGGTGATAACAGTTCTACTCTGTCTGTCATCTGACATAGCAGCAAACTAAAGCCGTTTCTCCAAATACCCAAATTGACATGTAAAGATAAAACACTTATGAATACCTCAAGCAATGTTCAAGCTTTACCCAGCCAAACCATCAATTTTTCGGTGGCCAATCCCACGCCTTCTGCCAACCTCTCACTAGCCAAATCACAAGGCGCGGGATTTCGTTCGCAATATAGCACTTGGTCGCTAACGGAAAGCACTGGCTTCATGCAATTCAATCTCCAGCTCAGCACACCTGTGCGTGTCGCTTGGAGCATGGTAGTGTGCGCTGCTTTGGTCGATGGCGAAGCGAATAATCCCATTTCAATCAACGTCAACGGTTTTTCATTTATTCCTGATTACGTAGACCAAGATCCCAATTTTCACACGATAAATTGGACGATTCCGCCATCCTTATTGAACGCTGGCGACAATGCTATTACGGTCACGTTGCTAGACTCGGCCAGCAGTCAGTTTTTTATCCAGTCAGTGACTGTTGCAGCTACTAGCCTTACTCGTAGCAACGCCTGGAATAATGACGGCAGCTTTCAAAATACGGATTTATTGTGGTATGCCAAAGGTGTGGGCGCGATGATGTCGCGCTCGCTAGACGACCCTACCAGTTGGTGGTTTTTTGCGGCGATTCATGGTCAATACATCGTTGATAACGATGATCCTGGCACTCCAGCACCCAGCGGCTTTCCAAATTGGGCTGATATTCCCCCTGTTCCCGCCGTACCAACTAGTCCCTTGCCTAGCAACACACTCATTGCTCAATATTGGGATCAGTGCCAACATGCTGGTTGGTTTTTTCCACCCTGGCATCGTGGCTATCTCTATGCACTCGAAAACATTCTGAGCATCATTATCCAACAACAAGGTGGCCCGGCCAATTGGGCTTTGCCTTACTGGAATTATCTCGATACGAATACCAATGAATTGAATATGCCACCCGCATTCTCGCAAACGCAATTGCCTGACAGTACGCCAAATCCACTTTTTGTCACGGCACGATATGGTATTGAAGGTAACGGTAAGATTTATATTGATCCAACGGTAGTCAATCAGTCTTGCCAGCAAGATACGGTCTACACCGATGCTTATGGTGGCGGCGATACTGAGGGTTTTGCCCATTTCGGATCATCGACGGGTGATCTCGAGCAAAATCCGCATAATATGGTTCACGTCGAAGTGGGTGGTCAGGTTAGCCAAACCTTGTGGGGTTTAATGTCTGATCCGGGTCTGGCTGGGCTGGATCCGATTTTTTATCTACACCACTCCAATATCGACCGTCTGTGGGCGAGCTGGAATCAAGCGGATAATGTTAATCCCACCGACTCAGATTGGTTGGAAGGCCCGAATGACAGCGACCCCAGAGGCAATCGTCGGCCATTCTATATGCCTAATCCCAATGGTTCGGCTTGGTTGTACTACCCTTCGATGGTGAACACCATCAGTCAGCTCGATTACTCGTACCAAGACCTCAACGCGCAAACCAGTGTCACAGCGCCTAATCTGATGCAGACACGTTTGCGCACTTTAAGCAAAACCTCAACTCTAGCTGCACCTACGCTTATGCAAAACAAAGACACACCCGAATTATTTGGTGCTTCCAACCAAAAAATCAGTCTCGGCACGGCTGCCACTCAAGTCAGCGTTAAATTGGATAACACACCGAAACAAACACTGCTAAAAAGCCTAGCATCGGTCAGTGCCAATCAATTGCCTGACGATGTCTACCTCGCGCTGGAAGGCATCAAGGGCGAAATGGATGCGGCTATTTATAAAGTCATCGTCAATAATATTGATGCGGGTCACTTCTCACTCTTTGGGGTCCGCAAAGCGACTTTGCAAACAGGCCACCATGCTGGTGCTGGTCTGACGGTGAAATTGAATATCTCAGCCATAGCGGACCAACTACATTTGGTGGGAGATCTCCTTGATAGCCTGGATATCAAGATAGAGCCACAAGGGTCTCTCCAATCGGATGGAGAAACCTGCACCATCGATCGCATCAGCGTTTATCGTCTGGCTAATAAGTAAAGGACCTAAATCATGAGACTATCAGCAGAACTCCAACGCAAAATTAATGGTTTGCTGATTAGTCTCAGTCTAGTGGCTTGGGCACTGCTGATTTTCAGGCCGGGCGGCAGGCTCGAGATGGATATTTGCCGCGTCTTAACACCGACGACATTTTGGCTTAGCTTCGCGCAATTAGAAAATTTCAATCTAGTTTGGGATCAATTGCTGGGTTGGAGCCTGATGGTGCTGGCGATGATGTGCCCCAAATTAATACTACCAATTCAACAGCTCGTTGCGCTAAGTCTCAAACGCCTGCGTATCTTAAACGCGAGCCTGTTTGTACTTGGCTATCTCACTAGTTGGACTATGGCCGGTATCTTGATATTGGCAACCAGCCTGAACATCCTTCGCCTACTACCGCAGTCTTACCTGCCAGCTCTAGTCTGTTTGCTGCTGGCAATTATCTGGCAATGTTCACCGTATAAGCAATTTTTTTTAAATCAAGGCCGCCAGCACAAAATAATTCGAGCGTTTGGCTACCAAGCCGCCTTCGACTCGTATGTCTATGGCGTGCGGCACGGCCTATGGTGCGTAGGTTCAGGCCTGTTACTGATGTTATTCCCCATGCTGCTGCCCACAGCGCATATTTTCGCCATGGCACTCATCACCTTCATCATGCTGAGTGAACACCTGCAAAACCCCCGCCCCATCAAATGGCGCGTTGATTTACGATTGCAATTGTTGCGTTATTTGATTGTGCGGGCTGGCAAATACTTGACCAATGTCAAATGGCGTACTGCTGGGGATGTGGAGAGCTAAGGTCGTTCACTGAGATGAAAGCGGACTTTGTAGACGGTAACAATGATGGCTACATTTTTAACGAACGCTTTCCTACGATTGCTGTCATTCTAATTTAATTTTAATCTTTATGACCAGCCCAATGAAGTTTGAAAAAGAATGGTTTGCGTCACTTTGATATTGTCGATCAAGGTTGCGAGACAATTTCCAAGCTCGCCGCGACGCTGTTGAATTCTGAGGTCTGGTATTTTTGGTGGAATTGACGGTTTTAATACGTTCCTGCCAAGAAAGCGAGAATCGTAAATTGAATCCTTCACTTCAAAAATGAAAAAATGGGAGTCACGACTTGACCCCATTTTTCATAGCCTTGTTAGCATCAAGTTAGGAAAAATGCTGTGTGATCGCATATATTCCTTGCACCACTTGTGCCATGCGGCGGTAGTCGAGTTTTTCAAAGGTATCGGTCATCCTGTGATAGTGGGGGTTGCGAAAAAAAGCGGTGTCTGAGACCATCAATGCTGGGTAGCCTTCATTCCAGAAATTCAAGTGATCTGAAAGAGCGATACCCTGCAAATTCGCTGGCGCGTTGCAGGAGACGACCGGTAGATTGCTAACGCCGCGCATGAGTGCTTTGGCGCGGCGGATTGCGCCAAAATTACTTAAATTGCCGACCAGAGTAATAAAGTTGCCGCGATCCCCATACAGAGCGGACATACCCGGCGCGGGATAGTCTTGGCTGTTAGCCTTATCGGCAAAATAGCCTATCATTTCTATCGACAACATCAATTGAACTTCATGTCCTGATTCCTTGAGTGAGCGTGCATGTCGAAAGCTGCCCATTTCTTCGGTGCCAAAATGGGGATCTTCTTCCAGCGTGTAGGCCACCAGTTCTATCGATCGGGATTGCTGTTTTTTGCTCAGCAGTCGCGCTAGTTCAAGCAAGCCCGCCACACCACTGGCATTGTCGTCAGCGCCAGGTGTCGCCATTCCTTTTGGTTTCCAGTTGCGAAGCGATTGAGCGTCTGAGTCGTAATGCGCTCCGATGACTAATAACGGCCCTGTGGAAGGCCCAAATCGCGCTATGAAGTTTTTGTATGTCTTGCCCTTGACCTTGACTTCTTGCACTTCAACTGGCGCACCCATTGCTTTCAACTCGTCGAAAACGTATTGGCCCGCCTTTTCGAGATTTGAAAAACTGCTCGAACTACGCGGGTGAACGTCCGTCGAAAGGTATTTCACATGAGCTTTCAGTTTAATTAAATCGATCTCCTCGGGCGTTGAAGGAATCGGTGTCACGAAGGGCTGTGTTACGATGGAGATGACAAGGGCAGCAAGTAAAACAATCGTGGTGATTGTGATGTAGAGGGTCTTCAGACGCATAGTAAATTTAGGATAATTGGTTTTCGGGTAAAAACTGTTGAAAAAATCTAGGTTAAACCAATAAAACATTGTCACTTAACGGTGTGTTTAGGAATTGTTTGAAAAAAGGAACTTTATGCGTCACACAATTCCCTTGAACAATGAACTTTTCTTCGGTTCAGCCCAACAAGGATTCTCTGCTTCAAAGCCACACTGGCACTGCGGTTTCAATTTGCAAAAAATAAGCTAACTTGAGAAGCTTCATTCGAATTTGCCTTAGATTTCATTTCGCTCCTCCCAACAAGAATTGGCTCAAATTCACCCAGAATTCGGGCTTTTGGAAGCATAGAAAAAACGCCAATATTTGTCCAGCGACGAGAGAGGGCAAACCGATGGAATAGACGCGATGAACAGAATGGATGACGATGTGATCACGAATCATCGCCAAGACTATTAATGCGTCAACAAAAAAGTAAAACCACCAGCTAGGTACAATGAAATGCAATCTGGCGAAGGCTGCGCTGGTTAAGCAACATGTGGCGATGAGCAAAAGCCGCTTATGATATTCCGGTCTACTTCGCCACCACATTGCTAAACCAAATGCGATTGAAAAGCTAAGCATATCGTTGAGCGAGATACTAAAAAACACTGGATTGGTGCTGTGACCTTGACTGAGATGCCACTGATTCATTGCAATTTCGGTGGCAATCCCGAGTATTGGTAGTGAAATACCTAGTGCAAAACCGAATTGTCCCAATTGCCTGTGCAAGCGTAAATTCGCCCCTCTTACCAAACTCACTTGAACACAAAGTAGTAGCACCCATGCGACAGAAACTGCTGCATGGAGATACAAAATGAGAGGTGGACGAAGTGATGGATAAACCATTGTTTGGGCTAAATTCGGGCCAAAGGCAAATCCAATGATCGTCGCGATCAATAAAGACATGAACAAGTAAAAATAGGTGCTTAGTAGTTTCTTCATTTCCAAATTCCCGTCGCCAATAAAGAAGAATTCTGTTTATCAAGGGCCTCTTTGACGGAGGCAATGTAGCGTTCGCTTATTTGGGTCTGATCACCGCAACGCATGACCATTTTGTAGTAATTGTCAGCAGCCACATAGATGCTGGCGATTTGATCCTTGCGAACAATAGTGCCGCGATGTATGCGCATAAAAATCTTCGGGTCTAAATGCTTTACAAGGCGGGTCATCGGAGCACGGTAGAGAATGGCGCGCGCGTCTGTGTGAAGTTGCATGTAATTGCCTTGCGCTTCAATCCATAAAACATCGCTGAGAAAAACTGTTTCTATTTTTCCGATAGAGCGTACACAGACCTGTTGCCAATACTCTTGCGTCGGCTGTGTTTTGCTGTTTTCATCTTCAACATAGCGACGCAACGCTTTTCGATAGTCGGCTTTCTGCTGTAGTGAAAGCATACTTTCCGCACGCTCTAAAGCTTTGGCAAGGCGCGTATCGTTGAGTGGCTTCAATAGATAATCAAGTGCGTGTAATTCAAATGCTTCAATCGCATGTTCATTAAATACAGTGACAAAAATAATTAACGGTGGTGCTTCTTGCGTTGATAATTCTCGCGCCAATTGCAGGCCAGTCTCCTCGGGCATCTGTATATCTAAAAAAATGACATCTATCTGTTCAGACGCCAGAATATTGCGTGCTTCGGCAACACTAGAAACCTGTGCCACTATTGACCAATTGCTGTGTTCATCAATGGCGCATTGTAGATTTTTTCTACCCAGTTCTTCATCATCAACAATTAAGGCGCGGGGAATAAAAGTGGGCAAATTTTGGTTCATAGCATGTCGTCAGCTTGGTCGGGTCGATAGCTTGGTATGGTGATGACAACGCTAAAATCTTGTGCGCCTTCCTTAATGTGCATACTCGCTTTACCTTCGTACATCAACTCTAGGCGTAATCGTGTTTGTGATAAACCTAGGCCTAAACCTGGATTCTTTTTTGCCTTGCTTTGAATCTGATTGTTTATTTGAATAGTGATCTGACTTTGATCTTGATTCAAACTCAGTAGCACATCGATTTTGCTTTTGCCCTTATGGCAATCGAGATCATGGCGCAAGGCATTCTCTATTAATGGTTGCAGTAATAATGGTAGACAATCACCGTGCAAAATTGCAGGTACATCACCATGGATGGAAACCTCTAGTCGGCCACCATAGCGTAACTGTTGTAGCGCTAGATAGTCACGTATGAAGTCAAGTTCGTCTTTAAAGCTGCCCCAGTCTCTGTTGCTTGCCCTCAGTGCGTAACTCAATAAATCGCTTAGTTTTTGGATACCAACTAGTGCGACAGATTTCTCGTTTGTTCTTACTAACGCGCTGATGGCATTCAGCGCATTGAAAATGAAATGTGGCTCTAGCTGTTGTTTTAAACTCTGTAGACGTTGTTGTTCAAGCGCGAGTTCGAGCTGAAGATAGGCGGTTTGTGTCTGCTGCAAAGTGGCATTGCGTGCTTGTCCGATATACCAAATGCGAATTGCGATAACCGCAGTAAAGGTACCGGTGAACCAGCAAAATTCTATAAACCAAGTAAAGCTATTATTGTGTATAAACTCTGACCAAAGACTGTCTAGCGTATGCGGGCCAGGCGTATTTAACCAAGTTGGGACAATAGTGCTATACAGTACGTGGAGTGGAAAAAAAGTGAGAACTAATAGCACATAGAGACGAATGACGTGGCCTGTAGTGGCAATTTTTTCTGGATTTTTTTGTAGAAAAATATAGAGGCCGGTACTGATGAAAAACAGCATTGTGAGTGCATTGACCCCAGTGAGCCATAGCCCTAAATACGGTAAATAACCACCGTGACGCAAGATGTCGTGGTAGCGCCCCGCCGAACCCAAGGTGCTGATTCCCAGCCATATCAATAAATTGACACCTACAACTTTCAGCAAAGGCGCGTCGATGCTAGTGGGTGTGCTGTTGGACAAGTGCGTAGTATTCATGGCAGCGAGTGTACATGACGACATGGCCTGTGAAAACAATCTAGCTATACATTTTGTCACCTGCTTTTACAGTTTCGTCACTTACCCAATTTGAGAGGTGCAGAGGCGTGTTTGTGAAGTATGCGCGAAGTGTGACGCAGGTCTTACTATTGACATTTGATTAGATATTCACAAGTAGACATTCACAGCACATAGGGAGCGCCCATTAAGGTCCGACCCCAGATTGGTATAGCAGCGGCGGAACGAAAACCGAATGATCATCGCTCTTTACTTGTCGGATGACTGGCATTGAGTTGTTGCAGTAACGGTATCGCGACATCATCTTTCGGGTTCAGCGCCAGCGCTTTTCGACAGTTGACGAGCGCCTCAGCCCAATTGCCTGCCGCTAGGTACGCTTCGGCCAGACGGACATGGGCTCTTGCCGATTGTGGGTAAGCTACCAGGTTCAAACGGAAAATGCCGATCGCGTCATCATAACGCCGGCTGGCAACCAGTTTCTTACCCAAAGCCCGCAGCTCACTCTCATCGAAGTTATAACGCGTCGGCGCTGCAGATTTCAATGCGTGATATTGCTTTATGGCCTGATCAAGGCTGCCGGAAAGGAGGGTGGCAGAAAGCGTATCGGCAATAGAAATGCGATGGTCATTCGCCGCCTTGACTGCTGGAATCCAAGAGAACATCGAAACACCGACTGTCCCGATGACAGTCAATCCTGCGGCAATCGCCAGGGTGGCTGCCATGAAGAGCTTGCGGCTGGTAGCGGCATTCTGTTTGGTGCGCAGATAGAGCTCAAGAACGATCAGGGGAACCAGGTAGCAACCGAAGGACCAGAAAATGACCACGGGACCATCAAAGTTGGCACCCATGCCGACCGGGCCTTGAGCAATAATCAGCCAGGCGAATAGTCCAATCCTGGTAAACCACTGCGCATTCGACACAAGATAAAGACGCAGCGCCCAAAGGCGATGGCTGGCAATGTCACGCCGCATCGCTGTGCGCAAGGAGAGCCAACCGAAGCCAAGGATAAACACAGCATTGAGCGTGATGGCCAGGTCGGCGATCAATGGTGCGGGTGTACCGCGAATCCAGATCATGTACAGCCCTGTGATGCTCAGGCAGAGCACGGTTGCCATAAACAGGCGACCGTTCCAGCGGTGAAAAGTAGGCGCCGCTTTCCGTAACTGAGGGATGAGTTGTACCGCGCCGCCAAACGCGATGATGGCGGCAAGTAATGCATGTGCAGCAAACGCGAGATTGCCGACCGTATCGCCAGCCACGTAGCCCTTCGGTAACATTGGATTTTTGGTCCAGAGTTGAAAGTTGCCAGTCAACGTCGATGGTGCATAAAAGCCCAAGAGATAGGCCAGAAATACCCACTGGCCTATGATCGCTATGACAAACCACGCACGCGTCGCGATGCTAAAGAGTTTGTCTGCCAGCGCTCTGGATGCTGCCCCGCTTCCAGTAATCTTGGTGCGTCCAGGCATGCCTATTGCGCCTGTATCGCTGGCCGTTTTGCCTTGCGGCAGGTCGATGTGATTAATTGTCATTTCCATTCCTCAACTGGTTTGCGCTTGTCAGGTAGCACTTTGCGCATTGCCATGAGCCTCTGCCAGTGAATTGCGATGACCCACGTTACAATCTCGATGAATGACGGTCTATGGCGATGGCTTACAAGAAGGCCGTAGGCTGTGCCGGCTGAACCGCTAGGTGCTCCGTCGCAGCAAACCAAGCTTTGGTCGGGTCACCAGCGTGGTGAATCCATGGCTGTGCACCAAGGTGAGGGGGAGAGTATGAGTAAGGCGGCGATGGACGATAGTAATCAAAAGGGTCTTTCCGTTTTTGAGATACAAAAACTCACCCTTACAATCGCCAGATGTTTTCGAGGAAAATGTTGTGCATCATTTTGTCGCATCAATTCATTGAGACGTTAATTGGCCGTTTCCCGCGTTCAAATCTCAGACTCTCATAGGATTGAACTTCCAATCCCTCATTTCCTACCTTGCACCCCACTCCACGAAATCAGCAAACTGCAATGAAGACTTGACTCCTGTATTTATCTGTATATACTTAATATGCTCAGTTAAGCACGGAACTTCAGGAACTTCAAAAGGCTTCAGACAATGACCACAGATAAACTTTTTCTCTCCAATCACGATAGTACGCCGATGTACGAACAGATCATGGAGCAGATTACCACCAAGGTAATGGCTGGTGATTGGCGCCCGGGTCAATCCCTGCCTTCGATACGTGAATTAGCTAGCGCGAGTAGCGTGAGTGTGATCACCGTTAAACGCGCCTATCTCGAATTAGAACGCGCGGGCGTGATCGTCACTCGGCAAGGCAAAGGTTCCTTCGTTGCCGAGACTCAGGATCTGGCCAAACAACTTGTTCGGGACGAATTCGATGCGCATCTAATGGGCATGGTGGGCGCCGCGCACAAATTGGGTATGGATGGGAAGGAGGTGGTCGAGCATGTTAGTGCCGCTATGGTAGCGACCGCCCCCGACGTTTCCAACAGCAAAGCCATCAATGCAAAAACCAGCACAAACTCTTCTTTGACAAGGATCATCAAATGAATTTGCAAACCGATGTTGCCATTTCATTGCGCGCCGTGCAGAAAACTTACGCGGACTTTGTGCTGCACCCACTAGATTTAGAATTGCCTACTGGGCAGATTATGGGCTTGGTTGGAGCCAATGGCGCAGGTAAATCCACCATTATGCGTATCCTCATGGGCTTGATTCGTGCCGATGCAGGCGAAGTCGACGTCTGTGGTCATCGATTACCAGAGGCGCAGGTGGCAGCGAAACGGGATGTCGGTTATGCCTCTGAAGACATGCGCTTATACAAAACGCAGACACTGCGTTGGCATATGGATTTTATCCAGGGGATTTTCCCCGAGTGGGATGAAACTTACGCAGCGCAATTGCTCAAGCGTTTTGATCTGAAATCGCAACAGAAGTTAGGTGGTTTTTCGCACGGACAAAGGGTGAAAGCCGCCTTGCTGTTGATTCTTGCGCGCCGTCCGAAACTGTTGCTACTCGATGAACCAACCACAGGTTTAGATCCGGTCGCGCGGGCTGAAGTGCTTGAGGCTTTGGCGGATGTGTTGCGGGACGAATCGCGCAGTGTTCTCTTCTCATCGCATAACACGGTCGATGTGGAACAGCTTTCCGATTCCATCAGTTTTATCCACAAAGGCAAGCTCGTGGCATCCGAAGATAAGGAAACTTTCTTATCCAGTTGGCGCCGCATTATTTGCCACGGACCTTGGCAAGATGAGCTCAAAGACATACCCGAAGTGATCAGTGCGCGCAATAACGGCTCCATCATTGAACTCAAGGTGCGCAACGCAGGGGATGTTTTTGAGACGCGCCTTGCACAGATGAACCTGACGGTGAACACGGTAGAACCCATGAACCTAGAAGACATTTTCGTGACGAGCGTTCGCGCGGGAGACAAATGATGAGCACACTACCTCAAAACAACGCGAGTGAAACGCAACAAACAAGACACATGATCAAAAGGCTCATTCTGAAAGAGTTTCACATGTATCAAAAACAATTTGCGGCTTACGTGATCGGGCTACTCATTGGTTTGACCCTGATCGGCATGGCGAAGACGTGGGCGTTTTATGCTGGCGGCATGATCTTGCTCGTGCTCTTGATTTGTGTCGGTGGGTTTGCGATTCAGACCTCACTTCTGAATGAACGCAGGGAACACACTTTGACTTTCATGATGAGTCTGCCGATGACGCCGATGACTTTTTTTTGGAGCAAAGTTTTAGCTAATCTGGTGCTTTATCTTGTACCTTTCTTGATCGTGGTGGCGGGGACCGCGTTCTTGGTTCTGTTTACGCCTTTGCCAGACGGTATTTTGATTTGGTCATTCTTGATCTACGGGTTTCTGGCAACGAATTTTTTCATCTCGCTGAGTGCGGCTTTGGTGCTGGAGTCAGAGGGTTGGAATATCTTCGTTCAAATTGCGGTATCGACTTTCGTCGGCCCATTTATGGTCGTCCTCGGCACCATTGACGCCATCGGTAAGAAAATTGAAACCAACGACATCGTTTTGAGTCAAGAAGCTTTGAGCATTTTTGCTTTGGAGTTGGCAGTAATATTGTTGTCACTTGCTTTTGCCCGTGCCGTGTATCGCCGCAAGGATTCTTTTCTATGAACGCCCCAGCGCAGATGCCAGAAGCGAATGAGCGCTTTCACTACATGGACAATCTGCGCGCCCTGGCGATGCTGACGGGTGTGGTGTTTCATACCGCACTCGCCTATAGCGTTTTGGCACATCCATTTTGGCCCACTGCTGACAGGGGACAATCGCTTATCGTAGACGCGTTTGCCTGGTTCTTTCATCTATTTCGCATGCCCTTGTTCTTTGTGGTGGCGGGTTTCTTTGCCGCTTTGCTCGTGCAAAAGCGGGGCATGGGCGGCATGCTTAAAAACCGCTTCATGCGCATCATCTTGCCCTTGCTTGTGTTCTGGCCGCTTGTCTATTTCTCGATGGGCTGGCTCATTCGTCTGGCGATTACGGATGTAGAGAATTTATCTCCTTTACTTCAAGTGATTAAGCCGTGGCTGGACAATCCCCAAGCACCCACGGCACCACCCACGCTCGCGCACCTATGGTTTTTACCCTATGTGATGTGCTTTTGCATTTTGGTTTGGGTGGCTTCAACATTGGAATGGAATGAACATCTTAGCTGGCTAGATAGTTGGCTAGATGCGTTGACGCCAATGAAGAAGGTCTGCCTTGTACCGCTGGCCCTGATGCCAGCACTGTTTGCCGTACCAGCGCCTTTTCCAGCACCGGAAAGCTTCTTCCCGCAATGGTGGGCGCTGCTCTTTTACGGAGCGTATTTCCTGATCGGATTTCGTCTATTTCATCAAGCTCGTTGGATAGATCAACTAAGCCTGTTCGCGCCTAGATTGCTGCTGTTATCGTTATTGGCGTATGCGCTGTTTCTTTACCTTCTGCGAATCAATGGGGCGATCAAACCTGATCTATCCTTACAAGCGATTCTGGTGCTTTTACAAGCCTATACTGGGTATTGGATGACGCTTGTGTGCATTATCTTTGGTCGACGCTGGCTCGATGCGCATCATGGCTTTCTGCGCTATATCGCTGATGCTTCTTACTGGGTATATCTGATTCACTTACCATTGATCTTTGCCATCCAAATTCCATTAATGGACGTGAACTTACATTGGAGTGTGAAACTAAGCCTTTCACTATGTGCGACCTTGAGCATCGCATTTCTTACTTATCACCTGTTCGTACGTGGGCGCCTGTTGGGGAAATTTTTAAACGGCAATAATTCAGACACTAAGACCTCATGCGCTAAGACCTCTGCATCATAGCTTTGCATCACGCACAGTCGCTCGCAAAGACATGGTATTCGCATCTGATTGAAACAAACCGAGCCAGTTTCTCTGACGGTATGAAATTGCTGAATGGCTCTTATGCCCAATATGTCAACAGGCAGTATCA
Source organism: Affinundibacterium flavidum (assembly GCF_014284175.1). GTDB lineage: Bacteria > Pseudomonadota > Gammaproteobacteria > Burkholderiales > Burkholderiaceae_D > Undibacterium > Undibacterium flavidum. The sequence continues at coordinate 35,625 of NZ_JACOGA010000016.1, forward strand.
ACGGGTAGGCCATGTTTTTCAGGGGCGATTTAAAGCGATTTTGGCGCAGAAAGAATTCTACCTGCTTGAATTGGCGCGCTACATCGCCTTAAATCCGGTACGTGCCGGCATGGTGCGCAGTGCCAAAGACTGGCCGTGGAGTAGCTATCGTGCTACTGCTGGATTGGCAGAAGGCGCGGCATGTTTAAGCCAGATTTTCCATTAGGTGCACCTGCGGTGCTATTTGCGTGCTGACAGCGCATTTTCGGCTATTTTTGCTACTCTTCGTTGCTAATAGCTCGCTATTAGCGCCTCATTCGCATCAAAACTATCTCGAAAAGTGCATCCGTCTTCATCGCAAATCCTAATGGAAATTCTGGGTTTAACGACCGAGTGGGTTCTGGGTGGATTTGCCAAGACTAAGAAAGTCGCACAGCAGCGTTATCGTGAATTTGTACAGCAGGGCAAAGGACAAGCTTCTCCTTGGCAGAGCTTGAAGAACCAAATTTATCTCGGTGACGACGATTTTGTACTTGATATGCAATGCAAGCTCGATCCCGAACAATCACTCAAAGACATCCCCAAAAAACAAAAACAAACCCCCATCAAGCCATTGGATTACTTTGTCAATTTGGGAAACACGCGAAACGAAAATATGGCACTGGCATACTTAAGTGGGCATTGCACACTTGAGCATGTAGTTACCCATTTTGGGGTAAGTTACGCGACGGTGAGTCGTGCAGTGAAACAGAAAGAAAGTTCTTCTACAACGGATTCTATCGTGCGGTCGCCTCGATCGTAGACTTTGAGTAGTGCTTGCTCTTTGAATTGGTAAGAATAAGTTCTATACATCTTTTGCATCTTGCGTTTGATCTCGGATCGAGATTCTTGAGGCGACAACTAGTCTGACAGATAGAGTTACAAATGGAGTCCTTTTTTCAACATTAAAGACAACTTAATAGTTAAAAGGCAACACGAAATAGTCGACTTCTCGTAGAATGACGAGCCTGCCAATTTTGGTATATCTCGATGAGGATCAGGCATCTACTTTTAGGGAACATTTAAATGAGCAGTTGTATTTTGAGATTATTCGCAGTTGTGTTGTCGGTGGCGGCTTTGGTGTCCGGTTGCGGCGGTGGCGGCGGCGGTAATAGTACGTCGAGTACGGTGACCACGATGACCACGGTGACCGTCAGCGCCCCAAGCAGCATGCCTGTAATTGCCAGTACTAAATTGGTGGATGAATATTACGACGATATTGAATTTTCTGGAACGATCAGCGGTAATCTCGATAGCCTGAACGGGAAGACCGTGTTCGTATTAGTGGAAGACCCAGCCAACCTGTTCCAAGCCGAGGGATATTTGATCATCCAGCGCCTCGCAAGCGGCTCGACTTATATCCTCAGACTGATAGGTAAGCAGTTGAAAGTGGCCGGTCACTTCACTGGCAATGTGCGCGTCAGGGCTTGCCTAGATGCGGCGTGTACTCAACCGATCGCTGGCACCCCGCTCCTGTTACCATACAACGTGAAAGTGGAGGCCGGGCTGACCGTGAGCCGGAATGAAATCAATGTGACAGTGCCATTTGGCACGGTACCACCACCGGAAATGGTTGATATTGGCTATTCAAGCCTTGGCAAGGGCTGGGTCGCAAACATTTCGAGCCCCTATAGAACCATCGTGGAGGAGCACACGTTAAGCATCGGCAATACAACGTACTATTATCCCTACCCGACCATTGGCGTGCTACCCAGACAGGGCACCATCTTGCAGGACAAGCAGATGCAGATCCAGATCTATCCGAGCAAGCCGGGCAACTATTTCCATACTGTGAGAGTGTCCGCTGTAGCAACGTCCCCGGGCCGGGAACTAATTTTTGAGCAGACCGTGAATGTGCGCTATAACGTCACGCCAAATCCTGCGATCAACTCACTGTTTTACCCAGCAACCTTGGACTTTATGCAGAAACAGCAAACGTCGACAATGGAATACAACTATCAACTGGTTACCAACATAGGTATTGCCAGTGAATTTGTTGGCATCGAGTATCTAAGCGCTGCAGGCACGACCGGCCCTGTTAACAGTTGGTGGAGTGAGTTTCCTTACCGGAGTGCCGCTACTTGTATCAGTAATTATTATAGTGGGATGAGCTGTCTGACGCCGGGCGTCTACACGGCCCAAGTGCGCTATCGTCTGATTACGCCGAAGGGGACCCTCGGCGACGTACTTTATCCGATCCGGATGACGGTCACAGGCGCTTGACGGAAACGGCCTCTGCCTAAAGGAAGCACGGGGTCAAGTCATGACATCACACTTTAGTGATTTGATCACGGTGTTGAGTTTGGCGTAAAGTCAGTCGTCGAAAATAAGCGCGATCATTGTTCCAGCTCTTTCCAATTTATATGTATTGGCCATGACTCACATTTTGAGGGAGATGTGGTGATGCTGCATAGTAAGACGTGACACGATTTTTTATGCACGTTAAACTGCCACGTTTTATGACTCAAACCACCTCAACTATCTAAGGACTTCGCGAATGAAGAAATTTTCTATTGCCCTGCTTTTTTTGTTTAATCTCGCGGCGTTTCCCGCATCGGCTGCCGACGCTCCTGCAAGTGATGCGTCGATTAAACAACTGATTGAAATTACCAACTCAAAAAAGATGTTGGATGGTTTGATGCCGCAAATGGATGCAATGATGAAGTCTTCTATGCAGCAAGCATTAGCGGGTAATAAAATGACTGCGGAACAAGAAGCTGTCGTGCTCGAGATGCAGAAAGAGCTCGCCACATTATTGAAAAATGAGATGACATGGGAAACGATCGAACCTATGTTCCTTGAGATTTACAAAAAGAGTTTTACTCAAAAAGAGATTGAGGGCATGCTCAGTTTCTATCAATCGCCAGCAGGTCAAGCTGTGATCAAAAAGATGCCTTTGGTGATGCAAATGACCATGCAAATGATGGAGCGCCGCATGGCAGTGATGATGCCGAAGTTAGAGAAAATTAGTGCTGAGAGCGTAGAGAAACTGAAAAAGGTCTCAGAACAACCGAAAGGCTAAAAAGTCGCTCGACATGAAAAGCTGGGGTCAAGTTTTGACATCACACATTTTCGTAGAGTTTGGTGGCAATCACACAGAAATTTGTGATTGCTGCTCAGCTCCAGCACATCATCTTGTCGGTATCATCTTAGATCCATTTCTTACTCTGAATCTGATTGTGGATTCTTTTTTTGATTGATCTTCAAGTACGCATCCTATAGCAGCTCACGGCTGGACAATTCGCAGCTTGGTTTTGCTGGTACTGCTGCGTTGGTGGTTTAAAAAAAGAATCCTTGCTATAATCAAAACCGAAGTACACAGCGACTTCGATTTTCAATCTCTCATAATAACGATAAAAAGGAGCTCATCATGAATTCAATCAACCTGTTCCCACCACACGCTTTTTTTATTAGCGGGTTGCGTCAGGCTTAAGCGTATTTCCTTGATCTATTAATCTGAATAATCTGAAATCAGATTGATTAGTTAAGCGGAATTGCGATCAATACGTCCTGGCGACGACCTGCACTTTTACAGGTTGAAACCGAATGGGCAATTCCTCATTACAAATCATCGCAGAAAATGTTTCTGTGATCGCCTCACCAAAAACATGGATTGAAGGAGGCGCAATCCAGCAATTACAAACTACAGCAAAACTGCCAGGTATGCACCGGGTGGTTGGCATGCCTGATTTACATCCGGGGCGTGGTTATCCTGTGGGCGCAGCTTTCTTTTCGGTTGGTCGATTCTATCCCGCATTGATTGGTGGCGACATCGGTTGCGGCATGCGTTTATTAAAAACGGATCTTTCCATTGCAAAGCTATCACTCGACAAATTGGTTAAGCGTTTGGGCAATATTGATGCGCCCTTGATCGAGCAAAATGATTTTTGGCGAGAGCGCGTGCGTTCTTATCAATTGCAAGAGAGCGGCTTTGAACCCAGTTTGGGCACGATAGGCGGTGGCAATCATTTTGCTGAACTACAGCAGATAACCGAAGTGTTTGATCAGCAAATTTTTTCAGCGCATGGACTTGATCGCAAACAAGTGATGTTGCTGGTGCATAGCGGTTCACGCGGTTTCGGTGGACAAATTTTGCGTCAGCATATAGAGCAGTATGGACATCACGGTCTAGCTGAAGATGATGCCGCCGCGACTTCATATTGGCAGCAACATCAGCAAGCTTTACATTTTGCGCTATGCAATCGGAGTTTGATCGCTGAGCGTATTTGTGCGAACTTGGCCACGCATGCCGAACCGATATTGGACATCCATCATAATTTTTTGAGTGAAGTCAGCATCGATGGCGCGCGCGGGTTCTTGCACAGAAAAGGAGCGACGCCTGCAGACGAAGGTTTAATCGTGATTCCAGGCTCTCGCGGTGATTATTCCTTTGTGGTGCAGGCAAGATTAGGTAATCAAGGTGAGCTGGCTAGCCACAGTCTATTTTCCCTAGCGCATGGCGCGGGTCGAAAGTGGATGCGTAGCGAATGTGAGCCACGCCTCAAGCAACGGTACACGGTGGCGCAATTAAGCAGGACAGCGTTAGATAGTCGGGTGGTGTGCCACGATAAAGGCTTGATTTTTGAAGAAGCGCCAGAAGCATATAAACCGATCGATAGCGTGATTGAATCGCTACAAGATGCCGGTCTAATTCATGTGGTCGCCAAGCTCAAGCCCTTGATTAGCTATAAAACATCGGGTGGGTGCTGCTTATGATCTTAGTACAAATCACCGCTGGTCAGGGACCGGAAGAATGTTGTCTGGGCGTTGCTAAGACCTGGCAAGCTTTGCAACGCGAAGCGAGGCGCTATGCTTGTCGTTTAGAGTTAGTCGAGAGTGTTCCCGCTACGCGCACTTCAAACTTTAAATCTCTATTGCTTAGTCTTGAGGGGGAAAATGAAAATTCGTCAACCTCATGGATTCAAGAGTGGCAGGGTAGCGTGCAGTGGATATGTGAGAGCCCCTAGTTTGCGTTACCCGCGTAAAAATTGGTTCATCGGTGTGCGCTTATTTCAGATCGAAGAACGCATTGCCGATCACACCATGTGCTATCAAGCATGTCGTGCTAGCGGACCCGGCGGGCAACACGTCAACAAAACCGATAGCGCGATTCGCGCCACGCATATGGCGAGTGGAATCAGTGTTAAGGTACAGACTGAACGCAGTCAATATGCCAATAAAAAATTGGCGCAGCTTTTGATTGCCCAGAAACTAGCTGAACGCGATGAACAGCAAGCACTTCAACAAAATCGTGAGCGGCGACTTAGTCACTTGGAATTAGAGCGTGGGCGTGCAGGCTTAGTATTTGTTGGCTCAGAGTTCAAACGGCTATGATGACATCGACATTGAGTTTGTTTAGCTAATTCAATGTGACGAGAGTTTGAAGCTTAGTGTGCGGCATAATTTGAAGCATACAACGACGATGGAGATAAATATTCGGGCGATAAATTTAAACGCGCCAAATTCGTGAGCATGCAAAACCCGACCTTAAGCCTTGACATAACATTTTTTTGATAAGACAGTATCAGTTCACCCTAGAAGCAATCTTGAATTTATCTTTATCCTCAATTGAAAAATATGAATACAGATCTTTTTACTACAAGCAAAACCACAGGCGAAGCGGCAATCGAATCACTGATGCAACAGCGTGGTACTTATCCTCAGACTGGCGATTATCCATTCTTGATCGGCGATGCCGACGATGTGGAGCAATTGCAAGAAGCGGCTGAATACAACGAGCAGTCAGTGGATGAGATTCTGGGCGAAGCGGCTCGATTCGACATAGAGGCGTGGCTGCAAGAGCGTCGTGCGGAAGCAGAAGAATATGAATTCAGCGAAGACGAGGTGCTTGGTGAATGGCCTGGTGACGTTGCTGAGAAAGGCGCGATCTCACTGCATCGCGATATCTTGACGAGCGAAGTGAAATCTGAGGTCTACTTAGGCTCAGCAAAAATAGCGCAGCCTTGGCATCTACCTGCGGTCTTAAAATATGGTGACTGGAATGATTGCCCTGATCCCGTAGTGCATTGCGCGATGCATCAATACTGGCAAAAAGAATTCGGCGCTGAAATTGTCGGCGTCTCAGGAGACGTGATCGAGTGCATCGTTAAAAATCCACCGCGCGACCAAGAGACCGCGATCAAACTCGCATGGCAGCAATATTGGTATTGTACGGATATCGTCGACCAAGGTTGCGAAACCATCGCCAACCTCGCTGCGACGTTGTTGAATGCTGAGGTTTGGTATTTTTGGTGGGATTGAGGGTTTTTTGAGACAGTACAAAGTGCATTTCGACAAAATGCGACCATTTCGTGTGGTAGGAGTTGCTGTGTGAGCGCGCCCTCGTATCGATGGTGATACAGTATTTAGTCTATAAATCGGCAGTAGTCTAGCGATCAAGTATATAAATACTGGGCGCACTGTCAACAGTGTAGACAATGCGTAAGTTTTCATCGATGCGATAAATGTGCACAGAATCTGCCGAGGTGTCCAATATAAGGCGATCGTGTAGAACCTTTCGCCCTGTCACGGAATCCATCTGCACAATGTAGTCCTCGGTAATTAATAAAATAGATCCGGTGTAGTCACCTTTAAGTACATCGGCGTCGTACTGAGATAAGGGGACGTCTTCATCGAAAGCGATGTTGTGAAGTTGCAGTTCTCTAGATTGAAGACGGGCGACCAACTTTTCATTTACCCATGGTTTTGCTTGGTCGTTTAGCGAAAACGTTGTCGGGTCGATTAAGGCTTGTAAACTTGCTTTTTCGTAGTCGACCGAGTTGTCGTAGACAAAGGCGGCATCGGCAATTTCGACGGCTTTGGGTAAGAGTGCCAGTGTTCTCTGATAGCGCTCACGCACTTTGTCGGGAGCGACAAAATGGCCGGTGGTTGTTTTGGATTGGTAACGATCAATCACGCGTAAAACGTTTTTTTCTGGATCGTCGGTTGTGATAAATACCAGTAGAACGTGATAGCCTTGATTTTTAAGTGAGACTAATTCGTTGATCCGTGATGTGTGCGACATCACTGTTTCGAAAGCAAAGGTCTGATGATTTTCTATCGCCGTGAGCCGCATTTGAATGGCCGTGTTTTGCGCGGCGCGGTCGTGATCTTCTTGACTGGCATAATCGCCTGTTAAATCTTTGGCTACTTGGTCTGGGTTAATGAAGTGCGTGGGGATAGGAAATATTCCTCCCAGTGCTGCCAATCCTGTCTTTTTCACCTCGTCAATGAGCGAAGTTTTTCCACTACCATTTGGGCCAGCAAATACCACAACGTAAGGAGAGTCTTGAGGCGCGAGACTTGTGCTAATCATCATTAAAAAACGCGGCGAACCGTGTTTGATTGTTGGCGCATGTGTTGATGGACTTATTGGTGTTTAATCGCTTTGTTTAGCGGACTATGCGCGTTTTGCGATGCTTTATCGCACTAGCCAGATCACCAGACGGAAGTTGTCGTAGATCTATAGTAGTTGTAGCGTTTGCATTTTTGGCAGCTTGTACCCGTGCTTTGACAACTTTGAGTGAATTGGTCATATCGCCAGTTAAGGCTTCATCCCATTGTTTCGCGGTAGCACCAAGCACTTTGGTCGTATCAGTCAAGCGCGTTGGCGTCGTAAAACGGGAATATGTCTTGGTAGTCATCATAGAACTCCTAGAAGGATCGATTTATTATAGTCGATTTATCCGGCGTTAGAAAACCTGACATGAAATTGCATTAATATTTGCAAAAGAATTTGGCGCTGAAATCGTCGGCGTCTCAGGCGACGTGATCGAGTGCATCGTCAAAAATCCACCGCGCGACAAAGATACCGCAATCAAACTCGCATGGCAGCAATATTGGTATTGCACGGATATCGTCGAGCAAGCTTGCGAGACAATCGCTAACCTCGCCGCAACGTTGTTGAATGCTGAGGTTTGGTATTTTTGGTGGGATTGAGGTTTCTTATTCCGCCTTTCACCGGCATTTCATAAGCCCATTGTCAGTTCCATTCCTGCTTAGAAAATTTTTAGCAATATTCGTGCGCATGAATTTATGCATAATAAATGCGTATTATATTGTGGGATTTCGTTATTTTGGAGTTAAAAATGAAGCAAACAAATTCACCAAAAAAAGCAACGAACATCAGCTTACCCATGGATGTTTACCTTAGCGCAAAGGAATTGGGGATTAACATTTCACAAGTGTGCGAACAAAGTTTGCGTGAAACGATACGTTCTGAACAAGAGCGTGAATGGAATGAAAAAAATGCCGCATTTATCAAAGTCTATAATCAAAAAGTAGAAGAAGATGGCGTGGCATTGGCAGAGTGGCGAGGGTTTTAAATGGCGCGCTTTGATGTGTATGCGAACACAGGGAAGAGTAAAAAGGCGACACCTTTTTTGATCGACGTACAAAGTAATGTGATTAGTGGATTGGCGACACGTATCGTTATTCCATTGCACGACTTGAGCACAACTTGAACGCATTTAAGAATGTCGAAGCGCCCGCAGATTTGTTTCCTAGGATTACAGTCAACGGAAAGAAATATTTGCTAGATACACCGCAGCTTGCCGCAATCCCATTGGTAGAGTTGAAGGAAAAAGTTGACACTGCCGCTGTATTTCAAGTAGCGATACTTGATGCCTTAGACAGAGTTTTTGGTGCATATTAATGGGCAACAAAAATTGTAGCTGGACGCATGGCAGCGATGTTGGTATTGCAAAAGCCAAATAAATTATTCAGTCACTCACTACCGACTTTGAAGCGCATGCGCAGCACACCTATCAGAGTGTGGAGTATTGGTTGGCACGGAATATTCAGCATCTTTAGATTACGCAAAGTGAGAAATTTCCTCAATGCGCTCAATAAAGTAAAGGCAGCTTGCGAGGTATTCGGACAGGTCATAGAAAACCATGCTCCTGATGTCAGGAACATGGTGGACTCACAAGACAAAAACAAGGGCAGTTTTCATATTTCAACATGATGGATGTCGTGTATTAATGTTAGAACTGGCTCCCTTTCACCTTAGCACTGCAGCCTATTGTGCGGGAAGTAAATAGTCGTCATACCAAACATGTTCCAAGCTATCCGCTTCCGCAAGCCATTCCTGTACCGTCGAACGTGCCAGTAACATCTCACCCCACTTTTTCACTAAAGGAAAAGCTGCGAAGTTAGGTTGATGGCGAAACAAACGCAACACGGCTGGCACAAAATTGAGATCAACCAGAGACAATGCACCGAACAAATACGGCCCACCACTAAAGCTTAATTGTTTTTCCCAGACCGCAAACAAGAATGCAATCTGCTCTTGTTCGGTTTGACTCAATGCACGCTTTTCTGGGTAAAACGCGCTTTCAAATGAGAGGCGATGGCAAATATTCGATAGCCCGCTGTGTTGCCAAGCCAGCATAGATCTGGCTCGTGCTCGTTCGATCAGGTTTTCAGGTAACAAAGTCTGCTCACCAAGCTCGCTCACCAGTTCCATAATGGCCAAAGAATCAAAGATCACTTGATCATCTACCAACAATACAGGTACAGCACCAGGTGGTGAAAATTCGGCGATAGCAGCCAGGTTCTTGAAGCGTTGTGGACGTCGTATATCGACTACACGCTCTTCAAATGTTAAGCCTTGCTCTTTCAACGCGAGCCATGCCCGCATCGCCCAACTTGAAGCATTTTTGGTTCCAGAATAAAGTACTAACTTCATGTTCTTTCCTTATTGTTGTATCACCGCGATGACGATGCCAAACCACCATTTAGTTTTGTAGTTTGAGCTCTCCAACTCTGGCAAGCGGTAAAATGATAGCTTCAAAGTAAAGTCGACAAGCGGCGTTAATGGCTGCAAAAACGCCCGATTCCTGCAAATTTTTTTAAAATGCGGACATACTGCACAAATGAATAAGCTTGATAATTTCGATCTCGTCATCCTACGAGAGTTGCAAAAAGACTGTCGTCGAACTTCTGAACAATTAGCGGAAATCGTCGCCTTATCTCCTACCGCCATCCAACGTCGCATCAAACGCTTGCGCGATGAACAGGTCATTCTTGCAGAACGTGCCACGATCAATCCTAAAGCATTAGGGCGCTACTTAAGTTTGATTGTCATGGTGAGCTTTAAACTGGGACGAAGTGATATTAATGCCCAATTTAAGCGAACCATGTGCGAGACGCCGCAAGTATTGCAATGTTATGCGGTCACAGGTGATTACGATTTCGCTTTGACCATTTCGGTCAAAGATATGGAAGAATATGAAGCGCTCACACACCATCTTTTTCATAGCAACGAAGCGATACAAAAATTTCAAACCATGGTGGTAATGGAAGCAGTCAAGGAGGGCTTGCAGATACCCATTGATGCATAAGCTATGACACACAGAGGGTTATTGCGATCGCGTCTCGATTGAATAACGCTACGACACAATTGCTTGCTACGGTTGTGCAGCGACCTCGATCTTGTAGAGCATTGCTCAACATCGATATCGGCAAAAAAAATTTGGCGCTGAAATCGTCGGCGTGTTAGGCGACGTAATTGGGTGCATCGTCAAAAATCCACGACGCGACAAAGAAACCGCAATCAAACTCGCATGGCAGCAACATTGGTACTGCCGCACGGATTATCTAGTCCACTCTTGCCCACGGGGTCATGGGCTAAACCTGACAATATCAGGAAGGCACGCGTTCAATACGACATGCGTAACAACCATAAGTAGGGAATCTCACTAAGACGAATTTAACTTCCTGCTTGGCCAACAATGCTTGCAAATCGACTTCACATTGCAACGGTGCTGTAAGGCAGGCGTCAACAATACGCTCTTGCGCTGAATAGGCACGCAGGACGAATTGTTGCCCAAGGTAATGCTGTTTGACGAGATCAGACAAATGTGGAGGATGCACTTGCGTATGCGTATGCGTATGCTTATGTTCATGTGCATGCGCACGAATAAAAACGGGTCCATACTCCTTATACGGGCTGGCGACCTCAAACGGGCAGTAACTTGCCAATATCAATTCCTCACCCGCCTTAGCTCTGTGTAAGCTATCGCGGCACGGCTCACCGCCACTTGCAATCAGTCGCTCGACGGTTTGACCTTGATCATCCACACCCGACTCGCGGGCGCGTTGCAGAAATGTCGATTTAACAGGAATGATTTTGTAGGATAAATCGGATTGCGCTTTCTGTTCTATTCTTTGTTCCATGCTTTGCACCACGCTTTTCATTATTCAATTGCGATTGAGGAGCTGCAATTGTCCAGCATCGTCGTCAATAATGATCGCCAAATTCGGACAGGTAATTGAAGATTAGCTTACTTAATTTACCTGCCTATCTTCGAGGCTCAAGGCTCAAGGAAGCTTCTCCGCCAGAGTAAGCAACTGATTAACGACCGCATCCAAACCAGGTCTCTGCATATTGGGAATGAACATGGCGTTCGCCAACAAAATCAGCGTCATTTTCTTTTGCGGTACTTGCCTATAGGCTGTCGCCATGCCACCGGTAAATCCATAAGTCGCGATACCATTCAATTCAATTAGATCCCAACCATGTGTGAAATTTCTAGCTTGAGCATAGATAAAAGGCTGGCGTAATCTAAGCAAGCTGGCAGTGGAAAGTAAGTTGCCCGCATCAAGTTTCTGATTCCATTCGAGAAAAGCATTCATACTCAAATTCAAACCAGCCGCACCGTAGTTGTAGTGAGGAAAATGCCAATTTCGCTTGGTCAATTTGTCGCTTGTATTGTTATATCCTGAGCTAAAATTTTGCATGACTGCCAGGTGATTCCCCTCAAAAAATACAGGAAATTGCGTCCTTGCAAATTGAGTTTCGAGAATATAAGCACTCAAGCTTAGTCCCAGTATCTTTTGAAAAATACGATTGAGTAGCCAATAGTTCGTTTGATTGTAATCAAACCGAGCCCCGGGTTTAAATAGAATCGCTTTCGCATATACCGCTTGCTGTGCCTCGGCTTCAGGTAAATTTTCATAGGTGACGATGTCTGGTAATCCGGATGAGTGACTGAGTAAATGTGCTATCGTTACCTCACGCCACGCCTCGGGCAGGTCGGTTAAAAAATCCACCAGCTTGCTATCCAGCGACAATTTGCCTTGCTCTATCAATTGATGAACTGCAAGCGCCGAAAAAATTTTGGTACTGGAAAATAGCGGAAACACGGTGTCATCAGTGACAGGCACAGAGAATTCTAAATTTGCCCACCCATAATTACCTCGGTGTATGAGTTTGCCGTCTCTGACTATCGCCAGTGCAAGACCCGGTATCTTATGCGACCGCTGAACCTCGCGCACGTAACGATCAATCTCGTTCTCGGTTTGAGAATGAGCATGGGGCATACTGAATAACAGTAGACAGATAAAACAAACTCGTGCCAAACAAATCAACATCATTTCTTCTCATTGAGTAAGCGAATCACAGCTTCTGCCACGGCAACCGAAGATTCCCAATTCATCCCTGTCACCAGACGACCATCAACCTCGAAATGGCTTTTACCATTAGCGCCAAAGGTGAATTTTCCTTTGCGTTGCGTAATCGTGGTCTCTAAGGAAAAAGGATAAGCTTTAAAGATGGGTGATTGTTGATTTAGGTAACGATCTGGAAAACTGGTCACTACCTTATCGCTGAGTAAGAAAGTTCCATTGCTTTGCTTTAAATTGCTAATACCTTGCGTACCTTGGCAAATCGCGGCAATCACGCCGCCTTGTTGCTCATAAATTTGCATAGCAATGTCTTGTATTGCCCGGTTATCGGCAATCTCAATAATTGCAGAGCCACCGCCTATGTAGTTAATGGCGGCATAATCCGATGCATTTATTTCGGATGGCTGCTTGGTATGCGATAGCGCCCACATAAAATCGTGGTCATACAGATGCTGCCGCTGTACGGTATCTGAAGTATTGATCATTTCTAAAGGGACAGAACCGCCTTGCTGACTCATGAAATCAATCGCATAACCGGCTTTGATAAAAGTCTGATACGCGTATGCTAATTCAGGAAAATTATTCCCTGTATTCATGGACGTGCCGGGATATTGCTGGGCATTCGACACCACAAACAGAATCTTGCGACCGTGCTGTGGTGCATTTTCTCGAATCGCCGTCTTACTAATAATTTGCCAGGTTCCCTGAATTTTCTTGAGTAAAAACACATCGACAAAACGTATACCTGGTTTAAGCAGCAAGATTTCTGCTTTCGCGGTGGCGACATCACCTGTGACATCCATGCTAATTATGCGGCCTAGTCGTCCATTGAATTGGCCTTTTTTATCCTCAGGAAAAAGTTGCGCATATTCTAAAGCCCCCATTTCACGCATCGCATCATCTTTGCCTGGTAAATATAAGCGGGCGTTGGCATAAAAAGCTGCTTTGATTTGGCTTTGATCGTTATAACTGGTTCCATTCAAATACAAATGTATGGCTTGCTTAATCCCTTTCCCTTCCTCATTGCCGGTCACTGCAGAGGCAGCGAGACTCCGGTCGGCTATTGCAAACCAACAACACAGCAAAAAAAGAATACGTACAAAGAAAATTTTATTCATTGCTTCACCTTCATCCGAAAAATATTTGTTCATTGATTTTGATTGATTGTTCAAATACAAATCGGTGTTCAGGGCTGACTGAAATTTAAAAGCGTCAAAAGCGTCAAAAACGTCGACACTGCACGCGGCTATGAACACCTGTTTTGCAGATGTTCAATGTAAGAGAGATAAGGATGTTTGCTGTTCCAAACCATGATTCAGGACTCCAGAATCATAATTTCAGAGAGTGTAGAGGGCGAAAAAGCTAGCGCCTATGCCTATAACTGTGGGTTATTAATATGGGTTATAACTTAGATGCAGCGCGATAGCTAGCGGGTGTCTGTTCGGTGATTTTCTTAAATGCGGCGAAGAAGGTAGAGTTGGAATTGAAGCCACAACGTTCAGCAACTAATTCCATGTTCAAGTGTGGTTCGTTGAGCAAGAGCTTTTTTGCATCTTCGATACGAAATTCGTTGACATAGAGATTAAAACTTTTATTCAGCCTGTCGTTGAGGACTTGAGAAACGGTGGTTTGCAGACTGCCCGTTTTTTTGGCTAGTAGTGCTAGAGTCAAATTCGGATGTAAATGTAACTGTTGTTCGTGCATGACTTGATTAAGTGAGGCCAATAACTTGAGTGCATCGTCTTCAGTCAATTTGCGGTTTTGATACTTTTCTTTTTTACCCGCATCCACTAAAGCCTCTTTGCGCAACATGAAAGCGATCACCGTTATGTGTACAGAAAAAGTAAATGACAGTGCTCCGACAATATATGAGGTCAGGGGAGTCGTAACATAAGCGATCAAAATCACGCCGCTGCTACAAAAAACGCTCAGTAAAAGAAAGGTATTGCGGGACATAGGCGCAACGTCATCGAACAATATCGCCCGTGATCGCCACAATTGCCAAGCAGCCGCCAATAAATAGGAAAACCAAACCGCATGTATGCCGTAGATGGAGTAACGCCAGATGATGCGATATTCAGAATAAGGGAAGAAGCATCCGAGAGCGATGACAAAGAAAGGCCAACTAAGATGCCAACGCCATTCATGCCCAGACACGGCTTGACGGAACTCGACCAGATGATAATGCACATAAAGATAGGTCAAAGGCCCGATCAACAAACAGGCTGATAACCCTATCTGCAAAAACTCAACGGCAAGATCTCGATTGAAAAAATATAAAGTCGATTTGGCGGTACGTACCGCGATCACTAACAAGAGCGCCCCCAACATGCTGTTGGCTAAACGATGAGGACGCCGGCTAAAAAAATAGATCGCCAAGAAAAGGCCGTTAATCGCTCCAAGCGCGCTAAACAAGAATAGAAGATGGCCTGCGAACATGGGCATATTTAGAGACTAAAGATTAAGTGTGGAAATGTCAGGTCGAAAGAATTTAGCTCACAAGTATAGACGCAATAGCACGCAGGGTGCTGATTTAAGTCCGGTGTTGATGTCTTTGCAGAAGTCGCATAATTTGACTTGAGCTCGTTTAAAATTTAGTCTTCGGATGGGTAGGTTTTTTACGCACTCTTTTTTCTGGTTTTTTGGTTTATATGACTTAACAGTGGTTCCGAATGTGAACTATGTGCCTTGAGCTTGTATGTCAAGATTTGGGCGCAATTTTTGCTTGTTCTTAAGATTTGTCATTATATTCAAATTGAAGCGAGACCAAAATGCAAACATCCGTACCGCGCCAAACTGAACAGACTCAGCAAACGCCGCAGCAAACCGGATTAACGAAGCAACCTAATTCCGTCTACGGTTTGGCTAGTACGCATTCTCTCGCGACGGCACAACGACAAGAAACGGCGGACAGTGCTGTTCAAGCGACACAATTGCAAGCGCGTTCGCGGATGATGGCGGCAAGCCACAGCGCTCTGCAATTAAAGGCTATCGCGACCTTGCTCAATGGCAATTCTGGCGCTGCAGCGCAGCGGGTAGAGCAGAACGGATCAACTTTTATCCAAAGAAAACCTCAATCCCAAGAGTCGCTACAAATGCAGGCAGTGACACCCGAAAAACCAAATCAGACCGGGCTCCCACACCAACTTAAAGCGGGCATCGAATCTCTGTCTGGTATCAGCATGGATCACGTAAAGGTGCACTACAACTCATCTCAACCTGCGCAATTGAATGCAATGGCCTATGCTCAAGGTCATGACATCCATGTCGCTCCCGGACAAGAGCGACATTTGCCACATGAAGCATGGCATGTGGTACAGCAAGCTCAGGGCAGAGTAAAGGCGACCATGCAAATGAAAGCCGGTGTGTTGGTGAATGATGATGTCGGCTTGGAGACCGAAGCAGACATCATGGGAGCCAAGGCCATGGAATTAAAGCCAGCTGCTACGTCTGCTGTATCTGCTGTACCAACGGCTCAGTTTCGACAAATGGCTGGAAACCTGAGTTCAGGAACTGGTGCTTACCCAATACAACTCGCTACCATCACTGGATCAGGTGGTACGGTCAAGACCTTCAACGAGACGACCACGAAATCAGTGTCATATGCGATCGGCGATGTGGCTGCAAAGGCGGGCGGCACGGCCACTGGCACCGCGGAGTGGAAGGATGTCTTAATAGACGCTGGTACAAACAACGCTGCTACGCAATTACATTTAGTAAACATGGATTGGGGCGGTAAAGGCGGCTCGGCTGACGGCAATATTTTCCCTGGATCGCAATCTTTGAATGGTCATCACAAAACACAAGAAAACAAATTTAGAAGATTATTTTCTGCCCCCGGTGACAAAGCACCGGTCGCTATGACTTATACCTGTTCCACTAATGGCCCGGTGGGAAATCACACTTTTCCATTAGGTCCAGCTGCTGCCGATGTCCCACTCGCAGATCATACCGTCAACGTGAGGGTGACAGATGACACTAATGGCGGTTCCTTGTTAAACGAAAATGTTGCCGCCGGCGCGAACATGAAAATACGTGATCCGAAGTAAAACCAAGTGGAAATAGGCTCTTGGCGCGCGCAAAAAATCCGATAACACAGAGCATTCGTTCAGCGACTATTTTGAACTGTAGCAATCACGCAAAATAGGTTTGATCAGAGTTCAAGGATGTTATTTTGTGATTCCCTTGAGATAAGCTCGGTCTGAAAATTCGATTTTTCAACGCCAGTTTTTGTCGTTTCGTCGCATATTCCTGATAAGTCAAAGAAAAATTCGATACAGTGCGAGCCGTCAACAGCTTTCACTGTTTTTCTTTTTTTCGAGACGATAATGCACACACCAAAAAGTTCAGTCATCACCCTTATTCTCTGCAATGTTATTGCCGTATCCGCACATGCTCAGCAGTCTAGCGATACGAAAACGCAAACTCAAACGCAAGCTCAAACTCAAGCACAACAGACACAACGTGTCGAAGTACAAGGCAAATCGCAAGAACAATTTGCACGCACAGAAACCGCTGCGCGATCTATTGTCAGCAATGCAGAACTCACCCGTTTTGGCGACAACAATATCGTCGATGCGATGAAACGTGTTCCGGGTGTGCAAGTCACCAATAACAAACTTCATCTCTTAGGGATGGCGGCAGGCTACACCCAAATTCTGATCGATGGCGAGGCACCGCGCGGCATCACCGTGGAAGATATTCCGCTCAATATGATCGAGCGTGTTGAAATTTATCGTGGTGCGAATGCGCAATTTAGTACGCAAGCTATGGCGGGCACGATCAATATTATTCTCAAGAAATCAGCGACCAATAAACAGCACAGTATTAAGGCCAGCGTTGGCCATATGTTCCAAAATACGGGCAGTGTAGATTGGTTTCATTCCGATAAAGACGGCAATCTTTCTCATACCGTCAGCGTCAGCTTATCCAAGGATCGTTCGAAAGCTAGTCAACCAGAGGATTCGACGACGAACTTCGTCAATGAAAATACATTATCTGGCGTTAAGAGCGAATTTCAGAATGTGTCGCACAGTAAGCGTGGTGATGAGTCGCTACGTATTTCTCCCAGAATTCAATATAAAACCGATTCCAATATTAATCTGACGTCGACATCGATCATTGCGCACAATCGCTTCAACGCAGACACAACGAGTCAGTTCAATAATGTGTCTGGACGTGTGTTTGAAATCGGTAAAACCACTTCACATGACAGCAACCGTGGCACTAACTTCGGCAGCACGCTCAAAGCGGTTACCAGCTTGGATAATCAGATTGGTGTCGATGCCAGCGCAGGCTTTCAGGCGCAAAGTTTTATCGCACGTTCGCAATCACAAAATTATCTGCCTGATGGCACACTTAAGTTTAATCGCGACCTCAATACGGACGTCCATGTCATCGTCGGCATTACCAATGGCAAGCTGAGTATCCCAACGAATGCAGAACATGATTTGGTCATTGGTTGGTCTGGTTGGCGTGCTAACGTCGATGTGGAAAATAATCAAAGCGATCGATACGCTTCTAGTCAAAATAATGTCTTTCGCCCGCATAGCGCAAACTCCGTAATGGACAACGCCGCTTTCTTCGCACAAGACGATTGGAAATTTAAGAAAAATTCCTCGGTCTCTCTTGGATTGCGTTGGGAATCTCAAGGCATACGTACTGAGAATAACTTTGGCGACAAAGTGAATAATCGCGCTAGTGTTTTGAGTCCGGTGGTTCAGACGATGTGGCAGCTCGATCCACAAAACACTGAACGAATTCGTCTTGGTGTTTCGCGTACTTTCAAAGCACCAGAAGGTACGCAACTCTTAATGCCGAAGATTTTTGTCATCAATAATTCCATCGAGAGTCCGAACATTGTCGGCAATCCAAACTTACGTCCAGAACTTTCTTGGAGCCTGGACGCCGCGTTTGAGCACAATGGAAAAGATGGTCTCAATTATGCGATCCGCGCTAAAGCGCAATCTATTGAGGATATTCACCGCGAAGTGGTATTCGAAGCCGATAATGCTTATTGGAAAAGATTTGTGAATGCGGGCACTGCACAGAGTCAAAGCCTTGAGCTTTCCACGCAATTTCCATTGAAACGTTGGATGGACAATGCGCCGGACATGGACTTTTCTGCCAGTTACTCTCACTTCTGGTCGAACGTAAAAGATTTGGCGACTCCGTATAACTCACTCACACCATATCAATATGTGTACACCTTCGGTGCAAACTACCGCGCTAAAGATATTCCACTTACGGCTGGTGTTAGCGCCAAAATTCAAGATTCTCATTGGCAGCAAATTAGTCTTACAGAACGTCAATACTTGAAGACACCTAAGAATGTCGATATCTACGCGCTGTGGAAATTCGACAAGCAAAGTCAATTGCGCTTTGCGCTGAATAATCTTCTCGGTGGAAAAGCCTATGATTCATTCACCTATGCCAGTGTCGGCAACGAGAGGAGTCAATCAGCACGAGCTGTGCCAACTGCGCGTAACTTCAGCATGACTTACGAGTATAAGTTTTAAGCTAGTATCTGCATCCCCGAAATCTGTATCTCCGAAACAGAGTCGGGGATGCGCTTTTCGGGTTCTATGAAAACTTAACCCTCAAGAAACACTGCAGCTCACTCTCTAGTATGTGCAGAATACGACCATATTCTTGCACTCTATCGCTCACCTATCTGAACCAAGTTTTTCCTTTGATAAGCTAGTCTCCTTTCATCATTGGAGGAGACTAAACATGAAAAAAACTTTGTTAGCGCTGGCTTGCTTCGCCAGCTTTTTTCACACCGCTATACAAGCGCAAACTGCCGATTTTGATCCACGCACCTGGAAAAAAGAAGTGCATGGTAAGGCAACGCAAGTCTTGGTTTTGGGATCGCCACATTTGAGTGCCTATGGCGATAAATTGAATCGCGCGCATTTGTCTGACTTGTTGGATCGATTGGCGCAGTTCAAGCCTGACATTATTACGATTGAAGCTTTGTCAGGTGAACAGTGCGAGTTTGTACGCGTCAATGCTGTCACGCACCCTGACGTGTATAAGGATTATTGCTGGGATCCTGCACCAGCGCAGAAAGCGATTGGATTCGGTTTGCAAGAGGCCTTGGTGGAAATTCAAACCACTTTAAAGACTTGGGCGCAGCAACCCCAAACAATACCTAGTCCTGCACAACGACGTCGCTTAGTCGCGGTGTTTTTAGCGGCGAATGATCGCGCGTCGGCCTTGGTGCAATGGTTGCGACTGGATGTGAATGAACGCAAGGCTGTCGATGGAATAGATGAGAGCGTGTTGAAATTCCTAAATCGTGAGTCGCCAAAATCCAACGAAAATTTTGAAGTCGCTGCCGTGTTGGCAGCAAGACTCGGCCTGGAGCGCGTCTACGCAACTGATGATCACACTGCTGATGATATTACTGACAGAGCCGGTCCAAAGTTCGGCGATGCTTTACAAGATATATGGAGCAAGATCAACATTCCTGAGAAAAAGGAATCGCAAGCTTTGGAAGCCAAGATGGACTCAACACAAGGCGTGTTGAATCTGTATCGCTTCTACAATAATCCAGAGAAGTTGCGTGCCTTTATCGGCGCAGACTTTGGCGGTGGCATCAAGCACGCAACGCCTGAATTATACGGGCGGCAATATGTGGCGTGGTGGGAGACGCGTAACCTGCGCATGGTTGCGAATATCCGCAGTGCATTTGGTAATCAGCCCGGTGCTAAAGTCTTGTCGGTCGTTGGCTCTTCGCATAAGCCTTACTTCGATGCCTACTTGAACATGATGCATGAAGTGCAGTTGATTGATGCGGCCAAGTTGCTTAAATAAGTTGATTAAATAAGGTGCTTAAATAAGGTGCTTGATTCAAATGAAACTAGCTCATCCAAGTTAAAGCTATAGAATGGGGATGAGCTAATTCTAGACATCAGAAGTAGCGTATCTAAGCAGATTATCCGCACATGGGTTGAGCGACGGAAGTTAAGCTTGCTTTGAAATTTGAATTCTTGTGAGGAGTGATCGTATCTATGAGTTGCCAGCTTCCACTGACTGTTTTGTCGACACGGCTCTCTATACGAAATACGCCCTGCCGAATTTGAGTGCAGGAATTATATGAATCGATAGGGCAAAGAAAGACACTCAGGCCATTTTCCGTGTCACCATTGCCTATGTTCCATTGTCCGACAAGTGAATCGACAGATCTATTTAATCCGAAAATGAGTTTTTGTTGGTTCTCAACGGGGAATTCGAATCTGGTTGCTACACCATCAACGGGTGAGCAGGCAGCCCAAGCTGTGCCTGTCACTAAGGTTGGCGCCTCTTCGTTACCGCCGCATGAAGACATGCACAAGCCGAGTATGGCAATGCTGATGATTCGAAATTGTGGTTTGATTTGACGCATAGATTTTTAATTGAGTATTTTTCAGATAGTCTAAAGGCATCGTAGATTTGAGCCAGAAGTGCGCAATTTTATCAAAAATAAAACATTAAATTTATTAAATTAATAGAAATAACTACGTAGGGCTCAGCATCAAATTATTGCTTTTCAAATTTGTTTCGCCATAGAACAAGCGAATCTCCAAATTCAAAGCATGCAGCTTGACAGAGCTTCTATAACAATTAGAATGCCTCAGTGATACAAAATTAACAAAGACAGAAACCTCACCATCTTGGGCCAATCTGAAAACAATAGGCACCGAAGAACCACACAATGTTCGTCTTCTGAATTAACTGACTGACCGATTAGGCGCTCTGACAATCATGAGAACATAGTGCCTTTATCAATGACGAAATTCTCAAATCACCATTAAAATCTAAACCAAAATGTCCGAAGACCTATCCATTCTCAGCCGCACAGCCAACCCACCAGATCTAAGCCTCAGTTATGGCGACCATGCCGACCAAGTCGCCGATATTCGTTACGGAAGCAAAGGTAGTGAACTCCCTTTACTAGTCTTAATCCACGGTGGTTTTTGGAAACCAGAATACGACCGCGCGCATGCCGAAGCGATGTCGTGTGCCTTAGCTGAAGCGGGCTGGACGACTTTGACTTTGGAGTATCGCCGTGTGTCAGGCCAGCCGGATGTGACTTTGGATGATGTGATGAGCGCCTTGACCACTTTGCCAGCGCGGGTGCAACGGCATAATGCTCAGGTGATCTTGATCGGGCATTCTGCGGGTGGACACTTGGTGCTGTGGGCGGCTGCGCGTTGTGCTCAGCTTGGATTGCCCCTTGTTTTACAAGGTGTGGTGGCCTTGGCACCAGCAGTCGATTTGCAGATGGCGCATGCTTTGAATTTAGGTGATGGTGCAGTGCTGCGTTTCTTGGGACAAGATCCCGTTCAGCGCCCTGATGTGAATCCTATGCATTTGCCTACGCCGACGGCGGCAGTGACGATCATTCAGGGCGACGATGATGAGATCGTGCCACCCGTAGTTGCCGCTTCGTATTGTGCGGCTTTCCCAAATACGCGTTTGGTGTCATTGCCGGACTGCGGTCACTTTGCGGTGATTGATCCGGCGACGGTGGCTTGGGAGGCTGTGGTGCACGAGTTGAGATCTTTGGCGTAATTTGTATCGTCGCTGGATTTTTGGATGGGCAGGTTTTCGTATCTACCCATGTAGCTAACTGCGAAAGATTCTTCGCTGAAGAAAAGCGTCGTAATCTTGTCGCTCAGTGCAGATCAAATAAACATAGATGTGTTGGCGATTTTCTTCAATCTCATAAACTATTTTGTTTTTTCCCATGACCACCATTTGTCGCCACTGCGTCATTCCTAACATTGCGAGTTGGGGTATGCTTGTGCCGAGTTGTGGATTGTCTTCCAACATTAATATACTGTTTCGGATATCAGTATAAATTTTGTTCGCTAGCTTTTCTGAGAACTGATTTTTAATGTAGGTATGGATCTGCCACAAGTCTTCTTCGGCATCATCTAGCACGTATACCGTGTAGCTCACCCCAATATTTCCTTGTCCATTTTGGCGAAAATTTCGCGGGCAGATTTGAATTGACCGTTTTCAATTTGCTTGCGACCAAGCGCCAATATCTTGAGTAAAGCCATCGTGTTTTTAGTGTCTTCGTAGCTTTTGATATCTTGAATGACACAGGTCGCTTCGCCATTTTGGGTGATGATGAGTGGCTCATGCGTTTCGGTCATTTCGGCGATTGCTTTGGCAGCATTATCTTTGAAATAGCTGATGGGTTTAACTTGTTCTGAAAGGCGCATGACGGGCTCCGTTAAGGGAAATCTTGGAAGTCAGTTTAAAGACTTAATTCAGACATGTCAACGCGGTACTTGGGCTGAAAAGCCCCGACCTGATACTACTTAATCAGGTCGGTTTGAATCAATGCCGCCTCTCTAGATTCAAGAATTACTCCGGGCTATCACTTCCCTTGTATCCGGGACGAGGTTCCACCCGCATTTTGTCATTTGTTTTGAGGCGCTCACGGAAGACTTCAATCTCGGCTTGTAAAGCAGGGATCAATTGATCTGCGGCTTTGTTGTAACCCTCTGCGCGCGCTGCACGTGCGCGTTCGCTAAAGTTAGCCAAATTGCCGCCACCTTTGACTTGACTCGTGCCCGGTGCGCGCATGAGCAATTTGCGGCTAGCTACATCAAACACAGAAATGTCCAGCATGGTTTGGGTATCGTGTTCATTGCCATGGATGACGTAGGCGCCAATCACCGTCCAATACAAAAACGACAGCGAATTACTATCGGTGAACTGAATTTGGTCATAGGACACCATCGCCATCACATCGACATTAAACATGCGGGCGACTTGTTCCATGTTGTCAAAACCGCCGGCTGGCTTTAAGTATTGTGAGGGAATAATGTCGATGGAGCCGATGAAAACTTGTCCGGCAAACGCTGTTTTGACACGTTCCATTAATTTGATTTTTTCTGTTTCGGGCAAGGTATGTGCCCTAGGATCGTTGGGTGCAAAGGCGATGCCCACCCGCACTGGTGGTCTTAGATAGGTGATGCCTGGTGTCAGTTGTGGTGCTTGTGTCGCTTTAGGATAGAGGTAATCGACGATGCTGGCAGATTGCTTGGATTCGCGTGGTCCGGCCATACTGGCACATCCACTGAGGGAAAATACGGTGAAAAGCACGACGGTCAATCCGCTGAGAAATTTGAAGGTCTTCATATTGTCCTTGGCGTAGTAAATAGTTTGCGTAGCTTAGCTTAAACCACTGCAGCTTGCGCGAGCTTTCAAAAAAGTCTTACGCTCTGCTACCGTGCGTAGCATCTCGAATCATCTTTCTCTGCAGACATCGCTTACTCGCGACTAAAGTGTTTCGTCTCGTTGAGCAAAAATGCTGGTGACAAATGTCATGTGAAGTCATGACAAACGCTACTACGCGACTTCCTTGTATTCCTTCATGATGGCTCCATCGCTGCACGCATAGTGTTGCAGACTTTTTGATAGGGAGCGCATCATGACATCATCTTCAGTGACTTCACATGTTTCTACTTCATTAGATCAACAGTTAGTCGAATTTCGCCAACGCCGTTTCTTAGCGATGCCCTTAGCGGGAATTTTGGTGTGGTCTGCACTGATTGTGACGGGGATATTCTTCAATCCTAAAGCCCAAGTCTTGGCGGTATTTGTCGGCACAGGCAGTATCGTTTATCTAGCAATGTTTTTAGCAAAACTCACCGGTGAGCAATTGCAATTTACGTCGAATAAAAAACGTAATTTCTTCGATACCCTGTTTCTATCTGCGGTCGCTATGAGCTTTTTATGTTACGCCTTGGTGATTCCTTTCTTCTTGGAGAACTATCGTAGCCTGCCTTTTGCGGTAGCTATTTTAACGGGCTTGATGTGGTTGCCCTTGAGTGTTTTGATACAGCATTGGGTTGGTGTTTTTCATGCCGTTGCGCGTACCACCTTATGCATTTGGGCTTGGATCATGTATCCCGAACATAGCTTTGTTTTACAGCCAGTAATTGTGGGGGCGATGTATGTAGTGAGTATTGCTGCCTTGGAATTGCGTTGGAAGCGACTGCAGGCAGCACAGCGTTTGCATACGTCGCCTTCCACGAAGCTTGCGTTTTGATTTCTGGGTGAGGTACTAAAAATATTGTTTGATTGAAGTTGTCGAAATAATACGTGGTAGACTTGAATAAAATATTGTTATCAGATCGCACAATGGTTGATCATACGTCGCACGTTTGTAAGTCATGTTAGTTTTAGAGTGAATTCTTGACTTGTGAACTTGGTCTCTGATCTTGATTATTCTATTCCTATCTAATTCATTCTATGCCTCAAAAAAATGTTGATCTTCAAAGGCGCCGTTCATTCATTAGGGCCTTGGGCCTTTTTGCGCTATCTCCTTTAAGTGCGCTGTCGCAAACGAACCCTATAATGCTTGTGGCTATACCACGCAATGACCCGATTGACTTTATGGCCAAACAAATTTTGGCTGAAGCTTATCGACAAATTGATATCTCATTGCAGTTTGAGCGGAAAGCGTTTGCAGGTAAAAGGGAAGGGTTTGGCAATAAATTTTTGCTGAAGAACTTATATTCCTATAAGAGCACTGAAATTTTAGACGACCAAAGTGTACGTTTGCCTGAACCTCTTTTTGAAGATGAGCTTGTTATCTACTGTTTGAGTACTTCGCCATCAATTAATAGCGTAGAAGATTTGCACGGGCAGAAGCTTGGAACTACCAGCTTACTAGCGGAATCATTGGAGTTGCAGAAACTATTAAAAGAAACAAAATTCGAAACTGGATACAGCCTCAAAAAAGCTTTAGAAATGATGTTGACGGGTAAGGGCGATGTTGTGATTGGAAGTCGCCTATCGGGACAGCATGCATTCAGAGAATTGGAGGCAAAAGGGTATTTTGAAATAGTAATCAAAGAGCGCGACGTGGACATGTTACATCGGCCTTTTAATCGTAGCGAAATCAAGGTATCTAAGTTAGCGATCGGTTCATTGCCTGTCTATCACCATGTCCCTCGCATATTGGCCCAAGAGATCCCTAGGTTACAGAAAATTCTGTCACAGATGCGGGTTGACAGGCGCACAGAAAAAATTCAACAGACGATTATTAACGATGTTAATGAAGGGAAAAATGAGTTTGATGTCGCTTCACTTGCGGAAATTCGACGCTTGAGTGAGCTACGTGAGATACCATATTCAAAACCGATGTTGCATCAAGAAGCCATCAAAATCAACTTGCTTTCCAATGAAAGGGCAGCCTTAAAACAGTTGCGGATGAGTGGAGTTCGTTGGAACTGGCGCGATGCAAGGTTTCAATCGGCCTACGCAGAAGCCCTGACGGCTGTTTCTGAGATTCAAAATGCTGATTGGGATAAATGTACATATCCTGTGATGCAAAAATATGCATCTGAGCGAGAGTCGCTTGCAGCAGAATATGAGTCGAGCATGCCTTATGCTTGGAGCTATATGCAGTTCAAAGAAGTATTAAATTTTTTTGAATCGAAATTAGGAAGTAAGTATCGTCAGTTTCTCCGATTTGCCGCCAATGCCTATTTGGAGCTAGATCTCGTTCGACAAAAAAGAGATCTCGGTTATCCAGACTTTACGACCAAATACATAATGCCTGTCGAAAATAGCAGTGAGTTACGTTTGATGCGTAATGGATTTGAATTGTTTTTTGGTGAAACAGAGTTTTTTTTGCTCGACTTTATCGTTTATGTACCTGATTTTATTCAAAGGATTAATACAATTTTCAATCAGCAAGAACAAATACGAGTGTTAGTTTTTTTGGATACCGAGGCGGCGACCATTGAGAGAAAAATTGTTCGGCAATGGCAGGGTAAGGTCGGGATGGATATATATTCTAGTGATAGAAAATGCGAGACTAGCAGCAAATTACAAGCGATTAAGTTACAGCCAAAAAAATAGAAAATGCTGGAATATTAAGGTGGCAAAGCAGTAGATTTTGCTCCAAACAACTGCGAAACAATTGGGCAACATTGTGTACAAGGTACTTGATGTTGCCCCTTTTGTTTCTTGGTTCTTTTGCTTAAGTAGAAATGCTGAATTATCCTGATATCGGATCAAGTCCGGTATGTCGATTATTGTCACCTGCACTATTCGAAATACCACATATCCAATTTTTGTGGATATGTGAATTCGCATTTCGCATACGAGAGGAGCCAATATTCTTACTCAACAGCTAGCCTTTTTCCTCAGCGTATTAATCTGAATATGCGGCCAGCGTGTGGTTTGTCCATTAGAACCCACCATGAATTCAAAGAAGATGATTTGCTCATATTGCAGTTGCAATACTTCGGTGCCGTCGGCTTCGATCACTGTTTCCAGCCACATGTTCAAACTCATCTCAGTCACATCGGCAAATTTTTTGACGAAGGGAATATTCAAAATCCCACCTTGAGGACCGCCATCGTGTTTGCTGGTCAATTGGATCAAAGTGTATTTGCTGATGTTTTGATCTTTGATGGCATCCCGTAAGCGCAAATCTGGACGTACTGAATACGGATAATGTGGGTCGGCGACTATGCGTTGGAAGTAGGTGAGATTGCTGTCCGGTTGCGTCACTGGCAAGGATTTGTCAAACGCCCAAGCTGGTGCTGGCTCGTCAAGATTGAGTGGAACTGGCGTAGAGCCATCAGGCGGAGTCAACAATGCAGATGCGCCCATGCTCGGTGAAATTGCCAGTGGTGAAGACGCGAGATTGGGTGCGTTGGCAACTTGTAGCGCAGGCCAGGAAGTAATGAATGGTTGGGTCCAGCTTTCTGTGCCAGTTGGGAATGGCGGTTTACCAGCGACATCCTGTTGAAAGCTGCCGGTCAACATAATCGAGCTACCATGTGGAATGGTGCCACTGCGCGCAATCGAATACGGTGGTACGAAGTTAGGGCCGTTTGCACCCGCGCCAATCGAGATCAGTGGATAGCCATTGTCTTCAATGACCGATTCTTCGGTCGCTGCATGGTTATACATTTCGTTCAGCCACAAATACATCCCGACTTCTTCGTGGATACCGACACCATCACTGACGCGCTGTACGCTTTGTTTGTATTCAATCGCACCAGTAAATTGCTCATTCGTGCCACCACGATTGCGTACGCCACCAGACACCGGAGCGAACGTCAGTTCTTCGGTATAGTCTTCGCACAAAAAATGGAAGATACCAAAAATAGTCTCAGTATTCGTGCCAGGTGAAGGCATGCAGGTAGTGTGTAAGCCCCAACCAGTATTATTGTTGTTTGGGTTGACGTTGACCCACGTGCCTATCAGTTGTTCCAGGATGCCGTAGTCTGCTGGCGCAGTTAACACGGCGTCGGAATACTCTGGGTATGGAGGGGTAGGGTTTTGCGGAATGGACATTCTTAAGTCTCCTTTAGTAAGCATTACAGTTGAATTTGTTGAACATCACGAACAAAGATGGAGAAAACATAGGGGAAATTGCCCAGTCTCATCAAGCTCAGTCCGGCTCAGTTTTTTGATCAGTGTTTTGATCACTGAGAAAGTCCATGAACAGAATTTGTGGCGAAACTGAAATTAACTTTTAGCAAGCATCGTGCCAAGAGAAGAGACGGACGTGAAGGCCAATGAGTTTGCGCACGGCGAAGACAGGTATACGACTGGGATGGGTATTTGGTGGAAAAGCTGCAGGTTCGACTCGGTCGAGAAATTATCGCTATTCGTCAGGTTTTACATGTCAAACTTGACAGTGCTCAACATGTAAATTCAGAAATGGCGTGTATGCGTCGTATGTTGTATGGAGATGCGCTGATTTAGGCTTCAGCTTTGATGAGATCTGCTGAGTGCCGCGGCGCAAATTATAGCTCTCTCGCTCCACTGACTTGATCAGCTTTAGCGGTGATTTGTTCTGTGTTGAGCATTTCCAGATGCATTCGATATTCTTGTTCAACAAGAGTTTTCAAAGCCTGTGTTGATGCGATTTGTTTTGCGCGTTCATAGTTGTTGGTATTCATAATGACGCGCAATTGTGCATATTCTTGGCTTGCGTAGATAGCCGCATTCTTTGTTTGAGTGCTGATTTGCTGCCCTTCATCACCCATTTTTGTTGAGGGGTTTGTGCTAGACCATACTTGCACAAATCCGCTTAAACCTTGGTTGTTGTGATGGGCAGCTTGATTTGAACGCGAAGAAGACGCTGAACTGGCCGGTGTAGAACTCGCCGTAGCTTCGATCAAGTGAACTTGTTCCGGCAAATTATTTGTATCGACAGTACAGGCGCTGAATGCACATACGGTAAGACATGCAATGACCCATACCAGGCTCTTATGAAATGTGGCGTTCATTTTCGACTTCCTCGCTAATTATTTAAAGATTTATTGCAAACGGCCAACCGCAATTACACGGCAACTATTGATGCTATAGAAAACTGATGCGGATGATACTGTCCATGTATAACCAGCAATTTGACCCGTCTGCTTATCCTTGTATAAACGTAGGGTTCCCATGCCCGCGCCACTTCCTTCGCCGCGCGTATCCTTGTAGATTTTTCCATTAGCGTCAGTTGCTTGGTGAGAGGAACTCGATGAGTCAGCAATAGAAATGTCGTATTGTTCTGTGCCTGCAATAATCGGTGCAGTATCTACCGTTCTTTTGATTGCGCCAGACATCGCTATCATCATATGGCCAGTGGTATCTTTATTCGCGCAGGGCAAATAGTTGATGGAAAGCAGATCACCACGTTGAATTCCTTCGACTGTCATGACGCGTTGAAAATGGTTTTGTGCCACGATGGCGGCGTGATATTGCGATGAACTTGGGCTGGTGGAATCAAACCAGTTCTTGTAGGTCGTATCGCTAATGTCATAAGCTGTCTTGATGACACGGGTGACGAAAGGAGAACAGGTTGAACGGTTTTGATAGATGGCTGCGCCATTGATACCTGCCCAAGTCACGATGGTCGGGTTACTGTCATAGACATTATTTGTCGGCTGCACAAAGCTGATTAATTTCTCCGCGAAGTTGGCATGCGTGAGGTAGTTTTCTGCTTGAGCAGTACCGATGCAGAAAGCGGACAGGGCGAGTGCTGAAAATGCGATGTGTTTTTTGAAAATAGACGTCATTATTTGTTGCTCCTAAAAACGATTAAAAAGATTTTTACGTAAGTGCTATTCGATAATTACTCAGTGGCTGTCGCAATGTTTTAACCTAGTATTTGAGTAATGCGCTTTTGTTTCACAGCGCGTAGAGAGATAGTACGAAAATCCTAAAAATGTTTCTGTGAGGCATTCCGCTAAAAATATGTGAAAAATTACCAAAATGGTTTTTTTCGCAAAAAAGAGTAATTTTTGAACGCAGCTTTTCCTATCCGACTAGAGGCATATTGAAAAACCGATTATGTCGTGAAGACAAAGTGGAAGAGGCTTGCTAACACTATATTGAGCGCAGTTTTAGCAATAGTGGATTGCAGAGTATGAGTCACCAAGAAGCTGGAAGACGTCGCTTGATTTCAATCTGACGTCGCGAACATGTTAGGTAGCCACCGACGCTTAAGTCCTTGAGAATTTTACTCACCATTTCTCGCGAACATCCAATTCTATTCGCCATCTCTTGTTGCGTGAGTGGATTGAGAATCACCATACGCTGGTCGATAGGTTCGGCAAGCTCTGTCAATAATTCGGCAAGTCTGCCATACACATCAAGCAGTGCCATGCCCTTGAAATTTTTGGTGACCACCCGTGTCCGCCGAATCAGTTTGGACAGCAGCGAGAAAACAAAATCAGGATGTGTTCTAAGAAAATTTTTGAAATCTTCAATGCTGACGATCGCTAAAGAAACTGGTTCCACGGCCATGACAGAAGCAGATCGATAGCCTTCCTCCAAGGCCATTTCGCCGAAGTAGTCATTTGCCTTGATGTTCGCTACGATGACTTCGTTGCCATCTTCATCGGATAAAAAAACTTTAACGCTGCCAGAGACGATGAAATAAACACTGTCTGAATCGTCGCCTTCACTGACGATGATAGCGTTGCGAGAAAACTTGCGCATGGTCGCAATCGCTAATAATTCATCGACGCCTTCTGTCGTCAATCCGGTAATGGTGAAGGATGTCATTAAGATGTGGAGTTAAAAATTTGGGAGTTGCGAGTTGCCATCATAAGCGAATTTTGCATCGAGTAATAGTAGATAGAATTCTGATAGTCCTGGTCGATTGTTGAGTTCCTCACTGCAGTTTTTCCTTTGCCACCAGCAAAGCGAGTCGAATGAAAAAGTTTCAATAAAGGGAGACAGAGCTTGTGTTTTTTATAGCGTTACGTATAGTCACGTAACTTTCTCTTTCATTTTTTTTAGAGCTATTTTGATGAAATCTAATCGTTTCCACAAACAGTTATGCGCATTCCTTGTTACCGCAGCATGTATGCCGCAAGCGCATGCAGATGCCAAGAAGATGTGGGTGCAGGGTTCTTGGGTAAACATTCGGCAAAGCGCTGATATGAATGCAAAGGTGATTGACCATTTAAGTACAAATACACCGGTCTTTTTGATTGCGCAAAAGGACAAAAGTTGTGAAATTAGTTGGGGGATTTCTGGACATGGCTATATTCCCTGCAAATTTCTTGCAGATCAGGTCTTGGTATTTGCCGATGTCGCCACGGAGAACTCCTCTCCAGAAAAAGCGAAAAATTATTCACCTACTCGCGCATTTTGGATTGCTCCATCAATGCGCGGGCTCTTTAACGCCGGCAAATATTTTCAAGAGAATTTACTCAAACCAGAACAGCTCAACTTGGAAAATGGTTCAGTACAAGATCGCCCAGAGCCACAACGTCCTCCAAAGTTGATACGTTATTCAGTGCCTGAGTTTGAAGCAATGAAAGAAATGATGAACAAAGGCGTTATTGCACCAGTAGTCGCGTTTGCTCCCTTGTTTAGCTGTGAACAAATGCAAGAAGCTAAGCGCAGGCAGGTTGGATCAAGTAAAGATGAATTCACAAGGAGTTCGAACGATTGGAGTGCACCCGATGCAGAAAAATATCCCTACAGCTATATCTATGCCCATGACTGTCTGGTACCTGAAATTCCAAAATTGAGCCTGCCTAAGATAAAAGTATCTTACTTCAAGGATGTTCAGAAAGTGTTGCCAGGCAACACTCAAATTGAAGAAATTAGCGCGAAATTTGGCATTGTCGAGCGCGGTTCCGTGACTGGATCACCGCGCTGGGCTTTGGACTACGATACCTATCGTTACACAGGTGCGTGGGATATCGGAAGCTACACCTTAACTCTGGACAAACCAGTATACGAACATGTGATCGGGCGCACTGGTTTAGTCGCGGTCTACCGTTGGTTGCCAGGCATAGATGAAGAACCGTTTGGTCCATCTGCAAGCTGCGAAGAAGGTTTGCGAAATCAAAGAAATGGGAAGGAATTACTTTCCGGTTATCCTAAAGTCAAAGACGCGCTACTGTGGTTTCAATCGGCTACTCCCTTATCGTTTAGAACTGCCAAAATTAATTCGCGTGCCTATCTAGCTCCAGCACGTTCGCTCAAAGAGGGTGAAGAGCAAAGAGGTATCAAAAAAGTGGTGGTGTATGAAGTTGATTTAGATGGCGATGGCATCGCCGATTTTGTGCAATGGGATATGTGGGGAGAACCGGAAATTTCGGGTCCGTCGCCATTGCTCACTTTGCGACAAATATTTATAAATATTAACGGCGTCTGGCATCCATTTGAACGGGATTCCTATGGTGAATGCACTTAATTATTCTAGGTGAATCAATTTTTTTGCTGATGCGGTAAGCTAAATAGTAAGCCCATAAACAATGCTTCCGCCAATACCAATAATGCTGCTTTATATGGCAGCAAGTCTGCTGGTTGCTGCATGAAACGCAAATATAAGGCAAAAATGCCCACGGCAATTGCGCTCCATAACAATCGCCGTTGATTCTTATGTTTGAAGTAGCGATGTAATATCAATCCAGTGACACCGCCACCGAGGCCGACCAAAAGCATGGGTAATTCTTTCATCCAATTATAGGAACATGCAGCCATCCATTCCACGCAATGGTATTTCCAATGCTCGTGCAGCATAAACTGCTCATCAAATGCCATACCCAGCATCGCAAGACAGAGCCAGATGCACATCAAGCGTGGCAACGCTTTTTCTTGCCATAAGCGTAGCAGTAGTATCGCCATCGCCCAAAGCTGTGCGCTAGATAACCACGCAACTGGAGAATCATCTGTACGAAAAGCGATCTCAGGACTTGGCCAATAAAACGCAAATGAGCACAACATAAAAATGACTGCCGCACCGAGACTCATGCTCAAAGGCAGCAAGATGTTCGGCATCGACATCGCGGCATTTTTCACTGCAATTTTTATGTCAACTGAAGGATCATTCATTTCATTCGCCATTCAAGAATAAGCCTTTGTATTTTTCTTACTTACTGATCTTGCCATTTTTCGGTCCGTTGATCATGGTCGGCAGCAGCATAACTTCGACGATTTTGCCATCGGATAATTGCCCGTGTCCATCGCTTCCCCTTCAGCAAACCTTCGCCGACACAAAAGTCAAGCCAATCACGGGCGACACTCATCGCCTTTAGTTCAACCGCGAAAGCTTCGCGTTTACCTTGCGCATCCAAATTGCCGTTAAAGAAATCAGCGTCTCGCCATGCCCATAGTTGCCCGTTACTATCGATACCGGTGACTAGTCCCCAGTGTTCTTCCACCTTGCGCCAACGCTTGCCATTAAAGATTGGCAGATATTCGCCAAATTTTGTTGTGAGATGATTTTCAACATCGGCAAAACCACGTCGCCACAATTGCGCATCTTCGGTAATGAGATAGGAGGCAGTACTACCCGTATGAACTGCTAGCACGTGATCTGGATTGCCTAAAGGAATCGCACCTGGCAGATCGCCATGGTAGTCCGCACCAAGTTGTCGCTCACTATTATTTCCCCAGCCATATACCTTATCTTCTTCACTCAAAAATACGATATGGTCGTTTGCAACGCTGAGTAACCCAGGCCTGTGCGTAGCAACAAAGGCAGGCACTTCAGGGATTGAACTTGCGCTTACTGCAGTGACTATTTTCGTTCTGGTACGACTTTTTTGCTGTAGAACGATGACGTCAATGATGCAAAAGAAAACAAGGATAACAGTGATTTTGCGCATAGTGAGGCTTACATTCGCTGAAGTTCTTTTATGGCTTAGTGCTTTGATGCCTGTGTAGGACGGGCGCAATCCGCACTGTAAATTAGTCGATTGCGCTTCGATACATTTTTGACTTACTTGACGAGTGCTTTCCCGCGCGCCACATGCAATTTTTTATAACTATCAATCAAACGCTGATGTCTATCCAAGCCTTCGAGTTTTGTACTAGTTGGTGTCAATCCGTAAAAGCGAACACTACCATCGACCGATCCCAGCACTGCATCCATACGCTCATTGCCAAACATGCGACGGAAATTGGTTTCGTAATTTTCTAATCCCAAGTCCTCATCAAGCGTGACTTCGAGGACGACGTTTAATGCTTGATAAAATAAGCCGCGCTCGACGCTGTTGTCGTTGTATTGGAGGAAGGCTTGCACCAGATCTTGCGCGTCTTCAAGTTGTTCTAAAGCCAGATGGATGAGCAGCTTCAATTCGAGTACAGTGAGCTGTCCCCACACGGTGTTCTCGTCAAATTCTATGCCGATCAAGGTGGCGATGTCACTGTAATCGTCTAGTTCGTTATTTTCCAAACGGTCTAGCAAGGCTTCTAGCGCGTCATCGTCGAGCCGGTGCAAATTTAAAATGTCAGTGCGGAACAGCAAGGCTTTGTTGGTGTTATCCCAGACCAGATCTTCAACTGGATACACTTCAGAATAGCCCGGCACCAAGATGCGGCAAGCGGTCGCGCCGAGTTGGTCGTAGACCGCTTGGTACACTTCTTTGCCCATCTCGGTGAGGATACCAAATAGTGTGGCAGCTTCGTCGGCGTTTGAATTTGCGCCTTGTCCTGAGAAATCCCATTCCACAAATTCGTAATCAGACTTTGAGCTGAAAAAGCGCCACGACACTACACCGCTGGAATCAATAAAATGTTCAACAAAATTGTTCGGCTCGGTGACGGCATTGCTGACAAAAGTCGGTTGTGGCAAATCGTTGAGACCTTCAAAACTGCGACCTTGCAATAGCTCAGTCAAGCTGCGTTCCAAGGCGACTTCTAAACTAGGATGCGCACCAAATGAGGCAAATACGCCGCCTGTACGTGGGTTCATTAAGGTCACGCACATCACTGGGTATTGCCCACCGAGTGAGGCGTCTTTCACTAGCACTGGGAAACCTTGCTCTTCCAAGCCTTGTATGCCTGCCAAAATGCCAGGATATTTCGCCAACACGTCTGGCGGTACATCTGGCAGAGCGATTTCGCCTTCGAGAATTTCACGTTTGACGGCACGCTCAAAAATCTCTGACAGACATTGCACCTGCGCTTCGACCAGCGTATTGCCGGCACTCATGCCATTGCTGGCGAATAGGTTTTCGACTAAATTGGATGGGAAGTACACGACTTCATTATCAGATTGCCGCACGAAGGGTAATGAACAAATACCGCGTTCGGTATTCCCTGAATTGGTGTCGATCAGATGCGAGCCACGTAACTCATTGTCGGGGTTGTAAATCTCCAGGCAGTATTCATCCAGAATTTCTTTAGGCAGCGCATCTTTTTTTCCCGCCTTAAACCACTTCTCGTTCGGATAATGCACGAACTCGGCATTGGCGATGTCTTCACCCCAAAATGAACCAGCGTAAAAGTGGTTGTTGCTGAGGCGTTCAATATACTCGCCCAAGGCGGAGGCTAAAGCGCTTTCTTTGGTTGCGCCTTTGCCATTGGTAAAACACATAGGAGAATGCGCATCGCGAATATGTAGCGACCACACATTCGGGATGATATTACGCCACGAGGCGATTTCAATTTTGATGCCAAGACCCGCTAACAAGCCCGACATATTCGCAATGGTTTGTTCTAAGGGCAAATCTTTGCCAAGGATATAAGTCGCGGCATCCGCATCTGGATTTAAGGTCAGCAAGGCTTGCGCATCTGCATCGAGATTGTCGACTTCTTCGATGATAAATTCAGGCCCTGCCTGCACGACTTTTTTGACGGTGCAGCGATCGATAGAACGCAAAATACCTTCGCGGTCTTTGGCTGAAATATCGGCGGGTAATTCAACTTGGATTTTAAAAATTTGTGCGTAACGGTTTTCCGGGTCAACGATATTGTTTTGCGAAAGACGAATATTCTCGGTGGGGATATTGCGCGTATTGCAGTACAACTTCACAAAGTAAGCCGCGCATAAAGCCGAAGATGCCAAGAAATAATCAAACGGCCCCGGTGCAGAACCATCGCCTTTATAACGTATAGGCTGATCAGCGATCACCGTGAAATCATCGAATTTGGCTTCGAGGCGAAGCTTATCGAGAAAGTTGACTTTAATTTCCATGAGAGTGTTCCAAAAAGACGGCCAAAATAGCGTTAACAGTGAATTAGCCGCCATTATCCTAGATTACTCCCTTGACCGCTCAAATTCGTCTTTGGATGCATTTGATTATCTGTGTGGCAGCTTGGCACGATGGGCTGTCAAGTCGTTCTCAGCCTGCGCAATAAATGCTTAATGTTACTTAATGCATTGCTTAATGATTGTTTAAGATTGCTCAATGACTACTTAATGACTACCCAATGACTTTTAATGTGCTTGACTTTGCTCTAGCTATCTTTTACATTCAACTTTATGGTTGAATATAAAACGACATCCCTTAATTCGCAAGACGATGCTTGGCTTGACGCTTCTTTCACTGCCATGGCAGACCCAACGCGGCGAGCTATTTTGGCGCGACTGGCTTTGTCTGATGCGCGGGTGACGGAAATTGCTGGCGATTTTCCGATGTCGCTTAATGCGGTTTCTAAGCACATCAAAATTCTGGAACGTGCAGAGCTTGTGCGTCGAACTGTGCAAGGGCGAGATCATGTGCTGTCGCTTAATGCGGAGGCGATGACAAGTGCAGCGGAATGGATTGATTATTACCGCCAGTTCTGGCAAGACAGGCTGGCGTCTCTCGATAGTTTCTTCACCCAACAGCAGATTCGCGCTAAGAAAGGAAACAAAACATGACTGCCACGGCCAATGTTCCCAGTATCACCGTCAAACGCAAGATCGCAGCTCCAGCGCAGCAAGTATTTGAGGCTTGGCTTAATCCGGAATTTTTAGCACAATGGATGCGCCCTTGTTCGAGTAGTACACAACTTTCGGATATCAAAGTTGACGCGTGCGTCGGCGGTGCATTTGAGATTATCATGCATGTGGCATCTGGACCGGTTCCGCATACTGGCGTTTATCAGATTATTGATGCACCACGTCAGCTTGTATTTACGTGGAATTCACCTCATGCAGGGAACCATGATTCACTCGTCACTGTGGATTTTTATGCAGAGGGCGACGCCACTGAAGTGGTTGTGACGCACGAACGTTTGCCAGAGGCGGCTCGCAACGGGCATATAGGTGGATGGACAGAAATTCTTGAGTCTCTGGCTCAGAAGATCAATACTTAATTCATGCTTAATCAGAGCTAGTCAAAGCGAATCAGAGCGAATCAGAGCGAATCAGAGCGAATCAGAGCTTAATCAACGATACGGATAGGAAACCTATAATGAAATATCAAGGAAGCTGCCACTGTGGACAAATAGCCTTCGAGGTAGAAGGCGATTTGACGAATGTCATGTCGTGTAATTGTTCACTGTGCCAACGTAAAGGTGCATTGATGTGGTTCGTTCCCACCCAAGCCATGACTTTGTTGACACCAGTGGAGGCGATGCGCACCTACACCTTCAATAAGCATGTGATACAACATCATTTCTGTCCAACTTGTGGCATTCATCCTTATGGTGAAGCAGCTGCTCCCGATGGACAACAGATGGCCGCGATAAATGTGCGTTGTATCGACGATCTGGATTTATCCAGTTTGACGGTGCAAGAATTTAATGGACGTGAACGTTAATAAATTCGCGTAATTGCGGGTACTCAACTAGGATGGAAAATTTTGTGTTTCCACCCTAGGTAGCATTTTTTATTCGCTACGATGTGGCGGCGCAATTGTTGGCGTAACTTTTTGCATTTCGCGAATTGCTGCTACGACTAGTTCTGGATTGGCGGTCTGTATAGCATGGTCAGAATCCGCGATGACCAGTTTTGCATTTGGATATAAGTTGCGGGCGAAACTAATCGTTTGCGGGTCATCATTGACTACCCCAAAATCAACCGCAATCGCAGTCGCTGATTTGGGTACATTGATCAGGCGTATCATGGGTTTGCTATCGATGCTGGGTAGAGCGAGCACTTGTTCACCCGTCGTATGAATTTGATCGATCTCACTTTGCAGTGTGCTGTTCAAGAAGAGACTTTTTCCTACCCGAGTTAGCCAAGGAAAGTCTTCCGGTTTTTTGATAATTTTGGGATACAAGGCATCTACCATAACGATTCCTTGTACTTCATCGGGATAGGTTTTTGCGAACAATTGCATGTATAAACCGCCCATAGAATGACCCACTAAGATGTAGGGCGGTTTGAGATTACGGTGCTGCAGCATCTGATGTAACTCAGCGACAATTGTCTGACCATCACGCGGTGAATTGGTTTTATCACTTTTCCCATAGCCGGGGCGATTATAGGCAAATACCGTGCTATCTTGGCTGACTTCACTGAGCACCTTGTCCCATTTGTTGATGGTCTCTTTCGCGCCATTTTCAAAAACGACGACGGCTTTGGAATTTGGTCGTACCTGTGTAAAAGCCTCGACCTGACGCCCTTGAAAAGTTTCGGTGACCGAGCCTGCTAAGCTTGGAGTCGTTTGACACGCGGTCATCGATATTGCTACCCCTATAGCGCTCACCAACAGTAGTTGGAATATCCGTTTTTTTGTGAATCTAAAAGATGATATTTTCATGGAGAAGTTTTGACGCACATAGTTGGCTGCGGCTGATTTAGAGTTAATGAAATATCACCTTAACATTTCATTATCTATTGGCATCGTCTGTATCCGATGAAGCGCACATTTCTGCGATTGAAATGTGCGTTTGGAGGGTTTGGTGGGAAAAAATAAGTCAACTAGTGCGTAGGCACATTGAAGACCTGTCTACGTCTCCCACGTTCTGCTAGTCACTGAGAAATGCCCGGTGTTTAGACCGCAGTACACGGGGTGTGCCCTTATTGTCTATTCCAGGCTTTTTGGCTACTTTTACTGATAAAAACACCGTCCACAAACGTGCTGATAGCGTTCATTCCCACCGATATCAATTTGTTCGCCAGCGGTCATGCGTTTGCCTTGGGCATCGACGCGAATATTCATCGTGGCTTTCTTGCCGCAGGTGCAGATGTTTTTTAGTTCTTCTATGGTGTCGGCCAGTGTCATCAGATAGCCCGAGCCGCGGAAAGGCTCACCCAGAAAATCGCTGCGCAAGCCGTAGCAAATCACCGGTATGCCCCTGACGTGTGCGAGTCGGTGCAATTGCTTGACTTGCTCAGGCGATAAAAACTGGGCTTCATCGACCAGAATGCAATTGACGGTGGGAGCATCGGTGAAAAAATCAAAGCCTGCATCAAAAGTTGCGGCTCCGCGTTGCGGACCAAGGCGCGATGTGATTTTGCCTGTGCCATAGCGATTGTCGATGGCAGCGGTGTATAAGCAAACGCTTTGTCCTTGTTCTTCGTAGTTATGAGCGACTTGCAGTAGTGCCGTAGATTTACCGGCGTTCATCGCCGAATATCGAAAATATAACTTTGCCAATTCTGTATTCCTGTCTTGTATTCGTGCTATTACTGACTATTAACTAAACGAGACCTCTGCCCAACCTACTGCGTACTGCGCGGCCGAATTTTGAATCTGCTATTTGCAAATGCGTCGCTGTGCTCTAGCACAGGTGCGCTTTTTGATTCAAACTTCGACCGCTCGCGACGGTTGTGCAGAGGTCTCTAAACTAATCATCGATGACTTGCTCAATCTGAATGCTATGCAAAGTTGTCATTTATCTGCTGATGTTTTTGCCGGACGTATTATACGGGGGCTTCGCGCTCTCGAAGTAAGGTCCGCGGGTAGAAGAATTCCACGGGGACTTAGTTTTTGCAACTCAATTGCAATCAAGGCATAATAGAGATCTTGGTATTCCCCATTTTTTGCCTAATGAACATCCCGATTTCGTCTTCGTCGCCGATGGTATCCGCGACCATGTTAGTGTTGGCTGAGGCCAAACTCAGGCAAGCACAAGTGCGGGTGACGCAGGCGCGCAAAGAGGTATTGAGTGTATTGCTGGCACAGCAAAGAGCTTTGTCACACACTGAAATGCAAGATGCTTTGCCCGCCATGGATAGAGTGACTTTGTATAGAGCGCTCGATTGTTTGGCTGATGCGGGGCTGGCGCATAAGATCACCGGGGACGACCGTGTATTTCGATTTAGTACCGGGCATGAACCTGCGCAGCTTGCAAGTAGTGTGGATAAGATCGCTCAACATCAGCATGGACATTTTCAATGTACGCGTTGTGCCAAGGTTTTTTGCTTAGAACAACCGGACGCCGGGCATACCTTGCGTGATCAGTTACAAGCCACATTGGATGCGACTGCTGCTAAAGGTTTTCAGAGCCATGCGATCGAAGTCACGATTAAAGGCTGGTGTGAACGTTGTCAGTAGCACTTCTACAAAATTTCTATTTACTTTTCACGACTGATTTCATCATGGCATTAATTCCCACCACGATTTTGACTGGCTTTCTTGGCGCAGGCAAAACCACTTTATTGAATCGTATTTTGCAAGAGCAGCACGGCTATAAAATCGCTGTGATCGAAAACGAATTCGGTCAGGAAAATATCGATAACGAGATCTTGGTTCAAGACAGCAATGAACAGATCATAGAAATGAATAATGGCTGCATTTGTTGCACGGTACGCGGCGATTTGATCATTGCCTTAAATACGCTGATGCAAAAAAAACTAGCGGGCGAATTTCATTTTGACCGGGTGATTATTGAAACTACTGGCTTAGCGAATCCTGGCCCGGTGGCACAGACTTTTTTTGTAGATGAAGAAGTCGGCTTGCATTACATGCTCGATGCCGTGGTGACGGTGGTCGATGCCAAACATGCGATGACGCAACTTGATGAACACGAAGAAGCACAGCGTCAGGTGGGATTTGCCGACAAAATTTTATTGTCGAAAGCCGACCTAGTCAGTGCAGAAGAAATCGCAGCATTGAAACAGCGCCTGATTAAGATTAATCCACGCGCATCCATCGCTGCGGTAGATTTTGGCAAAGTCGCGATTGCAGAAGTTTTGGATCTGAAAGGTTTTAATCTGAATGCTAAATTAGAACTTGATCCTGATTTTCTGGCGGCGGAAGAGCAGGCACATGTGCACGACCATGAGCATGGAGATTGTGATGAGCATTGTAGTCATGAACATCATGCACATCATGAGCATCATGAGCATGTAGATCATCATCATGCCCATCACAGCGATGATATTGCTGCATTTGTGTATAAAACGACAAAGCCATTCAATACCGAAAAATTAGATTATTTTCTAGGTGGATTGGTACAAGTTTATGGTCCGCGCATGCTCCGTTATAAGGGAGTGTTGTATATGGAACACGCCGACCGCAAAGTCATTTTCCAGGGAGTGCACCAGATTATGGGCACTGACATAGGAGGAAAATGGGCTGAAAATGAAATCAAAGAAAGCAAAATGGTCTTTATTGGTAAAAATTTACCGAAAGAGATTTTTATTCAAGGTTTAGAGCAATGTTTGGTATAAACTAGCGCCCTATTGAATTGAAACAGGTTAGGACTTACGCAAAACAGACGCTGGCGTCGTTGCGTTCGCCTTGCCGTACAATTGTACTGTCATCGGCTCCGTGCCCCCGATTTAAGCATTCGAGGGCAGGCTCTAGTCAGCGCAATTTTGCGCAAGTCCAAAGTTTTGACCAACTGTCTCAGTTGAATAGATTTGTATGCGGAACAAGCGCGCTATATACTTGTCCTTGAGGGGAAGTGTGGGAATGGCATTTCAATAAGAAGAGTGTTCAACCGCACTTGCGTATATTAACCTGTTGTATCGAAAGTAAGCGAAGTGGCAACTAAATCATCTAAATCAACTGCACCAGCTAGTGCACCTGCAGCTCTCCTCACCGAAGAAGAAATTTTGAAGATGGGTGAGAAGGACTATATGAATGACGCACAATTGGCGTTTTTCAAAGCCCGTCTGCAACAACTTGAAAAAGATTTGT
This sequence comes from Affinundibacterium flavidum, assembly GCF_014284175.1. Lineage (GTDB taxonomy): Bacteria > Pseudomonadota > Gammaproteobacteria > Burkholderiales > Burkholderiaceae_D > Undibacterium > Undibacterium flavidum. Next base: position 77,288 of record NZ_JACOGA010000016.1, read on the forward strand.
TGAAGAATGCCGACGAAACGACTGAGCATTTGCGTGAAACCGTCTTGGTTCCAGATCCAGCAGATCGCGCGACCATTGAAGAAGAACATTCTTTAGAATTGCGCACCCGTGATCGTGAACGTAAGTTATTGCGCAAAGTGCAGCAATCGATTGCCGCGATTGATGCGGGTGATTACGGTTGGTGCGAGGAAACTGGTGAGCCTATTGGCGTGCCGCGTTTAATGGCGCGTCCAACGGCAACTTTGTCTTTAGAAGCACAGCAGCGTCGTGAACTAAAGCAAAAGCTGTACGGAGACTAATCAGGTTTTCGGCCATCGTCGTAGAAAAATGCGCAGACTTCTCTGCGCATTTTTTATGATGATAGCCTGCAACTTTGTTGCATTTGCGTGGTCAGAGTAATGGCAAGATCTTGGTTTTTATCAAATGCACATTACATATGCCGTGTGAATCATTGTTAAGAGTGCTCAAAAAGGTATTCAAAAAGGTATCCCATCAGCATGTCAAATTTGTCGTTTAACAATAGGCGCCTCAAAGCCATAGTTCTGTTATGGACTATGCTGGTTGTTCTATTGTCGGCGCAATGGCTGGGATTCGCACATAGGATGTCGCATATCACCACGATTTCTGGTGAAGTGATGACCTTGGCTTCCGATGGTGAAAATTACCTCGGCATACAAAAACTCAGCAATGCGAATGAATCGAGCATACATTCTTGTATTTTGTTTGACGCCGCCAGCATTGCAGACGGTTTACAACATAGCATCGCCTTAGAAGTTCCCGCCGTATTTACTGATTTGCCGTCGGTTCAAGTTAGTATTCTTCCTTGGTTTGCTTCTCTCAGCGTCTATTTTTTAAGTCGCGCCCCACCATTCTGAAAAACACCGCAGTCCACTGAAGCTCATCTCGGGTCACTGCCATTGCATTAATCTACGTCGCTATCGCGATGCTCTTTGCTATGTGTTTTTCAGGAATGAATCATGTCTTTACAACCTACTATTTTAGCCGCGGCTATTTGCGCCGCATTTGCGCCATGTGTTGCATCTGCTCAATCCGTGACACCTGCCCAGTCTTCCACCTCGACCGTAACGGTTTCCGCGAACCCCTTGGGAAAAGAAGAAAGTATGCAAATTCTTAGTCCGACAAAAATTTTGTCCGGATCTGAATTGCGCTCCAAAATTGGCAGCTCTTTGGGAGAGACTTTGGGTAGTGAACTTGGCGTTAGCGCCTCTGGTTTTGGTGCTGGTGCATCTCGTCCTATCATCCGTGGGCTGGAAGGTCCGCGCGTAAAGATTCTGCAAAACGGTATGACGGTGGCCGACGTTTCTGGCTTGTCGAATGATCATGCGGTGGCCAGTGAAACGGCGAGTTCTCAACAAATCGAAATTTTGCGTGGCCCGGCGGCTTTGTTATATGGCAGTGGCGCAATTGGTGGCTTGGTGAATGTGGTGGATGGACGGATTCCGTTGACCTTGAGCAAACAACTTAATGGTGAATTTGAAGTTAAATACGCAGGAGTAAATGCAGAAAAAGGCGGTTCATTCTTCCTTGATGGTTCGTTAAATGACATCGCCCTGCATTTAGACGGAAATAGTCGCAACACAGGGGATTACAAAATTCCTGGCAATGCGAATGTCCATGGTGATGGTGACATCAAAGGGCGCTTGCCGAATAGTTTTACACATGAACATAGCCTGGGTTTTGGTGCTAGTCTGATTCAATCATGGGGACACATTGGTGCTTCGGTGCAAAGTATGGCGGACCGTTATGGTATCCCGACCGAAGAAATGTCTTTCATCGATTTAGATCAAACTCGCTTTGATTTGGATGCTGCCGTCCAGCGCCCTTTCTTAGCTTTTGATGCGCTAACTTTCAAATTGGGCTCTACGGATTATCAGCACGTAGAAAAATTGCGCGACGGCACGCCTGCGACCAACTTTAAAAATCGCACCCTGGAAACTCGCACTGGTTTATCCCATAGCAATTGGCAAGGATGGGAAGGCAATATCGGCGTGCAAACTGAGAACTCTAATTTTTCTGCCTTAGCTGCTGCGACTGGTCGAGCAGATACTGTGCCGGTGACGCGTAGCGTATCGAATGCCGTATTTTTGGTAGAACAAAAGACTTTTGGTAGCGTGGCTTTGAGTGCTGGCGCACGGATAGAAAATGTACAGCGACAACCAAAAGCCTCTTTCAATTTACCAGAACGTAGTTTTAATCTGCATTCATTTTCGGTCGGCGGTTTAATTCCTGTGATCGATGGTTACGCTATCGTGACTAGTTTGTCGACCGCCGAGCGTGCGCCCACCACGGAAGAATTGTATTCGAAGGGGCCGCATGAATCGACCTTGACTTTTGATATTGGTAACCAGCATTTGCAGAGTGAAAAATCACGCAATCTGGAATTGAGCATGCAAAAAACCGTAGGCCTAGTACGTTGGAAGGTGAATGGCTTCATTAATCAAGTCGACAATTATGTGTTTGGTGAAATTGATGGATTGCGTGTGAATGAAGAGGGTGAGCACGATGTCACCGGCGAATTTACTCAACGCTATTGGAAACAAGCTGCGGCGACCATACGTGGTGGCGAAGCTGAGATTGCTTATAATCAAATTGGCGAAGGAATCTCTATCCGCGCTTTTGCAGATACTTCACATGGCACTTTAAAGCAGCGCGGCAATCTACCTTTGCAAGCCGCGAACCGTATCGGTCTCGATCTCGGTTACCGCAGCGGAGCGTGGCGTAATGCGGTGAGTGTATTGCATGCCCAAAAACAAGATCGATTGGCCAGCTCAGAAACTTTTGTCACGCCATCTTTCACTAAAGTAGACGTCAATATCACTTATACGCATCCGTACATGAATGCGCAATTGACTTGGTTTGCTCAAATCAAAAATTTGCTCAATCAAGATATTCGTTTAGCGACTTCCGTGCTAAAGGAAACCGTACCGCAACCGATGCGTGGTTTTATTTGTGGTGTCAGAGCGAATTTTTAAGTCAATTTGCGATGGATCTTTAATCTGTATTAAGTGGATAAACGCAAAATATTGTGAAATAGATTTGTTACCCATGATCTTTGCTAAACTGATCTGGGATGCTCAAATGAATATTTAATTGATTAAATGGAATCGATTTAGACACAATTGAGAGAATTTTCGCCGAAGAACCAAAAAATACTTGATGGCGACTAGTTGCTATCAAGTACTAATGCTAAAATTTTCCACTACGCGCGGAAATGATTCCTGTCTTTTATGAGCAAAATTATCAGATTTCCGTCTATACTTAGAATACAGATGAAAATCTAAATTCAAATATATTGAAGCAGTTGATTATTGTTTGACATTTTCAAAACTAAAGTTAGGTTGCCGTGGGGATTTTTAAGCTTTTCGGAAAGAAACCAGATCGAGAAGAGCCTAGTAGCTCTGAAAAGCCGGTTTCCAAGAAAACTCGAGTCAAGAAACAAAACACCGTCATTGGACAAGTCCAAGATGACGAGGCTTTGACACATTCTTTGACCGAGAAAAAGCATATTGCGCGCGCGACTGAAAGAAAGATTGATGCGATAGAATTTGAAATGTCCCGCGATATGGGACGACCAAAGTCCCTATCGTCGAAAATGAACACTGACGGCCCCTTGACCCGCACCGGCCCGAATCAATTTCATAGCGATTTTATCGCCACTGACTTCCAAAGTACGGTGGCATTAAATTTACCGACCACTGAGTTATTGCTGGGCCATACCGAGTTAAATCCCGCAACCATGGCGCAGACGGAATCTGTACCTTTGCTGGAAGAAGCTGCCATTCTTTTTGCTACTGGCCAGGTCAAGGTTGCCGAGCACATGTTGCGTAGTGCGATAGATCTGGATAATTTAGGCAATGCGGCAACTCTCGCTTGGTTCATGTTATTTGATCTCTACCAGATTGAAAAGAATCAATACGCATTTGAAAGCCTGTCCTTAGACTACGCCGGCAAATACGAAACTTCTCCACCAGTTTGGCATAATTCAGAAACGAATATTGATGCTCCTGAAAGCAAAGACGAAAGTGCGATTCCAGGTCTGGTCTTTCCTTCTAAGCTCGATGGTGAAATCATTAAGTTACTGCAAAAACTGAATAATCTCAGTGATAGCAGTAAAGTCTTAAAATTGGATTTTGGTCGTGTGAAAACGGTCGACCCGGTCGGTTGTGGTTTGCTCTTGCGCGCCATGCGTAATTTGAAAAAAACCAAACATGATTTGGTGTTGGTTGCGGCACAAAATCTCACCGAACAAATACGCTCAATACTCGAAGTTGGGCGACGCGATGAAACTGAAGCGCCGTGGTTATTGCTACTAGAAGTCTTGCAATTACTGCAGTTGAAAGAAGTATTTGAAGAGGCCAGTATCGACTATTGTGTGACCTTCGAAGTGTCGCCGCCAGCCTTCGAAGCGCCGACCAGTAAGGTGACAACCGCCGTTGCCGAAGCTATTCCTGCCGACGAGAATTCTGATCGTTTTATGATGCCGAAAACGATAGAAGGAAGTACGGAAGCACTGGTCAAACAAATTGCCGCACATGCTAAAAACCACGATCTGGTCATACTCGATTGCTCACAACTGGAGCGAGTTGAATTTGGCGCTTCGGCGCAGCTATTGAATGGTTTGGTGCCGATTTCAGGCACTAAAGGCAAGTCAGTACAATTTCATGAAGTGAATTATTTGGTGATGCATTTATTTAATGCCATGGGCTTAAAAAATGTTGCCGCTATCTTTCCGCGCAAGCAATCTTAAATCGCTTAACGACGCCAGTCTTGCAATTGGCGAAATACACCCCATTTTCTTTTTCTGAGCGCGTCTGCCTTACGCTGATAGCCGCTATCGCCTATGCTTTTGTATAGGCGGAAATTCAATGAGGACATTATGGAACAATTTCACGGCACCACGATTCTGACTGTACGCAGAGGTAATGTGGTGGCATTGGGTGGTGATGGTCAAGTCACTTTAGGCAATATCGTCATGAAGGGTACGGCACGTAAAGTGCGTAAGCTGTATCACAATAAGGTGTTGGCAGGATTTGCAGGTGGCACAGCGGATGCCTTTACCTTGATAGAGCGCTTTGAGTCTAAGTTAGAAAAGCATCAGGGGCATTTAATGCGTGCGTCGGTGGAGCTTGCAAAAGACTGGCGTACGGATCGTATGCTACGCCGCTTAGAAGCGATGCTATTGGTGGCGGATAAAGATACTACCTTGGTCATTACCGGAAACGGCGATGTATTAGAACCGAATGACGGCATCGGTGCGATTGGTTCCGGCGGTACTTTTGCGCAATCGGCCGCCATTGCACTTTATCAAAATACGGACTTGTCGCCTGTAGATATTGTAAAAAAATCGCTCACGATTGCTGGCGAACTCTGTATCTACACGAATCTGTCCCATACGATCGAAACCTTGGAATAAGCTAAATAGTGCTAAGCCTGCGCAGATGAATGCGCGGCCACTGTTAGTTTCGCTAAAGAGATGAAAAAATGAATATGACTCCTCAGGAAATTGTTTCCGAATTAGATAAACATGTCGTCGGTCAAGATAAAGCTAAGCGCGCAGTGGCGATTGCTTTGCGCAATCGCTGGCGTCGTCAGCAAGTGGCGGAGCCTTTACGTCACGAGATTACTCCCAAAAATATTTTGATGATAGGGCCAACTGGTGTTGGTAAGACCGAGATTGCACGTCGCCTGGCGAAGCTAGCTGATGCGCCGTTTATCAAAATAGAAGCGACTAAGTTTACCGAAGTCGGCTATGTCGGGCGTGATGTGGATACCATCATTCGTGATTTGGTTGATATTGGTATTAAGCAAACGCGCGAATCCGCCATGCGCAAAGTGCGTGCCCGTGCCGAAGATGCGGCGGAAGATAGAATCTTAGATGTCTTATTGCCACCAGCACGTGATTTTGGCATAGGTCAGGAAGCGAATACCGATAGTTCAAGTGCCGATAATGCGACGCGTCAGACTTTCAGAAAACGTCTGCGCGAAGGTGGTCTGGACGATAAAGAAATTGAGATTGATGTGGCTGAAGCCGCGCCACAGATGGAAATCATGGCACCGCCAGGCATGGAAGAAATGACGGATCAGATTAAGGCGATGTTTTCTGGTGTTGGTAGTGGCCGTAAGAAATCCCGTCGTCTGAAAATCAAAGATGCTCTGAAGTTGATGATAGACGAGGAAGCGGCCAAACTGATCAATGACGACGAGCTCAAGCAAGATGCGATTAAAAACGTCGAGCAAAACGGCATCGTTTTTTTAGATGAAATCGATAAGATTGCTTCCCGTTCTGAAGCTGGCGGTGCTGAAGTATCACGCGCTGGCGTGCAACGCGATTTATTACCGTTGGTAGAAGGTACAACTGTCAACACCAAGTTTGGTATGATCAAAACCGATCATATTTTGTTCATCGCGTCAGGGGCATTTCATTTTGCTAAGCCATCAGATTTGATTCCCGAGCTGCAAGGCCGCTTTCCGATTCGGGTGGAATTAGAATCGCTATCAATTGCAGATTTTGAATGTATCTTAACTAGTACTGACGCCTGCTTAACGCGTCAATACGAAGCCTTGCTGGCAACCGAAGGCGTTAAGATAGAGTTTCTGCCAGAAGGTGTACAGCGCCTCGCAGGGATCGCCTATTCCGTGAATGAAACCACAGAAAACATCGGTGCCCGTCGTCTGTACACGGTGATGGAAAAACTGTTGGAAGAAATCTCGTTTGATGCCCATCAAAACAGTGGTAAAACGGTCGTGATCGATGCAGCTTATGTGGAGCAACGTTTGCAAGCTTTATCGGTCAATGAAGACTTATCGCGTTACGTTTTGTAGTGCAGAATTATTGAAGATGGGAGAGCAGGGTGGCGAATAAGACTTTAGGCACGCGACAAAAACTCGTGTTTCGTCTTGACCCTGCGCAAGTGAAACCGCGTAACCCTGTTGCTGCACTAGCTAAGCGTGGTGGTGCTGGCAGCCATCAGAAAAACAGTGCAGCTTTGCGACAAGCACAGAAACAAGCATTAAAAAAATTGGCAATTGAAGGCGAAGGGGATTAAACTTCGTTCAGATATTGCCCAACCGCAATGCTATTTCAAAGACCGGAGTCTGACATGCCAGGCTGTAGAAAACGTAAATGTTTGAATAAGTTCAGAAAACCCTTGCGGCGTCGTGACCTTTTGACACGGATGTTGGTTGATCTCGGGATGACCTATGCAGAATCTTTTGGTGGTCTAAAAGCGATTGCTTTTCTGCGTGAGAAAAATGTACCCGAAATGGTAATCTCTCGGGTGATCGGTAACGACTATCCCTTATATTGATTCAAATTGATTCAACCTTGGCATTGCGCGACAGTAAGCGCTCTATCATGTCGGAGGTCGTCACATTGTCAAATAGCACACCAGCAACCGCATCGGTAATTGGCATTTCCACTTTCAGTTCATGCGCCAGAGCGCGTACAGCTTGAGCGCAGCGCACACCTTCCGCTACATGTCCTAATTCTTGGATGATCGTATCTAAAGATTTACCTTCGGCGAGCGCCAGACCTACTCTGCGGTTACGCGACAAATTTCCAGTGCAGGTTAAAATCAAATCACCAACGCCTGTGAGCCCCATTAAGGTTTCCAGTTTTCCACCTAGTGCGGTACAAAGCCGGCTGATTTCTGCCAGACCGCGAGTCATTAAGGCTGCGCGTGCATTCAGACCTAAGCCTAAGCCATCCGCGACACCGGTGGCAATTGCCAGTATGTTTTTGACCGCACCACCGACTTCGACCCCGATTACATCATCGCTGGAATAAATCCGCAAACTGGCACTATGTGCCGCATCTACTACCAATTGACAAAGCTCAGGCGATTGTGAGGCGATAGTAAGTGCACAGGGCAGGCCTTGCGCGACTTCTTGCGCAAACGAGGGGCCAGATAAGGCACCAGCGAGTACTTGCTCACCTAGCTCTTGTTTTACCACTTGATGTGGCAACAAACGCGTGGACTCTTCAAAGCCTTTGCACAACCATACAACTTGGCGCAATGGATAGACTTTGGCTTGCTGAAGAAGTGGACGTAAGCCAGAGACTGAACTGGCAATAATCAATAAACCATCATCGAGCGCATGGCGCATTGCTAAGTCGAAATCAGTGGTTGCCAGTAAGTTATCGGGTAAGGAGAAGCCAGGTAAGTAGTGTTGGTTTTCACGTGTATTCTGGGCATTGGTCATCGCCGCTTGATTGCGCCCCCATAGGACGACTTGATTTTTGCCTGCCAGCGAGATGGCTAAAGCTGTGCCCCAAGCACCAGCGCCGAGTACAGTAATTTTCATGATGAACCTGTTAGGTATTTAGCAAATAAATATTTAGCAAATAAGTGCTTAGCACAGCAGTCGCCAATTAAGCGTGAAGAAAAGCGATAGAGAACAACTCAGAGCAACTGAGAGCAATTTTCGCGAGGCGAGGCAATTTGCTTACAAACCCCACACCTCACTGGTGCGGACATATCCAGTTTGACCATCACGATGTCTGACTTTAACCCAAGAGCCAATCGCGGGTTCAGCCATTTCCAGCAGCACGTGTTTATCGGCGCTAAATACCATAGATGCTGATTCTTCAGCGGAGGAGCGAATTCTGGCAGTGCCAACTTTCACGATTAAGTTGCGTCGCGTGATGAGATCTTTGGCTTCTATCCAGCTTAAATCACCATTCATGTCACGCACGCGGCACCAAGCGCCGGAGGTCAAAATAATTTCGACAGGCATACCTGCTGGAGCCACATAGAGCTTGATTCCACGTACAGAGGGGGCGTCGTACATGATGACAGGCGCAGCGCCGACGGAGCGAAAATCTAAAGCGTGGGAAAGACTTGAGACTGAGCTTAATCCCAATAAAACTAGTGTAGAAAGCTTGGAGATAAGACGCATTACCAAATCCTGTAATCTTGGGAGAAAGATCTAAAAAGAAAACCCCATTATCCTTGTGCAGGATAATGGGTTGGTAATGCTATTAGTGCGTAGTTGCTGCTGCGTCTGCAGTAGCAGCTTCTGCTGCCAACTTAGCTTGTTCAGCCATGTTAGCCATACGTTGTTGGTAGAACGCTTCGAAGTTGATTTCTGTCAAATGAATCGGTGGGAAACCAGCGCGGGAAATCGCATCCGCTACGTTAGAACGCAGGTACGGATAGATGATATTTGGGCAACCGATGCCTAACAATGGATCCATTTGTTCTTGTGGAATATTGCGTGCTTCGAAAATACCAGCTTGTTTAGCTTCAACCAAGAAAGCAACTTTGTCTTTAACTTTTGCTGTTACTGTCACTGTTACTGTGGACTCAACGATGCCTTCAGCCAATGGCTCAGCAGCTACGTCTAATGTCACTTCGATACTTGGAGCTTCTTGTTCCAAGAAAATCGCTGGAGAGTTTGGTTGTTCGAGCGATAAATCTTTCAGATAGACGCGTTGAATTTGGAAAATTGGCTGCAAATTTTGGTCGGACATGTGAGACTTTCTTAAAATTCTATAAATTAATCAGGAACAACTAGCTGCTTACATAAGGACGAATAGCGGATATTCAAGTCCTATTCTGCTTTGTTCTATCAGTGCCGCAAATTGTTCACACAAATAATTCTTACAAATAAATTATGCTGACAAACTAAGGCGACGAAACAGAATCAGCCTTCTATTGTAGCAAGCGGAATTGAAAAACCGCAATCAAAGCCGCTTGTGCACTGCGTTTTATGTTGGATTTAATAGAGAATCGAGCTTGCCAGCACGATCTAATGCCGATAAATCATCAAAACCACCCACATGTGTTTCCCCTATGTAAATTTGAGGAACAGTACGACGTCCGGTTTTTTGCATCATCGCTTCACGCACCGCAGGATCAAGATCAACTCTGACTTTTTCAATGTCTGCTACACCTTTGGATTTCAACAGGCGCTCAGCCATCACGCAATACGGACAAACTGCTGTGCTATACATTACTACATGGGCAACCATGACAACTCCTTGCTAAATCTTACTCAATTTTACTTAACTGTAGGCAAGCCTTGTGACTGCCAAGCCGCAACGCCACCATCTAAACTAAATGCCTGCTCAAATCCGGCTTTGTTCAATACGGCGACTGCACTGCTAGAGCGTACGCCGCTGGCGCAAACAGTAATCACTACATTGCTTTTGGATTTTTCGATTTCTTTAATTCTTGATTCCAGTTCTTTTAACGGAATATTTTTGGCATTTGGCAAATGACCAGTGGCGAATTCTTCGGCGCTACGGACGTCAAGCACCAAAGTCTTGCCTTGATTCATATATTGTGTCGCTTGCAATTGCGAGACTCGTGCGCCGCGTCTTTGCAGGCTAGGGAGTAATAAGGCACCGCCAGAAATGATGGCAATGGATAGCAAAAACAGATTGTCGCTAATGAAATTCACAGTTTTCCCGTGTTAAGAATGGTTATAAGTGGTTAAAGACAAGCGCCTCATTATAAAATAGATGGGGAAATTAGTTTTAAATTGTCTTAAATCTGAATTTAATCCAGATCAAGTCTAGTTTTAGAACCGCAGTACCTTCCTTTCTGTTCTTCTCCAATCACCGTAAATAAACAAATATCATGTATAAAATTGTATTGATGCGCCATGGCGAATCCACTTGGAATCTCGATAATCGTTTTACTGGCTGGACCGATGTCGATCTGACTGAAAAAGGCGTTGCCGAAGCGCGTCAAGCGGGACAATTGCTGAAAGAAGCAGGTTTTACTTTTGATTTAGCCTACACCTCGGTATTAAAGCGCGCGATTCGTACCTTGTGGGGCACGCTAGATGAGATGGATTTGATGTGGTTGCCAGTAGAACATGATTGGCGTTTGAATGAACGCCACTACGGTGCCTTGCAAGGTTTGAATAAGGCTGAAACAGCCGCTAAATATGGCGATGAGCAGGTATTAGTGTGGCGCCGTAGCTATGACACACCGCCGAATCCTTTGGCGGAAGATGATGAGCGTACCTCTTTCAACGATCCACGTTACGCTGGTTTAAAGCGTGAACAGATTCCTTTAACAGAATGTTTGAAAGATACCGTTGCACGTGTTGTGCCCGCTTGGGATGACTCTATCGCACCAGCCATCCGTTCTGGTAAACGCATCATCGTTTCTGCTCATGGCAATAGTCTGCGCGCTTTGATCAAAATGCTCGATGGTATCAGCGATGACGATATCGTGAATCTGAATATTCCAAATGGTCAGCCTTTGGTGTATGAATTAGATGCGGATTTGAAGCCGATCAAGAGCTACTACCTCGGTGACCAAGATGCAATTGCAGCTGCTTTAGCCGCCGTTGCAAGCCAAGGCAAGTCGAAGTAAGGCAATGTTATTTGCTCCTTTGAATTCTCTTTTGTCGCAAGTGAGCTCAACCGGCAAACCGACTTTATCGCATCAGGTAAAAGCGGTTTGCTTGCTGTGTGCATTTAGCTTGTTCAGTCATCTCGCGCAAGCCCAAAGTAATCGCGCCAAAGAAAAGAAACGGGCTGAAGCCAGTCGTGTTGAGTTGCAACAAAAACTCAAAGCACTGAAAAAAGACATTAGCAAAACTGAGTCTGCAAAAGAAAAAGCCAGCGATGCATTGGAAGATTCTGAGCAAGCAATTTCTGAAGCAAATCGTTCGATTCGCGATTTGCAAATTGAGCAGCAACAGGCCAATGAAAAATTGAATCAGCTGATAGCCGAGCAAGCGCGTTTGACGGCTCAGGTTGAGCAGCAAAAAAAACAATTATCTGATTTTTTGCGTCGCCAATATATGCATGGTGATAGTGACCGGATTAAATTGCTGCTATCTGGAGACAATCCCAATCGCATCAACCGCGAAATGCATTACATGAGTTATGTGTCGCAAACGCAAGCCAAGATGATCACGGCTTTGCGCACTAGCCTCGATGAAATAGAAAAAAATAAGCAAGCCGCACAAGAAACTAAAGACGAGTTAGATGAAATTGCGCAAGAAGAGCGCGCTCATAAACAAGGTTTAGAAAAAGAAAAAAAACGACACGCGGCTTTGTTATCGCAACTCGCGACTAAGTTGCATACGCAGAAAAAAGAAGCTGAAAATTTGCAAAAAGATGAACAGCGTTTGAGCAATTTAGTCACACGCTTGAATAAATTAATGGAAGAGCAAGTCAAAGCGGAACAGGCGCGCTTGGCACTATTAGATAAACAACGTAAAGAAAAATTGGCGCAAGAAAAAGCCTTGCGTGAAAAAAACCAGGTCGCGACGCAAGGCAAAAATACTGGTAAGCCAGTGAAAGACGTAGAAGAGACCAAAGAAAGCAAGGGCATGAGCGTAGAGCAAACGCCAGTGCCGGGCATGTTTGACGGTCAAGAATTTAATCGTTTGAAGGGACAGTTACGCTTGCCAGTCAAAGGTGAATTGATCGCGCGTTTTGGTACTAAGCGTGGTGATGGCCCTAGCTGGAAAGGCTTATTTATCAAAGCCGGTGAAGGCGCAGAAGTCAAAGCGATTGCTGCTGGAAAGGTCGTATTTGCAGAATGGTTGCGCGGCTTTGGGAATATGATCATTCTTGATCACGGTGGCCAATATTTAAGCCTTTATAGCAATACGCAAGCGGTCTTAAAGCATGCGGGTGATATTGTGAAGGCCGGCGATACGATTGCGAATGCGGGCAACAGCGGCGGGAACGAAGAAACGGGTCTATACTTTGAAATGCGTTATAAAGGTCAAGTGTTTGATCCTATGAGTTGGGTGCGTAAATAAGCAATTGATGTGTTTGCATGTTAAATTTTTGTGCAGTTAATTTTGGTACGGTGAACGCCGGTTTGGAATTATGGGTAGTAAATTAAAAAATTTAGGCTTAATCAGTTTTGGTGTAGTGGCCGGTGTTGCAGCCTCGCTGCAATATTCTGCCCTCGCACAAAAAATCAATGCACTGCCCTTGCCGCTGGAAAAACTCAGTGAGTTCTCTGAAGTGTTTGGCATGATTAAGTCGGAATATGTTGAGCCGGTAGAAGATGAAAAACTCTTAGATGAAGCCATCAATGGCATGGTGAATGCACTTGATCCACACTCGGCCTACTTAGACAAAAAATCTTTCAAAGAATTACGCGAAGGCACAGAAGGTAAGTTCGTAGGTTTGGGCATCGAAGTCGGAATGGAAGATGGCTATGTCAAAGTGGTTTCCCCGATTGAAGATTCGCCAGCTTCTCGCGCTGGCATACAGCCTAGTGATTTGATTACTCGCATTGACGGTGTACCGATTAAAGGTTTGAGTATTGATGACGCCGTTAAAAAAATGCGTGGCGAGCCGAATTCTAAAATTACTTTGACGATCGCACGCAAGACCGAAGATAAGCCCATCGTTGTAACTTTGACGCGTGAATTGATTAAGCAACACAGCGTCAAAGGAAAGCTCGTCGAGCCTGGCTATGCGTGGATCAGAATCTCGCAATTTCAAGAACCAACCTTGGACGACATGGTGAAAAAGATCAGCGCACTGTATACGCAGGATCCGGGTTTGAAAGGTTTGGTACTCGATTTGCGCAATGATCCGGGCGGTGTATTGCCGGGGGCAATTGGTGTCTCGGCGGCGTTCTTGCCTAAGGATGTGGCGGTCGTTTCAACCAATGGTCAGGTAGAAGATTCTAAACGCACGTATTTTGCGAAAAAAGAATTTTATGCCGAGCGCGGCGTCGGCGATCCACTTGCGAAATTGCCAGCAGCAATCAAAAATATTCCTATGGTGGTATTGATCAATACCGGATCGGCATCGGCTTCTGAAATCGTCGCCGGTGCTCTGCAAGATTATCGTCGCGCGACCATCATCGGTACGCAAAGTTATGGCAAGGGCTCCGTCCAGACTGTGCATCAGATTACTGATGATACAGCGATCAAATTGACCACGGCACGTTATTACACGCCTTTAGGGCGGGCGATTCAGGCCAAAGGTATACAGCCGGATTTACGCGTAGAAGAAACGGCGAATGGCGATGGATTTAATGCCTTGCGCTCGCGTGAAGCGGATCTGGTAAAACATTTGAGTAATGATCGGGAAGCAGAACCTGAAACTGCAATTGTCGATGAATTGGAAGAAGAAAAGCGTTTGATTGAATTGGCGAAGAAGAGCGCACCTTTGGAGTTTGGTAGCAAAGACGATTTCCAATTAAAGCAAGCGCTGAATCATTTGAAGGGTTTGCCTGTCAAGGTTACGCCTTTGAAAACTGCCAGTCTGGAGCCAGTCAATGCCGCACCGCCAGCTGTCAAAAATAAGGGTGGTCACAGTAAGAAATGATGGTGGTGCCAAATCCCATTCAACTTCGAAGCTCCATAGATACATAAATACATAAGTAAAGCGTTGATGTAACATCAGCCTTTCGTATTCCCTGGCAAACTATGAACGATAATCAATTGTTGCGTTACTCGCGACACATTTTGCTGGATCAGATAGGCATAGAAGGCCAGCAAAAAATTCTGGCCGCACATGCCTTAATCATTGGTGCTGGTGGCCTCGGTTCTCCTGCTGCACTCTATCTAGCCAGCGCCGGAATCGGCAAGCTCACCATTGTCGATGACGATGAAGTTGACCTCACCAATTTGCAGCGTCAGATTTTGCATACGACTGAGCGCGTAGGTAAAGATAAAGTTGACTCGGCAAAAATTTGCTTGCAACAAATCAATCCTGAAGTGGAAGTCATCGCGCTTAAAGAAAGACTGCAAGGGCAGCGTTTGCAAGAATTGGTGCGCAGTGCGAGTGTTGTCCTTGATTGCAGCGACAATTTCAAAACTCGTCACGCGGTGAATGCTGCGTGCGTAGAATTTTCTGTGCCTTTGGTATCGGGTGCGGCGATTTCTTTTGATGGACAATTGAGCGTATTCGATACGCGTCACAGTGATGCACCATGCTATGCCTGCTTGTTCCCACCCGATCAGGATGTGGAAGAAGTGCGTTGTTCGACGATGGGCGTGTTTTCTCCCCTAGTCGGTATTATCGGTACCATGCAAGCGGCCGAAGCACTCAAGCTGGTGATGAATTTGGGACTATCGGTGAGCGGACGCTTATTATTGCTCGACGCTATGCAAATGGAATGGACCAGCATAGGGGTGAGTAAAAATCATGAATGCGCAGTGTGTGGTGCTAAGTAGGTTCAGACATCAGCGTTGGCAATACTAGTGTCGCCTTCAAAACTCCACGCAAGGCATTGCATACCAAGATCTCATCGGCTTGTTGCAGATCATTGAGTGTCAATGATTTTTCTATCGCCTGTAGTTGCGCATCTTCCAGTAACACGCTGCGCATAATTCCGGGTAATACGCCATCATTTAATGGTGGTGTGTACCAATTTCCCCTTATTTTGACAAATACATTGCTGCGTCCACCTTCGGTGATCTTGCCGGCGGTATTGCAAAACAGACTGTCGAAGCCGCCATGTTTTTCTGCGTCTTGCCAGGCTTGGTCATACTGTGCGCGATGCGTACTTTTATGCGCTAAAAAGACTGGCGCGGTTGTGCATGTTTCTGCACTTATGAAAATACGAACGGGCTGTTCTAGTGGGCGTAATTCAGCATGTTGTATGGCGATATCGCCATTCGACTTGAGCGACAATTTGAGTCGGTATTCTTTGCCGACAGCGAAATGTTGCTGATAATTCTGTAGCTCCAGGAGGATGCGTTCGGGTTCACATTTGAATTCGAAAAAAGCCGCCGATGCTTGTAAGCGGGCCAGATGGCGTTCGAGGTGGCGATATCCAATGTCGTGCTTCGTATACATGGTTTCGAACAATTCAAAATCCGGTTGCATTCCCGTCAGAAATTTTGCTTTCAACTGACACTCGGCAAATTCTTCATCGGGCTGGCTATCATAGACGATGCCCGCACCTACGCCCATCACACCCACTCTGCAAGCATTAGCATCGGGCGCTTGTAAAGTGAGTGTGCGTATCGGCACCGATAAACAAAAATCGGCCACGCTTTGTGGCGTTGCCGGTGGATCGAACCAGCCAATCGCGCCGGTATAAATGCCGCGATCTTCGGTTTCAATTTCACGAATGATTTCCATAGTGCGATGCTTGGGCGCACCGGTAATCGAGCCGCAAGGAAATAGCGCTGACATTACGGCATCTAAACGCAAGTCGCTGCGTAACTGTGCGGTGATAGTCGAGGTCATTTGTAATACGCTGGTAAAGCTTTGTACTTCAAATAATGCTGGGACTTTAACGGTTCCGGTTTGCGCGATGCGGCCTAAATCATTGCGTAATAAATCGACGATCATTAAATTTTCAGCGCGATTTTTGGGATCGTGGCTGAGTTGCTGTGCGCGTTGTTGATCCTGAACCGCATCACCACTGGCAGCCGCGGTACCTTTCATCGGTTTTGCTAATAATTGCCCGGCTTGATGACGGATAAATAATTCTGGAGACAAGGATAAAATCGCACGACCATCGGGTAGGCTGATGAAGGCGGCAAACGGCACTGGCTGACGCTTGCGTAAAGCCCGATACAAAGCGAGCGCGGTACCGTAGGTCGAAAAATGCAGACGATATGTGTAATTAACTTGATAGGTATCACCGGCGGCAATATAGGCGCGGATCTGATTGATCGCTTGTGTGAATTCGGCTTGATCCACATTCGCTCGCAATTGCCGGATACCTGCGACTTCGTTAGTGCATGCTTGTGTCAACCGCTCTGCGACTTGTTGCCGACTCCAATGTTGGCAATCACGAAATACCAATAACTGCGAGATGGTTTGATTCGTTTCAGCTTGCTCACGCGCCGTAATGGCATGCAATTGTGCGCCACTTTCGTAACTCAAAACAGCAAGAACGTAGTAGCCATTTGATAAAGCTTGCTCGGCCTGCTGCCACATGGCTGGCCAAGTTTCGGCTGAACTGCTGCTCAATGTGTCGATCAGATCGGAATAAAATCGCGATTGTGCAACATCGCTCTGTGCATCGTCTAAGAGCGCGAAGCATAGGTTTGCCGAGTCTGGATTGGAAAGAAGAAGAGAGGAAGCGGACACAATATATACCTGATGAGAATCGGCCTTAGTTTACCCTTAGATTGCTTTTCTTGCAGTACGCTTGTGCTTCTCAACAAGCTGCCTAGGGTTTCATCTCCAGTGACAATTTGTAAAAAACCGTGAAACTTGACATAAATTAAAGAGGCGCATAGAGAAACGGGCGCGAAGTTTGTAACCAAAAAGCTTGAGCCGCGTTAGTGGCAGAGAGGCGCCAAAAACGTGCAATAACGGTGTAATAATCGCGTTATAATGCGCGGACAAAGCGGCTCAGCAATTGGTTAGGATGCAGTGTGTACTGTTTTTATAAACATGACAAAGCTTCTCCTCGCCAGCAAAAATTTGTTTTGGGCTGTCCTGTTCATTCGCTCACTTATCTCATTTATATAAATATAGCCATGATAAAAAAATCTCCTATCGCCTTGGCGGCACTCCTCGTAGCCCTTGGTACTGCATCGATTGCCGCGATACCTGCGGTTGCACAGGCACAAACAGCAGATACTGCCGAAAAAGATAAAGCCAAATTAGAAGTGATTCGTAATGAATGGTCTAAGCCGTACACCGAAATTCAAAAACTGATCGGTGAAAAACAATATGCGCCAGCGCTTGAAAAAGTAGCTGCACTAGAAGCTTCTGAAAAGAAAACTGCTTACGAAACATTCTTCATTAGCCGTACCAAAGCCGCAATCGCTTCAGGCATGGGAGACAATCTCCTGTTGGCAAAAAGCTTTGAAGAAATGATAGGTAGTGAATTTTTGCCTGCAGCCGATAAGCTGCGTTTTATGGAAGCAATGGCAGGTACTTTCTACAATATCAAGCAATATGCGGATGCACAGATCTGGACTAAGCGTTATTTGGGTGTGAATCCAACGAATGTGGTAATGCAGGATTTGCTGGTACAAAATTACTATTTGGCAGATGACTTTGCGAATGCCTTAAAAGAAGTAAAAGCACAGATTGCGGCTGATGAACAAGCTGGTCGCGTACCAGATGAAAAGCGTTTGCGCCTGATGCACGGTGCGAGTATGAAATTGAAAGATGTTAATACCTCAACTCAGGCTTTAGAGTTGTTGGTGAAATATCATCCAACTAAAGAATACTGGGCCGATTTGATGTATCGCTTGATCAGCAAGCCGGGCTTTACTGATCGTATGCGTTTGGATTGGTACCGTTTGATGCTTGCCAATGAAAATTTGGAAGACGATACACAATACATCGAAATGGCCGAAACTGCTTTGTTGGCTGGTTTGCCTTTAGAAGCAAAGAGCGTGGTGGAAGCTGCATACAAAGCGGGTTATTTCGGCAAAGGTAAGAATGTTGCCAAACATAAGCCACTGCAAGATAAAGCGAATAAACAAGCTGCTGACGATGCAAAAACTTTAGATGCTGGTGAAGCTGCAGCGAAGGCTGCGAAGACAGGTTTAGGTATGGTCAACATGGGTTACAACTTCGTGACCTACGGCCAATTTGAACGCGGTATCGCTTTGATTGAAGCGGGTCTGGCAAAAGGCGGTTTGAAAAATCCAGAAGAAGCGAAATTGCATTTAGGTATCGCGTATCATAAAGCGGGCAACAAGGCCAAAGCCGCGGAAGTATTCAAAACTGTGCAAGGCAATGATGGCGCGGTGGAATTGGCTCGTTACTGGACTTACATGAAGTAAGATTTCTAGAAAGTGATTTGTCGATGGCCAAATCACTTTCTACATAATCACTTCCTAGGTAGTGAATAATTCAATAAAAAAGCAGTAAAGATTTTGTCTTTACTGCTTTTTGCTTATGTAGCGTCGTGGTTGCCAAAAATCCGCAGATCAGAATGACGCTTATTTGATTGGCAAAGCAGTCGTATTTTTGACTTCTTCCATCACTGCATAGGTATGGGTTTCACGCACGCCACTTAATTGCAGCAAAGACTTACCGAGGAAATCGCGATACGCATTCATATCTTTCACGCGCGCTTTGACCAAGTAGTCAAAGCCGCCAGCGACCATGTGGCATTCCAGCACTTCAGGAATGGCCTGCACGCCGCGTTTGAAGGCGTCGAACACATCTGGCGTGGTGCGGTCTAAGACCACTTCGATGAATACCAGCAAAGCAACATCGAGTAAATGTGGATTTAGTTGGGCGGTATAGCCTAGAATGTAGTTTGATTCTTGCAACTTGCGGACACGTTCCAGACAAGCAGCCGGAGACAGGTTAACTCGCGTGGCAAGTTCTACATTACTGATGCGGCCATCATTTTGTAATTCGGCCAGAATTCTTTTACTGATTTTGTCTAGCATAAGAAAAATTTAAGTGGTTATTAATAATATTTGGTGGAATTCTCTCACAAAATACAATATTTCGATATACCTCAGAATTTCCAGAATTAATCCTCGCGAATGATCTATACAATTAAATCATATTTGCTTTCATAAATAAATGATGAATCCTTCCATGAACCCACCCTCAAACGCACTCCCATTTCAGACCTTACAGCAAGAATTGCTGGTCAATCCCACCGAGTTAAGAGTAAAAATCACCGAAGCCTATCGTCGCGACGAAGCTGAAACGGTGGCTTGGTTGTTGGCAAATTTGCAGGAAATACCTGCAGCAAAAAACAACATTCATGAACTCGCGAAGAAATTAGTTAGTTCCGTACGTCAACAACGTACGCGCGCTTCTGGTGTCGATGCCTTGATGCATGAGTTTTCATTATCCTCCGAAGAAGGCGTGGCTTTGATGTGTTTGGCCGAAGCACTGTTGCGTATTCCCGACGCTGCGACCAAAGATCGCCTGATCGCCGACAAAATCAGTAAGGGCGACTGGCGTAAACATTTGGGCGAATCGCCATCTTTATTTGTGAACGCCGCGACTTGGGGTTTGCTGGTTACCGGTAAATTGGTCAGCACTAACAGTGATCAGGGTTTGGGTTCAGCATTGACCCGTTTGATTGCGAAGGGCGGCGAACCTTTGATCCGTAAAGGCGTGGATCTGGCGATGCGCATGTTGGGTAACCAATTCGTCACAGGTCAGACCATAGAAGAAGCACTGAAAAACAGTCAAGATAATGAAACGCGTGGCTATCGTTATTCCTACGATATGTTAGGCGAAGCGGCATTGACTATGCACGATGCTGCGTATTACTACAAAGCCTACGAAACGGCCATTCATGCAATTGGTAAAGCATCGAATGGTCGTGGTATCAAAGATGGTCCGGGTATCTCGGTCAAACTCTCGGCTTTGCACCCACGTTATTCGCGCGCGCAACGTGCGCGTACGATGGAAGAATTACTGCCATTGTTGAAAAAATTGTTGGTGCTGGCGAAGCAATACAATATCGGTCTCAATATCGATGCGGAAGAAACTGATCGTCTGGAATTGTCTTTAGATTTGATGGAAGCACTGGCTTTCGATAAAGATTTAGAAGGCTTTGAAGGCATCGGTTTTGTGGTGCAGGCTTACCAAAAACGCTGCCCGTTTGTGATTGATTATTTAATCGATCTGGCGCGTCGCAGCGGTCGTAAATTCATGGTGCGTTTGGTCAAAGGGGCCTATTGGGACTCTGAAATCAAACGTGCGCAAGTCGATGGTATGCCGGGTTTTCCGGTGTATACACGCAAGGTTTACACTGATGTGTCTTATCTGATGTGTGCGCAAAAATTATTGGCGGTCACGGATGTGATTTACCCGCAATTTGCCACGCACAATGCTCTGACATTGTCGACAATTTATAGTTGGGCGCAAGAAGCCAAAGTTACCGATTACGAATTCCAATGCCTGCACGGCATGGGTGAAACTTTGTATGATCAAGTAGTCGGCGCGGATAAGTTGAACAAGCCTTGCCGTATTTATGCACCAGTTGGATCACATCAAACTTTGTTGGCGTATTTGGTACGTCGTCTGTTAGAAAACGGTGCGAACTCCTCATTTGTGAATCAAATCGTGGATGAAAAAATTTCGATTGATTCTTTGATCGAAGACCCGATCAGTATCGCTAGCAAACTCGCAGGCAAAATGCATAGCGGCATCAACTTGCCAACGAATCTGTTCGGCAAAGAACGTAAAAATTCTGCTGGCATGGATTTCAGCAATGAATTGCAATTGCAAAAAATTAGCGCACATTTCAGTGCGTTTAGCCAACAGGCCTTAACGGCAGCGCCTTTGTTAGCAGGCAGTGTTTCGGCAACTGCGGCGCGCCCGGTATTGAATCCAGCGGATCACAGCGATGTAGTAGGACAGATCATCGAAGCGGATGCAAATGACGTACAAACAGCCTTAGCTGCAGCGCAAGCTTATGCCGCTGAATGGCAAAATCAAACGCCAGCAGCGCGCGCCGCATGTTTGAGCAAAGCTGGTGATTTGTTGGAAGCACAGACCTTAGATTTCATGGCATTAGCGATTCGTGAAGCCGGTAAATCTCTGCCGAATGCCTTGGCAGAAGTGCGTGAAGCTGTCGACTTCTTGCGTTACTACGCAGCGCAAGTGGAGAACTTGCCACAAACGCAGGCTTTGGGTCCTGTGGTTTGTATCAGCCCATGGAATTTCCCCCTCGCGATTTTCATCGGTGAAGTGAGTGCCGCCTTGGCTGCGGGTAATGTGGTGTTAGCGAAGCCTGCGGAACAAACACCATTGATCGCGCATCGTGCGATTCAACTGATGCATGAAGCAGGTGTACCAGTCGGCGCTTTGCAATTCTTGCCAGGTACAGGTGAAGTCGTCGGTGCGCAGCTGGTGGCAGATAGCCGCGTGAAAGGTGTGATCTTTACGGGTTCAACTGAAGTTGCACAAATCATTAATCGCACTTTGGCAAAACGTTCTGTGGCAGAAGGCATCGATATTCCTTTGATCGCCGAAACCGGTGGTCAAAACGCGATGATCGTCGACAGTAGTGCTTTGCCAGAACAAGTCGTGAATGATGTCTTGTCATCGGCTTTTGACAGCGCAGGTCAGCGTTGTTCTGCCTTGCGTGTATTGTGCTTGCAAGAAGATATCGCCGACAAAACTTTGGAAATGTTGCGCGGTGCAATGCAAGAATTGCGCGTTGGTATTCCAGATCGTTTAGCAACGGATATTGGTCCAGTGATCGACGCAGAAGCACAAAAGAATCTGCAAAATCATATTGACGCTATGCGTACTAAGGCGAAGTCTTTCTACAGTTTAGATTTACCAGCGAGCTGCAAGAACGGTACTTTTGTTGCACCAACTGTGATGGAAATTAATTCCTTATCCGAGTTGACCAAAGAAGTATTTGGCCCTGTGTTGCACGTCTTGCGTTATCAACGTGATGCCCTGCCAGCTTTGATTGATGCGATTAATGCGACGGGTTTTGGCTTGACTCTTGGTGTGCATTCACGCATTGATGAAACCATAGAATTCATCACGCAACGCGCCCATGTCGGCAACATTTACGTGAACCGGAATATCGTTGGTGCGGTAGTTGGTGTGCAGCCTTTTGGTGGTGAAGGCAAATCTGGTACAGGTCCAAAAGCCGGTGGTCCTTTGTATCTGAAGCGCTTGCAACACAATCCGACCATGAGCTTCAGCGGGAATACCGTCTACGAAAAACAAGCACCCGTTGCACTCGATGCGCTGACCGTGTGGGCAAAAACGCATGGTCACGCTGATGTCGCGGTGTTGGCGGAACATTATGCACGTCTCAATCCTTACAAGATGACGATGTTATTGCCAGGCCCAACTGGTGAGACCAATACTCTTGCATTTGCTTCGCGCGGTAGCGTGTTCTGTGCAGCGAGTGATGTTGCCACTTTACTCAATCAAATCGCCGCAGTACTCGCAACGGGTAACACCGTCGTATTGGAAGAAAAAACCAAAGCCTTGTTGCCAGCGGATTTACCAAAATTGGTGAGTGATGCGATCAGTGTAGGTACATCTGAACACGTGCATTTTGCCTTGCTTGGCCGTGATATTGCGGCGAGTTACAAAATTGCCTTAGCACAGCAAACCGGGGCGATTGTTTGTATCGCTGAATGTGATGCTAAGACGGAATTGCCATTATGGCGTTTGGTGGCAGAACGCGCTTTGTGTGTGAACACGACAGCAGCGGGTGGTAATGCGAGCTTGATGAGTTTGCAAAGCTGATTAGCTTAAGTCGATAGCGATCGTAAAAAAGCCGCAGCACCTATTTGGGCTGCGGCTTTTTTGTGCCTACTCAATCTGAATTTTTATTTCAATAATTTCGGTGCAGGCAAAGCGGGTCTTGCTACTTCAAATGCAAAACCCATCTGCAATAAGCGCGCATCACTCCAGGCATCTGCAAAGAACGACAAACCGACTGGTAAGCCTTTGACTAAACCCATAGGAACAGTCAGATGCGGATATCCCGCGATCGCAGCAGGTGAGCTGGCGCTACCGGCAATCACATCGCCTTTCTTGTAATTGATATCCCAAGCCGGACCCGTGGTTGGCGCGATCAATGCATCAAGTTGATGTTGCTTTAGCGCAGCGTCAATGCCTTCGGGGCCTGATAAGCGTTTCGCGCGCGCACTAGCGTCCAGGTAAGCTTGCTCGCTCAGTGGACCTTTGGCTTGCGCTTGTAGCATGATTTCCTGACCAAAATGTGGCATTACCTGCTTCGCATTTTTCTTGTTGAAGGCGATGACGTCCGCCATACTGCGGCTACTGACGGTCGCAGGCGTACTCGCCAAATAGTTGTTTAGATCGGCTTTAAAGTCATACAGCAAGACCGTGTATTCATCTTTGCCTGCTGCTTCCATGTGCGGGATCTCGACTTTATCGATGATGATTGCGCCTTGTGCTTTGAGAATTTCAATGCTGCGATGAAACAGTGCGAGTGTTTCTTTATCGTAGCCTTTGACTAGCTTGCTGACGATACCTATGCGTTTGCCTTTCAGTGCTTGCGCGTCTAATCCCTGCGTGTAATCAGTTTTATGTTGATCTGCTGCTTGGGTCGCTGGATCGCTAGGATCACTGCCCACGATGACATTCATTAATAGCGCGGCATCGCGTACCGTTAAGGTCATTGGCCCTGCTGTGTCCTGACTATGTGAGAGCGGCACGATACCACTGCGACTGACCAAACCTAAGGTTGGTTTGAAGCCGACCAAGCCATTCACTGCGGCCGGGCACACTATTGAGCCGTCGGTTTCAGTGCCGATGGCAGCGGGAATTAAGCGCGCCGCGACTGCAGCTCCCGAGCCTGAGCTAGAACCACAGGAATTTTTCTTGATGTTATAAGGATTGCGTGTCTGACCGCCGACGCTGCTCCAGCCACTGGTGGATTTCGTTGAGCGGAAATTTGCCCATTCACTCAAATTGGTTTTGCCTGCGAGTACCGCGCCCGCTGCGCGTAATTTGGCAACGAGGAAGGCGTCGCTGCTAGCCATATTGTTTGCTAATGCGAGTGAGCCTGCTGTGGTCGGCATACCTTGAATCGCGATATTGTCTTTGACCATGATGGGCAAGCCTTGCAAGATCAGACGTGGGTTTTTGTTTTTATCGGCCTGTTCGGCATCTCGTTTTGCTTCTGCGCGTACTGCGCTGACCGCCACGATGTGCGGGTTCAATTTGGTACTACGGGCTTGATATTGTTCGAGTATCTGTGTTGCGGTGGTTTTGCCTGCTTGTAGATCTTGTTTTAACTGATGTAGATCTTCTGTGCTTTGGGCATGGATGGGGCTACTTAGCGCCGTACAAGCTAAAGCCAGGCTGATTGCTAAACCGATTCGGTGTTGTTGCATGATGTCTCCTCTATTCGTTCTTATTGATGTGATACTTGTTGTTGGACGCACATCGCCTGTTTTAGTTCATGAAGGGAAATGGCTGTTTGCTAATTGCCACTGCAATGATATAGGCAAAGCACATCAGTGCAAGGGCGAAGCTTATGTTTTGAGCGCGCGCGGTTTGCGCTCGTTTCAGCGCGAAAGTTCCTGCCATGATATAGGCGAACAGAGCGATGATTTTCGCTGCTAACCACGGTTGTTCTAAGGGATTGATGCTGGCGATCCACGCCATGCTGATGGCGCTGGCAAGTAAAAGGGAGTCAATACCGTGTGGCAGAATTTTGACCCATTTTTTTTGCAACATCAGGGGATTTTGTTTGCGCCAATAGAAGCGTAAAGTGAACAGACAGATGCTGAGCGTAATACAAGTCAGATGTAGATGTTTCAGAATGATGTACATAGTTTTTCCGTTTGCTTATTGCATTTCATTGATTGTTGATTGAAATCATTGTTGGTTGAAATTGGATGCAGAGACTTACAGTGTTGGCAGTGCTTCCAATCGTCCGGCGCTGATACTCCAAACACCACCACTGACCAAAATCTCACCTTGTGCGTTTTGTTGCACAGACAGGCAACTTGGACGATGGCGAAATCTGCCTTGACGAATGGTGACGAGCTGATCTGCTGGTATTACATCATGCGCATACAGGTAGGCGGCAGCAGGGCCAGCGGCGCTGCCAGTGGCGATGTCTTCGACTTTCCCGGCGTTATCCCAAGTGCGGATTTCGCGCGCTTGAACATCAAAGATAAAAACAAATTTCGCCCCCAGTCGGGCAAGTTCCTGCTCTAAATCATCGCCACAGAATTGCACCTTGTCGATGGCGTCGCTGTGTATCGGCAAGATGAGATAATCCAAACCCGTGGAAATGACTTGAGGTGGCAATGCGCGAATGAGGTCGTCTTGTTGTAATCCTAATCGCTGCAATACGCCGTCCACTCCGGCGTGCGATAGCGCGGCCTGAATAATCGGTTTGCCTTGATTCATCTGGCAGACAAAATGATTTCCGCGATGTACGCTGTTGACAGCAATTTCACGGGTACCGACGGTGATCGTCCATGCACATTCTGTTTGCTCGTTTGCCTGCGTGCGATGTAAAACGGCAGCAGCACCTAAAATCGGATGACCAGCGAAGGGTAATTCTTCTTCCACTGTAAAGATTCTGGCGTGTGCACGGTAAGCGTTTTCTGTTTGTATCCGCGATAAGAAGATGGACTCAAATTGCTGCTTCTCTTGCGTCAGTGTTTGCATGAATTCTGTTGGCCAATGTTCGGTTTGCAGAAAAACCGCTAAACCATTGCCACTATAGGCTTGATCGGCGAAGACATCGACGTGGAAGTAATTGGGTTCAGACATGGCTAAGGGCGATAAATATGGAGGAAAACATAGTCAAAAAAAGCGCAATCCATCTGCACTAATCTCACTACTCTTACCAATGTGAAATTTCATGAAATCAGAAAGTGATGGAATAAGAAAGTGACGCGGCTTTGACGAAAATCGCATCCTAACAGAAGCTGGTATTCATTTTTCAAACTAGCCCTCATGATTTTGCAGCCATCGTGTGAATTCTGCTTTTGGCATGGGTTTGGCGAAATAGTAACCTTGCCCTTTGCGACAACCTTCGGCTTGCAAAAAGTCAGATTGCTCTTGGGTTTCTACGCCTTCTGCGACTACATTAAATCCCATGCTGCTACCCAGTGCCAGAATGGCGCGGACAATCGCGATACCTTTATTATTTGAAGGAATGTCACGAATAAAGGCGCGGTCGATTTTTAAGGTGTCTATAGGTAATTCCCGCAAATAAGCGAGGGAAGAATAACCAGTACCAAAGTCATCAATGGCGATAGTCACGCCCAATTCTTGGATCGCTAACAAGATGTCTTTGATTTCTTGCGGGTTTTCCATCATAAAGGTTTCGGTCACTTCAATTTCCAGCATGCCAGCTGGAATCTGGTATTCACTCAGACAGTCTTTGATCGTCGCCACGATATCACTGCGATAAAATTGCGGTCCCGCGACATTCACCGACAGTCGTTTGGCATTTAACTGTGCTGCTTGCCATTCTTTAAAGTCGGCACATACTTGATGCAGCACAAATTCCCCTATGGGTAGAATCATGCCATTTTGCTCAGCTAGGGGAATAAATTCGAGGGGCGGAATCAGACCACGTAAGGGATCGCGCCAGCGTATCAAAGCCTCAGCGCCGAGGAAGCGCTGGCTTGATAAATCGATTTGTGGTTGATACCAAACTTCAAATTCTTTTTGCTCTATCGCGCGCCGTAGATCTCGTTCGGCGCTTAGTCTTTGTTGCGCCTTTACCGTCATTTCTGCCTGATAAAAGCAGTAAGTGTTGCGGCCTTTGGCTTTGGCCTCATACATGGCGGCATCGGCGTTACGTATCAAGTCATTGCCGTCTTCAGTATCATCCGGAAAGATGGATATGCCGACACTGCTAGTCACCATCACCGCATGATCGTTGACGTGATAAGGTTCTTGCGATGCCTGTAAGATTTTATGTGCTGCTTGAATTGCGTCATCGCCAGAATTGAGCTCCGTAATTAGCACCGCGAATTCATCCCCACCGAGGCGGGATACTGTATCCTCAGCGCGCATACATTGGCTTAATCTTTGTGCGACTAATTGCAATAGACGATCGCCGATAGGATGACCAAGGCTATCGTTGACAGTTTTAAATCCATCCAGATCAAACAGCACAATCGCGAGTTTTGTGTGATGGCGTCTAGCGTGTTCTAGTGCCTGGCTTACACGATCTTTAAACAATACGCGGTTGGGTAATTCTGTGAGTGCGTCATAGTGGGCGAGTCGCTCCAGTCTTTCTTGCGATTGTTTGACCTCGGTAATATCGGAAAAGACCGAGACATAATTGGTTGTTTCGCCAGCTTCATTTTTGACTGAGGTAATAGTTTGCCATGCAGGGAAAATTTCTCCATTTTTGCGGCGATTCCAGATCTCACCTTGCCACATACCGTTTTCAAGAATTTGATGCCACATCGCTTCGTAGAAGGCCTTGTCTTGTCGCTCCGATTGCAACATGCTGGGTTTTTGTCCATACGTTTCATCGTAGGCATACCCTGTAATTCTGCTGAATGCCTGATTCACTGAAATGATGGTAGCGTCAATGTCGGTGATGATAATGCCATCGGCGATATGCCGAAACACAGTGGCAGCCAGTTTACCCTCGTTCTCGCTGCGTTTGCGTGCCGTGATATCGGTGGAGATACCAATCACAGCCCAGGCTTCGCCTTTGTCAGAATACAAGGGATTTTTGATCGTCAAATAGGTATGCAGGCCATCGGTTTCTAGATTAGTTTCCTCGAAGGAACTGGTGCATTTGCTCCGTAGCACCTGCAAGTCATTTTGATAGTGTTCATGCGCAATCTCAGCGGGAAGAAAGTTGGTTCTGACTTTGCCAAGAATCTCAGAACGTGGGTATCCGACCGCTTTTTCAAATTGCTGATTGCATAAAATCAGTTTGCTGTTGATGTCACAGACATAGACTAAGGCTGCAGCGTTTTCTATGATGGCGGTTAACAGTTGTTGATTTTCAATTTCCTTTCTTTCCATCTCTTTGCGTTCGCTAATGTCACGCCACACGCAATAAATTACTTGCCGCCCCTTCATCGTCATCCGCGACAGTGTTACTTCTGCTGGAAAATTGCTGCCATCGAGGCGCGTGTGTATCCATTCAAATCGATGTAGACCACGCTCATCGGCTAAATGCATCATGCGTTCGGCTTTGGCGTACGAGGCTTCGCCATCGGGTTGAAATTCCGGCGAGAGTTTTGAGGGATGGGTATTGTCGAGCGCCTCCTTGCTGGGATAGCCAAGGATCTGCACCGCAGCACTATTACATAAAGTAAATTGATGATTGTCGATGATCCAGGTTGGATCAGGAGAATCTTCAAACATGGATTGAAAACGCGCCTCTTCGGCAGCGAGTTTCTTTTCGACTTCTTCTTTGTTGTTTAAGACGATGCTAAGCTTGACATGAGATGCTTTAAGCGAACGTAGGCGTCGATACTGAACCGTGATCACAATCGCCATCAGTATGCTCATCACCAATAATAGGATGGTACAAAGTAACAATGACGTATTGTTTTGCAGTAAATTCAACATAGAGTCATGCTCTTTTCCGGCTTACCGAAGTTAATCGTCTTTATCTACATATGATGTTTAGGACTTACGCAAAACAGACGCTGGCATTGTTGCGTTCGCCTCGCCCCTGTCTTCGCAGGGGCAGGCCAAGCAATCGTACTGTCTTCGGCTCCGCGCCTAACCGGCGCAATTTTGAGTAAGTCCTAATGTTAACAAAAACTTCAGTGCGATCTTGTTAATTTAGAAAAGTATCTGCCGTGGTGGTGCGGCATGTCAATTAGGATTGTAGGGATTTGTCTATTCTGTTGTTTATGCTGATCTGAGAGAGCTTGACCGTGAAGCAATCTGGAAGATAGATATACTCAATTAGCTGCCAAATCGCGATGGCTGGGAATTTGATTCAGTTAACAAGCGTATTTGCAGGCTGTTTGCTCAAACAGCTGTGATTGGCGACACTTTTTTATGTGCTATGCGCGCACAACTCGCTGTGCCTTAAAGTCCGGAAATCATTGTCAAATTTCGACTAAATTCGGTTGAAATTCGATTATCATGCGAGCTATTGAATTGTTATTCACTTTATTCTGGATCGTAATATGAAATTAGTTCCTTTTTTGCTTGCTACTTTAACTTTGCTGGGCGCCAATTCCGCGCAGGCACAAAGCGCTAGTGAACCAGCCTCCACTAATCAAACTGCCGCGCCAGCAAGTCCGGCACCATTACATATCACTAAATTAGGCATTACCGATACCGTGGTCGGTACGGGTGAAGAAGTCACAAATGGTATGGTGGTGGAAGTTCATTACACAGGTTGGTTATACAACCATAAAGCTTGGAACTTGCATGGCGCACAGTTTGATACTTCGCGTGATACAGGGACTCCTTTGCAAGTGCAGGTTGGTGCCAAGCAAGTGATTCGTGGCTGGGATTTGGGTTTGCTGGGTATGAAGGTCGGCGGCAAGCGTACCTTGTTGATTCCCGCCTATCTCGGTTATAGCACCCAAGGCTCAGGAAATATTCCACCGAATACGCATTTGGTGTTTGACGTGGAATTAGTGTCGATCAAGAAATAAGGCCACCATGGCACGTAGCTTACAAGGCATTACTTTGGAAAATCTGCTGACACAATTACAGCAGGTTTATGGCTGGGAAGGATTGGCGCAGCGCGTGGACATACAATGTTTTCGTAAAGACCCCAGTATCTCTTCCAGTCTAAAATTTCTGCGTCGCACGCCGTGGGCCAGAAGCAAGGTGGAAAGCTTGTATATTGATTTGCCAGAATAAACAGCAGAATACGCAGCAGAGCAAGCAGCAGAGCAAGCAGCGGAGTAAGCTGAACTTCAAATAAACCACGGACTCAAATTGACAGAGCCCTGACCATCGCCGATACTCTAGATAGCGTTTTCAAGGAACGCATGAATGAGTGATTGAACGAGCGCTCACTACTGTAGTAAAAGGAAATTTTGTATGACACTGCGTATTATCGCCACAGGCGGCACCTTTGATAAACATTATGATGAATTGGCAGGTAAGTTGACTTTTCATGAAAGCCATTTGCCGGAAGTATTAAAGCGTGCGCGCTTGACGGTACCGGTCGAGTTAGAAGTGCGACCTTTGATTGACTCCCTCGATATGGTGGATCAGGATCGCAAAGAGATTTTGGAATCTTGTCAAAATTCTGCAGAAAAAGCGATCGTCATTATCCATGGCACTGACACCATGCGTGAAACGGCACATGTATTGGGCGCGGCGAACTTAGATAAAGTGATAGTCTTCACTGGTGCGATGATTCCTTACGGTGTCGTAAATTCCGATGCATTCTTCAATTTGGGCTTTGCCTGCGGCGTGGCGCAATTATTGCCAGCGGGTGTGTATGTGGCGATGAATGGTCAGGTTTTCCCCTGGGATAATGTGCAAAAAGATCGTAGTGCTGGTGTGTTTGTTACCAACTAAAGAGATCCATCATGAAACGCCTGTTGACCACTTTCTGTTGCTGCGTCTTGCTCATGTTGAGCGGTTGCCAAAAAGAATTGCAGGTGCGTTTCGATAGTCTGTATTTTTTTCAAAATGAAGAACAACTGCAAGCCATGAAGATCGATCAAGATCAATTGGCGCAGTACAGCCGGAATTTGCAAGCCAGGGTCGGCAAAATCATGAAGAAAGCGCAGGCGACATCCGGCAACGGTTATGTGGTGGTGGCGATACGCTCAGATGAAGAAGTGGCGGTGTGGTTAGATATGGCCCCTGTCCTGCACGAATACTACGAATACGAAATCATTGAGTCGATCAAGAAAATGCGCCCCCCGGCGGTCGATCATGGGATTCTGGTATTCGGAATTAAGATGGCGATCGAAACGGCAGTCCATACTCCCAAGGCCATTCCTGAACCGAAGGCATGGATAGAAGCGAAGAAAAAAGTCGGCGACCCCGATGACATTGAACAAGTCGTTTTATCGATTTGGCCGGAAGAATAAATTTTCATCGCTGGCAATAATCCGCGTCCCTGCATGACTATCCAAAAAGTTTTATATCTGGGCTATGTCTGGCCTGAGCCGAATTCGTCTGCCGCTGGCAGTCGGACTATGGAATTCTTGCGCCTGTTTCGCCAACAAAATTGGCAAGTCGTGTTCGCCAGCGTGGCGGCTTTGTCACCGCATCGCGCCGATTTATCTGCGCTGCAAATAGAAGAAAAGCAGCTGACGCTCAACTGCGATAGCTTTGATGAATTTATCCTTAGCTATCAACCAGACCTGGTTGTATTCGATCGTTTTTTTACGGAAGAACAATTTGGCTGGCGAGTCGAGCGCCACTGTCCACAGGCCTTACGCGTGCTCGATACTTGCGACTTGCATAGTTTGCGCGAAGCCCGTCATCGTCTATTAAAGCAAGCTTTGCATACGTCAACTGGCACAGTGCCAGCGTTGTTGGTACCAGCCACCGAGCATGCGACTTTGTATCGTAGCATGTGTGAAGAAGACGTTGCTCAACGTGAAATTGCAGCGATCTATCGTTGCGATCTGAGCCTGATGATTTCGCAATTTGAAGTGGATTTATTACGCGATCTTTTTCAAGTTCCTGACTACCTTTTATGTGAAAATAACTTGATGTTGGTGCCCGAAAATTCTGCACAACAGAATTCGCCAGGTTTTGATGAGCGCCAACATTTTGTCAGTATAGGCAATTTTCGACATGCGCCGAATTGGGATGCGGTATTGTGTTTGTACCAGATCATCTGGCCGCGCATACGTGCCCGTTTGCCGCACGCACAGTTGCATGTATTTGGTTCTTATCCACCGCCAAAAGCAATGGCATTGCATCAGCCAGCGCAAGGGTTTCATGTGCGTGGCTGGGCAGAAGATGCCCACGCAGTAATGCAGGCTTCTCGTGTTTGTCTTGCACCTTTACGCTTTGGTGCGGGGATTAAGGGCAAATTAGCCGATGCGATGGCTTGCGGTACGCCGAGCGTGACGACCAGTATCGGTGCTGAATCTATGTGTGGTGAATTGCCGTGGGCGGGCGTGATTGCGGATGAACTCGATGCCTTTGTCGATGCGGCGGTGATGTTGAGTAATGACCTAGATCAATGGCAATTAGCGCAGCAACGCGGTCGGGAAATTTTGCAAACGCACTTCAATCGTAGCGTTTCTTCGACACTGTTTTTGCAGGCAATTTTACAAGCACGCGCACAACAGCAAGAGCGTCGCGCGCAGAATTTCACTGGTGCGATGTTGCGTCACCATAGCCTCAAAAGTACACAATATATGTCGCAGTGGATACAGCTAAAAAATCAGGCAGCGAAGCCATCCTGAGATGGATTGGATTTATTCATCCGGATCAGGTGGCGTCAGCAAGAATTGATGATCGCTGGAATCCCCAGCCAACAGCGCATCTAAGCCTTCAATTGGGATAGGTTTGGAATACAAATAACCTTGGAAGGTTAGACAATTGTGTTCAATCAGGAAACGTCGTTGGGCCACGGTTTCCACTCCTTCAGCAATGACATCTAAGCCGAGATTCAAACCCAAAGAAATAATTGCACGTACGATAGTCGCATCATTTTCATCATCACTTAAATCGCGCACAAATGACTGGTCGATTTTTAATTGATTCAGTGGGAGTTTTTGCAAATAAGCAAGTGAAGAATAGCCAGTACCAAAATCATCCATAGAAAACGCGATACCGAGCTTTTTCAATTGCTGCATTTTTTCAGTCGTGGCATCGACGTTATCGAGAATCGTACTTTCGGTCAGTTCGATTTTTAAGCGACTAGGGTCGATATTATGCAGACGCACGATTTCAGTCACGGTCTCGACAAAATTGGTTTGTTGGAATTGTTTGGCACTCACGTTGACCGCCAGACTCAGATGCGCCGTGCGTGGATTTCTGCCCCATTTTTTCAATTGATGACAGGCAGTTTCTAAGACCCAGGTACCGATAGGAATAATCAATCCAGTCTGCTCCGCAATTGGAATAAACTCTAAAGGGGAGATGAAACCACGGTCAGGATGTATCCAGCGTAGCAGCGCTTCAGCACCAATCACATTGCCTTCCGCATCGACTTGTATTTGGTAATACAATTGGAATTGTTCGAGAGCCAGTGCGACCCGCAAATTCGATTCCAGCATCATCTTCACAACCAGCACTGCTTGCATTGCCGGATCAAAGAAACGCACCGCATTGCGTCCCGAAGTCTTCGCTTCGTACATTGCGGTGTCGGCGCGTTTAAATAAATCTTTGACCGTGATGTCGCCACCCTGAAATAAACAGACACCTATACTGCCAGCACCATGATGGATGAAGTCGGTGATTTGGTAGGGCTCGTTCAGCAATAAGCGAATTTTTTCTGCGATTTTATCGGCTTGAACCGCCGCCGCATCTTTATCTTGACTGAGTGCTTGTAACACCACCACAAACTCATCGCCACCCAGCCGCGCCACAGTATCGCTTTCGCGCACGCAGGTTTGCAAACGCTGCGCGACTTCCACTAAGAGTAAATCCCCGGCATCGTGACCACGCGTATCATTGAGCGTTTTAAAGTTATCTAGATCAATAAACAGAATCGCACTATGCGCATCGTCGCGCTGATTCATCGCGATCAGATGCTGCAATCTATCCATCAATAAGCGACGATTCGGTAAATGCGTGAGCGGATCATAAAATGCCAGATTCAGAATTTCATCCTCATAGCCTTTATGCCGGCTGATGTCGGTGAACGATCCTATGTAGTGCGTGATCATGCCCGTGTCATTGGTGATCGCCGTTAAAGTAATCAATTGCGGATAGACTTCACCGTTTTTCTTCTCCGCCCATAGCTCACCTTGCCAGTAGCGGTGCTGATCCAAAGCTTGATAAATATTGCTGAAAAAGATGTCGTCTTGTTGCTGGCTGAGATGGCGAGGTAAGGGCTTGCCTATCAATTCATGTGCATCAAAGCCGGTGGTGCGCGAGTAAGCTTGATTGATGCGCAATACGCGCCATTGGTTGTCAGTGACGAAAATACCTTCCTGCGATTCAAAGGTAATTGCGGCTACCCGTAAATCTTGCTCAGCCGCTTTGCGTTCGGTAATGTCGCTGATAAAGCAATGCCAGAGCGTGCTGCCATCGTCCGATTCAAGTTCTGGTAAGGCATCTAGAAACAACCAGCGCACGGTGCCATCGGTACGATGATAGCGAAACTCCATCTGATAGGGACTCAGATGTTTGGTCGCATATTCATGATTTTGCAAGAAGGCTTTCTTGTCCGCGGTGTCTATATGTTTTACCAGTATCGAGGCATTATTCTTGATGTCTTTGGCCGTAATTTCAAACATGCCTTCAATCGCATCGCTCGCGTATAACACGTTGGTGCTGTTATCACGCCGAATACGGTATTGCATGACCACGCCCGGCAAACGTGAGGCGACTTTGCTGATGCGCTCGAAAGCATCGCGCAATTCATTCGTCGCGGCGATTCGCTCTGCTTGTAGTGCCGTGATCAGTAAGGCGGTGATAGACAGTGTGGCCATATAAAGCCAGAGGACGATAGAGCTTTCGGCAGGATTAAATGATTGAAACGGTCCTAGACCGCAATAGGTAGCGATTGCGGCGAATGCCGACGAGGCGATGACGGTCACGGAGGCCATTAAATTGCCGAGGCGTATTGCCGCCCAAATCATGATGGCAATCGCGATAAAGGTTAAATGCAGTAGGCCAGATTTCGATAAAAAGATTGCCCAATGAGCGACGCCAAAAATACACAGGAAGATGAAATTTTCTTCGTAGGTTTGGCGAACTTTTGGATAGCTTCCCATCAAGGCGAATAGAAATGGTGTCGCCAGAAACACGCCGACCGTGTCACCCGCCCACCAGCTAATCCAGGCAAATTTCGGATCCGTAAATAAATCCGCCTGCCATAAGACAAAACTACCAAAGCTGGCCGAAATTGTCATGCCCAGCATGCTGGCAATGCAAAAATGTATGACGTCATCGCGATGGATGAAATTCACTGAAAAATTCTTACGCTTGAGATACCAGGCAACCACAAGCGGGGCTAAGGTATTTCCCAGACCTATCATGGTCCCTGCATGCCAGGAAACACCTGTGCCAATATTGAGAGCCAGCGCCGCCAGAAAAATACCGATACTGACTTGATAACCCCAGCCATACAGGGCGGCAACGGCGATCCCTGTTGGTAGCCAGATCAGGGTGATATTCGGGGGAATAAAAGGAAACTGTAGACCTAACTTCCCAGAAATAAAATACGCAATAAAGATGAATAGCACGCGCAAGCCTAAGCGCAGACGACTGGGACTCTGTTGAAAAAGAAAGGCTTGTGAATGCAGCATGCAGATTTCTTTAAACGTAGAATAAGTTCTACATTATGCGCGAAACATCTATCAAAAAACATTCTTTGCGGCAAATTTCTGGCAAAAGATACACTTATCACAAAAAATCACTTTTGTGCCCGGTCATGTGCAGAATGGATCGATTGAATAGCGTTGATCTGCGTTGATCAAAATTAACCAAAAAGCAATTGATGTCGCGATCTTAATTTGCCAAATGCCGATGCTGACGCTTGGCGATGGATTTGCCAGGGGCTTCAGTCATATCTTGCATTCGACGTGGATTTTTTTGCTCTTTCTTCAGCACTTCCGGGCTTTGTTTATGCTTGGCATCACCCGCGTAATCTTTGCCTATCATGGTCAACACTTGTTGCTGCGGCATGCCGCGTTCTTCACATAACCAGCGTGTGACCAAATTGGCTAGTCTATCCAAGGCGATTTTGTGGGTTGCATCGGTTTGCGCGTAGATCCAATTTGATAAGGCCATGAAATTTTCGAATGGCGTATCACCTAGGATGACGGGCAAAGTGTGGCTGAAGCGCCCTGAATTGGCGACCAAATCCCAATACCGCGCAAAGCGGATTAGCTTTTGCATCTCGGCGAAGGGAACATCTTTATTCGCTAGAATGGTGTAAGGCGGATACGGATCAAAGCGCATCCCAAAATCGTCAGTATGACGAATGATGGGCGTGCCACGCAGACGTTTTAAGATGCCGAATTGAATTTCATGCGGCCCTAATGCATACAATTGATCAAAGCCTGCGGCGAAACTTTCTACCGTTTCACCGGGTAAGCCCGCGATCAGATCGACGTGCAGATGCGCGGTCGAATGTTGGCACAGCCATTCGATATTGGCTGCCGCTTTGGCATTATCTTGCTTACGGCTGATGCGGCTCTGTACCTCAGGGTTGAAACTTTGGATACCAATTTCAAATTGCAGACAGCCTTCGGGGAATTGTTGTATCCCAGCTTTTAAAGCATCGGGTAAATGATCTGGCACGACTTCGAAATGCGCAAACACTGGATCATCCGGATGCGCCGCCAGCTTATCGAGGAAAAATTGCATGATCTTTAAACTGGTTTTAATGTTCAGATTAAAGGTGCGATCGACAAATTTAAACAGGCGGGCACCACGTGCATGCAAGTTTTCCATTTCAGCAAGAAAGCGGTCGATATCGAAAGGCCAGGCGGTTTTGTCCAGCGCCGACAGACAGAATTCACACTTAAACGGGCAACCACGTGAAGCCTCTACATACAAAGTGCGGGTTTGAATATCCTTGTCGCTGTAATACGCGTAAGGCAATTGCAAGTCGTCGAGTTTGGCTTGCACACCAGCATGGATTTTCATCAAGGGTTGTGGACCGTGCAGAATCTGCTGGCACAGCGCCGCAAAACTGATGTCGCCCCAGCCTGTAATCACATAATCGGCCAAGCGCACAATGTCTTGTTCTTGCGTCTCGTACGAGACTTCGGGGCCACCCAATACGATGATGACTTCTGGTGCAACGCGTTTGATCAAGGCGACTAAGCGGGTTGTTTCTTCGACATTCCAGATGTACACCCCAAAGCCGATAATGAGTTTCTCATCGGCGCGCTGCCAACTGAGTAAGCGCTCTAGTAAATCGGTGGTTTTTGCACCGATGACAAATTCTTGCAGATGTGTCTGCGCCTGCAACTCTCCCATGTTGGCATAAAGATAGCGTAAGCCCATAGAAGCATGGGTATAGCGTGCGTTTAAGGTGGAGAGCAAAATCGTCATAAGTGTGGTCTGGTATAGCTTTCAGGCTGGAATTGCAGGCGAAGACTCGCGCGCAATTCCGTAAAAAGCCTCATTGTACGCTGGCAGGTCTTCGACCGTGTACTCAGGCTGCTTTTTCCGATATGAAAAAGTATTTTCGCTGGCACATTTGGTGGCTTTATCCCCGCTTTTTTGCATTTCGTCGCAAGTCGATGGTAAGCGAAAAGCCACATCGATATAGTTCAACCATCGACTCAGGTCGAACAGAAGTGGATAAGCAGCAAGTAAGCGGAAAGTAAGCAGGAAGCTAGCAAATCCAAGAAATAAGTTGAACTAAATAGCCAATTAATTTAATAAGGAGTTTTAAAATGAAATCCACATTAACCAACAAACTGATCTTGTCTGCTGTGTGTGCAGTCGCCGTGATCAGTGCCGCCAGCGCATTTCAGGCAACTCATGGAGCCAGTTCTGCAGCGAGCATTAACAAACAAAATACACAAAATACGCAAAAAATGCAAAAAGTGACAATTGCTGCAAAACGCATGAGTGCCGAAGAAAAGTTAGCTTTTGACCTGCAATCAACTGCAATGCAAACCGTGGTAATCAGCGCTAAACGTTTAAGTCCAGCACAAAAATTGGCGATGGATGCACAAGATCGCGCAGAACAATTGAACGCTAAAAGTGCTAAAGCTAAGGTACCAGGAGATGCCTGATACCACTATGCAAGATGCAAGAGTGTGTCTTCGTTGACCGTATTCATGTCAACACCTTGTTTCTAGAAATCTCAACACACTCTATTTTTTTGACGACTTGCGCATTTGGCGCAGATTAAATCAAAGTTTTTTCAAGCTCTGTTTCGTTTGATTTTCGACAGCAGAGAATATCAATGCAGCCCACGTCGCTGCTAGAGAAAATTTTGATTTGCAGATCGTTTCTGGCAGAGCTCAGATGCCGAACACAGATACAGAACTCCGTTTCATTCCTTCGGTTTCTCAGCTAATTAATTAGTTAACGTCATTTCTCCGCTTCATGCTGAAGGTAAGTCTCTGAGCTGCGGCTTTATGGTTCTGCCATACCATTACCCTGTTCAGCACTGTGATCAAAATCTGTCGGTAGTTCCGCCCCAAAAATCCTGTGTCTGCCATGTTCTTTTGCTTTATATAGCTGCGTGTCTGCAAGGCTAATCAAGCTATTCGCCGTACCATGTGCTTTTTCGGGTTTGCAGCCCACTCCCAAGCTCACGGTCACATAAGGGGCAACCGATGATTCTGCGTGTTCTATCTGTAAGCTGCTGATGTCTTTGCGTATGGTCTCGGCCAATTGCATTGCACCTGCAAATCCTGTGTCTGGTAGTAGGCAAACGAATTCTTCTCCGCCATAGCGGGCAATGTGATCGCCGGAGCGCATCAAACTACCCTTGAGTGTTTTGGCGACCCGGCGCAAACAATCGTCGCCCGCTTGATGACCATAATGATCATTAAAGCGCTTAAAGAAATCGACATCCAGCATCACCAAACTGAGTGCTGTGTGATTGCGGATTGCGCGCCCCATTTCTGCATTGACGCGCTCATCGAAGAAGCGCCGATTATGCACGCCAGTTAAACCATCCAGATATGCCCAGCTGCGCAATAAATCCGACTGCGCTTTGAGCATCAAATGGGTTTTAATGCGCGCACGTACGATGCGTGGATTGATAGGTTTGGAGATGAAATCGACTGCACCTAAATCAAAGCCTTTTTCTTCAGCGGATTCATCAGTTTGGGCAGTCACAAAAATGACGGGGATATCACGCGTAGCGGTATCGGCTTTCAGTCTTTGGCAAACTTGATATCCATCCATGTCCGGCATCACCAAGTCGAGTAAGACCAAATCAGGTTGTTTCGATGCGCATAAGGCGAGCGCCTGTGCGCCACTGGTCGCCATTAAGACTTGATAATCGCTGGACAATATCTGATACAAAACCTGAATATTGGTCGCTTGATCATCCACCACCAGTAAGCGCGGGCGCGTCGGCAATGGGAATAAATCTTCATTCGCATTGGCCGCTGGATAATTAGAGTTGTTGGTCGCGGGCGTCACTTGTAAGTTTGCTCCAATAAATCGGCACACAAAGCTTGTGCCAGGGTAAAGTCCAAGGTCGAAATGGCGGTTTCTATAGGAAGTAACTGATCGTGCAGATCGGCAGCATATAGCGTTCGCAATTCCAATATGGTTTCAGTGGCAGCCATATCCGCATTTTCTAACTGTTCCGCCAATTCGGTCAACTTGCGTTGAAAGGCGAGTGGATCAAATTCTTGCGTAAGGGAGGGCGTCACTTGCGCCGTGTTCGTTTGTTTTATCCGCAAATATTTTGCCAGCTCGGCAAGTTGCCTATCGAGTTCACCGATAATTTGACAGATCTCAGGTATCAAGGGACGACAATCTTGTACCGCGTTTTGGCTCACCGCAGTGGCGAATTGTTTTTCGATATGCGCAAAAGCTTTAGCGTGATCGTTTGCTCCCAAAGTTGCAGCCAGGCCTTTCATCGTGTGTAAATGGCGCAAAGCTCCATGTAAATGATCGGGAATGCACGTGTGCAATTGCTCTGGAATAAACTGCAAATCATTGCGGAACATATCCAGCATACGCAAATACAAATCTTGTTTGCGACCAAGTCGGTTCAGCGCCGGATCAATATCGATGCCTAGTTGTGCCGCGGTGTCTATCAGTTCGGTATCGGTGGTGCTCGCACTCGATGCGGCCAGTTGATGCGCCATCGTGTTGCGTGCGGTATGCCGCAAAATGACTTGAATTAAGTCATGCAAATCGAAGGGCTTGCCGATATGGTCATCCAGCCCCGCTTCTATGCAAGCTTGTTTGTCGGCTTCCATGACGTTGGCTGACATTGCGACTATCGGCAATTTACTACGTCCCAATTCGCTGCGGATCTTTTTGGTGGCCGTGTATCCATCCATCACAGGCATCTGTAAATCCATCAAAACTAAGTCGAAGGGCAGGCGTTCGTTGGCGATGATTTCTATCGCTTCCAAGCCATGATTTGCAATCACCACGGAAGCGCCTTCTGCTTGCAATAGCTCGCGTGCCACTTGCTGATTATTGGGATTGTCTTCGACCAATAGCAGGCGTAAATTCTGCAGCGGAAGCTCTGCATGCTGCGGTGCCTTTAGTTCTTGCCCGCCTTGATGCAATAGACTTTCCTGTAATTTTCTTGTACTGATTGGTTTGAGTAAAATTTGATCAAACAAGAGTTGATCCTTGGGCGAAGCACGTTGTAGTAAGACTTGTTCGGTAGCGCGCATCACTAGCGACATGGAGATAGCTCGTTGATCGGCGATTTCGCGAATGTCACGAACGCTGCCCCAACCGTCGGTTTCTATACTGTCCCAATCGATTAAGACCGCGCCATAATCGCCACTACCCGAGCGCATAATTTGTAAGGCGGATTCGCTACTATCGACAAATTCTGGACTTAGCTGTAATTCAGCGCTGGCAGTTTTGAGATGTTCGCGTACAAAAATGTTCGCTTCCACTATCAATAATTGACGATGTTGATTCAGTAGCGCGAAATCGTCCAGACGATTTTTTTGTTCATCCGTAATCGGCAAATCTATACTAAAAAAGAAGCAAGCACCGGCACCAAGTGCACTCTCTAATTCGAGTTTGCCGCCCATCATTTCTACCAAACCCTGACTAATCGCAATGCCCAGACCGGAGCCACCAAAGCGACGGGTGGTTGAGGTTTCTGCTTGGGTAAAACCAGTAAATATTTTTTCGTGATTCTCGGGGGCGATTCCTATTCCCGTGTCTTTCACCGCAAATCGTAAACGCACATGGTCGCTGTTTTGTTCTAGCAACTTAATCACGATAATGACTTCACCTTGCTCGGTAAATTTAACGGCGTTACTACCAAGGTTGGTCAAAACTTGGCGCAGGCGCAATGCATCGCCGACCAGCCGGTTGGGTATATTCGGGTCGATATCAAACAGAATGTCGACTGGCTTGTCGGCGATATTGATCGATAGCAGGTCGGATAAATCAATGAGCAATTGATCCAGTCTGAATGGATGCGGATCTAGTGTCATTTTGCCCGCTTCGACTTTAGAAATATCTAAAATGTCATTGAGCAAATTGAGCAAAGAGCGTGCTGCACTTTCAGTTTTGCTGGCGTAATCATTTTGTTGCGCGGATAAGGGCGTTTTACGGAGCAGACTTAGCATCCCTAAAATCGCATTCATAGGCGTGCGAATTTCGTGACTCATATTCGCCAAGAACGCTGATTTCGCCTGACTTGCATCGTCGGCCGCCTGTTTCGCATTGCGTAGCGCTTCTTCCGCTTGGTATTGCAAAGTAATGTCGCGATTGATCCCGGTGACCAAAATGGCATTCCCATGTTCGTCACGCTCTACCCCGCCGGCGGCTTGAATATAGCGTATGCCCTTGGTGGGACTGATGATGCGGAATATCGGACTGTAGGCGTGGGTGCCAGCAATGGCGCCGCGCAGGAGTTCTTCCGTGTCTGCCAAATCATCTGGGTGTAACTTCGAACGCCAATAATCGTAAAATAATTTGTCGTTTCTTAATGCCTGCGGAACCTCATAGATTTCATACATGCGCTCATTGAAGATGAGTTCATTGGTACTGACAATCCAGCTCCAGATCCCTAGCTCGGCCACTTCGGCGGCTTTTGTCAATTGATCGCGGGCGGTCATTAACTGTTGCGAACTTTTTTGTAATTCGGCCTCGGCGGTTTTTCTTTCCGTGATATCCATTTGAGTGCCGGATACCCATTCTGGCTTTCCCAGTGGCGTATACGACGACACACGACCTCGTGTGAGCACCCAGATCCAATGACCATTTTTGTGCTTCAGGCGATTTTCACACTCGTAGTAAGACAAATCATGTGAGAAATGCTTTTGCATTAATTGTTTCGCTTTGATCAGGTCTTCGGGATGCGTAAGCTCATCCCAAATCTGTATGCTTGGGGTACCGAGTTCATTGAGCTCATAGCCTATCTGATCGGCCCAGCGTTCATTCAAGCGCATTTCGCCGGTTTCCACATTCCATTCCCAGGTGCCGACGTTGGTGCCTTCAATAATGTGGGCAAGTGCCGAACGTTGATTCGCGAGGCGGCTAGCAGCTTTTTTGCTGGCGGTGATATCGGTGCGAATAGAAATAAATTTGTCGATCTGACCGTTCACATTCTTGAATGGTGCGATGAAAGTATCGACCCAGTACAGACTGCCGGATTTAGTCCGGTTACATACTTCTCCACGCCATGGCGTTCCTGAAGAAATTGTGCGCCACATATTTGATAAGAAGTCAGGCGATTGCACGCCAGTGGCGACGATCTTGTGATTACCTTCCAAAATTTCTTCACGGCTGTAGCCGCTGATACGGCAGTAAGCTTGATTGACATCGATGATTTTGCCCGCGCCATTTGCGATCGATACAATCGCGTGCATATTTAAGGTGCTTAATAGCGCGTCGCTATCACGTAAGGCTGCTTGCAAACGTTGTGCGGCCAGTTTGTTTTCCGTGATGTCAGTACAGATCGCAATGTATTTTTCTATCACGCCCTGACTATTTTTAAATGGCGCGATAAAGGTATCGACCCAATACAGCGAGCCATCGCGGGCACGATTGCAGACTTCGCCACGCCATGATGTCCCGCTAGAAATCTTAGACCAGATATCGCTCCAGAATTGACTCGATTGTTCCCGTGAGCTGATGATCCTGTGATTTTGACCTATCAGAGATTCACGCGGATAGGCACTGATACGACAAAAAGCTTCATTGACATCGATGATGCTACCGCTAGCATCGGTCACGGAGACAATGGCATGCATGTTTAGTGTACTGAGCAAGGCATCGTTATCACGTACTGCCGCATCTAATTTAGTCTGAATCTGCTCGCTAAAACTAAATTGCATTTTTAAGAGTGAGGCGAGCAAGGCGCTGATCAAACTAACGGCGACAAAGAAGGCGATTGGGATAGTGCGATGAAAACCCGCTTCAAAATTATCGGTACTCGCGATGGTTAGTTGAAAATCGCGTTGATGCAAGGTGAATAGTCGTGTGCTGGACCAGATGGATGCTTTTAGTCGCTGTGGTGTATTGTTATCTTTGCTTGTTTCAAATTTGGCATTGCTGCTAAAAAAATTGGTGGCGCTACCGCGTTCATATGTTTGCGTATTCGATAATTGAAATTGCACTAGGTCTTTATCTACTTCTGTGATGGTGGACATCAATTCGTCTAGCACGATAGGGGCATAGACCACACCTAAGGCTGCCGCATTTCTTTCCTCCGGGCTTGCAAATGAGCTGCCGTTTTTGTACACGGGGACAAATAAAGCAACACTGGCGCGCAGGTCGGACTTCGGTGCGGCATACATCAAGGGAGTCATGCTAGGCGAACCAGAATGGATGGCTTCTTCAATCGCAGTCAGGCGTCGTTTGTCTGAGGCGAAATCCGTACCAGTGACTAAATGATTGGTATAGGGCGTTTCAAAATATTTCAGAAGGTAGCGAACTTGGCGTTCGTTTGTGTCGAATTCTTGCAATGCAAAGTGTGTATCGCTGTTCTTTTTTTGATGGGCTACGTAGGTGTCCACATCGGACTTATTGACTTTTTCAATGTAACCTATGCCACGTACACCTAGGTATTCTTCGGTGAGCTTGTTGGTGTTAATAGCGATATGGAAGGCACTTGCACTGAGATTTTGATCTACGCCAAACAGGCTTTTGACACCATTGAGTCCGTAAATTTGCTGAGACAGACGTTGTTCGATTTCATTACTGAGACGTTCGGCTTTATTGTTAAACTCATTTTCGAGCTTATTTTTTTCGTTGAGATTCAGCCACCAAGTACCCGCGGTAGCGAAGCACATGCCGAGTATAAAGATCGCAGTAGGGAGATACTGTGGTGCCAGCCACTGCCGATTGAGCCAGAGATTCTTCACGCAACACCGTCCATGCTAAGCAATGCGATTGATGGTTTTCAAGTATTGCGGTGATTTGATATTGCCGTCAATCAAATATTTCTTTTGAGAAGCGCCAATTTGCGCGAAAATGCAACATTTTGAGTTCAAAATAGCGAGTTAAGTCAAACCTAGCATGCAATTTCCCTGCACAATGCGGTGCCTGAGCAGGATGAGCACGGTCAGCGGCACGCATAGACAGTTGCCAGAAGTCGGTCTAGAAGCTTGCGTGCCCGCGAATTGAACCAGATCGAATGATTACTGCGCCGAATGGAAAGCGCGAATTATTATCGACACTGCAAGATTAATTTTCACCCTTTATTTATTTCTTAGAGTCACGTATGAACAAAACTTATGCAATTTATGGATTAGGCGCGGCCTTAGTCGATACCGAAATCACTTTGACCGATGCTGATTTACAAGCCATGAAAGTCGATAAAGGGATCATGACCTTGGTGGATGAAGCCAGGCAAACGGAATTGATTGCCGCTCTGGATCAGCATTTGGTCG
Organism: Affinundibacterium flavidum; assembly: GCF_014284175.1. Classification (GTDB taxonomy): domain Bacteria; phylum Pseudomonadota; class Gammaproteobacteria; order Burkholderiales; family Burkholderiaceae_D; genus Undibacterium; species Undibacterium flavidum. Next base: position 122,192 of record NZ_JACOGA010000016.1, read on the forward strand.
CCTCTAAGCGCGCAAGTGGCGGTTCTGCTGCCAACACTATCATTGCGGCTAGCTATTTTGGTTGCAATAACTTCTACTCATGCAAAGTGGCGAATGATGAAAATGGTGCGTTTTATCTGGCGGACTTGAAGGCCGCTGGTGTCACGACACCAGGACATTTTGTACCGGGCAGCGGCATCACCGGTAAATGTCTGGTGATGATCACCCCAGATGCGGAGCGCACGATGAATACTTTCTTGGGTATCAGTGCAGAACTCAGCGTGGCAGAGCTCGATTTGGACGCTTTAAAAGCGGCGCGATTTGCCTATATTGAAGGATATCTTGTGACTTCTCCAACCGGACGTGCGGCGGCGATAACTTTGCGCCAAACAGCGCAAGAACACGGAACTGCGGTCGCGATTAGCTTGTCCGATCCGGCGATGGTGCAGTTTTTCCGTGATGGCTTATTGGAGATGATAGGCGATGGCGTAGACCTGATTTTTTGCAACCGCGACGAGGCAATAGGCTTTACCAATGCGGCGAGTTTTGAAGAAGCCTGTGAGTCTTTGAAAAAATACGCGAAGCAGTTTGCTATTACGTGCGGCGCCGATGGTGCTGTGGTGTTTGATGGTGAGCAGTATCACCAGATCTCTGCACCTAAGGTTGCCGCCATCGATACGAATGGTGCGGGCGATATGTTTGCTGGTGCATTCTTATACGGTATCAATCAAGGCTGTGGATTTGCGCGTGCCGCTGAGTTTGCAAATCGCGCTGCGGCGACCATCGTTTCGCAGTACGGACCGCGCTTGCAAGCGCAACAATATGCGCAATTGCGAGCGCAGTTTTTTGAGTTGAATTGATTTAGCTAGTCGTGTCTATCGTCATGCGCAGTCCAGTGCTGTATATGGCGATAGGCCAGTGATTTTCTTTGTTTTGAACTTGTGTTGGACTCATCGACTAGCATTGCCATAGCGTCGATGCAGCGAGAGTGCCAACCAAGCCCGGTAAGGTGATATGTTCACGTCTTTTTCCAATCGAATGACAGGGTATTTTGCCGCAGTGCTGATCGCAGCATTGGGGATACTGTTTTTTCTTTGGTATGTCGGTGTTCCTGAATTGGGATTAACCGGCGCTCGCGAAGAGCGCCTCGGCAGTGCAATCGCGCAGTTAGAAATTAAAGCCGATCTGCAAAGAAATCTGATCGCGACAGATTTACATGACAGCGGCGCTGATATGTTATTTATCGCCGAAAGTGAAGAGTTAAAACATCTATTGCATGCAGCATTTCCGACCGCGCCTGTCGCCAAGAGTGATTCACAAGCAGTGCAGATTTTTCTTGAGAAAAAATTTCGAATTTTACAAAAAGCACATGAGAAGCGTTTCTCAGGCTTGCTCTTGCTGGATGCCCGCGATAGTCACAACATTGCCAAGCTCGCCCAAGTTGCGAATCATGATGTTGGTATGACTGAACCGCTGGCGACACAGTATCTGCAAATCTTGGTAGACACAGCCAGCACATCGACCAGAATGGTGAATTGGCTTACGCCACAGCACAAGGTCATGTTGGCAGTTAGTTTGCCGGTCATGGTCGATACCAAGATGCAAGCGGTGTTGGTTGGATTTCTCGATCTTGAGGAATTTTTCTTGGGTCACCTTTCATTGGATCAGCAAGTGTGGCACCGCTTCGGCACCACAATGTTATTTGATGCACAGGGGAATTTGATTTGTCGCTTCCCTAAGATTTCAGCGAAGGAAGTTATTTTCAAACCGGATCTGCAAATGCTCAAAGGTGTAGAGGGCAGCCTTTCGCAACGTGGCGCCGCCGGTGAAGAGCTTATTGCGGTGTACAGAAAAGTCGCCTTAAGTCCGGAGCAAACCTGGACTATGGTGCATGTGGCACCAAAGGTCGAGTTGTTGGCGGGTTTGCTGGACAATATTCATTTATTGGTCGTGGCTGGTGGTCTAATTACTTTGCTCGCTCTCAGTTTGATTCGCATCGCAGCGCGCCGTTTGACCCGCCCCTTAGATGGCTTAGCGCGTACCGCGACGCAGCTGGGGCAGGGCGATTTACAGGTGCGGGCAAGCTTGCAAGAGCACCAGGCACATGAAATTCAAGTCTTGACGCGCGCCTTTAATGGCATGGCGGACGCGGTGCAAAATGCCCAAGAATCGTTGGAAGCAAAAATTGCTGACCGCAGTCAAGAACTGGCATGGTCAGAAGCGCGTCACCTGACTTTGTTCAATGCCACCGCCAGTGCCGTGATCGTGATGGATGTACGACGCATGATTGATTGTAATCCCGCCGCAATCAGCCTGTTTGGTGCGCGTAATCGGCAACACCTTTTACAATGCAGAATCGTGGATATGTCGCCCGAATGGCAAGGCCCTGGCATCAGTTCCGCCAGTTTGTCGCGTCAGTATATACAGCAGGCAAGAGTGCATGGAAAGTATGCCTGTGAGTGGATACATCAACGCCTCGATAACGGTGAATGTTTCGATGCTGAAGTCTTACTAAATCTGGTAGAGCTTGACGGCAAGAGTTTGATACAAGCCAGCGTGCGCGATATCTCCGAACGCAAAAAAGTCGAAGCGGCATTGCACGCAAGCGAAGAGCGCCACAGAACGCTGGTCGAATGGTCACCCGAAGGGATTAACGTCCACCGCAAAGGCCGCTTAATTTATGTCAATGCCTCGGCGATACGTATGCTCGGTGCTAGCTCTGCCGATCAATTGATCGGTCGCCCTATCGGTGAAATTATTCACCCTGACTATCATCACTTATTGAAAAATCGCATCAAGTCGATTAACGAACCCGGTGGTGATGACCAAAGTTATGAAATGCAATTTGTGAAAATTGATGGCACTGCGATTGATGTGATGGTGCAAGGCGCCTTGATCGATTTTGATGGTGCTCCTTCAGTGTATGTCGCTTGGCATGATATGACGGAAGCAAAACGTCATGCCGAATCACAGCGTATCGCAGCGACCGCGTTTGAATCACAAGAAGGCATGTTTGTAACAGATGCGAGCTGGAATATCCTGCGCACCAATCAATCGTTTAATCAAATAACTGGCTATGCCGCAGAAGAAATTGTCGGCGTGCCACCACGGTTTTTATGCCCGCAATTTCAACAAGAGCCAGCCTATGCAGACATGTTGCAAAGCATTGCCGAGCGCGGTGCCTGGCAAGGTGAAGTACTGGATCAACGCAAAGATGGCGAGCAGTTTCATGCCTGGGTCAATATCTCCAGCGTAACGGACGAACAGGGTGTGATTACGCATTATGTTGGCACTTTCAACGACATTACTTTGCGTAAGAGTGCTGAAGATGAAATTCGAAATTTGGCGTTTTATGATCCGCTCACCCAATTGCCAAACCGGCGTTTGTTGATGGATAGGCTGGAGCAGGCGCTGGCATCGGGTAATCGGCATCATCGCAAAGGCGCATTGTTGTTTATTGATTTAGATAATTTCAAAACGCTCAACGATACCTTGGGGCATGACCACGGCGATTTGTTGTTGCAACAGGTGGCGGAGCGCTTGAGCAAATGCACGCGCGAAGGCGATACGGTGGCGCGTCTGGGTGGCGATGAATTTGTGGTGATGCTGGAAAATTTGGAAGAAGACGTGTTCGACGCCGCGAATCAAGCCGAAACTGTCGCCATCAAGATTCTATCGGAATTAAATCAAACATATTGGTTGGGAGTCAGTGAGCATCATAGTTCGCCGAGTATCGGCGTCACCTTGTTTGGCGAAAATCAAGAGACTATCGCCGAGCCGCTCAAGCGCGCAGATCTAGCCATGTATCAGGCAAAAGCAGCAGGGCGGAATACGATACGATTCTTCGATCCTAAGATGCAAGCCATGGTCACGCAAAGAGCAGAGCTGGAAGAAGACCTGCGCGATGCGATGTTGAACGACCAGTTTGAATTGTATTATCAAGCGCAGTTTAATGATGAAGGTCGCCTGTTCGCGGCAGAGGCGCTCATACGCTGGCATCATCCTCAGCGCGGCATGATTTCGCCTGCCGAATTTATTCCTATCGCGGAAGATACTGGTCTGATTGCGATTTTGGGTTACTGGGTACTCAATACTGCGACGCAGCAGTTAGCTATTTGGGCGCGCCAGCCAGAATTTGCCGACCTGACGCTAGCGGTAAATGTCAGCCCCAGTCAATTTCATCAAAAGAATTTTGTCGATCAAGTGGTGGATATTTTGCAACTGACCGGCGCTGATCCGCGCCGCCTAAAACTCGAATTGACCGAAGGATTTTCGATTTCAAATATTGAAGATGTGATCGTCAGAATGTCGACTTTGCGCGAACATGGCGTCAGTTTCTCACTCGACGATTTTGGTACCGGTTACTCCTCATTGTCTTATCTGAAACGCTTGCCTTTGGATCAATTAAAAATCGACCAAAGCTTTGTGCGCGATATCTTGATCGACCCAAACGACGCCGCCATCGCCAAGATGGTCATCGTGCTGGCTGAGAGTCTGGGACTGAGTGTGGTTGCCGAGGGGGTAGAAACCCTGGCGCAAAAAGCTTTCCTGGAGCAACAAGGTTGTCGCGCCTATCAAGGTTACCTTTATAGCCGACCTCTAGCTTTGCCAGAATTTGAGGAATTTGCACGCCGTGCCTATCGCAATGCGAATGCTTAAGCCTTTTGTTTTGAGTGTCGATACTTTTTTTGAAATTAATAAACATATTGTTGTAAATTATTAAGGCTCATGCAAACTTACGCTGGTGAGAGCTTCATTGTGTAGGGTGCGCCGTGCGCACCAAGCACATAGTTTGCTTCGGTGCGCAAGGCACACCCCATCTTATCCCATTATTTTTGAGGCCAATACGGCCTACTTTCTTCAAATAATCGCGGTTCGATCCAGCCTAGAACCACACAATCCAGCCTCGTTCCGGAACTTATTTACTCCAGCTTAGTCCTACTTCCTTCAAGCTCATATCGCCTGTGCATTTAGCATAGAATTGAGCAATCCGTAGCGACTTATAACAGGAGACAAAATGCAAAGACGTGATTTTCTTCAATTTGGTGGAGCCGCATTGGGTGGTTTGTTGATGCCCGCTTTTGCCCGTGCCATCGAGGTCGATGAACTGCTGAAGCCAGTTTCCAACCAATTTCGTAAAACCTTGGCAGATACCGCCTTAAGCGCTGCTACTGGCGCTGGCGCTAGTTATTGCGACGTGCGCATAGGTCGTTATTTGAATCAATTTATTTCTACGCGTGATTTGAATGTAGAAAACGTTGCCAATACCGAATCAGCTGGTGTTGGTATTCGTGTTGTGGCAAATGGGGCCTATGGCTTTGCCGCAACCAATGATATGTCGCCGGACGGTGTTGCTGGTGCGGCGCGTCAAGCGGTTGCGATTGCGAAAGCGAATGCCAAATTGCAAACTTCACCTCTACAACTAGCCCCTGTTAAAGGCGTGGGCGAGGTGAGTTGGGCGACACCGATTAAGAAAGATTGGCGTACCGTACCAATTCAAGAAAAGGTCGACTTGCTGATCGCCGCGAATAAAGCGGGCATGGAAGGCGGCGCCAATTTCATGCAATCGGTGATGTTCCAAGTCAATCAGCAGAAATATTTTGCTTCTACCGATGGCTCGTATATCGACCAAGATGTGCATCGTTTGTGGATGCCAATTTCCGCCACAGCGGTCGATCAGAAAACTAATAAATTCCGTACCCGCCAAGGATTGTCTGCACCGGTCGGTATGGGTTATGAATACCTCGATGCACGTCCAGAAGATAAGGTAAAAGCGGCCGGTGGCGTAGCGACTTTATATAAAAATTCCTATGACCTGATCGCTGATGCGCGTGCTTGTGGTGCAAGTGCCCGTCAAAAGCTGACGGCGAAATCAGTGTTACCGGGTAAGTATGACTTGGTGCTCAGCCCAGAACATTTGTGGTTGACGATACATGAATCGGTTGGGCATCCAACCGAACTTGATCGCGTACTCGGCTACGAAGCGAATTTCGCCGGTACCAGTTTTGCGACCATCGACAAATGGGAAAGCAAAAAATTCAAATACGGTTCAGAGCAAGTTAACATCATCGCTGAAAAAACTGCGCAAGGCTCTTTGGGGGGCGTAGGCTACGATGACGAAGGCGTCAAGACTAAACGCTGGGATATTATCAAAGACGGTATTTTGGTCAACTATCAAGCCACGCGTGATCAAGTACACATGCTAGGTCAAACCGAATCGCACGGTTGTTCCTATGCCGATAACTGGAGCAGCGTGCAGTTCCAACGCATGCCAAATGTGTCTTTGGCCGCGGGCAAAAAACGTTTGACGCCGGATGAAATGGTGAAGGACGTGAAGAAGGGGATTTACATCATTGGTGATGGTTCTTTCTCTATCGATCAGCAACGCTATAACTTCCAATTCGGTGGCCAGATGTTCTTTGAAATTAAGAACGGTAAGATTGGCGAGCAACTCGAAGACGTCGCTTATCAATCGAATACCCAAGAATTCTGGAATGCTTGCAGCGCGACTTGCGATGAACGTGATTGGCGTATGGGTGGTTCTTTCTTTGACGGCAAAGGCCAGCCTTCGCAATCGAGCGCGGTGTCGCACGGTTCAAGTACCACACGCTTCAACGGTATCAATGTGATTAACACTGCACGCAAAATTGCTTGAGAGGCGCGATCATGAAATTACTCAACCAAGCAGAAGTACAAGCGATCACCGATAAAGTCTTGCGTCTGTCAAAAGCCGATGAATGCAATGTGCAATTGGGCGGTAGCAATACGGGAAACATCCGTTTCGCGCGCAATGCCGTATCGACCGCAGGTAGTGTGAGCGATACGCAAATGGCAGTGAGCGTTGCCTTTGGTAAAAAACAAGGGATCGCCACCATCAATGAATTCGACGATGCCTCTTTGGAAAAAGTCGTGCGCCGTGCTGAAGATCTGGCGCGGTTGGCACCAGAAAACCCTGAGTTCATGTCGGCAGTGGCAAAACAAAGCTATCCGGCTACACCGACTTTCAAAGAAAAAACCGCAGCAATCGATCCAGATTTTCGCGCCGAAGTTGCGGCGTATACGATAGAAGCTTGTCGTAAGAAAAATCTGGTTGCTGCCGGATTTTTTACCGACAACAGCAGCTTTTCCAGTATCGCCAATTCGAATGGTGTGTTCGGTTATCAGCAAGAAACTGGTCTGGATTTCACTTGTACCGTGCGTACTGAAGATGGTCGTGGTTCCGGTTGGGTCAAACGCTCAGCTGGTGATGCAGCGCGCTTTGATGCCCGTGAAGCAGCGGACGTGGCAATCGAAAAAGCCTTGCGCTCGGTGAATGCTAAAGCCTTAGAACCAGGGCGTTATACGGTGATTTTGGAACCTGCTGCAACCTCTGATTTAATCGGCAATATGCTGAGTGGTTTTGATGCACGTCAGGCCGATGAAGGTCGTAGCTTCTTATCGAAAAAAGGCGGTGGAAATCGCCTCGGTGAAAAACTCTTCGATGAGCAAGTGAATATCTGGGCTGATCCTTGGAATCCGGAAGTCGCGGTCTTGCCGTGGGATGGTTCTATGTTGCCGCGTCAACGTACTGAAGTCATTAAGAATGGCAGAGTGAATGCCCTCGAATATTCACGCTTCTGGGCACAGAAACAAAAGCTGGCACCGCTTGCTAGCCACGGCAATATGATTATGGCGGGCACGGATAAATCGACGGCAGAATTGATCGCAAATACCAAAAAAGGTGTGCTGGTCACGCGTACTTGGTACATCCGTATGGTTGATCCGCAATCGGTATTGCTGACGGGATTGACACGCGACGGCACTTTCTACATTGAGAACGGCAAGATCATGTATCCGATCAAAAATTTCCGTTTCAATGAAAGCCCGGTCAGCATGTTGAACAATATTGAAGAAATCGGTAAACCGGTGGTGATCGCTGGTGATGAAGTGCCGTATCAAATGTTGATTCCGCCGATGAAAGTACGTGATTTCAATTTCACGTCTTTGTCTGATGCCGTGTAAATTTGGCAGCCTCGGTTCGGTTCTGTAAATTAATTATTCAGGAGTTGCTATGGAACGACGTAGCTTTTTAAAAATCAGTGGTATCGCCGCCGGTAGTTTGATTATTCCGGTATGCGGAAATGCCATCGCGGCAGAAGAATTGCTCAATCCTGTTGGTCGTGCGTTTAAGAAAAGTCTGGCAGATGCTGCCATGAATGCTGCGACCAAAGCGGGTGCCAGTTATTGCGACGTGCGTATTGGTCGTTATGTAAATCAATTCATCACCACCCGCGATACCCGCGTTGAAAACATCGTTAATACCGAATCCATGGGTGTCGGTGTGCGTGTGATTGCTGGTGGCGCTTATGGTTTTGCTTCCACGAATGACCTGTCCTTGGATGCCGTGGCAGCGATGGCGAAGCAAGCCGTCGCAATTGCCAAAGCAAATGCCAAATTGCAGACCGAACCTTTGATTTTGGCGCCAGTAAAAGGTGTAGGCGAAGTGAGCTGGGCCACGCCATTTACGAAAGACTGGCGCACCGTGCCTGTCAAAGAAAAAGCGGATATGCTGATTGCAGCGAACCGTGCTGGTTTAGAGGCTGGTGCGAATTTCATGCAATCGAATTTATTTCAAGTCAATCAAGAGAAATATTTCGCCTCGACTGATGGCTCGTATATTGACCAAGACATTCATCGCTTGTGGGCACCGATGACCGCGACTGCCGTTGATAAAGCCACCAATAAATTCCGTACGCGTGAAAGCTTGTCTTCACCAGTCGGCATGGGTTTTGAATTCTTTGATGTTAAACCCGAAGATAAAGTGAAAGCCGCCGGCGGTGTTGCTACCTTGTATAAAAATTCTTTAGATGTGGTTGAAGAAGCGCGCGAAGCAGGTCGTCAGGCACGTGAAAAACTGGCAGCAAAATCAGTCGAACCAGGCAAATATGATTTGGTTTTAAGCCCAGATCATTTATTCCTGACCATCCACGAATCCGTCGGCCATCCAACTGAGCTGGATCGTGTATTGGGCTACGAGGCGAATTATGCTGGTACGAGTTTTGCAACCTTGGATAAATGGCGTACCAAGAAATTCAAATTTGGCTCTGAGCGTGTCAACTTCTTTGCAGATAAAACGACGCCGGGTTCTCTCGGTGCGGTTGGCTATGATGATGAAGGCGTTGCGTGCAAGCGTTGGGACATTATCAAAGATGGCGTGTTAGTGAACTATCAAGCGACCCGTGATCAGGCGCATATCATCGATGAAAAAGAATCGCATGGTTGTTCGTATGCCGACAGTTGGAGCAGCGTGCAATTCCAACGTATGCCGAATGTGTCGCTGGCAGCTGGCAAAGCCGCATTGACGCCGGATGAGATGGTGAAAGACGTCAAGAAAGGGATCTATATTTTAGGTCGTGGTTCTTACTCTATCGATCAACAGCGTTATAACTTCCAGTTCGGCGGTCAGTTATTTTTCGAAATCAAGAATGGCAAAATCGTCGGCCCTGTTGAAGACGTTGCGTATCAATCGAATACGCAAGAATTCTGGAATAGCTGCAGCGCGATTTGTGACGACCGAGATTGGCGCATGGGTGGTTCATTCTTTGATGGTAAAGGTCAGCCTAGCCAAGTCAGCGCGGTATCGCATGGCTCTAGTACGGCACGCTTTAACGGCATCAATGTAATTAACACTGCGCGCAAGATCGCTTAAATACGACCACTTAACAGAAAAAATAATAGAAAAAATAAAAGGAAGACTATGATGAAGAAAATGACCCAGGATGAAGCCAAGCGCATTTGTGAGCGCTTGATCAGTTTCTCTAAAGCCGATGAGTGTCGTGTAGCGATCTCGGGTAATCGCGCTGGCAATATTCGTTACGCGCAAAATAGTGTCTCGACCGCAGGTTTAAACCAAGATACGCAATTATCCGTGAGCGTGGCTTTTGGTAAGCGTCAAGGAACGGCAACGATTAATGAATTCGACGACAAATCTTTGGAAAAAGCCGTACGTCGTGCAGAAGATATCGCCCGTCTGGCACCAGAAAATCCAGAATTTATGCCTGCAGTTGGCAAGCAAGAATTCAAAGCGACTCCTACATTTTTCGAACAAACTGCGGCGATCGATCCAGATTATCGCGCCGAAGTTGCAGCACAAAGTATTAGCTTGGCGAAGAAAAACAAACTGATCGCTGCGGGTTTCTTTCTTGACACTTTGGGCTTTGAAGTGATTGCAAATTCGAATGGCGTATTTGGTTATCAAGAATCTTCCAATCTCAGTTTTAGCTGTACTGCCAGAACTGAAGATGGTCGCGGCTCCGGCTGGGTTACCCGCACCGCGAATGATGCGCGCTTGTTTGATCCGCGCGAAGCTTCTGAAGTCGCAATCGAAAAAGCCATGCGTTCAGTTGACGCCAAGGCACTCGAACCGGGTCGTTACACGGTGGTGTTAGAGCCTGCCGCTTCTTCGGATATTTTAAGTTTCATGTTCAATGCCTTTGATGCCCGTCAGGCCGATGAAGGTCGCAGCTTCTTATCGAAAAAAGGTGGTGGTAATCGCCTCGGTGAAAAGATGTTTGATGAACAGGTGAATATCTGGACTGACCCATGGAATGCCGATGCACCGGTGAATCCTTGGGATAGTGGATCGATGATGGCGCGCGAACCGATGTCGCTGGTCAAAGGCGGCAAAATTGAATCGCTGCAGTATTCTAATTTCTGGGCTAAGAAACAAGGCGTCGCCGCTAAAGGTCGCGCCGGCAATACGATTATGGCAGGCGGCAATAAGTCCACGGAAGAACTGATTGCCTCGACTAAGAAAGGAATTTTAGTCACACGCACTTGGTATATCCGCTCGGTTGATCCGCAATCTTTGCTAGTCACAGGTTTAACGCGTGACGGCACCTTCTATATCGAGAACGGCAAAGTCAAACATCCGGTGAAGAATTTCCGCTTCAATGAAAGCCCGGTCACGATGTTGAATAATATTGATGATTTGGGTAAAACGCAGGTGTTTGGCGATGGTCGTAAATCGGTCGTGCCTGCGATGAAATTGCGCGATTTTAATTTCACTTCATTGTCGGATGCGGTTTAAGTTGAGGTACGATGAAAATTCCTTCTTCTTGAAGGCCGAGGGTTTCCCCAAGTTGGGATGCTACTAAAAGTTCCCTCCCCTTCAAGGGGAGGGTTAGGGTGGGGATGGGTTTCGGCTGTTTAATTAATGTATACATTTCCCAATTAAAACCCATCCCCATCCCAGCCTTCCCCATACAATTGATAGGGGGAAGGAGTATTCATCGTGCATCTGCTTATGTAAAGGCCCATGCTTTAAAGGAAAGGAATTGTTAGTATTTTCCTGCTGAGATGCTCAAGCCCCTAATTTTTATTAGTTTCACCTTTCCGCATGAGCAATTACGACTTCTATTTCACCCGTTTAATGTATGACTCCGGCGACTGGGATGTCGATATTCGCACGCCCAGTAATATTCTTAATTCGCTGGTGGAATACACGACTTTGCGCGTCGATACGGTGGAACGCGTGGTTGCGCTCTCTGATCCCAAAATGTTGAGTGCACCGTTTTGTTACCTGGCTGGACATAAGCTTGTGCAGCTAAGTCCTATCGAGCGCAAGCATTTAGAGCGTTATATCAAAGGTGGTGGATTCCTATTTGTCGATGATTGCAATCACGATATTGATGGCTTGTTCGCGAAATCATTTGAAGCTGAGATAGCACGTATTTTTGGCGGCAAGGCACTCAAAAAAATTCCGAATACACATCCTTTGTATTCCAGTTTTTTTCATTTTGATGGTCCGCCGAATACCAGTGTGGAACTAAATGGCTGGGGTGATGATCTAGTACATGACTATTTAAAAGCGATTGAAGTACAAGGACGCATCCGGCTCCTGTACAGCAATAAAGATTATGGTTGTGAGTGGGATTACGATTTTCGGAATAAACGGTTTTTAGCGGTTGATAACACTCGCTTTGCCGTCAATATTATTCAGTATGCATTAGGAGCGTAGTATGCAAGCCGTTTGGAATGAAACAGAGATTGCTGAACTCGACAAAAAAATCGCAGCTTTGCGCGCCAGCATGTCGCAAGTGATTATCGGTCAGCATGAAGTCATTGATTCGCTCTTGATTTGTTTGTTAGCAGGCGGTCATGCTCTGGTTGAAGGTGTGCCGGGATTGGGAAAAACTTTGCTGGTGAAATCGCTGGCAGAGGCGACTGATCTGCAATTTAGACGTGTGCAGTTCACCCCCGATCTGATGCCTTCTGACATCGTCGGCACCGAAATTTTGGAAGAGGATACCAGCACACGTCAGCGCGTATTTCGTTTCCAGCAAGGACCGATTTTTACGCAAGTCTTACTGGCCGATGAAATCAATCGCGCACCACCGAAAACACAATCGGCTTTACTGGAAGCGATGCAAGAACGCAGCGTTACTTTTGCCGGACACACGCATCGCTTGCCTAGACCTTTCTTCGTACTGGCAACACAAAATCCGATTGAACAAGCCGGTACCTATCCCTTACCTGAAGCGCAATTAGATCGCTTCTTGTTACGGATTGATGTCGTTTATCCAAGCGAAGACGAAGAAATTTTAATGGTCTCGCGTACGACACAAAACACGACCGATGCCGCGAGTGCGGCGATGGATGTGGAAACTTTATTGCGCATACAACAGTTGGTGCGCGAGATAGAAATTGGCGAGCATTTATTGCGCTATGCAACGCGCCTGATTCGTGCGACACGCCCGCAAGTGACGACAGTCGCTGCGGTGAAACAACATATCGCTTGGGGAGCAGGTCCGCGTGCTGGTCAGGCCTTGGTACTAGCTTCTAAAGCACGTGCTTTGATGCATGGTCGACTGGCAGTGACGCGTGAAGATATCGCAGCCATGTTATTACCTGTGCTGGCGCATCGGGTCTTACGCAATTTTGAGGCCGAAGCCGACGGAGTAGAAATCGCAGAAGTCTTACACGCTTTGCGTCGTGAGATACAAATCGATTAGTCAGTGACAGTTCCTAGATAAAGCGCTGACTTAAAAACTTAAATAGATGATCGATACCAGTTATTTATTGGCACATAGCCAGGATCTTGACCTGATCATTCGCCATGTATTGGCGGGATTGGGACATGGTTTGCATGCTGGTCGTGAGCGCGGCGCCGGTGTCGAATTTTCTGAATATCGCGCCTATGCGCCGGGTGATGAATGGCGTCGCGTTGATTGGAAATTATTGGCGCGCAATGATCGATATTATGTGCGCGAAGCGGAACGCGATAGTCACGTGGCGATTTGGTTTTGGCTCGATGCTAGTGCGTCTATGCGTGAAGCGAGCTATGCGTATCCTGAAGTCACTAAACTCGATTATGCGCGCGCAGTGCTGGCTTGCCTTGCGGCGGTGGCACAACGCCAAGGCGATGCATTTGGCTTGATTGTTGCAAATCAGGGACGCATTCATTTGACTCCGGTATCGCGTGGGCCGCGGCAATTACATCGTGTATTAGCGCATTTGAATCGCACCAAAGCGGAGAAGGAATTACCAGATGCTCTACAAATCAAAGCGCAAATGCAGTTTGTGCGTGCGCCGAGTTTATTGTTTGTGGTCAGTGATTTTTTAGACTGGCCATCGGCCAGCGGCGAGAGTTTGTTGCGCTTACGCCGTATGCGCCATGACGTGCGTGCTTTAAGTTTGCATACCGAGGCCGAGCGCAATGCTGATTTTCCTCTGAATACCAGCTATTGCGATCCAGAACACGCCGAACACACGGCGCAATTGACGCAGCAAATTAAGCCCGCCTACCAGGCTGCGTATGCCCAACATTTTGACAAGATACGCAGCGAATTGAAACGCGCCGACATCCCTTATTTACAGGCGAATATCGAACAAGATATTGCCAAAGTTGTGCGCAGCTGGCTGCGTCTGGCGAGTTTGAGATGATGAGTTTATCGAGTCTTATGGGTTTGTCACCGTATTGGTGGTTGCTGGTGCCAATAGTGGGGCTGCCAATTTGGTGGCATCGCCAACGGCGTCAGACACAAAAAATGCATACTCTCGCAACGGCAAAATTTTTGCCTTCTACGCCGCCGCAGTTATTGCGCGTGTGGCGTTGGCGCGATCTCTTGTTGTTACTATTGCGCTGCCTGATGCTGATGACGATGTTGGCAATACTCGCCCAGCCCTTATGGAGTTGGCGCGGTGATACGGTATTCGTAGGTGAGGATCTTGATCCTCAATGGGTCGCGGCTGAGATCGATAAAGCGGGTTTTAAACAGGCACCACAAATCCAGTATTGCGCGACTGCAAAGTGCGAGATTCAGACCGATCATTTGCTATTGTGGCTGGAGCAAGAACAAACACAATGGCAGCCCCAAGCGCGTTGGCTGATTTTGGCGCAAGACCAACAGTTAGCGATGAGCGCGCGCGTGCCTGCAGTTGGACACACGATCGCGGTGCGGATCGCGCCTCTTGCATTAGGTCAAGGATCAGATAAAACATCAAGCCCAACATCAGGTCAAACATCCAGTAAAAAGTCGGCCAACAAACAAATTTTGCAAGTCGCGCTTCAAACTGACAGGGCGGATTTATGGCGACGCATATTTAAATTGTTTGAACTTGCAGGTGTAGAAAATCTGCAGTTCAATTTGACGGAAAAAATCCAGCCCAACACTTGGCTGGCAATCTGGGATAAGCAAGTCGAACCGGATCAAAACTGGCAAGCGCCTTTCGTTTGGCGGACTGCAAAATCCGCACAGGCTCCTGCGAAGTTGAATGTGTCATCGGACAATAACTCAACAGATAAGCTGTCCTCTGCACTGCTACAGAAATTGCACATCCAGTCGCAAACAAGCACACGCGGATTGATTTGGAATATGGATCCACAATTTGATTGGCCATTGCAAGACGCGGATTTGGAACAGGCCAAAGCCTTGTTTGAAGCGCTGCAAGCGGTGCGTGCAGAAAGTCAGATCGTGCCCTTAAGTACCTTAGCTGCGCTGGATTTGCCGGCCAATAAAGTGAAGGCCTCAATTCCGTTAGCCGCAAGTGTTACAGACCATCTGCGTGAAATCTTATTCGCCTTGCTTGCACTTTTACTTACCCTAGAACGGAGCCTTGCCCATGTCCGCCGTTCTTAAACAAGCCCCAGCACGTTTGTGTACGCAGATTGTGCGTCGTCGCTTGCTCAGTTATCTGGGATTGTGCGCGCCGTGGATCATCATTCGATCTTGGCCTGGCTTAATGGTTTGCCTATTCTTGATCGGCTGCGACCTGATCTGGATCTGGCGTCAATCGCAGACGCATTATTTAAGTTGGCTAAACGCGGCATTTCCTGCATTCGAAGATAGTTTGCAATTACTAGAAAGCGCAGAAAAAAACTCGCCCTTAATTCAGCTGCAAAAAGCACGTCTGTTACAACGAATAGAGTCCGTGCTGACGCCCGCTGCATTCAAAAAACTTGGCGCGCAAGTATTGCAGTTCAAGCGCTGGATCTTGGCCTGTTTGTTTTTTATAAGCGCTACGGTCGCTGCGCTGCTGAGTGTTTACAATCAACCGGTTGAGATTAGGTCGCAGCGCGCTGCAACACCAGTGCTCAAGAGCGCAAGTTTGCCTGCATTAAATTTGAAAGTCACGCCGCCCGCCTATACACAAATACCGGCGACGCAATCTGCAGTGCAAGATTTGCAGGTGCCGGAACATAGTCAGATTGAATGGTGTATCGCGCAATCGTCATTGAGTGCCGAACTGCTGAGCCAAGTCAATGCTAGTCATATTCGCCTCAGCAATGGACAGGAAGTCAGTTTTACCGAAAACGCAGGTGCGACCTGCGCGCGCTGGGAGGCTAGCGAAACGGTGTTTTGGAGTTGGAGTGCCGATGACAAACGGCATCGTTACACCCTCAAAGTGACGCCGGATCAAGCACCAGAGATCGCCGTCTTGCAGCCCTTGGAGTTGTTGCAAGTGCTGTCTAGCCAGACGCACAACATCACGATGTCGATACAGCTTAAAGATGATTATCAAATCGTGAACGCCAGCATACACATGACCCTGGCTCGTGGTAGCGGCGAGAATATTCGCTTTAGTGATAAAGAGATTTTGATACCGCAGGGCAGTGACAAACGTCAGCGTCAGTGGAATAAGCATTGGAGTCTGACAGAGTTGGGTATGGAGCCCGGCGATGAATTATATTTCTTCGTGCGAGCCAGCGATAATGCAGCGAAGAATCCTCATATCGTGCGTTCGCCCACGTATACCTTGCGTTTGCCAGCACCAGATGCGCAAGAAGATGAAACTTCCGTGTTGCCTATTTTGGCGAAACCCGAATCACTGCGAAGTCAGCGCCAAATCATTATTGATACCGAGCAGTTGGTGGCGGATATTCAGGCCAATCCGAAATTAAACCCGCAGTTGATACGCAACCGCAGTGAAATGATTGCCAATGACCAAGCTGCGCTGCGCCGACGTTATGGACGTTTCTTGGGCGAAGAATCCAGCCTATTTGGCGATGAACATGAAGATGGCGGACATGCCAATGAAAAACCGGCTGGCGATTTAGCAGCACAATATGGCCATGCGCATGATCAGGAAGAAAACGCCACATTGTTCGATGAAGCAACCAAGAAAATTTTACGGCGGGCTTTAGTGGCGATGTGGGATGCAGAAAAATCCTTGCGTGCGATTGCACCGAAGCCCGCCTTAGCGCCGGAAAACAAAGCTCTGGAAGCGATTAAACAATTGCAGCAGGCCGACAGGATTTATTTGCATAAAGCGGCATTCACTCCGCCCGCGATTAAAGAAGAAAAGCGTTTAAGCGGTGATGTGCTCGACGTCAAAAATCAACAAAGAATACAAGCAGATTCGGAAACCAACGTGCCAGCAGAATTGACGGATTTGTTAAAGGCTCTCGCTAAAGGAAATAAAGCAGATGCTTTGCCAGCTCTATGGAGCAAAACTGCGCGCGCCTGGATTGCGACGCATATTCCCGACGACGAACAACGCTTGAAAGCACAAGCTGCGGTGCAAGACGTTGCGGACGGATGCCAGCCTTGCCGCGTTGAACTCGCTGCATGGCTGCGTCAGGGAATTGCTATGGATGGCATTAGTTTGCAAGCTACATTGAAATTCAAAGCGAATCAAACCTCCGCATTGGATCGTTATTGGAATGCACATTCGTCGCCCGTATTAAGGACGCAAAAACCTGCGCTGGGGAGTAAGCCATGACGGGTATTTTAGTGATGGGTAATTGGTCGTGGTGGTCACTAGCCGCCGTGTTAGCAATTGCTGCTGTCGGTAGCATTTCTGCGATTTTGTATTGGCGTCGTGCGCGGCGGCTTGATAGTCTTTTGATCGCTTGTGCTAGCGTGTCTTTGACTTTACTCATGCTGCCATTGGAATACCAGCGTAAGCCAGAGCAGGAGTTATTGATCGATAGTCGTCAGGAGCATCTCGATTTCGCGCGGCTCAGATCGCAATTGATGCAAGCGAACACCTTACGCTTGCAAGGAGATGGCCTGTTTGCCAGCGAATGGCGCGACCTGCCACCGAAAAAATTAATCTGGGATAAGAGTAGCTGGTCAACAGCCGAAAGTCTGAGTCTGACTTTTTCGCAGCAAATATCGTTTGGTCGTGTCTTCGAGTTGACAGTAGAGCGTCCGCAAGCGCGGGGGGAATGGCGGGTGCAGTTGATCGCCGAAAATCAACAAGTCTTAGCAGAGCAGACGGGCAAGGATGCCAGTATCAGTGTGCGCTGGTTACCCCCTGTCGCTGAACGCATGGTGTTAAAGGCGCGGGTTTTAGATGAAAAAAATCAGCTGATAGATCAAGGCCCAATACCACTAGATGTCATCGCTATGCCAGAGCTGCGAGTACAAGGTCGCTTCGCTGCCCCCTCTTTTGATACACAGACTTTGAACCAATTATTGATCCAAAGTCACGCGGTCATCGATTGGCAAATTCAAATCGGTAAAGATCTGGTGCGTCGCGAAACCGCACGTACAGAGGTGGAAGCCGACTTGCTGGTGCAAGATGCCGCTTATTTTGAACAAATGCCAGTGCCACAGCGCACGCAGGTATTGGCACAGATCGCAGCTGGGCGCTCGCTGCTCATACTCGGAGCGAACGCGCAGCAAGCGGCGGTGTGGAAAAATACCCTAGATCTGAATTTGCGCCAGCAAGCAAGTGTCGCGGAAGAGCAAGAATGGCAAACGCCGCAAGCTGTGCATTTACATTCGGTCCGCTGGATGCCGCAGAGTGCAGGGCAGTCAGCTTGGTATCTTGACCCCGTTCAGCCTTGGTTAGCTTCACGTTCATGGGGCAAGGGCAAAATCGTCTGGATTGCGGCTGCGGGCTGGCATCAAGCCTTGATCAGTGAACCTCAAGCTTTGAAGCAATGGTGGCAATCTCTGATTGATCAAAGTGCCGTAACGCGTGCGCAGAGCTGGGAATGGGAGTCGAGTCAGACGCGACAAGGCATGCCGCTTGCCGGTCAAAGTTGGCAGATATGCGGGCGAGGAAACACACAAGGGCAGATACAGATTTCAACTGAGAATGGAACTTCTGAAAGTGCCACCGATAGCTCAACAGACAGCGCAACTAAGGGTAAGCGCTTGCCATTGCGAGCATATGCTGCCAAAGCGGAGGCACAGTGCGCAGGGTTCTGGCCGATAGCGGCTGGTTGGTACGATTGGCAGGTCGTGTCGGCGGATGAGAATGCGGACAATAAAGTGGACAAGAACGCGCCGACTGTCAAAAACAGCACGGAGCAGGGCGAGGGTGCACTTTATGTGTATGCCGCCACCGACTGGCCGACTTGGCAACGACAACTAAAACGCATCGCCAGTGCCGCGTATGGTCAGCAAATACCAGATTCGGCGAATACGTTAGCAAGGCCAGGACAACGCTTGCCCGCGTGGCCATTTATTTTGTTTAGCATGCTCTGTTTGCTAGTGCTATGGCGACGGGAACAAGCTTAGGCTAGATACAGGCTATCTTGGCGCGAGGGCGTAGCTGAGCAGATTCGACATTTTCTGTGCGTCGACCGCCAACCTTCAACGTACAACCTTAATCTTCAGCTGCGTGGTATGCGAACTTTGCATGGCTTCGCTCAAATATCCATGCGGTAGACAAAGACATTTCACATGCAAAATTTTGTCCAATCGGCTCTATTAACTTCAAGTCTAAATAAAATTTAGTATTTTTAGAAAATACTATAAAAATAGTTTGCTATTGTGGTTTTTGTGGCAGCACTATTTTAGTCAAAACATCTGTGATTAAAAGGTATTTAGTAACAAATTTTTATAGATAAGCGATGATCGGTCAAAAATATTATATGCTCGTCTCTGATTAATGCGGCTGGCAACTAAAATTGGGTCAATAAACTGGCGTATAGATATAAAATAATCTACTAATTAAGATTTCCCATTTCCCCAAAAATCGACTTTACTGCAATTTGATTATCAATAATTCCATTGATAATTCAATAAAACATAGTCCATCTTTGGGAGAATTTTATGAAAAAACTACACGGCTTATTACTCGCCGCCATGGCAGCAGCAGGTATCGCGCAAAGCGCCAACGCGGTGACTGTCAACGCAACCTACATCAACAAAACTGGCACCGAAATTCGCGGTGTGTTTGGTAACTACTCAAATCCGACCATCTATATCGATCGTCGCGCTTGCGGTGAACCTAGCTTATCCGCATTTGCCTGCGGCCCATATACCATCAGTGTGGGCACGGCTTTCTTGCAAGGCGCGGAAAGCAATTATGGTAACTATGCAGCTAAGGCGATTCTCGGACATGAGTGGGGTCACACGATTCAATACACACGCAATATCAATCAACCTGCGCCATATATGGAATTGCAAGCAGATTGCGCAGGCGGTTCTTTCATCCGTTATGCGGTGGATACCCTGCGTTATGCGAATTTCTTGACGACGGCAGTGAACACCGCCCGTGCTTATGCCGGTGGTGATCACGGTACACCAGCGCAACGCGATTACTACACACGTTGGGGCTACACCAATGGCATCACCAGATGCCTGAGTAGTCTGCCACGCGTTTAATAAGTAGGATGCTTGCTCTTCGTTTTGAATGATGGGGCGCAGATTCGTTCGCAGCTCGGTTCTGCGAACGAAGTTTGATTACTGAGGAAATTCATATGAAAAAAAAGAGCGTGGTAGCGCTGGGCATGGTCGGTCTGTTGACCACAGTTGGCTTGTACATGCTGATGAAAAATGATGACAGTCAGCACAAGCTTACGGAACACAATGCCTCCTCTTCAGAAGCAGATTCGTCCACTAACAGAGTGAGCAATGCTAAGCATGCACGTCTAGAGCAAACCCACGGCGCGGGGGTGCACGCATCACCTTTTGAATTGGGAAATGCGAGTGCGCAAATCGGCGAGCAGGTTGCAGATGCAAACAAAGCGGCACCAAAGAATATGTTGGAATTGCCAGAACCTGAAGTGGTTTCTCCGGCCGAGGCGGCGCGTAGAAAAAAACTAGAACAACTAGGCTACATGTTGCCACCCGATTACTACACCAAGGATTTGAAAGTCTTGCGAAAAATGGCGAAAACCGGAGATGCATTTGCCATGATGCACATGGGCGAGAAATATTATTTCGAGCTGCAAGGACAGCCGAGTCATCCCGAATTTGACAAAAATATGGATTACGCAAAGGCTGCAAAAACCGCATTTCAGGATGCTTTAGTCGCTGGCAATATTCGCTCTGCGGGCATTATCGCTGAACTATATTACCAAGAAAAAAATCCCTTAGAAGCTTATACTTGGCATCTGGTTTCGGATCAACTTGGGGATGACATCAGTGCGGATTGGTTTCGGCGTACCGACATGGCAAAAAACACCAGTGCAGACTTAAAACAAGCCGCAGCCGAGCGTGCAGCACAGATTTTGAATGAATTAAAACTCAAGAAAAAAGTCTAGCTGAGCTTGTTCACTTTTGGCGCTCAAAATATCGAAGGACTATCGTTACGTAGACAGCGATAATGCTCTGAATAATTTTAGTTTTTTTAAAAACCGACCTACGCGTCGAAACTACTTAATGATGCTTGTCGTAGATACTGTTATCCGAGTCAAGCAGAATGCAAGCTTGAATCGAAAGGTTTTCCTGATTTTAAGACCCCAAATGCAACGTGAATCAGTTTTCTCATCATTGCCCCAATAATGACCATGGGAGGT
>NZ_JACOGA010000017.1 GCF_014284175.1 Affinundibacterium flavidum
AAACCTCCCATGGTCATTATTGGTGCCATGATGAGAAAACTCATTCATGTCGCATTTGGCGTACTAAAATCCGGCAAGCCTTTCGATTCAAGCTTGCATTCTGCTTGACTCGGATAACAGTATCTACTAGAAATCCTTAAGTCTCCAACCTATTACAGGCGGCCTTGAGCCCGTAGGGCGCGCCGTGCGCACCAGATCTTTATCTCAGTCCTCAAAGTCGATCCTTGCTCAATCATTGGTGCGCATGGCGCACCGTACAAGGTAAAATTACTAATATTAATTGACTAAAATTTAATATTGAAGCACTCTTCATATTTTTTAGCATTAAGCCATGTCCAACTATCGACGCGCCTACACTCCCGGTGCGAGCTATTTTTTTACCGTCGTCAGCCATGCACGCAAACCCGTCTTTTTAGAAGAACGAATTCGTCAAGCATTGCGCGAGGCAATTACATCAACGCGAATTCATTACCCATTTATTATCGATGCATGGGTCCTATTGCCTGATCACATGCATTGCATCTGGACCTTGCCAAACAATGACCATCGATTCTCAAATCGCTGGGGCATGATCAAACGGCAGGTTTCTCAAGCATGTGCTGGAAATGTTCCACCGCCTCATTTATCCATTTCCCGCAACAAGCGAAGGGAAAGCGGCTTATGGCAACGAAGATTCTGGGAACACCAAATCCGTGATGAAAATGATTTCCAACGTCATGTTGATTATATTCATTGGAACCCTGTGAAACATCAACACGTGAGCAACGTCGTTGATTGGCCTTATTCCAGTTTTCATCGCTATGTCAAAACTGGACTATTGCCACACAACTGGGGAGCGGCGTCTGACGAAAACAGCAAATTTAATTTCGGCGAGTAGGGTGCGCCGTGCGCACCAAAACATCATCGCAATCACCGACACCAGTCGCTACTGAGACGTGGTGCGCGCGGCGCACCCTACGGGGAGCATCCGTGGATTCTGATAACGATCTCAAGAATCTGCGCTCTTGTGTGTATATCTTGTTCTCGGTCAATACACAACTGGGTGTTTGAGATTAAGCTAGTCGTAATTTAATCGTTCAACCACTGTCATGAAACGCCTAGCCCTCGCCCCTCACCGCCTGTATTTCTTTCTTGGTGCCATTGCTGTTTTGATTTTGTTTTCTTGGTGGTGGTTGCATGTGCAAAGCGGTCGCAGCTTGGCTGTGCCTTTGCACGCTTTGTTGATGCCTTTAGGCGTGTTTCCTCTGTTTATTTTGGGCTTCACTTTTACCGCTGGACCAAAGTGGTTGGCAGTGGATGAACCTCCGCATAATTTCTTACTGCATGGTGGTACTTATTTTGGTGGTTTGGTGTTGGTCTTGATCGCCTCGACTTTGGAGTTACCACCTCTGCGTATGTCGGGCTTTGCGCTGATGTTGGCGGCGTGGTGTGCGGTGACTTTGCGTTGGGCGCGGCTGGTGATTCATAGTCAGGTCAAAGATAAACGCCATCCGCAAGCTTTGCTACTGGCAATGTCAGGTGGCGTGTTAGCGATAATCTCCGCATTTTTGTGGAGCGCAGGCCTGAATGATGCTTGGATTGCGGCACGTCAGCTCGCTTTCTTTGCCTTCCTCTTGCCAGTGTTTTTGACGGTCTGTCATCGTATGTTGCCCTTCTTTAGCAGCAATGTGATCAAGCCTTATGCGATGTGGCGTCCTTATTGGCTGTTGGCTACTTGGATCGCTGCTTGTTGGGGACTCGCGATTGCAGGCATTTTGGGTGCGCATGTTGTTGAAGCCCTAATCGCCAGCTTACTCAGTTTAAGTTTTGCAAATACTTCGTGGCGCTGGGGTTTGTTCCGCAGCTTGCAAAATCGCTTATTGGCGATGTTGCATCTGTCGTTTGCCTGGCTAGCGATTGTGTTCGCATTGCAAGCAGCAAGTGCATTTGGCGCGCAAATTGGTTCTGCGATGGTGCATGCATTAGCTTTGGGCTTTATGGGAACCATGCTGGTTGGCTTTGTCAGCCGTGTGAGTTTTGGTCATAGTGGCCGTCCTTTGCAGGTCAACAATTTGTTATGGGCGATTTATCTGGCCTTGCATGTTGCTGCTTTATTGCGCGTCGCTGCCAGCGTGACGGCGATTCCACAGATGATGACGCTGTCAGCTAGCGTCTGGCTGGTATTGCTACTGACTTGGGTGGGCTTGATGCTGCCGATTTATGTGAATGCCCGCGCGGATGGCCAACCCGGCTAATAGCACTGTCTTCAGTCAGAAATATCCGGTGCAAATATCCGGTGCCATAGCGTTTTCACATTCAACATCAATATGCACCGGAATGCACCGGAATCATGTTATGTTTATGCCCGTTCCCACTCTGGCATTTACCTACTCATGCAAGCTTTGTCCTCCAAAGAAATCAGCGCGGTTCGTGCTGAATTTCCCGCCCTACAAATTCCCAATCAATGTATCTTCCTCGATAATGCTGGCGGCTCTCAGGTCTTGAAACGTGTCGCCAATCGCATTCATGATTATTTGTTGAGCTCTAGCGTACAACTAGGCGCGACATACGCAACGTCCACCACAGCAAGCGCACGCGTGACAGAGGCCAGACAAGCCATTGCTGAGCTCATCAATGCCGCGGATGATCGTGAAGTGGTGATGGGTGGTTCGACCACGGGTCTGATGTTTCAACTGATACAGGCTATCCTGCCCAATGTTCATGCAGGCGATGAAATCATCCTCACAAACACGGATCACGAAGCGAATATCGGTGCCTGGAAGCGCCTGCAACAAGCTGGTGCCGTCATCAAAATCTGGCAGGTGAATCCAGAAACTTTGCAACTCGACTTAAACGATTTAGAAAAATTACTGAGCACCAACACCAAATGGTTGGCGATGACTTATGCATCGAATGTACTCGGCACAATTAATCCAATTGCTGAAGTTGCCCGTCGTGTGCATGCGGTTGGTGGCCGTGTCTGCGTCGATGCGGTAGCGTATGCACCACATCGTCTAGTCGATGTACAAGCCAGCGGCGCTGATGTATTGGTCTTTAGTTTTTATAAGGTATTTGGCCCGCACTATGCGGTATTGTGGGGTCGGTTCGAGCTCTTGCAGAGTCTCGCGAATTTAAATCATTTCTTTATCGCGGAAGACAATCTGCCGTACAAACTACAACCGGGCAATGTGAATTTTGAATTGTCGTACGGCTGCCAAGGAATCACCGATTACCTGGTAGCGATGGGTGAGCAATTTGGCGGAAGCGGCAAGCGCCGTCAATTAATGCAATACGCGTTTGATAAATTTGAAGCACACGAAAATTATTTGGCGCAACGATTACTGGATTTCTTAAATTCGAAATCCAGTGTGCGCATCATCGGGATGCGGCAAGTTCATGAAGGCGACGCTAGTCGTGTACCGACGATCAGTTTTATCGTAGAAAATACGCAATCGGAAACTATCGTAAAACACATCGATCAATTTAATATCGGCATACGCTTTGGCGATTTTTATGCGCGACATTTGATCGAGGCCTTAAATCTGCAACAGTACGGTGGAGTCGTGCGAGTATCGATTGCGCATTACAATACGGTAGAAGAAATCGCGCTATTGATATCGCACCTGAACACGATTATTCCTTAATGTAAAGATATTCCAGCCATGCCCTATTCACTCGACAAATTATTGGTTATTGGGATTTCATCACGTGCCCTATTTAACTTGGAAGCGGAGGAAGCAATTTTCCAACAGCAAGGATTAGACGCTTATCGCCAGCATCAATTAGCGCATGAAAACGAAATTCTCAAACCTGGCGCTGGCTTCGCCTTAGTCAAAGCTTTACTCAAACTTAATCAACTGACACCTGACAAAAGATTGGTTGAAGTCGTCATTATGTCGCGTAACTCTTCCGAGACTTCCTTACGCATCTTTAATTCTATCGAACATTACGGCTTAGATATCAGTCGCGCTGCTTTAGCGGGCGGTGCCTCTTTATCACCGTACTTACAAGCCTTTAATGTCAGTCTGTTTTTGTCCTTGCACGAAGACGATGTACAAGCGGCGATCAATGCTGGTGTCGCATCCGCACTGCTGTATCAATTGGCAGAAAACGTCGCTGACCTTGATCAGATTCGCATTGCCTTTGACGGCGATGCCGTGATTTTTTCGGATGAAGCAGAAAAAATCTATCAATCAGATGGCATAGAAGCCTTTGAACAACACGAGCGCGAGAATGCGAAAAAGCCCTTACCTGAAGGCCCATTCGCCCGCTTGCTGGTCGCACTTTCATATATTCAAAATAATTTCAAAGCGCCCGATGGTCGTGCTTTACCTCTGCGAACTGCTCTAGTAACTGCCCGCTCATCACCAGCACACGAACGAGTGATACGCACTTTGCGCGCTTGGAATATCGCGATTGATGAAACCTTCTTCATGGGCGGCGTGAATAAATCCGCGGTGCTGGCGGCATTTAAGCCGCATATGTTTTTTGACGATCAGCACGGACATTGCATGCATGCCTCCAGCGTGGTGCCGACAGGTCGCGTCCCTTATAAACAATAATCATTTGAAGACTTTAATATGGAAATCAAACTCGATGATTTGAGCGGCAAGGAAATCACCGCTTTAATTCAATTTCACCTAAATAATATGGCGGAAATTTCACCGCCAGAAAGCTGCCATGCGCTGAGCGTCGACAGCCTTAAAAGCGACAACATCAGCGTCTGGAGTGCTTGGAAAAATGGCGAATTATTAGGCTGTGGTGCGTTGATGGAATTAGATACTCTGCACGCAGAAATCAAATCAATGCGCACCGTCACCGCTCATCTCGGTAAAGGCGTTGCGGCACACTTATTGCAGCACTTAGTCAAAGTTGCCGAACAGCGCGGCTATCAACGTCTGAGCTTGGAAACTGGCACGGTCACCGAATTTTTACACGCGCGCAAACTATATGAAAAATTCGGATTTGTCGAATGCGGCCCTTTTGCCGATTATGTACTTGATCCACTGAGTTATTTCATGACAAAAACACTAGCCACCTAGCTAGCAAATATTCTCGATTTTTAGGGAAATCCGGAGCAAAACTCGGCTTTGGTTCCTTTTTTTCATCAAGTCATAACTTTATGTCCTTTGTTGCTTCAAAGTGAATTGGCTACACTAGAATACAAGAGGATAATTCAAGTGCTTAAATTGCCAGAAATGACATTCATCTATCACCTTGTGACCGCCTACGGTATTAATCAATAGAGAAATAATATGACAACCAACATCCACACCCTACTCGCCGATCTCGGCGTTAATGTCGCTGACTATCAAGGACAAGACCTACACAGTATTTCGCCAATTAATGGCTTGCCACTCATGAGCTTGCGTGCCGACACAGCAGATCAAGTAAAGCAAAAAATTGACCGCGCCCACGCCGCCTTTCTGGAGTGGCGTAAAGTGCCTGCACCGCGTCGTGGCGAATTAATCCGTTTATTCGGTGAAGAATTACGCACGCACAAGGCTGCCTTAGGTCAAATCGTGACCTTAGAAGCGGGCAAGATTTTGCAAGAAGGTTTGGGTGAAGTGCAAGAAATGATCGACATCTGCGACTTCGCGGTGGGACTGTCGCGCCAATTATATGGTTTGACAATTGCCTCTGAGCGTCCGGGACATCGCATGATGGAAGTCTGGCATCCAATCGGCGTCGTGGGTGTGATTTCCGCCTTTAACTTCCCGGTTGCCGTCTGGGCTTGGAATGCAGCACTTGCCTTTGTCTGCGGCAATAGTGTGACTTGGAAGCCTTCCGAAAAAACACCTTTAACGGCAGTCGCTACCCATGCCTTATTCATGAAAGCTGTCGCACGTTTCAATGCGACTAGTGCTACTGGAAATGATGCACCAGAAGGTTTAGCTGAATTGATCATAGGAGCACGTGACACTGGCGCACAAATGGTAGAAGACAAACGTGTCGCCCTAGTATCTGCCACCGGCAGTACACGTATGGGACGTCAGGTAGCCGAAGTATGTGCCAAACGTTTGACGCGTACCATATTAGAATTAGGCGGCAACAACGCTATGATCGTTGCTCCAAGTGCTGATCTGGAAATGGCGGTACGCGCGATTACCTTCTCTGCCGTCGGTACTGCAGGTCAGCGCTGCACGACCTTGCGTCGCTTATTTGTCCATGACAGTATTTACGATACGCTCGTACCACGTTTAAAGAAAATCTACGAAGCGCTACCTATCGGCAATCCTTTAGAAAAATCTACACTGATCGGTCCGTTGGTTGATCAGGCCGCTTACGAGGCAATGCAAACTGCATTGACTGCAGCAAAAGCAGACCAAGGCAAGGTCTTTGGTGGTGAGCGCGTTGTCGTTGCGGGCGCTGAGTCGGGCTACTATGTACGTCCTTCTATCGTCGAAATGCCTAGCCAGACAGCGCATATGCATCACGAAGTATTCGCACCAATTATGTATGTCGTCCGCTACACCGATTTACAGCAAGCGATCAACTGGAACAATGAAGTACCACAAGGTTTGTCCTCCAGCATATTCACTACCGATATGCGCGAAGCGGAATTATTCATGTCAGACGTCGGCAGCGACTGCGGCATCGCCAACGTCAACATCGGCCCGTCAGGCGCAGAGATTGGCGGTGCATTTGGCGGCGAAAAAGATACCGGCGGCGGTCGTGAATCTGGATCGGATGCATGGAAAGCGTATATGCGTCGTTCTACGAATACGGTCAACTACAGCCATTCTTTACCTTTGGCGCAGGGTATTAGTTTTGATATTTAATATTTGATAGAGAAGTCGTTTAAAAACTTGAACCGCAGAGTACGTGGGGGATATTGTTTTCAATTCCAAGTAAGCGTTTGAAATTTGTGTAATCGTTGGGTGGCGCCCTTCTTCCGCTGGGGACGATGTAATTTGTGTGTGGCAGAAAATGGGATAAGAATTGCGAATGTTTCAGGTGTAGCGGGGACTTCGAGGCACATGTGCCTCGCCCGCGAAACGATTTGCGCTCAGCAGCGCAAATGCGCCCTGCAAGGGAAGCGAGTTTTCGCAATTCCCCATTTTTTGACATGCACAAATTATGCTGAAGCGTAGCGTAAGCACCCGAAGGGCAAGTCTGCGGTCGCCTTTCTTTTGCTTCCTTTTCTTTGGCGAAGCAAAGAAAAGGAAGTGGCTGCCGGGCCACCCCCGGCTTAGTTCTACGAAGTGCGAACATTTCAAGTAACACCAAAAGTAAACCAACAATGCAAACCATCACCCCAGCGCAAGCATTAGCCCTAGTCGAGCAACACTGGCACCTCAGTGGCATCGCCAAAGAACTTCCCTCTTACGCTGACCGCAATTTCAAAATCCATACACCACAAGGTAATTATGTCTTCAAAATTGCCAACCCCAACTGGTCGTATGCTGATCTCGATATCGAAAACGCAGCCCTACTGCATCTTGCCAAAACTTGTCCCGACCTAGCGTTGCCACAAGTGATGTTGACCGGATCTGGTCAGCACATTTTGCCGTACACCACTGCCAGCGGTCAGGCTTGCCACATGCGCTTACTTAGCTTTGTTGAAGGGGATATTTATGCGAATGTGGCGGTGCGTGAAGATATCGATCATACCTACCTGCAAACCAGTTTAGGCATTGCGATCGCTAAATTGGATCGTGGCTTACAAGATTTTCAGCATGCGAGTATGGACAGATATGTGGACTGGAGCATCAGTAACTTACCTGATTTACGAGATGAAATCATTCATGTTGCAGAAGACGATTTACGCGAATTGGTAACGCGCCATACCAATTATTTTGCCGAACATGAAGCGACTTGGAAACGGACGTTACCAATGTCGGTAATCCACAATGACGCCAATGATTTTAATGTGATCGTCGCCGCCAATGTGACAGATCCAAAACCGCATGTGAACGCAATTATCGATTTTGGCGACATGTGCCGTCACCTGCGCATCGTCGATCTCGCGATCACTATCGTGTATGCCTTGCAGCATGTGGATGAGGATCAAGCAGTACGAGATTGCATGCTGGCGATACTACAAGGCTATCAATCGCAATACCCTTTGAGTAAGCAAGAAATCCAGATTATGTATCACGTAATCATGGCCAGATTGAGTCAAAGCATTTTGATGGCAACCCGTGCTTATCGCCACAATCCCGCCAATGATTACATTTTGGTTTCGCAAAAAGGTGTGCGTCGCCTGATACGTCAACTCGATGCTATGAATTACCAAGAATTACAGCACTTATTTTTAAGCGTACTTTAAATTCACCGATAGCCCATCATGCCCACAACTGTCGCCCCTATTCCCAATCGCAGCCCAGAAGACATCATCGCACTGCGTCGCAAGCACTTAAATCCCACTTTAAGTATGTCGTACAAACAACCGCTAAAAATGGTGCGCGGTGCAGGTGCTTATTTATATGATCAAGATGGGAATGCTTATCTCGACATGGTGAACAATGTCTGCCACGTCGGGCATTGCCATCCGGCGGTCGTCGCCGCTGGTCAGGCGCAAATGGCACAACTCAATACCAATACACGCTACTTGCATGACAATATCGTCGAATATGCGAAGCGGCTAAGCGCAACTTTTCCATCCGAATTGTCCGTCGTTTTTCTGACCAATTCCGGCACCGAAGCAAACGATCTCGCTTTACGTATCGCCAAAACCTATACCCAAGCGAATGACATCATCGTGGTCGATCATGCCTATCACGGTAATTCGCCAACCATGATAGAACTCAGCCCCTACAAGTTTGACGGTAAAGGTGGGCGCGGTCGTCCGGCGCATATTCAAGTCGCTGAAATCCCAGACGATTATCGTGGTCGCTTCCGCAAAGATGATCCTGAAGCTGGCGCACATTATGCAGAGGACCTGCAACGCGCGATTGCAGCGATCCACGCCCGCGGTGAAAAGCCCGCCGCTTTTTATTGTGAATCAGTCTTAG
Source organism: Affinundibacterium flavidum (assembly GCF_014284175.1). GTDB lineage: Bacteria > Pseudomonadota > Gammaproteobacteria > Burkholderiales > Burkholderiaceae_D > Undibacterium > Undibacterium flavidum. The sequence goes on from NZ_JACOGA010000017.1 coordinate 8,937, forward strand.
GTTGTGGCGGTCAAGTTGTCCTCCCCAAAGGCTATTTACCAGCAGCCTACTCCCATGCACGCGCCGCTGGCGCAGTTTGTATTGCAGATGAAGTGCAAGTCGGCTTTGGTCGCGCAGGTGATTATTTCTGGGCGTTTGAAGCACAAGGCGTTGTTCCAGATATTGTGACCATGGGCAAACCTATAGGCAATGGGCATCCTATGGGCGCGGTAGTCACTCGTCCCGAAATTGCGCAAGCATTTATCACCGGCATGGAATACTTCAACACCTTTGCCGGCAATCCCGTGTCCTGTGCAATTGGCCTCGCGGTTTTGGATGTCATTCAACAGGAACACTTACAAGCACACGCCAAACAAGTCGGTGATTTTCTCATGCAAGGTTTAAATGAATTGAAATCGCGCCACGGCTTAATTGGTGATGTGCGTGGTACGGGTTTGTTCATAGGTGTGGAATTAGTGAAGGATCGCACCAGCTTAGAACCCGCAACAGCCGAAGCGAATGCGGTGATTGAATTTCTAAAAGCCCATCACATACTACTGTCAACCGATGGGCCATACGACAATGTCTTGAAGCTAAAACCGCCTATGGTGTTTAGTATGGAAAATGCGAAAGAGTTCTTGCTACAACTGGATCAAGCATTCACATGCCTGCGAGGGTAAATATGCACTTCAAGATTGAACTTGCGTTTTGAAAAGCGATCGATATTAATCGGAATTTATTAAGTCCCCTATTACAGCGCAACAAAAAAAACCCTGTTCAACTCACGTCGAACAGGGTTTTTTACATTAACGCCTCAATTATTTCAAGCGATAAGTTGCAGACACATAGAGATAACGTCCGCGTGGGTTACCCCAGCTTGAGTTGTATCCCAATGAACTTGCTGGATCAAAGGCTGGATCCTTATTGAACAAATTATTGATACCTGCACGCAATGTCAAGTCTTTAAAACCAGAGTAAGAACCGGACACATCAATCAACGTGCTGCTATTGATTTTCAGTCCTTCTGCATATTGGTCGTAATAGCTATTATTCGTCAACGTTGGGGAACGATCAACTTTAAATGCGCCAGTATAGTTTGCGACTGTAGTCATTGACCAATCCGCTTTATCCCAGCTAACACCCAATTTTGCCAATACACGTGGTGTACCGTATTCTCCAGCTTCGCAAGCAGTGTTATTCGGGCAGTTGATATACGGATCATCCGGCAACAGAGAGAAATCGTAATGACGTGTGAAAGTCGCTTCTGAGAAGAACTTAAATTTACCGTTGGTATCAGTTTTCAACAGAACGCTACCGTCAACATCGAAACCATCTGTCTTAACTTTACTACGGTTAATCAGGCCCGCACGTACTTCTTTCAACTTACCTACCAATGGGCCGATCTTCGCCTTATCAGCTGCGCTCAAGGCTGCATAGAAAGTACGATCGTCGTCACTGATGTCATAACGCGTGACATTGCCTTTGTATGGACCATCTTCACCTGCTAAGACTGTGTCATTGTCCAAGCTCTCAACACGGTCATTCCACTTGATATTCCAGTATGTCAAACCAAAACTAGTGTTTTTGATCGGTTCAATGACAAAACCAAGATTGAACATCTTCGCGTTTTCAGGCTTGAGATCTTTTGAACCAGACAAAAGTGACAATACGGAACCGTCACAAGATTGACCAAAATGAACATTACCTGGTAAGCAGCGCTTAGGATCTCTTGAACTTCCAAACCCACCTCGACCATCATTAAATTGTTGAGATAATGTAGGTGCACGGAAAGCCGTGCTATAAGTTCCGCGCAACATGAACGTGTCTAACGGACGATAGATGATGCCCACTTTAGGGTTCGTTGTATTACCGGCAGATTCGTATCTGTCGTGACGTACCGCAATATTTGCTTCCAATGTTTTTAGCACTGGCAAATTAGCTTCTGCGTAGACGGCTGACAAAGACTCAGAACCATTGATGCCGCGCAAAACAGAATAGATACCAATTGCGCCATCGCGCCAAGCTTGGGACGGATCATATTCCAATTTTTCACGTTTATATTCTGCACCAACCGCGACGCCAATTGGGCCACCAGGCAATTTACCAATTTCGGTCGTTGCATTGAATTTAGCAAAATCGGTTGCTGTAGACGTGTTGGTGTGATGATCAGCACTCAGCTCACTAATAACCTGCGCAGAATTGTGATTGCCACCGAATGGGTTATATTTGCCCTCTGCAAGATATTGCTGCAATTTATCATGCATAAAACTGCCATAAATACGCGTATTACCTTTTTCTTGACCGTGACCAACTGTAGTTGTCAATTCCCAGTCATTTACCTGCGCGATCAAACTTAATGTTGCTGACAGTGTATTGACATCCGTACCTGTGCCGCCCTCAGCCGCTTGGAAATTGCGACGAACACGAACAGGAACACCGTAGGTATTGAATTTATTATTGGCAGGAACCAGCAGCACGCCTAAGCGATTCGCATCTTGAATCCAAGCAGGTGATGAGAGTTTGCGTGTTTCGAAGTGGTTATAGAACACGTTACCTGCTAAGGTCATCGTCGGGGAAATGTCCCAGTTTGCATTTACTACCGCGCCGTAACGGGTAATAGGTGCAACCAAGTTGATTCCTTCACCTGGAGCGTAAAAACAAGCATTGCGATTAGGTGCAGCAAACCATTCCGGTGCATCTGGATATGGTTTGATGTGATCTTTAGCGCATTCTGGATCTGGCATACGTTGTGAGCCACCCAATGACAAAGTACCTGGATCAGTACCGTTTGCACCGTAGACGCCACCAAATATCAAACCACCATTTTTATTCGTGAAATCACCGTTTTGTGTCCATGCGCGATCAACTGCACGAATAGCAGTGCGTTTTTCAGCACTCGCAGAATAGGTAACATTGAAATTTTGAGTGGCACGGTCACCAAAGCCACCAGAGACAGCTACTCTAGATGTTTCACCGTCACCTTTAGCAGTTTGGCCGTAGCTTGCATCAAGATTGAGACCTTTATAGTCTTTCTTCAAGATGAAGTTAACTACACCGCCAATAGCATCAGTACCGTAAATAGCGGATGCGCCATCTTTAAGGATATCAATACGTTCAATCGCGGAAAGTGGAATGCTGTTCAAATCAACAGAAGTAGAACCACTGTACTCATCTGATCCAGACATAGGCAAGCGATGTCCATTCAACAAAACGAGTGTTGGAAGTCCACGAAGTTTAACTTCAGTTGCACCATTACGGAATGAACCACTTCCTGCGTATTCACCACCGTTACCGCCAGCGGAAGTCAGGTTACGCATAACATCAAGTACCGAAGTTGCACCCGAGCGAAGAATTTCTTCTTTAGTAAGAGTCGTAACCGGAGAAACACCTTCCAGGTTAATACGTTTAATATTTGAACCAGTAACAACCACACGTTGAGCCTGGTCGGTTTGCTGAGCGTCTTGTGCTTGTGCTGAGGCAGCCAATAAACTGGCTCCTGCTAACACGGTAAGTGCAACACGAACTGCGCGCACTCCCATTTTTTCTTGAAATAACATCGATAAACTCCATAAATTTTAACAAACATGTGTGCACTTTAGAGATAGGCCGCTTTCGTACATAGCAAAATCCGACAACCTTTTATGCGCGATCAAAACATTTCATCTCTTATGTAGCGTGTCAATCTCAAACATCTAATTTATTAGGACTTACATAAAATTGCACTGGTCAAGCATGAAGCTGACCGTACAATTGCACAAAGACACCAGCATCTTGTCAGCTTCTATTTTGCGTAAGTCCTAAATCAAATAAAATCAACGGCGGGATTATCGCGCATTTACATGAAAAACTGCTGATTAATTAACACTCTCCTTATTACATATAAATATATACAGAATAAAGTTTTGCATATTCTGTTAAATATCGACTAAGTAGCGAATAACCAGAAAATAAAAAAATAATATTCGAATTGGAAAAAAATTTTCTTTTACAGTGTTGTTTCTTCGCACTTTTCCACAAAAAAACTTTGATTACATGTCACTGATATGCTGGAAAAATATTTAAATTATTTTTACGTAGTTTAATTGCAATAAAATACAACGAAGTCACCATTAATAAATAAAATATTTTTTAACGAAACTTTTTTTACTGAAATATATCAAATAATCAAAGACAATGAAAAATTAATTTCAAAATTTTTTATTCTTTATAGAACTTGGCTCATCATCACAATTACATCAACAGGAATCAGAATGAAAATAAAAACAAACTTATTAATTCTCGCTAGTATTACCAGCATCAATATAACGAGCTCGGTACTTGCTCAAGAAAATCTTCCCTATCAAAAACCACCACAATCCATTTTAGAATTGGCTGACGTAGTCCGCGCTCCTGCAGTCAGCATGGATTCTAAGAAGCAGATGATGTTGCTCAGCTATCGTAATACTTACAAGACGCTGGCAGAACTCAATCAAACCGAAATGCGCCTTGGTGGCTTGCGTATCAATCCTGTCACGAACATTTCCAGCTCCACCAATTATCTAAACAATCTCAAGCTGCGCAAAGTCAGCGACAGCGTAGAACAACAAGTTAAAGGTTTGCCGCAAAATCCTTTGATCGCGAATATCAGTTGGTCGCCAAATGAAAAGAAAATTGCCTTCACACACACTACTGACAAAGGTGTGGAATTGTGGGTGATTGATGTCGCCACCGCGCAGGCAAAAAAATTAAGTACCGCAACAGTCAACGCCAATCTTGACGCGCCATTTATCTGGTTTAAAGATAGTGAAAGTCTCTTGGTAAAATTCTTGCCAAAGAATCGCCCTGCCTTACTCGATGCCAGCAAAGACTTGCCAACGGGTGCCATTATCTCGAATTCGGGCGGCAGTGTTTCGCAAAATCGGACTTACCCTGATTTGTTAAAAAACCGCAATGACGAAATCAATTTCGAAAACATTGCCAGTTCCGAACTGCACAAAGTCAATATCAATGGCACCAGCAGTCTATGGAAAAAAGCCGATATGTTTGCGGGTGAAAGCTTTTCACCAGACGGTAAATATTTGATGCTGAGCACGATACAAAAACCATTCTCCTACATTGTTCCTGTGAGTCGCTTCCCAAGTAAAACAGTGATCACGGATATGACCGGAAAAATAATCAAAACCGTCAACGAAGTTCCGCTCACCGAAACCATGCCTAAAGGTTTTAGTGCAACACGTGAAGGTAAACGCAGTATGAACTGGCGTGCAGACAAAACAGCCAGTCTGAGCTATGTGGTCGCGCTGGATGGTGGTGATCCGGCCAAGAAAGTGGAATTCCGCGACGAGGTTTTCCAATGGGATGCACCGTTTGAACAAGCACCAAAATCCTTGGTCAAAACAGCGCAACGCTACGCTGGCATCACCTGGGGCAACGACAAAATTGCGATCATCAGCGATAGCTGGTATGACACGCGCAATGAAAAAACTTACTTCTTTAATCCTTCTGATGCGAACGAAAAGCCACGTCTGGTGTTTGACCGAAACTCACAAGACATTTACGCCAATCCAGGTCGCTTCGAAACCAAACGCAATCAATATGATCGCCGCGTCTTAGCCATTGAAGACAACAAAGCTTATTTGATTGGCGCAGGCCATAGTAAAAAAGGGCAATTCCCGTTCATCGATGCAATGAATCTCGACTCGCTGGAAAAAACCCGTGTTTACCAATCTACTTACACCGATAAAATTGAAAATATTCAATCGATAGAAGATGTGGCCAAGGGTGATGTGCTGGTGCAGATACAATCAAAAAATGATTACCCTAACTTCTACTTCCGCAACATCAAAGATAATCAACTCAAACCGATTACGCAATTTAAGAATCCGTATGAAGGTTTGAAAAACGTCTCGAAAGAAGTCATCAAGTACAACCGAAAAGATGGTGTGCAGTTATCCGGCACTTTATATTTACCAGCCGGTTACGACAAAACAAAGAAAGAAAAACTGCCTTTATTGATCTGGGCTTATCCAGCTGAATTTAAAGATAAAGATTCTGCAGGCCAAAGCACACATAATCCAAACGCATTCACGGCACCAAGTTACGGTTCCTTCATCTATTGGGCAACGCGTGGTTACGCGGTGTTAGACGATGCAGCATTTCCAATTATTGGTGAAGGCAAAACCGAACCTAACGACAATTTCGTTCCGCAATTAGTCGACAATGCAGAAGCGGCAATTGATGCGGTCGATGCGCTTGGATACATCGATAGACAGCGCGTGGCAGTCGGTGGCCATTCTTATGGTGCGTTTATGACGGCGAACTTGCTGACCTACTCCAAATTATTTGCTTGTGGTATTGCGCGCAGCGGTGCCTATAACCGTACGCTGACACCGTTTGGTTTCCAAAGTGAGCAACGTAATTATTGGGAAAGCCCTGAGGTGTATACCAAGATGTCGCCTTTCATGAATGCCGACAAAATGAAAACGCCGATCTTATTGGTCCATGGTGAAGCGGATAATAATCCTGGTACATTCACTCTACAAACTGAACGCTATTTCCAAGCCTTGAAAGGCTTAGGTGCACCGGCGCGGATGGTGATTTTACCGAAAGAAAGTCATGGCTACGCTGCGAAAGAAAACATCTTGCATTTACTGTGGGAGCAAGATCAGTTTCTGGAAAAATGTCTGAAGAAATAATGTCAGTGTGATCAAACAAAAAAATCCCGAAGCTCAGATCAAACTCAGATCAATGTCGGGATTTTTTTGTGCTGAATTAAGCCGCTTTATGGACGTACTTGTATGCCCAAACTTTCTGGCGTCACCCCAGGAACAGGATCACACTCGCTGATCAATCGATGCGGCGCCCCATCACATACAAAGACTTGATGCTTGCCCTTAGGCGTACGTTGCGGCTCACGGTAAATGTAAATCTCGCCATCGCCCGTTCCCTTTTTGTCGTCAAAAATTCGATTTAACAGTGACAAGGGAAATTTACCTAAGCTCTTACTCGCAATTTTTTTGTTCACGACTTCCGTTTTTCCATAGTTGACTTCGCGCGTACGGTGATTGCGTATCGCATGAATCATCAGAAATGTCGGTGTGTGATCATTAGTTGGTAGCAAGCTGCGAGTTGATCCCAACAAGAAAGCTGCTGCGCAGGCCGACGCGCAACGCCCTATCGCTTCGGTACGCAATTGATGACGATTAATCAGTACCTCTATCTTGTCCAAAATAATCGTGGCGGCCGCACCAGCACCGGGTGAGTCTTCAAACTGCAAAGTATTAAAGACACCGGGATTCATCGCGAGTGCGGCTTGAATTTGCGCCACACTATTTAAGTTGAGTTCACCTTGCAGGGAAATGCGGCTGAAATCGTTTACCACGCGATAAGATTTGACTGCCACGACGCCAAAGGCAAAGATCAAGATTAAGAGTTCGGCGAACGTGATGCGCCAAGGATGTGATTGCTTATGCACTTCTGATTTTCAGTTTCAAATTCATTTTTTTAATTTAGTTTCGATTTCCAGCCTACCATGTCAGAGCAAAAAATCTGCATCAATGTTGAACGGAGATACACATTTCCAATCATGTTTATGAAAAATGTACCGAAAAAAACACAAAATCTACCGTTTCAACACAAAAATATTTGTGCACCAAAACATTCCAAAGTAAGAAAAGTGAAGTGATTCCGTTAAAAATTCGCACCAGTTTCGTGAATTTGAAAATCAACACTGGCCAATTTCGCACCAAGAAATTGCATGCAAAAATCTACGTGCACGATATACGATTTGAGAATAATCCTCATACGAAATAGCAATTTCGCTGCATTAAATTCTGCACGTATATTGACTCCATCGGCTTCGCAATTTCGATCAATATTTCTCTCAATGTGGACTAAACAATGCTGACCCTGCCAATACCGGTGTGTAGACTCAGCAAGGTAAAACACTTTGAAGAATTATTTATTCACAACCAAAAGTTGTCGTGAAGTCGTCCTATTTCTTAACCTAAATGGAGCAGCTATGAAAACCTCAACACATTTCTCTCGTACCGCATTCTCGACAATATTAGCTACATTATTGGCAGGCTCAAGCCTCATCGCTAGTGCCAGTGAGAGTTCGAATCCATGGACGAATAATACTTGCAGCGCCCCTGAATACGATGGCAGCATGTTGCGTGGTGACGAAAAAGGCTCCGTTAAATTACGTTTCACGACCGATGCCAGTGGGAATGTCGTGGATGCGAAAATCGAAGAATCCAGCGGCCATGCAAAACTTGACCGTGCATCATTGGCAGCGCTGAAAAGCTGCCGTTTCGCTGCCACGAATAGTATCAATACCAGCGCATCAAACGACAGCAAAGCCTCACGCTTAGTGACATTTGCCTGGATGATCAAATAGGTTTACAACATGGGAACAAGTGGCTAAGCGATAAGGCGACAGAGCAACAGCGCAACAAAGTAACGAGGCGGTGAAGCGACGAAGCCATCAAGCCACAAAAAAACTAAAAGGCGGTAGTAGAAAAAAACAAGCAGGCAAAGTAGTATCTTTGCCTGCTTAGTTTTTTGTACTAACTAATTTTTGTACTAGCTGATTTTTGTACTAGTGACTGGCAATTTTCACAGGAAATCGGTACGCCAGTTTTTTACCCAATCAGGAATATCAGCCGCTGGCATAGGTCGGGCAATGCCATAGCCTTGCGCTTTCTCACAGCCTATCGATAATAGTTTTCGACCATGCGCAGTGGTCTCGACACCCTCCGCGATCACGCATCGATGAAACGCAGTTGCTAAGCCTATTACCCCTTGAATGATGGTTAGATCGCCTTCATCTTCTAACATATCACGCACAAAACTTTGATCAATTTTGAGTATCCGCGCAGGCAGGCGTTTCAAATAGCGTAGTGACGAATAACCGGTACCAAAATCATCTAATGCAAAAGCGATACCCATAGACTGACAAGTCTGAATCACTTGTGAAACCTGATCAATGTCGTCGAGCGCACTACTTTCCAAAATCTCCAATTCCAATTTTGAGATCAATGACTTCGGATAGGCTGCTAACTGTGTTTGCAAGCGCTGCGTAAAATCCGCCTGTTGCAACTGCAATGCTCCGACGTTCACACTGACCGAAATATCCAAACCCAACGCCCGCCATTGCATCATCTGCGCCAATGCCGTCGCAATCACCCATTCTCCCAGCTCGATACTGAACAGATGATTTTCTACTGCGGGCAAAAAATTGGCGGGTGAGAGTAATCCTTTAGTTGGATGCTGCCAGCGTATCAATGCTTCGGCGCCAAACACTTCACCAGTCCGCATATTGACTTTGGGCTGATAAAACAAAACGAATTCACGCCGTAGAAATGCCTGTTGAATTTGGGTTAAATCGTCGCGCTGCACTTTAATTGCGGCGTCCTGCGCGATGTCAAACAAGTGGAAACAATTTTTACCGGCTTGCTTAGAGAGATACATAGCCTGATCCGCATGACGCAACAACTGCTCAGCGTCAACGCCATCTTGCGGATAGATCGTGACGCCAATACTGGCGCTGACTTGCAAATCGACGTGGTGCAAAGTTAGCGGTTCAGATGCGGCCGACAATAAGCGACTGAGCACAGGCTCGCAATCCTTGCTTTGCTCTAGGTCCGTCAGGATCGCGACAAATTCATCTCCACCGATTCTTGCTAAAGTATCGCCTTCGCGCAAGGCAGCGCGTAGTCGCCCAGCAACAGTGATAAGTAGTTCATCTCCCATGCTATGACCATGAAGATCATTGACAGTTTTAAAACCATCCAAATCCAAAAACGCTACTGCCAGTGAATTGCCACGTCGCTGACATTGATGCATGGCTTGCTGCATACGATCAGCCAACAGTACTCGATTCGGCAAGTGAGTTAAGGCATCGTAATGAGCGATGTGTTCCAACATGCCGTTGGAACGCTCTAATTCTGAGTAAGCATTTTTCAAGGCAATTTGCGACAATTTTTGTTCGGTAATATCTTGGAAAATACCCGTCAAACGTATAGCTTTACCTTCATGCATAGTCACGTTGCATGTCGTTCTGATCGAAATTTTCCTTCCCTTGACCGTAAATTTTTCCAGCTCAAGATCGTAAGCCTCGCCCGCTTCCGTAGCGCGTTCCAACGCTGCCAGTAATTTAGTTTTAGACTCTGGTAAGAAGTAACTGATGCCTGCATCTATCGTCGGGTCAAATTCTGCAGGCGTCGTATCATGTATGCGATAAGTTTCCTCAGTCCAGGTCAACTTTCTGGTACGCAGGTCAATTTCCCAACCGCCAATTTGCGCAATTGCCTGACACTCGGCCAGCAATTTTCGCGATGTCGCAAGATCTTGTTCAATGCGCTTACGATCACTAATATCTTGTGCCGTGCCGGTTAAGGCGATCACTTTGCCTGTCTGGTCAAACAATGGTTCGCTCTTGGCTTCTATCCACAGTACCTCACCATTTTCTTTCGGATAGCGAAAATCTAACTGGCATCGTTTTTGGCCATGGAGGTATACGTCATACATCTGTTTGAATTGCGCCTGATCATCAGGGTGTACGCGTGCAATAACTTGCTCTACTAATGGTGGTCGCTGCTTGGGATCGAAACCAAAAATCCTATACATTTCGGCGGACCACACTGCTGTATTTTCTACAAAATCGCGCTGCCAACTTCCGATTTTCGCCGTCGCCTGCGCCGCCGCTAAACTGCGTTCGCTATTTTGTAACGCGATCGAATTTTTCTTGCTAAACGATATGTCGGTATTGGTTCCGAACCACTGCAATATTTGTCCATTCTGGTCACGCAAAGGCAATGCGGAAGCAATATGCCAACGGTATTCACCATCGGCGCGCCGCATGCGAAATTCAACTTCGCAAGGGTCACCAGTGGCGATAGATAACTGCCAGCGTCGGCGCGCCTCTGGAAGATCGTCGGTGTGAATTAATTGCTCCCACCCTTCCCCATAAATACTTTCTTTGGGAACCTTAAAAAAATCCAAGGCGCGTTGGTTCACATAGGTAATCCCGCCGTCACGATCGGCGGTCCACACTTGCTGTGGGATAGTTTCTATTAATGTACGAAAGCGTAATTCACTTTCATTGAGCGCGTGCTCTATGGTTTTTCTCTGTGTGATATCACGGGCAATGCCAAAAACTGCAACAATCTCCCCTGCGGGATCGCGCACCGGGCTGGCACGCATTTCCATCCAGAGCGAACGCCCTTTCAATCCGGTAATCTTGAATGTCAGACTTAATTGCTCGCCGTTACATACTCTGGTGTGCAAGTCTAAAAAAGCGGGACGAAATTTATTGTCAACCAATTCATCTAAAAATGCGCCTTCTACTTGTTCAAAACTATCTGCCTCTATCAAGTTCAGACCTGCAGCATTGATTTGCAGTAAGCGACCATCTAACGAAATCAGCTTCAAGCATTCAGAAAAGACATGATGCAAACTGGGTTCATTAATAATTTTCGTCAGATTCAATAGTGTATTTGGCATCGTTCTTTTCAGCATAGGTGAATCGACTTTGTGACAGGTCATAGAACAGAGAATCTACGTAAGAGTTTCTCACAGACCAAGAAATGATGCTAGAAATGATGTCAGAAATGCGGCGGGATTGAGGCAATCAATAAAAAACTTGAAGCATTTCTGCAAACGCTTCAAGTTTTATTAAGACATAGGCAACAACTTTAAGGCTGCGTCTTTTGTAGATACTTTTGCTGGTATTTTTCAGTCAAACGCGATTGCTTGGTGCTGATATCCACTCCTCTGCCTTGAATGTAGACCTGCTCAACCTGGCTAGTCGTCTCTAAAGGGTCACCCGTGGAGACGAAAAAGTTCGCCAATTTGCCCGCCTCTAAAGAACCCAGTTTATCGGCAATCCCAAGAATCTGCGCAGGGTACAAAGTAATTGCTTTCAAAGCTTCATTCGAGTCTAAACCAAAAGTCGCTGCAACAGCCGCTTCGTAAGGCAAGTTACGTTCATTCGGCGCGTCATCATCGGTACCGCTACGCGCGATACAAAATTGCACCCCAGCCTGCGCAAGCTTTGCAGCAACCGTGAAGTAAGCATCGTAATCAGCACCACGACGCATAGGCAGTTTATGAATGCCAGTCACAATTACTGGTACCTGCTGTTGCTTCAATACATCTGCCAAGACTGGTGCATCGGCGCCACCAACAATCACCGCTTTCAGGTTATAGCGTTTGGCAAAATTCAAAGCAAAGCGAATTTGACTGACGTCTTGCGCATGAAAATACACTTGCCGTTTGCCAGCTAAAGCAGCTTGCATCGCTTCCCAGCGCACATCGATTTGCGTGCCATCGTTTTGCGCGCGTGCATCACGATAAGTAATCGCCGCATCGAAGGCATCTTCCAACATCTTTAATCGCTGCATACTAGATTTACGAATTTCGTCTAATCGCGTATCAAATGGCGCTGGAAATAATTCAGGATTAAAGCGCAAATTCGGCAAAGTGATATGCAAACCCACTTCTGCTTGCACCGCCATTTCCTCCCAAGTCCAGCCATCCATTTGTATCAATGCGGAAGTGCCATTGATTAATCCAGCGGGTGAATTCGGCACCGATAAACTAGCGAGCACGCCGTTGGCACGTGCCGTAGTGATCAATTCTGAATCTGGATTCACCGCAACCAAAGCACGGGCGTTTGGATTGATTGCGCCTGCCTCCGCATAATCAAGCGTGGCACGCACAGACTGGACTTCAGCTAAACCCATAACCGTATTAGCGGCAATCATGCCCGGATAAATGTGCTTACCGCTGACATCGATCACCTTGGCATTGGCGGGTATTGCCACTTGATTGCCAAGCGCAACGATGCGGCCTTTATCAATCAGCATACTGCCATTCGGAATATTCTCGCCGCTGATCGTATGCAAGGTCGCGCCTTTAAATACCAAGGGTATTTTTTGCGCTGCCGCTGGTACATTATCTGAGGCTTGAGTCAAGCCACTCAAAGCAGACAAGATGCTCATAGCAATCAGGCTTGCCGTGCTGATCTTCGCACGCTGCACGCAATGAGTTAATACAGTTTTCTTCATCATAGAATTTGGATTCGAGGTTAATTGTACGAACGGTAAAGAGGAGAATTTACTCAATGAGTTCATCATCATTCTTCTCCTGTACATTCATGTTCTTCTGCACCCATCCAATAACCAGTGCGATGTTTGCTCAACATGTGCATCCAATGTTGTAACTCCAGATACACACGATTCGCTTCCAACATTTCTGCGGCTGTTTTTGGTGCGCTCATTTTTTCCGCAACAGCGTCTTTCGGCTTCGCATTTGGTGTTGTTGGCGCTGCTGTCCGATTCGCGATCACACTAGCTGCAATACGTTGACGTTCTTCTTGAGCTTGCTGACGCAAGCGCGCATCGGCCGCCAAATCAAAGTAACGACGACCTTCAATCCAGGTTTGTTCAGCACGGCTGAAAGTCGATAAAGGGCTGGTATTCCAGATCACAAAATCAGCGTCTTTGCCAACTTCTAAGGAACCGGTTCTGTCATCGATGTGCAATTGTTTGGCAGGATTTAAAGTGACGAATTTCAAGGCTTCTGTTTCAGACAAACCACCATATTTCACCGCTTTTGCCGCTTCGGTGTTGAGGTGGCGCGCCAACTCGTCACTGTCCGAATTGAAGCTAGTCACAACGCCCGCTTTGTGCATCAAAGCGCCATTAAATGGAACTGAATCGCTAACTTCCATTTTATAACCCCACCAATCGGAGAAGGTCGAACCACCTGCACCTAAGGCAGCGATTTCGTCAGCGACTTTATAACCTTCCATCACGTGTTGGAAAGTACCTACCATCAAATTAAATTCTTTCGCAATCCGCGCAAACATCAGAATCTCATCTTGACGATAAGAGTGAATATGGATCATGCGCTTACGGTCGAGTAATTCCACCAAGGTATCCATCTGCAAATCGCGACGTGGTTCTACCATCGTGGAAGGAGACTTACGCCATGCTTCACGTTCTTCTTTATAAGCGCGAGCAGCTAAGAATCCACTACGCAAAATTTGCTCAACACCCATCCGCGTTTGTGGGTAGCGACCAGTTGCATCATTGCCCCAATTCGACTGTTTAACGTTTTCACCTAAGGCAAATTTAATCCCTGGGAACGCGCCTTCCAATTTCAAGCCTTCAGCATCCGAGCCCCAACGCATTTTGATGACTTGATTTTGCCCGCCTATCGTGTTTGCCGAACCGTGCAAGACGTTCGCCGTGGTCACACCACCTGCCAGTTGACGATAGATATTGATGCTACTGGCGTCAATTACGTCCGCCACGCGCACTTCCGCAGTAATGGAACTGGTACCTTCATTGATCCCCTGCATCATCGCAGTGTGCGAGTGTGCATCGATAATGCCCGGGCTGATGTGTTTGCCGCTGGCATCGATGATTTCAGCATTGGCTGGCGCTTTCAGATTGCTGCCCACCGCGCTGATTTTTCCATCGACTACGAGCATATCTGCCTGCTCAAGTTTGCCCGCTTTGCCACTGGTCCATATCGTCGCATTTTTAAGTAATACTGCGGCTGATCGATTTGGTGTCTGCGCTGCAAATGGTCCCGCTGGATAGACATTGCTCCAGGCGGCGACTGCTTTTTCCGCTTTAGCTGGCGTTGTGTCTGGATTCGCTGCCTTGGTACGGCTGGCGGTCCATACTACGGCTTTCTCTTGACCTTGTTGTAGCGTCCCCGTCAAGCTGTCGCCACGACCTTCTGCGACAATCGCAGTGTCGCCGTAGCGTGCTAGCAATTGATTATCACGCAAGGTCAAATCGACATTGACGCCGTCGATATTCAACATTGGTTTCGCCGCTGGGCCAGTGATATTCCAGCTTTGCGTCTTACCACCTGCATTCACAGTCCAACTGCCGCGTAGTTCGAAACGATTATAGTTTTCGGTGACGAATGGTTTACCGTCAACAAAGGTGATTTCAATATTTGCTTTGTCATCACTGAACATATCGCCACTGGCAACCACAATATTGGCTAAGTGACCCGGAGTCAAACTGCCCAGACGTTTTTGCTCTCCAAGTAATTTTGCCGGTGTCGTAGTTAACCCAGCGAGTGCCTGATCGATACTCAAGCCGCGACGTATTGCTTGACGCAAGCGCATCCAAAAATCTTTCTTGGCATCTTTCAAACCTGCCGGAGTGATCGCGAATTCAACACCCGCTTTATCCAGCATTGCCAGATTTGACGGTGCCTGTTCCCAGTGCTGCATCGCTTCTAAAGAAGTATCCAATAACATATCGGGATTCTCGACTTCTGGCGCGTTAGGATACGCGAGCGGAACAATCACCGGCATACCACCTGACTTTAATTGCTGAGTACGGCGATATTCATAGCCATTGCCTTGCAAAATCACACGCAACTTAAATTCATCGCGGATCTTTGCAACACGTTGATACGCTTGTTCATTATCGGTAGCATAAATAACTGGCTGGCGACCTGCCAATACTGGCTTCAAGGCTTCCAATGAATCATTCAACTGTGGCCGTTCTGATTTTACTTTTGACTCTGTAGCACGCTGATACCACTGTGCGTCATAGAAGGTCTGGCGCACTTGTGCGATCACACCCATCAATGAACTTGGATAAGCTGCACCACGTCCGGATTCGAGTTCGTTTGCCATGTGTTGTGCTACGCGCGTGTTCAACACCAAGGACTTCGCGTTGTCGCTACCGTTCAAATTAATCAGCGCACTTTGTCCACGAAAGATTCCCGCGCCAGGTGCAGCCAATACTGTCGTAAAGCCTAATTCGCGTACGGCTTTGATTTCATCTGCACGCACTTCTAATTGATTTGATACATCTTGTTCAGGCCGGACGCGCGGGTTTTCACTCGCTAAGGCACGACCATTCACTACACGTGGCGCGACAGTACGTGCCGCCGAAGCAGGGCCAACGGGTGCTGCTGGCGATAGGCCTGCGGGTACCGCAACACTACTTGCCATATCGATGAATCCAGGATACACCGTGCGCCCATCCAGTTTCCAGACCTTAGCGCCAGCGGGCACGGACAAATTCGCCCCTGCCGCGACAATCACGCCATCCCGCATGATTAAGGTGCCGTTTTCTACCACTTTACCTGGTGCCAACACCAAACGTGCGCCTGTCAACGCGTGCCAGCGCGGATTATTTTCGTGTAATCCCTCAATTCTGGCAGTACCCACCTGCGCACTTGCATAGGCAGATAGCAGGCTAAGTGTGCCCAACATCACTGCGGAAATAGGCTTTAGTCGCCAACGAATTTGCATATAGTCTCCTCAACTTGAAGCAACAAAGGCCGCGTCTCAGATACCGTCATCTGTCCTCGGCGCCATTTTTTTAATTCTTAAAATAGTGGTGTGATCTTAAATTTGATCTCAATCCCGATCGAACACAACAAACTGGGTTCCGATCAAACTTTCTCTCGGCATATTGCCAAGAAGCATTTTTGGACATAAAAAAAGGGAATAAATTCCCTTTTTTTTGAAATAAATGCTAAGAAGAAAATCAGCTAAATTGTATGCTGAAGATTCATTATGACGGATCCCTTGTGCGGATCCTTAGTGGAAAAGTAAGGCAAAATACAACAGAACTTAAGCCTTATTGGTGGTCAACAAAACTTCACGATACTCAGTCGGAGTCATACCAACGGTAGCCTTAAACATCCTTGAAAACGCACTATGATCTTGATAGCCACAGGTCGCAGCAATATCAGTGATGCTGCGTTGGCTATCTGCCAGCATACCGGTCGCGGCATCGAGCTTGACTTTGATCATGAATTGTCTAGGCGTCAGTGAAAAGATTTTTTGAAAATAGCGTTCGATCTGCGCCACTGATAAATTCGTAATTTGTTCTAGCTCTATCATCGGGACAGTTTCACCAAAATGCGTGTGGATATGACGCACCGCCGCTGCGATCCGATGATATACGGGATGCCGCTGATCAGGCATACCCAAATCGCGAGATGTACCGCTCAAACCTATCACTTTGCGATTCTTGTCGTACAGAGGAATTTTATTCGTCAAACACCAGCCGGGATCACGGTCGGGGTACAGGTGCAATTCCAATTGATCTTTCACTTCGTAGCCTTGCTGCAATACCAGTTGATCTTGTTCTTGGTAACTCGTCGCCAAGGAAGCTGGAAAAACCTCCTCCGCACTACGCCCGATCAATTGGTCTTTTTCCTTCAAGCCGCAGCGACTCACCAAGGTCTGATTTACCACGACATAACGCCCATGCAAATCTTTCACAAAAAACACTAGATCTGGCATCGCATCGAACAGGGGCTCAGCAAAGAAAATATCTGCGATGCCGTCCGCCAGTTGCTGCCTGCCAATGTTATCGATCAAACTGAGCTTGGTTCGCATAGAATTCTGTAGCATAAATAAAGTCGCGTAATAGTTGTTATGAGTTGTTATGAAGTGTAGCGGCTTGTAGTAAATAATAAATACAATAAACGCAATTAATTATTTTATTCTCAATAAATATTATCCTAAATTTATCCGCTTGAATATGTCACTTTGCATAAATTGAAACAATTTTTACGTTTTTTTGGAGATTATTTGTATCAGTAGTTCCCACAAGAATGACTATCCAAATATATTCGTTAAGTTCACGCTTACTTCACGCTTACAATACCAGTCGAGATATTTCGATTTTCCAATTTGCCTACATTCATCTGGGCTAAACCGAAAACTTTTGGCGACAGGAGATTGCGCTCAAGGCTTCTGATTTGTACGACTTATATATGCTTATGTGTGTAGCTTATGTCTACCCATGTTTGCAAATTAAGACACACACCTACTCGCTAATCTACGAATGCGCTATTTTCACAAAATTTACACAACTATTCGATCAAATATATTGTAAATATATTTGAGAAGTATTACACTAGGTGCCATGGTTCTTTTAATGTTGAACTCCAATTCTAGTTGAATCAAGCACTTACGTTTTAGCGATTGGGTCGAATATTTCGCTTAGGCTTGTTAATACATCCACGGTATGCATAAAATATATTCATTTTTTACTGAAGGTGGTTTAACTATTATGATTTGTTTGGTGCAATTTTAATGTTTTTAAATAATAGGGAATATGATGGAAGCAAATAGTAAAGATTGGCGATATACGGTTATGCCGGCCGTGTTTACATGGCTAAAAGAGTCAGAATCCGGCACCCTTGAAATTGACTTTGATGTAACAAAAAAGCAAGCCGAATCTGTTTTAAAAGCTCATGGTAAGGGTGGAAGCAGATTTGGTGGACTTGTCGCGTCTGGTACCCTGGGTGAAAATAGCTATCTGAGCCCCGAACAGCGTCTCGCTTTACTTAAATCCCTTTCTGATGTTGCTAAGGAATACGATGTCCCTTTGATCAGTGGAGCTGCAGCAGAAACGAAGGAAGAGCTTGCGAAAATCATTGATGGACTCGCAACGGCTGGGGTTGATACCGTTATGGTCATGCCGCCAAAAACTAAGGCAACTCCTTCTGATGAAGACATGTATGCGTACTATGCGCTTGCTGCAGCAACTGCGAAAAAAGTAGGCGTAACAATTATGCCTTATAACAATCCTGATGCAGCCGGATATCATGCATTGTCAACAGACCTTCTTAGAAGACTTTCTGCGTTACCTGAAGTAGTTGCTCTTAAAATATCGACTCTAGATGTTTCAATTATTGAAACGCTGATGTTAGAGAACAAAGATTTAAAAATTTTGGCAGGTGTTGACTCCGTCACTGTGCATGCAGGACTTGCTGGAGCATGTGGTGGGATTACGGGTGTAGGTACTATCTTTCCAAAAGCAAGTATTACTATGCAAGAGCATGTCTTAAAAGGAGAATGGGCTGAGGCAAACAAAATTTCTCAGGCTCTCAATTCCATTTCATATCTTGATGCTCAGCCTTTGCTTCTGGAATATCTTAAGCTTGCCATGGGAATTCATCATAATGATACCGATGGTGGACTTCGTACCTATGGCAAGAAATTGACTCAACAGCAAATCGATGATGTCCGTGCAAGATATATTCTTGCAAAAGAAAGACTGGAACTTCTAGATTTGGCAGACTGATCCTTGCACATATAGGACTTACGCAAAATTGCGCTAGCTAGAGCCTACCCTCGAATGCTTAAATCGGGGGCGCGTCACCGAAGACCGACCACTTGTAAGGCGAGGGTGTAGTGGGGAATTCAAGCAGCAAGCTGCTTGCCCACGAAACAGATAGCACATGCGTGTGCTATCGCGCCCTGCAAGGGACTGCAACAACGCTGGCGTCTGTTTTGCGTAAGTCCTAAAATATTCAAAAAGAGATAGCTCCTAGTAAGCATTTGTAAGGCCCTCAGGTGTAAGTATCTGTGTGGGCTTTGCTGAATATATTGATATTTGGAAAAATAGCCCGTCATCCGGTAATGCCGCTCAGATAAGGGATTTTTCGTAAGGCCCGAACTGCATTTTGGTTTTGCCTTGACGACCCGGTCGAATTTTCGATCGGGTCGTTCGTCTTTGAGTAGACTAAGCAAGCTTTCGCGTAGATTGTTACACTTTTAGCGCAATTTCGATAATTTAAGTTGTCAGAAATAGGAGCAGCTAAAGATGTAGAAAGCGCTTACGCACATTGGCTTTTCGCATACACAAAGCAGCTTTACGGTCTCAGGCTTAACTTGGAATCATTACTCATTATGGGGATACTTGAAAGCAAGGCGCTATCGCGCAAGCAAATACGAAAAATTTTGGCCGGGACAACAATTTATTCCGATGACGATGGAAAATTGGCCTGCTCTGAACATCATAGTGTTATCGACTTTTGAGCGAAATTCCTGGCAGTTTCATTGCCGTTGATTGGCATCTTGAGTTCAGAACTAAGATTGTAATCATCGTAGAAATTTTCTCAGAAACTTACTTGCTGCGTTTGAGTGTTTGAGTGCTTGAGTGTTTGAGTGTTTGAGTGCTTGAGTGCTTGAGTGCTTGAGTGCTTGAGTGTTTGAGTGCTTGAGTGCTTGAGTGCTTGAGTGCTTGAGTGCTTGAGTGCTTGAGTGTTTGAGAGTTTGAATGTTTAAGCGTTTGAGCATTGCAAAAGTAATTATCTACACCTGTTAATTCATCTCGATTTGTTGAAATGCATTAAGTTCCACATCCTTCAAATTCTTGTCAGCGCAAATAAGTTGGCAAGTGAAGCAGATCCACTCCAAAGTAAAAAACCACTACCTCGCTTAATTTGCATGAACTGACGACATTAGTGTCAATTTCACATCTAAATTTGCTTGAAATTGCAAACAAAAACGCGACAATTCAATTTGTGTCGCTTTTTTTGTATGAAAAAAGGGCGAAAAATCAAAAGAAAATTGAGGAAAACAGGTCGAATAACTTATAATCCAATGATAAATTTCACAACAATCATTGTATGCAATCAACTAAAGTCTCAACGCCTGCCAAAATGCGTGCCGCTGACATCGCTTACGATGCGATAGAAAGCATGATCGTGACCTTGAAGCTCAAACCCGGAGCGCCCATCGTCGAATCAGAATTAATTGAGATCACCGGACTAGGCAGAACGCCCTTGCGCGAAGCCTTGATGCGGATGTCTTCTAACGGCTTAATCGTACAATTACCACGTCGTGGTTTAATCGTAAAAGATATCGAAGCAGCTGAGCACGTCACCTTAATTGAAACCCGTCGTGTCATCGAAAAACTCATCGCCAGTAGCGCAGCTCGCCGCGCTACGCCACAACTGCGTCAGGATATATTGTCCTGTGGAGAGAAGATGGTTGAAGCCGCCAATCACGGCAAGCTCGATGACTTTATGGCAGCTGATCAAGCGCTCGATCACGTCGTGCATGAAGCATGCCGCAACCCTTCCGCAGTCGCCGCCGTCATTCCATTGATCATCAAATGCCGGCGCTTTTGGTATGCCTATCAACATGAAGGCGATATGCACGAAGCTGCGCGTTGCCACATGTTATTAGCCCAAGGTATCGCAAATGGCAACGAAGAAGCCGCAGCATCAGGGGCGGATAATCTGATGGACTATCTTGAGTCCTACACACGTAAAGTCATCAACGGCTAGCGCGGCGCTCAGGACTAAGTCCGCGAAATTCGCCAGACTAACATCAATACCTAGGTGCAAAAAAAGCTGTACAAGAATTTCTTGTGCAGCTTTTTTACTTCATTCGCAAATTTTCTCAATAGCACTTCTGCTATCAAAGCACCTTGCAGATCATCAAGGCCGCAGTTTTCCATAGGGATCACCAGCACGCCACTTCGGAATACTCTTCGCATTCGCAAGACGATAGCCGAGTTCAAAAGTAAATTGTGCCTGTTGCTGCATGCCACCAAGATCCCACTCAGGATCGTAACGATCTCGTGGTGTATGGTAGTCCTCTTTGAAGTGTTTCATCTTCGCGGCTGACTGCGCGTGGTTATGCTCATAATCAAAGTGCCCATCGCCTGAAAACACAGCGGAACCAACATTAAATGCGGGCACGCCAACTCGGGCAAAATTGAAATGATCTGCTCGGAAATAGGCACCGCCCAAATCCAATACCGATGGTGCGATCTTCAAATGCATGTCTTTTGCCACGGTTACCGCAGTGTCATATAGACTACTACGCTCACTGCCCGCGATGCCGATATCCAAGGTCCTGCCAGCAAAATTCATACTATCTAAATTCAGATCGGCAATGGTATTTTCTAAAGGCCACGGTGGCGTTTTGACATACGCGAGACTGCCCAACAAGTATTGCTCTTCTGCCGCGGGCCATAAGAATATTTGCGTACGTTTCGCAGGATGTTTAACTGCTTCCTGCGCCATTGCCAGTAGCGCCGCTGTTCCACTGGCATTATCAATCGCGCCATTCCAGATCTGCACAGGCTTACCAACTTCCTCCACTTTGCCTAAATGATCCCAATGCGCGGAATACACCAAAGCTTGATGCTTGAGTTGTGGATCGGTACCAGGCACCACGCCGATGACATTGAATTGTTCAACTTGCCTGACTTGACTTTGCATCGTCACATTCACTTGCGCATTGATCGCTATCGGTCGAAAATCGCGTCGTTCAGCAGCCGCCCTGAGAGCGTTTAGATCGTATCCTGCCAACTTAAAAAATTCGCGGGCGCTGTCTTCTTTCCACCATCCTTCTACGGTATTTCCTGCACCTGCCAAACTAAATCGCTCATGGCTAAAGCTCGTCTGTGGCACGTTCCATCCATACGATGCAGATTCCGTCGTATGCAGCAATAAAACACCAGCAGCGCCCTGACGCAAGGCTTCTTCATACTTGTAGGTCCAGCGCCCGTAATAAGTCATGGCTTTGCCTGCAAATCGATCCGGCTCTTCTGCAGTTGGTTGCGGATCATTCGCCAGCATAATCAAAAACTTACCACGTAAATCCTGCCCCTTAAAATCATCCCAATTTTCCTCGGCTGCGCGTACGCCATAGCCGACAAAGACCATAGGTGCTTGTAAATTAAGTGCCGATTGTCCGTTCGAATTACCAATCAAAATCTCATCACCAAGCTTGGGCAAGAAGTTTTGCCCCGACATCGAAAAATGTATACGGCTGCTGAACAAAGTCTGCGAACCTACTAGTTTCACGGCCTGACGATAGGGGAATTTTTGCTGGGGAAACATAGGTTGCAAGCCGCTTAACTGCGCCTGCGTTTCCAGATATTCGACCGCCAGATCGCCGCCTCGCTGCCCGGTTCCTCGCCCTTCTAATAAATCATCGGAAAGATACGCCAAATGAGCACGCAAGACAGATTCTTTAACCTGTGGAGCGTGCTGCTCCTTTGCCGAAGAGTTTTGCCCTTGTGCTTGCGTTTGACAAAAAAATAAAGCGCATAAAACCAGTAACAAACGACGCATGCTGCACATCCTTTTTAAACTTCATATTTCACGAAATAAATTTCTCAGCGTAAATTTCTTAGCGTAGATTTTTTATCGCAGATTTTGGTAAGCGTTTTACGTTCTCCAAAGCCTGCGTTAGCAGCCAGCGCTTAAACCGTATCATCTTGTAATTGGTATGCCCGCCTTCAGTGCGGGTCTTGAGCAACATGAGCAATCCTGCCTCTGTGACGCCGATCATCGAATGTTCTGGAATTTTGCCATGCTGCTCTTCCAAAAATTGCAATTCATGCTTAACGATTTTAGGCACCAAAACGCGCTCCAGATCTACCACGGGTATCCAGACGGTTTGTTCAATCAGATAAAAACGAATCTGACGACCATCAAAGCTGTAATACTTACCATGCCAATGATGGACCGCAGAATGATAAGCAGATCGCTTGATGAAGGAAAATAAATTGAGTATGTCGCGCGGGAATAAACGCACCCAGACCATGCTGACTAATAATAAACCAACTGGTCCGTAACCACGATTGAGGCGCTCGAAAAAAACCCAAGCACCGACAGATATGCCCGCACTGAAAATAATCTTAGCGATAAAACGCAACCAAGGATTAGCTTCCAATTGAGCCATTATTTACTCGTCATCGTCCAAAGCATCTTCCATCATGCCGGTATCAACGCTTTTCCCTTGCCCCAATAAAACTGGCGGTACATAGGTAGCCAATAAATGTTCGCGACTTTGCGGAGTTTCCAAGCTGACACGGCCCAGCGCACCACTGCGATAATCGAGTAACAACGTGTGAGCTGCTTTTTCGAAATCCCAATCGCCACCTTTTAAACGATAAGCACGTTTCTTGGCGACCGCTTCGATCACGCTGACGGCATCGATACCATCGGTTGCTAATCCATAGCGTGTCGTGAGAAATTGCGGATAACGCTGTAACAAAATTTCGGCCAGAAAGGTCGCAACTTCTTCCTCGATCAACGCATTTACACCAATCGCGTGACTGGCGGCTAACATCAGACCATCGGTCGGATGCTGAATTTTCGGCCACAACATACCTGGTGTATCGGTCAAAATCATATTCTTGCCGAGATACAAGCGTTGCTGCACTTTGGTCACCGCGGGTTCATCACCGACATTCGCCACCCGTTTTTTTAACAAGGCATTCATGAGGGTCGATTTACCTACATTCGGAATCCCCATGATCATCATCCGCAATGGCTTGGTTGGCACACCGCGATGCGGTGCCATCTCTAAAGCAAAACCAGGAACTTTGGCAACGTCGGCTGGCTTTTTGCAGCTCATAGCGACCGCTTTAACGCCCTTTTGCGCGTTGTAGAACTCCAACCAGGCTTTAGTTGCATGCGGATCGGCGAGATCGCTCTTATTCAAAATTTTCAAACAAGGACGTTGGCGGAAGGTGCGCAACTGCTCGACCATGGGATTGCAGCTTGCTTGGGGAATGCGGGCATCCAGAACTTCGATGACCAGGTCGGTATTTTCCATGGTTTCGGCGGCTTTTTTGCGCGCCGCATTCATGTGACCCGGGAACCATTGTATAGACATACTTTTTCTTCTTTTGCGAAATAACTTAAAGCGCTATTTTACGGACTTGCAGGCAAATACATCGAATTAGTTTGCAAAATTTAGCGAATTTCATCAAATTCTCCTGTTTTAACAGTAATTTGACCAAGTATTTAAGCAATTCTTAAACAATTTGAGTGTCAAGCTCCCTACATCAAATTATTCATGCAATTTCATTAATATGCGCTCATTGTCGACTTACTTTTGTAATTGGCTAATTTTCTGATCAATAAAAGCATGGAGTTCTGCACTTAAACCAGGCTGTTGTTTAGCCTGCTTATAGGCTTCAATTGCCTCTTGCGAATTCGCCTCGGCTTGCAAAGAAATTCCCAAGCCCATCCACCATGCCCCATTTTGGCTATGGTTTCTTAAAGCTTGCCGATACAGTGAAATTGCATCTTTATGATGGCCAGACTTTTGCTGCAATGCCGCTAAAAACGCCAGATAGTCAGGTCTGTCTTGCGCCAGATTGATATTCTTCTGGAGCACATCTATCGCGTCGGGCAACTTTGCCCGTTCCACCAATAAGCGTGCCAATATCATAGAGAAATTTAGTTGTGTAGGCTCTACGACCAGACCTTGGCGTAACTCTCGAATTGCCTCTTCGTAGCGCTTATTTTCCAGCAATAGTGAGATCAACAATTGCCTTGCTGGTGCATGTAGCGGGTCTGCTTTCAGTGCACTCTCCAATACGGATAATGCTTCATTCACGCGCCCCTGTTGTTGATATACCGTCGCTTGACGATATTCACCCTCGGCACGCTGCTGAGTCGAGACTTCTTTGATCATGGTGACAGATGCTGAATTGACAGGAGCTGAGTTGACAGTAGCTACAACTGCTGAGGGCGAGGCGAGCGCTGTGTTCTTGCCAACGCTAACGTTGCCAGATGAGTTTGCAATATTGGTGGGAATGGATTCCTTCTCCGACAATTTCTCAGACTTAGGCTTATCTCGTATCGCTGTGCCCGTAACATCCTTATTTTGTTTGTTATTGATTTCTGGTTGCAAGGAAATATCTGACTTATCCCTAGCTCGAGCGTTCTGCTCACTCTGTTCCATCCGCACTGCCAATTCATTCAAACCAGCCGCATTCACTTGTGTACTCAATTTCAAACTTAAACCTAATTCATGCAATGCGGGTGCAGTATCAGGCGTATTGTCAAGCGCACGGTCAGACTTGACTCCAGATGTAATCGAATCGACAGGTTTTGTCGAATTCACTGGTGGTGATGCGTCCTTGCTGACCGTCGGTAGTTTTTCTGGAGTCGCTACCGCGGCAGTCACAGGAAGTCTGGTTTTGAATACAAAGAAAATTACGGCAACAAGTACAATGCTCACGAACATCAGCAACCACCATGACGTCTTACGCAATTTTGACTGCTCAATCACACTGCCAAATTGTTCGTAATGTGCCGCAGCGTGTGAGTCCTGATTCTCACCGCGCTTTTCCAAATCTTGCAGCATTTGATTGATTAAACTCATTGATTGCTCGCCATCATGCTTACCATCGTATCCACTATCCGTTTTTCCAACTTAAACCCAAGATCACTAGCGTGCTAGTCAGAAGCAATAAGCTCGCGATTTTTGCAGTCAGTACAAATCGTTTAAACAAGGGCAGCGCTTCCGTATCCTGAATCGCAGCTAACACTTGCAAAGCACCTACACTGCGACGCCCCTCGCCATAGCTAAGCATCATCGCTTTGTTTGCTAAGATATTTAAGACCCGCGGCACACCCGCACTAGCCATCCACAAGATAAAAATTGCAGTGCGAGTAAACAAGCGAACTTCACTATAGCCAGCAACGCGCAATCGGTGTTGAATATAAAAATGGGTTTCATCCCAAGTTAGTGCTCGCAGGCGGTAATGGAAGCTGATACGTTGGGCTAATTGCCGGATTTCATTTCGTGCTAAACGGCGGTCTAATTCAGGCTGTCCAAATAAGACTATCTGTAAAAGCTTACGTTTTTCGGTCTCTAGATTGCTCAATAAACGAATTGCCTCTAAGGTTTCGATGGGCAATGCCTGTGCTTCATCAATACACAGTAAAACGCGTTTACCTGACCTTGCCAATTTCAGCAGATGTAAATTAATCGCCTTGAGCACTTCATGTTGCTCACTGTCCTTTTCTTGAGGTATCCCCAAGTCATCTGCCAACACCAGCAATAATGTGCGTGGCTCCAAAAAAGGATTGGGGACATATGCAGAGACGAAATCATCGCCGAGCAATTTAAGAAACTGACGACACAACAAAGTCTTGCCTGTGCCAACTTCACCAGTGATTTTTATAAAGCCTTCGCCGCTTTGTGCTGCGACCAACAAGGTATTTAGCGCCTTTAAGTGGCTTCCAAAAGAAAAGAAAAAACTTGTGTCGGGCGTGATTCCAAATGGCGTCTCTTGCAAACCAAAATGAGACTTATACATATTCATTTTCACCATGCGATTTGCTCCTGATGCAGGCGAAACAAGACATCATTGAGCAAATACCAAACAATCACTGCGTATTCTTTTCTAGACGACCACGAGGAGTCATATCTTCAATCCTCTTCTGACTATCGAGTAAATCTCTTTCCCAATCCGCATCACCGTCGACAATGGTTGGTCGAATTAAGATGACTAATTCGCGTTTTTGCGAAACCTGATTTGTGTTTCTAAATAGGCCACCCAGCAATGGCACTTCGCCCGCTCCAGGCACTTGGGAACGATCATCCGAATTGGATTGGCGCATCAAACCACCAATCGCGACAATGCGACCATTTTGACCGCGCACGATGCTATCGGTTTCAGAAACCACACTCGAAGCCAGCGGCAAGACAATAAATCCTGCACTACCAGCATTCACGGTCTTTTCTATGGTACTCACTTTACTTACTGATGGATGTACATGCAAAACGATGTTGCCGCTTTCATCAATTTGCGGCGTCACATCCAGTGCCACACCAGAGAAAAACGGTTGTACTTCGATATTCACCGTCGGCATGGAAGTATTGCCGTTAGTGACAACACCCGGTGTGGTTTTCAAGCTGGTCACAAAGAACTCATCTTTGCCCACCTTTAAGACCGCTTTTTGATTATTCAAGGTGGCAATTCTTGGGCTAGATAATACGTGTACACTTCCCTGCGACTCTAAGAAAGATAAGAGTGTGGAAAAATTCGCTGTCTGAAAAGCCAATCCAAATAAAGAACCAGCAGCACGTGCACCTGCCCCCAGACTAAGACCCGCCACTGCGTTTAGTCCGTTACCCTCCGTAATTGGGCGTGAGGTACTCAAAGTCGTTCCCGGGGTAACAAAACCAATTGATCCAGCACTATTCGGAGATGATTTCAGCGAAGCAAACGAAGCCCAGTTGATCCCTGTTTGATACTGATCATTGAGCTCGACCTCTAAGATTTTCGCTTCAAGTATCACTTGACGGTCAACCGAAATCTGCGTGGCTTTCAAATAAGCTGCGATATTCCGAATTTCATCGGACATCGCACGCACGACCACCACGCCGGATTGTGGATTGATCACGACTTGCTTGCCGTCTTGCCCGCTACCAGCCAGAATATCTAAGGAAGCTTTTAGCTCTGACCAAAAGTCATTATTAGAACTGGTAGTTATCTTGCTAGAAGTCGAAGCCTGCGCTGCATTACCGCTTGCGCCATTATTGGGTGTATTTTGTGGAGCACCAGCCCCCCCTGCGGAGTTAGCATTACTCGGAACGACGACATCGGCGACCGAACCTGAAGTCACACGAATGTCAGACGTCCCTTTGCGCGTCGACGCCAAATAATTGATTTGAAAAACCCGTGTCTGTAAGGTCAATGGTTTAACATAAATCCGAGTGCCTTCAACTCTATACTCATAACCATACAATTCTCGAATGGCGTCCAAGGCTTCAAATAAAGTGACGTCTTTCAAATTGGCTGAAATATTTCCAGACACTTCAGGATGCACGAGCATATTGTAAGGAGTGCCTGCAACGATACCCATAAAAAACTGTGCCGCAGGTGCATTACTAAAGCTCAAATTAAATCGCTCTTCAAGCGGTTTACGCACAGGCGGCAAATCTACATTTAACGGTGGAAGTAAAGAAGCCGACACGGTTTCGGGAGCTGCAGCTTTCACTGTACTTGCTGCAGCCTTGCTCATTTCACTTTTAATCAAGTCATAGGTTTCCTGCCGGGACGGCGGCATGGCACAACCCGCAACGGCACTTAGCAGTAAGATTGATAGCCCGATTTTTTTCATTTTTCTACCTTCTTGGTCCAACTTGATTTCATCATATCTTTGTATTTGTTTATCCAATGAGCGCTATGTAACATTACCAACTAACACAACTAACTGCAATTTAACGCAAATTAGCGCAATCAATCTGCACCATATTAGTCTTTCACCTTGCCTATTTTGATGGTGCTGTTGATTGGATCAACTTTTTACTAAAATCAGGATGTAAGTTAAGCGTCTGCAGTTGACTACCACGTTTCAACACAACACTCGTTTCTGTAATTCTTACCAAAGTTTGATCGCCAAATTTTGCATACAATTTTACGGTCTGTCCGTCAATAATCGCTAACTTTCGATTAGGTGCAATTAGAACGGATTGCAAGACAGGATCACTTGGTTCCTGCAAGCCTTCTCGGGACGGCGACAAACTATTTGGTGGTCGGGTCGGATCTTTTAGATCTTGCGCATGAACAGGCAATTGCATGAGCGCGCTGGCGAAACCTATCACAAGTGCATGACATAGCAATGCATACCGAATTGGCGTTTTTATAAATTGAGCCATTTTTTCTCCAGACTCAAGGTAAATAAACGCAAAGTCATACTTGATTTCGGATATTCCAATACTTTCAAGGTGCTGCGACTCCAATAAACACGTTCAGGCATCGCTTCAAGCGCTTTGATGTACTCCAGCATATCAAGATAATTGCCTTCTAACTCGAGCTCGACTTCATGTTTATAAATGCTACGTTCATCTTGATTGAGCGAATTATTCGCAGCGCTATCTTTTGGGGTTGTCTGATTGACGCCCGGATTTGCTGCTGGATTCGCTGTTGGATTCGTTACCATAGCGGCGACAACGCTCGCTAGATCAACCGCCCCTTTATTCGACATTTCAAGTAGATTCACCACCGGTAAACTTTTCATCGACGTCAGTTGCAAGCGTCTATTGCGCTTCAACAGTTCTTGCAAAAGCCCGTCCATTTTTTCAGGTTGCACCAGATTTTTTTTCAGTGACAATAAATCCTTGTCCATCAAAACCAAGCGCACTTTAGCTTCGTTGATTTTTAATTTCAATTCAATATCTGGATCGATTTTTAAGGCCTTACTGAGCTGATCAATTTCTGTTTGCAATAGACTGACCTGTGCCAAATTACTTTCATGCTGTTTTTTTACAATTTGCTGTAATTTTATTTGCGGTTCTATGAACAAAATAAAGCCGAGCAACAACACGCCTACTGTACACAAGGCAAACAATATGCCTCGCTCACGTACGCTCAAAGCGTCGATTTTCAACATCAGGTTTTGCAATTGTTTATTCATGGCGCTTTCACTCCAGCTTGCTCATTTTTTTGTTTTAGCTCGGAAGAATGAAGTTGAAACTCTAAGTAAGGAGCAGATTCCGTTTTTTTCTTGTTATCGGCTCCACTAATACTATCGAGTAAAGCCAAAAGTGGTCTATCCATTTCTATCATGGAAAAGGTCTTACCTTGCATAATTTTTTCACGCTTTAATTGCGTGACATACAAAGGCACAGACTCGGCTTGCAATGTTCGTCCTTGCAGAACCAAATCAAATCCAGCACCTTCCAAGCTAAATCCGGTCAGCCAGACATTCGCGGGTATTTGGCGTGCGAATGCGATCAGATAGGCAGAATAACCTTCAGTATTTCCAAATTCACTGTTTTGCAAAATCTGCGCGATCCGGTGACGTCGCATCAACGACGCTTCTATCATTGTTAATTCCTGCTCTAGAATTGGGCTTTTCACCTTTGGTACTTGCCCATTTCTCAAACTATTAACCCGCTCGTTCATCGCAGTTAGTTGCGATGCTGATTGGTCAGTTGTTTTTTTTATTTGCGCCATTTGCGTTCGTACGTAAGCAAAAACCGCAATGACAATCACCACACTTAGTGCTAATCCTATCAGCAGATTCAAGGCTGAAAAAAAACTCTTCTGCTTTATTAGTGCGGGGTTAAATAAATTAATCTGCTGACTCATGGCGCACCTGCATCCTGCCGCAAAGCAGCGCCGATCACCGAGAAAAATGCTTGCTGACGTTCTGCATTTTTCAGTTCTGGAATTTTTTCTAAATCAAGCACATTTGCGAGATCCAAGATTTCAACCGGTAAATACATATTGGTCGACAAATATTGTCGCAAAGGTTCAGCAGCATCACCGAGAGGCGCCAAGACCAATTTTGACGTCGTCACATAATTATGTTGACGATCAAAATGATCTAAGGAGCGTTGCAACTCAAGGGAAATACGCTCAAAACTAGCGACTCGATCAGTCGCTGATTGCTGCATCAGATCTTGTGAATTAATGTCAAGTCGACGCGATAAGTAAAGCTCGCCTGCATAGGTCACTGTCAACAAACCACCTTGAGCGTCAAATGACAGCATCGCCAGAGCACGCCCTTCGATTTCTAAGCGTGCTGAAATATTTCTTTGTGCAGTTTCCGGAACATCGATCAAGCTCAAGGCTAATTTTGCCGCCGCAAATAAACTTTGATTCTTGATCAAATTTTGATTCGCTGCAACGATCGCAATCAAAGATTGATTTCGCCCACCGTTGTGAATATCGCCTGGCACTTTCAGTAGATCAAAACTAGCGTTCTCGATTGGGTAATCAATCAGCTCTTTCAGGCGCCAAAGCATGGCATTTCTTAGTTCGTCATCAGGCACATTCAAAGTGTCTATAGCGAACCATTGATATTCATTTTGATTGAGTTGTAGCAAACATTTTTTTTGCCTTGCGGGTGTTTCACGTGCGAGTCGTTCTAGCAAAGTCGACCAACTCTGATTAGCGGTAGGGTAAAAAGATAAAAAATCTAACACTGGCAATCCCGCGGCAGCATGTCGAACACATGCGGAATACAGGCCATCGTGACCTAAACGGATTGCCATTAACTCGGCATTTTTTTTATTATTTGAGAATAATCCCATGCTCACGATCCAATTCAGCAATATTGCTTGACGTTAAGATAATATGAGCTTGTTGTCAATCATTGATCTTGGTTTTGTTGTCGGAATGCTGATTTTCCCCACCGATTAAGAACTTCAGCCTGATACTCGTTCCAAACAACTCAGTACACTTCGCGCGAATAAATGAATTGGTTAGATTTTTTGTAAGCGCCAAATTTTACTTTGGCGGTGGGATTGATTGCTGTTGCGCCTCCGCGCCATGGAAATTGCAACCAAGCACCAACAGGAATATCCAAATCTAAATAACCACTATGACCTATACCCGGCTTGGAAAATTTCAGCTTGCTGTCGCCTGCCACTAACTTCCCTGTCGCACTCACGCTAGCCGTCGTATTCCCAGCACTTAATTGATTACTCGTGGTAAGCGGAGCAAACGTCACACCAGTCCCTACACCGGGAGCCGTCACTATCGTGCAACTATCATCGATATTCTTCAACCATTCGCCACCATTTCTATATTCAACAAAAAACGGAACAGGCAAATCCAACATTTCTGAACCATAGGCACTTTGTAAGCGCATACGGCCGTAACGTTGTCGACTAGTACCGACTTGGGTTGGCGCTGCAGCAGGAACTTCCCCATCAATAGGCGCAACGAATACATTGACGAGCGTTTGATCGCTCAAGCCAGTAGGTCGGCTGATTTTGTTCCAAACGACTACCCGCGTAGATGAAGTGGGCAAGACATTGTTAGTGGCAGTTTCTCCCGCAAACCAATTGCCTACTGGTGCGATTGCACCTGATCCAATAGTTGACCCGACAGGTGCACCCGTGATCGTAAATTGATAACTGTTGTAATTCGCCAAATTCAATTTTGCGAAAGCGCCTGTATAATTTTTTGTGGTACCTCCACTACTATTTTGCGCAGTAATCGCGAATACCGTTTGAAAACCGTCCTGACCAAAATAGGTAAAGGGAGTAAGCCCTGGCAATCCAAGACTACAGGCCTCAGTCAAATTCGGGATACTTATTTGAAAGTGATCTGGTATAAAGCGGCCAAAATACGCGCTCACCGCACTATTCCCAAATTTGCAACCATATTTACCACCAACCAAAACATTCGAGGCATCATTCGTACAATCGTTGTTCGCGACATCATTTGAGCCAGAATTCGTAATGAAATCATCGTCATAGACACCCAAAACTTTGAAGCGGAAATACCCTACTTCGCTATAAGTAAATGTCGTTCCGATTGTGTTACCTGTCGCTGCATTTGCCGCTAAAAACACGCCAGAAACGGCACCGGTTCCAGGTGCTGGCAAACCACCACTGTTAGTGGGAGGTACTGCTGCCCACTCCAACAAACTATTATTGACCTTAGGTATACCATCGTAGCCAACTACGCCCGTCGCCGCAGTCAACGTAAAATTACTACCACCAGCGCGAAGGAGAGTTGGTAACGTAGGAGCAGGGGGACCTGTATTGGTTATCCCAGTAGGGTCGTTATCGGCGGTCGCATTTGACGTTATCGTACTAATTATTTTCGGACGCACCGTAAAAGTATCTGACGAACAACCAGTCACTGGCGAGCTAACTCCCGTTTGCTTCACTCTACATCTGAGCTTCTTAGCTGCGGCAGCCAAGACAATATCCGCGAGTATGGTTTTTCGGCCATTATCCGCCGCGGCAAACGTCAAAGCCTGAGTGCTACCGGTCAAAGCGGTAGCCGCCAGGCACGTTCCCGAAGTATCGTCATATAACTCAACATTGACATTCCCTGTATAGGCAGTCGACACTGCGCCAGAGCTCTGCAAGGCCAACACATCAAACTTAAATCCGGTTGCGGTCAATTTAGTGTACAGCGGATTGCGGTTGGTGGCGGTCACTGGATTGTTATAAGTCAATCCAGTT
Organism: Affinundibacterium flavidum; assembly: GCF_014284175.1. Classification (GTDB taxonomy): domain Bacteria; phylum Pseudomonadota; class Gammaproteobacteria; order Burkholderiales; family Burkholderiaceae_D; genus Undibacterium; species Undibacterium flavidum. The sequence goes on from NZ_JACOGA010000017.1 coordinate 42,391, forward strand.
TCCATACATTCAAAATTGGTGACGCAAGGCGTATTGGTGATTGTAATCAAACATGATGTCGCGGTGAGTCCATCAAGGCTAGTGCATTTGGTGCCATTTAGAGGCACTTTACTTAGACCAGACGCAAACATCGAATAAACACCTACCGAAGCGCTGGTCGCTTGTAGACTCAAAGTTGCGGTACTAGCGCCAATACCGAGTGAAAAAGTCGATGGAGTAAAAGTTGTGCCTGCGGCTGCAGGACTAAACGAAATGGCTCCTGTCAAAGTACCACTACTCACGATGTCACTTGGATTACACGGTACACCAGTCGTAGTACATGCCAGAACGATCATATTTTCAGGGCAAAGTGTCGCGCTGCCATCATGGCGGATTTCAATATGATCGTAATCAGGCACGGCCGTCGTACCAACGACGAAATCATAACTAAAGGTATAGGTGCCAGGCGCAGTAAAATCATATTCGATCCCAATCCCGGTGTCTTGTAGCGTGGTCGTGATGGTATTGCTCATCGCGGTATTCTGTAACACTGAACAATTTGGTGCACCATTCACAAAAAAAGTATTCCAGCCTGCGGCGCAATATGCACTGAATGGTCGATTTCGCTCGCGAAATGATTCGACCACACCAGATGCAGGCAAACTAGAGCTCGATCCACACGGGGCGCTATAGGTGCCGACAATACGATTCCCACCAGCGATATTTAAGCCACAACCGCTATCGCTGCCACCGAGGTAAGTATCAAACACGTGATAATAGCGAACAGGATTTGCGACACTGACGTTGAACAAGGCTGGAATCACCAAAGTGACCTCCGCAGTCAAGAAGTCATTCGGCGTCGTGTATTTCCAAAGAACAGTAATTTGCGGCCCTGAAGTAATGCCTAGATTCGCCGTCGCTGTCTGTAGTACTCCTGACGTAGAGGGATTCGGTGGTGTTGTCGCGCTAATGCTAGCGGTATTGTACATACCGCCGGTCGGGTTAAAGGTAGTAACAGTATGTGATGGTCCATAGACCAAATTATTCGCACGTAGAAAAATCCCGTTATCCAAACTTGCCAGTGCTGTCGTTGGTAAAGCCGTGGGGCTATATACCTGTCCCGTATTATTTAGCCTCCGCACTTGTATTTTGCTAGTGCTATCTATGTAGAAATGCAATCCGTTGGTCGCATTGGTACCGCCAGTGCTATTGAATTCTATGGTCTGTGCCTGACCTCTCTCACTAATTAAACAAGTGCAAAAAATGACCAGGAATACCGCGAGGCTCCCGCCTATTTTTTTCAAAGCCACAGAAAAATAATGAGAAAAATAACTATGCATAAGAAGGTCTACTTTTCAATGTAGCCGCGAGAGCTCAAGATTAGCACACGGGATCGGTTGCTAACGGACCAACGCGACAAGTGCTGACACTCGCCCTCAACCTGCGCTCAACAAAGTCACTTGACGGCGAGCTACCTGCAGCGCCAGCGCTACCAGTTGAGGTGAGTTGATAAATTCGTATCGTGTTTCCGGCCTCTGTTGCGACAGTCATCTGACAATCAACAGTTATTGCAAATCCTGTCAGCGCTCCGTTCGAAGCTGGTGGTGTCAGACCTGCTGCGCAACCGGCAAATACCGAGCCCGCAGGTAAGGAGTTTTCAGGTGTCAAAATTTGATAAGTTGCCCACTCTATTCCCGTCTTCGCAGCCTGATACGCTAATACACCGCGCACATCTTGCGTCGCGACCGTTCTTTGCGTTGTGTAAATCGACAACATAAAAACACCTAAAGCGGCCAAAATCACCAACAGAAAAATAGCAGACACCAAGGAAAACCCTCTCGTTATAGGTCCTCGTGACTGGGGGCGAGTAAATTGGTCAGGGTACATTATTAATATTCACATCTTGATATAGCGTAACGGATTCACCAGCTTTTCTAAGACCAAGACGAATCGACAAAACGGCACTGCGTTCGATAACGCCGCTAGTGTACGCAAAGCTGCAGCTCGCTACGTTTTCGGCTAATAAAGGTGTCGTGGTATTCGCAGGCAGCGTAGGACAACTAGCCTGCGCCCCAGCAATTGCATAATTTGACAAGCGATATAGACGCCCGGTTCCATTGCCATTCGCATCTACACCAGCACCCTGACAGTTAAAGGTCACTGCTGGACTAGCGCCCGACAACACAAAAAATCGTTTGGCAGGCGATTCAATCGGATTTTGAATTGGCGTGCTTAATTTAATACTATTCACCGACGTGCCTGTGCCATCGACAATACCACGATAGCTAGCTTCAAAAGCATCCGCGCCTGGTATTCCCAAGTTATAGACAACAATGAAGTCACCCGTAACCGGCGCAGAGCTCAGAGGACCTATGACATCAAATTGCGTACCCGATGTACTATCAAATTGCATAATATTTCCAGGCGTGCCTGCACGATATCGACCACCTTCCGTGGTCATTAAAAATTCTACGCAAGTGGGACCGGCTTGGCGTACGCCATTTGATAAGGCCAGATGAAGGTCACGCGACATCCGGCGCACCGCGGAATTAGCGATTTCAGTCAAATCAGCACGACGGTTTAATTCGAGATATTGCTCTATCGGGCGTGAAATAAATTTTGCCGCAATCGCTGCCAGAACACCGGTCAGCAAAATGACGATGATCGCTTCAATCAGAGTAAATCCACGTTGGGATATGAAATCATGTCGTTTCATATTAAGGCACTGTCCTTGGCGCATACCGGTAACGATAACCCGTTAGCACTACTCTGACGTCGTCAACACTCACAGTGACATCAATGCGAATACAGGCACCACCGCATTCATACACCTCAAATACACTCATACTATAGTTTCCTAAGCCGGCAATCGGTAGTCCTTGGATGTCAACGACAGGTACAGGCACAGGATTTCCATATCCAAAATAATCACCAACATTGTCGAACCGCGGCACTCCGCCACGCGTCTCACCTGCACTTTTCCCCAATCCTTGCACTTCACTCGCACAATCGGCTGCGCTATAAGCTGTCATTGCGTTCGCGTCATCGGGATCACAAAACGTGAATGCCTGCAATTGAATCTCTTCTAGCATAGACTCTGCCAGCGCCAATGCCTGCTTCTCTCGTAATGGATCGGTACTGGCAACACTGGTGATATTCATAATGCGGGTGACACCAATGACCGCAATACTCACGATCAACATGAATAAGATCAATTCGATCAGTGTCACACCTTTTTGTTTTGTCCATAGATGTCTACGTCGTCGCGTCCATACGGATAAACGACCTGTAACAGGAGGCGATTTAATGTACATAACCTGTCTCTGCCTCGACATAGATACTACCAACCAAGGTAGCGCCGTTTTGGTAAATAGAGAAGTTCAGCGCCGCATTCGGGCTAGGTTGTCCTAATGCGTTAAATGCAAAAACTGGCGAGCTTCCAAAACTGACGTTTGTTGGCGCTGACTTAACAAACCAAGTTTGCTCACCTGGAAGGCGCACTGGCGCTCCTCCATCACTTTGACAGTTAGCATTGACTTGCACATAGGTCAAACAAATGATGCGGTCGGCCTGGCTTGCCTGCACCCAAACAGTACGACGCTGTGCAATTGCGGTCTTTTGCGCATACCGTACCATGCTTAAAGTTTGATCAAAAAAGCCGCGTGCATCGAATTCGACCCGTGCCGTAAATCGTGATATGGCAATGGCGGACAAGATACCAAAGACCACCATGACCAGTATCAACTCTACCATCGTGAAGCCACGGGCGGTAGGCAATGAACGGTAGTACATAAGATTTCGCATCAGGAATACCCATCAATCCAAGCGAATAAGTTATCAGGCAGAATGCAATTCGTGGCTATGTCAGTAGACTAGCAACAAGCTATTCATACAGAGTGTCTCAATCCAATTGAATTCAATCCAATTCAATCCAAATCAATCCGAATAGCGGACGCTCGCTAAAATAAGCCTACAAACGCATCATAAAACAGCACGAACATTTCTTAAAAAACGTATTACCAACACCCACGCTGCACTAACAATTTATGTACAGTTGGCTGCGGTTAATCCAGCATTGCTATAGGTCGGCGGCGATCCAGCGGCCGCAGGTACTGTATAAGTCACAGCACAGGTCGAATGGTTGACATCAGATGACACTGTAAATACGGTGCCGGAAGTGCTTGTCAAAACGAAGTCTGGCGTAGCTAATCCAGCAGCCACCGGAATCGAAGAGATATCGGTGGTCGGATAACCATTCGCCATCGCCACCACAGAACCTTCCATCGTAATCGACGCATTGGGTGCTAGTTGCTGCGTTAATTGTATGGAACGCGCAAGTGCCGCACCCGATTTCAATGATGCCAAGGCACCATTCATTTTGGCAATGCGGGCTTCGGTTTGCAAGGCTGCAAATCTTGGCAATGCATACGCAGAAAGCAATCCTAAAATGGTGATTACCACAATCAACTCTATCAAGGTAAAGCCACTTGATCGTTTGCTAATTTTTTTATAATGTATAGTTTTCATCGTCATTCCAAAAAAGTAATAATCAATACCGAGACGAGATAGTGCCATTTATTCCCAAACGCAAAAAAAAACAATTTATTGCACCTCAATTGGCATCATAGCAAACTATGTCGAGAATCTTGACGTAGTTCACAAGCGTTGAAGAAGAAAACAACAGGCACTATTTGTTCAATGCTACTCGTCCGAGATCCCAAATTGGCAGGAAAATACCCAAAGCTAAAATCAAGACCATCACACCGAGCGAGACAATTAAGATAGGTTCGATATTCGCCGATAAGGTTTTTAGTTCATATTCGACTTCACCCTCATACATCATCCCGATTTCATCCATTAACTCATCCAGTGCACCAGTCTCTTCGCCCACGGCGATCATTTGCAATACCACCGGCGTAAAAACATGGGTCGCAGTTGCGGTGCGCAAAATACTGTCACCGCGTTCAACACCATCACGCATTTGCTCTACATGACTAGCAATAAAACTATTATCGACCGTGCTGGCGACTACCGTCAAAGCTTGCACGATGGGCACGCCGCTCTTACTAGAGAGTGCAAAACTACGAGCGAAACGCGCCAAAGTCGCCTTGAGGACGATGCGACCAAAAATCGGGAATTGCAAGATCTGTCTATCCCACCAAAACCGGCCATCGCGGGTCGCCAAAAAGCTCTTAAATGCAAAAGTAGCGGCAATACTTGCGCCGAGCAAGATCAGATAATAGTCCACAAAAAATGCAGACATCCCCAGTAAAAAACGCGTCATCAAAGGCAATTCAGCATGAAAGCTGGCGAACACTTTGGCAAAAGCTGGAATCACAAAAATATTAATCACGACGATCGCAATCACCATCACGATCATGACGAACATGGGATATCGCAGAGCAGTTTTAACGCGATTACGCATATCGCGCTCAAATTCCAAATGCTCCGACAAGCGTAGAAAAATCATATCTAAGCGTCCCGTCATTTCGCCTACTTTGACCATGCTGACGAAAAACAGAGAGAACACATTCGGGTGTCGACGCATCGCAGTGGACAGTTCACGCCCAGAATCCAGGGATTCTCGCAAATCTCGAATCACGCTACGAAAAGCATGACTGACGGCGGACTCTTGTAAGCCAGCTAAACCACGCATAATAGGCACACCGGCACGAATCAGTGTGTGCAATTGGCGACTGAACAACTGCACATCGAGCGCCTGAACTTTCTTCTCCCAGATTCGCTGCCACCAGTTGAGTTCACGATTGCCAGCAACTCCCTTGGTTAACTCGATTTGTACAGGTGAAACGCCCAAATTAAACAATTGACGAGCAACGGCGTCACGATCAGCACTCTCGACCACACCTTCGATCAACTCCCCCTGAGAATTTCTGGCTTTATAGGCAAAAAATGGCATAGCTCACCTATTCGTCAATTTGATTACTGATACGCATGGCCTCGCTCACTGTTGTCACACCGTTCAACACTAAGTCAATCGCATATTTACGCAAAGTTTTCCCGCCCATCTGACGCTTAGCTACATCCATAAAATACGCGTTGTCTTCGCTATGCGCCGCATCAACTACCGCTTTCGTCATTTCTAATAACTCATACACACCAATACGACCGCGGTAGCCTGTACCGTTGCAATGCCCACAACCGCGACCAATATGATATTGATGTTGATCAACCGTGTCGTGCATATCCAAACTGAGCCATTCATGCTCAGTCGTCGTGAGCGTATGGGGAACGCGGCAACTCTCACAAACGACTCTGACCAAGCGTTGCGCCAAGACCGCCTGTAGAGAACTCCCCATCATATAGCGTGGCACGCCCATGTCTAACAGCCGTATCGGTGTACTGGTCGCATCATTTGTATGTAAAGTGGATAACACTAAGTGACCAGTCATCGCGGCACGCATACCAATTTGTGCGGTTTCTTGATCACGCATTTCACCCAGCAAAAGAATATCGGGATCTTGTCGTAAAGCTGATCGCAATACGCGGGCAAAACTTAATTCAATTTTTTCATTCACCTGCACCTGATTAATACCCGGCAAGCGATACTCGACCGGATCTTCAACCGTAATTAATTTACGGTCTTCACGATTAAGCTCAGCCAAAGCACCATATAAAGTCGTGGTTTTACCGCTACCAGTTGGTCCAGTCACCAACACCAAGCCATTCGGACGTTGAATAATCGAGCGGAAACGCTCCAACATCTCAGCCGGCATACCGATTTTGTCAAGATTGAGAATGCCGCCACTTTGATTCAGCAAACGCATGACGATGGATTCACCGTATTGGGTCGGCATCGTCGAAATACGCACGTCAATCTGCTGCTGACGTACTTTAATAATAAAACGACCATCTTGCGGCAATCGCTTTTCTGAAATATCCAACTCAGAAATCAATTTCAAACGCAACGCCAAAGCACCTGCAATTCGCATATCGGCTTCGGTTTGCAGATGGAGCATGCCATCGATACGGAAACGAATTTGTAAACGCTTCTCTTGTGGTTCTATATGAATATCCGATGCCCTAACTTGGGTTGCATCATCAAACACAGATTGCAATAGTTTTACTACGGGCGCGTCTTCAGCACCAGCGGCACTCACCAAAGCGCCGAAATCCACATTGGCGTCGGTCAATTCTTGTTCTAACTCACGCGCCAAATCGGTAATTGCCTCGGTGTGGCGATACAAATTATCGATCGCTGCCAGCAAGTCATTTTCATTCACGACCGCCAGATGAATCGCACTTTTGAGTATGCGACTAATTTCATCATAGGCAAACAAATCGGTAGGATCGACCATTGCCACCAAATACCCCGCATCACGCTGCTCCAGCACGATAGCGCGAAAGCGACGTGCCTGCAATTCTGGCAGCTTTCTCACAATATCCGGCTTAATGTTGTACTGCTTCAAATTCACAAAACTAATATTTAATTGTTTTGCCATCGCCTCAGAAATTTGATCTTCTGTCACAAAGCGATTTTCTACAAACAGACGACCTAATTTACGTCCAGTACGCTTTTGTTCAGCCAAAGCAAATTGCAACTGCTCTTCGGTCATGAGCTTTTGCTGCAATAAGATTTCACCTAAACGAATTTTTTCTGGTCGTGCCATGCCTGATCCTTATTTTTTTGTTTTTCGACTGTGCTTCTCGACCTTGCTTCTCGAAAACTCATATTCATCGCGAAATGTCGGTCATTTTTCTATACCACGTACAACGATTGCGTAAAGACAATCTGAACGCCAGATCACAGTGTCAACCTATTTGCTCAAATATGCAATTTTCTAGGGCTAGTTTCCCTCTTTCACGTGCACTTGCTTAGATTTTGTGCAAACCTATGTAAATCTCGGCAAACCACTGCAAACCACCACTAGCTTGCAGCACAAACTGTTGTGAATTGATTCTCTGTGCTAGTCTTACACACTTATTCTGTCGCGCTCGCTGATTTCGGCAAGTGCTGACGCCTGTCTTGATTCTATGGGAAAAGTACATGTTTTCAAAAGTCCATGAGGTTGCAAAACAACTGAACCGCGTCATTATTGGAAAAGAGCGCCAAATTCAACAAGCGCTGGTTTGCCTCTTAGGTGGTGGACATTTATTAATAGAAGATGTTCCCGGCGTTGGTAAAACCACCTTGGCACATGCATTAGCGATTTCACTGGGCTTACAATTTAATCGCCTTCAATTCACCTCTGACTTATTGCCGACCGACGTTATCGGCGTTTCTATTTTTGAACGGGACAAGAGTCAATTCATCTTTCATCCGGGACCGATCTTTACCCAAGTCTTGCTGGCGGACGAAATCAACCGTGCGACTCCTAAAACACAATCGGCATTGCTAGAAGCAATGGAGGAACAACAGGTCAGCGCAGAAGGTCAAACCCGACAATTGCCAGACGCTTTCTTCGTTATCGCAACACAAAATCCCACACATCAAGTCGGCACGTTTCCTCTGCCAGAGTCACAGTTGGATCGATTTTTAATGTGTTTATCGCTCGGCTATCCCGATGCTGCAGCCGAACGCGCACTGCTCATGGGCGAAGATAGACGCAGCTTATTGAAAAGCCTCAACGCCATCATGCATGCCGACGAATTATTACAGGCTCAAGCGCTCGTCAGACAGATTCATGCGTCACCAGCTTTAATCGACTACATACAACGCTTGGCACAAAGCACACGTGAATCTGGACTATTCGCTGAAGGCATGAGCCCGCGCGCTTCCATAGCTTTATTGCAGGCAGCCCGTGCCTGGGCCGCATTGGAAGGCCGCGACCATGCGCTGCCTGAAGATGTACAAGCCGTATTAGTACCCGTGGTTGCACATCGCTTACGCCCAATCAAAGCGGTCAACAGCAAAACCAATGCGAGTGCTGACCTACTCAGCCAACTCATGCTAAAGATCGCAGTTTAACAATTCAAATGCACTAAGCCACATTACGCAGTATTAAGCCACATCACGCCAATCTTTCAACACCGATCTTCGACTCAAAGACATGCATCCTGCTAAGTTTTATTTTCCTCAATCCACACCACCATTCAGCAGGTAGCAAATGACTATGCGGCAGAAACTGAGAAGCCTGATAAAACGTATCGTGTTACTGGAAAAGTCTCCTGAAGCGGGGGAAGTGGTCCTCAAACAGAGACGCGTTTTTACCTTGCCGAATCAACCTGGCTTGGTCTATGCAGGTATGTTGATCGTGTTGTTATTAACCTCAACCAATTACAATCTAAATCTTGGTTTTGGCATGACGTACTTATTGGCGGGCTTGGCTGCCGTGAATGCCTTGTTTACTTTTCGTAATCTCGCTTATCTGCGTTTACGGGCTGCACAAGGCGACAGCATTTTCGCTGGCGAGGTAGCAGAATTTCCTATCTCTATCCACAACCCCCAGCTGCTCAATCGTTACGCCATCCATGTAGGTTTTCTTCATAAACAAGCGATTGAGCAAATCGTTGATCTCGCTGGCGAATCTAGCATCACAATCAAATTACGAACACTCAGCCAGCAACGCGGCTATCTGCCGTGTCCAAGAATTCGCCTGCAAACTGGATTCCCTTTAGGTCTGCTACGTGCCTGGAGCACGTGGCTGCCTGCTAGTCAGATTCTGGTCTATCCCGCACCAGAATTAAATCCACCGCCATTGCCATTTGGCATAGATAGCCATGGTAGCAATACCCAAAGCAGTGGTCATGAGGACTTTGCTGGCGTACGCAGTTATCAATCAGGCGACCCCTTAAAACATTTATCATGGAAACATATTGCCAGAGTCGATCTCGATGCAGGTGGCAACTTGGTATCGAAACAGTTCGCGGGTGCCAGTAGTGGCGAAATTTATTTGGATTTTTCTGCGCTCTCGCCGCAACTCGATTTAGAACAACGAATCTCCAGAATGACCAGTTGGGTATTAGAAGCAGAGCGCTTGCAGCTCGATTACGGTTTTAGACTGGCAACGTTCAACTTAGCACCAGCGCAAGGCGAAACGCATTGCCAGGCATGTTTAAGTGCATTGGCGCTTTATGATTTGCCAGTCGAGAAAACGGGGCATAGCCATGCTTAACAATGTCTATCAACGCATACCCTCGTTTCAGCTATCAAAGATGAGTAGCGACAAACGAAATACTTTATTACTCGTCTTGTCTTGTCTATTAGTGCTATCCACACATGTCGGCAATTTGTTCTTATGGATTAGTCTTAGTTCAGCGGGCCTGATGTTGTGGCGTTCTTGGCTCACGCTACGAGGCTTACAATTACCCTCACGCTGGCTATTACTACCCATCTCACTGGCTCTAATGGCAGGTATTTTCTGGCAATTTCGCAGTTTCTTTGGGCGAGAAACCGGTGTCGCCATGCTGGCAATCTTACTATCCTGCAAAATGTTGGAAATGCACGCCAAACGCGATTTGTTTGTGATTCTGTTTCTCGGCTTTTTTCTATTAGTAACCAGCTTCTTCGAGTCACAAAGCTTGGGGCGTGCTGTGCATGTCAGCTTCGCAGTTTTCACGCTCTTGTTGGCGCAATTAACTTTTCAATTTCACGATCATCTGCCCAGACTGTGGCAACGCGCTAAATTGCTGCTAGTGATGTTAAGCATCACCCTCCCCTTAACTGTGCTGGGATTCTTCCTATTTCCACGTATTCAAGGCCCCTTATGGGGATTGCCAAACGATGCCGACGTCGCTCGCAGTGGCTTATCTGATTCCATGTCACCGGGAAATATCAGCAAATTAGCGATGTCGGAGGAATTGGTATTCCGAGTAAAATTTTTGGATAGAACGCCAGAAAAATCCGAGCTTTACTGGCGCGCCATCATACTCAATCAATTTGATGGACGGCGCTGGTCACAGTCAAGCAATAAACATAATATGCGCGTGGGAGAGACACGCGATCTGGTCGTCTTTGGCAATCCCCTTAGCCAAGAAATTACCTTAGAACCCAGCAATTCCCATTTTCTATTTGGGGTTGATAGCGTTCTAAATGCACCGCAAATTGACGCCACATCGACCGCGATTAGTCTTGATGGAGAACTCTTTAGCACGAACAATATTAACAATCGAATCCGCTACCAAGTCGTGTCGTATCCCGATTACCGCCTAGACCAGCATGCTAGCGCACAGCTACTTAGGCAGAATCTCAGATTACCCGCCAATCTAAATCCGCGCACACTCAGCTTTGCTGAAGAAATTCAAAGACAATATCCTAGTCAACAAGCACAAGTTAATGCTGTACTCAATTTTTTCAGAACCGAGAATTTCTTTTATACGCTAGAACCACCACTACTTGGCCGCCATAGCGTCGATGACTTTCTCTTCAATACCCGATCCGGTTTTTGTGAACATTATTCCAGTGCCTTTGTGGTGCTGATGCGTGCCATGGGCATCCCTGCCCGCGTGGTCACCGGCTATCAGGGCGGCACGCGCAACACACAGGATAATTTCTATGAAATAAGGCAATCGGACGCACACGCTTGGGCTGAAATTTGGGTCGCTGATCGTGGTTGGGTCAGAGTTGACCCAACCGCAGCGGTCGCACCAGAACGTATCCTCAAAAATTTGCAAGCCACGCAACAAAATAAGGGATTTGCTGGATTAGTGACTTCCTTGATGAAAGAAAACGCCTGGAGCAAAGAACTTGCCATGCACTGGAGCGCTTTAAATAACGCATGGAATCAATGGGTACTCAATTACAATCAAACACAACAAAGCAAATTACTCGACAGCTTGGGCCTGAATGGCGTCGATTGGGGTAAAGCATTAATGACGATATTTGCGGTAGGGCTGATTATCATTGCCGCGTTGGCGATTCCCTTACTCCCTAAATCTAAAAAATTATTACCCCATGACAGCCTCTACCTGCGTCTTTGCGCTACACTCTCCAAGCAGGGTCTGCCACGTGCAATCCACGAAGGCCCCAGCACTTATTTACAGAACCTAAAAAAACAAGTCGATCAAGAACGATTTCTGAAGATACAAGAATTTATTCTGCTTTATACAGACATCCGTTATGGAAAAAATCCCGACGCCAATTCACAGCATCAAGCTGAACAAAGAACAAAAATTCAGCGTATGCGTAACTTACTAAAACTCATTTAACCTGACAGAATTATCTTGAAGATTTCTCATCGCATATTATCCTCTACACTATCCACTGCCCTTACTGTCAGCGCATCAGCGATCGCCGCACTCAGTTGCAGCGCCATCGCCATAGTAAGTTTAAGTAACGAGGCATACGCTCACCTGGAAAAAGACAACAGCAAAACCCAGCACTCAAAAATAGCAAAAAAACTAAATAAATCAAATAAATCAAATAAATCAAATAAATCAAATAAATCAAATAAATCAAATAAATCAAATAAATCAAATAAATCAAATAAGAGCGCCCAGCAAGCAATAGCAAAATCAAGCACGATCAAAACCAATGATGTGCGCTATCTTGAATGGCAAGAAGTTCAAGCGTTTATCGCGCAGATGCAAACACAGCACCAATTTGACGCAACTCGCCTGCAACAAATATTTGAAAATGCCCGCTACGTAGAGACCGCCATTCAACTAGTCAAACCTGCGCCACCAGGTAAGCCTAAGAATTGGAAAGCCTATCGCGCTCGCTTTGTTGAGAATGGTCGCATCGCTGCAGGTATCGCGTTTTGGGATCGCAATCTTGAAACCTTAAATCGGGCAGAAAATGTCTATGGCGTGCCTGCCGAAATTATCGTTGGTTTAATCGGCGTTGAAACCATCTACGGCAAGAACACAGGAAGTTTTCGTGCTCTCGATGCGCTAACCACGCTGGCTTTTTCCTATCCAGACATTCCGAATCGCGAAGGACGTATGGTCTTTTTTAAGAACGAGCTAGCGCAATTACTGTTATGGAGTCGCGAAACCAATACCGATATTTTTTCTATAAAAGCATCGTATGCCGGAGCGATAGGCTTATCGCAATTCATGCCCAGCAGCTTACGACAATTTGCGGTTGACTTCGACGCTGACAATAAAATTGACTTGAAAGAATCAGAAGCAGATGCCATCGGCAGCGTTGCCAACTATCTCGCCAAACATGGTTGGCAAAAAGGATGGCCTTATGCTTTTCCTGCGACTTTGCTCAATCAGGACGCAACATCTGTCCAATTAAATGAAGTGCTGGGTCGCGGCTTAAAAGCTAGCTATACATTAAATGAGTTAAAACCCTTAGTCAGCACCGCTGACGAACAAGCACCCAAGAATATTTCTTACGGCTTAATCGATTTACAAAATGCCGAAGACCCTACTGAATACTGGTTGGCGACGGAGAATTTCTTTGCCATCACCAAATATAATCGCAGCTATTTTTATGCGATGTCGGTCATTGATTTAGGCAAAGTCATCGCCCTCGCCCGTAAGAAAGAATAAAGTGGATTGTTTCACTACGATGAACTTAATTTCTACTGAAGTTAAAGTCGCGTAGATTCGTCACGAAAATTGATCACGCATTTACCGGCGACTAAATTAAATAAAATTAAACAAAATTAGGCTGACTCAGAAATTTCACTCTCCATATGATTGAGAGCGAAATTTCTGATTGCTGTCATACCGATTTCATCCTCATTACACAGCTTCTGAAGTAGCGACAACAATTTCTACACCATTACTTTTCCAATACTCATTATTAAATGAAGCATAGACGATTTCTATCTTCAAATGATGCTTATTCCATTCATCCCTAAATTTTTGTGCCGTCGCTGGATCTGCGATAGTGAGTGCCGCCAGACTCTCGCCAGGTCTGATTTTACGACCGATCAAAGTCGCACTTTTCCAGTGCAGATTGTCATCGCTACCAATCATCAACTCTAAAGCCATTTGCATATCGGCCAAGACATTTCCTTCGCAATCAATGGATACTTTCTTGATGATGGCATCACCCGTTCCACGGTTACGAATAATCCATTGCAAGCCATCTGCTTGTTCTTCAATGCTCCACACCACAATCGGGAATCCTATCGCATGTCTAGCCGGCATTGCACGCTGACGGCTAGGAAGCTTACCAAGCGCACGCAAATAACGATAACCAAGTACTGCAGCAACAAAAAACACTATCACAACCACAAACAGAGGTTTATTACCCGCCCTGACACTGGCCATATCCGGACTAAACACAAGTAACAGGCCAGAAACGAATAGCAATGGTGCGATCAATAGGGTCAAGATCCACAACCAATACTTGAAAACCAATTCACGCACTTTACAGAACCGGTAATACAAAATACCAATTGCTACTCCCACCAGTATCAAGCAAAAACTAATCAATAATAAAAACCATCGATATACACAGGCGAATTTTTCAATCGGACCCGCAATACTGTCGCCGATCTCTTCGTTACTATAATTTCGCAATAAACAATTGGCCATTTGGGCAGACATCAAACACGAATCTATCGTATTGACAGGGGAAATTCCCAAATTATCAAAAGAAGGAGCCCAGAAAGCAATTCCGCCAAAATTATCTCTGGCATACACAATATCGTCTTCCAACTGTTGCCAGTTACGATTATCGAAATGTAAGACGGGTAAAATATTACGCAAAAATTGTGCGCGCTCCGCTCCATGCAAACTTGTTTCGTCCTCAACATCCAAACGCAATTGTTTTTTCGCATCCGAGCTTGGCTCTTCCATCAACACTAAAATATACTCATCAATAACGCTGGGATGCGCTCTATCGTCGGCCTCACTTAAAGCTCTTTTCTTGCGTAATTTGACCAAATTTTTCAAACTAAATGCACTGTTTTTTCGTTCATCTTTAGCGGAAAGCAGCGATTGAGGAACGACAATATTGATCCACACCTCTTCGTTCTCTAACTCCTTACGAAGATTTAGATAAAATTCGTTGAAAAGAGAAGCAGAATCCGCATCGCTCGGGTAATTGGGGAAATACAAACTCACACCATCACCGCGTGTGGGGCGCTTGGAAATGCCAAAACTCACAAGGGGCTTTGCTTGCGCTAATAAGTGATCCAATGGTTCACGCAGTAACAAGCGAATATTTGTGGCAATCTTTTTAAATACCGCTTTCTTATTCTCACGCGAATAGGATTTCCAATCTTTATCCCAATCATTTTTCTCAATTAACCAATCAACTTTAGAGTTATGTTGTCTTGCCGTCCGAATAAATTGATTGGCGTGACTACTACCATCATAAATATCAAATTGCTGTTCACCCAACTGAAAATCGCCAACGCTATTCACAGATAAACCGTAGTAAGCGATCCGATTCATGACACGAAAATTCATCGCCTGTGTTGTTGTCTTGTTTTTCCAATAGGGATAAAAACCATACACGACCCCAGGTAAATTATCTAAAGCGCAGCCACAGTCCGCACCACTCAATTGAATATTAGCGATCAGCTCTGGCATTTTCTTACGGGCGGCACTCTCTACCAGTACGCTGAAATAATGAATGTAAATATCACGCACCAGATCCTGCACAATTTTTCTTTGCGTATCGTCGCAACTTGTGAGCGCATTACGATACTTGCTCAGCTGTGCAAAGATATCTTCCAGATTAATTTGTTTCAGGCTTCCATCCGCAGGCATTTGTAAGGTCAAGGCAGACAAGTCTTTTTGCAATAAGATGAACTCTTCCTCGCGCATACGTAATTTCTTCACATACTCATTATTGCTAGGCGAATTGAGCTTACAGGCACCAACACCAAATGCTATTTTAGAAATTGCGGCGCTTCTAAATAATTCTACTTCGGCATAATCCACATCTTGAATCTCGCTCAACAGGCGCCCAATAATTTCCGGAATTCCTTCATTTTGGATATTCGACTTCAACTCTTTTTTGATATTGTCGATAGCTTGCGCGCTCAAATGCACGTTATCAAACACTTTTGTCGCGGCGGCCAATTGACTTACCTCTGATGCCGACAAAAATAAGACATCCGCATTTGCTTTGTCCTCAATAAATGTATCGAACGCAGTGCGCGTTTTGAAATAGGTGCCCACATATTTCTTCAATTCTTCAAGCGCGTCGGCTGGCAATCGCTGCTCTTTTCTGAGATTCACCAATGCGGACTCACTGATTAAGAATCCATCAAATTCACGCTCTTGCCTTAAGATCAGTGGCCATAGCAAGTTCATGACATGAACGTGATGACCAGTCGCTTGTGCCACCGCTACTTGCAAAGCCTCATCTGAGGTGAACTCTTTATCCTTAAGTTTACTTAAGCGCGCAATTAACTGATCCTTTCCTACTAAAACATCAATATCATCACGACTTAAACTATAGGTAAAATTCCCGCTATCTTTCATGAGTGCATTTGATTTAGGACGCAAAGGCGCACGACGCCCTTCCCTGAATCGATTCACTAAAGCAATCAGCTCGTTATCTTTTCCTTGTCGACGTATTTGAAAATCTGCATTTTTAATTTTCGCCGCCTGAGCTTCATCCCACTGATCAAATTCACGACTCAATAAAATTCTTATTTCATCAGGATGGCGCTGAGCAAACTGGCTAATACGATCAATATTGGCAGGAAAATTATTCGCATAATCGCCTTCTGCCAATATCTTGAAGTTATACGAAAATCGCTGTAGCCAATGCAAAGTGATCGGTCCCACAATGCCGTCATTTAAGGGTTCATGTACCAAGGCATAATCATGTTGCCAGTCCGGTAAATCTTGATACAAGCTCTGCAACTGCTTCTGCATCCTTAATACGGTAACCTTACTCAACCCGGCAAAATCTGCTTGCTTGATATTGCGATTGTAAGCAACGACTGTAAAGGCAGAGCTATCGCTTCTCTTCGGAGCACTGCTTTTCTGATTACCAGCACTAGCCGTCGTGAGCTTATTGCCATCGATATTCACTTGCGCAGACACTTGGCAGGTCAAGACTTGGCTCGCCAATACCAAGCCAGCGAAGAACCCAAGCTTTGCGCGTTGTCGCCAGGACGTAGCTTGGACTAGTATGCCCAGTACAAATTGAGAGTTATCTTTCACAATGTTTTCCCATCCTTCATTAATTCTCTACCGATACCCGCAATTAAATCTTCTTGACTAAGGTATTCCCTTTGATTTCTCACCGCACGTATCGCCGCATAACGTGCGACGTTGAGCAAAGCGCCACCAGATAATTCATAAGTTTCTGAAATGCTTTGAAAATCGACATCCGGGCCAATTCTTTCTGATTGCATGAACATCCCACGCCACAATCGCTGCCTTTGCACCGGATCAGGCATCGCAAAATAAACCTCGCTTTGAAAACGCCTGGCAAACGCAGTATCAATATTCGCTTTCAAATTTGTCGCGAGAATTACTACACCAGGAAAATCTTCAACTCGTTGTAATAAGTAAGAAATTTCTTGATTCGCGTGGCGATCATTTGAACTACTGGTCTGCGTTCGTTTTCCAAACAAAGCATCGGCTTCATCAAAAAAAAGTATCCAATTTTTGCTCTGCGCCTGATCAAAAACACCGGCCAAATTTTTCTCAGTTTCACCGATATACTTTGAAACCAGCATAGACAAATCTATCCTGTACACATCACGACCAACCGCCTTCCCTATCAAACTCGCAGTCAAGGTTTTGCCAGTGCCTGGCGGGCCATAAAACAAGCTTCGGTATCCAGGTTTGACGGATTTATCTAGTCCCCAATCTTTCATCCATTGCGGAGGTCGCTGAAGCCAGGTCACAATATTCTGAACTTCATCCATGACTTCTGGATTAAGCACCAAGTTTTCCCAGGCCAATTGCGTCTTCATCAGCTTGGCTGGAAAGTGCGTATTGAAATCAGGCTTGTGTATTTCGCCATCGCTCAATCTCTGTAAATATTCATTACTCAAACTTAAAGCGGCACTAAAAAATGGTTCGCCAGCAGATTGATGATCCAATTTCAATATCCCAGCATGCGCAAAAAAATGGTTGTCTTGAAATAACTCCAACACCCGAAAACGTCGGCTCAAATCAGTTCCTGCAAGAATAAAAGCGGCGGTCTCACAGCTAGGCAAAAAACCCATATGGTTTTTTCCGCGATAACCACCGATTTCACTGTACGGCCTGGCCAACACAGAATTTTGCAACATGAACATATCCAAAACTTGTGGACGTAAATGGGGAATAAACGCCAACATCAAAATTATTCGTTCAGAAAAATCCATGTGATATTCGCGAACGATATTTGCGTAAGGTGCATCAAAGCCACCGATATCTGGTGCTGGGCATATCTCTTCTATATCTAGCGCGACGTTCTGCGTGTCACTATCCTGTTTGAAATAAAGATCAAATCGTGCTTCACACACTTGTGCAAACCATTTTATTTCAAGTTCTAAACATTCGCTGTTAGCGTGCTTGACTTCCATTATTTTCTTTCAATTCAGCGGACTTTATATTTATCAAAAATTAGCGCCAGTTCACATGCAGAGCGGCATCCATCCAAGGAAATCTGATTAACGCAAAACTCCACGGCAATTGATCTAGCAACATATCAAACGTAGACTGAGTTATCGTTAATTGCCAAGCGTCCTCTTGCTTAAACAACTTCCCTTCACGCTGGAAAAAAGTTTGCTGCAATCCTTCGATAGACGTATTCCCTAAGGTTTTCCAGTGGCCAATTACTCCCTGTAACATTTGCGCTATCACTTCAATTTCATGGTCTGTCATCACGATTGAGCGCACAATCGGCTTACCACCATGAATCCCGCAAAGCAGCTTATTCAGCGATAACTGATACTCAGGAGTTTCTACTTTTCCATTCACGATATACTGCAGTAGATGTACCGCACGTTCTGCAGCGTTATCATCAATAAATTGCCCTTCTTTGGTCAGTTCAAAGATAGAAAAAAGCCTTTGTATATATGGCGCGACCAAGACCAGTCCAGCGTTATTAATATATGCGCTAGTGGAAAATTTCATTTCCTCACTTTGAGAATTCGCTGGCATTTCTGGTTTCCCATCAACTTTGAATAGATCTTGCGGAGAGCTCACGATTGCATCAAGTTTCTCAGTAGGGTTCGAAAATGACATCACAGCATCCTTCACATCCTTATACTCAGTGCGTTCTATGCAAGCTCGCATTTGTCGCAACCAAAGGTCGGGTGAAGCTTGCTGGTGCAATACAGCTAATTTTTTTATCAGATTTGTTTTAAACTCTGTCAGATTTTGCGGACGTGGCGTGACGAATGCTGAGGCAAAAATTAACTGCCAAGTCGAGACCTGATCCAGACCTAAGCTCACGTCTAATTCTGTTTTGATTTCTTCCAAGAAGGTGGGAATGTATCTGCATAAAGTAGGGTTTAAATAGGCCAACAAGCAAGACAGTTGTGGATAGCCCAAACGTTCATTGATTTGCTCATTGATTTGCTCATTGATTGACGCATTGATTTGCTCACTGATTGGCGCATTGATTTGCTCACTGATTTGTCCGTCGTCTACATCACCAAGTCGTGAACTAAATTGCGCTATCACCGTTGGTGTACTCAATGCACTTTCCAAACTTCCCTGCAAGCACTCAACAGGGATTTCATACAACTGCTGCAATCGCAAAGCAAGTAGTAACTTCTCACCCTCAGTAAGCGGAGTAGTTCTTTGCAGTAAAAAGGCAATTTGATTTTCTCTGGCAGCATTCAAAGTATCCAGCGATACTTGGTCATTCTCGACAAATGCAGTGTTTAGTGCGCCAATTTCTTGCGCAATATCGTCGAAGATCTCTGTTTCGTTTATGTTCTTCTCTGCTACTTTGATTTGATAAATTTCGTCCGGCGCCCCTGGTTTAACATGCTCAATCAAAAAACCTAATCCTATGATCAGTGCATGTACAACACCAAGGTTTTGCTTGCCATCAGCAATACGTAAGAAACCACTAAGATCACCTTCTAGGGATTTTGGGCTCAACGAATTTTGGCTACCTTCATCGCTACTTTCATCCCCAAGTTCACTGCTACGTTCATCAAGCGGTGCTGAGGTCATTGATGCTAAATCGCGCATCACAACTTGCCAAAATTTTCCCTGTTCAGCAAGCGTATGTCGCCGTAATCGCGCCTGGACAATTCTCATCCACTGTGTGATTGAAATAGGTAAGGAACATAGTTGCTGCAATCTGTCTGACTCACCTGCGGCTGGCAAGATCGAGGTATTATCCGAAGAATTTCGAGAGTTCGTACTTCTTGGTAAATTGTGCTCTGCCAAATTCCCCGGAAAATTCTCCAACAAGGTTTCTGACAAAAAAAGATGCTCCAATAAACCATCTAGTTGCTGTGGATAGTGCTGACATAATTCATGGAGTAATTGCGACTGTATAAAGGATTTGGATTCAAGAGATTGAATATCGACGTAGATCCCCTCCTGATTATAGGCATCGTAAGTATGCACATCAGCTAATATAGACTGCACACATGCTTCGCCAAAAATCCACTCTTGCAAACTCTTGCTCAAATAATTTGCAGATGCTTTATTTAACAGCAAACTAGCTTGTAAGCGCTGCGCGAATCTCAGAAACTCATTCTTAGATATTGATTCTGGCAACAATGCTGAAAGCATCTGTTTCAGAATCGTAACGCCCGTTTTTTCGATGTTGGCACTACTCACCAATAGCTGTAAATTCGCCGAAAAACTCTTGGAGTAAATAAGTTCTTCCGTGCAGTTTAATGGCAAATTCAAATCAAGAATTTTCCAATTATTCCAGACCTCATCCATGAGATGAAAACCAGTCGTCGATAACGATCGAATAAGATCGCGCTTTTGATTTACGTTAAGTTGAATTGACAGCTTGTGCCGCAATTCCTCTCGACCTAGATATCGTCGCGCAGCATCCGCCAATACTTCACCATGACATGCAACAAGCTCATCCCAAATCGAATTGATTGCCGCAAATTCACCACGCAAAAATGCTTGAGCCAATAGGGCTGGCAAGTTAGCGATAACTCGCTCAGATAATGCTGTAGGCTGCAACGCAAAAAGAGGCGCACGCTCTTGGGGTACATCGCGCGTCAATCTAGAACGGCCTAAGATTGTCGCAATCACTGCCTGTGCATTTTTATACTTTGGTTCTTCTACCGCTTTTGGGTTTGTCACACTTGCTGTCACACTTGCTGACTCACTTGCTGACTCACTTGCTGTCACACCTGCTGTCACACCTGCTGTCACATTGTCCTCAACAACCGCAGCGGAGAATACCGATTCATCTTCGATCTTATTTTTTGTTTTTCCTAACGCATCCCAAAAACTCACATCGATTGAAAATTCTTGCTGTGAGATGCTGATGAATTCTTCGCATTCCTGCGCATTTAATTGAGCTAGCAATTGCTGTAGCACAATGGCGAGAAATTGATTTTCCAACTGTGCGTCAACACATATTTGACTCAACTTCTGCAAGAGACTACGCAACGGGTTATCTGCTAGTCGCACCGATAGCCACATACTGATCCAGGTTATGAAAGCAATATTTGATGAGATGGAAGAGAAAAGATCATGCTCGATATTTTGCGTAGCCTGCATAGGCTGCATTGACTTCACAAATAGCGGCAAATTCTCCGGTAAAAGGCTCGCATCAATTGCCACACATTGCTCGACACTTTGCAGAAGAGTACATTCATCAAATATCGCATCAAAATCTATCGTCACTTCCGACAAACATTTTTTTAATACGAGTGCAAGAAAGTGCCGAGGTTCTGATAGACGATTCGCATAGGCTTCACAAGCGGCGAGAAATGACGCCCTATTACCGCCACTATCCTCTGACGATTGCCAATGCTGTATGCAATATAAAATTTGTGCGCTATCTAAAGCCGAAAAATCCGATAAATCTAAATCCAATGCACGTGCGTTTTCTAAGCCTAGTAGCTGGAGAATTTGATGAGCATTTAGTTTTTCTAAATAGATATCTAGTTTCAGCACATTTGCTTTTTGACGCGCGGTTCGAATATCGATTTCTGCCCGTGCCCGCGATGCGACTCCTTCTACATCTTTCACAGCATCCTTCTCGGCATTTTTCCCTGCATCCTTAGATCCACGTGCAGAAAAAATTGCGCCATTTTCAAATGAAATTTTTCTCAATTGACGCGCCAAGTTATTAGCCTGATCAGCCAATAAGATGAGATCCAAGGGGTGATTCGCGGCAAATTCCTGCAGCACCATTTTCATGAGGAGGCATGCATCTTCGCTGAGTGCACACTGCTCTTCAATTGCAGCTCGCATCCAAAGTAACTGTTGACTAGGAATAGATGACGCTTGCTGTTGCCACCAATCGAACCAAATCCATAATTGATCCAAACGTAGAACCAAGTCGAAGATATTGACACGACCTTGTTGCCACTCGTGAAAATTCAATAGCAAGGAATTTGCCTGCATAGAAAAATCGGAATCTACGCGGAGCCCTGTTAAATCATTCGGCTGATCGAGCACTGACGCATCAGTGGAAGCTTCCACGCGCAAATCCGCTGCAGCGCCAATTTCATTGGTAGTTTCAGCGGAGCGCAGGGAATTTTCAAACTTACGTAAAGCATCTACCAACTGAGTCGATTGGTGTTGTGACTCAAACCCTTTCAGGCTAGCGGCTAAAAATTGCATCCGAATTTCATCCCACTTAATTTTCTGTTGGTCGTCTGGGATATTTAAGCTAGTGTGATCATTATTACCAAGAACACTACCATCAACGTCATCAACCTCATCAACGTCATCAACCTCATCAAAAATTAGCGCGTCGAAAATTTTCGGCACAGTCAAGGAAAGCTGCGAGCGCGTAAATAATAATGACAAAAAATTTCTTTTTGCTTGCTGCGATGATCGTAGCTGCTGAAGTTGCGGTGATTGCTGTTGTTGCAGCCAAGGTTCAAACCCTGCTTCTGGCGTTGACTCAAGTTGAGCTATACTTTCGGAATCAGGTTTTGGTACTTGCGATAACACGCCTGTCGAATCACTTGTTGAGTCGCTTGCAGAATCACTTATCGAGTCACTTGTCGAGTCTCTGGTTAACTCTTTCGCGGAGCCTCGACTTGCCTCTCTCAGGCTATAGGCGAGAGCATCGAAATAATCGAAATGCTCAATAATTTTCTGCAAAAGTGAACTTATTTCTGGCTGCAATTTCGACAAAAAGTCAACGCAGGCGCTTGGGTCTAGTTTGTTCGCAAGCTGTGTTCTATCAAACACTGACAGCTGTTGCCACACGGCGCTTAACTCATCACGCTCTGCCATACAAATAGCGGGCCACATCGTCGTCAAGGTCGTGGAAGAAGTTAATAGATAGCTCAGATAAGCAATACGATCTCTTTGATTCTTAGCGTCAATCGCTAGACTCTTCCGCGCTTGCATAGTCCGCTGTGCAAGATCACTCTCTTGATTGGATGGTGCAGATTCTTCTGCAGAAAATTTTTCGGACGCATGCTTCACTTCACTGGTCGCGGATGTGAAATTCGTCTGCAAGTTTTCAAACACCAATGCACTCATTTGCGGTAATGCTGCGACCTGAGCAAGTAAGTGTTCAACTCTGACAGAATCAACAGAATTACTGAGCAATACAGGAAAAAAACTGTGCCAAAGGTCAATTTTCCCTTGCGCTGTCATTTTATTTTCAAGAGATTGCAGGAAGCTTGCTGCCTCGTATTGCACTACAAAACTAATTGACTTTAAGACGTTTGGAGGTAGTAAGTTTAGCCATCGCCGCCAAGCCTGTACGCGCACACGCTTAAACAAATCAGGGGCTTCTTGTAAAGTCGTTTGACAACTAGACACTAAAAATTCGCGATCATCACTCAGCAAACCTCGCAATAGCTGGGTGTCACGGGCAGACTCAGCCCCTTCAACGGCGCTCGGTCTATCAGCAAAAGTCGGAACAGCATTTACTTCTGCTTCAGTTTTTTTATGCAGAGCTTGAATGTGCAGCGTATCTGCTATGGACGAATTCTCTTGCAAGGTATTATTTGCCAGAACTGGGCTCACCTCAGTTGCTACATCAGTTGCTACATCAGAGGCGACCTCAGTGGCTACCTCAGGGGAGACCTTAAAGGCAAATTCAGAGACCACCTCGCGTAAGTTTGCGTCTTGTACAGAGTCAACCGCGTTGGCAAACAACACTGGAAGTGCCAACCTCCACAATAGTTCGGATTCTGTCTTGTCTGCACGAACGGTGAACTTTGACACAACGCCAACTGCATATGTTTGCAATACTCCAGCGATAGCCTTTAATAAATTGGTTTCTAGTCGTTCTAGCCAGATTTGCCACGCTGATGCCCGCGCCTCTCGAATCAGGTCAGGATATTTACCAATCGCGGTCTTCCACATTACTGGATCTGAACTGACATCGGTACTTACTAGAAATTTTGTGACACTCAACCGCTCTTGATATTGATCTTGACCTTGCTCCTGCTCTTGCAAGTTGAGTTCATGTGCATGTTTATCTTGATCTGATGCTAGTTGCTTTGCATCCGGCAAACTTGAAATTGTTTGCTCAGATGCTGTTCCACCTTGAATCGACCCTTGTAAACTGCGTGCCAAAGAAGGCACAATTTCTAAAATATGACGTACATTCAATTGTGTTGGCGTGGTGAATAGACATAGGCGCACCATAGGCAGCATCATCTCGCTATCGACTGCATGCTGATGAAAGACTTTATGCATGAACCAACTACAATCTGCTTGAAAAACACAGGCCAAGTCGATCAAGGCTGGCATTGGAAAATTTGCCAGCCATGCATGCGCGTATTCCTTATGGGCGAACAATAAAGTCCCGCCATTCGACAAAAGCCGAGTCCAGTACAACTTTAAGTTTTGATATTCAGCCAAGACCAGAGCTTGGTGAATGCGCCCTAATTCAAAGGCACTAAAATGATTTTCGACATTCAAGGCCTGTAAATTACTTAGCCAATGTTGTGCAAGTTGCTTAGCTGAATTCTGCTCTTCGTTTAGTGAATTTCCATGGCTTTGTATTTGCTCAAAATCACTTATAGACATTCTAGACGAGTCAGTTGCAAGATTTTTCTTTGTCTTTTTCTGCTCTTTTCCGATGAGCTGTTGTTCGTCATCAGTGATCAAATCCAAGTCTTGCTTGATGACGGAAATTTGATTCTTCCAAGTCTGATATAGGGTATTCGATAGCGCGGGTTGCAGTTCTAGCCATTCGAGATAGTAGGTCAACAATGAGTGTATTTCTTGCTGCTTATACTCGGCCCATGCACTTATTATCGAGAATAAATCATGTGACTTCACATGGTGAGGATTGAATATCCATAACCAAAAGTGGTCAGCCTCAAGCTGTTGCTTCGACTGACTTGCCAATTCCAAGCTCGCCCAATCGAGAATTGCGTCAACACTGCGCGCATTCCAAATTGCAAACAATTTCCTCGCGATCAAGAATAACTCCGCATTGCCAAATTGTCGCACCAACCGCTGGCGTACTTGCGTGTCTTCAGTGGCTTTCGATAGGAGGCGAACACCGAGCGCACTCGCCAAAGTTTCGCGCAATAGATAAATATGTGCGTGATCTGCACGATGTAGATGCGACCAATGAACTTCTCCAGTCAACAAGAAATCAAGAAAGTCTTCGCTGTTTTTCTGATTGCTGTGTATTTGTTCATCCGGATTATTTTGTCGCTGCGTTGCTGCCAAATCCAAAGCATCTGCTAGTTGAATGCTGAACTGTTTATGTAATGCGGCCTCGACCTGCGGTTTCGAAAGTGTTCCCAGATCAATTTCTAACGCGTCGATCTTATTCCATTGATCATGCGCAGAATGTTGATCTATCACTTGCTCTAAGATGGGGAGCAATCTTGCTTTTATCCACGCACTCAACTCGACTGTCGTAGTTGGCGTGCCTGCCAAGGACAGATCAAAATCAAGCTTATGAATAAGATTAGGCGCGCGCATGACTCACTCAGAAATAATGGGTGGTGGTGTGAGAATTACGCTGTTGCAAGCGCCGACTATGCTCGATAAATTTTTTCAGCTCTGCCGCTGCATCATCTAATGTTGGCGTTTCAAGCGGATATAGTTGATTGCTGTAAAGGCGTAGCTGTTCAAGGAAATAATGGTAGCGCAGCTCGAACTGTGCGAAGAATGGAAAATCTAACCAATAGAAATCCACCAAGATGTGTGCGGGAAGGTGTTGGGAAATCAATTCCTCCAACCAAAGTTGAAATCCCTTGTCAGAAAAACGTGCGGTAAATGCAGGTAAAACAATGCTGACTCGATGGCAAAAAAATTCTGCATCAAAGTCACTCATCTGATCGACGTTTCGCGGCCGTAATAGCACGTGTTCGAGGATATGAAATCCTTCAGAACACTGATTTAAATCCACTAGATCACTCTGCAACTTAACGGCGTAATGATCGACCTCCTCGTTCGGCAATAAAATCAATGGCCACAAAGTGTGCTCACATTCCAAACATAGCCACGCATGTTTTTCGCCGGCTGGAAGCTTACGAAAATGTTCAAGGCGAATTCCTGCATGCAGTAATTCAACACACAGGATTTGACGAGGCAATGATGGACTTGGTATAGGCGATTGTGGTTCTTCCGAAGGAACCACAATCGCCGCAGTTTCGTCATAGGAAATATCAACGGGGCAATTAATTTGCGCCTGCATTTTTTCCACATAGCGCTTTGCGCTAAGCAATTGATAATTATTACTCTTGAAATGTCCCGCCAAAGAAACCCCAGGACTGATGGCAGACGAGCCGATCAATAACTGAATGCGATGTTGAATCGGCGCAAAATTGCCTTCAACCAAAGCTTCATCTTGTAAATTGAGTCCTTTAGCACGTTGCCCACTCAGTGTGCAAATATGGGTAAGCAAACGTATCTTAGAATGGATCAAATGCATCTCAAATTGATCTTGGTGATAATAGTCAAAACGACGCAATTTTTCTGAAGGGAAGACTTCACCATACAGTGCCAACAAGCTATCAAGTACACGATTGCGTCGTTCGAAAAATTGATCACGTGTTTGCAATATTTTCGCAACTTCATTCGCACTCGCTGTAGCAGAGTAAAGTTTCTGAATATTGGGAATTTCCCGCTCGGTCAATAATTTTGAAAAATAGGTTTTATCTAATGTCATATCGACAGAGTACAAATCCGCTATTCGATTTAATGAGGTCAAATAATTTGCCATCATTTGCTCGAATGGAAATAAGTAAGCTTTCAATTGAGCCGCACGCGCATGCACCTCCGCGGGCTCTGAACTGGGAACACCAAAATGATTAATACCGTAAATGGCAGGCAATTGCTCGCCTATTGATAAATACTCGCTAAAGTCCCGATTAACGCCCTGGGGCAAGACCAATAAACGATCTAAGTTAGCGTGATTATTACGGAACGCCTGATGTTGAAAATCCATTTTTTTCAGATGGAGCGCAACCTGTTCAGTTAAGTTCTGTTTTTGCCGCAGACTCTGTCTCTGTAGTAGCTGGCTGGCTGTGTGGTTGCCATTTATGGGAGTCTCGCGATACACCAAACCTAGGTCATGAATTCGCGCCGGATCATTCGGGAACTGCAGAACCGGGCAAGTTTTTTCTACATCATCAATATTTAATTGCTGTACGGTTTGACCTTCGGCGTTGAGCAATTGCAAATTTGCCACACGCACCACCCCAGGAATATGCAATACCTTGGTAATCAGTTTTAACAGATCATTTTCTTGCGAGCTATTCTTGTGATCTACAGACGAATTGTTCCTGTCAATATCTGTCCTGGCAAAGTCTGTTTCGTCAATATAGCCATGCGTCGTTAGTGGACCTTCGAGTAAATCTTCCCATGCCATCCCTTGCCCTAAGACGTCCTCAAAACGTCTGATGCGACTTCCTGAAGAAATTAATTTAGCGCACTGAAAATAGATGTCTGCATAAATCTCAGCTAATGGACGACTATCATCCACTTCAATTTGACCGGACAAAGAATAAGCGACTGTATGCACGATATGAATATGCTCAACATCGCTGCACAAATTGCGCTGTTCAGACAACAGTGCTATCACGTCTTTTCTGATCAAATCGAACTTCACCTCTTCATCTTTAAAAAGTGAAACATGAGGTTTAATAAAAACTGAAAACAGACCCGTCATCTGTTCTTCATGCAAAGTCTGACGTATCCACACATCATCGATACTCGGAATACGATCGTAAATCAATTTGCAAAAATCACGCTCAGTCACTGCATGATTCGGAAAAATGTCCTGCGGCGGAAACAGAGCTTGAAGAGCGTAATTAATACTGCCATTCGTATCGGCCAGATAATCAACGACATCAAAGTCACTACGATATGCTAAGTCTGTTATGCCAAAACATAAGACTTCTAATAGGGTAACACCGGGGTCATGCGCGTTAAAATCGGTCCAATGTTCTTTCGACAGTTTTTGTAAGAGATCCACGCCAGCACGACGTAAAGCTACAAAATCGAGCCCATCAGCGTCGATTTTTCGCCAGCTTGTGTGATCTTGCAGAGTCATAGAGTGGCTTGCATTTGTTGTTGCAAACTATGCAGCAAGCGATTGACGCGATTAAACGGCAAATCCCCCAGTGCTTCAATAATCAATGCAAGTTGTGCTTTTGAAAAACTAAGTTCAGCCATAGTTTGCGCATCACTTGTAGATGTAAAAATCGTCGCTGTTTGTTGATTTAGATTACCGATCAATTCAAATACTTGTTTGAATGGGCGTTCAATTAATGCACTCAGAATAAGTTGTGCTTGCTCCAGACTAATCTGCAGACGAATGGATGATGAAGATTGCCAATCAGCTGGCAAATTGCTTTGCATATTTACGTCACTCATGAAATCTTCACTTTCAATTTGCCATTATCACTGTACTGTGGCTGCTCAATTTGTGCCGGTTGGATTTCACTCTCTAACATCAGTGTGTCTAACCACAATTGGGTCATGTGATATTTAATCCAAACACCCTCCCCGAACGAACAGCCCACGCGCATTTGCAATTTAAAATCGAAGGGACGACTTTTATCTGCTTCTAGCCAACGCAATTCAATACGACTGCATTTATTGCCAAAATGAGTCTGATGGTAAGTAATTTGTCCATTCGCATTAAAAGCGTTCATGGCGAAAGCATGCATTAAGGCGTAACGTCCATCGCTATCTCTTGCACCAACACCTGCAACGACTTCCCACGCCTGGCATCCGGTCAGATAATCTGTGACGTCGTACCAATTGCCATCCGCGGGCACGGCAAACTCTCCTTTTCGCCCAACCCGCCCATGTGATGCGACGCATCCGCCTACATCCAACGCATGCTCCGGCTTAGGCTGCAAAATACCGACGCCAACAGAACGCAATTTACTTCCGCCATTCAAGTCTTGGGGAATGCTGGAGAGTGTCAATAAAGCGCGGTTATTTTCATCTCTGAAGCTCAGGCAATTACTCACTTTATCCAATGAGAGCGACCACATAGGATTACCTATATCAATACTCTTATAAAAACTGGTCAATTTTCCGTCACCGAGCTGCGCAATTTTTAAACCGTCTACCGCGTTTTTATCAAAACCTTCATCTAGCATATTGAGCATAGACTCGATCAAATCGTGAAAATCTTCTTGGCTCGGCATCTTCCCTTCATTAAACGCCTCTTTTAAATCTTTACGCGTTCTTCTATTCGTCTGATTTTTCATTACTTAACTCTTTTCGAAATAATAAAGGTAGAGCCTATTTTCAATTCATTAATGCCTATCGGTTTTGCTGGCTCAATCTTGGAATCATCTTTCAACACTATCCAATGCTGGTTCATTGGAACCGCGATGCTCCATGGAAAAGTAGGGGAGATATTTTTTTCATCACAAGAAAAATTTGCGTTATCACGCAAATGAAAGTGCAAGTGTTGTCCATTTGTTTTGCTGGCGATTTGCAACATCGACACCGCGGTCACATCTTCGACGAAATCAAGATCTAAGAGAAAGGAAACAATCTCATGTTGTTGCAAGTACCAGCCAAAATGTTGATTTTGTCCATTGGGATTCCATGGCGACAAATAGTCGCAAATCGCTTGATTGATACGTTCACTTTGACGCCCTGCCGCGACTGTGGAATTCAATTTAATTGAACACCGAACCTGAATTTCTTCATACACGGGATTTTCAACTTTGACTGATGCGCCAGCTGGCGCATAGCGTTCAACAAAGCGCCGTATTTCTTGAATTAGATAGCCACTGAGTGTAGGTTTTTGATTGAAATGCCCTCCCCGATTCAAATAAGGAATGGGAATAATAAGGATGTGTCCAGCGCGAATCTGCTTCGTCGGATCAGGATCAAGACGGAGATTAGCGAAGCATTTGACTTTAAAAACTTGGGGGAATTTTTCTAAAATCATTTGTTCGTAGTCAGCCGCGGTTAAAGCGCGATTTTTGTGACGTAGTCTTTCACTGACTCTAGTACGAAAACGCTCGCTGCTCTCAATCGCCTTACCATCAATCGAATTCCGCATTTGCAATATCTTTGCAATACCAGCAATGCTTTTCTTACTTTTCGTCAAACTCATTGCAGGCAATACCGGGCTATTTTTTTGCCCCTGTTCTTTAGACCAGGTCACTCGAATTGCCTGCGCGTAAATTGAATACACGCTACAAAACCGATCTATCTCTTGATCGGCAGTGACGCGTATCCAATACACGTCAGCGGGCATGATGGTGTTGAGTGTGTCAATTTCATCGGGGACTTGTAGCTGCACAATTCCACTCGACATAAAGCCACAAGTCGAATCTTGCAACACATGTGTGTCTGGAATTCTGACCCAACGGTTCGATGCTAAATACCACCAGCGCAATCCAGTTCCCGTGATGTTTTTGACTGGCAAAGAGTCTTCACGCAAATAGAAATAAAGAGAAATGACGGATTGCAGTTTTTGTGAGCGCAGACCTATCATCAGATTGCCGGCCGATTCGATCCATGGAATTTGCGTGATCAGTCTATTCTCGCTCGCGCGCATCGTCTCCCAACCGCAGGGATGAATATGAATAAATTTATCCTCTTCTAATGGCTCTGTTCCGGTAGCGTTTTTCTCAAAATTGATCAATGACTGAGCACGATAATTCAAGACGATGCGTTCTATTTGTGGCGTGTAAGGTCGATTCGGGAGCGGCTTGAGCGATTGCATTTTTTTCTGGCGTGCGTTTTGCGTCAATGTGCTCGCCAATAAATGCGGATACTCTTCATGCCCAAAAGCGCTTGATGGTGCTTCCAAAGTCATCTTAAACAAACCATTCATGCTCGATGAGCTATAACTAAAACCAGCCTCTCGCACGCCTTTGCGGAAATACGATTCTGCTTTGAAATGCGGCACTACCGATTTCAAATTGATGACTTGCTCAGTGCTAGTTCGGTTACTTAAGCTTCCATCAAGATGCCGGGTATAGCCAAATAAATGTAATCCTGTCTCGGTTTTCGCCCATTTACCATCGACTAATACGGCCGCGCCAGCGATCACCTCACCACTCTTAAGAGGTTCAGGATAAGAGGCATAATACTCAGGAAAATCTCCCAAGCCATTGGGCAAGCCTGCCCATTCAAGTTCCAATTCAAGATCTTGCAAATGCTTGTAGAGAACTTCTTGATAACCAACAATCAGATAGGAACCCTTGCTGGGCAGTGCGCCAAAGGGCATAAAGGCAGCAGAGGCATTTAGCTGTCCAATTTGATTGTGCACCAATAGTTGACGGCAGCCGCGCACGCTCACTTCGATCTTAATTTCTTGCAAAATTAAGCGCGCTAGTATGTCGTATGGATAATAGTACTCATTTCTTGTCATCTCAAAACGCAGTACAGGAAATGAAGTCTCCTGCCCCGCGCCATGCAAAGCTGTGTGATATCCAACTACCGCCGGTGCGCTTTCAGGTAGCGTAAATTCAATCGAAAGATAATCGTCGTTCTTATTGGCCAACTTATCTGGCTGATTCTCAATCAGAATGTCTCGTTCCAGATTCGCATAGCCAGGTTTATACTCAGTGATCTGATACCAGCCTTCGCTAGTAGTTAGCGACAGCGTGAACATACCTCGCATAAGTTTAATAAACACATCATTTTCAAGCGAATCTGTGACGTGCGATAAGTCAACATGTGTGTTTGCCTGTAATTTACTAGCAACTGCAAGCACGTTGGCCACTATCGTGTTTTCTTCATGATTGCGATACTGAAAAGTAACCTTGACGGTTCGTTGACCTTCTCGCATAAACAATACTTTGCTTTGCAATGCGAAACCAAAATGCGCCGCACTTCCGCCCGTTAGCGAATCGCCAGGGCGTGGAGCGCCAAGCAAGGGTACTGGCGGCAACTTAGCGTGTTCACTATTATCGCAATTCGGTGCCAAAGTTTGACATTGACGTTGATAGCTGGCACGCGTGTAACTACCGTAGGAGTCGTCCACCGAACGATCAAAAAACAAGCTATGAATTTCAACGACTTCCGCATCATTGAGTACCGAAGTCTCATCCGCGGTATACACAATATCCCGATGCTGGGCATCAACACCAGCAATAAATTCACAGCCTTTGTCTATGACGATACGTTGCGTCTTCGGCGATGGGCGAATGACTAAGAAAGTGCTGTCGGGATGGGTATCGCGTTTATGCATCCGCAGCACTTGCTGATAGTAGAAATCGATATGTTTATTGGCAAATCGATTTAGCCGGATTTGCAGTTTCTGAAAGAGCTGAATAAAGGCGATCAATAGACTATTCGCGGGATCATGCTCGCCGTTGGTCATTGACTGCGGTAGAAGTCGTTGAACACCTTCTTGCAACATACGAACTGCATGCAGCAAGGTTTGAAAATTATCCCGAATTTCACTCTCAGACAAACTACGTAAGCGGGCACCACTTACACGCAATTCAGATAAGCCCCTTAAGTGCCCTGAAAATTGATGAGAAAACCGCGTTAAGAACTGATTCGCCTCAGTACTACTCATATGTGCAAACATATTTTTGGGCAAGGCATCACATAGCGTTTGTAGCTCCCACTTTAAGCCACGCAATATATCTTCCAATAATTGCGCAACTTCTTGGGCAACTGCACCTGACTGCCGGCTCGCACTAATCAAAAAGAAATCTAACAACTTCACCAAGAGAAGCGGCGAATCGACAATATTATGGTACGCACCATCGACTTTTTTCTGTATGTCGTCCGTAATCCAAAATTGAAATTGCGGCTCTATCACTAATCGATTTTCAAATTGTTTTGTCAGTTGCGCTGTATCGACTGCCAAAATAGTC
The DNA here is from genome assembly GCF_014284175.1 of Affinundibacterium flavidum. GTDB lineage: Bacteria > Pseudomonadota > Gammaproteobacteria > Burkholderiales > Burkholderiaceae_D > Undibacterium > Undibacterium flavidum. The sequence goes on from NZ_JACOGA010000017.1 coordinate 75,546, forward strand.
GCCATCAAAACAGTCTCATCAGCACCAAAAAATTGATGCCAATCTCCATCGGCGCGCAAATCAAGCTGATAGAACCGAACCAGACGCGCGTACTCGGTCGCCAAGCTCAACAATGTCTCAAAGCGCATATCATTGAGTGCAAAATAGTCACCACTCAGCGCAGACAAATGTCTTTGCTCTTGACTACGCCCATCACGAATTAGTAAACGTGAATTCATGCGTGCACCAAAAAAACTTTACAGTGCGACATCACTACCTTCACGAAAATAGAATGGGTAGACCAAGTTATGGCGAGTATTACTACTGACGATGGTATAGCTGATGACAAAATTCAGATATCCAGAATAGACATCGACGATATCTGCGTGAATAGCATCCAGCGTGATTCTGGGTTCAAAAAACAAAATAGACCGCTTGATCAGATCTTTTAGAATAGTCACCGTGGTTTCGTTAATGTTCTCGTAGATTTTATGCTTGATGCCACAGCCAAAACTTGAACGCATCACACGCTCGCCAGGATTGGTTGCCAACAAAATTCTCAGGCTCTGAACAATATCCTCTTCCGCACTCACCATCTTCACTTGACCACGTTTAGAAAACTCTGGAGGAAAACTCCATCCAGTCCCCAAAAATGATTTATCTGTGCTCATGTATCTCTTCCCAATAAATACTAACCGCCAATAATCACGGTCGGAAATCCAAACACAATATTGCCACCATGCGCAGTCGTATCCCCCATCCTTGCAGAAGGACGCCCGGCGATCAATACGGTCGCGCTACCTTTAACAATCGTATCTGGCGGACCAACGCATACGCACATATCTCCGACTACAGCCGCAGGTAATCCACCAATTAAGACATTTGGTACACATGGACCTGAAATGGGTCCACCAACATGAGGAATCGGCGGCACTCCCGGTGTCACCATGGGACATACGTGCATATCAGTAATTCTGGAAGCTGGCGGCATAATTTTCCTTTGACCTCGCAGTCGACTTGACACTTATGTTAGTTAATCATCACCAATGCACCCTTCACAGTCGTCTGCCCCGCTGCAGAAAATTCTGCTGTCGCGGTGCCTTTCGCCGTCAAGGAAATGTTCGCGGTACTATTGATATTCAATCCGGTCGTCGTAACATCCATCTGCGCAGCAATTTCTACATTCTGCACAGCAGAAATAGAAACCTTGCCGAGTGCGTTGATCGTAATATCGCCGGGACTATCTAACAAAATTCCAGAGGAATTCAATTTAACAATATTGTTATTTTGGTCCTGCAAAAGAATGGATTGCGTGTCATCGCTAAGGATGACTTTATTGTTGGCAGGCGTAATCAAGGTGATGACTTTCTTGCCGTCATCGAACTCCATTTTTAATTTGCTACGTGTAAGTAAAGCTTTGAAATTATTTTCAGCAGTCAAGCTATAAGGCGGCATGTGTTTGCTGCTGTACAGGCTTCCCAAAATGACAGGGCATGAAGGATCATTATTGAAAAAGCCAAGGATCACTTCATCACCAATTTCAGGAATGATAAAAGCGCCAAATCCTGACGATCCATAAAAACTAGAAAAACGCGCCCATACTCCCACAGTCTGTGCATTCATTAAAGGAACTTCGACTTGTATCTTATGCTGCCCTTCTGGATCAGCATCGAGCTTTAAGACGATACCAATGTGTAAGCCACAAATGCCTGCGGTCCACCCAGCAGCCTCTGGAGCTTGTACTTGATAATCCTCGGTGAACCAATAGGCCGGCATGCCAAATTCGACTTCCGTCACCCAATTGCCATCTTGCAGGCGATGAGTGACATTACTTGCGATCACATTGCCATTGAAATGCACACCAACCGATTTCAGTTCAAGTAAAACACCGGGCTTTACTAAAACACTACCCTGAAATGACATCCGTCCACGGATACGGGACAGGGCCGCTTTCATTTGTTGCGCGCTAGTCCACACGCCCAAAGCCGCACTATCTAAAGGAGCGGCGGTTTGCATAGCAAAATCGCCAGCGGCCAAAACTTTTGCCAAGCTTGCAGAATCTATGTCGCCTTGCCCCGTCAATGTGGTAGGTTGTGCGGTTTTTTGTACGATGGCCAATTGCGACAAATCCCAACTCGTCGCGGTGACTGAACTCAATTGCCAACGTGCATCCAGTTCCGCCTGGAATTCAATCAAATCAATACCATAGGTCAGCGTCAAGACTGGTGCACCGCTCGTCACTGGCGCTTTCACACTGACCGCACCTGCATCGACAGTCAGCAGCAAACCATTCGCCTCTGCGCGCGCCATCATATAATCCCAGTCAGTAACGTAATACTGAACGAGCTCTTTATACGTTATGTTGGTGGCATCCACACTTGCAGTCAGGCCTGCATAGTTGCCAATCAAGGTAGAAATGATTTGACTGTCTGTTTGATTTACGTAGTTAGCATTTTTTCTGCCGATCGTCATCGCCAGAACCGGGTCTCGACATTCGATAATCAATCGAGCATAGTTATCGCCCGTAATTTTGACCGAATGCTTGATCACCACACCGGTAAAAATGGTCTGCGTTTTGAGATCGTATCCAGCGCCGATGACTACGACGGTTCCAGGTTTCAAAATACCTTGATCAGAAACTGGAAACGAATCGTCCGTAATATCACCATCAATGATAGTAATGATTGCAGATGGCACTCTATTAATCGCATGCACGGTCTCAATTGACACTACTTTCGCGATATCTGACAGCGGTGTTCCGTCACAAGTAATACTGAAAGTCAGTACACCTAAACTATTTTCTAAAGGAGAAGCTGCCATTTGTTTTTATCTTTAAAAGTATGCTTCACAGTGGAGTTCTGTACCTAGATCAATCAATATGTAATATTCGGTTTTTCACAATAGTCGAGCAACTGGCATCTCAAACTTTTCCCCCTCGTATTAAAAAGTACGCTCCTGATTCGCAGAGCCTACTTTTTTGGTCTCATCCAAAGGCGGAAAAATCAAAGTAGAACCAACTTTAAGTGGACGTAAAGAAGTCAATCCATTTAGTCGAGCAACTTCGGCGTAATAGGCGTCGTCTTGATACACCTGGTCACATAGATTTTCTATCGTATCTCCATCTTTAACCGTAAGCGTCTGGGTTTGATTCGTAATTTTTTGTTGTTCTAGCTTGACTAATTCTTCTGTACTTTTGTATTCCACGAAAGTCAAAGTCACTTTGGCTCTGAGTGGCTCACCATTTGGCCTGAACATGGTGTAATCAATTTTCAAGCCTTCCGCACGCCCATAAAAAAGCATACTGCCCCAAACGACTTGCACAATCGGCGCTTCATTTTTTGTGCCTACATACGTATAAATCGCATTTCGCAAAGCATCAACTTGCTCTGACACAGTTTGCGTTGTTCCTGGAATTGCACCAGTACCATCCAACACCAACTCTTTCAAACTCAATTTTTCAGGCATGCTTGCATGAAATTTTGACTCATTCCCTGCTTGACCCAAGGTTTGATTTTTCGCATATTTGATCTGATATTCATGCGCATAACCAGGGGGATTGATGAGCGCAGTAAATTGCGGTAAGGCTTCATCAACAACAATCTTGCCGCTTGGAGTTACATTGCAGCCAAAAATTTTTAAGAGAGTTTTCTGTCCCGACACAATCAACGTTCCCCACGTTCACGTATCATACTCAATATCAATTGACGACATTCATTGAGTATTTCTTCTTTCATCATTTGCGTATGTTCAGAACCATCTAATGCCACATTGCTTGCAGGAGGCTCAACAATATTCGCCTTGATCACCAGTTCTCTAATTTCTATAGACATAAAAAAATTCCTACTTATCGAATACGTTGTGAGTAGGTATATGCAAACGCAATCTTCTCCACGGCCACATCATTTTTCGTAGAATTAAATGCTTCCACATCCCATTTCACTGGATAGGCGTCATGAAATTCCCACGCTCGCAAAATCTGTTTATTCCCGCCGATAAGTTTCACCAAAACTGATTTAGCCTCAATCATTTTGATGAATTCGCCTTCCAAAGTCGATTTACACCACTTATAGAGTGGCGAATTGGCGTTGGCAATTCCGCGTTTTAACTCAAGATTTCCGTGCTTAATTTGTTTTGGAAGCTGATGTACGAAGCGATTTTCACCACCTTCAACGACCGCCTCAGTTTCCATCTCTGTACCGATGCCCGACACTTCGCTAAACGAAGCATCGGGTACCTGTATGCCGGTAGCACCAACGCCCAACACAAAACCGACGCTGAAATAAAAAGCAGAAGGGGGATACCCCAATTCAAAGTATTCACCACTCATATTTTATAAAGCTCGGTTTTATTTATCAGGCATTCGCAATGGTCAGGCCTTCGTGCACAATCTCTATACTTTCGATTGCCACTTCATTGCCTTCAGATTTCAAATCTGTACTAGAAATCTTCGTTGGCCATGCGTTGGTCAAAGTCCAAACCATCGTTGGTTTGCCAGTTTCATCTAATAAACTAATCGTCACCGGAACCCGTTTGATGGTATTCAGTTTGATTTGATTAAGCCAATCCCAAAATTTATTGTCGCCTTTGAAAACGCCTTTTTTCATCGTAACGTTGCCAAATTTTTTCATGCCTGGCATTTTAATCACTGAAAATTGCGGGCTATTTCCGTGACGATATTTAATCTCTTCGGATTGAATATCTAGTCCTGAAATTTCTTGAAAAGACATTTCATTTTTATCCCACTTCACCTGAAAATAAAACTTCGGTAAAGGCCACACATTTGCTGATTGTTTTGATCCATCATCTGCCATAACAAACCTCTATCATAAAAAATTTAAAATTTTGACACTGTCGCGAACGTCATTTATCTAATCAACGCGCGACTCATCAGGATTTTTGCATTTGCTGTTGGAATGTAATTTCAATAAATTCTGCCGGACGGCTTAAAGCAACCAACACAGTGACGCGCATAATTCCTTCCAGAATATCAACAGCTGTCATGGTTTCACCCAACCCAACGTGAACACTGAATGCATCTTCTGGACTTGCTCCCGCTAACCCACCGCGTTTCCAGATGCTAGTTAGGAAATTGCTGATCATGCTCTTGATCGTAATCCATGTATTATCGACATTCGGTTCAAATACATAGGCTTTGGTTGCCAAACGAATTGATTCTTCCAGCATGATCATGGTGCGACGCACATTGATATAACGCCAGTCAAGACTATTGCCATCAAGAGTGCGTGCACCCCATACCAATGTACCTTCGCCAATAAATGCACGAACCGCATTGATTGATTTACCAGTAGTCGATACGTTTAAATCTTCTTGATCATCGTGAGAGATATTGACGACAGGTGATAAGACCGCACTTAAGCTCACATTCGCTGGTGCTTTCCATACGCCACGAGAATTATCGACGCGGGTATAGACGCCAGCCATTGCGGCTGCAGGCGGTAGTAAATTTAATTTTTCCTGAACGACAGTCAATACATTTTTATACATTGGACATAGATTGAACAATGATTTATGCAATTCTTCTGCATTGTATTCAGGGTCAGCAACTTCACCTTCAGCACCGCTTGGAATCTTACTGATAATCTCTTTGATTTCCGCTTTTTTATTTGGTGCCTGCATCGTCAAATCGATATCATCACTCAGTATTTTTTTCAAATCGATGAGATTGATGAAATTGGTAAACCGTAGATCTGTGACTTGCACGATGCTGGTATTAACCCAAGGATAATACGCCGCACCATAAGCCATAAAACTAGTACCAAGTTTATTGCGGAACTGGGTAATACAATTTTTTTCATCTGCATCCGCCACTGCAGTATTCTTGTCTTGATACCCTTGATGCACATCCAAAATTGCGAAACGATTTTTCATTCTTTCGCCGCAATGCGCAAGACTTAGTTGTTGCAGGGTGTTGCAATCACCAAATCCCAGAGACATAGCATCCGGAATAACGACCATTGTTGGCTCTTGTTCCTTAAGTAATTCATCCAGCGCAGATTCAAAAACTGAACGCTCTATCTTCTTATCCGCAAACTTACCAACTGAAACGATAAAGCACTTACCGCCTCCGTTCTGAAAAAACAATTTCATACTATGGTACAAGTAGTAGCGATGCCCTTCTTGTGCGATCTCATAATGAACATCGTTTTCTGAAAAATAAGTGTTTTCCGACTTTTTATCTTTCTCGGCGAGTTCTGCTTCTAGTTTCTTAATCTTGAAACTATCGTTTGGTGCTCCCCCAAAATAATTTTCATATTCGGCCATAGAAGAAATTGAAAAAGGTTTATTAATCAGCGACAAACCTTTGTTTTGAGCTTTTTCTGTGTAACCGATAAATGCGGGTACTGCTGTGTCCACTTCCACTACTGAATTGGGAAAGGCATCTTTCTCAACGATATAGACACCAGGTGTTTTATACGCGCCAGCCATACGTGTTCCTTTGAAATTATTGATGAATATAAATCTCCGCAACGATGAAACTAGATCCATCGTTACCCCTCTCTTTACCCACCTTAACCATGCTCGCATTTGGTAAGCGCTTGATTAAGATTCGTCCTGCCCCACTCTCTTCTCGCAACTGAAAACGTTGATTTGGAAAAGCCTGCATTGGCATAGCCTGAAGAGAAACCATGGCTTTGCCATCAGCATTAGCGACGCCCTTTGAATGCACAAAAACTATTCCATCACCATCTTCTTTTGCATCCAGATCCACGATCTGTAATTTTTTCTTTGCAATCGCCCCAGAAAAAAAATATTTCCAGTGCATCAGTTTTGAAGGCAAAGAGAATACGTAAGAATTTGATCTCTCATGTCCTGAATCAATTAATTTTCCTGCGGTTTTTTGCACATGAGATACATGCACAGAAAACAAAACGCGACTCAAATTTCTGCGCGTATATTGAACAAATCTGCTGCTACTTTGCGACTCATTCTTACCAGCATCAACGTCACCCAAGATCATCATTGAGCAAGAGTCCGACAACTGGTTCTGCCAAACACAAATCTGGCCAACAGCATCCCAATCGGTGCGAAAGGCATACCAAGGGTCATCTGAGATAACATCGAAAGTTAAATCTATTGACTGCTCCGACACACTCACATCTTCACTAGCACAGTCCTGCCATACTTCAAGACCATTTTGCGTCTGACGTAAAATCAACTGTCGCTGTTTAACTAGCGCGGCTGTTTCCCTAGTCTGGAGGAACTGCAATTTCTGATTTTCGCCATTAACGTAATAGTGATGTTCAATCAAAATCGAACACACATGAACATAACGACTCATTACATCAACCCGCCGTCGGGCGCTAACACACCTTGATCCGCCTGCGTAATCACTGGCACCTGTCCGATGACACCAGAGTTATCGACGGTCACCATACGTACTTTGTAAAATACCGACGGCAGGTACTTCCCTCCTAACAGGCTCCACAAATTATTGAGATCAGGGATCTTCAAATTTTCTATATCTAGAATTAATTTTTCTATACGCACATCCAAACCTGGAGTGTTATGTCTGTCAAAAACAGCTTGCTGTTGAAAATATCCAATTGCGTTAGAAATCGTTTTGAGCGCTTCAGCATAATTTCCACCGCCGAAATTCGCTGCCAGCATGACGTACAAATTCAAAAACAAAGGGGCACTATGTTGAAGCAATCTTTGATCGTTGCCCCGACGAATCGGATTGCTTTGGTACGGCACCGTGTCTTTTTCGATATTGACTAACATGAGAACCAATTTATTGTTAGCGTTAGGAACGAGACTGCCATCTAGCTCCATCAAGTTGGACACAACCACAACATCTTCCAAAACCTGGAAATTATTTTTGAAGTATTGATTGAGCTGAAAAGCCAATTGACTGATTGCTGCGTTTATCATTGAAAATCATCTTTCCTGATAATTTTTATTGTTTGCAATACCTAGTTTTTATTATCTAAATTCCGCGATATTTATCTAAGCCAATCAACTTATCAAAAAACATTTTTATAAATAATGCTTAAAAACAGTTGAAATCGTAGCATGCCAACTATTCAACACCAATCTTATTTTTATTATTGCGGCACTTTTACATCATTCAATCTCGCGAGGATTCACAGTTGATTAGCATGTAAATTTACTTCTATTCTCAAAAAATTACATGGCAAGCAATAAAGACAATTCTTTGATTACATCAAGAAAAATCAAGCTTTTCGTTTTAAATTCAAACACTTAAATAATTTTCAAAAAATGAATCCGAAGGCAAATACGGGGAAATCAAGGACGTCATCTAGGTCTATACGAAATTCAACGATAGAGTACATAAGCAAAACGTATGCCAATAAAAATATTGGACAAGCATAGAAAAACAGTCTTTGTTTTTGGGAAAATTCGACAATGGAATTTGGTAATGGCTAAGAAATTTCAGCCCAGATACGAGTGGCACATAAAAGGCCACTGCAAATAGGTATAAGATAGGAAAGGCAGCTGAATGTGGTCATCGCGATGTAATTACATGTATTAGATACATATTTACATCGATTACACTTCTGCTATGCGAACCAAAAATTAGCGATCAGTTCAAATTCAAACCAGTTTGTTTTGAGGATTTTGATCTACTAAATACTTTCGGGTTAGAAATTAACATCATCAAAAATACCTTCTTCAAATATTAAAATAATAATTTTTAGATTTTGACTCGTCAAAAAAGCTAAAAAAAATTTCAAACTCTTCAAGTTGATAATTAAAATTAAATCAATACACTTAACTATGTCAAAGAAAGCACAGTGCCTAAAAATTACACAATAAATATTGCAAATAAGAATTTTTTGGTCTAAAGTAATGTTATCTAATGATACATTTATGATGGCTTCGAGGATAGTGTCAATAGATTTAACAATTTTCTCACTTTATTTCTTAAGTAATAAGTAGATAAATTTGTTTTAAAGATATAGTATTACTGATTAAATAATTTATTACAGTACCCTCCAGCAATATTAATAATCATCAATAACGAGGTAATGATGCCAAACTTGACACAACTAGAATCAGATGAAATCGACTACGATCCAAATAATCTTTTGGATACTTTGATCAAACAATTGCACCTGAAAAACGATGCAGCCTTGTCGAGAGCGCTAGAAGTCGCGCCGCCGGTGATCAGTAAAATTCGTCATCGTCGTTTGCCAGTTGGCGCATCTTTGCTAATTCGTATGCATGAAATCAGCGATGTCAGCATCAAAGATTTACGTGCATTGATGGGTGACCGCCGCGCTAAATTCCGTATCAGCGACAAGCAATTCAAACCAAAAGACGCTGCGTAAAAAACTCAGCTTTTTGCTTGAAACCAATAAAAAATCGAAGCATAGTGATGAACTAGCTTCGATTTTTTACGTGTAAATTTACTTTTGGATTAGTCGCAAAACTGATTTTCGACTAAATTCGATGCTTTTTTACAACACAATTTCAAATATTGGTTCTCGCATCTATTTTTTATCATGCCGGAAAAACCCCTGTCGACAAGTATCGATCTCCACGGTCACACACAATAAATACAATTGTTGCGTTTTCCACGGTTTCTGAAATTCTCAAAGCAACTTCACATGCTCCAGCTGCGGAAATCCCACAAAATATTCCCTCTTCGACAGCCAATCTTCTCGCCATGATTTCAGCACTAGACTGCGTCACAGATTCAAGACTATTGACCATTTCATGCTGATAAATTTTCGGCAAATATGCCTCTGGCCATTTTCTTATGCCTGGAATTTGAGAGCCCTCTTCCGGCTGCACGCCAATAATTTGAATATGAGGATTTTGCTCCTTCAAATAGCGCGAGACCCCCATGATAGTACCGGTAGTTCCCATCGCACTAACAAAATGCGTAACTTGACCAGCAGTATCTCGCCAAATTTCGGGACCTGTAGCTTCATAATGAGCTAAGGGATTATCTGGATTAGCAAACTGGTCAAGAATCACGCCCTGCCCTTCTTTTTGCATTTGCTCTGCAAGATCGCGCGCAGTTTCCATACCACCAGCCTGTGGCGTCAAAATAATTTGAGCACCATAAGCCGCCATGCTTTGCCGACGCTCTACACTGAGATGCTCAGGCATCAATAGCACCATCTTATAACCACGCATCGCTGCAGCCATCGCCAAAGCGATACCAGTATTACCGCTAGTTGCCTCGATCAAAGTGTCGCCGGGTTTAATTTGTCCGCGCTGCTCTGCGCGTTTAATCATTGATAAGGCAGGTCGGTCTTTCACCGAACCAGCTGGGTTATTTCCTTCCAGCTTACCCAAAATAACATTATTGCGACCGCGCGATGCTTCACTCGGTAGGCGCTGCAAACGAACCAGTGGCGTATTGCCTATGGTGTCTTCAATCGTTATATAACTCATAGTAATAAGGCGTAGTAGAAAAGCAAAATCATATTCTAAACCTTGTCAGGACTTTCTGCTGAGAGTAAATCAATATCCGTAATACGAATCAAATTTAATCCAAAGTATCCCTACAACTGTGGAAGAAGGAGGGATACTTTCTATGCATCATAGAAACACCGAATACCAGGTTTATTTCGTTGATTTTGCTTTCGCAGCTGATGGTGCTTTAGCGGACTTAGAAGAAGCTTCGTCCTTGTTGCCTGCTGCCTTGGCCTGACCGTTCACCGTTAAACCAGCGTCAGACAGTTTGATGGAATTTTTTGGGCCTATGCCCTTAATCCGTGTTTCGAAATCTGACCAATCCTTGAAATTACCACCCTTAGCGCGCTCAGCCAAAATGGCTTTTGATTTTGCTGGGCCTATACCTTTGATACCGTCTAACGCCGCCTGATCCGCTTTATTAACGTCCACATCAGCAAACGCAAAACTCATGCTGGCCAACAGTGTTACAACCGCAAATATGATTTTTTTCAACATCGTCAACTCCAAAAAATAAATTTAATAAAATGTAAGGCACTCGCAACAACGAAACAATGAAAACAAATAGCAATTCGTCATTGCAAATACATATTACATTAAATTTATTAAATAGCTATACTTTTTGAAATAATTCTTCTCTTGTGACGGTTGCAGTTCCCAATTTACCAACAACAATGCCACCGGCTTGATTCGCAATCAATACGGCGTCATGCAAATTCTTACCTTCAGCCAACATCGCCGCCACTGTGGCAATAACAGTGTCACCAGCGCCAGAGACGTCGAAGACTTCGCGCGCCATTGCTGGTACGTGCAAGATTTCTTCATCGGTAAATAAAGTCATGCCTTCTTCAGAGCGGGTAAGCAATAGCGCTGCAATATCCAAGTCTTTACGTAGCGCTTGCGCCTTCTTGGTCAAGTCAGCTTCGTCTTTCCAACTGCCGATAACTTGACGCAATTCTGACTTGTTTGGCGTCAACAAGCTTGCGCCTTGGTAGAGCGAATAGTCACTACCCTTAGGATCGACCAACACGTATTTTCCTAGGCTTTTTGCATGCGCTATCATGGTGGCGACATTCACCAGACTACCTTTGGCGTAGTCGGACAAAATGATCACATCATGCTCAGCAATTAAGCTATTAAAGCGCGACAATTTATCCTGCAAAATCTGCTCTGTCGGCTTCTCTTCAAAATCAATGCGGATTAATTGTTGCTGACGGCCTATCACGCGTAATTTGATAATCGTCGAGATACTTGGGTCGTGATTCAGATAACTACGAATCCCCACTTCACTTAGCAAAGTTTCGACGTTGCGACCTGCTTCATCTTCACCAATCACGCCTAACAAGCTGGTCTCTATGCCTAGCGCCACAGCATTACGCGCCACGTTTGCAGCGCCGCCAAGACGTTCCTCGCGTCGTTCAACACGCACGATAGGGACTGGTGCCTCGGGAGAAATACGATTAACTTCACCAAACCAATAACGGTCTAGCATCACGTCACCCGCTACCAAAATACGCTTTTGTGTAATCGTCATAATTCAATACTGACCTAGTTTTGTGTTAACACGGCACGACCAATCGCGTGATATTCGATACCTAAAGATTTGACGGCACGTGGATCGTATAAATTACGTCCATCGAAAATGACGGCATGTTTTAAGCTAGCTTTGACTTGATTCAGATCTGCAGCGCGGAAGGTTTTCCACTCTGTGACGATCACCAAAGCATCAGCTGCTAATACAGCTGCTTGCTGATCTGTGGCGAAACTAATCTGCTTTAACAATTCAGGCGCATCTGCGAAATCTAAAGCCAACACACGTTGCGCTTCTTCGATTGCGACTGGGTCAAAGGCCACAATATCTGCACCAGCGTGCAGTAACTCTTGTATCAATACTCTTGAAGAGGCCGCACGCATATCGTCGGTATCCGGTTTGAACGCCAAGCCCCACAAAGCAAATTTCAAACCTTGCAAATTCTTCCCGTACTTCGCGAAAATTTTCGATCCCAATACATGCTTTTGGTTTTCATTCACGTCTTCAACTGCTTGCAAGATTTTCAGTTCATGACCATATTCTTGTGAAGTGCGCACCAGTGCTTGCACGTCTTTCGGAAAACAAGAACCGCCGTAGCCACAGCCCGCCATCAAGAAACCAGGGCCAATACGCGGATCGGAACCTATGCCCTGACGTACTGCATCGATATCCACACCGACTTTGTCTGCTAGGTTCGCCAATTCATTCATGAATGAAATACGCGTCGCCAACATGGCGTTTGCAGCATATTTGGTGAATTCAGCCGAACGCACATCCATCCAATAAATTTTATGACCAGCAGCTTCGAAGCTTGCATACACCTCACGCATCACTTGTTGTGCGCGTTGACCTTGAGCATCGTTAGCATGACCAATTACGAGACGATCTGGTTTCATAAAATCGGCGACAGCTGCGCCCTCTTTCAAGAATTCAGGATTTGAAGTCACTGCATATTCCAAATCAGATTGACGCGCCTTCAACTCCTCAGCAATCGCCGCCGAAACACGATCTGCCGTGCCGACTGGCACAGTCGATTTATCGACAACGACTTTAAAGCTCATCATATGTTTGCCAATATTGCGTGCAGCAGCCACCACATATTTCAAATCCGCTGAACCATCTTCATCCGGAGGCGTACCCACCGCGATAAACTGCACATCACCGTGGGCTACACTAGCGGCGACATCGGTAGAAAAACGCAAACGTCCAGCCGCGACATTACGCGAAACAACCACATCCAAACCCGGTTCATGAATGGGAATACCACCGCCATTTAAAATATCGATCTTGCGCTGATCCACATCCAAACAAAACACATCGTGACCAACTTCAGCCAGACATGCGCCGGTGACCAAACCTACATAACCTGTACCAACGATAGTTATTTTCATTTTTCGAAATTTCCATGCAAAAATTATTCTTTAGGGTCTGCTCGAACACCCCTCAACGCCAGGACGCGGAGTCGCGGAGTCGCTGAGAAATAAGAAAGGAGAGGAAAGGCAGAAACTATGATGTACTTTTCTTTTCTCTGCGCTCCTCTGCGTCTCTGCGTCTCGGCGTTGAGGGGTTTTGAATTTCCTAATTCATCACATTCAGTTCTTCCGTACGGCGCGGTGGATAAGTTTCCCACTTGCTGCAACCCGGACATTGCCAATAGAATTGCCGCGCTTTAAAACCGCAATGCGTGCATTGGTAGCGTGTGAATTTTTGGGCATAACCACTCACCAGAGTTTTGACGATGGACAATTCCGGCAAGACCTCTGGCGGTGCTACTAACATGCGTGCGTCGAGCAACTTATCCAAGCCAAGTAAGGTCGGGGTGCGGCGCAATTCATTGCCTACCAATTGATTGGCATCAGCCGCAGTTTCCAACTCTAGCGTCGCTTTAAACACCACCTCCAGCAAATCAATCGACGGTGTTTCTGCCATATAGGATTTCAACAAATTCAAACCTTCTTGTGGACGCTCTAATTTACGATAACCATCCATCAAGCGTTGCGCTACCAAAGCCACATGGGGCACGCTTTGCTGCTCGACTCTGCGCCATGCCAATACCGCTTGTTCTACATCACCTTTTGCCAAATGAATATCGCCTGACAAAATCACCGCACGCACGTTATGACGATCGGTGGCAATCGCTTTATCTAACATCGCCATCGCGGCTTCAGGATGCGTATGCACCAATTCATCTTGCGCGATTTCACAGTAAAACTGGGCAATTTCTTTTTGTCGCCCACCAGCACCAGACTCTTGCAAAGCATGGGCCGCATCAATTGCACGCAACCATTCCTTTTCTTTTTGATAAATTTCGAGCAAAGCCTTACGGGCTGGAATCGCATATTGCCCTGCGACGAGTTGATTGAAAGTTTCTTCGGCGCGGTCTAATAAACCTGCCTTCAGATAATCCTGTCCCAATTCGAACATCGCCTGCGTTTGCTGCTCTATCGGTAAATCAGGGCGTGATAATAAATTTTGATGAACACGAATTGCGCGTTCGGTTTCACCACGACGGCGGAATAAATTACCGAGCGCAAAATGTAATTCGACGGTCTCAGGATTCAGTTTTAAGATTTCGATAAAAGCATCAATCGCTTTATCGGGTTGCTCATTGAGCAAAAAATTTAAGCCTTTAAAATAACCTTTAGGCAGGCTGCTCGATTCAGAAATCAATTGACGGATATCGACCCGCGCAGCGATCCAACCTAAGCTAAAAAAGAGAGGAATACCTAGTAACCACCAGATTTCAAATTCCATAGTGACGGGTCTCAGTGGGGAGGATTAAAGATTAAGTATTGCGGATGACGTTAGGAATCGCATCTGGCGTCGGCGCCTGATTTGCTGTCGCTTGTTCAATCTGACGTTCTTTTTCGATCTCTGCAATCGTCTTTTTATGACGTGAAATATCACGACGATGACGGAAAACCATCGGTGCCATCGCCAGCAGGCAGAATACGGCACCAGCAACAAAAAAACACAACAATAAGATCACTAAAGGTGCCGATTGTTGATAGCCCCAGAAATACTCGAGCGTGACGATTTTATCGTTTTTCAGCGCAAAGCCTAAAAAGGCGATAAATACCAGCAGCCAAATAAATTTAGAAATAATTTTCATAGTTAGCCTAAGTTGCCAAAGTTACGAATAGCAATCAAAGTGGTACATTTTTACAAACCAGTCGATCTACCATTACCGATTCGTCAACATACTCAAGACAATGATTCAACAAGTGAAATTGTACGTGAAAAAAAACGGCATATCGGGAAATCCCTTATGCCGTTTTGTTTTCTTAGTGCAAATTACTCACTTTTTTCCACACTACGCATGCTAATCATGCAGTATGGGCTGGCCGACTGTCGCATCTACCCGTTCTCGTAATTCTTTACCTGGTTTGAAATGCGGCACCCGTTTTTCGGGCACCATCACTTTGTCACCAGATTTAGGATTACGACCAATCCGCGGTGGACGGCTATTTAAAGCGAAACTACCAAAGCCGCGAATTTCTATGCGTTGACCAGTAGCCAAGGCATCGGACATCGCGTCCAAAATAGTTTTGACGGCGATATCCACATCTTTAGCTACCAGTTGTGGATACCGCTCAGCCAGACGAGCAATTAGCTCTGACTTGGTCATAGATAAGGCCTAGTCGTCGCTTAGTTTTTGTTATCGAGCTTAGCTTTCAACAAAGCACCGAGGCTTGTTGTGCCAGAAGCTGCATTGGAGTCAACAGCTGATGACATTTTTTGCATTGCTTCTTGTGTATCAGCGGAATCTTTTGCCTTGATAGACAATTGGATACCACGTGCTTTACGGTCGATATTCAATACCAAAGCCTCAACTGTGTCGCCAACTTTCAAGTGTGTACCAGCATCTTCCACGCGGTCGCGGGAGATTTCTGATGCACGCAAGTAGCCTTCAACTTCGTCAGCCAATTGGATTACAGCACCTTTAGCTTCAACAGATTTCACTGTACCAGTGACCAATGCGCCTTTGTCGTTCATTGCGCAGTAGTTGTTGAATGGGTCGCCTTCCAATTGTTTAACGCCTAAGGAAACGCGCTCACGTTCAACGTCGATCGCCAATACGATGGCTTCCAACTCGTCACCTTTCTTGAAGCGACGAACTGCTTCTTCGCCTGTTTCGTTCCAAGACAAATCAGACAAATGCACCAAACCATCGATGTTGCCTGTCAAGCCAATGAACACGCCGAAGTCAGTAATAGACTTGATCGCGCCTTTAACTTTGTCGCCTTTTTTGAAGTTCAAGGAGAAGTCATCCCATGGATTTGCTTTGCATTGTTTCATGCCCAAGCTGATACGACGACGTTCTTCGTCGATTTCCAATACCATAACTTCAACTTCGTCGCCCAATTGAACAACTTTGTTTGGTGCAACGTTTTTGTTAGTCCAATCCATTTCAGAAACGTGGACCAAACCTTCGATACCTTGCTCGACTTCAACGAACGCACCGTAGTCAGTGAGGTTCGTTACTTTACCGAACAAACGTGTGTTTGCTGGGTAACGACGTGCCAAACCTGTCCAAGGATCGTCGCCCAATTGCTTAACGCCCAGGGACACACGGTTTTTCTCTTGATCAAATTTGAGGATCTTCGCAGTGATTTCTTGACCCACTGTGAGAACTTCAGATGGGTGACGCACACGACGCCATGCCAAATCAGTGATGTGCAACAAACCATCGATGCCGCCCAAATCAACGAACGCACCGTAGTCAGTGATGTTTTTAACCAAGCCAGTAACCACTGTGCCTTCTTTCAGGTTTTCCATCAATTTCTGACGTTCTTCACCCATAGAAGCTTCAACAACTGCACGACGTGACAACACAACGTTGTTACGCTTACGGTCGAGCTTGATAACTTTGAATTCCATAGTTTTGCCTTCGTAAGGAGTTGTATCCTTAACTGGGCGTGTATCAACCAAAGAACCTGGCAAGAAAGCGCGGATGCCGTTCGTGAGAACAGTCAAACCACCTTTAACTTTACCATTAACTGTACCAACCACCATTTCGCCAGACTCCAGCGCTTTTTCGAGCGCGAGCCATGATGCCAAACGTTTTGCTTTGTCGCGGGACAAGATTGTGTCGCCGAAACCGTTTTCCAATGATTCGATCGCTACGGATACGAAATCACCGATGTTAACTTCCAATTCACCTTGGTCGTTTTTGAATTCTTCAACAGGGATGAAGGCTTCTGATTTGAGGCCAGCATTAACGATCACGAAGTTGTGGTCGATGCGAACGACTTCAGCAGAAATCACTTCGCCAGAGCGCATATCTTGGCGGGATAAAGATTCTTCGAACAATGCTGCAAAGCTGTCAGCACCAGTTGCGAAATCTTGAGTCATGAATACAGTAGACATAATATTTACGGGTTAGCCGGAATAGGACAAAAGGTCTATTTACCGGGTTGGGTTAAACAACCCCATTTAGATTTTGCATTGAAGCAAAAAAACTAAGTGGGAACTAAAGAAGAGATATCAACAAATTCGGCAGACGAACCAAATTCACAAAAGTCTCGAGGTAACTCTAGAAATTCAATTTTGGGAGTGCAGTGCTAGGCGCTTCCCGGAGTAATACTTAAGTATTACGAGGACAAGCAACAACGCAATGCGCCCCACAATTGGATTTATCGAGCTTCCCTTAATACACTAGCGTAAAGACTGAGTATCTGATGCACTGCTTCATTCGCAGTGATATGAGACGTATCGAGTAAGAACGCGCCTGGTGCGGGTTTGAGAGGCGCTTCTGTGCGAGCCATGTCGCGAGCATCACGTTCTGCCAAATCTTTTACCAAGTCTTCCATATTAGCAGGAAAACCCTTTTCAATCAATTGCTTATAGCGGCGATTTGCACGCGCTTCCACACTTGCTGTCAAAAAAACTTTTTGGATTGCATCGGGGAAGATTACCGTACCCATGTCGCGACCATCGGCGACTAAACCTGGGGCTTGACGAAATGATACTTGCAACTCCACCAAAGCTTTGCGCACCAATGGTAAAACTGCAATTTTTGAAGCAGCCACGCCTATCGCTTCTTGCCTCACCGCATCAGTGACATCGTCTCCGGCGAGAAAAACGTGGCCTTTTTCAAAACGACATGGCAACACACGTGCCAGATCGGCAATTTGTTGCTCTTCCCACAAGTCGATGCCGTGGCGTATCGCCGACAAAGCGGTTAAACGATAGAGCGCGCCAGAATCGAGGTAATGAAATCCCAATTGTTTGGCGACACGATGCGCGACCGTCCCTTTACCAGAAGCGGTCGGACCATCAATGCTAATGACAGGAAATTGATTGGAACCGTTCAAAATAAATCCTCGTGTTTGATCTTAACAAAGGCTTCGAAGAAATCAGGAAAAGTCTTGGCAACACACTTAGGATCATTAATCCGCATAGAAGCACCACGGCGCACAACGCCATCCAAGGTCGCCAAAGAAAAGCACATCGCCATTCTGTGATCATCATAAGTATCTATCGTCGCTGGCGCAAGTTCTGCGGGTGGCGTGACGGTCATAAAGTCTTGACCTTCCTCAACGATTGCACCAAGTTTGCGCAATTCCGTTGCCATTGCCACAATGCGGTCTGTCTCTTTAACGCGCCAGCTTTCGATATTACGCAGAGTGGTCGTGCCGTTCGCATACAAAGCAGCGATTGCGATTGTCATGGCGGCATCGGGAATGTGGTTGAAATCCATATCAATCGCTTGTAGCGCGCCTTGGGTTTCCGCTTCTATCCAGTTATCACCCATGGTGATTTTAGCGCCCATTTTTTCTAAAGCTTCCGCAAAACGAACATCGCCTTGTATGCTATTTTTACCAACGCCCTCGACCCGAATCGGACCGCCTGCAATCGCACCAGCTGCTAAGAAATAAGAAGCAGATGAGGCATCCCCTTCCACATACACGACACCCGGCGACACATAATGTTGACCAGCTTTAATCGTAAATCGTTGCCAACCATCGCGCACAACTTCTACGCCAAAACGCGCCATCAAATTCAAGGTGATTTCAATATAGGGCTTAGAAATCAAATCACCAACCACCTCAATCACAACATCACTATGATGCGCGGCGAGTGGTGACGCCATGAGCAAGGCAGTTAAAAATTGACTAGAAACATTGCCCTTCACTTGCATCTGTTGCGCATGAATATGACCGCGTTTGATATGCAATGGCGGATAACCTGGATTGCCGGTGTAATCAATCTGTGCACCAACAGCATTCAAGGCATCGACCAAATCGCCGATAGGACGCTCATGCATACGCGCCACGCCATGCACTGTGTAATCACCACCTAAAACCGCCAGTGCCGCGACTAAGGGACGAATTGCGGTACCCGCATTCCCCATAAACAAATCGGCATGATGATTTGGAAAAGCACCGTTTGCACCAGTCACTGTGTAATTATGCGAGTCACCCTCTTGCGTCCAATGTACACCGAGTTTTTGCAAAGCATTCAACATCACCATCGTGTCATCAGATGCCAGCAGATCATGAATCTGGGTGGTGCCTTTGGATAAAGCAGCTAGTAATAGAATGCGATTTGAAATGCTTTTGGAGCCGGGCAAGCGCACTGTGCCTTGCACTTTCATGACTGGATGTAAATCGAGATGATGTGGATATTGCTTGCTGTGATCTTTCATGCTTTTTCTCAATAATTCACTAACTAATTTTACCTAGGCAGGGTGCGCCATGCACACCGTTTCCTCAAACATTTGGTGCGCACGGCGCACCCTACTCAAATCCGCTCAATCACCGCCGTCTTTATTCTGCGCCTCTGCCGCTTCAATTGCCGAGATCCAGTTAATACGCGCTGTTTGTGCACGACTATAGATCGCCTCTAAAGCCGCGCTATCACTCGCTACTAAACTCGCGCGCAATTGATTTAATTTGACGCTGTAGGAATCTAACTCCTCCAAAATCGCATCACGATTCGCCAGACTAATATCTCGCCACATTTCTGGCGAAGATCCCGCAATTCGTGTGAAGTCACGGAACCCGCTTGCCGCATATTGAAACAAGCGATCAGCGTGTACCTTCGCAGCAATATCGTCGACTAGCGCGTAGGCTAACAAATGCGGTAAATGGCTAACTGAGGCAAAGACTTGATCGTGTTCCTCAGGACTCAAATGGTGAATGATTGCACCGCATGTACTCCAAGCCTGAGCAACCAATTCGACGGCTCGATCCGTATTTTCTTCGAGGCGTGTGATCACGACTTTTTTATCGATATACAAATCATCAATCGCCGCTTCCGGGCCATTTTTTTCACGGCCCGCAATTGGATGAGCTGGTACAAATTGCGAGATTTTTTCTTGCAATGAATTTCGCGCAACAAGCACCACATCGGCTTTCGTGCTACCAACATCGCTTACGATAGTATGCCCTTGCAAATGCGGATAAATCGCACTGAGTATTTTCGTGGTCTGCGCAACTGGCGTGGCGATCACGATCATATCCGCATCGATGACAGCAGATGCGATATCGTCGGTAAAACTATCGATAATGCCTAATTGCTTCGCGGCTTCCAAAGAAGTCAAATGTCGATCTAAGCCAACAATATGTGCCACTGCTTGCGCTTTTTTCAAAGACAAAGCAAAAGAGCCACCGATCAGACCAACGCCGATCAAGACAACTTTATTAAAAAGTGGACGCGCTTGCGTCGCTTGATTTTCCATCTTTATATCAATTCAAATGCTATGCAACGCTAAATCATCATTGTTGTCGCTCCTGCGTAGGAGAAACCCAGTATCGTAGGGCGGGTGAAACGCGCGCCGCCAGGCACACCGAGCTCCTAAACAGCGCGGGTTTCACCCCATAGGCGCTAACCAAAATCAAGATATAGTGCGAAACTGCAGGCAGATTAGGTTTTCTCCTTCCCCTTCAAGGGGAAGGTCGGGATGGGGATGGGTTTTAGTCGGATAATTGACGACATTTCTTGCTCAAATCAAACCCATCCCCACCCTAACCCGCCCCTTGAAGGGGCGGGGACATAATATCTACGCAGCTTACTGCTAATTTTGATGTTTGGTTAGCGCCTATGGGGTTTCACCCGCCCTACAAAGTCGCTACACCTCTGCTGCTAACAGAACTTACACAGTACAGGGATAAGAACCTAATATCTTAAAAAACGCAGCATCCTGATTCAGCTCATCCATAGCAGCTTTCACCTTGGCATCCATCGCATGTCCCTCGACATCAACGTAGAAATAATATTCCCAATTACCAGTGCGCGCCGGGCGTGATTCAAAACGTGTCATAGAAACACCATGCTTAGACAGTGGTGCAAGCAAGTTATACACGGCACCCGCCTTATTTGGCGTCGCTAAAACAATAGAGGTCTGATCCTTACCGCTAGGCGTCGTATTCAAGCGCCCGACCACAGCAAAACGCGTACGGTTATGCGGATCATCCTGAATATGCGCACTAACGATACCGAGATTATATTGATGTCCAGCGATCTCACTGGCAATCGCTGCCACACTGTAATCCGCACTTGCCATACGCGCCGCTTCTGCATTAGATGCAACCGCCTGACGTTCGACATGCGGAAAATGTTGATTCAGCCAAGCCTGACATTGTGCCAAGGCTTGTGAATGCGCACAAATGCGGGTCACACCTTCCATCGTGCCGGACTTACTCATCAAACTATGCTGAACTGGAATCGCCACTTCGCCACTGATCGCCAAGCTTGTTTGCAACAGCAAATCAAGGGTGCGGTTAATTGCACCTTCGGAAGAATTTTCGATAGGTACAACACCAAAATCAGCAGTGCCAGCTTCGGTCGCACGAAACACTTCGTCGATAGAAATACAAGGCAAAGCTTCGATTGCATGACCGAATTGTTTGTAGACAGCCTGTTCGCTGAATGTACCCACCGGCCCGAGAAATGCCACCACCACACGGCGCTCTAAAGCGCGGCATGCCGACATCACTTCACGAAAAATCAATTGAATATCGTCGTTAAGCAGAGGCCCCGTATTTTTCGCGGCCATATTGCGCAAAACTTGCGCTTCACGCTCAGGTCGAAAAACCGGTGCATTTGTTTCCGCTTTAACGTGGCCAACTTCTTGCGCAACACTTGCGCGCTGATTCAGCAATTCCAAAATCGCCGCATCAATCGCATCGATTTTTTCTCTGAGTGGGAGTAATTTATTGTCGTTCATTTGAAAACCTAAAAACCGTTTTTAGATCAACCACACATCACGTGCAATTGAAAAATTTAAATAATATGCTCAATCTTATTCAAGCTTGTGACTTGATTCATCAGCACCACGGTTTCTAGGTGATGGTGGATACCATGCGAAGAAAGGGCTGATGATTTTAATTATTTTTTATTGATCCTGATCGTATCAGTTTCGGCAAACACTCCCTCTCCTGCAAGCGGGAGAGGGAATTTAATTTACTTGCCATTCGCACCTGCAAAATCCCGCATAAACTCAACCAAGGCCTGTACACCCTCAATCGGCATCGCGTTGTAGATCGAAGCGCGCATACCACCTACCGACTTATGGCCTTTCAATTGCAATAAACCACGCTCTTTTGCAGCAGCCAAAAACGCTACATTCAAGGATTCGTCTTTCAGATAGAAAGGCACATTCATACGCGAACGAAATTCTTTTGCTACACAGGTGACATAAAAATCTGTGCTGTCTAAATAGTCGTAAAGCAAATTCGCTTTGGCGATATTCTTTTGCTCCATCGCCGCCACACCGCCCTGACGTTTCAGCCATTGGAAAACTAAACCTGCGATGTAGATGGAATACGTTGGTGGCGTGTTGTACATGGAATCATTGTCTGCAATGATTTTCCAGTCAAATGCCGAAGGACAAATTGGTAAAGCCAAACCGAGTAAATCTTCACGCACAATGACCAAGGTCAAACCTGCGGGGCCAATATTTTTCTGAGCGCCGCCAAAAATCACGCCGTATTTTGACACATCAATCACACGCGACAAAATATGGGAAGACATATCCGCCACCAAGGGCGAGCCATCGGTTTGCTGCGCCACATCGGGAATGAAATGGTATTCAACGCCATCGATAGTTTCATTCGTGCAGAGGTGCACGTAAGCGGCGTCTTTGGTTAAATTCCAGGTAGAAGTATCTGGCACGCCGTTGAAGCTCGTGCTTTCACTAGAAGCAGCAACATTCACATTCGCGTATTTCTTCGCTTCCTTAATCGACTTACCACTCCATGAACCTGTGTGGATAAAATCAATGGTAGCTGGCTGAACTTTGCGCCCTACCAGATTCAAAGGAACGATAGCGTTTTCACCTAGGCCGCCACCTTGCAAAAACAAGATTTTGTAATTCTCGGGTACATTCAGCAATTCACGCAAATCGGCTTGTGCTTGCGCTAATATCGACATGAATTCTGGACCACGATGACTCATTTCCATCACCGACATGCCACTACCATGCCAATCCAACATCTCACTTGCCGCTTGTTGCAAGACTTCTTTTGGTAAGACGGCTGGGCCGGCTGAGAAATTGTAGATCGTAGTCATGGTTTTCAAACCGTTGTATTAAAACGTAGGGTGAGCACAATTTATGTGCCCACGCGTCCAACCAAGGTCGGACAGTTTAGATAAATATCTTCCGAAATAATTAACCGTAATGCGTGAGCACATAAAACGTGCCCACCCTACGATTACTCTTCTACAGCTGCATCACCGCTAGCATCACCAAGTACTTCGCCACCTTCAATAGCTTCTGGATCGGCATCGGTTTCAACAATACGTTGCAAACCAGAGAGCTTAGTACCATCTTCCACCGCAATCAAAGTCACGCCCTGTGTCGCACGACCCATTTCGCGGATTTCAGAAACACGGGTACGAATTAATACGCCACCAGTCGTGATCAACATAATTTCGTCAGTTGGCTCGACCAAGGTTGCGGCAACGACTTTACCGTTACGTTCAGATGTTTGAATCGCGATCATACCTTTAGTGCCGCGACCATGGCGTGTGTACTCAGTAATTGGCGTACGTTTACCGAAGCCGTTTTCAGTTGCGGTCAACACAGATTGCTGTTCATTTTCTGCGACCAACAAGGCAATAACCTGTTGACCTTCTTCCAGATTCATACCACGTACACCGCGTGCCGTACGCCCCATAGGACGTACATCATTTTCATCAAAGCGCACTGCTTTACCAGAGTCGGAGAACAACATCACATCGTGCTTGCCATCGGTCAACGCTGCACCGATTAGGAAGTCGCCGTCATCCAAATCAACCGCAATAATGCCGGCCTTACGTGGATTGCTGAAATCATTCAATGCAGTTTTCTTAACCGTACCTAAACTAGTCGCCATGAAGATGTAATGATCTTCAGGGAAAGTACGATTATCGCCAGACAACGGCAAGATCACCGTAATTTTCTCACCGTCTTGCAATGGGAACATATTCACAATCGGCTTGCCGCGTGAGTTGCGTGAGCCTTGTGGCACTTCCCATACTTTCAACCAGTACAGACGGCCGCGATTCGAGAAGCACAAGATGTAATCGTGCGTATTCGCAACAAACAATTGTTCAATCCAATCATCATCTTTAGTCGCAGTCGCTTGCTTACCGCGACCACCGCGTTTTTGCGCGCGGTATTCAGACAAAGGCTGCGATTTCATATAACCGGTATGCGATAAAGTCACGACCATATCGACTGGTGTAATCAAGTCTTCGGTTTCGAGATCGGTCGCATTCAAGACGATTTCTGAACGACGTGCATCTTTATTACCGATGCCGTATTCGTTCATGCATGCTGTCATTTCATCGGTGATGATGACCGTCACACGTTCTGGCTTGGACAAAATATCCAAGAGATCAGCGATCTCTGCCATGACGTCTTTATATTCATTAACAATCTTATCTTGTTCCAGACCGGTCAAACGTTGCAAACGCATTTGCAAAATTTCTTGAGCCTGATCGTCAGATAATTTATACAAGCCATCAGTTTGAATACCGTAATGCTTAGGCAAACTCTCTGGACGGAATGCTTCGATACCGCCCGGATTATCCGCAGCCGTACGCGTCAACATCTCACGTACCATGGAGCTGTCCCAAGCACGTGTCATCAATTCTTGTTTCGCAATCGGTGGTGTTGGTGCAGCTTTAATAATCGCGATGAAATCGTCGATATTGGCTAAGGCAACTGCTAAACCCTCTAACACGTGACCACGATCACGGGCTTTACGGAGTTCAAACACCGTACGGCGTGTGACCACTTCGCGACGATGCGACAAGAAGCATTCCAGCATTTGCTTCAGGTTCAACAAT
This sequence comes from Affinundibacterium flavidum, assembly GCF_014284175.1. Taxonomy (GTDB): domain Bacteria; phylum Pseudomonadota; class Gammaproteobacteria; order Burkholderiales; family Burkholderiaceae_D; genus Undibacterium; species Undibacterium flavidum. The sequence continues at coordinate 100,747 of NZ_JACOGA010000017.1, forward strand.
TTCGGTTGACCGTTGACCAGCGCGACCATATTCATACCAAACGTGTCTTGCAATTGCGTTTGCTTGTACAAATTATTCAAGACCACTTCTGGCACTTCACCGCGCTTCAATTCGATCACAACGCGCATACCTGATTTATCGGATTCATCGCGAATATCAGAAATACCTTCAAGCTTTTTATCACGTACGTTTTCCGCGATACGCTCTAACAAGGATTTTTTATTGACTTGGTATGGCAACTCGTCCACGATGATTGCGGTACGACCTTCTTTGCCAAACTCTTCAAAGTGCGTCTTAGCGCGCATTACTACGCGACCACGGCCAGTACGATAGCCATCACGCACCCCAGACACGCCATAGATTAAGCCAGCGGTTGGAAAATCCGGTGCAGGAATGATTTCGATCAACTCATCAATCGTACATTCTGGATTGCGCAAGACATGCAGAGCGCCATTGATAATTTCAGTGATATTGTGTGGCGGGATATTCGTCGCCATACCCACCGCAATACCAGACGAACCGTTAATCAACAGATTCGGAATACGCGTTGGCAATACCGATGGTTCTTTTTCTTTACCGTCGTAATTAGGCACGAAATCGACTGTTTCTTTGTCGATATCCGCCAGAATTTCATTCGCAATCTTATCCAAGCGGCACTCGGTATAACGCATCGCCGCCGCATTATCGCCATCGACAGAACCGAAGTTACCCTGACCGTCAACCAGTGTGTAACGCAAAGAAAAGTCCTGCGCCATACGCACCAAAGTGTCATAAATAGAGGCATCACCATGCGGGTGATACTTACCCATGACTTCACCGACTACACGCGCACATTTCACGAATGGACGGTTGTAGACGTTATTCATTTCGTGCATCGCGAACAAAACGCGTCTATGCACAGGCTTTAAACCATCACGCACGTCCGGCAAAGCACGGCCTACGATAACGCTCATGGCGTAATCGAGGTAGCTCTTGCGCATTTCTTCTTCAAGGGAAATCGGGAGTGTTTCTTTTGCGAATTGATCCATTGGCGGTCAGACTTGTCTAAGTGCTTAAAAATACAGCAGTAAGCTTGGTTAAAATAACAAGCCAGCACGAGGCTGGCGGAAGTCCTGCATCTCTTTACTAAAACCTATCCGAATTAACACTTCGTGCATCCAGATGAATTTAGTGTTCAACTGTTCATTTTAGCACGGCTACCTTATGCAATCACCGTTTTTCTGGTTCTTAAAAATTACCGAAAAACCAAGCCTGAATTCACTTAGCTTCAGTTAGTCAATACTTTCACATTTTTTTATCAAACGACCACAAAACTGTTGAAACCCACGTTTAGATTTGTCACGTTGCAAAAAAAAGACACGAAAACACAGGCAACTCTTACAGCATAGACACTTTTAGATCTGCCCAAGTGGACTTATGGCAAAATCTTTCTGTCGCATTGCACAAGAATGTTCTATAAATTAGAAGAATTCTGCTATGACGGTCATACTGTTGTCATCGAGCACGTGTTAAAATTCTACTGTTACAGATTTCGTATCTTGTACTTTTGCACTTTTTTGCATCTCTTTTACATCTTTAAAGCAGTTTTCTGCGCTCATTCTCAACCGAGGAAAAATATATGAAACTTTTAATAAAGCTCGCGATTGCAGCATCAGCGATTGCCTCATTGTCGGCATCCGCTCAAACGATTACAGACATCAAAGCAAATGCACCTTATAGCGCATATGTGCAAGATGCACGTGGCGTAATCGTTCGCGACCCATTCGGTTTGTGCTGGCGCACAGGGTATTACACACCTGCTGACGCTGTAGCAGGTTGTGATTTACCTATCGTTCCACCTGCACCACCAACACCTCCAGCGCCTCCAGCGCCGGTCGCACCTCCACCACCGCCACCGGCTCCACCAGCGCCAGCGCCGGCTCCAGTACCAACTTCAGAAAAAGTCACTTTTGCAGCTGACGCTTTCTTTGATTTTGACAAAGCGGTATTGAAACCAGAAGCTAAAGTTAAATTGGATGACATGGCATCTAAATTGAAAGATGTCAATTTAGAAGTGATCGTTGCAGTTGGTCATACTGACTCTGTTGGAACAGACGAATACAATCAAAAATTGTCAGTTCGTCGTTCTGAGGCAGTGAAGGCTTACATCATTAGCCGTGGCATCGATGCAAAACGTGTTTTCTCCGAAGGTAAAGGCGAAAAACAACCAGTAGCTGACAACAAAACTAAAGAAGGTCGTGCGAAGAACCGTCGCGTTGAAATCGAAGTTGTTGGTACACGCACTATCACTAAGTAATTCCTAAGTAATTCCTAAGTAAATAAACCTTACTTAATTAAATATTACTTAAACAAAAAACCCGCTTCGGCGGGTTTTTTTATTGGCGGATCAAGAAAGTAGTAATTTCTTTTGCTGTCGGCTCTGGTGAAATTAACTTCCACCCACATTTACTTTAAAATGGCGACTGATTTGCTCGACTCTAAATCCAGTCAACACGCACTTGCCCACATCACTTTCAAGAATTCCTATGTCTACAATTTCTTGCAACACCTCTGTCAATGTCGACCCATCAGAAATTCAAAAATTTAGCGATCTGGCACATCGCTGGTGGGATCCGAGCTCAGAATTTAAGCCTTTGCATGAAATTAATCCCTTACGACTGGAGTGGATCAACAATCTGGCTCCCTTGGCTGGTAAGAAGGTAATAGATATTGGCTGCGGCGGCGGCATTCTAGCTGAATCGATGGCACGGAAAAACGCACAAGTTACCGGTATAGACTTGTCAGACAAAGCTTTAAAGGTCGCCGATCTGCATAGCTTAGAATCTGGTGTGCAAGTCCGCTACGAAAAAATTTCCGCGGAAGATATCGCCGAGCGAGAAGCAGGGCAATACGACATCGTCACCTGTATGGAAATGCTGGAACACGTACCAAATCCCGCCTCCGTTATTCGCGCCTGCACCAAATTGGTGAAGCCTGGTGGCAAAGTATTTTTCTCTACCATCAATCGCAATCCCAAAGCCTATTTGTTCGCCATTATTGGCGCAGAATACTTATTACAAATGCTGCCAAAAGGCACGCATGATTACGAAAAATTCATCACTCCTGCGGAATTGACGCAAGACATCCGTAATGCCGACTTAATTGTCGATGCCATGAAAGGCATGAGTTACAACCCATTAACCAAAATTTACTCGCTCAATCAAGACACCAGCGTAAATTACTTAGTCGCCTGCAGTCGCCCATGATGATTACTCCCAAAGCAGTTTTGTTTGACCTCGATGGTACGCTCGCTGACACAGCACCCGATTTGGCCGCTGCCGTCAACTTAATGCGCACTACACGTGGATTGGAACCCGCACCTTATTTTAGCTTGCGTCAATTCGCGTCTGCTGGTGCGCGCGGCTTAATTGGCGCAGGATTTCAAATTTCGCCAGAACATCCAGAATATGAAGCAATGCGCTTGGAATTTCTAAGCAATTATGAAAATGCCATAGCAGTCCATAGCCAGCTTTTTTCAGGCGTCATCGAACTACTCAAAGGCTTGGAAAAATTGGGCGTTGTCTGGGGTGTTATTACCAACAAGGCAGAACGATTTACCACTCCTTTAATTCCACAAATTGGACTAGAGTCCGCAGCTTGTGTTATTTCCGGCGATACAACTGCCCATGCTAAGCCCCATCCAGAGCCACTATTAGAAGCCGCACGCAGAGTTCAGTTAGCGCCATCTGAATGTTGGTATGTGGGCGACGACTTACGTGATATTCAGGCAGCCCAAGCGGCTGGAATGGTCAGTATCGCCGCCGCCTGGGGTTATTGCGGGGCGACTGAGCCAACACACTGGAAAGCAGATGCGATCCTCGATTCACCCTTGGAATTACTGGAGTTAGTACGCGGTAAAGTACTACAAACCCAAGCGGCATGAATTAAATAATGAATCAGAGCGCTTGAAACTTGGAGCACTCGCGCTATATAGAGTATACTTAGCATCGCTTTGGGGTCGACCTGGTTTCGACAGGGGTTGCAAAGCAGAGCAGGGCATACCGAGGCCAGACTACCTCGTAAATACAATCTGAAATATATAACTGCAAACGATAACTCGTACGCATTAGCAGCTTAATCGCTCGCTAGCTCTTAACCGCTTCTTCCCTAGGGCGGGCTGGAAACAGCTTAGAGTCATTTATAGGGAATCGTCTTAAGTTGGGTTACTTAGCTTGAGACTAAATAATAGGTAACTCGTCTTGCCGCAGCGTGTGCGTCCGCGTCGTCGAGATTAAATTAAATGGCAGCACTAAGTATGTAGAACTGTCTGTAGAGTGCTCTTGGACGCGGGTTCGATTCCCGCCGACTCCACCAAGATTTGAAAACAAAAGCCATCCAATCTCGTTGGATGGCTTTTGTTTTTTGTTGAGTCGGTGGGAATCGAACCCGCGTCCGCTCGGGGAAAAAAGGGAATTAAGGAAGTACACTCCCTGCTTTTGAAGCAATCATTCTCCGCGAGAAATGATTCCTAACCACAGGCTTCGATTCGCATACGACGGACATGTGAACGAGATTGCGCTTGCAAACGTAAAGGCTCAATTTTCGCCGACTCCAATAAAATACAAAAACTGAAGTCACTCTACCCAAATCGACAAGCTGTCAATCAAATTCTCTTTTAAGGTTTTCAAAAAACCGCATTTATACCTGCCAATATATTCTGATTCACCTTAAAATAAATAACTAAGAACAGAATCAGTGTAGTGGATATGATTCTGATCAAACTCATAAAATAGTTAGGAAAACTATGAATCAGCCCACCTGCACCGTTAAAGTATCTCGCGAATTTCAAGCCACTGCGGAAGCAGTGTTCGATGCTTGGTTAGCCCCCAAACAAGCCGGAAGATTTTTGTTTGTGACACCGACTGGTATCATGAAAATGGTGGAAATTGATGCACGCGTAGGCGGAAAATTTTGCATCATTGAAACCCGCGATGGGGTCGATGCAGAGCATGTGGGGGAGTATCTAAAAATTGAGCGGCCGCTTCACTTGCATTTCAGTTTTGGTGGCAAGCCTTTTCCGGCAACCTATGTCAAACTAGAAATTGCAAAATCGCAGACTGGTTGCCTATTGAATTTAGTGCACGATGGTGTTTGGTTAGAGTATGAAGCCAGCGTGATTCAAGGATGGACTGGCATCCTTGCGAATCTGGCACTGGTGCTTGCAGAAAAGATTGAATAAATAAAATAGAATAAATAGCTCAACCTAAACCGCAAAATAACGCGACTCGATAGGTGATGAACGAAGCCAGATATGCCAACGCAAATAGGTAGCTCATCATGATCAAAGGCATTTTCCAGCCGCCTGTCTCGCGTTTAACGGTCGCCAAAGTCGAAATACATTGCGGTGCAAACACGTACCATGCCAACAAAGACAAGGCCGTTGCGATACTCCATTGCTGCGCAATCAAAGGCGCTAATGCTTCAGCTGTATTACTCCCAGCGGCAGCCAAAGCATATACAGTACCAAGGGAACTAACAGCAACTTCACGTGCGGCCATACCTGGAACCAAGGCAATACTGATTTGCCAGTTAAATCCTATAGGTTCAAAAACAACTGCCAGCGCTTTGCCGATGTAACCGGCAAAACTATATTCTATCGGCATGCCTGTTGCGCCTACCGGAGCGCCTGGGTAACTTGCCAGGAACCACAAAGCGATAGTCAACATCAAAATAATGCCGCCGACACGACTCATAAAAATGACCACGCGTTGCTTCAGTCCCAATAAAACATTACGCACAGTTGGCAAGTGATAACTAGGCAATTCCATCATCAAAGTGCGAATTTGGCTTTGCGCGGTAAACCGTTTTAACACCCAGGCGACCGCCAAGGCACCAATAATGCCAGCACCATACAAGGCAAATAACACCAAACCTTGCAATTCAAAAATATGCCAAACATCGCGCTGCGGAATAAATGCACCGATTAGTAAGGCGTACACGGGTAGGCGTGCCGAGCAAGTCATCAGAGGCGCAATCATGATGGTGACCATGCGATCACGCGGATTGGCTATGGTGCGTGCCGCCATGATGCCTGGAATTGCACATGCAAAACTCGACAACAATGGAATAAATGAACGTCCCGATAAACCTACTCCGCCCATCAAGCGATCCAGCAAGAAAGCCGCGCGCGGCAAGTAACCTGACTCTTCCAGCACCAAAATAAAGAAAAACAAGATCAGGATTTGCGGTAGAAACACGATGACGCCGCCAGCACCAGCGATGATGCCGTTGACAAGTAGACTTTGCACCCAACCTTCAGGCAATAGCGCGGAGACACTCGCCCCCAGCCACTCAGTGCCAGCCTTTATTAAATCCATAGGCACAGTCGCCCACGCAAATACGGCTTGGAAAACCAAGAAGAGAATAACAGCGAGCAAGATCGGCCCGAGTACAGGGTGCAAAACTACGCGATCAATCTTATCGCTAGCATTATGAGGAACGATTTCATCCAAGTTCAACTTGGTCAAAATCTGGCGAACCCGTTCGTGATCGAGATCGGTATGCGATTGAATTGCTGGATCGCTATCATCCAGATGCGCATGACTATTCAAGGCTTGAATATCGTCTAGCATGGCTTTTAAAGCAGTATCACCACCCTGCTTGATTCCCACAGTACGCACCACAGGAATACCCAGCTCACGCGCCAATGCCTGCTCATCAATATGCAGACCACGCTGCTCTGCCATGTCCGTCATATTCAGTGCGACCATGCACGGAATACCAAGTCGCTGTACCGCAATCACCAAACGTAATCCACGTCGCAAGTTTGTCGCATCAACGACGCAGACCACATAATCGGGACGCTTCTCGCCGACCGCATTGCCGTATAAGACATCATGCGTAACGCGCTCATCAGGGGAGCGTGGATGCAAACTATAAGTGCCAGGCAAATCCAACACACGCAATACTTTACCTGCGCTTGTTTTCAAGCGCCCTTCTTTGCGCTCGACTGTCACACCCGCATAATTCGCGACTTTTTGCTTACTATCGGTCAACAAATTAAAGAGTGCTGTTTTACCGCAATTCGGATTGCCAACTAAAGCTACCAAAGGACCACTTGCATGAAAATGAACGACTGCCGGTTTTACATGACTCATGCAGCAACCTTGCTTTCAAGCACATCGACCAAGACACACGCGGCTTCTGCCTTACGTAGTGCAAAGGTTGATAAACCGATACGAATCACCAAGGGATCCCCACCAAAAGCGCCACGCGCCATCAAGGTGACAGGTTCTCCAACGATGAAACCTATATCTTCCAATTGTGTCAACCACTCCGGCATGCCCTGTGGTGCGACCAATTGACGTACTAAGCATTTTTCTCCGATGGCAACATCTGCCAGTGCTTTCACTGCAACAGAAACACTAGCCTGCGTCGACTGCAATGGCGCAGCAACGACTGGTTTTGCAGTATTTAGTGATGTTGCCATATTAATATTTACGGAGTTCATGGTGCTGATCTGGATCGCTATCAAAGAGAATACTTGTTTCAAGACAAAACTATAAACGAGAATCATTCTTAAGTAAATCAAAGTTGACTCGCCAACGGTGTCTAATTCTTTAACTTATATCAATAGTTCTGGCAATTTTTACGGCTACCCCTCAAATGCACTTCAAACACCCCGCTGAATAGGTCAGCATTGAACAATTTAGCCAATAAGAAAGCAGTCGAAAAGGTAAATAATTGATCAAATAATTACTGCCCTCAATGTAAAAAATCCATTCGAACAAAATAAAAATTTGTCGATATTTCATCAAATACAAATTGAGACGAGTCAAGGAAAAAGTCACGCAGAGGTCTATAATGAATCATCCATTTCCGCGTCAGAACATCATCCAGAAAACTTTTAGTAAGTTCTTACTACCAAACTCCACATACCAAACTCAATACAAAAAATTAGCATGAATGCCAACGATAAAATCCTAGGATTGACTGATATGTCACCACAAGAAATCTCCCTCGACGTCCTTTTAGAAAAATATGCCAAAGGAGATGAGGCTACTATTCACGATGTGCAAAGCCGCGTCGCCAAAGCCTTAGCCAGCGTTGAAGCACCTGATTTTCAAGCGTATTACGAAGAGAAATTTTTATGGGCACAAAAAAATGGCTTCGTGCCTGCTGGTAGGATTAATTCTGCTGCAGGGATGGATTTGCATGCCACCTTGATCAACTGCTTCGTGCAGCCGGTTGGTGACTCAGTTTCCAGCACCACCGATGGTAAGCCAGGTATTTACACTGCCCTGTCGGATGCGGCAGAAACGATGCGACGTGGCGGCGGCGTGGGTTACGACTTTTCCACCATACGACCAAAAGATGCCCTGGTGCGAGGAACCCGATCTCGCGCTTCTGGCCCAGTCTCTTTCATGCAAGTATTTAATGCCTCATGTTCCACCGTTGAATCAGCCGGTGCCAGACGTGGTGCGCAGATGGGCGTCCTGCGTTGCGATCACCCAGATATTCTTGAATTCATCCACGCTAAAGATCAAGGCGGACTCACAAATTTTAATATTTCAATCGGCGTAAGCGACGAATTCATGAGCGCAGTTGCTATTGATGGCGATTTTTTATTGACGCATAAAGCGGAACCTAGCGACGACAAAAAACTACAAGGTGCCTATCAAAATGAGCAAGGCCTGTGGGTATATCAAACCGTGAAGGCACGTGATCTGTGGGACGAAGTCATGAAATCCACCTATGATCATGCCGAACCTGGCATCTTATTTTTATCACGTATCAATGCAGAAAATAATCTGCATTATTGCGAAACGATAGAAGCTACGAATCCATGTGGTGAACAGCCCTTACCCGACTACGGCTGCTGCTGTCTTGGATCTATCAATCTCACACGCTTTGCTAAAGCAGCATTTACCGACCAGGCGAGTTTTGATTTTGAAGCATTTCAAGCCGTCGTCAGTGTCGCTACCCGCATGCTCGATAATGTGCTCGACGCTACTGCATGGCCCCTACAGCAGCAACACGACGAGGCCATGTCAAAACGTCGCGTAGGCTTGGGATTCTTAGGTCTGGGCAGCGCTTTAGTGATGCTAGGTTTGCGTTATGACTCTGCCGATGGACGTGCATTTGCGACGCGAGTAGCGGAAGCCATGCGTGATACTGCTTATCAATCTTCTGTCGAACTCGCCAAAGAAAAAGGCGCTTTCCCGCTATTTGATAGCGAGCAATATCTACAAGGTGCTTTCGCACAACGCTTGCCGAATACCTTACGCCATCAGATTGCACAGCATGGTTTACGTAACTCACATCTACTATCAATCGCACCAACAGGCACGATCACTTTGGCATTTGCGGATAATGCCTCTAACGGCATTGAGCCTGCCTTCTCTTGGGTTTATAACCGTAAAAAACGCATGGCAGCTGGCGACAGTAAAATTTATGAGGTCGCTGATCATGCCTGGCGCCTCTATCGTCATTTAGGCAATGATGTGTCTGATGATAGTAAATTGCCGCCCGCATTTGTGACTGCGCTCAATATGTCGGCAAATGATCATATGATGATGCTACAAGCAGTGCAACCCTATGTCGACTCTGCGATTTCAAAAACAGTCAATGTACCGGCAGATTATCCATACGAAGATTTTCAAAATCTGTATATGGACGCTTGGCGTGCTGGTCTCAAAGGCCTCGCTACCTATCGCCCCAACAACATTCTTGGTAGCGTATTGTCGGTCAGCACGGAAGCCACGGCACCTGTTCCGCAAACGATTCCCGATGACGACTTACTGCGCAAGCAATTTGATGGTCGCCCTTTCGGTGATCTGGAATCTGTTACCTCCAAAGTTCAATATATGACGTTTGAAGGCAAGAAAACCGTTTATCTGACAGTCAGCTTTATCCATGTACAAGGCACAGTCGGCGGAGAATTGGCGACGATAGAACGTCCATTTGAATTCTTCATGCCGGCAGGGCAAAAGAACGACGGTCAACAATGGATTTCTGCCAGCATGCGCTTGCTATCAATGGCGGCACGCTCTGGTGGATCAATCGCCAAGGCGCTTGCCGATATGCGTGAAGTAGTCTGGGACAAAGGCACGGTGCGGTGTGGTATGATCACAAAAGATGACGGTTCCCAGGCACCACTCTTTCATGAATCCGAAGTAGCAGCGATTGGCTATTCTTTACAACGCATATTGATGAAGCGCGGCTTCTTAGATGCCGGTGGCAATCAAGTACCGATCATCGTACTGGCAGAAAAATTCAAAAACAAACAACTTGCTTATGGCATGGATGATTTGGCTTATGAAGTCGAATCAGCTCCCATGACTTACACAGCAACAGGTAAAAAATGCCCTGACTGTGGCGCTTATGCATTGCAGAAAATAGATGGCTGCTCGCGTTGTGTATCTTGCGGTTACGTTGGTGCTTGCGGATAAGTAATTCTGCAGGCAATAAAAAAACCCGCAGCTAGCGGGTTTTTTATTGGATACAAATGAAGAAAATTATTGCGTCAACAAGGCATTAACTTCTACCAAGTCAGCTTCTTTCAAAGTACCAGCCGCAGCTTTTAAGCGCAGTCCACTCATGATAGAGTCATAACGCGCTTTAGCTAAGCTTTGACGTGTATTCGACAATTTTTGTTGTGCATTCAAAACATCGATATTAATACGCACACCAACTTGGTAGCCGAGCTTGGTCGAATCTAAAGCGGATTGACTAGAAATTTCGGCAGCTTCAAAAGCTTTAATCTGTGCCAAACCACTCACTACGCCGATATATGATTGACGTGCGCCCTGCGCTGCTGTTCTGCGCGCTGCTTCCAGATCGCTACGTGCTTTGTCCTCTAAGGCAATCGTTTCACGCACTCGACTGTCTGTTGCAAAGCCAGTAAATATAGGAAATTTTAAAGAGACACCGATTGTCGTTGGTGAATTAACGCCTGGTGGGAGCGTCGCAGACGATCCAGTACTACGACCTGTCGATGCCGACAAATCTACTGTAGGCAAATGACCAGCGCGGCTCTTTTTAATCTCACGCTTGGCTACTTCTAAAGATACTTCAGAAGCCGCAACGGATAAGTTTTGTTTTTCTGCTGATGTAACCCAATCACTCAATTGAGCTGGCATAGGCGCACTCAATTGCACACCTTCTTTTAAGATTGCCAGATCACCAGCATCTTTGCCTATGATTTGACGCAATGCTGCACGTTTTACATCTAAATCACCTTGGCCCGCCAATTCTTGTGCCGTGATTAAATCATATTGTGACTGTGCTTCGTGTGTGTCAGTAATAGTTTGCGTTCCCACTTCAAAATTACGCTTAGCTGAAGCCAATTGTTCAGCCACGGCAACTTTTTGCGCTTGCAAAGTTTTCAAGGTATTTTGCGCGGCTAACACGTCAAAGTAAGCCTGACTAACGCGCAACATTAAGTCTTGTTGTGCTGCTGAGAATTGCAAATCTGAACCAACCACCGCCAACTTAGACTGCTCATAGTTTTCCCATGTTGCCATGTTGAACAAAGGCTGACTTAAGGACAAAGTCATCGAACGACCTGTGCTATTGCTTGTGACGGTTGGGCCAACATCTGGATTAAATTCTGAATGGGTTTTTGTCACGCCAGCACTTAAGCCTATGTTCGGCAACAGACCAGAACGCCCTTGCACAGAACGTTCTTGGCCAGCCAATTTAGCAGCTCTTGCGCTACTAAATTGGGCATCATTAACCAAGGCTTCTTTATAAATTTGCAGCAGATCGCTAGCACCAGCATTTAAAGAAATAAATGCGGTAGCAATGAATGTAGCGATAATAGATTTACGCATAAAATGCTCCGAAAAAAATTAAATATCGTCTGCCAGATTGCAACAATCACCATTGCAAAAACACGGCATTCACGAGGGCAAATCAATCATGTTGAGATCTTTAGCACCACTAAAGAAACTCGTAGACAACTCCTAATAGGTGGGCATAGAAGTGTCAACTTGCAATGCCCACGCGTGTACTCCACCGGTCAAATTGATGATTTGATTAAAGCCATTTCTCTCAAGGAAATGTGCAACCTGCATACTACGTCCACCATGATGACAAACACAGACTATCTCGGCATCACGATCTAACTCTTCCAGCCTTAATGGCACACTATGCATAGTCATCAACTGCGATTGAGGGATATGACAAGTTTCATACTCCCAAGGTTCCCGAACGTCTAACAATAAAGGCATTTTTTTAGCAGAATCTGCCAGTCTTTGCGCTAATTCGGGAGCAGTAATATGTTGCATAGAGATTTTTTATATAATTAATTTGATCACATTATAGTGTGAAAGTCGATGCTGGGGTGACTTGTGATAAAGCCGGTACCGACGTTTCAAACAATGATGTTGTGTTAAAAAACAATTCTGATTCACGCGAAATCAATTTTGCTGTCATGACAGGTGCTTTACCGACCACAACAAATAAACGGCCACCGACATTGAGTTGCCCTTGCAAACTTTCTGGCAAAGATTCTAAAGAACCGGTTACAACGATCACATCAAATGTGGCGAAGTTAGCATTTTGCAAGGCATCGCCCCATTGCACATCCACGTTGGTAATACCATTTTTTGCGATATTCGATTGCGCCAAATTTTTGATTTCTGGCATCGCTTCCATCACAGTCACATGGCGTGCCTGATGCGCCAATAAGGCTGCCAAATAACCACTATCTGCACCAATCACCAACACTGAATCAGTCTTTTTTGTTGCCACTTCTTGCACTATGCGCGCTTCTAATTTCGGACTGAGAGAAACCACACCACCTGCCAATGGCAAGCCTGTATCCATAAATGCCAAGCTCACTTGCGTCGCCGGAAAAAAGTTTTCACGTTTTACAATGCCCAGCAATTCCAATACTTCAGGTGCACTGACGTTAGTTGGACGAATTTGCTGCTCAATCATGTTAAAACGGGCTTGTTCGATGTTCATGGTAGTTTCTCGTTGCATTAATTTAAAAATAAGTAATTGACGAATGAAGTAGTAAAACTTCCCGCAATTAACTAAAAAAATCTAAGAGTCGCATTTTATCAAAGCGTTACTACAAAAAAAGCTTTTCCTGCGAGTTTTAGGGCCTTCATCGTCAATTCAGCCAATATTCAACAAATAAATACGCGAAAACAGATGTAAATCAAAAATTTGTAATGTAACGGAATGCGTGTTGTTAATTGATAGGCTTATCAATTAAGACACTGCGCAGCGCCATATCAATATAAAAGTCTAGATATCCGCCCAGTTTTTCTGGCTCAACGAAACACACACCATTCGAATGTTTCCACAACATCATCATAATCATCGGCGCAACCAAAATTCTGGGCGCCAACTCTAAATCCATTTCACGAATCTCTCCGCGGGCTATGCCACGCTTAAGCATGGTTGCTACCAGTTTTTCACCGCGATCGACGACCTCTTCTTGATAAAACTTTGCCAATTCTGGGAAATTTCCCGCTTCTGCGGTCATTAACTTAGGCAAGCCTGAGAGCTTAGATGCGCCGACATTCTCCCACCACGTCGTCATCACCAATCGGAACAGCTCTTCACTATTCCCCTCATACTGCTCAATCAGACTTTCCGCTTCACCCAGCAGAGGCACTATCGACTCGCGCACTACTGCTTTGAACAATTCTTCTTTACTACTGAAATAGAGATAAAGAGTTCCCTTAGAAACGCCAGCCGACTTGGCAACATCGTCCAAACGTGTCGCTGCAAAACCGCGCGCAACGAAGTGATCTAAAGCCGCATCCAACAATTCTTGTGGACGTGCGTCTTTACGTCTTTCCCAACGCGGCTTAAATGGACATGACATCATGACAAAAAACACTCAAAAATTAACTTACTCAAGAGTCAGTAATGTAAGCTGTGGGATGGAAATGGTCAAGTCTCGACCTTCAACTTGGCTAAAAACACACGCATAAACAAGACATAGATACCAGTACATTCAGATAGAATACTGGTTTGAAACTGTCTTAACACTATGAATTGCCGACCACACTGCGCCGCCTGCTGTATCGCACCTTCGATTTCCAGCCCTATTCCCGGCATGCCCAATGGCAAGCCAGCAGGCGTTGCTTGTGTGCAATTAACGAGTGATTTGCGATGTGCGATTTTTGGACAAGCCGAACGTCCTGACTGCTGCTCTGGCTTGCAAGCCTCGGTGGAAATGTGCGGAACATCTAAACAACAAGCGATTCTGTGGTTGAGCAACTTAGAAACTGCCACTGCACCACACTCAAAAGCCAACTAAGTGCATAAATTTCAATTCAAACAACAGCGTCGCATGATAAGCTTCGTGCCTTCAATTTTTATTCCCTAACTTTATCCCTAACCTATCCCTACAGCGCACTATGGATTTCATTCTCGTACTTAAAGTCATTGTCATGGGTATTGTGGAAGGCTTGACGGAATTCTTGCCAATTTCATCTACAGGCCATCTAATCTTGGCGGGTAGCCTGCTCGACTTCACTGGGGAAAAAATCAAAGTATTTGAAATCGTTATTCAGGCTGGCGCAATTTTCGCCGTGTGCTGGGAATATCGCCAAAGAATTGCACAGGTTGTGATGGGCTTAGGCAGCGATATTAAAGCGCAACGATTTGCGATGCATGTGTTTGTCGCCTTTTTGCCTGCTGCCATTCTTGGCCTCTTATTTAGCAAACAAATCAAAGCCTATCTGTTCAAACCTGTCCCTGTCGCATTGGCCTTTATTTTAGGTGGACTGTTTATTTTGTGGACAGAACGACGCCATCAACAGCAAACTCAAGTGCGTCCATCGCAAGTCGAGAGTATCGATGATATGCGACTAATTGATGCAATCAAGATAGGTTTGGCACAGTCGGTCGCGCTCATTCCAGGAACTAGTCGCTCAGGTGCTTCAATTATTGGCGCCATGTGGTTTGGTATGTCACGCAAAGCAGCTACCGAATTTTCATTTTTTCTCGCAATTCCCACTCTCCTTGGTGCGACGGTTTACTCCTTATACAAAGCGCGCAATGAACTCTCCAGTGCCGACATTCCTATGTTCAGTCTGGGTACAGTTGCAGCGTTTATTTCCGCTTTCTTTTGCGTGCGTTGGTTATTACGTTACGTCAGTAGCCACAATTTCAACGCATTCGCCTGGTATAGAATTGCCTTCGGCTGCATGATTCTGATTACCGCTTACACTGGCGTCATCACTTGGGCTGAATAAGTTTTACATCACGATGCTGCAAATAACTACGCCGGAACAAGATCAAGCTCTGCACCTATTGCAGACGGTATTCGGCTATCCCGCATTTCGCTCTCAGCAAGGGCAAATTGTTGACCACGTAGTCAAGGGTGGTGACGCATTAGTGTTGATGCCGACTGGTGGCGGTAAGTCTCTGTGTTATCAAATTCCCGCCTTAATTCGTCATGGCGTGGGAGTGGTGGTTTCACCTTTGATCGCTTTAATGCAAGATCAGGTCGATGCATTAGCGGAAGTGGGAGTCAGGGCGGCATTCTTGAATTCTACTCAAAGCTTCGATGAAGCGATGCGAATAGAACGCATGATGCGCGAAGGCGAACTCGACATGGTGTACATCGCGCCAGAGCGCTTGATGACGCAACGCTGTCTTGAATTATTAAGCGTGACACCACTGGCTTTATTCGCTATCGACGAAGCCCATTGCGTTTCACAATGGGGACATGATTTCCGCCCTGAATACATCAAGCTTTCCGTATTACATGAACGCTTTCCCGATGTACCACGCATTGCTTTAACGGCGACCGCAGATCAACAAACTCGTGATGAAATTATTCACCGATTGCAATTAGAAAATGCGATGCAGTTTGTGTCGTCGTTTGATCGTCCAAACATCCGCTATCAAATCGTTGAAAAAGCGAATGGGCGCAAACAATTGTTGGATTTCATCAACGCACAACACAGCGGTGACGCCGGTATTGTGTATTGTTTGTCGCGTAAGAAAGTTGAAGAAACCGCTGAATTTCTTAATGAAAACGGCATCACTGCTCTACCCTATCATGCAGGTATGGAGCAATCTGAGCGCTATCGAAATCAAGCACGCTTCCTGCGCGAAGATGGCATCGTCATGACTGCTACTATTGCTTTTGGTATGGGCATAGACAAGCCCGACGTGCGCTTTGTGGCGCACTTGGATTTACCCAAAAGCATAGAAGGCTATTATCAAGAAACGGGTCGTGCCGGACGCGATGGTGCCAGCGCAAATGCGTGGATGGCCTATGGTTTGCAGGACGTAGTACAGCAACGCCGCATGATAGACGAATCTGAGGCGAATGAAACCTTCAAGCGAGTGCAAGGTGTCAAACTCGATGCCATGTTGGGTTTGTGTGAAACCTTAAATTGTCGACGCGTGCATATACTCGATTATTTTGGTCAAAGCTCACAGCCTTGTGACAATTGCGATACTTGCCTGTCACCACCCAGCTCTTTCGATGGTACGGTCGCTGCGCAAAAAATCCTGTCGACAATTTATCGTGTCGATCAGCGCTTTGCGGCTGGTCATGTGATTGATGTGATACGTGGAATTGATACTGAACGCGTCAAGCAGTGGCGACATGACCAGCTCTCGACTTACGGCATAGGCTCCGATAAAAGCGAAGCCGAATGGCGTGCTATGTTAAGGCAGATGATTGCCTTAGGCTTAGTTTCAGTTGACTACGAAAACTATAGCTCACTCAAACTCACCGAAGATTCACGTGCCGTATTACGTGGCGAAACCAGCATACAACTGCGTCAATACAAGAAGGCCGAAAAAGCTGTCAAACACAAACGCCAATCTGCGAAAGATTTTTCTGAAGCAAATCTGTCGGATAGCGAACAAGTGATTTTTGAGCGCCTACGTTGGTGGCGCGTGGAAACTGCCAAAGCACACAATACCGCCGCTTTCATTATTTTTCACGATACTACTTTGCGTGAAATTGCCAAAGCCAAACCACGCTCCCTCGATGACTTACGCGGCGTGACTGGCGTTGGCGCTAAAAAATTAGAAAGCTACGGCGAAGAATTGGTGAAACTGATCGCCGAGTTTTTGTAAGTTCGCTTCAATATCGCAACGAGTCGTCGCTCTACCTCTTACTCAACTTACTCAACTGGCTCACATCACACCGAGCGTCCGGTTGGAAACATGATTGCGCTCGCATTCATTTTCATTGTCTTTCTCAGCCAAATCAATGTGGCACAAAGAACCGCTGCGCTATACCACCAAATTAAAGTCAATGACGTCGTTAGACCTAGAGTCATGCCAACCACAAATATCAACAGACAAATAATCACTATCTTCAACATAGGATGGTCATTTAAGGCTTTCATCTTGGCGTAATTAAAAACGACTGCCGACACCAAGGGAAACAAGCAACTCAGGAATAGCACCAAACTTGCCGCCTGAAGACCACCATGCAATACAAAAATGCAGACCGGTACAGAAACCAGCACGCTCAGACCATATAAGATAAAAAATTGCCGCAATAAGTAACGCATCAGCATTTGATCTAAAGCAGCATTTCCTACATGATTTGGCACCAATTGAAGTAAGGCCTGCTCATACCGCGTTTGGTACATGGTATAAAACAATAAGAACGTAAAAAATAGAGGCTGAGCAACCAACAAAACCCCACCAAAACCGAACGAGAATCCGGTCAAGAAATCATGATCCTTCTTGATCGAAAATGTATCCAACAAGAATACCGAAAAAATTCCCAAGGCCAACATTGCAAGCACTTGCAGGCAAATCGTCGTCCAATGTACACGCGGTCCGAATACAAAACCATGCAAGCGTTTTAGAGTTTGGACACTTCCAGGCTCACGCAGGCCACGCACCACGCAGTGCTTCATCCATACTAAGAACACCGTCGCCAGGCTAAGGGATACACGATTTTCATTGATTCGTGTTCCGGCAATACCTGCGCGTAGCGCAAGAGTCCGCTTATGCATATTAAACAGCGCTTCATCCCGTATCGAAAAAATCCAATATATACCCGCATAAATAATCACAGGGATTGCCAACAACAAAAGAACTGAAAAAGAGATACCTAAGCTACGTTCCAAATATTTATCAAAGTGTTCGATGCCTGCGCGCTGCATTATTGCTGGAACTTGAAAACACAAAACCAAGGGAACGACTGCCCATTGTGTCCGTACAATGATCGTAAAAAAAACCATCACGGCAACACAAACAAACATGGGCCATACAGAGAACTCATGCACGATCAAACGACCTGCCAAGCCCGCGAGCAAGGCACAAAACAGAATAGGAATAATGATCGCTATTTGTAAATGACGCCGTATCGCCGGCACCAATCGTGCATTCGCCGGAGAATATTGCAGGCCTATGTTTTGAGCTAACATCACATACCAGGTAAAGAACACGATGACGATCAGAGCGGCAATACTAAACAAAAAAGCATAACCAAAAATGTCGACATCCGGCTTCTTAGCAGACCAAAAGTATAAACTCGATGCGATCAGTTGACCTGCTAAGAGAAAGAATGCCATGACGAGAATTAAGGATTTTCTACTCTCCATATTCAGGCGTGCATACACCGGTTGCATCCAGATATTGAGAATGTTTTTCATTTGGTCATCTCTATGAACAAATCTTCAAGGCTTAAACGTTCAACGCGAATGTCACTACGAGAGAGCAATTCCGCACTTTGTGCAGCGTTCCATTGCCCCAACAATCGTGTATTTCCATCCTGCAAATAGGTGCTTTGCAAAATTTTCTGTGGACCTAATTGCGAGATTAGACTTGACGGTCCAGTTACCAGCAAACTCACTTCCATCAAATCATCTAAGAGTTGTTGGTGAACGATACGTCCATTCGCCAGGAATGCTACCTTCATCGCGACCCGCTCAAGATCAGACAAGATATGCGTAGAAAATACGATAGTGGTATTTTGATCGATGACACTATCGACAATCTCGCGCAGAAAATCACGGCGTCCTGCTGGATCCAAGCTGGCAACGGGTTCGTCTAATATCAATAACTCAGGCTCATGTGCCAAAGCACGAATAATCGATAGCCGCTGCTTTTGTCCGCCAGAGAATTTGCTAATCAGTTTGTCATACGGCAGATCCCAACGCTGCATCAAAGCATCCACTTTGGCATCGTTCCAGCGTGGATAGAGCGCTTTAAAATAGTTCAACATCTGACGTGGTGTTAGCCATTCAAACAATTCACTATTTTGAGGTACATAGGCAATCTTGGCTTTGGTGGCATCCGACAAATGGCGGACGTCTTCACCAAACAAACGCACTTCGCTATCCGACTCCGCATCACGCAAACCCAGCAGGCATTCGATCAGTGTCGATTTACCGGCACCATTTCGTCCCAACAAGCCGACGATGCTACCTGCTTCCACTTCCCAATCCAGATTCTTTAAAACACGATGTGGTTTGAATTGCTTACTGAGGCCTTTAATACTGATAGGTGCTTGCATAGTTTTATCCTGATCTTCTGTCTGGTTTTTACTGCTGATCACTGCTTATCACTGCTTATAATTGTTATTAACTTTTTTCCACTCAACTTTGCTGCTCTTTTGTTTGTTCATTTGATTGCCGCTCAAGTTCTTCGAGCAGCAATCAAATGAAGGTCAACTACGCTCAACAATTTTCATCATTGATCAACGAATCTGCGTCACCGTCATGCCTTGTTTCTTCAGCAAATCGACTACGCTTTTTTCGCCAGCAAGATGACCTGCACCGATGACGACCATCAATTTTTTTCCAGCAGTCATCATGTTTTGAATCTTGGCGGCCATTCCCTCATTGCGATCATCCATCAACAGTTTCATCAAGCGTTTTGACGCTGGGTCTTTTTGGGCTGAATCAGTAAACAATTTCGCTAGAGCTTCGGCATCCGCTGCTTTCCAGCTCGCAACGATGCCTTCTAATTCTTTAGTCATCTCACGTTTCTTGATCGAATCGAGTAAGGACGAGATCAGAGAATCGCTCTCTTCATCCGTCAGATTACTAACGATATCAGCTTGAAACCCCAAACTTTCTAACTCCACCAAAGATTTCTTATCAGCCTTTGCACGTTGAATGAAATGCATATCAATCCCTTGTGCAGGGTCTAAACCCATTTGCATTCCCACCTGAACGGCAATCGCAGAACTGATCATAAAGGGCTTCAAAGCCTGCATTTGTGCAGATCCCGGTCCGAATACACTTTGAAAATTTGACCAGGTCGCTGGCGTCAAATGATTTTCCAATTTATCTGGTGCGACATACATTAACTTGGGCATGATCGCTTGTGCCGCGGCGGCATCGGAGGCGTCAGCTTCAATCGCGACCGTATCGGCAAACCGATAGGCCATTTCAACCTTGGGTGACATAGGATAAAAATCTGCTTTGGCGATATGTATCGATCCAAATAAATACGCCGTTCTATCGCCAGATTTGATTTCAAATAGTAATCCACGGGTTGCGGCATCCGCTGTTTTCGCGCCAGTCTCTGCTGGTGTCGTCGCTGCAGATACTTGAGCCTGACTTGATGGACTAAAAACGAAAGCAGCGCTAAAAATACTACTTACGCAAACATTCAATATCGTTGATTTTGTTTTCTGAAAAAACTGCATGAAACTCTCTCCTAAATTTATAAACTATTTGACGCTACGACCTAAAAAATACGATGGATTAAAAGGAAAAAATTAATCTCACTGAATCTCACTGAATCTTGCTTGCCCAAATTTAACCAAATCTCTACTAAGAATCAGACCGCAAAATCTGACTAAACAATTGCAACACATCGTCAGGCGCCAACTTCAATTGTTGTGATTCCAATGCCACCTGCTCTAAGCTTGGGCGTATCAATTGCAAGCGACTCTCAGCCTGTTCGAATTGTGATTCACGTTGCGCAACGATCATGCCCATTCCACGACGGCGCGCTAGCCAGCCATCCGCTTCTAATAAGCTATAAGCCTTTGATACGGTCATTGGATTCACGCCCAGAGTACTTGCGACTTCGCGTACCGAAGGCATGGCATCGCCTGCTCGAACCTGCCCACCTAAAATCTGACGGCGTAGTTGCTCCACCATCTGTCGATAAATAGGTTCGCTGGTTCCAGTAGAAATCAAAAAAATATCGACTGGTAAATCTCTAGATATAGTCATAAGAACGTCTTCTTAGCATCGAAAAATACAGTCATCACATGAAATTACGGCAAAAAACATACTGTATGCATATACTAATACAGTAAATTTGCAAATTCAAGATTTATTTTTGAAAAAGTCAAAACTTTATTTAATATCGACAACATAAAACTCCGCGCCCAAACGAAAAAACGACAGCATAAAAGCTGTCGTTTTTTATTGTTGTCTTAGTGAACCAAAGTCCGAATGGACGAATACTACTTATTCAAATGCTACCAACACAAATGCTAACGAATCATTGTGTATGAAGCTTCAAACCGCACATTACTGTGGCCTACTCTTATGAAACACTAAAGGGCTCGTGACCGTCGTTGGTGGCGGTGATTTCAGGATGTGTGGCTTCATGCTGCCCATCACATGCATTTCGCAAGGTTTGCAATCAAAGCGCAACGTGAATTTTTCATCACCATTCACCAAGGTCATAGGTTCAGCTTTTACCTGACCTTGTACGCCTGTGACACCCTTCGCCTGTTTGGGACACAAATTGAATGAGAAACGTAAGCAATGCTTGGTGATCATTAACGGTACTTCGCCTGCTTCTTCGTGAGACTCGTAGGCAGCCGCAATTAATTGGACGCCGTGTTTTTGATAGAATTCGCGCGCCTTATGGTTATACACATTCGCTAAATAACTCAGCGTGGTTTCTGGATACGCAACTAAAGGTAGTTGCGCTGCTTCGCGTAGTGGACGCTGCCATAACTTGACACGCTCTTGCTCGTGATTTGTCACGGCATCGCGTCGCAACGCATTGATCACCGATGAAGGCACAAACCAAGCTTGGCTCAGATGTAAATCGAGCTGCTCAAGATAGAACATGGTGTTGCCCAATTTTGCAAGGCTTTCGCGCAGGCTAGCTTCTGCTTTGTCGGCTTGCTGTGCAGGTTCTAGCGCCAATTCAATGGTGGTGCTGGTTTCTATACCATCAGCATCCGACAACTTTAGACTTAAACCATTTTCAGTTTCGGATAAGCTCAACCACAAACCAACTTTGCGCTCAGAAGACTTTTTGGTTAAGGCCATTTCCCATTGCTGATCACGATTGCGATGGACTGACATGCCTACTTTGAGGCTGGCGAATTCCGCCATCTTTTCATTCGGATGTACGCGCCAGATCGTACCATTATCATTTGTCGATTTTTTTTCAACCGTGTTGGCATGGACACCAACTACTTCACGCTTATGCATGTAATTGAGACCATCGCCATTTGCCAGATCTTCGTTGGTTTCCATTTCAAACCAATCCGGACCTAAACGCGTTACATAGCCGATATGCAGACCCACAAATTTAGGGGAATCAAAAGCACCAATATTATCTAAGCGCCCATTCGCGAAGTAAGCCGTATGCCCTCGATGAAAAGTCTTATCCACATTGGGTGTGAAGGCCACCTGCGTGTGTCCGCTCGATGCACGATAATATTCAGGACGACGTTCTAAAATTTCATCTAATAACAAACGATAATGCGCCGTAATATTCTTCACATAGCCCATATCTTTGTAGCGCCCTTCAATCTTTAGGGATTGAATTCCTGCGTCTAATAGGGCTTCCAAATTCGCACTTTGATCATTGTCTTTCATCGACAATAAATGCTTGTCGTAGGCGACCACGCCACCAGTGTTATCGGTCAAGGTGTAGGGCAAACGGCAGGCTTGCGAGCAATCGCCACGGTTTGCGCTACGACCATCTTTCGCATGTGAGATATAGCACTGACCAGAAAACGCCACGCACAAAGCACCATGTACGAAATATTCTAATGGTGTGTTGGTCTGTGCCTTGATCGCTTTAATTTGCTCTAAAGTGAGCTCGCGCGCTAACACTAATTGAGAGAAACCCGATGCGCCTAGAAAATGTGCTTTTGCAGGTGTACGGATATCACACTGCGTACTGGCATGAATCTGAATCGGCGGAATATCCAGCTCCATCACGCCCATATCTTGCACAATCAAGGCGTCGACACCAGCATCATAAAATTGCGTAATTAACTGACGCGCAGTCTCTAATTCGCTATCGTGCAAAATCGTATTGAGCGTGACAAAAATTCTGGCGTGATAACGATGCGCGAACTCAACTAACTTCGCTATCTCACTAATCTCATTACTAGCATTGTGACGTGCGCCAAATGAAGGACCGCCGATATACACCGCATCTGCCCCGTGCAAGATTGCTTCGCGACCGATTTCTACGGTTTTTGCGGGCGAGAGTAATTCGATTTCATTGATACGTAGGGTCATGGCGGCGCTTAGGTGGCAAATACTGTGACAAAGACTGTGACAGGATCAAAGACAGGCAAAGGAAAGGGGAGGATTATAGCGAAAAGCTAGTCCCCACGCTCATATCCAACGAATTATTCACTCGCCGGCTTGTTGATTTAGCCATTGTTGTGCCTGTGCCAATGTTAAATCTAAAACAAACTTTATCTCTACGAATAAGCGATTCACTTCTTCCGTTTGCCCAGTCTTAATCGCAGTTTCGAGTTCTCGTGAAGTATCCACAAAAACGATCGCACCCAGTGTCCCCATCGATCCGCGCATGGTATGGAAAATTCTAGCCGCTTCCTCCATTCTGGATTCTTTCCAGGCCTGCAGCGCGTGTTCAAATTGATCAGGGCTCTTGTTCACCATATTTTGAATCAAACCCACGAATGTATTTCGATAGGCAGGATTTCCTTCACAAAATGCCATAAACCGATTTGGATCAAAATGCGTGTGCTGATTGTCGCGTTCGTTGGCGTCGATCGCCTTAGGTTCAGTGACTTCATGTTGCCGTATTTCAAAACCGTGCCCCGTCAAATAACGCTCTAAAGCCAACTGCAATTCTTTGCTTTCCAGTGGCTTGCTAACATAGTCATCCATGCCAGATTGCAAACAAATTTCTTTATCGCCATGCATAGCAGCGGCGGTCACCGCGATAATTGTCGGTTGCTTGATCGCCGAACTACGCACTATTTTTGTACTCTCTAAACCATCAAGCACAGGCATATGCAAATCCATCCAAACGATATCAAATGCTTCACGCGAAGCATCTGCCGCTAATATGTGATCGACCGCCTCCCTACCATCATTTGCCGTTTTTGCTTGATAACCCAAGCGTTCTAACATCATGCTGGCTACTTTACGATTGGTCGGATTATCGTCAACAATCAGCATCCGCAATGGAAAGCGTTGTCCCAAGGTAGGCAGGCCACTACGCCGCTCCTCTTCCACCGGATGTTTCCGAAGCCCTGCACTTTGAGAATCAAACAGCAACTGCAACAAGGCTTCCGCCAAATGAGATTCACGCACAGGTTTGAGTAGATGAGCTGCGCCAAATTGATCAAGTTCATCTTCACAACTATCCGCTTGCGATATCAAAGCTAAGACCGCTGACTGCGCCAAATTGGCATGGGAACGTATCGATTGCAAATAATCTTTAGCCGGTATCTGATGCTGATCAATATTGATAATCACCAAATCCAATGCCTCATCTACTTGAGGCGCTCCTGCAATAAGTGCATCTGAAACAATCGTACCGACCTGCTCCAGTGAATGTATTGTTTGAACCTGCATTCCATAATTGCGCAATCGATTGCACATGATCCGCATGCTTTGCGCATTCTTATCAATCAATAATACTTTTCTTCCCTGCAAAGATCTGAGGTGTTCACGCGCCGCCATATCACTCGGGTTGGCATTCACTGCGGCTTCATCGTCATAGGCGTCAGCTTGAATCAATACGCTAAACACACTGCCCTGACCAACTTCACTTTGCAGCTGTATGTCACCACCCATGAGTTCGGCGAGACGTCGACTAATCGCAAGCCCCAACCCGGTTCCTCCATATTTTCTGGTTGTAGCAGCATCAATCTGTGTAAATGCGGAAAATAGATGTTCGACACTATCGGCAGGAATCCCAATTCCCGTATCACGCACATGAATTTGCACTAGATTATTCGCATCCAGACCATTCATAGGATTTGGTTTAGTGACGTGAATAATGACGTCGCCATGCTCAGT
Source organism: Affinundibacterium flavidum (assembly GCF_014284175.1). Lineage (GTDB taxonomy): Bacteria > Pseudomonadota > Gammaproteobacteria > Burkholderiales > Burkholderiaceae_D > Undibacterium > Undibacterium flavidum. The sequence goes on from NZ_JACOGA010000017.1 coordinate 125,901, forward strand.
AAACTTCACTGCGTTGCTCAATAAGTTCAAAACGATCTGGCGAACCCGTGTGATATCGCCCCAAATAAATTTAGGCACATCCGTATCGAATTCATACAGCAGTTCCAATTTTTTTTGATTCGCTGCGGTCGCCATGAGCGCAATGCAATCCTCTATCATTTGTTGCAGTGAAAATGGTTCGCATTCCAAAGTCATTTTTCCCGATTCAATTTTTGAAAAATCTAAAATATCATTAATAATCGTCAGCAAGGCATCCCCCGACGCACGTATCGTATCAACGTAGTCAGATTGCTCAGCAGTTAATACAGTTCCCGACAACAAGTCAGTCATACCTATCACACCATTCATAGGAGTACGAATTTCGTGACTCATGGTCGCGAGAAAGGCAGCCTTCGCATTCGCAGCCTGCAAGGCTTGTTCAGTCTGATGTTCAAGATCAATCGTACGCGCACGAACACGTTCTTCCAAGGCAGCATTTTGTGCCAGCAAAGCATCGTGTGATCTTCTCAAGGCGTCCGCGGTGTGGCCCAGTTCATTACTGATCTGATTAAATTCGGCAAAACTCGTACGTATCACACCAAGATTCAACTCACCATGCCCTAACTTTACGGCGGCCCGGGCAATGCCGCTGATGCTGTGATTAAGGCGATTAGCAAACCAAATGCCAAACGCTGAGGCAATCAAGGCCAACACAATTGCCAATGCTAAGGTCTTTTGGCCTTTTTGCTTAATAACATAATTAAAGTCATCCGCAGGCAAGGCAATGACTAAACGCCAATCGGGAAAATTCAGGTCTTGCGCTTGATGTACTGCCAAGGCATTAGATGTTGCGCTGCTACCTTGATTCAGTACCAAAGCATGCGCAAGATAAGTTTTTTCGTTAAATTCAAATTGAAAATTTTCACAAATACCTGACTCTTTACACAGATTGTTCTCAAATTTATCTGAATTACCTGAATTGCCTAGGTTACTTTGATTACTTTTGCGACTAGTCTTAATCCTTTCCGGCAAGTAGCGCATGGCATTTCTGATCAAAGGCGAGTTTGCTTGCAAAGCAGAAATTTTGGGCACGTCCGGTGCGCCCAGCAGCATAGTTTCCACTGAAGTTGCAACTAGGTCGCCTTTGCTATCGACAATAAATGCGATAGCGTTCGGGCTGATCTCCAAATTATGCAGCGAGGTACTGAGCAATTTGAAAGAAACATCCAACGCCACAACACCAATAATTTCACGTTTGGTGTTACGCACGACCGTCGAATGCGCGACTTGCAATTGATTACGAGAAAAAGAAGGATAAACATCGGTCCAAGCACGTCGATCACTTCTTATGCCTGTGGGGTCCGATGCTTGCATAGCGGCGCTAAACCAAGGTCTGGAATTGGCAACATAGGCTTGCTTATCTTTGCCTATCATCATCCGTCTATCAAGTGGATATGCGCTGCGAAAATGTCGCCTGAATTCCTCCCCAGGATTGAGAACCAAAACTTCGGGCAAGGCATCATCGTCATACACATTAATTGCCCGATATTCACCGGACAAGTTGGCAAATCCCAAGAATTTCACCAGTCGAGTGCTGCGCATCGCCCGCCAGGCAACCTCTTCAAAGCGATCTAGACTCGTAAAATTTTGCGGATCTGGTTCGCCATTGACTGCGTCGCCGTAACTGGAAAAATAATTCAAGAGTCGCGTAGGTTCAGCCAAATCGGCATCCGCAGCATCGCTCGCACGTATGCTTGCCTGCGCCATCACGGCATTAGCAGCGTCAATTGCAGTCTGCTGCGCAGCTCGATAACCAAACCACGTGATTAAGAGAGCAGGCAGCAATACCAGCACACCAATTGCGAATGGCAAAAATAGCTTAAGCTGGATATTTTTCACACCTATACTTCCTTTGCGATTGAACACTAGAAAGTGATTCTTTTCTGAAACAAATCCAGTATCCAAGGGGCAAAAGCAGGTGTCAATCCATTTCGTCAACGATCAGGCACAAACTCATCTTTGATCAGAAGTTACGGAAAAAATCCGTTGAATTTACGACACATTTTAATAAAATTTTGGCATGCTTGCTGGGGCAAACTACGATCTGACTTTGGAATGACTGAGAGCCAAAAAATGACGACAACTATACGTGCAATAAAAAAGCAGACCTTAGGTCTGCTCTTCTATTTTTTGCGCTGATAGAACAACGTGCGCTTTTATTGCCATCAATTGATTTATCAGCTGACTTATAAACTAACTTATAGCTTCTGTCCGCTAAACGTCCCCTGGCCTGCATGGTTGCCGTCCCATTGCCACATGCCGACGAGAGTACCGGTCTGCAAATCGACATTACCCATAAATTTGGCATTCCCTGCTTTGCCGCTACCAGCCAAACTCATTTCCCCGTCTGGGCTCACAGTACCCGCGACATTAAAATTGAAATTGTATTTGGTCGACTTGCCCATCCCAGTCACACTGCCATTTTTGTTGATCATGACATTCACGGTACCTTCATCATCACCAGCAAATTTCACGCTATACATACCAACCAAACCCGGGCTTGCGCTTGATTTAGCGACTGTTGGCGAGTTCACTGAGGGTGCCGCAGTTTGTGAGTATTGTTGTGCTGCAACTTGTGAAGGTGCAGTTGCCTGAATCGAATTCGCCGCATTATTCTTTGATGCTTGTGAAGTGGCTTGAATTAACTGATCCTTGTTACGCACGGTCTGTACGATTTTATTGTAATTGTCGAGCAAGCTGGCCGCGATCAATTTGCCTTCTGGGGTCTTACTATAACCACCCGCACTGGCCCAACCAAAACCACCCCAGCCCCAACCGCCCAGGCTGAAATCCATCTTGCTCGCTTGGCCTTCAGCACTAGCCACTTGTATGCCTGAACGGACATCGGCTAACAATAATGTCGTTTCTGCCTCTTTGAATTTAACGCCACCAGCTAGACCGCCGAGTGCACCTAAAGCACCGCCAAATCGCCCCAACAAACCACCGACAGCACCGCCCACGCCACCAGTATCACTGGCAAATTGTACTGAAGGCGTCATCACAAAATCTGCGGCCTGCAATTGCCCACCACCTACGTTTGATCCTTGTTGCAATTGTCCAGCTGACGCCAATTCGCGCTCTTGACGAATGTTCTGCATAGCGACGCCGCGCTCAACGACAGTAAAACATCCAGACTCTTCGACGATCATGCGCAGCATCGTCGATGGTGATCCTAATTTGTAATTGGAAAGGGATGCCAACATATGGCTTTGCGGCTCAACCACTGCGAGAGTGCCGAGGTTCTTACTACATTTCTCAATCGCACCTTTTTGTATGCTTTGCGCTTGCACTGAGGAAACCACAAACAAACTCGCGATCAATGTAGAACCTACAAGAACAGAAAAACGGTGGGACATTTGGCATCCTTTAATTTGGTAAAAGTCAGTTCAGTCAAAAAATAAACTGCCGACCGAAAAAATCAAAGTTGCGAGTATATCTTAAACAAACACCAACTTTCAGAAGAAAATGATGAGAGGTAGGGTTGAGGCGATACTAGGACTTGCAAGGTTTCCATAGATAAAAAAACCGCCTGAAAAAACAGACGGTTTTTATCTACGAAGTACCTCGAAAATCTATTTGACTGCTTTAAAGTTACGCGCTCTTTGCTGCACATCGACATTCCAGACATCAATCTGCGGTTCATGTTTCAGAACTTTCGAACCTGGATCTACTGTGTAGGTTGCATTCGGTGGCAAATTGATTTGTCCACGCCCTTGATCCATCGCCAGTTTCACGACTTTATTGTTAACCCGCACTTCCACTGGCAAAGGAAAGGCGCTCGCATCCGTCAATTTCCACTGCAATCGCAAAATATTTCCGTCTTTCACTGCTATCAATTCCGGCAAAGTAGCATGCATCAAATATCCTTTGAAAAACCAATTCCAGTCTTTCTTGGTCAGCTGATTCACGATCTGTATGAATTCCTTAGACGTACTATAACGCGGCTGAAAATTACCAGGCTTAGGATCCAGACGACCATAAATCAACAATCGGACGGCTTTGAAGAAGGCGTCGTCACCTATCTGACCGCGAAGCGTATGCAATATATGCGAGCCTTTAAAATACACATCGTTGCCAGGTCCATTCGAGACATCGTGTTCGCTCATAGAATGCCCGGTCACCATAGGAAATTTATTCACGATACGAATACGCTGTTCGTGCATGCCAACCTGATAATCGCGCTCGCCGCGTAAATATTGCAGATACAAGGGTTGCATATACGAGGCAAAACCTTCGTGCAACCAGAAATCGTCCCAATTTTGGTTGGTCATCTGATTCCCAAACCATTCATGTGCAAATTCATGGTGTAGCAACCAATCATAACCATGCGGCGATTTTTTGTAGTCATTGCCATAGGCATTGATGGTCTGGTGTTCCATACCCAAGTGCTGTGTTTCAACCACACCCATTTTCTCGTCGCCAAACGGATAAGGGCCAAATTTACTTTCAAAGAAATCGAGCATAGGTGCGAATTCTGACATCAGATCTTTCGCTTTCGCCTGATTCCCCGGCAAATGCCACATACGCAAAGGAATATGATTGCCAAAGCGGCTCGCATAGCTATCCTCCAGCACTTCATACGGACCAACATTCATCGCAATCCCATAGGTACTAGGATGCTTGATCTGCCAGTGATAAGTGCGCCAGCCGTCACGTTCCTCCATGCCTTGCGCCACACCATTGCCAGCGACAACCAAAGGAGCTGGAACACTGATATGCAGACTCATCAGCTTAGGTTTTCCCATAGGATGATCGATACAAGGCCAAAACAGATCACAGCCTTCGCCTTGCACCGCAGAGGCTATCCAAGGTGCACCTGCTAGCGTTTTACTCCAGACAAAACCGCCGTCCCATGGTGCTCGCTTCGCGATTCGCGGCACACCTTGATAGCGGATAGTGACTTCAGCGCGTTCGCCCGATTTCAATGCTTGACTCAGGCTTAAATACAAACGTCCCTCTGGATTACTGATTGCATCATTTGCTAAGGCTTTGCCATTGATGGCGACGGATTCTATGGGCAAATTCTTATCCAATTCCAGCACCAAACTCTTCAATTCCGCTGTGGCCGTGAAGTTCAATACCGCAACACCACTCACACTACGCGTTTGCGGATCTAGTTTTAAACTCAAATCGGCTTTTTCGAACACCATGGCCAATTGCTCTGCTGTTCGCTCAGTACCCGAACTCATGGTGAACGTCGTAGGTTCGGACGAAGGAGGCAATGTACTTTGCGCCTGAACTTGAGATGCGAACATCAGGGCAATAGACAAAGATAAACTGGTTAGCTTCATAATTAGACTGGAGGTTGTAAAGGGAGTTGTAAGGTAGAGTGCAGCGCCCAAATATATTTAGAGCATAAGTCAGATCAAAAAGTTCCACAAGTAAATAACTCCCCCTTCTGCGCTCCAAAAACAATTAGTCCAGACTGTTTTCACAGCGTGGACTAATTGTTTGTATTATTTCACTGAGCAACGATGGCCTGCGAGGCTCGTCTACTCTTTATTCAAAGCAGAAATTGTCTTGATGGTTTTTCCATTCTCATCCAACATCAATATTTCAGCTTGCCCCGCCGCACTGACCAATAACATCATTCGCGTGCGCCCTTTCGCATCTTTCAACTGCAAGGAAGAACCTTTATCACGGGTATTTCCTAGCCAAATACGGTTTTCGCTGAGACGACCTTCACTTGACAATTTCTGCCAATATGCTCGCTGCTCAGCCTCTGGCAATTTACTTGCCTCTTTAGAAAACTGATCAATGTCTTCCATTGAAGTAATTTTAAAATTGGGCACATCGTTAATTTTTATACCGGTGAATTGATGCATCGCACTGTCGTTATTAATTAACTGTAACGCCTGATCCTGACGGAAGCGATCGAAAGTCAACGATAAGCCAGAACTCACTTTACCATCCGCAGTCATGCTTCCTTTTTGTATTAAACCACCATTTTCCGTACCTTCTTCATTGATAAAAATCATGCCTGCAAATTCACGACGATCTGGTCTCGGGCGCTCTTTGCCCTGTTGAAAATCACCTGGAAATTGCGCACGATTCGAAATCACCATGCGCTTAGTACCATCCGGTTCAACAATATTAATACGCCCTACTGTAATTTCATCAAACTGTTCATGTTTGACTGGCTCTCTGGCTCCAGTCAAAGCAAACACTGCCGCCAAAGCCGCAGCCATCGTCGTCGCACTAGCAAAAAAGTTTTCAAATCTGACATTCTGCTACCTTTCAAAAATTTGGACAGACTTCTGTCCTATTAATCTAAAAAAATCTAAGTTCAATTTACTAAGGAGATACCACTGCAATCACTTATGAGATTTATTCACACTTATTTTGTATTCCATTACGACGTTTAAGTTGGCTGAAGTTTGCGCAAGCGCCACTCCATAAAAAATCCCAATATGCCGCAGAACACCAAAACTCCTCCCAAAAACTGCAGATATTTGTTCGGCATTGCCAACACATGGCGGACATTTGTTAGTTCAAATTTGCGACGACCACCGTCGACGTTTTGATAATAGACCGTTCCTTGATCACGATTTTGTTCAACCACAACAGGACGCTTGCGCTTGGTCTCAAATTCAGCCAAGAGCTTGGAAAACTCCTCACCCGCGATAAGTTTTGCACTGACTTTCAGAGTCAGAATTTTTGCGTACTGGTCAAAAATATTCTCAGGTTCATCGGCTAAGAACACGCCCATGGACTCATATTTATACAGATTATTACTAAAGAAAATTCCATCATTCGCCGCCAGCATGCAGGCAAACCCTAAAGTGCATGCAGCAGCTGAACTGAGTAACCATTTTTTAACTGAGTGCACTTTTACTGCAATTGACGTATTCAAAAAATTACTCACTTCAGGAATTTGCTTCAGTGGTCCTTGTAGAATTTTCTTATCGATATCTTTTAAAAAGTCATTTGCATCCTGGTTCAATGCCTTCAATATCGACTGAAACATATCGGCAGAAGGCACAGATTTATCGTTCTCCAATTTAGAAAGATAAGATTGTTCTATGCCTATCGCTTCTGCCATTTGTGGCTGCGTCAGGTTTTTTTCTGTCCGAATTTGTTTTAATTTCTCGCCAAAATTCATATCGTTTAATTCCTTAATTTATCTTTACTTGAATCGTAATGAACACAATTTATGGATCATTTGCATGCCATTTATTGGCTATTGCACCTAAAAACGCATCTCGCCCAAATCAACACCAAACGCTTGTTAAGCTAGTGTCTGAGCCATATTCTTGGGTATTCATTTAGAAATTGGAAGCTGAATATACTTGAATATTTAAGAATATGGCATGTCCAAGTTCGCCAACGGAATAAGCTGCAGAATATTCGGGCACCATCGTGCACCATCGCGCGCAAAAATGTTCAGCAAACAAAAAGGGAGGCATATAGCCTCCCTATCTTGAAAACACATTGATGTACCAACGTGGTGCTTGATCTATTTTATCTACATCCAATCTACATCCAAAATCGCAGCAGCTTAGATCAAGCTATCAGCAATTTATGGCAAGGTACACATGCAATGTGCCATCACCATATATGAGCGATTTTCTTTTCGTAAGTCAGCCAACCAGCTCAATTCTTTGACCATATCAGTTGCGGCAACCGGAGGTATGCCAGTCGGAGCAATCGCCACTCTAAATTTCTCATTAAACGCTTTTGTCATCGCCTGCGCCGCATTGTCGCCAAACATACTAAAGAAACGATCGAATTTCGACGGCTCACGTTCTATATAAGTCACTCGATAATCGGCACCCATTTTGGCACGGGTAGCGGCGGATTTCAGAGCATCACCAAAGCTACCGAGGCGATCAACTAAGCCGCGTTCTTTTGCTTGTTCGCCAGTCCAAACACGACCTTGTGCGACAGCATCGATTTTCTCTGGTGTCGTTTTACGGGCTGCTGCCGCTTTCGTCGTAAATTCATAGTAAGTATTGTTGATACCTTGCTGAATCACTTCACCAAATTTGGGATTCATAGGGCGCAGAGGATTAAACGCATCAGACATCCACGTAGTCGTCGTGCCAGCGGTATGCACACCAATTTTGTCCATCACTTTATCGACTGTTGGGAAAATAGCAAAGACACCGATCGATCCTGTAATCGTCGCAGCATCGGCAATTACCTCGTCAGATGACATGGATACCCAATAGCCACCTGAAGCAGCGACATTCCCCATAGAGATCACGACAGGCTTACCGGCTTTACGCGTCAACTCCAATTCTTGACGAATCAATTCCGAACCAAACGCACTGCCGCCAGGTGAATCAACGCGCAACACCACAGCTTTCACCTGCTCATCTTCACGCGCTTTGCGTATTAAATTCGCAGTCGACATACCGCCAATCGCTCCTGGTGGCGCATTACCTTCACTGATTTCGCCTTCAGCAATAATCACTGCAACCGCGGGACCAAAGCCAAATGAGCGATGATTTTCTAAATAATCATCAAATGTAATTTGCTTAAAGCTCTTAGTCTGTTCGTCCTTAACACCCATGCCCAACATCATTTGACGCAAATCATCACGGGTCTTTAATCCATCAATCAATTTCGCATCGACTGCGAATTGAGCCACACTACCATTCGCAGCTTTAAGCATTTCTGGCAAATTATCAATGCTCTGCATAATCGTGCCAGCCGGTAATTGACGTGCAGCTTCTACGCCATCGGTATAAAACTTCCACATCGCGTTATACAAAAATGCATCTGCTTCAGCAGCCGCAGGCGACGGACCGTTTGCAATGTATGGTTCTGCAAAACTTTTGAACGTACCAACTTTTAAAACATTGACCGTGACGCCAATTTTATCCAAAGCGTCTTTATAATAATTGCGATAGCGACCAAAGCCATTGAGCATGACATTACCCATAGGATGCATATAGACTTGATTCGCATGCGCCGCCAAATAGTACTGGCGCTGATCAAAACTGGAACCCCAGGCAATCACTTTTTTGCCACTAGCTTTAAAACGCTCCAATGCAGCAGCGACCTCGCGCAACATAGGCAGACCGGCACTTTGCATGCCATCTAATAACAGCACAGCATTGTTAATCTTAGGGTCTTTGCTTGCCGCATCCAACACCGTCAAAATATCGCGCAGTTGAGTTGAACGTTTATTCTCACCCTGCACTTCGGCGAAAAAAGCATCGCTGGCGCTACCTGCATGTTGCTCAACCAGATCGCCCTTGAAATTCAATATCAATGCAGTCTTATCTTCAACCTTGACCTTATTGGAGGAAAACAGACCGATGACGAGAAATAAAACGATGAATAGAAAAATTAAATTGATGACAAACCGACGGCTAGCGTCAACTGCATTCCAAATCCATTTAATACCTTGTCCGATTGCACGGAAGGGTGAAAAAGCCATAATAACTCCAGGGTAAGAACTACATTTGGATCAACAGCTGTCATCTTCTTAAGCAGCTGCACCCACTCTTTACATCAATACAAACTCAACTATATCAATTCCACTATCGCGATTTGTGTCGTGCTTAGCTTGGCATTCTAAAGGATGTTCCTCCGACCAGCGATTTTCATCGCGACCAAAGTATTGCCCAACAATATGAGATCAAGAATAAATTGCAAAAATCAACACAGAATTTTAACTGATTTCTCAACTATCTTTCAAAAATCCTGAATCAATAACGTGACAGGATAAGAAATCACTATTAAGCTTAAAATATCATGCAAACACTTTAATAAGACTTACGCAAAACAGACACTAGCGTCGTTGCAACCGCCTCGTCCCCTACCTTCGCAGGGGCAGGCTCTAGTTAGTGCAATTTTGCATAAGTCTTATTTAATTAAATTCACTCTATTTCATCATCTCAAACGGAAAACTCATGAAAACAAAAGCCGCTATCGCCTGGGAAGCAGGAAAACCATTAACAGTTGAAGAAGTTGATTTACAAGGCCCGCAAGCAGGTGAAGTCTTAGTCGAGATTAAGGCAACAGGCATTTGTCACACCGATTACTACACACTTTCCGGGGCAGATCCTGAAGGCATTTTCCCATCCATTTTGGGACATGAAGGTGCGGGCATCGTGGTCGATGTTGGGCCAGGCGTGAAGAGTCTGAAAAAAGATGATCACGTGATTCCACTTTACACACCAGAATGCCGTGAATGCAAATTCTGCCTCTCACAAAAAACCAATCTGTGCCAAGCGATACGTAGCACGCAAGGGCGTGGCTTAATGCCTGATGCGACTAGCCGTTTTTCTATTGATGGCAAGCCGATTTTTCATTACATGGGAACGTCAACTTTTTCAAATTACATCGTTGTTCCAGAAATCGCTCTGGCAAAAATCCGCGAAGACGCACCGTTTGATAAAGTTTGCTACATCGGTTGTGGCGTGACAACTGGTGTAGGTGCAGTTTTGTTCACGGCAAAAGTCGAAGCCGGTGCGAATGTGGTGGTATTTGGTTTGGGTGGTATCGGCCTGAATGTGATTCAAGCTGCACGCATGGTAGGCGCAAACAAAATCATTGGTGTCGATATCAATCCAGCCCGCGAAAGCATGGCGCGCAAATTCGGTATGACGCACTTTATCAATCCGAAAGAAGTTGGCAATGTGGTTGATGCGATCATAGGCTTAACCGATGGCGGCGCTGATTACAGTTTTGAATGCATAGGCAATACAACGACAATGCGTCAATCTCTCGAATGCTGCCACAAAGGCTGGGGACAATCCATCATCATCGGCGTCGCTGCTGCCGGTCAAGAAATCAGCACCCGTCCATTCCAACTAGTCACAGGCCGGGTCTGGAAAGGCTCAGCCTTCGGTGGTGCCCGCGGTCGTACCGATGTACCAAAAATTGTTGACTGGTACATGGAAGGCAAATTAAATATCGATGATTTAATCACGCATAAATTGCCGTTGGAAAGAATTAACGAAGGCTTTGATTTGATGAAGAGTGGTGAGTCGATACGTTCTGTTGTGGAGTTTTAAGCGCCTTCGTGCCACCATTTTATATAGTGAAATTATCTGCCTCAATTCGCATTGGCGAAAGATGAGGCAGATAATGAGCCAGAATTACCCTGAGAATATTACTCGCTCCCTCCTTCATTCATAACACGAAGTTCCCCCCATAATCATTGCGAATACTCCATCTAATTGCGCTTGTAACGCAAGCCACTTTAGCTGTAGCATTAAACGTATTACCTCACTGTTTCTTAAAACTTGCGGCCATTATTTTTCCTTCGTCAGTCAAATGAGTGGCGATGGCTGCATATGGCACCGTGATGAAAACGTCGCACGCTAATGCTCTACAAACATCGAATCGAGTAGTAAATACCAAGCCATTAGTTGTTGGATAGGGGTTTTCGATGCTAGTGCCCACGGCATTTAAATCAAAAACTCCTTGATGCTGAACATTTGGATTGACTCGCGCCATCTTGCCATACTTATGCAATAATTTTCGGAGTGCTGTGCTATGTTCACGATCTGGGTTCGCTGCACGTTCCCCGCCTTTGATCCAACTCCAGCTGTCAACTTGTTTGCCGTTTTTTAAATCAAAAATTCTTTCACTTCTAGGCGCATCGCCATGAGCACCTCCACACGTATATTCAAATTGGTATCGCACCACCAACCATTCCTCAGTCCAAACTAATGGGGATGTATTAGTAAACCACCCTTCTTTTCGTGCTCCATTTATATCAATATCGCAAGCGTACGATGCCGCGACTTCTTCGTCTAACAACTTTTTATAGATAGCATTGATGGTCAGCGCATTGGGATCGGTATCTGGCAATTGAAACGATTTCCCATATTTTGAACTGATCACGATATATGGCTTGCCCGAAAAGCTTGCATCCTTAGTTTTGATTGCGGTGGCTTGCACCATTGGTGTGTAGAAGGCGATGCCACATTCATCATGCATGGAGATCTTTTCGTCATCCAAGATTCTTTTCAATTGTATCGGTAATTTAGACTTCGAGCGCTTGACGTCAGTCCGAAAACCGGTGAGCGTGTTGTGATCAAGAAGTTTGACTTGCCAGGTAGCTCTTGGCGCATCATCAGGTTGACCATATGGCCCCTCCAAAATGTGCCATTTGTTACGCCCCGTTTTTTGTTCGGACTCAAGGCCAATCCCTTTCCCATACCTAACACGATAGAAGTTTGAGTTGTAGCCTGCAAAACAAACTCTCACATCGTCATTACCGACGGTACCACTCCAAGCACCTAGAATTAGTTTGTCATTGGTCGAACTGAATGCGCTGATGCTTACGAAAAACAGTAAAGAAGTAATTAGGTTTTTCGATCTGAAATGTGTATTTTCACAAAAATACTGACTCAAAATCTGTGGCATGAAGTAACGCACACGTACACAAATAATCCATGGCATTACTAACGATAAAGTAAATCGACAAAAAATCATTGCGCGTAAAATAAAAAACAAATGCCAGCGCTTATTTACTTGCACCATATACCATCCATAAAGTGAAGAAATGACGAAGGAGAGACCGGAACCTAGTTTTTACAAACGTCTGCGCTGAACATACGTGTTGACGCTAAAAGAAGCTAGTCTCAAACAAAAAACCTAAGTTTGCACCAATAATTCTATCTCACATACTTGCATTATTTGAAATTATTCATGCAAAAATCCAAAAAAATGACCTCAAAAGTTCTCATTTTCAACAAGAAGGAAACTTTTGAGAATTTCAGGATTGATGACCTGCGGAAGCAGAATATAGATCTATTTTAGTTATATCAATGCAATATGCTAAAGTAAGAGCGCCTCTTTTAAACTTCCTATTAAGAGTCAAGGCATGAATCCCCCCGCCCAAAATCAAAAGCCCCTCCATCACATGTTAAAATACGCGGTTATTCTATTCTTACAGAACTCCCGCAATGACCGATTCCATCAGCACCCAAGACGATAGCAACGAACAAGATGTCGTTGCTGTCAAAAAAGTATCCACCGATCTGATCCGCAAAGAAGTTGCACGTCGTCGCACCTTTGGCATTATTTCTCACCCGGATGCTGGTAAAACCACGCTCACCGAAAAACTCTTAATGTTTTCGGGTGCGATTCAATTAGCGGGTACGGTCAAAGCGCGTAAGAGTGGTCGTCATGCGACATCCGACTGGATGGAAATTGAAAAGCAACGTGGTATCTCAGTTGCTTCTTCTGTCATGCAGTTTGAGTATCGCGATCACGTTGTCAATTTGCTCGATACACCGGGTCACCAAGACTTCTCCGAAGATACTTATCGCGTATTGACCGCGGTCGATTCTGCCTTGATGGTGATCGATGCTGCTAAAGGTGTAGAAGAACAAACGATCAAACTGCTGAATGTATGTCGTATGCGCAATACGCCTATCATCAGCTTCGTCAACAAGATGGACCGCGAAACTCGCGATCCTTTGGAATTATTGGATGAGTTGGAATCAGTCTTAAAGATTCAATGCTCACCGGTCACCTGGCCTATCGGCATGGGTAAAACTTTCCGCGGTGTGTACCACATTCTGAAAGACGAGATCATGTTGTTCACGCCAGGAAGTGAACGTGCTGATCAAGAATTTGAAGTCGTCAAAGGTATCGACAATCCTCGTTTGGCGGAATTATTCCCACTGGAAATCGAACAATTAAAAATGGAAGTCGAACTGGTGCACGGTGCCTCGCATCCTTTCGATCTCGCCGCAGTTTTGGCGGGTACGCAAACGCCGGTATTTTTCGGCTCTGCAATTAATAACTTCGGTGTGCGTGAAATTTTGAATGCCCTGCTCGACTGGGCGCCAGCACCGCGCGAACGCGATGCTACCGTGCGTACGGTTGCGCCAACCGAAGAACCATTCTCTGGTTTCGTATTTAAGATTCAAGCAAATATGGATCCAGCGCATCGTGACCGTATCGCCTTCTTACGCGTCTGCTCTGGTCGCTTTGAACGCGGCATGAAGCTCAAACATTTACGTATTAATCGCGACATTAAAGTGTCGTCGGTAGTCACCTTTATGGCGTCGTCACGTGAACAAGTTGAAGAAGCCTACGCGGGAGATATCATCGGCTTACCAAATCACGGCAATATGCAAATCGGTGATAGTTTTTCCGAAGGTGAATTGCTGCAATTTACTGGCATTCCCTACTTCGCGCCGGACTTCTTCCGTATCGCACGTATCTTAAATCCACTCAAAACCAAGCAATTACAAAAAGGATTGCAGCAATTGGGTGAAGAAGGCGCTGTGCAGGTTTTCAAACCTATTGTCAGCAGTGATTTAATCCTCGGCGCTGTCGGCGTATTGCAGTTTGAAGTTGTCGCAAGTCGTTTAAAAAATGAGTATGGTGTTGATGCAGTATTCGAAGGCACCAGCATCAGCAGCGCGCGTTGGATTACTTGTGAAGACAAAAAAATGCTGGCCGATTTTGAACGTTCCAGCGCAGGGGCTAACGTAGCTTATGATGCTGCAGGCAATATGGCCTACCTCGCTAGTTCTGGCGTGAATTTGCGATTGACGCAAGAGCGCTGGCCAGATGTGGTGTTTCATGCGACGCGGGAACATGCTGCGAAGTTAGACTAAAATTTAAATCACATTCAAAAAAACGCGAAGCTAGAAAAATTCTAGCTTCGCGTTTTTTTATGCGCGTAGTTTAAACACTCAACAACAAAATCACCCTATTTAGGTCACACCTCTACTAATAATAAAAACAAATGCGTAGAATGCAATGACCTAAGCCTATAGAACTTACACAAAACTGATACTGACATCCCTGCGCTCCCTTGCAGTGCGCAACAACGGTGGAGGCCGTCTTGGACTTAAGAATAAATGGAGTGAGATTGGGTGCGCTGTGCGCACCGAAGCAGCAGCCTTGTGTGTGGTGCGCACGGCGCACCCTTGTATTATGAATGAAGAGTCGGTATTTTCACGGACTCGATGTTTTAACAGTTTTTGATAGGCATATCAGAAACGAGCAACTGGATGCCGTGCGCACCCTTTGGTTAAA
>NZ_JACOGA010000018.1 GCF_014284175.1 Affinundibacterium flavidum
TGAACCTAAGGGCGGGTACGGCATCCAGTTGCTCGTTTCTGATATGCCTATCAAAAACTGTTAAAACATCGAGTCCGTGAAAATACCGACTCTTCATTCATAATACAAGGGCGGGTGCAACCCGCGCTGTAAATCAATCTTAATGACGTATTGTTCAAATATTCGTTTAAGTATTTGCTCTCGCTTCAAATTGCCACCGCGATATTTTGAAAATTCTGGCGGCGCGGGTTGCACCGCCCTATAAATTTGACTAGCTAGGCGAGCCCGTCAAAATATTTAAAACTCCATCCAAGCCGACAAAATTCAAAGCCACATTCGCTTGCGCACGTACAACAGGCTTCGCGCGGAATGCAACGGATAAGCCAGCAATGCCCATCATCTTCAAATCGTTCGCACCGTCGCCCATGACGATAGTTTGTTGTGGATTGATACCAAGTTCGGCGCACACTTTTTCAACCGTGCGTTTCTTTTCGTCGGCGTCAACGATGGTGCCGATGACTTTGCCAGTCAGTTTATCGTCAACGATTTCGAGTACATTGGCATGGGTATAGTCAAGATTCAAGCGCGACTTCATTCTATCGGTGAAAAAGGTAAATCCGCCTGATACTAATAGAGTTTTCAAGCCCGCCGCTTGTACTTGCTTGAGCATATTCTCCGCGCCCAGCGATAAATGCAGGCGTTGATCGTAAACTTTCTGTAGCGCCGATGCTTCTAAGCCTTTCAGTAAACCGACACGACGGATTAAGCTTTCTTGAAATTCAATTTCACCACGCATAGCGGCTTCAGTGATTTCTGCGACTTGTGGCTTCAGACCTTGCATGTCGGCGATTTCGTCTATGCATTCTATGGTGATTAAAGTCGAATCCATATCCATCGCGACCAGCTTAAAGTCACTGAGTTGACGGGTTTGTCCGTGATACACATCAAGCTGCTCGACCAAGCATAACTCTTGAATTGCTTGCAGGATTTTTGTATCGCATTGCACGTTTTCCAGTCGAACTGCCTTGGCATTAATCGGTACGATTTTCTCTGCGCCTGACATCTGGGCGATGCTTTGTATAGTTGCTGCTTGCTGCGCTAAGACAGCATTTAAACCTTGTATGATCAGATTCATGTTTTGCATGTTGAAGTGTAGTGACGGACGATTAGTGCAGGGCTTTCATCGTGCTCTTAATTTGGGCTACGCGTGCGGCCAGATCGGGCATGTTGGCGCTGATGCGTAACTTGTCTTGTCCGTTGAGTTTGATGTGTTTGTTTTTCTGAACCAATTCGATAATGCGCATCGCATCGATCGGTGGTTGTGGTTCAAATTGCAGTGTTGCGGCTTCGCTGTGCGCATCAATCTTGATAATGCCCAGCGGCTTGGCGGCAACCCGCAGCCGGTGTGTTTCTAAGAGTGATTTGACGGGTTCTGGCAACTTGCCAAAACGATCTATCATTTCTTCTTGTAAGTCATCAATGGCATCAAGCTTATTGCAATTTGCCAAGCGTTTATAGATAGATAAGCGCTCGTGTACATCACCACAAAAATCGCTGGGTAAGAGAGCGGGGATGTGAAGATTAATTTCGGTCGTGGTGGAGAGTGGTGCTGCTAGATCCGGCTCTTTGCCGTTCTTTAAACTGCGTACGGCTTCACTCAACATGTCTGAATACATCTGGAAGCCAATCTCGTGCATTTCACCCGACTGATTGTCTCCCAAAACTTCGCCTGCTCCACGAATTTCTAAATCATGCATGGCGAGGTAGAAACCGCTACCAAGTTCTTCCATTTGTTGAATTGCTTCTAAACGACGATTCGCTTGTTTGGTTAAGCCTTGCACATCGTGCACCAGTAGATAAGCGTAGGCTTGATGATGTGAGCGACCGACGCGGCCACGTAATTGATGTAGTTGTGCCAAACCGAATTTATCGGCTCTGTGCATGATGATGGTGTTGGCACTTGGAACGTCGATACCGGTTTCAATAATCGTCGTGCAAAGTAAGATGTTGTAGCGCTGTGCAACGAAATCGCGCATGACTTTTTCCAAGTCGCGCTCATTCATCTGACCATGACCGACTGCGATGCGTGCTTCTGGCAACAAGACTTCGAGCATGGCTTTACGATTTTCTATGGTCTCGACTTCATTGTGTAAAAAATAGACCTGACCGCCGCGTTTAAGTTCACGTAAGCACGCCTCACGAATCACCGAATCGCCTTCACTGCGCACGAAAGTTTTAATAGCTAAACGTTTTTGCGGGGCGGTGGCGATGATAGAGAAGTCACGTAATCCTTCAAGCGCCATACCTAAAGTGCGTGGAATTGGCGTTGCTGTTAAGGTCAGTACATCGACTTCTGCACGCAGGGCTTTGAGTGTTTCTTTTTGACGCACACCGAAGCGATGTTCTTCGTCGATAATCACCAAACCTAGGCGAGAAAATTTGACGTCTTCGGATAAAAGTTTGTGTGTGCCGATGACGATGTCGACCGTGCCATCACCCATGCCTTTGATTGCTTGTGCGATTTCTTTGCCACTTCTGAAACGCGATAATTCGGCGATTTTCACTGGCCAATTGGCGAAACGATCGGTGAAGGTTTGTGCGTGTTGTTCTGCCAGCAGCGTGGTGGGTGCGAGAATCGCGACTTGCTTACCGCCCATCACCGCGACGAAAGCAGCTCGTAAAGCGACTTCCGTTTTACCAAAACCGACGTCACCGCAAATCAACCTGTCCATCGGTTTGCCCGAAGTCATATCACCTATCACTGCGGTAATCGCTGCCGCTTGATCTGGTGTTTCATCGAAACCAAAACTGTCGGCAAAGGCCGCGTAATCGTGCGCAGAATATTCAAAGGCATGACCTTGGCGCAAGGCGCGGCGAGCGTACAGATTGAGTAGCTCGGCCGCCGTGTCTCGAATTTGTTGTGCGGCTTTGCGTTTGGCTTTTTCCCACTGTCCCGATCCTAACGCATGCAAAGGCGCATCATCGGGCGAAGCACCGGAATAACGTGAGATCACATGTAACTGCGATACGGGCACGTAGAGCTTGGTGTCTTTCGCATATTCTAGATGCAGGAATTCGGTTTCACCTTCACCCAAATCCATGCTAATCAGTCCCATGTAGCGACCGATACCATGGTTGCTATGGACGACGGGATCACCAATTTTCAATTCAGACAAATCGCGCACCATGTGCTCGACTTGCGTCACGGCTTCTTGTTTTTTGCGACCTACGCGTTTGCCAGAGCCAGCGTATAACTCGGTTTCAGTAATGAAGGCGATGTCGTGCGCCTGGAATCCTGCATGTAACGGTGCTACACCTAAGACCAGTTTGGGGCTGCTGGTGATGAAGTCGGTGTAATCTTCGCTGATGCTAATTTTGAGATCGAAATCACGGAAATATTGTTGCAAGGTTTCACGTCGACCTGCAGTTTCTGCACAGATGAAGATGCGCTTATCGGTTTGCAATAAATACGAGCGCAAATTTGTTAGTGGATCATCGGCACGACGATTGACAGCGATATCCGGTAAAAAGCTAGAGACTTCAGAGGCCGCGCCACCATTTTGTATGATCCAGCGAGACTCCGATTTCAGCGTCGCAAAGAAATCCTCGTCGCGTAAGAAGATGGTTTCTGGCGGCAGGACAGGGCGTTCTCTGTCGGATTTTAAAAACTGGTAACGCGAGCGTGTATCAACCCAAAAGCGTTGTATCGCTTCCTCGATATCGCCAATCAAAACGTAATGGGTGTTTTGCGGCAGGTAATCGAAAAGTGTCGCTGTCGATTCAAAAAATAAGGGCAGATAATATTCGATACCAGCTGATGCAATGCCATTGCCGATGTCTTTATACACGGTAGAACGCGAAGGATCGCCTTCAAATTGTTCGCGCCAACGATTACGGAAAGCGCTACGCCCAGCTTCGTCCATAGGGAATTCACGACCCGGCAGCAAGCGAACTTCTTTCACCGGATACAGCGAGCGCTGAGTGTCCGCATCGAAGGTGCGTATGGTTTCTATGCTATCGCCGAACAGATCAAGACGATAGGGCAGCACAGAGCCCATAGGAAACAAATCAATCAAGCCACCGCGCACGGAATACTCACCCGGCGACATAACTTGGGAGACGTGGGTGTAACCAGCTAATGTTAATTGCGTTTTGAGTTTAGCTTCGTTGAGCGTTTCACCAACTTTAAAGAAGAAAGTATAAGCCGCTAAAAATGACGGCGGCGCCATACGGACCAAGGCCGTGGTAGCAGGGACGATTAAGACATCGCAATTGCCGCTATTGATTTCATATAAAGTCGCTAGACGTTCAGATACCAGATCCTGATGCGGTGAAAAAGCGTCATATGGCAGCGTTTCCCAATCAGGTAATAAATGGCAGCGTAGATCTGGTGCGAACCATGGTAATTCACTGAGTAAGCGTTGCGCATCTGCTGGGCTAGCAACGAAGATTGTCAGAAACCTTTGTTCAGCTTTTAAGGCGACAGCGGCTTGTGCAATGGCATAAGCATCGGCTGAGCCGTGAGTAGACGGTAGCACGAATCGGTGACCAGCTTTGGGTAGCGCTTTGATGAAATCGAAAGACATTAGATGTAAAGCAAGGAGTTCTGCAAATTCGTGCGCTACGAGCGGGAAAAAGCCCAGAAGCAGGAATTGGCGGTTAAAATGAGGATCAATTATAAACGATGCACAAGCACAGCTACTTGTATCCTCGAAATGACCCAACAATCTTCTGATTTATCGATTTTGCCCCGCGATGAGAACGGCGACTCGTCAAAAGACTTAGCGCCAAAATATATCGCTTTAATTCCAGCGGCGGGTGTGGGCGCTCGTATGGCTGCAAATGTACCTAAACAATACTTGGATTTGGCGGGGAAGAGCGTTTTGCAAAGAACAGTTGATTGTTTTCTTGCATGTCCGCAAATTGATCATATCTTTGTGGTTGTTAGCGCAGAAGATGCTTTTATCGATGAGGCTTTAGCAGCAAATAACAAGTTGACAGTGTTAAATTGCGGTGGCGCTACACGGCGAGATACCGTACAAAACGGTTTGCAAGTGATCAGCAAATTCAGCCATTATCAAAATCACGATCAAGTTCTGGTACACGATGCGGCACGACCAGGTTTGACGCCCGTTTTGGTGGGAAAATTGATCGATGCCATTGGCAATGATGTAAATGGTGGCTTGTTGGCTTTACCAGTTGTCGATACCGTTAAGCGTAGTGTGGCGGGGCAAGTAGAAACGATAGACCGACTAAACTTATGGTTAGCACAGACGCCGCAGTTATTTAGTCTTGGATTATTGTCCCGTGCACTGGAGATGGCGATAGAGGTTACCGACGAAGCCAGTGCAATCGAGGCAATCGGTTATCACCCCAAGTTAGTCGAGGGAGCGCTCCGCAATTGCAAATTGACGGTACCGGAAGATTTAGAATTTTTGAAATTATTTTTTTAAAGAGCTATGAGTACAAGTGTAAAAAGTCAGCCTATAAGTTTGCCTTTGCCATTTCGAATCGGCCAAGGTTACGATTGCCATGCCTTGGTTGAAGGGCGCAAATTGATCATTGGCGGCGTTGATATTCCCCATAAAACCGGTTTGCTGGGACACTCTGACGCTGATGTTCTATTGCACGCGATTACCGACGCACTCTTAGGCGCTGCGGCGCTTGGCGATATTGGTAAATTGTTTCCTGATACCGATGTCAAATTTGCCGGTGCAGACTCACGTGTTTTGTTGCGAGAAGCAATGGCTCGTGTGCATGCGAGTGGTTATGTGTTGGGAAATCTGGATGCCACTATCATTGCGCAACAGCCTAAAATGGCACCACATATTCCTAGCATGGTTCAACATATTGCCGAAGATTTGCAAGTAACGCTGGCACAGGTAAATATCAAAGCAAAAACCAATGAGAAGTTAGGTTATTTGGGGCGCGAAGAAGGCATCGCTGCTGAAGCTGTGGTCTTACTTTTCAAGGCTTAGTGCTACACTGAATCAAAGGGTGATTCAGAAAAATATGGCTGGAGTTTTTATCGTCGATATGTGATTGCCAGAAACAAGGAGAAAAAATATGAAACGCGATATGCTAAAAGGTTTGCTCAAACAATTGCAAGATGGCTTACATAGCACGGAGCAAGTTGACGCTGAGATGAAAGCCTTGCTACAAAACTTGCATCAAGACATTGAAACCGTATTGGCAAAAGAGGAAAGTCCCGATGACCCTTTGTATGTAGCACTAAGTGATCGTTCGCGAGCCATTTACGTCAAATTTGCCAGTAAACATCCGAAGTTAGAGCCTGCCTTACGTGAGCTTGGTAGTATGCTGGAAAAGATGGGAGTGTAGATTTTTTCCTGCCTTAGAAACAAGATTAGAAGCAAAAAAAGACGCCTAAAAGCGTCTTTTTTTGCGTCATAAGTCAGCGATCGTGAATTACTTGATCACAGCAGCTTTGATCAGGGATTGTTGGTAAGCCTGAACTTTTTCTTGTACCAAGCTTTCACCGATCTGTTGTTTTACTTCATCCAAAGTTGGCAATTTCAAAGGACGAACGTCATCCAATTTGATGATGTGAAAACCAACTTCTGTTTTAACTGGTGTTTCTGTGAATTGGCCTTTTTTCAAAGATGTCAACGCAGCAGCAAATGCTGGTGGAACATTAGCTTGAGAAACCCAATCCAAATCACCGCCTTTGCCAGCTGAACCTGTATCTTTAGATTGTTTAGCTAATTCTTCAAATTTAGCGCCGCCTTTCAATTTAGAAATGATGGCTTTCGCATCATCTTCTTTTTCTACCAAAATGTGGAAAGGATGGTATTCGTTGTCGCCGTTTTGTGTTTTCCATTTATCGTAAGCGGCTTTGACATCAGCTTCTGAAACTGGATTTTTTTCTACGTGAGCACGCATTAAAGATTGAATCAAAATTTGTTGGCGAGCCATTTCAATTTGAACTTTAACTTCTTCATTTTTGCCGTAACCAGCTTTTTCTGCTGCTTGCAACAATACTTCTGTACCAACCAAACGGTCTTTAATCATAGCGCGCAATTGTGGCGTGTCTTTTTGACCTTGTGCCAAAGCTTGCTTTACAAATGGTTCTGCTTTTGAAGCAGGGATTGCTTTTCCATTGACCGTTGCCAAATTCTGCGCCATCGCAGGGAATGCGGTTACTAGAAGTACAACCAGCAAATGAGCGGGTTTAAAAGTCATTATCTGTTCCTAAAATACAAAGTAAGTACAACAAAAACGGTTAATAAAATGTTATTTTGGTGTTTCAGAAGGACTTAAAGCCTGGATAACAAGTGCATGTATTTCCGTATGCATTAAATCGCCAACGGCATCATACACTAGTCGGTGGCGGGAAATACGATTTAAGCCTTCAAATTTTTCGCTAATAATTGTAACAGTGTAGTGTCCGGCACCACCTGCAGCACCGGCATGACCCTTATGCGCTGCGGAATCATCTTTTAGCTCGCACAAAATCGGCTCTAAAGCGGCTTGCAGCCTATGTTGTATGCGTTGAATGCGGTCATTCATTTTGGTTCCTCTATATATTTCATGAGAAAAAATGTTTGCCCAATAACAAAAACAGGCAATGCAAAGAATGAATAGAATTTGTAGCTTACCCAAGTACTTTGAGCAAAATTGAGTGCTACATACAGATTGGCTGCTCCCATAATGACAAAGTAGGCTATCCAAGCGAGATTTAAACGACTCCATGCCTCTTCTGGCATAGATATTTCGCCGCCCATGCTTACTTTCAGAAAATTCTTTTTCAATACATAGAAACCGAATGCAAAGCCAATTGCGAACATCCAGTAAATAATAGTTATTTTAATTCTAACGAAGGTGTCGTTTTGAAAGTAAATTGTGAGCCCACCAAATACACTGACAATGAAGAATGAAATCCATAGCATCAAATCTATTTTTCGCTTACGCAATAAAAGGTAAGTGATTTGCATAACTGATGCAATTACCGCAATGGCAGTTGCCAAGAGAATTGGCGCCATTTGTAATGACACCGCATTTCCAGAAGTCAATCCCGCTAGAAATTGATTTGCCAATTGATGTGAAACTGTCGGGTATTTCTCTGCCTGGTTATAGCTTAAGAAAAAGAGCAAGACTGGAAAAAGATCAAACAATAACTTCATCATAATTTGGTTGTAGCCTTAAAATTTAATGCTGCGGAATTAATACAGTATCGTAAGCGCGTCGGCGCTGGCCCATCGAGAAATACGTGACCTAAATGAGCGTCGCAGATATTACACACTATTTCGACCCGCGTCATGCCATGTGAGTGATCCGCAATTTCTCTCACGTGCTCGGGATTTAAAGCTTTAAAGTAGCTGGGCCAGCCACAGCCAGAATCAAATTTAGCATCCGATTCAAATAACGGCGTCTCACAACAAACACAAGTATAAATACCCGTTTCGTGATGATCCCAAAATTTACCGGTAAAAGCTCGTTCAGTGGCCGCATGTCGCGTCACTTGGTATTCCATGTCACTCAGTTGTTGACGCCATTCGGCATCTGTTTTCTTGATTTTATTCATGATAGTTCGCGTAAGTAGTGATGTCGGTCAAAGTATTATTGTGTCATTTTACGATGAACAGCTAACTGATAATTGACCAGCCCAATCAGGCGGCAGCTGAGCGTATTCCTTAAATTCGGGCTGTTCTGCAAATGGATTGGTTAATATTTTTAAGAGTTTTTCGATTTCACTAAAGTCTTTTTGCTCGGCCTTTTCTATCGCTTGTTGAGCCAAATAATTACGCAAAACATATTTGGGATTGATTTGGTTCATACGAATCTGGCGTTCTGCATCAATCGAATTCCCTTGCTGTAAGCGCGAGCGATACGTTTGTAACCAAATATCTAAGCTTGCCCTATCAGCAAATAGATCACGCAACGCATTATCGTTAGGGCTGGGCTGTCGTTCAACCTGACTCAAATTTCTAAATGCCAGTGTGAAATCTGTTCGCGTGCTCGCCATTAAGTCTAGGTACGCTGCAAATAATTCGTCATCACCGGGCATTTGGTCGAGTAATCCGAATTTTTGTTGCATAAGTTTGTGATAGTGCGCTTCATAATGATCAACATAAGGCGATAAGGCTTCTTGCGTAGTTTCCACGTCGCCAATTAATGGCAATAGGGCTTGTGCCAGTGCGTGACAATTCCATTGTCCTATGCGTGGTTGCATTTGGTAGGAATAACGTCCCTGATTATCACTATGATTGCAAATATGCGCAGGGTCAAATCCGTCCATAAAACCAAATGGGCCATAATCCAGAGTCAAACCCAGAATAGACATATTGTCCGTGTTTAATACACCATGCATGAATCCAACGGCCTGCCAATGCGCCACGAGCTGAGCGGTTTTGATGACGACTTCTTTCAACAAAGCTGGATAAGGATTCTCGGTATTCTGTAGGTGCGGATAGTAGTGCTGAATGACAAAGTCCGCCAATTGCTGCAATTGCTCAGGCTTTTCCTTGTAATACCAATGTTCAAATGATCCGAAACGAACAAAACTAGGAGCGGTTCGAGTTACGACTGCCGTTTTCTCTGGCATTTCACGCATCGTATATTGATCTGAACCTGTAATGCAAAGTGCGCGTGATGTGGGAATTCCTAATCCTGCCATCGCTTCTGAACACAAAAATTCACGCACTGACGAGCGTAACACTGCGCGCCCATCGCCCATGCGAGAGTAGGGCGTCATACCTGCACCTTTGAGTTGAATTTCATGTCGTATATTATCTTGTCGCGTGGCGAGATCGCCCAGTAAAATGGCGCGCCCATCACCTAACTGTCCAGCCCAAACGCCAAATTGATGCCCTGAATACACGGTAGCTAATGGGGCGCTACTTGAATGAACGCGATTTCCACTAAACACTTCAATCAATTCGGGCTCTCTGATTTGTTCATCGCTGATACCAAATTCACTTAGCATTTCCGGGCTGACTGCGATCAAATACGGGGACTTCAGTGGAGTTGGATGTTGGGGCGTGAAAAAGGCAGAGCCTAATTCAGCAAAGCAGTTTTGGAAATGAAGTGGTTTGTGAACTGGTGAATCAGGCTGGTTCATGAATAGGTACGATGTGGAGATCAAATATAGGAACACTATTTTGACAGAGAACCAGAATTCATGTTGAAACGGCGGCAGACTTCTCAGTCTGCCGCCGCTTTAGCATATATATAAACACCGATAGCTATTTTTAGCTATCTATTTCGAAGAGTTAAGTACCGTGACGCTCAACGACTTTGCAGCCATCTAGTAAGAACGACAAGCTAATTACCAATACCAATTCACCTTCGGCGGACCGCGCTGTTCCGGTAATGCCTGGTGTAGAAATGCAAGTCAATGGTTTGATCACCAAGTCAGATGTGCCATCAACAGAGTCGACCGAAATGATATAAGGATTCGGTGCGGCAATCACGATGCCGACACGTTCTGTACTCTTTTCATAGCCCAAGACTTGACCAAGCGAGCGGATTGGCAGTGGTCTGCCTAAGTCGCGCAAGACGGGCTGGCCACCAACACTTTCAAAGGTTTCTGGCAATTCAACGACGCGCTGGACGGTTGACATAGGCAATGCCAGCGATGCGCCGGCGGTACGCACTAACATGGTTGGAACAATTGATAACTCGATAGGCAAGCGGATAATGAAGGTCGTGCCTTTGCCTAAGTGAGAATTAATACGAATCGCACCGCGATGCCGTTCAACCGCAGTTTTCACGACGTCCATACCCACACCACGACCAGAAACGCTGGAAGCGACTTCTTTGGTCGAAAAGCCCGGCAAGAAGACCAATTGGAATGCCTCATCGTCCGTGCGCGCTTCATGAGCATTAATCAAGCCTTTTGAAATTGCTTTTTCACGCAGGCGATTCGCATCCATGCCTTTACCATCGTCGGTCACTTCAATCATGACGCTGCTCGCTTCTTGCCAAGCTTTGAGCAAAATCTTTGCGCGGGCTGGTTTCGTCGTCGCAGCTCGTTCTTCTGCGGATTCAATACCGTGATCCAACGAGTTACGTAACATGTGAACTAACGGGTCGTACAAACTATCCACGACGACACGATCAACCTCAGTTTCTGCTCCTGAAATTTCCAAATCAACTTCTTTACCTAAGTCTTTCGCCAACTCACGAATTAATCGTGGAAATTTTTGGAATAAGCGGCCAACCGGTTGCATGCGCGTAGCTAAAGTAGCGCGTTGCAATTCTGTGGAATAGCGCGAGGCACGGTTTAAGGTTTCTGTCAGTGCTGACATCAATGGAGCGGCATCACCATCGAACGGAAATTGCGATAGTTTTTCCAATAAAACAGCGGCTTGGTTGGCAGCCTGAACTGATTCCCCGGCAACTTCCAACAAGACATCGAGCTTAACCGCGTCAATACGTATACTTTCTTCTTTGACGGGAGCGTTTTGCTTTATTTCATTACTTGCCAGAGATGTTTTAACTGCTTCCTGTTCTTGCTTAATAACTGGATTAACTGGCGGAGCATCTGGCAAGGTTCCAGCCGGAACGACCGCACGATAATAAGCATCCCAAGGCACTTCACCTTCGGCGACTACGGTAGGGGCAACAGTTTGAATAACATCGCTACTTGATGGTTTTGCGCTGGTTGCTTTGGTGGCAGGCGCTGCAGAAGAAGATTTACCCTCGATCGCATCGTTCAGCAATTGTTCTAGCGCAGCCGGCATTGTCGATAACTGATCTGGATCGGTGCCATTTGACAGTGCAGTCAATTGATCGGACACAAAGCCACTTGCTTCGAGTGCGGCTTCAATCGCAATAGGAGTGACGGGGGATTTACCCGTGCGTAATGCATCAAATAAATTTTCTGTCAGATGGCATGCAGAGACCATCGCAGACAGATTCATGAAACCCGCGCCACCTTTGATGGTGTGGAAGGATCTAAACACGGCGTTGAGTGTGTTCATATCTTCGGGGTTACGCTGCAGTGAGAGCAGATGCTCTTCTACATTGACCGCGAGATCTAAAGCCTCAACGACAAATTCTTTGAGCATATCATCCATTTAGAAACCCAGACTATCAAGTAGGTTATCTACATCGTCCTGCTCTAACGCAGCATTTGGAACGGACGGACCTTCCATTAATTCAATGGCTTTTTCTTTGAGTTCAGTTGGTGCATTGTCGAGCAGAATTTGCGCCAACTCGTGTTCAACTGCCTGCGTGATAATGAGTACTTTTTTGATAAGTTGGCCTGTAAGATCTTGGAAATCTTGCGCCATCATAATGTCTAACAGACGTGCTTTTTCTGCATCAGTAGAAGCGAGCACTTTGTTCGCAAAGGATTTTGAGTCAGAAGCCAGTAGTTTAAAGTCATCGACGCTCATTTTCCCACTGAAAAGGGTCGCCCAACGCTCATCGATATCTTTTGCATTCTTTCCTAAAACATCTTGTTCCGGGATGCCGGCATCGGTCGCATTTAATACTTTGTTGGCTGCTTGTTCAGTCAAAGATGCGACATACTCAAGACGCCCCTGCGCATCAGCTATCTGCGACGCCACATCGGAAAGTGAGCGGTCATAGCCGAGTTCACGCATAGAATCATGCATCATGCGAACTAAGTTTCCTAGTCGATCAAACATCGGTTTGGATGCACTATCGCTATCAAGACTTAAGGATAGTTTGCCATGAGAGCTTTCGGCTACAGGCTCTGGTGCCGTGGCAGCTGCCGTGGCAACTTCAACTGCTGGCGAACTGCTATCTCGTTGATTGGACATCTCTTCAAATAATGCATCTAGATCATCTGCTGAATCTGTCATAATCTTTTTCTCTCCTAATCGCCAAACATTTGTGTGCGAACTTACATTGAATGCTGTTGTTATTGATAATAAGAATTCAGTATAGGCTCTGGGGTAGGCTTCAGTAATTGCATAAATATAATTTCATCGAAATATTTACCTACAGAAACCTAACTAGCATGTTGTAAGGATAACCCTGTGCAACAAAATTTGTCATCACTTTATTGTGCATTTAATGAATTTAGTTACAAAGCTTGCGCTTTTGCAACTAGTCTGGCTGTAAATTTTTCAGGCGTTTCAATGATGAATAAATTTAGATTTTGTATTTTTCTAGCTAATTTTAGTAAAGCCTTATCTTTTGTGACAAGAATCTGAGCATCGGCGTCACGACAAATTTCTAAAAATTTTTGATCGTCCTTATCGCTACATGCCGGGAGTTTTATGGTTTTCGGTGGGTTTTCTTCGATTGTGATGTAATGATCAAAAGTTGATACAATCTGCGCCCG
Organism: Affinundibacterium flavidum; assembly: GCF_014284175.1. Taxonomy (GTDB): domain Bacteria; phylum Pseudomonadota; class Gammaproteobacteria; order Burkholderiales; family Burkholderiaceae_D; genus Undibacterium; species Undibacterium flavidum. Next base: position 13,256 of record NZ_JACOGA010000018.1, read on the forward strand.
ATTGTCGTCGTCTACCGGTAAGTGTGGATAGTGCAATACTGCTAGCCACTCATTCCGACAATCTTCCCTCGTAATTGCGTTTAGCTCCTTACTATCCAGAGCTTGCAAAATCATTTGCCAGCGAGGGTCTTTAAAGGCAAATAAATCTAAACAAACATTGGTATCTAAGACTATTTTTATGGACATATTGGGGACCCTTGAATCATGCGTATTGTTTTACGTAGAGTTCTTAGTCTTCCTTTCGTTTGATATTCAATTTTCTGTGGCTAAGTTTGTTGCTTAATTTCTTGTAAAACCTATGTTGATATTGCTGTCCCCCGCGAAAAGCCTTGATTTCACTACCCCAGCGTTAGTTCGCACCTCGAGTCAAATTCAATTTTCAAACGAAGTTGACTATCTTGCTGGAATTGCGTCTCAACTTAGCAGCGCAGATTTGCAAGAGAAAATGAAAATCTCTCCCGCCCTGGCGCAATTAAATGTGGAGCGATTTGCAGACTTGGTAAGTCTAGCGGCAAAGAAAAAAGAAAGACAAGCAGTATTTGTTTTTGATGGCGATGTCTATAGTGGTTTGCAAGCGAGGCATTTAGCCAAGAAGGAAGTAACGTACTTGCAAAAGCACCTTCGCATTTTATCTGGCTTATATGGAATATTACGCCCTTTAGATTTAATCCAAGCTTATCGTTTAGAAATGGGAACCACATTGAAGACGATGATGGGCAATACACTTTACGCCTATTGGTCAGAGAAAGTTACCGCGCAAGTAATCGCCGATATTGAGCAAAATAAGGCGAAAACCCTAGTGAACCTAGCTTCGGAAGAGTATGCCAAGGTGGTTAAGCTCAAATCTCTTCCCGTTCCTGTGATTCAACCGATATTTCAAGATTACTCTGCAGGTAAATTCAAGGTTGTATCTTTCTTTGCCAAGAAGGCGAGGGGAAGCATGGTTCGATATTGCGCGCAGAATCACATTAAGAAAGCCTCTGAGCTAAAGAATTTTAACTATGATGGATATCGCTATATTGAGGAGGAATCAGATCCCAATCATTGGATTTTTCGCCGCAAAGTCTCCGACTAGAAACACAAAAGCCTCGAACTGATGTTAGAGGCTTTTGTAGATGTTGGTGCTCAGTTTTCTTGGAGGCCAAACTTTTCAATCAAGCTTGCTCAGACTTTGGTAGTAACTCTGAGCTTAACTCCAAAATTTCCACCATGATTTTTTTGAGCCATATGTGTCTAGTAATGTACTCTTAGGGAAATTGCTGGTGAAGACACGTTTGGCATCGTCTCTCAGCTCAATCATGCCCATGCCATCGTAAGCTTTGATAAGAACCACTAAGGCTTCTTCAATAGCCGGCGCATCTGGGTATTCTTTAATGGCAGACTGCGCGCGATTAGCTGCAGCAACGAAAGCATTTCTACGTAAATAGTATTTTGCTACGTGTAGATCATACTGTGCCAGAGAATTTACTAAATACTTCATGCGTGCAATCGCATCTGGCGTATACTTGCTGTCTGGGAATCGAGTGACCAATTCCTTGAAAGCATCAAATGAATCACGTGTCGCTTTTGGATCGCGCTCAGTAATATCCTGATTTGCGATAAAGCTGAAGAAGCCCATGTCATCATTAAAGTTGATTAAACCACGTAAGTAATACATGTAATCAACATTGGCATGATTGGGATGCAATTTAATAAAGCGATCAACCGCAGCCAAAGCTTGTGCCTGGTCGCCTTGTTTATAATGAGCATAAGCAATTTCGAGCTGTGCTTGTTGTGCATAAGCACCAAATGGGAAGCGGGATTCAAGCTTTTCAAACAATTGAACTGAGCGCTCATAAGATCCTGCAGCTAATTCATCTTTTGCTTCAGCGTATAATTTTTCTGCGGACCAGTTTTTACTTTCTTCAATTTTATCGCCGAAAATACCGCAGCCAGCAAGTGAGATGGATAGTGCGAGACCTAACAATTTTATGTATTTAATGTGCATGAGCTTTGCAAGTGCATGAGAATAATTGACGGATTATAGCCGATGGTAATTAATGTGACACCAAATGACAAAATGATTTTAACCGATAGTGAGCTAGATCTCGATGAAATTGATCAGGATACTCAGATAAAGGTAGCTGAAGAGGCTGAACCGATCGAATTGATATTGCCAGATAGTATTTGTGGTGATCGTTTGGATAAGGTTTTGTCCAAGTTGGTCCCACAGTATTCACGTGGTCGCATTCAGCAATGGATAGAAGAAGGTCACGTACTGGTTGATGGCAAACCTTCAAAAATTAAGACGACAATGCTTGGTGATGAGCGCATTACCATTATTCCTCAGGCAGCTGCCGAGGATAACGCCTATACCGCAGAAGACATTCCGCTCAATATCATTTATGAAGATGACGCGATTATTGTTCTGAATAAGCCCGCTGGATTGGTTGTTCATCCAGCTGCAGGTAATTGGTCAGGAACCTTGTTGAATGGTTTGCTATTTCATCGTCCTTTGCTGGCGGCGGTGCCACGCGCGGGAATTGTGCACCGACTCGACAAGGATACCTCTGGCTTGATGGTAGTCGCCAAAACCTTAACAGCACAAACGGAATTAGTCCGCCAGTTACAAGCAAGAACTGTCAAGCGCGAATACGCTGCGATGGTGTGGGGCACACCTAATGCATCCGGAACGGTAGACGCGGCAATGGCTAGACATTCACGTGATCGTTTAAAAATGTCTGTTTCTCACAGTGTTTTGGCAAAACCAGCAATCACGCACTTCCAAAGAATTTCTACTGGCATGTTGGAACGCTTTCCGGTGAGCTTGGTTGGCTGTCAATTAGAAACAGGCCGCACTCACCAAATTCGTGTGCACATGCTGTCGTTGGGCTTTCCTTTGGTGGGAGACACGCTCTACGGTAAGCAACATTTGGCGCGGTTTTTCCCACGTCAAGCTTTGCAAGCACGTAAGTTAGGTCTGATCCATCCTGTCAGTAACTTGCCAGTTGAATGGAGTATTCCTTTAGAAGCAGATTTCATGGATTTACTTGAGCGCGCAGGCATGGCCCAGCTATGAGTTTTATTCGTGATGATGATACTGGCTTAGTGCTAATTAAGCCCGATTGGCCAGATTGTCCTGCAAACGTTCGCGCTTATTCCAGCACGCGTATCGGTGGTGTCAGTGTAGCGCCGTATGGTGATGTCGATGGCGACAATGGATTGAACCTAGCCAATCATGTTGGCGATGATGTCAACGCTGTTCGCATGAATCGCGATTGCATATCTGATTTTTTTCCTAAGGATGTCACATTCTTATCACAAATTCATGGCATTCTGGCAGTTGATGCAGCGAACATCCAAGATGGGCAAATTGTAGAAGCTGACGCTTGCTATACCAAACTATCAAAAGTCCCTTGTGCGATATTGACCGCGGATTGTTTGCCGATTTTGTTGGCATCAACTGATGGTCGGTGTGTGGCTGCGGTGCACGCTGGTTGGCGCGGTCTTGCTGCAGGCGTAGTTGAAGCCGCAGTGTTGCAAATGCGTAAAAATAGTGGGCATGAAATTACCGCTTGGTTGGGGCCAGCAATTGGTGCGTCGGCATTTGAAGTTGGAGCTGATGTGGTGAATGCATTTACGCAAAAAATGCCACAACAAAAAGTTCATTTTAAGCCGCTTGATCGCGACGCTAAATTTCTCGCTGATATGTATGGATTGGCTCGTACGATATTACAAGGTGTGGGAATTAATAGTATTTCAGGTGGCGAACATTGCACCTTCACCGAAGATGCGCTTTTTTACTCTTATCGTCGGGATGGGGTGACAGGCCGGATGGCTAGTTGGATTTGGTTTGAGTAGTTTCGTCTTGCTGTCGTTGTTGTCGATGTTGTTCCAGGCGGTCTTGTTCAGCTTGTTTGATTCGACGTTTGCGCGCTGGTGAACTGAGTATGTACAACACAAGCCCGAGTGGGATGATGCAGTAAAAAATGAAAGTCATAACGCCTGCAAGTATTGATGACTCTGCTAAAGACATCAAGAGAACGACATAAATCCACGCGATTGCGATAAGATACAAGAAGGCCATAATATTTCAAATTAGGATGCTAAGTTAATTAGCAAAAGTTGGTTAGCAAAAGTAGTTTAGCAATACTTGATTTATTGACGCCAAAATTTAGATCAGCATTTGTGACAATACTCTAAAACTAGGAAAATTGCATAATGAGTGACAACTCTCAGACGATGTACGCAAATTGGTTACAGCAAATAATGCAACAAATGACGCAACAAATGACCCAGCAAAATCCCCTGCAAGAGTGGATGAAAGCAGGGAGTATGGGCCTCAATAATCCTTTTGCGCAAGACTCTTCCATGTTAACCATGCTGAAAGAATATGGCGCAGAAATTGACCCTGCAGTTTTAAGTCGCTTGCAGTCAGAATATTTTTCTGAGTTAGGCAATTTATGGAAAGATTTTATATCTTCTAAATTACCGCAAATAAATGATCGACGATTTTCATCGACTGATTGGCATCAACAAACAACGCATGCTTATAACGTTGCTGTCTACCTGCTGAACGCGCGATTCCTGAGTTTATTGGCGGAATCAGTGCAAGCGCCAGAAAAGAAAAAACAAAAAATTCGCTTTGCCGTTCAACAAATGGTCGACGCCATGTCACCAGCCAATTTTTTGGCGACCAACCCCGAAGCACAAGCCAAGCTCGTAGAAACTGGAGGCGAAAGCCTTATGAAGGGCATTACTCAAATGCTCGAAGATATGCAGAAGGGAAGAATTTCTCTGACAGATGAATCTGCATTTGAAGTGGGTAAAAATGTCGCGACTACGGAAGGTTCGGTCGTCTTTGAGAATCGCCTATTTCAGTTGATTCAATACAAACCGCTGAATAAAACTGTGCATCAACGTCCTTTATTGATGGTGCCACCTTGTATCAATAAATTTTATATCCTCGATCTACAACCTGAAAATTCCTTAGTTCGTTATGCAGTGGAGCAGGGGCATACCGTGTTCTTGGTGTCGTGGGCGAATCCGGATCAAAGCATGTCAGATGTGACTTGGGATGACTATATTGAACATGGTGCAATTAAAGCGCTTGAAGTCGTACAAGAGATCAGCAAGCAAGATAAATTGAATGTCTTTGGTTTTTGCGTTGGCGGCACGATAGTGTCAACCGCTCTAGCAGTGTTAGCAGATCGTGGCGTTTATCCTGCGAGTAGCTTGACGCTATTAACCACCTTATTAGACTTCACAAATACGGGCGTCTTGGACGTTTTTGTTGATGAGTTGCAAGTCAGTTTGCGCGAACAAACTTTAGGACACGGTGGACTAATGCCTGGTCGCGATCTGGCCAGCACCTTTTCTAGTTTGCGCCCAAATGATTTGGTATGGAACTATGTCCAATCAAATTATCTGAAAGGTCAAAAACCCCCAGCATTTGATCTTTTATATTGGAATTCCGATAGTACAAATTTACCAGGACCGATGTTTTGCTGGTATTTACGCAACACCTATCTTGAAAATAGTTTGAAAGAAGCTGGCAAATTGACCGTAGCTGGGAATAAAGTTGACCTATCCAAGATCGATGCGCCTGTTTTCATCTATGGCTCTAAAGAAGATCACATCGTACCTTGGCAGGCGGCTTTTGCATCAACAGAAATTCTTAATCCTAAAAAGAAAAGTCGAAATCGATTTGTCTTAGGCGCATCTGGACATATCGCAGGTGTAATTAATCCAGCATCAAAAAACAAGCGTAGCTATTGGATTAATGACAAATTAACTCACGACTCTCAAGCTTGGTTGGACGCGGCGACTGAGTGTCCGGGTAGCTGGTGGCCTGAATGGGCAACATTTTTGGCTGAACATGGTGGAAAAATGGTAAAAGCACCCGCAAAACCAGGTGCATTAGGTTATAGTGAGTTAGAGCCTGCACCTGGACGCTATGTCAAGGTTCGCGCCGATTAATTGATGTTAAGTGCATGTAATTGTTAAGTTTAGTAGTGCCTTTTATTGAAACTCTGGAGATTAAGTATGTCAAAGCGAATTGCTTATGTAACAGGTGGTATGGGTGGTATTGGAACTCCAATTTGCAAACGTTTATGCAAAGATGGCTATACGGTAGTAGCAGGCTGTGGCCCCAATTCACCACGCAAAGATAAATGGCTGGCCGATATGCGTGCAGAAGGATTTGATGTTCACGCTTCTGAAGGCAATGTCTCTGATTGGGAATCCACGCGCGCGGCCTTTGAAAAAGTCCGTACCGAAATTGGTGAAGTCGACGTTTTGGTCAACAATGCCGGTATTACGCGTGACGGTCAATTCCGCAAAATGAGCAAGGCTGATTGGGACGCGGTTATCGATACGAACTTAAATTCCTTGTTCAATGTAACGAAACAAGTGATTGAGAGCATGGTTGATCGGGGTTGGGGTCGTATTATCAATATTTCTTCTGTGAATGGTCAAAAAGGCCAGTTCGGTCAAACTAACTATTCCACTGCAAAAGCAGGTATTCACGGCTTTAGTATGGCGTTAGCGCAAGAAGTTGCGACTAAGGGCGTTACTGTGAATACGGTGTCTCCTGGCTATGTAGGGACAGACATGGTGCGCGCAATTCGTCCAGATGTATTAGAGAAAATCGTATCGGGTATTCCAGTTAAACGCCTAGCAGAACCAGAAGAAATTGCATCTATCGTGGCCTGGATTGCATCCGATGAAGGTGGATATGCAACAGGCTCTGATTTCTCTATCAATGGTGGTTTGCACATGGGCTAATCGTTCGATTTTATTCGAATGAACTATTCCCAAGAATTTTGCACTAAGTATAATGCTGTGCTGCAATAAGAGATGCTAAAAGCCTCATAGCGACACAGAGACATGCGTAGTGCAAAATTCGATTGAAATGCTTACATTGGAGACGGTAAATCGTAAGTATTTTGGCTTTATTTTTAATGTAGTTTTTGAATGAGAATGCAATGAACAGCACAAAAAAAATAAGCAAGCATTTGATTAAGAAATACCCAAATCGTCGCTTATACGACACCCAGACCAGCAGCTATATTACCTTGGTCGACGTCAAGCAATTCGTGATGGAAAATGATGATTTTGCAGTGGTGGATGCCAAAACCGGTGAAGATTTGACACGCAGTATTTTGTTGCAGATCATTTTAGAAGCCGAAGCAGGTGGTGCGCCTATGTTCTCCAGTGTCGCCTTGGCACAAATCATTCGTTATTACGGTCATGCAATGCAAGGCATGATGGGCTCGTATCTTGAAAAAAATATTCAGGCATTTATCGATATTCAAAACAAACTGACCGAGGGTGCTAGTGGTAACGTTGAAGGCAAACCATTTAGCCCAGAAATGTGGACACAGTTTATGAATGTGCAAGGACCTATGATGCAAGGCATGATGGGCAATTACATCGATCAGAGCAAAAATTTATTTGTACAAATGCAAGAACAGATGCAAAGTCAATCGAAAAATATGTTCGGCTTCCCATTTGTACCGGATGATAAGAAAAAGTAATAAATTCAATTGCTTGCAGCGTATTTAAAGCAGCGAAGGCTGTCGTAAGAAGTCTAGAAAAGGGTACAATAGCGAATTGCTTTGTATCCTTTTTTTATTATGCCTAACGAAACTCTCATTCCCGCATCCACGCAAGTCGCACCAAAAGTTGGCTTCGTTTCACTTGGTTGCCCAAAAGCTTTGGTCGATTCAGAACAAATCCTCACACAATTACGTGCAGAAGGTTACGAAACGGCAAAGTCTTACGATGGCGCGGATTTGGTGGTGGTCAATACTTGCGGTTTTATCGATGCTGCTGTGCAGGAATCTTTAGATGCAATTGCCGAAGCACTCAATGAAAATGGTAAAGTTATCGTCACTGGCTGTTTGGGCGCGAAAAAAGATGCTGATGGCAATGACCTGATTAAAAGCATACACCCGAAAGTCTTGGCGGTTACAGGTCCACACGCATTGACGGAAGTGATGAGCGCGGTGCATTTGCATTTACCAAAGCCACACGAGCCTTTCATCGATTTAGTTCCAGCCCAAGGCGTTAAGCTCACACCAAAACATTTTGCTTACTTAAAAATTTCTGAAGGTTGCAACCATCGTTGTAGCTTCTGTATTATTCCATCGATGCGCGGCGATCTGGTGTCTCGCCCGATTGGTGAAGTCATGGTAGAAGCGGAGAATTTATTCAAAGCTGGCGTTAAAGAATTACTGGTCATTTCTCAAGATACCAGTGCATACGGTGTCGATGTGAAATTCCGTACGGGTTTCTGGGATGGTAAGCCAGTCAAGACGCACATGACCCAATTGGTCGAAGCCTTAGGTGAACTCGCTAAACGTTATGACGCTTGGGTGCGTCTCCATTATGTTTATCCTTACCCGCACGTCGATCAAATCATTCCATTTATGAACAATGGACATGTTCTGCCTTACCTCGATGTACCTTTGCAGCATGCGCACCCGGACGTGTTGAAGCGTATGAAGCGCCCAGCCAGTGGCGAAAAAAATATTGAACGTATCAAAGCTTGGCGTGAAATGTGCCCAGAAATTACGATACGTTCCACTTTTATCGCTGGTTTCCCGGGTGAGACAGAAGAAGAGTTTGAATATCTTTTGGACTTCTTAAAAGAAGCTGAAATTGATCGTTTGGGCTGCTTTGCTTATTCGCCCGTGGATGGTGCCACAGCCAATGAACTGGCTAATCAATTGCCAGACGAAGTGCGTGAAGATCGTCGTCGTCGTGTAATGGAATTGCAAGAAACGATTTCTAAAAAGCGTCTGCAAGCGAAAGTTGGCAAGACTATGCGTGTATTAGTTGATAGTCTGGATCGCAGTGGCGGCGTTGGGCGTAGTTCGGCTGATGCGCCAGAGATTGATGGCGTGGTGTATGTGAAGCCGCCATTTGAACCGCATCGTAAATTGAAAGTCGGTGAATTTGTTGAAGTGAAAATCACCGCTGCCGACGCGCATGATTTGTGGGGCGAGGCAATTTAAACCAGATGTTGTAAGAATGAGAGGGGCGATTTTTCGCCCCTATTTTTTATCTGTTTTGATTTGTTTTTTTGTATGCGACCTCTGCACAACTGTCGCGAGTGGTCGAAGTTTGAATTGAGAAGCGCATCTGTGCAAGTGCACAGGGACGCATTTGCAAATAGCAGATTCAAAATTCGACCGCGTAGTAGGTTGTGCATAGGTCGCTGTATTTGAATTCAATAACGACCTTATTGTGACCACTTAATATGACTAACTTATCGCAAGGCCCAAGTACCGCGATTGTTCATCCTGATTATCAAGCTCCAGATGGATTTTCTGCTTTTCCAACCGCAATCCATCATGCATCGACTGTTTTGTTTAAAGATGTTAATGCAATGCGCGCACGTAGTTGGTTGAATAAATGGACTTACACCTATGGCTTACACGGCACGCCAACCAGCTTCCAATTAGAAGGCGAGATCGCTCAAATCGAAGGCGGTGATCATTGTGTATTAACACCTAGCGGATTGGCTGCGATCACCTTAGTGAATATGGCCTTTCTCGAAACTGGTGATGATGTCTTAGTGCCAGATAACGCCTACGGCCCCAATAAAGAATTAGGGACGTGGTTAAGGAATAGTTTTGGTATCAGCGTGCGTTTTTACGATCCTATGATAGGTAGCGGAATCACTGACTTGATCTTGCCAAACACCAAGCTTATTTGGACTGAGGCACCTGGTTCGGTATCGATGGAAGTGGCTGACGTGCCTGCAATCTGTGCGGCTGCGCATAGCAAAGGCGTGTTGGTCGCGTTGGATAATACCTGGTCCGCAGGTCTCGCCTTTAAACCCTTTGAGCACGGCGTCGATATTTCCATGCAAGCATTGACGAAATATCAGAGCGGTGGCTCTGACGTGTTGATGGGAGCGGTCATCACGAATGATGTCGAGCTAAATAATCGCTTATTGATGGCACACATGCGCTTAGGTTTGGGCGTAGGTATGGACGATGTGTACTTGGTATTGCGCGGCTTACAAAGCATGAAATTGCGTTTTGAAGCGCATGATGCCGCAGCCCGCAAAGTTGCAGCATGGTTGAAGAACCGCCCAGAAATCGCGAAAGTATTACATCCGGCGTGGGAAGATTGCCCAGGACATGATGTTTGGAAACGTGATTTTACTGGAGCAGGTGGATTGTTTTCCGTGTTGTTTGACGCAAAATATACAGAAGCACAAACCGACCAATTCGTGAACCAATTGAAGCTCTTCAAGATTGGTTTTAGTTGGGGTGGCTCGCATAGTTTATGCGTTCCGTATCGCATAGAAACCATGCGTCAAACCTGGAACGACAAGGGCATTCTGGTGCGTTTCAATATTGGTTTAGAAGATCCGGAAGATTTGATTGCCGACATAGCGCAATCTTTAAATACATTTTAATTATTTGAAAATCGTAGAGGTTCATTTTGTTACTCAGTATTCGCAAAGCAATACCAGCAGATGCTGCCACCATTCACGGCTTTATTGTTGAACTAGCTGTCTATGAAAAAGCAGAGCATGAAGTCAAGGCGAGCATCGCAGAGATAGAAAGCAGCATTTTCTCCACCGATTCACCCGCCAAAGCGTTGATTTGTGAATTGAATGGCGAAGCAATTGGCTTTGCAGTTTATTTCTATAATTATTCGACCTGGCAGGGGAAGAAGGGCCTGTATCTGGAAGATCTCTACGTATCGCTAAAACATCGTGGTCTAGGCGCAGGTAAATTTTTGCTGCGTCATCTGGCGCAAATTGCGGTGGAAGAGGGTTGTGGTCGTTTCGAATGGAGTGTCTTGGATTGGAATCAACCAGCAATTGATTTTTATGATTCCGTTGGTGCTAAGGCGCAGGCGGAATGGGTTAAATATCGTTTGGCTGGAGATGACTTACTGAATTTTGCGAACACGTAGACGGAAAAATGCCTGTAAAGCTTTCTTATTCCGAATTTGAAAGTACCAGAAAAACAAGAGCCAGGCTTCTTTACTGAAGCCTGGCTTTTGTCTTATTGAATTGCGCTAACGCTATTGATTATTTGCTTGCTGATGCAGAAGCTGCCGCTGGATTTGCTTCAGCTACTGGAGTTGAAGGCGCAGATGCTGTCGATGCTGCAGCGTCAACGACTGGCGCAGGTACAGGTGTACTTGCCGCCGCAGATGCAGCAGGCGCTGATACATGTTCAGAAGCTGCGCCAGCATGTGCGCCAGCTTCTCCCTGCATGTCCATCTTGTCACCAGCTTTAAAAATAAAGAACAAAGCGATTGCTGCAAAAACTAAAAAACCTACTAGTGCTTTCCACATACAGACTCCTCTTTTACTAAGTTAGAAAAACAAAAAAAATCGAAATAATCTCAAATACTAAAACACTGGTGTTATTGCCGTTTGATGACCTTGGCTACTTAATTTTGTGAATGACGCGGATCTGCGCCATTCATTGTGCCTTCGCCAGGCGTAATAAATAAAATCGTGCAGTTATTCTTAACCAAAGCGGTGTGCCAAGTGCCTTTAGGAATAATCACAAAGCTTCCCGGCACATTAAATTCAATTTGACTCTCTACACCACCAGAGTACAAAAGTAGGGTGGCATCACCTGAAATAAGATAAAGAGTTTCATCTCCGTTAGGGTGCATTTCCCATGATGACCAATCGGAAGAAAATGTGTATTCGGCGATCAGTAAACATCCTTTGAACTGATCAAATTTCGCATCAAGTTCTTCGTAGATGCCGGGCGTCACCGGAATTTCAGTTGCCGCTTGTTTGGTGTCTAGAACAATGAAGTTGGAGGCTAGTTTGGGTTGTGACATGTTCGGGCGCCGTATCTTAGTCTGGTAAAAGGAGAAGAAATAAACGATTCTTAGGAAATCATAAAGCTAGTGTGAAACCCTAAGCACAAAATATCCAACGACGTATTTACTTAAATATTACCACCGTATTTGTGCTTGCTCTTGTGGATTATCAAAGTTATGTCTGTACCAGATTCTGCTACGTAGGTGCGATTAGCGTAGCGTAATCACACGTATGAAAAAAAGCTGGAAATCTCAAGTATGCTTCAAATCTTATTGAAATAGAGTGCATTTTTTCGAACTTCAAAGTTGTTTACAATGATTTACATGCGTGCGATTACGCTACGCTAATCGCACCTACGAGCTCTAAGTCAATTAATTCGCGTGGACAATGCACTCTTCCCCTAACGGATTATTGACTCAGCGAAGGAAACTAAAATCCTTGTTCCTTCTAACATCGCTTTTTGATCTGGTAAAACTATGGCATGAAATCCAAGTGGATAGCGAAGATGAAATGGGTTGTCATACACACGATTAAGTTGGCTTATCCAATCAGGTCGTGGATTTATTAGATTGAATCCAGAGCGTTCAGTTTCATCCCATAACTTTAAGAGGTCGTGGCCATAAGGTCGCCTACTGAGAGTACGTGCGATTATTCCGTTGTAGGCCAATAATGATTTTAGTGCTGCCTCACATGCGTGTCCGCATAATAACGTTAATGCGAAATTCGGAATCGGTAGAATTTCCCCCAACGGCCTTGCTCCGGCGAGCATGCCCTGTGCCGCAATAAGGTAGCCTTGGGCTTCAGTAGGTTGAGCTATGAAATCATCAGCAAGTACTGTCATAAATTGATCGTCCAATGCCATATTAACTCCTGAATTAGCAGATTCTGTATATTGTTTCTTCTGAGAGTACAAGTTGAAGGCTCTCAAAATTATTATCGATAATATTTACATCCTTGCCGCAAGAGGTTTTCAGCTCTACACTTCCATCAAGTAGCCTTCCATTATGGCTTATTTGTCTAGTGTATTTTTTGACTTCAAATCGTGTCCCAGTAACTTTATTTTGATAAAGCCCGAGTAATTCAATTTTCATTTTAGGAGCCTTTTTGATTTGTTTGTAAGAGGATCAGCTACATCTAATACCTGTCGACGCGAGTTTCATCCGTGCTACAAATTTGTTCTCAATACCTTTTCTCACTGCCACACAAGAAAAAAGGGACGAAACCCAAAAGCTTCGTCCCCTATTCATCTTACTAGCAATCCTTGATTACGCAGCTAACAACTGACGCAACACGAATGGCAAGATGCCGCCGTGTTTGTAGTAATCAACTTCGATCGGTGTATCGATGCGCAATAAGACTTTGACTTCTTGTTTGCTACCATCGGCACGATTGATGACTAGAGTCACTTCTTGTTGTGGTTTGATATCGTTTTCGATACCTTTCAAGTCGAAAGATTCATTGCCAGTGATGCCCAAAGAATCAACGCCGTCTGTGCCGATGAATTGCAAAGGCAATACACCCATACCAACTAAGTTAGAACGGTGGATACGTTCAAACGACTTAGCGATAACGGCTTTTACGCCCAACAATTGTGTGCCTTTCGCAGCCCAGTCACGGGAGGAGCCTGTGCCGTATTCTTCACCACCGAAGATCATGGTTGGCGTACCTTCTGCAACGTATTTCATCGCTGCATCGTAGATTGCCATAGGCTCGCCGGTTGGTTGGAATAAAGTTTCGCCGCCTTCGACGCGGGAACCATCTTCCTTCGCTGGGATCATCAAATTCTTGATACGTACGTTAGCAAATGTACCGCGCATCATGATTTCGTGGTTACCACGACGTGAACCGTAGGAGTTGAAATCGGCTTTCAATACGCCGTTTTCTTTCAACCATTTACCGGCAGGGCTAGATTCTTTGATCGAGCCAGCAGGGGAGATGTGATCGGTTGTGATGGAGTCACCAAATACGCCCAAAGCACGTGCGCCAGTGATGCCTGTCGCTGCTGCTTTTGGTTCCATCGTGAAGTCAGCGAAGAACGGTGGCTCAGCGATGTAAGTAGAACTTGGCCAGTCGTAGACTTGACCTTCAGCCACGCCTTTGATGTCTTCCCACAATTTACCTGGAGCGCCCTTAACATCAGCATAGTTCTCTTTGAACGTTTTGGAATTCATCGCGAACTTCATCAACTTGTTGATCTCTGCACTAGTTGGCCAGATATCGCCCAAGAAGATGTCTTTGCCTTTGACGCGACCAACAGGTTCCGTCATCAAATCTTTGTTCATGTTGCCAGCGATCGCGTAAGCGACTACTAACGGAGGCGATGCCAAGAAGTTGGAACGAATGTTCGGGTGAATACGTGCTTCGAAGTTCCGGTTGCCGGACAATACCGCCGCCGCAACGATGTCGTTCGCAACAATCGCTTCGTTCATCGCTGGTGTCAAATCACCTGCGTTACCGATACAAGTTGTACAGCCGTATGCTGTTACGCCGAAGCCGAGTTTTTCCAAGTATGGCAACAAGCCAGCAGCTTCGAGATACTTAGTCACAACACGGGATCCAGGCGCTAAGGATGTTTTGATGTGCGGAGATACTTTTAAACCAGCCTCAACCGCTTTTTTCGCTAACAAGCCTGCCGCCAACAAAACGCTAGGATTGGAAGTGTTAGTGCAAGAAGTGATCGCAGCGATCAAGATATCGCCGTTTTTCACTTTGACGCCATCGGTATTGGTGTACACCGCTGTCAAATCTTCTGCTTTTTTGTTGAAGCCGCTTTCTGAAGTTGGCTTGCTGAACAGATCTGCAAAAGTAGATTTGACGTTGCCGATTTCGATACGATCTTGTGGACGTTTTGGACCAGCCAAAGATGGTGCAACCGTTGACAAGTCTAATGACAATTCTGTCGTGTAATCGATGTCGCCTTTTTTCGGAATACCGAACATTTTCTGCGCTTTGAAATAGCCTTCGAATGCGTCGATTTCTGCTTTAGTACGGCCTGTACCTTTGAAGTAATCGATCGTTGCTTCATCAACTGGGAAGAAGCCCATCGTCGCGCCGTATTCTGGTGCCATGTTAGCGATGGTTGCGCGGTCTGTCAGAGATAAAGTACGTGTACCTTCGCCGAAGAATTCGACAAACTTACCAACAACTTTTGCTTTACGCAGCATTTCTGTGATTGTCAACACCAGATCAGTTGCGGTACAACCTTCACGCAATGCGCCTGTCAAATTCACGCCAACAACGTCAGGTGTCAAGAAGTAAACTGGTTGACCGAGCATGCCCGCTTCCGCTTCGATACCACCCACGCCCCAACCAACTACGCCGATACCGTTAATCATGGTGGTGTGAGAATCTGTACCAACCAAAGTATCTGGGTAATACACATCGTTTTTCTTCGCATCAGATGCTTTATGTACGCCACGCGCCAAGTACTCAAGATTGACTTGATGCACAATACCAAAGCCTGGAGGAACCACGCCAAAAGTATCAAAGGCTTGCATGCCCCATTTCATGAACTGGTAACGCTCGTTATTGCGTTGGAATTCCAGTTTCATGTTCAAATCGAGGGCTTTCTTTTCACGGAAATGATCGATTTGTACGGAGTGATCAACGACCAGATCAACCGGCACTAATGGTTCGATATTTTTTGGATTCTTACCTTGTTTTGCTGCCACGTTACGCATCGCAGCTAAGTCGGCCAACAAAGGAACACCAGTGAAATCTTGCAATACCACGCGCGAAACGACGAATGGAATTTCATCGGTACGCGCTGCAGTTGCACCCCAGTTTGCCAATTGTTTGACGTGTTCTTCAGTGACTTTTTTACCGTCGCAGTTACGCAAAACGGATTCCAACACGATACGGATAGAAATCGGCAAACGTGATACTTTCACGCCCAGATTTTTTTCCAGTGCTGGCAAAGAAAAGAATTTACCTTTCTTAGTGTCAGTGATTTTAAAATCTTTCAGCGTTTTAAACGCGTCTTGATAGTTGGTTTGGCTCATGGCTGTTCCTTATTTTCGATGATGAACAATGAAGTGAGGTGATACGGATTTAAAACTAATCTTACAAATTCTTGAAATGCTTTTGTGTCGATGAATCTCGGCCAAATTTAGCTTAATTCAGCTTATTTGTGCTTGCCGGTACTTGCTTTTTCTTATTTAACTTCTATCTCGGTGACTTTCATGAGTGCAACTTTCGTGCTCTTACATTCATTCGCCAATTGATGGCCACGATGTGTGTCAAGTAACATGCCTTTGGAAGGAATGTTAATCCACATCAAGCCGACTTTTTGATTTTCAAATCGATGCGCACCCGTGGATGTTTCCACACGGGTTAATTTGTACAGGCGATTTCTCCAACGCATTGCCAAGCTCTGATCATCTTCCGGACGGGAGTACATCACCAAGGAGTTACCGAGCTCACACTTATATTCTGTATCTGCGCTTTGTTCGATATTCGGCTCTGGTTCGTTCGTATCAACATCAGTTTTTTTACTATCGGCTTTGGCAATTTTTGTCGTTTTTGCTTTAGTTGATTTTTTGCCAGTGGGGCCACTGGTAGTATCAGCCGCAATGGCAGATACGGTTAAGCTGCCTGCGCATAAAGTAATGAGTAACTTTGCCAGTAGCTGTGGTGTTGGTCGTAATGATTTCATGATGCCCCCAGTGATTCAAATTTGATTCAAAACTACATTCAATTTCTATTCGATTTCTAACGTCCTACTTACTTGCCTACTTACTACTTTGCTTAGCTAAGCTAAGCTAGACCAAGTATTGTGCACCTTCAGGCAAGTTGACGCCACTCATACTTGCTTTCTTTAAGACTGTCCAGTAATAGCGATAACTGGCTCGGTCATGCAGGCGGCCGTGCACTTCTATCGGCCCCCATTGACTTTCTTGTGCTGCACTCAAAATCGCAACTGCTTCATTAATCTCTGCACTGCGCGGTGCCATTGCTTTAATAATTGGTTTGATTTGGCTAGGATGTATGCTCCACATCCTGGTGTATCCAAACTCCTGACCCGCTCTGGTCGCATCGCTGATGGTTACCGATGGATCTTTAAAATCGGTAGTGACATTGTGTGATGGTACTTTGCCATGTAAATGACAAGCCGCTGCGATTTCCAGTTTGGCGCGTATCACTAATGGATGGGTGAATTGGGCTGGCGAGCGCATCGCACTCGCTGGGATTGCCCCCCAATGCGATGATACGAAATCCATAATTCCGAAGGAGAGACATTCAACTTGAGGAATTGCTGCCAAGGCTTGTACATGTGCTAGTGCAGCTTGCGTTTCAATTAGCAGATGTAGTGGAATGGATTTGCGATCATGGCATTGCGATAATTGGTTGATGGTATCAATCGCTATGTTGACTTCATCTACCGTATTTATTTTTGGAAGCACAATGTAAGCCAGTTTTTCACAGGCTACACGATTGCTTAAAAGCTGTTGAATATCTTGTTGAAACGCAGGGTGATCGAGATGGTGAACGCGCACCCCGATGCGATTAAATTGATTACTGTCGGACGCGATCATCTGCGTCAACATGTGTATGTGCGCCAACTCATTGCCAACCGCCGCGCCATCTTCACAGTCGAAAGTAATATCAAATACGGGCCCGAGCTCATTTTGCAGGCTCAAGGATTTGAGCATCAATTTTTCTGAACCAGCATAGTGATCACATACCGGTAAAAAAATTGGCGCTGCCTGATCTTGAAATAATGCCTGAGAGGGATGCATCGGCGCTGATGTCATTGATAAATATGGTAGTAAATCGTCGGGCGGTAAATCGGATTACAAATGCACTATTTTTAGACCAAATACAAATAGAGTACAAATTAAAGGGCTTGCCCTGATAGGCAAGCCCAGTTTTAGGTCAATTAGCCGACCAAGTGTTTTACGCCATCACGCTCTTCTTGCAATTCTTTGAGAGTGACGTTGATACGTTCACGAGAGAATTCATCGATTTCTAAACCTTGAACAATCGTGTATTCGCCGTTTTCTGTTGTAACAGGGAAGCCAAACATCGTGCCTTCTGGGATGCCATAAGAACCATCCGATGGAATGCCCATCGTTGTCCATTTACCACTTGTGCCAAGTACCCAGTCACGAACGTGATCAATTGCTGCATTCGCTGCAGAAGCTGCAGAAGACAAGCCACGTGCTTCAATGATTGCCGCGCCGCGTTTGCCGACTGTTGGCAAGAACACGTCTTTGTTCCATTCTTGATCATTGATCATGTCTTTAACAGATGCGCCTGCTACCGTTGCGAAACGGTAGTCAGCGTACATCGTCGGAGAGTGGTTACCCCAAACGCACAATTTTTCAATATCAGCAACTGCTTTGCCAGTTTTCGCAGCAACTTGTGACAAAGCACGGTTGTGATCCAAGCGCAACATCGCTGTGAAGTTTTTAGATGGCAGGTTTGGTGCAGATTTCATGGCGATGTAAGCATTGGTATTGGCTGGATTACCTACAACCAATACTTTGACATTGCGTGATGCAACCGCATCTAATGCCTTACCTTGCACTGTGAAAATCTGTGCATTTGCTTCGAGCAAATCTTTACGTTCCATACCTGGACCACGTGGACGTGCACCAACCAACAAAGCTACGTCAATATCTTTAAACGCTGTCATTGGGTCACTATGTGCAGTCATGCCGGCCAACAATGGGAATGCGCAATCGTCGATTTCCATCATTACGCCTTTGAGCGCTTTTTGTGCTTTTTCATCAGGGATTTCCAATAATTGTAAAATCACTGGTTGATCTTTGCCCAGCATGTCGCCGTTAGCGATTCTAAACAAGAGGGAATAGCCGATTTGGCCAGCTGCGCCAGTAACAGCAACGCGCATAGGGGATTTAGACATGGTATTTCTCCGCAGTGGTGTAAAAATAATATTGTAAAGCTTTAATCCAAGAATTAGATTGAAACGTCTTTTGAAATGTTCCTTGGATCGTCTATTTCATCAGTTTTGTCAAAATCACGCCAAATGAAATGAGCGGCTGAAATGATAACGCCGAATGATACTGACGGGCGATTGAATTTCTTGTTTTTCAGTTTGTTTTACTTCGGAAAGATCAAAAAAATTCATTAACATTGCGCTAGATCATCATAATTGTTGCGAGTTTATTGCGCCCCTCTGTTTGTGTCAATCGATATCTTATGTCTTATATAAGACATGATAAGTTTTTTACTTTTCTCTAGACTTATTGACTGCTTTTGTGGTGAAATTGCGGACTATGAATCCAACGGTATCATCAACTATGCAGCCTAATGAGTCGAAAAGTTTGCCAGCTTCCGATACGGATTCGTATTCTTCCGCAGCGCCTACGTTCAGTCCTCTGTATCAACAGATCAAAGGTTTGATTACGCAAAGCCTGCAATCTGGCGAATGGAAACCGGGCGAATTAATTCCCAGTGAAATCGAATTGGCTGCACGCTTTAAGGTTAGCCAAGGTACGGTGCGCAAAGCAATTGATGAATTGTCTGCTGAAAATTTAGTGGTACGCAGACAAGGGAAGGGCACGTTTGTTGCGACGCATCACGAAGCGCGATCTCAATTTCGCTTTTTGCGCTTAGTCCCTGATAACGGCGAGCGCTCCTATCCAGAAAATAAAATCATTGAAGTTAAACGCTTGCGCGCACCAGCAGAGGTGGCGCGTCTTTTGGAAATGAAGGCCGGTGAGTCAGTCGTTTTTTTAAAGCGTGTACAATCTTTTTCTGGCGTACCAACAATTTTGGAAGAGCTTTGGCTGCCGGGTTCTATTTTCAAGGGTTTGACTATTGAGCGCTTGAACGAATATAAGGGGCCAATGTATGCCTTGTTTGAGTCGGAGTTCGGTACGCACATGATTCGTGCGCAAGAGGAAATTCGTGCCATTTGCGCTGAAGAAGATACCGCAGATTTATTGCAAGTGGCAATTGGAACGCCACTGTTAAGTGTCGAGCGAATTTCATTTACCTATGGCGATAAAGCAGTGGAATTGCGACGTGGCTTGTACTTAACGAATGCGCATCATTATCGAAATGAATTAAGTTGAATTTGAAGTTTAAGTAGGCATGAACCAGAATTTTTGCTTAATTCTTGATCAAATTGAAGAATAATTCTCAGAAAACCATCAAATCAGTTGGTGCAATGCATCAAAATAGGCGAAAATTATAAAGTTGTAGTGCTGAGTTATTTTGGGGGAGTTAATTTATGTCTGAAGTTGTTAAAAACAAGAAGCGTTTTGGTGTGATGCGCCTTTCTGATGCAGTCTTTGGCGGCTATCGACTACCGCTAGCAGGATTTGTATCGATTCTGCATCGTATTAGTGGCATGTTGATGTGTTTGCTGTTGCCATTCGCATTGTATTTACTGGATCAAAGTCTTCGCTCTGAAGTGTCATTCGCCATGTTGCATGTTTTCTTCGCATCGATACCAGTCAAGCTCGTTGTGTTGGCTTTGGTGTGGGCGTACTTGCATCATTTTTCTGCAGGCGTGCGTCACTTGTTGATGGATTTTCATCTTGGTTTAGATAAAGACAGTGGTCGTCAATCAGCGGTCGCGGTGTTGTTCGTGAGCTTGGGCTTGACGGCTCTCGTTGCATTGAAATTGTTTGGAGTATTCTAAAAATGGCGAATAATAATATTGGATCAAAACGCCTGGTTGTTGGCGCAGGATATGGTATGCGCGATTGGTTGGCTCAACGCGTAACCGCAATTTTAATGGCGGTTTATACCGTCGTATTGTTGGTTTTGTTTTTAACTTCGAATGAGTCGAGCTACGTCGCTTGGAGTGGTATTTTTGCGATGCAATGGTTCAAGCTGTTGACGTTCGCAGTTGTCGTCGCTTTGCTCTATCACGTATGGATAGGCATGCGTGACGTTTGGATGGATTATGTGACGCATTCAGTGGTATTGCGTTTGGTATTTCAGGTCGGCACGATAGTGTGGCTGATCGCTTGTGCTGGCTACGCCGCACAGATTTTGTGGAGAGTGTAATCGTGGCTGCGACAAATTTTGGAATAAAGTCTGCAATCCCTTCGCGTCGTTTTGATGCGGTAATCGTCGGTGCCGGTGGATCTGGCATGCGTGCATCTTTGCAATTGGCAGAAGCTGGCCTCAACGTGGCTGTGCTGTCAAAAGTTTTTCCTACCCGCTCTCATACTGTTGCTGCCCAAGGTGGTATCGGTGCATCTTTGGGCAATATGTCTGAAGACAACTGGTTCTGGCACATGTTTGACACCGTTAAAGGTGGTGATTACCTCGGTGATCAAGATGCGATCGAATTCATGTGTCGCGAAGCACCGAAAGTCGTTTATGAATTAGAGCATTTTGGTATGCCATTTGACCGTAATGCGGATGGCACTATTTATCAACGTCCATTTGGTGGTCACACTGCGAATTTCGGTGAAAAGCCAGTTCAACGCGCTTGCGCGGCAGCAGATCGTACTGGTCATGCATTGCTGCATACACTGTATCAGCGTAATGTCCGCGCACGCACTCATTTCTTCGTTGAATGGATGGCGATTGATTTGATTCGTGATGCCTCTGGTGACGTTTTGGGTGTGGTTGCACTTGAAATGGAAACTGGCGAAGTGATGATGCTGGAAGCAAAAACGACAATGTTCGCAACAGGTGGTGCAGGTCGTATTTTTGCTGCTTCAACTAATGCATTTATCAATACCGGTGACGGTATGGGTATGGCTGCACGTGCTGGCTTACCTTTGCAAGATATGGAATTCTGGCAGTTCCACCCAACGGGTGTGGCCGGTGCTGGCGTTTTGATTACAGAGGGTGTGCGCGGTGAAGGCGGTATCTTGGTCAATAGCCAGGGTGAGCGTTTCATGGAGCGTTATGCGCCAACATTGAAAGACTTGGCGCCACGTGACTTCGTTTCCCGTTCTATGGATCAGGAAATCAAAGAAGGTCGTGGTTGCGGTCCAAATAAAGATCACGTTATGCTCGATTTGCGTCATATCGGCGCGGATACGATTCAAAAACGTTTGCCATCGATTTTGGAAATTGGTCATAAGTTTGCGAACGTTGATGCAACTAAAGAACCTATCCCAGTCGTTCCAACCATTCACTACCAAATGGGCGGTATTCCGACCAATATTCACGGCCAAGTCGTCACGACTAAAAATGGCGTGAATGAAGTCGTGAATGGCTTGTACGCTATCGGTGAATGCGCTTGCGTATCTGTTCATGGTGCGAATCGCTTGGGCACTAACTCCTTGTTAGATTTGATCGTATTCGGTCGCGCTGCTGGTAATCACGTTGTTGCAAGTAATCTCAAAGCACGTAGTAATAAAGATTTGCCGAAAGATGCGGCTGATTTGGCGATGTCACGTTTGTCTAAACTGGAAAACAGCACAGGCACAGAGCGCGTACAAGACGTAGCGAATGCGATTCGTAGCACGATGCAACAATATTGCGGTGTATTCCGTACTGATGAATTGTTGCAAACAGGATTGGGCAAGATTATGGAATTGGATGAACGTCGTAAGCACGTTTCTTTCAAAGATAAATCGAAAGTATTCAACACGGCACGCGTAGAAGCTTTGGAATTAGATAACTTGATCGAAACGGCAAAATCGACGATTACTTCTGCAAATGCACGTAAAGAATCGCGTGGCGCACATGCGCACCGCGATTACGAAAAACGTGATGATGAAAACTGGATGAAGCACACATTGTGGTATTCAGAGGGTAATCGCTTAGATTACAAACCAGTTGTGACTAAGCCGCTCACGGTGGAAACCTTCCAACCTAAAGCACGTACATTCTAAAGAGATCACTATGGCACGTACATTAAAATTTAAAATCTATCGCTACGATCCGGACAAGGATGCAAAGCCTTACATGCAAGACCTGACGGTGGAATTGCAAGACACAGACAAGATGTTGCTCGATGCTCTGCAGCGTATCAAGGCTGACGTCGATGATTCTTTGGCGCTGCGTCGTTCATGCCGAGAAGGTGTATGCGGCTCTGATGCGATGAACATCAACGGCAAGAATGGCTTGGCTTGCACTACCAATTTGAATGAGTTGTCTGAACCTATCATCTTGCGCCCATTACCAGGTTTGCCTGTAATTCGCGACTTGATCGTGGACATGACGCAATTCTTCAAGCAATACAATTCGATCAAACCGTACCTGATCAACGACAGCATTCCGCCTGAAAAAGAACGTCTGCAATCGCCGACAGAACGTGAAGAATTGGACGGTTTGTACGAATGTATTTTGTGTGCATGCTGCTCTACATCATGCCCGTCATTCTGGTGGAACCCAGATAAATTCGTTGGACCAGCTGGCCTATTGCAAGCCTATCGTTTTATCGCTGATTCACGCGACGAAGCGACTGGCGCGCGTTTGGATAATCTGGAAGATCCATACCGTTTATTCCGCTGCCACACGATTATGAACTGTGTTGACGTTTGTCCTAAAGGCCTCAATCCTACCCGTGCTATCGGTAAGATTAAAGAGTTGATGGTAAGACGTGCGGTGTAAGTAGTTTCAATGTATCGCGTTAATGATTAAAGATTAGCGCATTGAAGTACTCTGTGCCAGATTGACCAGGTTTTATACCTGTCAATCTGGTCAGTAAAAGAGATAGGAAAAATCATGTCAGGTGTTATGTCTGGCTTGCATCAAAGTGACCCAGTGAATCGGGCGCGTTTACGCTGGCGTGCGCGCCGCGGCTTATTAGAAAATGATTTGATACTCACGCGCTTTTTAGATGCGCATGAAGAAACCATGTCGGATGAAGAGGTGGATGCGTTTAGTCGCCTGATGGACATCTCCGACAATGCATTAATGGATTTGTTGATGGGGAAAAACGAGCCTGAAGATCAGCTTGATTTACCTCATGTCAAAGCATTGCTGACGCGTCTGCGCGCAGCATAAAATTTTTGTACTTTTTGATCATATTTTTTGATCGCATTTTTCACTAACGACTCACCTGCAACGAAGGAAGAGCCATGACTAACTCTGAAACAAAAGCAACGCTATCATTTTCTGATGGCTCCCCATCGATCGAGATGCCTATTTACAAAGGTTCTATTGGACCTGATGTAATCGATATCCGTAAGTTGTATGGCGCCACGGGCAAATTCACCTACGATCCGGGATTCATGTCGACTGCGGCGTGTAACTCTTCTATTACCTACATCGATGGTGATAAAGGTGAGTTGTTGTATCGCGGCTACCCGATTGAGCAATTGGCTCAAAATGGCGGCGACTTCTTGGAATCTTGCTACTTGTTGTTGAATGGCGAATTGCCAAATGCAGAACAAAAGCAAAAGTTTGTGGACACCGTAACTAAACACACGATGGTGCACGAACAGATGCAATTCTTCTTCCGCGGTTTCCGTCGTGATGCGCATCCTATGTCCGTATTGGTGGGTACAGTAGGTGCTTTGGCTTCTTTCTATCATGATTCTTTGGATATTAATGATGCCCATCATCGCGAAGTTTCCGCAATTCGTTTGATCGCGAAAATGCCAACCTTGGTAGCGATGGCATATAAATATTCTATCGGCCAGCCATTCGTGTATCCACGCAATGATTTGTCGTACAGCGCGAACTTCATGTACATGATGTTCTCGAATCCGTGTGAGCCATACAAAGTCAATGAAGTTTTGGTGCGCGCATTGGATCGTATTTTGATTTTGCATGCAGATCACGAACAAAATGCCTCTACGTCCACAGTCCGTTTGGCTGGTTCATCTGGTGCGAATCCATTTGCTTGTATCGCTGCTGGTATTGCCTGCTTGTGGGGTCCTGCTCACGGTGGTGCGAACGAAGCGGCCTTGAGTATGTTGGAAGAAATCGGCTCAGTCGATAACATTCCTCATTTCATCGAACAAGTCAAAGATAAAAACTCTGGCGTGAAATTGATGGGCTTTGGTCATCGCGTTTACAAAAACTACGACCCACGTGCGAAATTGATGCGCGAAACTTGCTATGAAGTCTTGAATGAACTCGGCCTGCAAGATGATCCACTGTTCAAATTAGCAATGGCATTAGAAAAAATCGCCTTGGAAGACGAATACTTCGTATCCCGTAAATTGTATCCAAACGTTGATTTCTACTCTGGTATCGTGCAACGTGCATTGGGTATTCCGACCGCTTTGTTTACAGGTATTTTCGCCTTGGCGCGCACAGTAGGTTGGGTCGCGCAGTGGAAAGAAATGATTTCTGATCCAGAGCAAAAAATTGGTCGTCCACGTCAATTGTTTGTTGGCTCACCAAAACGTGATGTGCCAGCGATTGATAAGCGATAGGCGAGAACAATAGAATGAAGTAACAGGCGATAATCAAAAACAGCCATATTCAATATTTAGTAAATTAAATATATTTTATAAAAGCGAGTAAAAATTACTCGCTTTTTTTATGGCGAAATATGTTATTCTCGCGTTTGATGTTGAAAGTCAATATTCCTCCTGTCAGTTTGAAGTGGTATTTGTTTTCCTACCGTATCAAAGTCTGGGTTGAAAATAGAATTTCGAATGAGTCCTTCCCCACAACTTGATGTGCAATCCGCTAACCGGTCAGGCCGTGTCGCGGAAGGTTAGATTAACCCGCTAATCTCGCGAAGCGCGAAGAAAGGTGAGCAATATGATGCAACAATATAACGCTAACTCGTATCTGTTCGGCGGCAATGCGCCGTATGTTGAAGAACTATATGAAGCGTATCTAAACAATCCTGGCTCCGTCCCGGATAACTGGCGTGCGTATTTCGACGCTATGCAACACGTTCCTGCTGTTGATGGTTCTGCCAAGCCTGACGTCGCACATGCGCCGGTCATCGCTTCTTTTGCAGAGCGTGCAAAACAAGGTCCTATTCGCACTGTAAGTGCTGCTGGCGATGCTGAAATGGGACGCAAACGTGTCGCCGCTCAGCAATTAATCGCTGCATATCGCTTTTTGGGTAGCCGCTGGGCAAATTTAGACCCGCTGCAACGCCAAGAACGCCCACCATTGCCAGAGTTAGAGCCAGGTTTTTACGGTTTAACTGACGCTGACATGGACACCCAGTTCAATATCAGCAACACCTATTTTGGATCAGAGACCGCCTCTTTACGCGATCTGCTCAATTCTCTACGTGATACTTACTGCCGTTCTATCGGTGCTGAGTTCATGTATATCAGTGATCCAGCCGAAAAGCGCTGGATGCAAGAAAAACTCGAATCTATCCGCTCCACACCAAGCTTTACAGCCGAAAAGAAAAAACACATTCTGGATCGCTTGACTGCAGCCGAAGGTTTGGAACGCTATTTACATACACGCTACGTTGGTCAAAAACGTTTCTCATTAGAAGGTGGCGAAAGCTTTATCGCTTCTATCGATGAGACTATTCAACGCGCGGGTGAACGTGGCGTCGAAGAAATCGTTATCGGTATGGCGCATCGCGGTCGTTTGAATGTATTGGTCAATACCTTGGGCAAAATGCCACAAGATTTGTTTGCTGAATTTGAAGGTAAACATGGCGATGACCTGCCAGCTGGTGACGTCAAGTACCACCAAGGTTTCTCCTCTGATGTTTCGACGCCAGGCGGCCCAGTTCACCTGTCTTTAGCATTTAATCCATCCCATTTGGAAATCGTTAATCCAGTGGTAGAAGGTTCTGTTAAAGCACGTATGGAACGTCGTGGTGACAAAGATGGCGCGCAAGTTTTGCCTATCTTGGTTCACGGCGATGCCGCATTTGCAGGCCAAGGTGTCGTCATGGAGACCTTGAATCTGGCACAAACACGTGGCTACGGTACAGGTGGCACAGTGCATATCGTCATCAATAATCAGATCGGTTTCACCACTTCTGATCCACGTGATGCACGTTCAACTTTGTATTGCTCTGACGTCGTTAAGATGATCGAAGCACCGGTATTGCATGTCAACGCAGATGATCCAGAAGCGGTCGTGTTGGCAACGCAAATTGCGCTTGATTATCGAATGATTTTCAAGAAAGACGTTGTTGTCGACATTATCTGCTACCGTAAATTGGGTCATAACGAACAAGATACGCCAGCATTGACACAACCATTGATGTACAAAAAAATCGCGCAACATCCAGGTACGCGTAAGATGTACGCCGACAAATTAGCGGCACAAGGTACGATCGCTGCTGACGGCGGCGATGAGATGGTGAAAGCCTTCCGTGATGCTATGGATGCTGGCAAACATACCGTTGATCCTGTTATTTCTAACTTCAAGAATAAATTCGCAGTTGACTGGATTCCATTCCTGAACAAGAAATGGACAGATGCTGCTGACACAGCAGTGCCAACCACTGAATTAAAACGCTTAGCTGAACGCATTACGAGCATTCCTGCAGATTTCAAACCACATAGTTTGGTTGAAAAAGTCTTGGGTGACCGTGCTGCCATGGGGCGTGGTGAAATGAATCTGGACTGGGGTATGGGCGAACATTTAGCATTCGCTTCTTTGGTTTCTTCTGGTTATGCAATCCGTTTAACCGGTCAGGATGCTGGCCGCGGTACTTTCGTTCATCGTCATGCGGTATTGCATGATCAAAAACGTGAGCGTTGGGATGCGGGTACGTATATTCCTTTGCAAAACATCTCCGATAAACAAGCACCGTTCACTGTGATCGATTCTGTCTTGTCTGAAGAGGCAGTGTTAGCGTTTGAATATGGTTATTCCAGCGCAGAACCGAATACCTTAACGATTTGGGAAGCGCAATTCGGCGATTTCGCGAATGGTGCACAAGTTGTAATCGATCAATTCATTAGCTCAGGTGAAGTGAAGTGGGGTCGTGCTTGTGGTCTGGTCATGATGCTGCCACACGGCTATGAAGGTCAGGGTCCAGAGCATTCTTCTGCTCGTCCAGAACGTTTCTTGCAATTGTGTGCTGATAACAATATGCAAGTGGTGCAACCAACGACAGCGTCACAGATTTTCCATCTGTTGCGTCGTCAAATGATCCGCCAATTCCGTAAGCCTTTGGTCATCATGACGCCAAAATCTTTGCTGCGTAATAAGGATGCGGGTTCACCTTTGTCTGAATTGGCAAAAGGTAATTTCCATACCGTGATTGGTGAAGTTGATGAATCTATCGATGCGAAAAAAGTAAAACGTGTAGTCGCTTGCTCCGGCAAGGTTTACTATGATCTGGTCAATGCTCGCAAAGAACGCGGTCAATCTGATACAGCGATCATTCGTATCGAACAACTCTACCCATTCCCACATAAGAGTTTTGTGGCGGAATTGAAAAAATTCCCGAATATGGTGGAATTGGTTTGGGCGCAGGACGAACCGCAAAATCAAGGTCCATGGTTCCAGATTCAACACAATATCTTTGAAAGTTTGGATGAAGGTCAGAAGCTCGCTTACGCAGGCCGCCCTGCTAGTGCATCACCTGCTGTCGGTTACTACGACAAGCACTATGCACAACAAAAAGCATTGCTTGATGCAGCCTTTTCGAAACTTAAAGGTTATATCCTGACTAAATAATCTTAGGTGGTGCCGCCAATAATAAATATAGTGCGGCACCAAATAGACATCCTACACGGAGAAAAAACATGGCAATTATCGAAGTAAAAGTTCCTCAGTTATCTGAATCCGTCGCCGAAGCGACTTTACTGTCTTGGCACAAAAAAGTAGGCGAAGCAGTCACTCGCGATGAAAATCTCGTGGACGTAGAAACTGATAAAGTGGTGTTGGAGTTACCGGCACCAGCAGCTGGCGTCATCACACAAATTATTAGCGGTGATGGTAGCACTGTGGTTGCAGGTCAAGTGATCGCGATGTTGGATACGGAAGCGTCGGCTGGCACAGTTGCCAGTGCTCCGGCAGCGGCTGCAGCGGTAGCAGCACCAGCCGCTGCGGCGGCAACTGCGAGTTCAGCAGCAGGTATCGCAATGCCAGCAGCAGCGAAAATTTTGGCAGAAAACAATTTGTCGGCAGGTGCAATTGATGGCACAGGCAAAGATGGTCGCGTGACTAAGGGTGATGCATTGGCAGCCGTGGCGAACAAATCTGCACCAGCTGTTGCGCCTTTGGCAGCTCCAGTTGCAGCAAAACCAGCATTGCAACAAGTATCTGCACCGGCAGTAGCCAACCTTGGTGATCGTCCAGAAGAGCGCGTTCCTATGAGCCGTTTGCGCGCACGTATCGCTGAACGTCTGGTGCAATCTCAATCTACTAATGCGATTTTGACGACCTTCAATGAAGTCAACATGGCGCCAGTGATGGAGTTGCGCAACAAGTACAAAGATAAGTTTGAAAAAGAACACGGCGTGAAATTAGGTTTCATGTCTTTCTTCGTCAAAGCTGCAGTTGCGGCATTGAAAAAATACCCAATCATCAATGCTTCCGTTGATGGCAATGACATCGTGTACCACGGTTATTTCGACATCGGTATTGCGGTCGGTTCACCACGCGGTTTAGTTGTGCCTATCTTGCGCAATGCAGATCAAATGTCTATCGCTGAAATCGAGAAGAAAATCGGCGAATTCGGCGCGAAAGCGAAAGACGGTAAATTGACTTTGGATGATTTGACTGGCGGTACTTTCTCCATTTCTAATGGCGGTACTTTCGGTTCTATGTTGTCAACACCGATTATCAACCCACCACAATCTGCAATTTTGGGCGTACATGCGACTAAAGATCGTGCAGTAGTTGAAAATGGTCAAATCGTGATTCGTCCTATGAACTACCTAGCAATGTCTTACGATCACCGTATCATTGACGGTCGTGAAGCGGTGTTAGGTTTGGTCGCAATGAAAGAAGCACTGGAAGATCCAGCTCGTTTGTTGTTGGATCTGTAATCTTAACAATTACTATCACACCAAAATATGAATATTGCTGACGAAATTAAACGTCTGCACGAATTGCATCAGTCAGGCGCATTGACTGATGCAGAATTCGCTCAGGCTAAAGAGAAGTTACTTGCATCCTTGAATGCGAATGCTTCGCAAGCAGGTGCAAATGGTGAAAACCCATTTGCCCATATTAATCAATTGCGTCGCTCAAAAAACGATCAATGGATAGGTGGCGTTTGCGGTGGTTTGGGTAAATTTACAGGCATGGAATCCTGGGTTTGGCGCCTGATGTTCTTTTTGTTTGTGGCATGTTTTGGATTTGGTGTTATCGCGTATTTGCTGGCCTGGATTTTCATCCCTGAGGAAGCATAAAACAGCAATATTTTTGAGCGCAGGCAATGGTCATTACGATTAATTGTTGCGCTCATTTTTCATTTATTTTTATTTACAGTGAACCTGGCAAGGTAAGACTATGAGCAAACAATTTGATGTCGTCGTGATCGGCGGCGGTCCTGGCGGTTATATCGCCGCAATTCGTGCGGCACAATTGGGTTTTTCTACTGCGTGTATTGATGCGTGGACGAATGAAAAAGGTGGTCCTGCACCAGGTGGCACTTGCACGAATGTAGGTTGCATTCCATCTAAAGCTTTATTGCAATCCTCTGAACACTATGAACACGCGGGTCATGCATTTGCGGATCACGGTATCAACGTCAGTGGTTTGGAATTAGACGTTGCGAAAATGCTTAAGCGTAAAGACACGATTGTTAAGCAAAATAACGACGGTATCATTTACCTGTTCAAAAAGAATAAAGTCACTTTCTTCCACGGTCATGGTTCTTTCGTTAAAGCTGCTGATGGCGCGTATGAAATCAAAGTCGTTGGTAAAGCGGAAGAAACTATCACTGGTAAACATATTGTTGTAGCAACTGGCTCAAATGCACGTGCATTGCCAGGCGCAGCATTTGATGAAGAATTGATTTTGTCGAATGATGGCGCATTGAAAGTTGGCGCTGTTCCTAAGAAGTTGGGTGTGATTGGCGCTGGTGTTATTGGTCTGGAAATGGGTAGCGTTTGGCGTCGTTGCGGTGCTGAAGTTACCGTCTTAGAAGCATTACCAACTTTCCTTGGCGCAGTCGATGAACAAATCGCTAAAGAAGCGCACAAACTGTTTGTAAAACAAGGCTTATCTATCAACCTCGGCGTGAAAATTGGCGAAATCGTCAAAGGTGCGAATGATGTCACAGTCAATTACACCGATGACAAAGGCGCTGAACACAAAGCGGTTTTCGACAAACTGATTATCTCTATCGGTCGTACACCAAATACCAATGGTTTGAATGCAGAAGCTGTAGGATTGGCTTTGGACGAGCGTGGCTTCGTCGCAGTGGATGGCGATTGCAAAACGAACTTGCCTAACGTCTGGGCGGTTGGTGACGTCGTACGCGGACCTATGCTGGCGCACAAAGCAGAAGAAGAGGGCGTCGCCGTCGCTGAACGTATCGCCGGTCAACATGGCCACGTGAACTTCAACACGATTCCTTGGGTGATCTACACTTCACCAGAGATCGCTTGGGTTGGTCGCACTGAACAGCAACTGAAGGCTGATGGCGTAGCATACAAAGCGGGTACGTTCCCGTTTATGGCAAATGGTCGCGCACGTGCTTTAGGTGATACATCAGGTATGGTGAAATTCTTAGCCGATGCGACCACGGATGAAATCTTGGGCGTTCACATCGTCGGTCCTATGGCTTCTGAGTTGATTTCTGAAGCTGTCGTCGCGATGGAATTCCGTGCATCATCCGAAGATATCGCTAGGATCTGCCACGCGCATCCATCTTTGTCTGAAGCGACAAAAGAAGCAGCTCTCGCAGTCGATAAGCGTTCTTTGAACTTCTGATTGACAAGTTCATAGCTCGACGCAAGAAGCGGAGTAGATTATCGATGATCTATTCCGCTTTTAATTAGGACTTACGAAAAACAGATGCTGGCGTCGTTGTTATCGCCTTGTCGTACAGTTGTACTGTCTTCGGCGACACGCTTGGTTAGCACAATCTTGCGTAAGTCCTATAAGTTTGTAAGCCAGTCCTACTGAGTATCACTCATCACGACAGCCACATCGCAATCACCTTCGCTTCACACTTTCACCATAACTAATACGCAAGCATGAATGTTCACGAGTTTTATCAAGAAGCAATTACTAAACGTGGCTTTCAAGTCGATGCTGCACAAAAACGTGCGGTTGACCGGCTACAACAGGCGTATGACGATTGGGTAATATATAAATCAAAGCGCTCGAATCGCCTGGTGCGCCTGATCAGTCGCCCCGAAGTTCCACGCGGCGTTTATATGTGGGGTGGCGTTGGTCGCGGCAAATCGTTTTTGATGGACAGCTTTTATTCCGTCGTGCCTGTGGTTCGTAAGACCCGATTGCACTTTCACGAATTCATGCGCGCAGTGCATCGTGAATTGGATGAACTCAAAGGCGTAGCGGATCCCCTCGATGAAGTCGCAGCGCGTATCGCGAAGAAATATCGATTGATTTGCTTTGACGAGTTCCATGTGTCCGATGTGGCCGACGCCATGTTGTTGTATAACTTGATGAAAGCACTGTTCGACAACGGTGTGTCCTTCGTCATGACTTCAAACTATCAACCAGATACGCTCTATCCTGACGGTTTGCATCGTGATCGCATGTTGCCGACAATCGCACTAATTAAAGAGCGTATGGATGTGATGAACGTCGATTCTGGCAACGATTACCGCAAGCGCGCACTGGAGCAAGTAGATGCCTATTTGACACCACTCGGTGCCCACACCGATCAATTATTGCGTGATGCATTTAGTCGATTGGCCGAGACCAAAGAAGAAGATCATCAAGTTGACATAGAAGGGCGTCGCCTGAAATCTTTGCGCCGGGCGGGGACTACCATCTGGTTTGATTTTGCAACACTGTGTGGTGGGCCGCGCTCACAAAATGATTACCTTGAAATTGCTAGCCGTTTTCATACAGTGATTCTGTCATCAATACCGCAGATGTCGGCAGGCATGTCCTCCGAAGCACGTCGCTTTACCTGGTTAATTGATGTCTTTTATGATAATAAAGTAAAACTAATTATGTCGGCCGAAGTGGCACCGGAATTACTCTATATGCAAGGTACTTTATCGAATGAATTCCATCGCACCGTCTCCCGCATTATAGAAATGCAATCACAAGAATATATGAATGCAGATCAAAGAGAGATAGTCTCTATGCTGAACCATACACATTCAAACTAATACGACTATGAATATTAAGCATGAAGGACTGGCGATAGGGAACAAGCTGGTATTGATTTGCCTGTTGCTGTGCGTCGCCTGCTCATCGACAGCGGCTCAATCAACTAGAAACGCAGACGCCAACGCAGATACCAACATAGATAAAGCATCGATTGATGCCATCGTAGCGGAACTGGATAAAGAATTTGCACGAGGCTCCATTGCGACAACGGAATTGGCAGAATTGGCATTGAGCAAGTTGGAATTAGTGCAAAGCCAAGTGCAAAGTCATTTACAGGCTAAAGAAGTCGCCTGTCACGAAAACTTCTTTACCAATTCCTGTCTGCTCGACGTACGTCTAAAGAAACGTCAATTGCAAGAAATACTGCGTCAAATCAGTATTGAAGCCAAATCCTTCCTTAGACGATCCCGCGTCGCGAAGTCTCAAGAGCAAGCCGACAAAAACTAGATCTTTAAGAGACGTTCTAAGGCCGCATCCAAGGTTTTTTCTTGTTTCGCAAAACAAAAACGCACCAACCGGTTTTGTGTTTGCTCTCGATAAAACGCCGAAACCGGGATCGCTGCCACACCTATCTCTTGCGTTAACCAGGTTGCAAAGTTAATTTCCGATTCGTCTGAGATAGCAGAGTAATCGACGCATTGAAAATAAGTCCCGCTAACAGGCAAAAGTTGAAATCGGGAATCTGCCAATGCATGACGAAAATAATCGCGCTTCGCTTGATAGAAATGCGGCAAGTTTAAATGGTGCTCAGCATTTTGCATGTAATTGGCGATGCCTAATTGCATTGGTGTATTGACTGTAAATACATTGAATTGATGAACTTTTCGAAATTCGGTCGTCAAGGCTTTCGGTGCCAAAACATAGCCAACTTTCCATCCCGTCACATGATAGGTTTTCCCAAAACTGGAAATAATAAAGCTACGTTGAGCTAGCTCTGGATGCGAGGCGATGGATAAATGAGCTTTCCCATCAAACACCATGTGCTCATAGACTTCATCCGAAATTAATAATATTTTGGTATTTCTAATTAAATTCGCCAACATCTCAAAATCATTCGACGTGAGCGACATTCCAGTTGGGTTGTGTGGTGAATTAATTAATATTAAACGTGTTTTAGGATTAATTTTTGTCGCTAATAAATCCCAATCTATAGAAAATTGTGCATTTTCCAATTTCATTCCAACTAACACCGGAATCCCACCCGCCAATTCTATCGTTGGGATATAGCTATCATAAGCTGGCTCAATTACGATCACTTCATCGCCTGGATGAACGCAGGCAAGAATACTCGTCATGATCGCTTGTGTGGCACCGGCCGTTACCGTAATTTCAGTGTCTACATCATACTTTGCATGATATAAATTTAATACTTTCTCTGCGATCGCTTGCCTCAAGGCAGGCACACCTGTCATAGGGGGATATTGATTATGCCCGGCAAGCATCGCCTGGTTCACATATTCTATAAGCGAGCTATCACAACTAAAATCAGGGAAGCCTTGGCCGAGATTGATCGCCTGATGTTTCTGCGCCAACGTTGACATTGTGGCGAATATCGTTGTTTTAACTTGGGGTAATTTTGATTCAATCAAATACTCGTTGTTGATAGTCATAGATAGCGCACGCAATGTAGAGATAAAGCTGAGGATTTTACTTGCAATTTCGGTATCGAAGCAGATTCTACTTAGATATTCTCTTCATAAACTCATATTGAGCTTATGTAGTCCTTATCGTGCAATACAGTCCGCACTAGCAATTTTTGATAAAGCACCGAATTGCGGGCTTTTTCCCGTTCTGCTTCTGACTTCGTTTTAAATTCTTTCGTTGATAATTCAAGCTACATAAATCTCAATGTAAAGCGCATAGCGGGTTTCACATTGAGGATTTGGAACTACTCAACCATGAGGTGTGCAATGAATGACAATCAAATGATACTTAACCGACTCTCAATGGGCGCAATGGCGATTGACGACCATCACAATGAGGCGTTCGATTTGGTCAATGATGACAGTCTTGCCTCGCACGCACGGATAGATATTAAGGGAATCCGTGCAGCCATCGCCAAAGTTGAAGCTGCCGAGGCGCAGATAGCACAGATAGAAGATACAAACAGACCCGCAACGACGATAGCGGATTCTGTTGAGGACTTAGCCCCGACGGAAATTCAAGAAATAGCCAGTGCAGAAGAGCACAATTTACTCAAGCAAGAAGCCAAGTTTCAAGCTGGATTGCGTTTCAAGAACGAACAAAATGCAAA
Organism: Affinundibacterium flavidum; assembly: GCF_014284175.1. Taxonomy (GTDB): domain Bacteria; phylum Pseudomonadota; class Gammaproteobacteria; order Burkholderiales; family Burkholderiaceae_D; genus Undibacterium; species Undibacterium flavidum. The sequence goes on from NZ_JACOGA010000018.1 coordinate 48,355, forward strand.
AGATTTAGTGATAGAACAAATCAAAATTGACACTCAGCTTAATTTCAAAGCGAAAGTGGATGCAGAACAACTCGCGGTTGAAGCAGAAAATGCCAAACAATGGGCTGCGGAACGTGCCGCTGCATCTTATGCCGCCAAACAGGAAGCTATAGAACGTGCCAGAGTCGATGCACGCATTGCCGAACAAGCCAGAGAACGTGAACGTCAAGACCGCGAAGCCCGTTTGAATGCCGAACGTCTGGCAAAGGTGCGTAATGAATCGCAACAAATCAATCGTGAACGCGATCAAGCAGAAGCAATCGCCCTCGAAGTGTCTTTAAGCCGTACTCCACTAGAAATCAGAGCGCGCGAAGAAGCACGTGGACGCGCCGTTTTAGAGCGCGAATATGAAGCGATCGCTCAAGCACGCGTTGATTCCGAAAAGCGTGCTGCCGATGCGATTCAACTTCGCTTACAAGCCGAAGAAGCCTTGTTAGCCGCAGCAAACCGTCGTGAACAAGCTGAAAAAATTGCAGCAGAAGCAGCGTTGGCACGCAGTGAAGCCGAAGAAAAAATTCGCTATGCGACCGAATCACGGATAGAAGCAGAAAAGGAATTGCAATCAAAAGCCTTAATGCGGGTTGAAACAGAACAATATGCAGATGCCAATGCACGAGCCCGTTTAGAGGCGGAAGAACAAGCTAACGAAGAGGCAAAACGTCGCCGCCAAACGGAGTTAGAAGCCGCACAAATGGCAAGACAACGTCGCGAAGAAGAAGAACGCGCTGAAAAATACGCGAAAGAAAAAGCCACATTGGAACGTGAAGCAGTTCAACTCGCCAAAGAAAAAGCGGATGCAGAGCAGAAAGCACTCGCTGCCATTGCGATGCAAACCGAATATCTCAAACGTGCTAATCAAGCAGCGAACTCTAAGGCGAAAAGCGTCATTGAATTAGCTAAAGCAGAAAAATTGCGCGCAGAAGCAGAACAGCGCGCTGCCAATGCGATTCAAGCTAAAGTCTTAGTCGAGAAAAAAGTCACAGAAGAAGCGGAGACTATCGCGAAGGTAGAAGAAACGCAGGTCGAAGTTTTGAATATGAAGCATCAAGCGCAACAGGCAATCCGTATTGCGCAAGAAACAAAGGTAGTCGCCGAAAAAATTGCGCTGGAAAATACAGTCGAAAATGTGAAATTGGGCCAGCAATTAGCGATGATTGCGATTCAAAAAAATCAAGATACGCAAGCTCTACTGGAAACACAGCAAGCACGCGTTGATGCTGAAGGTAGAGCACTTGAATTGATTCAAGAAAAGTTAATGCTTGAAAAGCGTCGTGCAGAATCTGCAGAAAAACTCTTATTGGCGTCGCAAGAAAAACTCGCCAGCGAGAAAGATGCAGAACAAGCTGCCGTGGCAAGATTAAAAGCCGAAGAGGAAGCCATTGCATTAGCTGCGCAAAAAGAAGAGTTAGAGCGCCAACAGCAACAAGCTTTAGAAGCAAGTACTGAAGCTGAACGTCAAGCCATCGAGCAGGCGCAAGTACAAGCAGAATTGCAATGCAAGGCCGCAGCCTTGACACTATTGAAAGCGCGTCAAGTCGTCGAAATGACTAAGGCGGAACAATTGCGTTTAGAAGCAGAACGCAATGCAGCCTTAGCGAATCAAGAAAAATTAGAAGCAGAACGTCAAGCCGCAGAGCAAGTGTTAGCGCGCGCAAAAGCAGACCGTGAGCACGCGCAGATGCTGTTCGCTCGTCAAGAAAAAGAAAAAGAATCGAAGCTCGCCCGCCAGCAATTGCTGCAAGCCGAGCAACTACGCCTGCAGAAAATGACTGAGCACGCCGAATTACAAAGGCAAACTGCGACAGTTGCTAAATCCAAAGCGACTGAGGCGGTCGAATTGACTAAATTGATGCGTCAACGCGAGCAAGAAGAATTGCGTAAATTGGCGTTGATCGAAGAGAAAAAAGCTGTAGAGAAAAAAATGATCGCAGAGATCGCGGCGAAATCTGAAGCAGAACAAAATGAAGTTCGCTTAAATCAAGAGCGTTTAGAATCTGAACAAAAAATGCGTCAGCTCGCTGAAGAAAAGGCAGTCGCTGAGCAAGCATTGATCGCACAAAATCAAGCAAAAATTCAACTCGAACAACAGATAAAAGAGGCGACAGAATTGCGTGCTAAACGCGCATACGAGTTGACAGAAATTGAAAAAACAAAATTACAAGCGCAACATACAGCCTTAAAATCCCTGGAAGAAATCACTGCTTTAGAACTGCAACAAAAAGAAGCCGCTCAACAAGAAGCGCAATTAAAACAGCAACGCCTGGAACAAGAGCGTTTGAGCGCCGCAGATACAGAAGAAAAACTGGCATTAGAAAAACAAAATTCAATCTTAGTTGAAGAGCGTGCGCGGATCGAATCAGAAGCGAAGCGCCTGGAGCAAGAGAAACTACAAGAAGAACAAGAGTTGCACGCCAAAGCAAAAGCCTATGCCGACTTGCAGGATCATGCACGCCAAGTGCTCATTCAAAAGAAACAGCGCATCGCAGAGTTAGAAAAAGTAGCACAAGATCGCTGTGCTGCCGATCAAGCATTGTTGTCAACAACCAATGAGAAAATCAGTTTAGAACAAACAACACTGCAAACCTTGTGCGAACAACAAAGCCTTGAACAACAAGCTTTGCGTAATGCCACGATCAACGAGGAAAAAACACAACAGGCAAAACGAGATGCAGAATTTGCTTTAAGTAAAGAGTTGGCATTGCATGAAGCACTCGCTGCCAATGCCGACGCACAACATCTTTTCGCAAGCTTCATGCAAGAGCGTGTAGAGCAAGAATTGAACTTGCATCGATTGCACGAAGAACGCATAGAAAAAGAAAAAGAAGCTTTGAGCGCATTAGCCTTTTCTCAAACCGCAGAAAAAAATGCGCTAGACGAGGCAACAAAGTTAATCGCGACCGAAGAAGAAAAAATGCACCTGGCAATCCAACGCCAAAAATTAGATGAACAAGCCCGCATTGAACTTGAAAAACTTAATCTTGAAGAAGCGAGCTATTTGACCTTGGCTGAAAAAGAAGCCTGTGCACGTCAGCAAGCCAGTGCGTCTTTGGAGCAAAAAAATCAATCCTTGATCAACTCAATTGCGGTCGCAGAGGAATCCTCTCGCGTCGAAGCCCAACTCAACGCCGCCATACAACAAAAAATCGAAGACGAACAACGTGCCATGTTCGCCTTAAACGAGAGATTGCGTATTGAATCGATGTTGGCGGAAACTGAACGCCAACGTGCAGAAGATGAAGTGTTGGCAGCTGAGATCACGCAAGCCAAATTTGCCACAGAAAACGCATTATTGGCCAGTTCACGCGAACATACAGCGGCTCAAAAGACGGCACTCAGCTTGGTTGAGGCTAGATTAGCCCAGTCACAAGAACTGCAACAATATGAAGAACAAAGAATCGCCTTTGAAACGCAGGAGTTGCAGTTGCTGCAGCAAAAAGCGATCGCCGAAAAATATCTCGCCGATGAGACGCAAAAACGCATAGTCGCAGAGCAAGCCTATTTGCAAGAATGCGAAAGTCGCGTGATGGCCGAACAAGAAGCGAGAATTGCAATTCAAAATCGTTTTGCTGCCGAAAATGAAGCCAGAGTACTGGCTGAACAGCAAACACAATTGGAATATGAATTAACCGCAACTGCACAGACCCTTGCCAACCAACTGTTGAGCCTGCAACAGGAACAAATGACCCGTTTGGAATTGGAAACTGCCGCAACGACTAAGGCACAAGAACAATTATTGGTAGAGCAAGAATTGGCCGCCTTACATCAATCCACTTTGTTAGATATTGAAATGAAGTTGGAAGCCGAGACTTTAATTTTGGCCGAATCTAAACGCCGTGCTGATTTAGAACATCAGGCTTTGGTGCAGGCGCAAGAGCGTTTGGCCGCAGAACGTCAGGCGGCAACGATTGAACAACAAAAATTTGAAACAGAATTAGCGTTGACGCTAGCGATTAGTGCAAAAGCAGAACAAGATGATTTGCAGTCCAATGCAAATCAACAAAACCGTATTCAGCAAGAGCAATTGGCAGATATGGAAAGCGACAATGTGGAAGTAGAAAAGCATATCGCTGCATTGTTAGCTGAACAAATCGTGGAAGCGCAACATGTACGTCAAATGAATGCAGAGCGTTTGGAGCGTGAACAGCAAGCTCAAAAATTAATGCAAGAGCGTTTGCAACAAGAACAAAATGCCTTGGCTGTGGCAAATGCAAAGTGCGCAGAAGAACAAGCCTTGCTAGAAAAATCAGCAGCACTCACGGCAAAATTGCAACACGAAGTAGAAATGCACAAAGAGATTCAAAAGGAAAATTCTATCGCCTTACAACAGCAAATAGAAGCTGAAAAACGCGCCGCTGAAGAGTTGACTAAACAATTATTAGATCGTCTAACGCTAGAGCAGGGCAGTCATCAACAATGGTGCAATCGTGCAAAAGAAGTGCTGCAAGCATCACCCGTACCTGTTCCTTTGAAAGCTTTAACAATTTTAAAGAAAAACCGTTCATTACGCTCACCAGTTTTGTTTAGCGTACTAATGAGTATTGGCATGGTTGGTGCAGCAAGTTGGGGTATGTTGCAAGCACAAGCAAGCAATATTGCGAGCACTGGTTTAGTTGCACAAAAATCGACTCCACAAAAAGTCGCATCAGTCCAGCAAGTGAACAGTGTTCAAAACAATATGCGTATGACTTATCAGTTGGGGAACAAGAACTAGTGCGTTCTGTGAGATTGCTCGAGATTAACGTTATTTATTTGTGTGATTTACAATTTTTTCGTAAGAATCATTTGCTGTCCTTCTCGTACCATACTTACTCGTTTAAGAAATGACATTCCAAGTAAGCAGATGCCGAGATCATTTTCTTGGACTGAGGCATCGACTTGAAATAATTCTATGTCGCCGATTTTGATGGAATCGAGTCTGACCAAATAGGTTGGAACAATTCCATTAGCGGTACTGGTTCGAGAAGGTGTTCCTTTTTTGTAATCAATTCCCAAGCGTCGGGCATCGTTGGCCGACATCGATACAAAACTCGCACCTGTATCAACCAGCATACGAATATTACTACCGCCGTTGATTTTTCCTTCTGTGAAAAAATGCCCGTTTTCGCTAGCTTGTAAAGTGACGCTGCTATTCTTATTAGGTTCACTGCGGAGCACCGCATGTCCCAAAAACACCGTTTGCTTTTTCCCATCTACTTCAATGGTAGCGCTATTGCTATTCGTTGAAATTAGCTTACTGGTCGCGGTGATCATGCTTCCTACCGCATACATCTTGGGTAGCTTGTCGTCGACGACCAGCATGGCTTTGCCGTTGCTTAATGCGACCAAACTAAATTCACTCGCCTGAGCACCTTCTGATGATAGCAAATTGCCGAAAGACGCAAGACTGAACAGCAATACAGATCGAATAGTAGTTGCCGACAAAGTGTTGAATATTTTATCGTTCATTATTCAGATCCGTAAGCTGAAATCCATGAGATGCAACGTCTATAGGAAAACCAAGTTGTCGCGTGTGCTAAAGCTACCATCCACTAAGTTTTCCATATACCGTTCACTAAGATACGTGCTCGATTGGATTAATCGCGGAAATTATTAAATTCCAGTGGCAAGTCTTTAATCTCTTTGCGCAACATTGCCATCGCAGCTTGTAAATCGTCACGCTTAGCACCAGTAACGCGAACTGCGTCGCCTTGTATGCTCGCTTGAACTTTCATTTTGCTGTCTTTAATGACTTTGACGATCTTCTTTGCATCTTCAGTTTGTATGCCGTTTTTGACCTTGATCACTTTCTTTACTTTGTCACCGCCGATCTTTTGTACATCGCCGATGTCAAGAAAACGTACATCAACGCCGCGTTTCCCCATGGTTTGTGTGACTTCGATCATGATTTGATCAAGGTGAAAGTCGGAGTCGCCAAAAATCGTAATTTCGCGCTCTTTGTCTTTCAATTCAACTTTGGCACTGGTACCTTTTAAATCAAAGCGATTCGTCACAACCTTATTGGTTTGTGTGATCGCGTTTTTGACCTCTTCCATATTGGCTTCAGAGACAGTATCAAATGATGGCATGGGTTTTCCTAACTGATTAATTGAAGATTTTGAATATTGCTCGCACCAGATGTGCACTGGCGCGAAGGAAATAAGGTGAAACGATCCATTTTCCTTACAGTGACGCTATTTTAACAAAAACTAACACTGACTTTACAGGCAATTTGCGCTGAAACTAAAGGGAATTCGCTTATTCCCGACTATAATCTTGTCTCTATGAAACCTGAATTTACACTACAGCAAGATGTCTCACTGCATAGCTTAAATAGCTTTGGAATTAACGCTCGCGCGCATCGGTTTGTGCGTATTGAAAACCTCGCACAATTGCAAGCTTTGCGCACGCAAATTCTTGCAGATACGTTGCTCGGTAGCTTGCCGCGTTTTGTGCTCGGCGGCGGGAGCAATGTTATTTTGTCCGATCGCTTGCCACATCTAGTGATTCAAATGGCAATCATGGGGCGCGAAATGGTCTGTGAGACGGATGAAAATTATATTATTCGCTCCGGCGCCGGTGAAAATTGGCATGCCTTTGTGCTTTGGACATTAACGCAAGGCTATGGCGGCCTAGAAAATCTCTCTTTAATTCCCGGAACAGTTGGCGCTTCACCGATACAAAACATCGGTGCCTACGGCCTCGAGATGCAAGACTATTTTTATAGCCTGACTGCTTTTGATTTTGTAAGCGGTGAACTAAAGACGTTTCTAAAGCAAGATTGCGCTTTCGGTTATCGCGATAGTATTTTCAAAAGCGGCGAGCAAGATCGTTATGTGATCATCGACGTGAGTTTTGCTTTGCCTAAACAATGGCAGCCGCGTTTGAGTTATGGCGATGTAGCGAAATTTTTGCACGATCGTGATATCGCAACACCAGCGCCGATCGATGTCAGCAATGCGATTATCGCCATACGTCAGAGCAAATTGCCAGATCCAGCGGTGATCGGGAACGCCGGAAGTTTTTTTAAAAACCCTATCGTGCCTGCCGAACTACGAAATCAACTCTTGCAGCAATATCCTGATTGCGTCAGTTATCCGCAAACCAATGGCGACTTCAAATTGGCGGCAGGTTGGTTGATCGATCAATGTGGTTGGAAAGGTCATTCTGGCGAGACCGTTGGCGTTTACGAAAAACAGGCTTTGGTACTGATCAATCTTGGCGGCGCAACTGGTGCTGCGGTCAGAGCTTTGGCGCAAGAAATTCAAGCAGACGTATTCAAAAAATTTAGTGTTAATCTCGAAGTTGAGCCTGTGTTTGTGTAGACATTTGGTTCCATTTAAATTGCGCTCAATATAGAAATAAAATTCGACGTCAAAATGTAGAAAACGATGTGGATTCATCCCATCCAAGAAAAAAGAAACAATGAAATCTGATGCCAATATTTTGTACGGACAAGTACAGCCAGAATTAATTAAAGCGGAATGTTTAGCCGATCTGCTCGAAGCCACCATCCTAGCGTCTCCAGAAAAAATCGCGCTGTCCAGCGACAGCGAGCAAATCACTTATGCTGATCTTGGTGCGCGTGCCGATTTGGTAGCGAGTCACTTGATCAATGCAGGAATCAAACCAGGAGATATTCTGGGCTTATGGCTGCCGCGTGGAGTCGAACTGTTAGTGATGCAAGCGGGCATTGCCAAATCAGGTGCGGCCTGGTTGCCATTTGATGCGGAAGTGCCAGTCGATCGCATAGCGGTTTGTTTGGAAGACGCACAAGCGGTTGGCTTGATCACAGTCGAAGAATTCTTGCCGCAGCTTGAACAATTAACTCAGCCGATTTTTACTTCTGCAAGTCTATCTAGTGCTTTAGTGGGTGGGTTACAGAGACGTAGTGCCGTCAATGTAAATGATCCTGCCTATGTTATTTATACATCTGGTTCAACTGGTAAGCCAAAAGGCATCGTCATTAATCAAGGCAGTATTTGCCATTTTTTACGCAGTGAAAATAGCGTCTTAGGAATTACAGGTAATGATCGCGTTTACCAGGGTTTTTCAGTGGCATTCGATATGTCATTTGAAGAAATCTGGATTAGTTACTTAGTCGGCGCAACTTTATGGATAGCGCCAAAAGAAGTTGCACTCGATCCTGATGCCTTGCCACGTGCGCTAATCGCCAATCAAATTACAGTGTTACATGCAGTGCCTACGCTGCTGGCCTTGTTCAGCATTGACGTGCCTTGCCTGCGTTTGATTAATCTCGGTGGTGAGATGTGTCCGGCTAGTCTGGTGGATCGATGGGCGGTCAATGGTCGTCAAATGTTTAATACCTATGGCCCGACTGAAGCAACGGTGTCTGCCAGTTTGGCACCATTGCATGCAGGTGAGCCAGTGACGATAGGTATTCCATTGCCGAATTATGGTTTGTTGGTGATTGATCCTGAAGTTGATAAGGGCTTGCGTTTATTAGCACGTGGTGAGACAGGTGAGCTTTGTATTTTTGGACCGGGTGTTTCGGCGGGCTACCTTGGACGACCTGATTTGACCGCAGAAAAATTCTTGGCCAATCCTTGGGCAAATGATCCTATTAACGGCAAAATTTATCGCACTGGTGATTTGGCCAAAATCGGCGAAGATGGCACGGTGCAATGTCTGGGACGTGCTGATGATCAAGTAAAGATACGCGGTTTTCGAGTCGAGTTGGGCGAAATCGAAGCGGTGTTAGCACAGCAAAATGGTGTGGGTACGGTCGCAGTGATTTTGCGTTCAGAGCAGGGTATCGATCAATTGATTGCCTTCATCGTTCGTGAAATTGGTGCTGATCTGGAAGCGGTCAACGGCAGCAACTTGCGTCAAGCATTGGCGCAAAGTTTGCCAGCCTACATGGTGCCAACCCGCTATGAATTTTTAGAAGAAATGCCACGCCTAAGTTCAGGCAAAATTGATCGTAAGACTTTGAAAGCACAGGAGCTAGCGGTACAGGCGTCATCGTCGGAAAGTGATTTGCCAGAAACCGAAGCGGAGTCTTGCTTGTTTGAGGCTATGACGCGCTTATTCCCTGGTCAGGCAATTCGTCGTGACGCTGATTTTTTTACTGATCTCGGCGGACACTCATTAATGGCGGCACGCTTAGTGTCATCCTTGCGCTTGGATGCCCGCTTTGCCTACTTTAAAATCAGTGATATCTACCAACAACGCAGATTGGGGCAAATCGCCACCGTGATGCAAGAAGGTTTGATTAAAGCAACGGACCAAACTCAAGCCGCCGAATCATGGGAGCCACCATCGTCGGTCAAACGTTGGGTATGTGGCCTTGCGCAAGCGACGATGATACCGTGTCTGGTTGCCTTCCGTATGCTGCAATGGTTGACGCCATTTTTTGCCTATCACTTCTTTACTGGTGACAGCGAAGATTCGATTCCACGTGCGGTAGCGCTTTCACTCGGATGTTTTTTGTTGGTGACTGTTGCCGAATTCTTTCTGGCGATTGGCGCGAAGTGGTTGATACTCGGGCGCTTAACGCCGGGCAAATATCCTTTGTGGGGAATGACTTATTTCCGTTGGTGGCTAGTTGACAGAGTGATTGAAGCTGCGCCTGCGTATATGCTCAGCGGTTCATCGATTTACACCTGGTGGTTAAGAGCATTGGGTGCAAAAATTGGTGATGAGGTATTGATTGGTTCTATCACTTTACGTGCCGCTGATCTATTGAAAATTGAAGATGGCGTCAGCATAGGTAATGCCTGTAATTTTGAAAACGCGCGCGTCGAAAAAGGCTACTTACATTTAGGCCGAATTGATATCGGTGCAAATGCCTACGTTGGTTCGTATGCTGTCGTTGAGGGCGGTACTTGTATCGAGCAGCAGGCACATCTGGCCGGGCAATCTTGTTTGGTGGATGGGCAAAAGATCCCAGAAAATCGCATGTGGGAAGGCTCTCCAGCGCGTGATGTCGGCATGTTTGATCCTCAAGCTTTACCGCCGCGCCCAGTGGTCAGTCGCCTGCGCCAAACCGGTGAAGCAATGTTTTTTATCTTGGGCAGCTTGAGTATTTCTGCCTTGTTTTTCCTGCCTGTTTTCCCGACGTTTATTCTGATTGATTGGTTAGATACTTTGGAGTTGTTACCGAGTACGCAGAATGCAGACGTGGCTTTGCAGTTAAGCGAATATTTCGTTTTTGCATTTCCGGCAACCGCAGTGTTGATCGTTTGTACGGCGATCTTGTCGGCAGGAATACGTTGGGGATTGCTACCGAAAATGGTACCAGGACGTTATGCCGTCCACAGTAACGTGTACTGTGGAAAATGGCTTGTGAATCAAATTCAGGAATCAAGTCTGAATGTCTTGCACGGCGTCTACGCAACGATTTATTCGCCATTTTGGTACCGCATGTTGGGTGCGAAAGTCGGTAAGGGGGCAGAAGTTTCTACTGCCCTTGGCGTGGTGCCAGATATGCTCACTTTGGGTGACGAATGCTTTATCGCCGATGCAGTCATGCTAGGAGATGAAGAGATAGATCAAGGCTGGATGTCGGTGCAAGCGACTGAAGTGTCACGCCGTAGTTTTGTTGGCAATGGTGCGTATATTCCTGATGGAACTGTGATCCCGGAAAACGTCTTGATTGGCGTCCATACAAGTGCGCCAGCGAATGGCGCAATGCGTAGCGGCAATACGTGGATAGGTTCACCAGCCATGAATTTACCAGCGCGTGAAGAAGTCAAAGGCTTTGCCGAAAACCTGACCTTTAAGCCGTCCTTATGGCGACGCATCGCGCGCGGCCTAATCGAAGCATTCCGCATCATCGCACCACATGCATTGGTGATCGCGATTGGTTATACGATTGTGCTGGATCTGATGCCGCTAGCGGCAGAAGAACGTTGGTTAGAAGTTCTGTACTACCTGGTCATTTCTGGCTTGTCGTATGGCGCAGGTTGCTTCGTATTTATCTTCTTGGCGAAATGGATTTTGATTGGTCGTTACAAGAAAAGCAGTCATCCTATGTGGACTTGGTTTGTCTGGTCATCAGAAGCGATTACCAATCTTTACGAAGGTATCGCTGTTCCAAACTTTATGCGCTATCTGAAAGGTACGCCTTGGTTACCTCTGGCCTTCAATTTGTTAGGTGCCAAAATCGGTAAGGGTGTGTATTTGGATACCACCGACATCACCGAATTCGATTGCGTGACTATAGGTGCGTATAGCGAAATCAATGCGGCGGCGTGTCCGCAAACGCATTTGTTTGAAGATCGCGTCATGAAAGTTGATCACGTGCTGATCGGTGAACGTGTGTACCTCGGTCCGCGCAGCTTTGTTCTCTATAGCGCAGTGGTTGGTGACGATGCCAAACTAGGCGCATTAACGTTGGTAATGAAGGGGGAATTTATTCCGGCGAACTCGAGTTGGCGCGGTTGTCCGGCCTCAGTTGCTTGACCAATTGCCTAAGCTTTCAGAAAAGCCTGCACCATGTTGATTTATCGCTTACCTGATCAATTGGCGCTGGCCTGCGAGCAACTGCAACAAAATGGTCTGACTGTAATTAGTGTCGACATTGCGCAGAACAGTGCGCGTGATGATGCTCGCTTACAAATCCGGCAGGCGGTGAGTGCAGTGTTTGCGACTGCATTGAATATTAACAAGGACAATATTCGCATTCACGCAGAAAAAGGGCAGGCACCGTATGCCGAAATTGGTGTTGGTGATCAGCGTCGCTATTATTCTTTATCGATTGCGCATGAGGATAAATATGCGATGGCAGCGATTGGTGGCATATTGGGCGCAAGTCGTATAGGGCTTGATCTCGTGAAAGTTGCCAGTCCCTTTGAATGGATAGATACGGCAAATCTCTATCTTGGAAATGTCACTTCTAAAAGCATCTTGGCAAAACCCAGTGAGCAGCAATTTGACCACTTCTTGCAAGCCTGGGCTAGTCATGAAGCACGTCTAAAATGTCTTGGACTAGGTTTGCAAGAGTGGAGCGAGAAACTGGAGCAGCGATTGTACTCAGTTCGCAGTGAAGTCGGCTATGTAAGTTGGGATACAACTTACATAGCGGCACTTGCTAGGCTACAAAGTGACAAACATAATCCAGCAATTCTGAAGTCTCAATTTCAAAACTAGAATTTGCTGGCACATGAAATTCTTTTCCTGCACCATAGCTCTGCCATTCGCTATTTCCTGCTAAACGAATGCGGCATAGACCCGCATTGATTTCCATAATTTCTGCTGCAGCGGTATTGAAAACGAGAGATGATGGAAAAATCACGCCTATCGTTTTCTTGCTGCCGTCAGCAAATAAAACAGTGTGAGAAATACATTTGCCATCGAAATAAACGTTAGCTTTTTTGATGACGCTGACTTGATCGAATTGTGTGCTCATGATGACATAATTAGGTGGAGGAGTAGGGAGGGTGTAACCCGCGCCGACAAAACGTGGTGCGCGCGAAATCGACCTATGAACCGCGCGAGTTGCACCCGCCCTACAATTTTTAGAACTGCTTTTGCAATGGATTTATTAATTAACCGCGCTTCAATTTTGCATTCGCTGCGATGCGCATACGCAAGGCATTGAGCTTAATGAAGCCACCTGCATCAGCTTGATTGTAAGCGCCGCCATCTTCATCGAATGTCGCAATATTCATGTCGAATAAAGAGTCTGTTTTTGAATCACGCGATACGGTAATCACATTGCCTTTGTACAGCTTGACGCGTACCCAGCCATTTACATTTTGCTGCGTGTGATCGATCAAAGTTTGCAATGCCAAACGCTCTGGTGACCACCAGTAGCCGTTGTAAATCAAGCTGGCGTAACGTGGCATCAAGTCATCTTTCAAATGCGCGACTTCACGATCTAAGGTGATGGATTCGATCGCACGATGTGCGCGCAACATGATGGTGCCGCCAGGTGTTTCGTAGCAGCCACGTGACTTCATACCAACAAAACGATTTTCAACCAGATCCAAACGACCGATACCGTGCTTGCCACCGAGGCGGTTCAATTCAGTCAGCACCGTTGCTGGTGACATGCGCACGCCGTTCAATGCTACGATATCGCCTTTTTCGTATTCGATATCGAGGTATTCAGCTTGATCCGGTGCCGCTTCTGGGCTGACGGTCCAACGCCACATCGATTCTTCTGCTTCAGCACTTGGGTTTTCCAAATGACGACCTTCAAAACTGATGTGCAGCAAGTTGGCATCCATGGAGTAGGGCGCGCCACCATTTTTGTGTTTTTGATCGATTTCTATGCCAGCATCTTCGGCATATTTCATCAATTTTTCACGCGACAATAAATCCCATTCACGCCATGGCGCGATCACTTTGACATTAGGCATCAGAGCGTAAGCACCGAGTTCGAAACGAACCTGATCATTGCCCTTACCGGTCGCGCCGTGAGATATCGTATCAGCGCCAGTTTGACGTGCGATTTCGATCAAACGTTTGGCGATCAATGGACGTGCAATTGAAGTGCCCAATAAGTATTCACCTTCATACACAGTGTTTGCACGGAACATAGGGAAAACGAAATCACGCACAAATTCTTCGCGTACGTCGTCGATGAAAATGTTCTCAGGCTTAATACCAAATTTCAAAGCTTTGGCACGTGCTGGTTCAAGCTCTTCACCCTGACCTAAATCGGCAGTGAAGGTGACGATCTCGCACTTATAGTTGTCTTGCAACCACTTCAAAATCACGGAAGTATCCAGACCACCGGAATACGCTAAAACTACTTTTTTGACGTCGCTCATAATGTGCTTTCTATTTGCTAAAAGTATGTAAAACGAAAATTTCTATTTTGGGTATTTAAGTTAAATAATCGCAACTATTCAGTCACTACAAAAAAGTTTAAAACCTCTCAACGTCGAGACGCAGAGGCGCGGAGATACGAGGAGAAAATCAGTAAAATCTTCGCTTTTCTCTGCGCCCCTCGGCGCCTCTGCGTCTCGGCGTTGAGGGGTTTGGTTTTTTACTCTTATCAATGAAATTGAATAGTCACAAATATTCAATTATTGACTTTGCCGATGACTAAATATTCAAGCAAAGCTTTTTGTACGTGCAAGCGATTCTCAGCTTCATCCCAGACCACAGATTGCGGTCCGTCAATCACGCCAGCGGAAACTTCTTCACCACGATGCGCTGGCAAACAGTGCATAAAAATCGCCTCAGGATTGGCGCGAGCCATTTTTGCTTCATCCACAATCCAGCCATCAAAGGCTTTGAGACGGGCTTGATTTTCAGCCTCGTAACCCATGCTGGTCCAGACATCGGTATTGACTGCATCAACGCCAACGCAGGCATCGGATGGATTATCGAACACCGTGTAGTGTTCAGCTTCCACCGTCACACAAGCAGGATCAATGTCATAACCTTTAGGTGTAGAAATATGCAGATGGAAACCAAAAACTTTCGCCGCCTGCATCCATGAATACAGCATATTGTTGGCATCGCCTATCCACGCCACTTTTTTGCCCGCGATAGAACCGCGATGTTCAATGAAAGTGAACACATCGGCAAATACTTGGCATGGGTGATGCTGATTGGTTAAACCATTGATGACAGGCACACGGGAATTCGCGGCAAATTTTTCTATCATCTCTTGTTCAAAAGTACGGATCATGATGACGTCACACATGCGTGACATAACTTGACCCGCGTCTTCGACAGGCTCGCCACGACCGAGTTGGCTGTCACGGGTATTCAAATAAATCGCCGCACCACCGAGTTGGTGCATGCCCGCTTCAAAACTCAAACGCGTACGGGTGGAATTTTTTTCAAATACCATGACCAGCGTTCTGTCTAAGAGTGGATGATAAGGTTCGTATTTCTTAAAACGATCTTTAATGATACGAGCTCTCTGCATCAGATAATCGTATTCATCGAGAGTCAGGTCGGAGACCTGTAAATAATGTTTGATAGCCATTTTAAATTTTTACTGAGATTGTCGTTTTATGATGCCGTCGATGCTGCTGCTTTTTCGTCTATCACCTGTTGGATGACTTTGCTCAACATAGAAATCATGGTGTCGATTTCTTCGTAGCTGACGTTCAGTGCTGGCATAAAACGGAGTAAATTAGGGCGCGGAGAATTAATCAATAAGCCAATCGGTTCCATATCACGTGCGACTTCAACTAAACGTGGACCAATGTCGCTGCCTAATTTCAGCGCACGTAATAGGCCTTCGCCGCGTTCGCCTTCCATGCCGAATTGTTCGGAAAGTTTATTGAGCGCTTGACTTAAGTAGGCTGACTTGGCTTTCACTTCATCGAGAAAGCCCGGTGCGGTTAAGGCCTTTAATACAGCGAGACCGACCGCCGTCATTAGTGGAGCACCGTTGTATGTGCCACCTTGATCACCTGGAACAAAGCACGAGACTTCTTCTTTCGCTAGCAAAGCAGCGAGTGGAACACCACCGCCTATGCCTTTGCCCAAAGTCATGATGTCTGGTTCGATACCAGAAAGCTGATAGCCGAACAATTCACCGGTACGTCCCATGCCAGTTTGGACTTCATCGACGATTAATAAAATATTGTGTTGCTTAGTGAGCGCACGCAAAGCTTGCATGAATTCGCGACTTGCAGGAATCACGCCGCCTTCACCTTGAACAGGCTCCAGCATTACCGCCACTGTTTTATCGTTGATGAGTTTTTCAACGGAGGCGATATCGTTTAAATCTGCTTTAGGAAAACCTGTTACCTGAGGTGCGAAAATGGTATCCCAGCCCGGTTTGCCGGATGCGGACATGGTCGCTAAGGTACGGCCATGAAATCCGTGATCGAAAGTAATGATTTCAAACGCGCCATTTTTATTTTTTTGACCCCATTTGCGCGCTAATTTAATCGCACCTTCATTTGCTTCGGCACCGCTGTTAGCAAAAAACACGCGATCAAAGCATGAGTGCTGTGTGAGTTGGTTGGCCAGCTTGATCATGTTTTCATTGTAGAAAGCAGGAGAAGGATTTAGTAATTTGCCTGCCTGCGCGACGATCGCATCTTCTATACATTTTGGTGAATGACCAAGGCAATTGACTGCCCAGCCCTGTAAATAATCGAGGTAGCGTTTGCCATTATGGTCAGTCATCCACATGCCTCGGCCCTCGGTAAACACCAACTCAGGACGTGGTGTGATGTACATCAGGGCGTCGACGTTGTACTGACTAAATTCCATTTCAAAACTCCTTAAAGATAAATACAAAGTAGGGTAGAAGATGTTACCGCAGAACTGACATTCATAGAACTTACGCAAAACAGTCCCAGCGTTGTTGTCGCCGCCTCGCCGTGCTCAAGCACTGTCTTCGTCGGCACGCCTAGCTGGGACAATTTTGCATAAGTCCTAA
The DNA here is from genome assembly GCF_014284175.1 of Affinundibacterium flavidum. GTDB lineage: Bacteria > Pseudomonadota > Gammaproteobacteria > Burkholderiales > Burkholderiaceae_D > Undibacterium > Undibacterium flavidum. The sequence continues at coordinate 64,697 of NZ_JACOGA010000018.1, forward strand.
TTCAAACATGCGCAAAAAAAAACCACAGGGGTTGAGCCTGTGGTTTTATCGTGACCTTGCTTTTCTTACGCGCAAGACTTCCCAGGCTCGGTGTGCGAACTGCGACGTCGAGCGATATTTGGGGAAGACATGTCAGTAAAATTTTTCATGGGCGTAGTGTAACGGTTTTTTTGCGGTTTTGCGCACTGCAATACTGAAATAAATCAAAAAAAATGAAAAATAATTTCATCAATTTAAATAAATTAGTTTTTTGTTAAATCTGCTTCTGAGGTGAAAGCGTCTGCATAAAACTCATCCGCAGGCAATTGCGACTTCGCTACAAAGTCGCGTTTTGCTGACTCCACCACGATAGGTGCGCCGCAAGCATAGACTTGATACGTCGATAAATCAGCGTAATCATCGACCACAGCTTGATGTACAAAGCCAGTACGACCGTTCCAATTATCTTCATTTTTTGCATCGGAAATCACGGGCGTATATTGGAAATCCTCAAGCTTACTTGCCCAATCTTCGCACAGTGACTGCATATAGAGATCTTGCGGACGACGACCACCCCAATATAAATGAATTGAGCGCTTAGAGTCGATGTGGATTAAGTGTTCAACGATCGCTTTGATTGGGGCGAAGCCCGTGCCTGATGCCAATAAAATCACTGGTTTGTCGGATTCTTCACGTAGATAAAAACTGCCTTGCGGTCCTTCAAAACGCATAATGTCGCGCTCTTTGACTGTAGAAAACACTTGATCGGTGAAGTAACCGCCTGGCATGTGGCGCACATGCAAGCTTAGAGGGCCGTCGATATGCGGCGCATTCGCCAAACTATAACTACGACGTTTCCCATCTTTTAATAGGAATTCTATGTACTGCCCAGCGCGATAATTGAGTTTTTCATTGGCTGGCAATTGCAACTCAATCAGCATGACGTCATCGGATAATTTTTCCAATTTGGCGATGCGGCTTGGGAGTTTTTTGATGGGATAGTCGTCGTCCGCCAACATTTCGCGGGCTTCGATGCTGAGATCTGATTGAGGTTTCGCACAGCAGAATAATGCGCCGCCTTGTGCTTCTTCTTCGTCACTTAGCGCTTTTTGTTGATGATTGCCATGTACCACTTGTCCGCTGCTGACCTTACCTTTACATGACCCGCACGCACCATTTTTACAGCCGTATGGCAAAATGAGTCCTGCACGTAGGGCAGCCGCCAATACGGTTTCATCGCTATCGCAATTAAATTGCCGACCACTTGGTGAGATTGTTACTTGAAACGTCATACGATTCCTGAATTTAAAAAACTTAAATAAAATAAAAACCTATGCAGCAACGCATTTCTGAACTAGTCCGTAGCCCCCAATTTGCAAAACCCCGCTGTTTGATTATTGGCTGCGGCGATGTTGGCATGCGCTTGTTGCCGCATCTGGTCGATCGTTTTCGGATGTTTGCGGTGACCAGTCAGGGAGCTGCTTCAGAGCGTTTTGCGCAATTGCGTGCGGCGGGCGCTGTTCCTGTATTTGCCGACTTGGATCAGCCGGATACTTTGAGGCGATTGGCTGGACTTGCAAACTTTATTGTGCACCTGGCACCGCCGCGTAGTGATGGTGAAAATGATGTCAGAACACGGCATTTGGCCGCCATTTTACCTGAGAAGGCGCATCTTGTTTATATCAGTACCACGGGGGTGTACGGAGATTGCAGTGGCGCGCAGTTTGACGAAACGCATTCTTTGAACCCGAATAATGCGAGAGCCAAGCGTCGGGTGTCGGCTGAAGCTATCTTGCGTGCATGGGCAAAGCGACGGGGTGGTCAGTTGTCCATTTTGCGCGTGCCAGGGATTTATGCGGCGGATCGTTTACCGATTGAACGCTTACGTAAAGCAACGCCGGCCTTGATTGAGGCTGATGATGTGTACACCAACCATATCCATGCAGAAGATCTTGCTAACCTGATCAAGTTGGCAATGTTTCGGGCGCGGCCAAATCGTGTTTATCATGCAGTGGATGATAGCGATTTGAAAATGGCCGACTATTTTGATCAAGTTGCCGACCATTTTCAATTACCGCGTGCACCACGCTTGCCGAGGCTTGAATTGGAAAAGCAAGTGTCTCCTACGCTGTTGTCGTTTATGTCAGAGTCTCGCCGTTTGCGCAATCAAAGGATCAAAGCGGAATTGGGTGCGCGCTTGATGTTTCCTACGGTGGCGGATGCCTTAAAGCGGATGTCCAATAAGTCTTGTACCACTTAATTGCCGCAATGCGGCAAAGCCCGCTTTGCAGGAGTACAATGTCCATTCTTCTCTATTGAATTTGGCCTTATCATGTCCTCCCTTGTTTTTAGCCCTGAGCTTAATGTCGATTTGCATTGTCACTCCACCGTTTCTGATGGTGTCCTAGTTCCGGCGGCAGTCGCGCAGCGTGCGCATGCACAGGGTGTTGATGTTTGGGCACTAACAGATCATGACGAAGTCAGTGGTATCGTCGCTGCACGTGAAGCCGCGACCGATTTGGGCATGGATTACGTGACAGGTTTAGAGATTTCCGTTACCTGGGCAAATAAAACTATCCATATTGTTGGCTTGAATATCGATGAAACTAATCCTGATTTAATGGCAGGATTAGTCAAAACCCGCTCAGGTCGTCAACGTCGAGCAGAAGATATGGCGGCCGATTTGGCGCGCGTTGGTATCCCAAATTGTTATGCCGGTGCTTTGAAATATGTCGGTAATCCTGATCTGATTTCTCGTTCGCATTTTGCCCGTTACTTAGTTGAAATCGGTGTGTGTGAAGATGTTTCCGCGGTATTTAAAAAGTATTTGGCGGATGGTAAACCGGGCTTTGTTCCGCATCGCTGGGCTACATTGACGGAGGCAGTTGGCTGGATACGTGGTGCTGGCGGTGTAGCTGTTGTGGCGCATCCGGGGCGTTACGATTTAACGCCATTGGCTTTTGACGCTTTTTTTAATCAGTTTAAAAATCTCGGTGGCAAGGCGATTGAAGTCGTGACTGGCAGTCATACTGTGGATCAATACGATGAATACGCTAAAATCGCCAATCACTACGGATTTATGGCTTCACGAGGTTCGGATTTTCATGCGCCGGACGAGAATTTACCCGATTTAGGGCAGCTTCCTGTGCTGGCGAAAGACTTAACGCCTGTCTGGCGTAGTTGGATGAAGTGATCCTACTTAGATTGGCGGCACTTGAAATCACACTAAACATCAGCATATTGCACTATGCTTAGTCCACAATAGTCTGTTGTTTAGATTTTGGAGAATTGAATATGAAACGTATCGTCTTATTTTTAGCTACCAATATTGCCGTCATGTTAGTCATGACCGTGATTTTGTCGTTGTTGGGTGTGAATAATTATCTGAGCGCTAAAGGTTTGAATCTGGGGGCGTTGGCGGTATTTTCGCTAATCGTCGGTTTTACTGGTTCTATCTTTTCTTTGCTGATCAGTAAGCCGATGGCGAAATGGTCAACAGGCGCGCGCATGATCGATAATCCTTCTTCGTCCACGGAGTTTTGGTTAGTCAGCACCGTAAAAACTTTATCTGAGCGTGCAGGTATCGCGATGCCGGAAGTTGCGGTGTATAACGGTGAGCCAAATGCTTTCGCTACTGGTGCATTTAAGAACTCTGCTTTGGTTGCAGTTTCGACTGGTCTGTTGGAAAGCATGACGAAGGAAGAAGTAGAAGCGGTATTGGGACATGAAGTTGCCCACATCGCGAATGGCGATATGGTCACCATGACTCTGATTCAAGGCGTGGTAAATACTTTCGTGGTGTTTTTGTCGCGTATCGCCGCTTATGCGGTTGATAGCTTCTTATCGAAAGATGACGAAAACCATACGCCCGGTTTAGGTTTTTATATCGCCTCATTTGTGTTTCAAATTTTGTTTGGTATTGGTGCATCCTTGATCGTTGCGTGGTTCTCTCGTCAGCGTGAATTCCGGGCTGATGCGGGTGCGGCAAAATTGTTGGGAGATCGTCAGCCTATGATCAACGCGCTTGCGCGTTTGGGTGGCATGGCGCCGGGCGAGTTGCCACAATCGATGGCAGCGGTTGGTATCAGTGATAAACCAGGTTGGGCGGAATTGTTTTCGACTCATCCACCGATGGCGCAACGTATCGCAGCGCTCCAACAACTAAGATAAACTAAGAAATTAGTAAGATAATCAACGGAGGCTTAGCCTCCGTTGTCATATTCACAGAATTTATTTATGAGCCAATTTTTTCAAATTCATCCCGACAATCCACAGCTACGTTTGATCAAACAAGCAGTACAAATTATTGATCAAGGTGGCATCGTCGCTTTGCCTACCGATTCTTGTTACGCTCTGGTCTGTCATCTTGATGATAAAGACGCCGTGATGCGTTTGCGCCGAATTCGTGGCGTCGATGAAAAACATCATTTGACTTTGTTATGTCGAGATTTGTCGGAAATCGCGCAATATGCCAAGGTTGATAATCGCCAGTTCCGTATGCTGAAAGCCGCAACGCCGGGGGCTTATACCTTTATTCTGGAGGCGACCAAAGAAGTACCGCGTCGCTTAAGTCATCCTTCACGTAAAACAATAGGTTTACGTGTACCAGAAAATCAAATTACCCACGCTTTGCTAGAAGAACTAAAGCAGCCTTTGCTGGGAACCACTTTGATTTTGCCGGATGAAGATGAACCATTAACCGATCCTGAATTAGTTCGTGCACGTTTGGAAAAACAAATTGATTTGGTGATTGATGGTGGCGCATGCAGTTTGATTCCAACCACTGTGATTGATATGACACAGGAAATGCCGGAGTTGATTCGTCAGGGGCGTGGCGATGCGGCATTGTTCGGTTTGTAATTTGTTGGAAGTAGTGCTTTGGCGCAAAAATCAAAATTAAGGATCGATTGAATTTATGGATGCACTGATACAAACCATCGCGGTTTATGCGATACCGGTGATATTGGCGATTACTTTGCACGAAGCAGCGCATGCGTATGCGGCGAAATTTTTCGGAGATACGACTGCTTATAGTCAAGGCCGCATGAGCTTGAATCCTGTTGTGCATATTGATTTATTTGGTACGATTATTATTCCTGTCGTGCTGTACATAGCAACTGACGGACAGTTTTTGTTCGGCTACGCGAAACCAGTACCAGTCAATTTTGGTGCTTTGCGCAAACCTAAACGCGATATGGCTTGGGTGTCTTTAGCCGGACCTGGCGCAAATTTTCTTATGGCATTTTTGTGGATGATTTTGGCGATTTTGTTGGTGGTATTTAAAGTCGAACACGAATTTTTTTATCGCATGGCGCAAGCAGGTTTACTGACCAATTTGGTAATGTTCGCATTTAATCTGTTTCCAATTCCACCTTTAGACGGTGGACGTATCTTGACGAGCTTGCTGCCACATCGTCAGGCATATCAATTTGCCAAAATCGAGCCCTATGGTTTCTTCATCGTCATGGCTTTGGTTTATTTTAAAATTTTGCAGTTTTGGATGTATCCATTGATGAATATCGCGCAGTCAATTTTGCAATTTGTATTGACGCCGTTCACTATGCTATTAAAGTGAGTTTTTGTGAGTAATAGCAATCCTTCGTCATGGGTGCAGCGCTTTCTTGAGGAAATTCCCCGGTCAAAAGGTCCCGTACTCGACTTAGCCTGCGGCTCAGGACGCCACACTCGTTTGTTAATTGCGGCTGGCTACGATGTATGGGCTGTCGATCGTGATGCAGATTCTTTGTCTGAATTAGAAAAAATCGGGGCAAATTGTCTACATATCGATTTGGAACAAGATGGTTTTAAATGGCCGTTTGCCACCGAGCAATTTGCAGGCATCATCGTGACCAATTATCTGCATCGCCCCTTAATGCCCTCGATTTTGTTTTCTCTCGCAGATAATGGTGTGTTGATTTACGAGACCTTTGCGACTGGCAATGAAAAATATGGCAGGCCACGTAATCCTGATTTTCTGCTACAAGAAAATGAATTGCTAACGCATTTTGTCAGTGTTGAATCTGCATCTTGGCGCCAACAATGTCTTGCTTTTGAACATACCTATGTCAACCAAACCAATGAAGCCATCGTTCAAAGAATTTGCATCCGGCGTTTGCGCAAATAAATCTCGACTCAATGCGTGATTTTTATTGGCACATGTCGGTTGTTTTGATCGATATTTCAACTTAATTTTCAATCCGTCAAGTTTGTCGCCAGTTTGACTCCTGTCTGAATGAGATTTGCTGTCGATTCTTCTCGAATCTGTCCTCGATTCTCTCCCATAGCAGGTAACGATCCGCTACAATAATGGCTTTACTTTTTCCACGCGCTAAGATGACAACGATACAAGGAAGTTTGGTCGCGATTGTGACCCCAATGCATGCCGATGGTAGTCTTGATATTCCAACGCTGCGCAAGCTGATCGACTGGCATATCGCCGAAGGTACGGACGGCATCGTGATTGTCGGTACCACTGGTGAATCGCCAACTGTGAGTGTTGAAGAGCATTGCGAGTTGATCCGTATCGCGGTGGAGCACACAAATAAGCGCGTACCAATTATTGCTGGTTCCGGTGGCAATTCTACAGTTGAAGCAATCGCCTTGACCAAGTTTGCTAAAGAAGCGGGTGCTGATGCTTCCTTGCAGGTTGTTCCTTACTACAATCGTCCTACGCAGGAAGGTATGTATCAACATTTCAAGAAAATTGCTGAATCCGTTGATATTCCTATCATTTTGTACAATGTGCCTGGCCGTACGGTGGCCGATATGTCGAATGAGACCATTGCTCGTCTGGCACAAGTCCCTGGCATCATTGGTATCAAAGAAGCTAGCGGCAATGTGGGTCGTGATCTCGAATTATTGCGTATGGTGCCAAAGTCATTCGCGGTGTATTCAGGTGATGATCCAACTGCAATGACCTTGATGTTTTGTGGTGGTAAAGGCAATATTTCCGTGACTGCGAATGTCGCTCCACGCGCTATGCACGAGTTGTGTGCTGCAGCCATGCAGGGCAATATTGCGAAAGCAGTTGAAATAAACAATCGCTTAATTCCCTTGCATGCCAAGTTATTTGTGGAGCCAAATCCAGTACCAGTCAAATGGGCATTGGCAGAAATGGGCTTGATGCCAGCTGGAATTCGTTTGCCTTTGGTTAGCCTTTCTAGCCAATATCATGATATTGTTCGTTCCGCTTTACGTGAAGCAGGTGTATTGCAATAAGAATTTTTGACGAGTGCACATGGCGAGTCCATGGCTGGAGACCAGCGCTCGTGCTTTCATGCATATTTAATTGATTACAATTCGTAGGGATTTTCACATGGCAAAAAGCGTTGTTGCTAATAAAAAGATGGTTCGTGCTTTAGCATTGGCTGGCGTAATTGGAATTACGGGTTTTTCTACTGGTTGTAGTTTTGTAGGGAATATTGCTGAATCAAATCGTATCGACTATAAGAGTGCGAGTAAGGCCAAGACGACATCTTTAGAAGTCCCACCGGATTTAACTCAGATTCGTCGCGACAATCGCTTTTCAATTCCCGACGCTGAGCAAGGTAGCGCAACTGCATCTTCTTATGCTGCTAAGCGTGCTGGCGGTGCTACAGTCGCAACGGCTAATGGTGCCGTGGCACCAAATCAGTTGAAAGACATGCGGATCGAACGTAATGGCACGCAACGTTACTTGGTGGTGAAATTAGCGCCAGAGATCTTATGGCCGCAATTGAAAGACTTTTGGCAGGAACAGGGTTTCTTGATCAATGTTGAGAATGAATCAACGGGTGTAATGGAAACTGACTGGGCCGAAAATCGCGGAAAAATTCCTCAAGACTTTATTCGAGCCACGATAGGCAAAGTTTTTGATGGTCTGTACTCCACTGGTGAGCGTGATAAATTCCGTACTCGAATTGAACGTGCTGCAAATGGGGATGTTGAGATTTACGTCAGCCATCGCGGTGCGCAAGAGGTATTGACTGGTAGTGACAAGTCGAGCACGGCTTGGACTTCCCGCGCGAATGAAGCTGGTTTGGAAGCAGAGTTTTTGTCGCGCTTAATGTTGCGCTTAGGTGCGGACGAAGGCAAAGCTAAAGCGGTGGTTGCAGCAAGTACAAACGCCTCCAGTGCAGTGGCTGACGCAAACGTCGCTCCGCGCTCTAAGCTGTTAACATTGAATGACCTAAACTACTTAGAAACCGATGAGGGCTTCGATCGCTCATGGCGTCGAGTTGGATTAGCCTTGGATCGTATCGGCTTCACAATTGAAGATAGAGATCGTTCTAAGGGCATTTACTTTGTCCGTTATATTGATCAGGATATTGATGCTAAGACGAAGGGCGCTAGTGAAGGATTCTTTGCGCGCTTATTCTCATGGGGCTCTAGTGATGCCGCTAAAGATGGCGAGAAGTACCGTATTCTGGTCAGAGATGCAGGTGAGGTAAGCAATGTTACTGTGCATGGTGATGATGGTAAGGTTGCATCGACTCCGGTAGCGGCGAAGATCTTAAAAGTACTGAACGAACAACTGAAGTAAAATAGATGTTACTTAAAAAAACGGATCAAATTTGATCCGTTTTTTTCGCTTTTCATTTAAATATGAAAATTTTGGACGTAAAAAAAGCCGGTCAGAGACCGGCTTTTCTTTAAAAGTAATAAAAATTACTTAGATGCAGATGCAGATGCTGCAGCTGCTTCTGCTGCTGGAGAAGCTGCAACTGCTGCTGCGTCAGCTGCTGGTGCAGATGCTGGAGCTGCTTCGACTGCTGGAGCGGATGCTGGTGCAGATGCTGGAGCTGCTTCAACTGCTGGAGTAGATGCTGGTGTTTCAGCTGGTTTGTTGCATGCTACCAAAGCTACTGCCAACAAGGAAACGAGCAAAAGTGATTTTTTCATGTTTTTACTTTCAAAAAATAGATCTAAAAAAACAACAAACTTGCGATGAATAATTACCGGTAATTATCGCTCAATAGGTTAAGCCGTCGGTACAAAAATCAAGAAGATCTTACGATTCCTTCGAAACTTTCCCAACCGCGAATTATAATGATTTTTCTGTCAATCGAATATACCTAAGGGCATTTTTTTCAAAAAAAACAGACTAATTGAACGATTTCGCGACGAATAGTGTTTTTCTCTGTTGTATGTCGACCAAATTGCTGGATTTGCTGACAATTAAAGGTATTTTTGTTGTCAAAGTACGGTCATTTTGGCGATAGCTCTAACCAGCCATCTTCATACCAAATACAGAAGGCTTCTAATACGTCATCTGATGCTTTTGCTACTTCTTCTGGAGTTAAACTACGTTGATTGGCCAATATGCTTAAAGTTTTTTTATCGTCCCTGCCGACACTGAAAGATTCACCATTAATGAATATGTGTTTGGCTTGATATAACATTTGTGTTTTCAATGAAAGACGTACGCCATGTTTGAGTGCAGCCTGCGTGAATTTTTTTGGTGTTAGGGGATTTTCCGGTGAGTCGAAAAATACGCTGGCTTTTGGCTCAGTTAAATATTCACCAATAAAAATGCTCATGTCTTCTTTGTTCAAGCTGATTTTCATCAGTTCCGCGATTATCTTTTCCAGCATTGCAGTACTGATTTCTGCAGGATTCTTGTTGACAGTTAATTCTGGGTCCGCATAGCGGCCAGGCAGTTGGATCGTATCCGCCATAAACTGCAGATAGCCCTCACCCAGTTCTTGATAAGAGGGTGAGCGGAAGCCTATGGAGTAGGTCATGCATTCTCCCAGAGCTACTCCATCATGCGCATAATGCGGAGGCAGATAGAGCATGTCGCCCGGCTCCAAAATGAACTCTTGTTCACATTTGAAATTGCGAAGAATTTTTAATGGCATGCCTTCAATTAAACTTAAGTCTTTTTGTGCGCTAATTTGCCAACGGCGCTGCCCATGTGCTTGCAATAAGAATACGTCATATGAATCGAAATGGGGTCCTACGCCACCGCCTTCACGTGCATAGCTAATCATTAAATCATCGAGACGCGCATCAGGTGCAAAGCGAAATTGGCGCAATAGTTCGTCGGCTTTTTCTTGGTGTAAATTGACACCTTGAACTAGTAAAGTCCAATCCTTCTTTTCTTTGAGAGGAATTTTATCGATGGGGCCGCTCTTCATTTCCCAATGCTGTTTGAAGTAGCAAATCAGGCGTGACTCAACATCATCGCGACTAGCCATTTCAAATAATTCCTCTGGACTAAACAGTGCTTTGAATCCGGGAATGGCTTGACGAATAAGTAAAGGTTTCTTTTGCCAATAGGTGGCAAAAAAATCTTCAGGAGTAATACCGCCAAGGAGTGTGAGTGCAGCAGTGGATTTTGTCATGGTGCGATAAAGTTCATGGGAAATAAAAAAGTTCAGGCAGGATAAATCATAGGTGCCAGTTGAGGAAGGTATAATGCACCCTGAAGTACAAAAGAACAGAAATTTTTAAGGAAATAGTATGAAAATTGCCAAAAATACCGTAGTCACCGTCGAATATAGTTTGTCCGATACGCTCGGCAATCTGATCGAGCAAGGACAAGAACCTATGGTGTATCTGCATGGGGGCTACGAAAATACCTTGCCAAAGATAGAAGAGGCTCTGGAGGGGAAGGATGTTGGCTTTAACGAAACAATACAGGTTGAACCAGAAGATGCCTTTGGTGAATATGATGCTGAATTGGTGAAGATGGAAGATCGCAGTCGCTTGCCTTCACCGATTGAAGTTGGGATGCAATTTGAAGGTACACCAGACGATGACGAAGATGGCGATAGTCTGATTTTCACGGTGACAGAGATTGCCGAAGATAAAGTGGTGTTAGACGGCAATCATCCCTTAGCAGGAATTGCATTGCGTTTCACATTGAATGTCACCGATGTGCGTGAAGCCACCAAGGAAGAAATTGCACATGGTCATGTACACGGTGCTCATGGACATCATGATGATGACGAAGATGAAGATGGTGAGTACCGCAGCTATCCCTTGCATTAATACACACTAATTTGGCGACAATTGTTGTTCGTCGGGGCATTTTTCCGCAGTCACATTGTTTGGGACTGAGATTTCGCTAAAAACCAAAGAAGGAAATGCGACTATTTAGGTGGCATTTCCTTCTTCTTTACATATAGCTTGCTTTGGTAATGTTTTGCTTATTTAACCGGAACTAAATAGGCATCTGGTAAACTGAGTTGTATTCGTTCAGCTTCAAACAGCAACGAAATAATCCACCAGCGGGTGCCGTCATGCATTAATTGCACGCTATTAATTCCCCGTTGAGTTGATTTGTTGGCGTCTCGTGTAGTTTCGTAGGTGGTAAATACTTGAGCGAGTTCCCCCCATTGTTCGGTTTTGCGGCTTAGTTCTCTTTCTCGAAAACCTGTATCCACCAAAATTGGGCCTGAGTTGGCGATGTAATCACTAAGGCTGAGTATTCTAAGTCCCAAATCTTTGCTGTCACGCTTGGGTCCGATTGCCATAATTCTGGCTTCCGGAATAAATAGGGATCTCATGCGATTCCAATCTCGAACCTGGCCAACACCCCCAGATATCACATCATAGAGAGCTGCAACTATGCCATCAATAGTTTGCACATCGCTGAGGCGGGCCGGTGGGGAGGTGGTGATGACTGGCGATGCCTGTTGTAACATCACAGGTGAATCTGCTGCGTGACTATTCGCGATGACACTGAGAGCTAGGCCCAGTAGCATTCCGATACAGGCTATTCTGCGAACGATTTTCATGTAATCTCCTTTGAAATGATTGACGATCTAGGGATTCGAGTGAGTATTGAAAAGAAAGTTCATAGAAAAGAGGCTTCACGACGTCGAGGAAGCTGATTTGCTAGCTGTAATTAGTTAATTTTCCAAAGTTTTTGGGATGTTTAATGTCAGGATAAATTTTCGAAATGCTCCTCCTAAATTTCGCATAATTTATATTATGTAAAATTTACACAAGGCGGTACTGAAATGCTTCTGGAGTAGCTGTGCTACTTGGGCGAAAACAGCATCACCATTTTCGCTAGAACCACATGGGTGACTTGCGCGATTCACGCAACCACACGACGAAGCAAAAGGCACGATGGCATTTTGAAACGAACGGTGGTGTATTAAAAATTGTCGCAGTAATTTGCGAGTATTTGGTTTGGCTACTTGACTACCGAAGGCTAATGGGTGGCCCTTTTCCTACTTTTTTGCCCCTTTTGTTTGCGGCCTTTTACTGGGTTAACTAGCTAATATTCCAGCTTTAACAAAGATCCATTCTTTTGTTGACCGTAAAAGCGTAATTGAGTAAATAGCTGAACTATTACACCGATAATAATATACTACTTTCGAATCACCAAATTCTTCCTTAGAGTCAGAAACGTAGTCATTTTTTTTGGGGCACTTAAGTGCCTCATTAATCAAAGGAATTTCATACCCAAACACATTACATACAATTTTATTTGGGGCACTTAAATAATTCCTATTTCCATTTATATTTAAACAATGTTGATATTCCTTCACAGCTGCCTTGATAATTTTTCGTGTAGGGTCTTCAACAGAAAAGGTCGCGGTTACGGTCAAGCTAATCATTTGCAAAATTATAAAAACAAGTAATCTTCCTATAAACATATATGTCACCTCATATTTGCAATCATTTTTATGATTTTTTCGATAAAGAAACTCGTAGCTCCATGGGTCACTTTACATCTCAAATAGCCGAGAAATATCGTGCCTCCGTACCTTTGAATCTTTATCATACGCCATGATACTATCGATCCCGTTGTGCCAGTGCTGCATTCCTAAGTTATGTCCAAATTCATGAACATAATCTGCTTTTATCGCTCTGTTTGTAAGGTACATTATATTTCCCGCAATTTGTCCTTTTGCTGCGACAAATTCAGTCGGTGAAATAATTGGGCACATAGACGTGGGACAAGGTTTGAGAATTAGCATCGCCGCTTTTTTTTCATCATCGGTTTTCGCTAAAACAAGCTGAGTCGTAATCGACTGTATCCGCCCATCTTTATTAACATACGACCCAGTTAAACCTTTATTGATCGCCTTAACAACTTGTTCCCCTTGCCCTGTACGTTGGTCATCAACAAATCCCTCGATAAATATGTCATCTCGATTTAGTCCTGACTTAAACTTCAGATGACCTGAGTTAACGAAGGGACCATTGGTATCACTGTCTTTGCTAATCGTCACTGGCATATCGAAGCTGTTCCAGCTGATGCTGCGCCTTGCTCCACTGACCTGGTTGCCGTTGTCGTCGTAACTAAAGCCACCTAGGGTGGCGACGTTGGAAACCGCATGCGGGCGTTTTTTGCTGGCACCGCTCACCGCATCAAAACTGGTCGGGCTGACATTGCCTTAATCTCTGCATTCACTTCACCAATTTAACAGCATCTGGATGCACCGCAATCAGCGCACGTGCATCAATTGATTTGAGAAAATCAGGCGTCATCGCGGCATCACTGAATTTGTTCTCTATCGCCCACCTTGCTTGATCCTTCATCATGAATAATAAGTTTTGATCAAGGTGAACGACGTATCGATAATTGGGACCAACGGTATCAAAGACTGACCTTTCTATGTTCATTAGTCGTGCGATTAAGGTGAATGCCTCCTGCGGATTTTCATCAACGTCATCTTTAGCTTTGATTATTGCCCGCAGCAACCCTTGAACAATGTTCTGATTATTTGCAATCCATTCTGATCGACCTGCTAAATTATAGTTGAGCACAAAATCGCCAATTGTGCGGAATTCTATGCCGTTCTTGTCTAAGGCCCGTGAAAAATCCTTCAACCATGGCTCCCAAGTCGAGACAGCATCAACCTCACCTCTAAGCAGCGCATCCATCATTTTTTCTGGCACTACATTTTCAATCTGGACTTGATCCAAAGAAATATGATGGCGTGCCAACATAGTGCTAAATACATAGTGGCCATCCGTTCTTAATGTCACACCAATTTTCTTTCCTTTCAAATCACTAAACCTATGTATCAGTCGATCTCGTCTCGCAATAACGCCATACGATTGGCGGGCATTGAAAATAGTTGCCACGACGGAGACTTGCTGTCCCTTCATACTTTCATAAACGATAGGTAAATCTGCAACTGTTCCAAGATCCGCCTGCCCACTTTGCGTCGCGCTCAGTGCATCGCGCCCACTGGAATGCGGTTGCAAACTAACGTCGAACCCTTCCCGCGCAAAATACCCTTTTTCGAGTGCCAAATAGAGCAAACCTGATCCTGGGTACTTTGTCACTGCGAGTGTGATTTTTTGTTTTTGCCCTATTGCAGGTGAAAACCAAGACACAATTGGTTGCCAAAAGACTCTCAAAATCAATCCCAAAACAAGGGCCAATACTGCAATTAACATCTTGGTGTTCTTTGAAAAAATCATAGTCACATTCCCAAAATATTTGCGATTTAAACGAAATTTTACCGAGCTAAACTCGGCTAGCGAGGCACCAACTGCTGTCTTTTAAGAAGCGGATCAATGAGCAATACAAACCAATTTAATGCCTTTAACAATGCAATCAATTCGTACTTATTCAATATAGAAGATAGAGTTTTTCTAAACAATCAGTTTTGAATTAACGACCGTCACCAAAGAAATAATTTCCTAACAGCAAATTGCATGCCACTAAATACAAGTCAAATCTATGCTGAGATACTTTTTTCCGAGAAGCAAAATCAGGCGTGAAAACAAGAATTTACACGTAATTTCATCCAATCAACTGTGTCCTTTACATCTCAATCCTTAAACAAGACGTGGATAACCAGTGATTCACGCATCTACTTTAAAAAATAATTGCAGCTATCAGGCTTGATTGTGCTGGCCATCACATTTCCTCTGAGTGAGTGCTTTTATGATGTATGCGTAGGTCTTGCAGCAAGACCTCAATACATAGCATTGGTGCGTAAATCAGTGCTTTAATCAAACAAAAGGAAAGTTGAAATGTTGGCCGCAATAAGAGATTACAAAGAATGGCGTAGTTATAAAGTACCCGTTGGACAAGCACTACGTTTGACATGGAAAAACAATTTAGTCATTCGTTTGAAGCTGGTGCGATAGGCTTGCTTAGTTGGTGATGAATTTAATGTGAGTAAGGTGGGGCTAATTACTGTTCCACAAATTGCCCTGAACTCGCATAGAATACTTGCTTCTGGTTAATTGAGGTGATATATCTCTATCATGATAAATTCTTCTGCATTTTCTTTTGACGACATACAAGTCGCTCATCAACGCATCTCTCCCTATATCCAACGAACACCTGTTTTAACATCGACAACGGCAAATCAACATACTGGTGCCAAGTTGTTTTTCAAATGTGAAAATTTTCAAGGTACAGGTGCTTTCAAGTTTCGAGGTGCATGCAATGCGCTTCTGCAGTTTACTCCTGAACAAAAAGCACGCGGCGTGGTGACATTTTCTTCTGGTAATCATGCGCAGGCGATTGCAAAAGCTGCGCAGCAATTTGGTATGCGTGCTGTTATCGTGATGCCGAAAGATGCGCCAGCGATTAAGGTAGCAGCAACCCGAGGCTATGGCGGAGAAGTTGTTTTATATGATCGCTACACCGAGGATAGAGAAGAAATCGGTCGTCAGTTAGCGCAGAATCAGGGCTTAACTTTAATTCCGCCGTATGATCATCCACATGTCATGGCGGGTCAGGGAACGAGCGCGAAGGAGCTGATTGAAGAGGTTGGTGAGCTTGATTATTTGTTAGTACCCTTAGGCGGCGGTGGCCTGTTATCAGGATGTGCGACCGCAGCCAAAGCCTTAAATCCCCATTGTCAAGTGATAGGTATCGAGCCAGAAGCTGGAAATGATGGTCAGCGAAGTTTTCGTACGGGCAGCATTGTCCATATTGAGACGCCCAACACCATTGCCGATGGGGCTCAAACCCAACACTTGGGGAATCATACTTTTCCAGTAATTCAGAAATATGTGGACGATGTGTTGACCGTGAGCGACGCGCAATTAGTTGACGCAATGAAGTTTTTTGCCAGTCGTATGAAAATCATGGTGGAACCAACTGGGTGTTTAGGCGCGGCCTTGGCTCTTAGTGGTCAAATTGGTGGTCAAAATAACGGTCAAAATAAGCTCACCAATCAGCGCGTCGGGATCATCGTTTCTGGCGGCAATATCGACTTAACGCGTTTTGCAACATTGGTACAGTAGGCAAAATTTTGTAGTCCTTTCGATAAATAATCAAAATTCGTGCGCTTTTCTCTTGCTAGTCATGTAGATGTTCACTAGTCTTAGGGAATGCTGTTTTTTAGTCCAACGTCCCTCCTTCATCGCATGACTTTTAAGGAATGCTCATATGTTAAAGTTGAATGTTAATACCAAAGAAAGCTCGCTCAATCTGGCACCGGATACACCCGTGTTATGGGCTATCCGTGACGGATTAGGATTAAGCGGTACTAAATATGGCTGCGGTGTCGCCCAATGTGGTGCTTGTACCGTACATTTAGACGGTCAGGCGATTCGATCTTGTGTGACGCCAGTATCTGCCGTCACAGGTCGCAAAGTCACCACCATTGAGGCGATGGCGAATGACAAAGTAGGCAAAGCCGTACAAGCCGCTTGGGTAACGCACGACGTGGCTCAGTGTGGCTACTGTCAGAGCGGCCAGATCATGAGTGCGACGGCATTATTGAAATCCAATAAAAAACCGAGCGATGCTGAAATAGATGCTGCGATGTCCGGCAATATTTGCCGCTGCGGTACTTATCAGCGCGTACGTAGTGCGATCAAAGCGGCTGCGGCCACTTTGGCGTAATCCCAAGTTAGCTAGATAAAGGACATCGATATGCATTTCCATCCAAAAAATAGCGACTTGAGCCGACTCCAGTTACCCAAAGGAATTGCCGCACTCATCCAAAAACAACATCATACGGCCGACGATAATGCCTCCCTCTCCCGTCGGAATTTCTTAAAAATAAGTGCAGCGGGCGGTTTTGCCTTGGGGATGTTTCCTGTGATGGCGCAAACAGACAAGCCCACTGCTGCCGGTCTTAAACCCTATGAGCAACCTGCGGCTTTTGTGCAGATTGCAAAAGACGGCGCGATTAGTATTACGATTAATCGGCTCGAATTCGGCCAAGGTGTGCATACTGCCTTACCTATGATTCTGGCGGAGGAGTTAGATGCCGACTGGAGTAAAGTTAGTGCTCAGCATGGCAGTGCGGATCCCGCCTATGTGGATCCAGCTTTTGGTATGCATCTTACTGGAGGCTCTGGATCTATCAAGCATTCTTATATGCAGTATCGTGAATTAGGAGCTCGTGCTCGTGCAATGTTAATTGCTGCCGCCGCCGCTCAGTGGAATGTGAATCCAGATATCTTACGCACAGACCGCAACACGGTCATTCGTGCAGATGGAAAAACTTTAAGCTATGGCGAACTTGCTGAAGCGGCGATGAAGTTATCTGTGCCAGAAAAAGTGAGTCTAAAAGATCCTAAGAATTTCAAAATTATTGGTCAACATATAGGTCGCTTGGATGCAAAAGATAAATCCAGCGGCAAGCAAGATTTCGGTATTGATGTCCATCTGCCAGGCATGTTGACTGCGGTCATTGCACATCCACCAGTATTTGGTGCCCAGCTCAAGTCGTTTGATGATAGCGCTGCAAAACAAATTCAAGGCGTGCGTGCTGTAGTTAAAATTGCGGTGGATCGTGGCGGCGAAGGTGTGGCTGTGATCGCCGATGGGTTTTGGCCTGCAAAGCAAGGACGTGCGGCTTTAAAACTAGAGTGGGATACTAGTACAGTAGAAAAAGTCGATAGCGTCAAACAACTGAAGCAGTATCAGGCGCTGGCGAAAACGCCAGGCAAGCTGCATTTTAAGGCAGATGTCAGCAAGCTCGCGGCAGCACCTAAGAAAATTAGTGCAGAGTACCACTTCCCGTATTTGGCACATGCGCCAATGGAGCCGCTTAACTGCACTGTCAGTATCAGTGCAGACGCTAGCAAAGCCGAACTCTGGGTCGGGTCACAAATGCCTGGTGTAGAAACGATGGCCGCGGCACAGGCTTTAGGTATGCAACCGCAAAATGTGAATTTGCATGTGCAGATGGCAGGTGGCGGCTTTGGCCGACGTGCGGTACCGACTTGCGATTACGTGACTGAGTCGTGCAATGTCGCGAAAGCGGCGCACGGTATAGGTCTGCGAGCGCCGATCCGTACCATCTGGAGTCGTGAAGATGATATCAAAGGTGGTTACTACCGCCCTATGCACGTACACACTGCAGAAATTGGTTACGATGAACAAGGCCAAGTGCTTGCTTGGGATCATGCTATCGTTGGGCAATCGATTGTTGCTGGCACGCCGTTTGAAGGTTTCTTAATGAAAGATGGAATTGATGGTACCGCAGTCGAAGGTATGCGTGATCCCTACCCTATTCCAATGCGCCTAACGGTACATCATCCCAAAGTGAATGTACCTGTGTTGTGGTGGCGTAGCGTAGGTTCAACGCATACCGCCTACGTAATGGAAACTCTGATTGATGAAATTGCGCGTAGTGCCAAAATTGACCCGGTTGCCTATCGCCTAAAACAATTTGGCGACAAGCATCCGCGCCATACAGCTGCACTGCAATTGGCCGTTGACAAGTCTGGCTACAATAAACGTCGTTTACCCAAAGGACATGCTTGGGGTGTAGCCGTTCATGAATCCTTTGAAACTGTTGTTGCCTACGTTGTTACTGCATCGATACAAAATGGTCGTGCAAAATTGCATACCGCAACGGCGGGTGTGCATTGCAATTTAGTAGTGAATCCGAAAACCATAGAAGCACAGGTGCAAGGTGGCGCGTTAATGGGCTTAGGTATGTGTTTGGAAAATGCGGCGATTACTTTGAAAGACGGTGAAGTTGAGCAAAATAATTTTGGTGAATATGCCGTTGCCCGAATTACAGATATGCCGCAAATGAGCGTACATGTCGTGCCGAGTGCTGACCCGCCAACCGGTATGGGTGAACCAGGCTTGCCGCCTTTGGCACCAGCTTTTGCGAATGCAATTGCTAATTTAACTGGAAAAGTGCAGCGAAGTTTGCCGTTTAAATTGGGCTAAATCAAGTTGTGCCAAGTTGTGCCAAGGTGGGCTGGATTAAATCCAGCGACAAAAAACAAAGCGTAAATTAAAAAGCTCCTAAAAGTGATTTTAGGAGCTTTTTAATTTTGTTCGTGCGTCAATTGAAAGAACTAATAAAAGAACCAACAAAAAAACCAGTAAAAAAAATCAATCGCGCTGGAGTTTTGCATGATGAGCTTTAAAGAACCGAATGAAGATAAGACAAAATAAGGCAGCCGTTCCGGTAAGCATAATCAGTAAAAAGTAAAGCACGGGCTTTTCCAGTGGTAATTCACTGTCCATATAAATTTGCCCAGGTTTGGTGATAAATTTGCCATCCGAACTCATCATGCCGCCGCCCTTAACTACTTTGAGGCCGCTTTCTTTTTTCGGCATGATCACGGTTGCACTAATGGCTTGTCCTGCGACGACAGGGAACTCATTATTTGCACTTTTCAGACCCTTCTTACTGCATGCTTCATTCGAGAACGATTTTTTGCCACTACTATCAACACAAACAAAGGCGTCAGCGCGGGCGACATCGTTAGAAATCATGGCACAGAAAATAAAAAGTAAAGTAAGGAAACGCAACATAGAAATACAATGCAGAAAAGGCAAACAATTAAGTAAAAAATGACTAGTGAAGTCATAAATAAGCGGCGATGGTATCAGAGCGGCGCTGGCTTAGGGAATTTTTAGCGGAATTTCAGGTCAGAAATTGGTGCGAACTGCATGCAGTATTTTATAAAAAGACATAAAAACCCGCAGATAGACTTATTTCATCTCTGAACGTGGGAAACGTTTCAACTTATAGTATATTTTCAGAAGTGCAGCAAATCACAAAAACGATTACTCAATTCGACTGGCGAAATTAAGTCTCATGCAAATCACAATTTACGATAAAACAGACAAGGGACGCGAAGAAATTGCAACCCGCAAATGGCATTTAGCTTCACGCATGCGCTCACTATTGGTGCTGATTGACGGCAAAAAAACTGACGCTGACATCGTTCAAAAAATTGGTGGCTTGGGATTGAATTTGCAAAGTTTGCAAGAGTTGCAAGATGACGGTTTTATTCAGCGTGTTTCCGTTGAGTCGGACCAAGTAAATACTGTGCTGGATATGCAATCCAACGACTTGGATTTGACTGTATCGATCATGCCCACTCAGTCAAATTTGGAAGGGAATACCCTTGGTTCGATTGATGCCTTAGAAGAGTCACAAACAATTTTTGAGCCGTCCGAAGATCAGGATCCCGCGTGGAACCAAGATTTAGATGCTCTATTGGCAAAATATGACGATGATAATGCCGAATCTCGGGTCGATATGATGAAGCGCTATCTTGCCGATTTGATCAAAGAGAATCTTGGATTAAAGGGTTTTTTCTTGCAAAGGAAACTGCAAAAAGCCCAAAGCTTGCTTGATATTCATACATTCCGTCAACCTTATATCTCAGCGATTTTGCACTCCAAAGGCAAAGATAAAGCGATCGAATTACGAGATCAATTTGACGCGCGTATGTATGTTCGTTTTTCGATTGAAGACCCAGAGTTTCTAGAAAATTGATCGATCACTGCACAAATAAAAAAAGACCAGAAAATTCTGGTCTTTTTTTATTTCAAGGTCTAAAGAAAAATTACTCAATACCCTGACTAGTTAAATATTCTTCATAGGTACCACGGAAGTCAATGATCTTACCATCTTTGACTTCTAGCACACGAGTCGCCAAAGACGATACGAATTCACGATCATGTGATACGAAAACTAAAGTGCCTGCATATTTCTCTAGGGCGATGTTTAAGGATTCAATTGATTCCATGTCCATGTGATTGGTAGGCTCGTCCATCAACAAGACGTTATGACGACCCAGCATTAGTTTACCGTAAGTCATGCGGCCTTTTTCACCACCAGATAAGACTTTGACTGACTTCTTAACATCATCACCACTGAACAATAAACGACCAAGGATAGAACGTACCGCCTGATCATCATCGCCCTCTTGCGTGTACATGCCCATCCAGTCGGTCAGATTTTTATCGGACGCAAAGTTCTCAGCAGGATCTTGCGGCATATAGCCAGGATTAGCATTTTCCGCCCATTTCACTTCACCACGATCCGCAGTTAAACCACAGAGATCTGCTCCGCCTATGCAACGCAATAAGGTTGTCTTACCTGCGCCGTTGGCACCAATGATGGCTATGCGTTCGCCAGCTTCGATCATGATGTCAAAACTATCGAATAGTTTTTGATCATAGGCTTTGGACAGGTGTTTAACTTCCACCGCCAAACGATGCAATTTTTTCTCGCCATCGAAACGGATAAATGGATTTTGACGGCTTGACGGCTTAACGTCTTCAATCTTAATTTTTTCGATTTGCTTAGCACGTGAAGTTGCTTGGCGCGCTTTGGATTTGTTCGCTGAGAAACGGCGTACGAAATCTTGCAACTCTAAAACTTTATCTTTTGCCTTGGCGTTATTGGCTAATTGCTGCGCACGTGCTTGCGATGATGCCAGCATGTATTCATCGTAATTGCCTGGATAGACCTTCAAGGTACCGTAATCCATATCGGCCATGTGCGTACAAACTTGATTCAAAAAGTGACGATCATGGGAAATGATGATCATTGTTGAATTACGCTGATTCAAAATATCTTCTAACCAACGAATTGTATTGATGTCCAAGTTATTGGTTGGTTCATCGAGCAACAGAATATCTGGATTGGAGAACAAAGCTTGCGCCAACAAGACGCGCAATTTCCAACCTGGCGCTACGGAGCTCATCAAGCCTTGGTGTTGATCGGTAGGAATACCTACGCCCAATAACAATTCACCTGCACGTGCCTCGGCTGTATAACCATCATATTCAGCGAATTTGGCCTCCAGATCGGCGGCCTTCATGTAATCGTCGTCAGTAGCTTCAGGATTGGCATAAATCGCATCACGTTCAGCCATCGCCGCCCACATTTCGGTGTGCCCCATCATGACGACGTCGAGTACGCGCATGTCTTCAAACGCAAATTGATCCTGACGCAATTTACCTAAACGCTCATTTTGGTCGAGCATGACGGTACCGGAGGATTGATCCAGATCGCCACCTAAGATTTTCATGAAAGTGGATTTGCCGCAACCATTCGCGCCGATCAAACCGTAACGATTGCCCTCGCCGAACTTAACCGAGATGTTTTCAAACAGTGGCTTAGGGCCAAACTGCATGGTGATATTTGCTGTTGCTAACACGTTGAGACCTTTTGCATGGAATTAAATTAACCGCGCATTATATCATCGTGCATAGGGGCTAAGCGATTTTTCGCCGCAGAGGCGTAGAGTGCGTAGAGGTTTTCAATTACTACGATCTTTTCGGGTCTGAAGATGCACAAAAAAACTATCTCATTCAAAATTTATAACGAAGTAACGATACGCAATTACGTGACCAAAATGAGTATTTCGATAATTGTCATTATTTTAGCTTAAGTATTTTTCTTAGCGTCCTACCAGTTTGATCATACTTAATGTCATAGATTTGTTCGCCTTTCTTACCATTGCCAGATACGCCAACGAACTCCAAGCATCGACGCTTTGTAGTTTGCTCAATAAAGCACACCTCAACCAACTGTTTTGTTTTTGATCGAATTGTCAGATCTCGTGCATCTGGATCTTGTGAGTCAAACAAAATATCAAAATCGAGCGCACAAACTTCCTTCGTTTTTCTAGCGCATTGTGCATCGTTAAAAATTGCTAATGCGAGCTCATCTGTGAAGATTCGCCTGAGTTTAACTAAACTTTCCTGATTTAAAGAAATTAAGGATTTAGAAGTACTATCAACGCCGAAAACCACTATCCAAGCATATTCTTTATAGCTTGCTTCGACCATCTTTTTAAGGGCAGGCACATTTGTGTCATGAGCAGAAGATCGTTCTGATGCGTTGATTAGGGCAGGTAAAGTAAGTGCAATCAGCATCAAAAAAAATCGAAAAATATAACTCATTTACTTCCTTCAATGTTCACGTGATTGCTTATTAAGATTCCATTTCTTCGTTAGCTTACTCGACTCTTCGTTGTCAGCATCAAGCTCACCTCTGGGGAGAACATCAACAACGAATTTTCGTGAATCCAGGCTTCCTCGTTCCGCAGCAAGGCGCGTCCATTGAAGTCCAGTTAACTCATCAGAACTTTCTGTTTCATCGAACAGAAAGATTCCATTTTTTTGCTAAACTTTTTGACTCTATTCGATCCGTATCGAGCTCACTTCTGGATAAAACGTCAACGACGAGTTTTTGCAAATTTACATCACCTTGCTCTGCACCAATGCGAGCCCACTTAAGTCCATTAATATCGTCGACCTCGGAAAAAAAATAGTGATTAACCAGTCGATTGGTGGAGGCAATATCGCCACCATTAGCGTTCTCAATTGTATTCCTTAGTTCAGATGCTGGAATTCGCATGCTTGCAGATGGAGACCGAGATAAATCGATCATATCGAATTTAAATAAAGCAATAAGGAGAAGTCCGCAAGCGAGTAGACCAACTGCTATCTTAAGAGTTTTCATTTGAATGTCCAATTTCCAAAAAATATCCATTGCCCTGGATCCGAGCGATTTATCGTGTCATCGGAATTTTTTCCAAACAGATAGTCTGATGGCCCCCCAAGGGCGATACCATATTTGTCGATCAGGTGCCATTGTTGGTGTTTCGAAGTCCTTAGAAAATCGCTCAGCTATAGAATTCTTTCCACGACCAGTGTTGCATGAACGGATTATCTGACTAAATTGAAGAGTGATTCTAAATCGTCCAAGTCCCACCTTGATGCCCGTGTTGGAACTGTTGCAAAAGGCTATCCACCTTATCCCAGCCTAAATTGTCAGCATAAAACATAGGCCCGCCACGATGTAGAGGGAAGCCATAGCCTTTTAAATACACAATATCAATATCAGATGAACGCGCAGCAATACCATCGCGCAGAATTTTCCTGCCTTCGTTGGCTAAAGATAGAACAAGTCTTTGGACGATTTCTTCATCACTGATTTGTCTTTGTGCGACTCCCAAAGTTTGTGCATGGGCGCGTATCATTTGCACGACCAAGTCAGAAGGATGTGCGGTTCTGTCATTGGCTTGATAGTCATACCAACCCACGTGAGTCTTTTGCCCGAAGCGTCCCTGTTCGCATAACAAGTCGCCGAGCTTGGAATAGACCAGGTTGGGATTGGTGGCGAGTCGACGCTTGCGGATTGCCCAACTGATGTCATTACCAGCCAGATCATTCATACGGAAAGGGCCCATGGCAAAGCCGAATGTCTCGATTACTTGATCCACTTGTTGTGGCGTGCAGCCTTCTTCCAGCAAGAATGCGGCTTGCTTGGTATATTGCTCTAGCATGCGATTACCGATAAAACCATCGCAGACACCGGCTACTACGGCGGTCTTCTTGATTTTTTTTGCGAGTACGGAGCAAGTTGCTAAAACATCGGCTGCAGTTTGCTCGGCACGTACAATTTCCAATAATTCCATAATATTGGCTGGGCTGAAAAAGTGCAGGCCAATCACATCCTGCGGACGTTTGGTGAAACGTGCGATTTGATTTAAATCTAAAGTGGAAGTATTCGATGCCAAAATAGCGTCAGCTTTCATCACCTGATCGAGCTGTTCAAATACACTTTGTTTGACTTGCATATCTTCGAACACGGCTTCAATGACCAAATCCGCATTGGCAATTGCCGCATAATTATCTACGCCTGCGATCAAACCACAACGTTGCTCACATTGTTCTTGTGTGAGCTTGCCTTTGTTGACGGCACTTTGGTAGTTGCTGCGAATTCTCTCCAAGCCTTTTGCTAAGGATGCCGCTTGCAAGTCAAGAATTTGCACAGGGATGCTGACACTGGCGAAATTCATGGCAATCCCCGCACCCATGGTGCCAGCGCCAATCACTGCGACGGAATTGATACTACGCAAGGGAGTATTCGCATCCACACCTTCAATTTTACTCGCGGCACGTTCTGCCATAAAAATATGGCGCAAGGCTTTCGACTCTTCGCTTTGTAATAATTGTTGAAAAATCGCGCGTTCGGTTTTGACGCCCGTATCAAAGTCTTGCGTCAAGCTCGCTTCCAATGCGTCTAGGCAGGAGAATGGTGCGGGGAAACGGCTGGATTTTTTCTTCAAGGCTGCACGTGCAGTTGTGAAAAAATCTGTGCTTACTTTTTGCTCGACCAATTGTTCTACTAATAGATCGCGGACTCTAGGAAGTGGCCGCACAGCAGCAATATCCTGTGCAAAATTAGCCGTAGTTTGCCGCAGTTTTTGCGGATCGATTTCAAAGGCACTGAATAATGCGCTCTTGACTAATTGATCTGACAGCATCACTTGACCTGTACTAATCATATTGGCGCAGATTTCCATGCCGAGTAATCGTGGTAAACGCTGTGTGCCGCCAGCGCCAGGTAATAATCCTAGCTTCACTTCAGGCAGCGCCAATTGCACCGCCGTTGTCGCGACGCGATAGTGACAAGCCAACGCAAGTTCTAAACCGCCTCCCATGCAGACCCCGTTGATCGCCGCAATAATAGGCTTGGTGCAGGCATCCATTTGTTCAATCAAAGCTGGCAAAGATGGCTGGGCGTAGGTTTTATCCGTGCCAAATTCTTTAATGTCTGCACCGCCTGAAAACGCTTTGCCAGTGCCGGTGAGGATAATCGCACTGATGTCAGGATTAGCTTCTGCGGCACGTAGATGTTCGGCAATCGCAGTGCGTGTCGCGTGACCAAGCCCATTTACAGGAGGATTGTTGATCGTGATGATGGCAAGCTTATTTTGTAGTTCTAGGGATGCGCTCATTGTTTGTCTCGTTATGGCCATTTTTATTGGGGAATAATTTTTTATTTAAAGAATTTTAATGCAAATATGGCGCTTACTTATCACTGAAGTTGCGCAATAGTTGCGCAATAGTTGTGTCATCGCAGTGTTACAAGAAGCACTAAATTTCTAACCACTCTTTGCGCAACTGAATATTGTTCTGCAGTTCTTCACGACTGCCATTAAATACTGTTTGCCCGTGCCCTAGAATAATAAATCGATCTGCGAGTTGCAGCGCTAAATTGAGTTTTTGTTCAACTAATAGTATCGCCACACCACTTTGCTTGATGGTTTGAAATACGTCGAGTAATTGCTGAATGATTTGTGGTGCCAAACCCTCGGTTGGTTCATCTATCAGTAATAAATCTGGGTTCCCTAGCAGGCTACGCGCTAATGCGAGCATTTGTTGCTCGCCACCCGACAAAACACCAGCTTGCGTTTGGCTGCGTTCTTTAAGTATGGGAAACAAAGTATAAGCGTCTTCTAACTGCCACTTGTTTTTGTTCTCGGCCTGGCTCGTTTTCTCTGGCTTTATTCCAAGCTTTATTCCAAGCAAAAGATTTTGTTCGACAGTTAAATTGGCGAAAATTTCTCTACTTTCAGGAACATACCCGATGCCAGCTTGCGCGATCATAAAGGAAGGGAGTCCTGAAATTAATTTTCCACAATAGTGAATCTCACCTTCTGTTTTTACCGTGCCCATGATCGCCTTCAGGCAAGTGCTGCGCCCTGCCCCATTTCTGCCAAGCAGTGCGACAACCTCAGCCGGCCTAATGTCGAAATTCACGCCGCGCAAAATATGACTTTGGCCGTAATAGGCGTGCAAATTATTGAGCTGTAAAAGATGATTCACGTTGCGGTCCAATCCGACAGATAAGCAGCCTGTACTTGGGGATTACTGCGGATACGTTCGGGGGTATCGCAAGCGATAATCTGCCCTTGTACCATCACGGCGATTCTGTCGGCTAATGCGAATACAACTTGCATATCGTGTTCGACCATCAGCAAACTTCTACCCGCACTAATTTGACGTATTAGTGTCATCATTTTGTTAGTCTCAGTCCGGTTCATGCCCGCAGTCGGCTCATCCAATAAAATGCAGTTTGCATCACCGGCCACGCTCATGCCGATTTCTAGCGTTTTTTGTTCTGCATACGTCAGTGTTCCGGCGAGGTCACTTCTTCGTTGCTGTAAGTCGAGTAAAGTCAGTATGCGTTCTGCGGTTTCTATCACCCGCCTTTGTCGAGATAAGCGTCGCCAAAATGTATACGCTGAGCCTGCTTTCCACATCGCGGCGCAGCACAAATTATCAAATACACTTAGCGCAGAAAACAGGTTGCTGCTCTGGAAGCTGCGACTTAAACCATGTCGAATAATTTTGTGCGGTGTTAGTCCTACAATCGACTTCTCACGCAAATAAATCTGTCCACTACTACATCGCTGGCGCCCAGAAATGACGTTGAATAAACTCGATTTTCCGGCACCATTCGGACCTATCAGTGCCAGGCGTTCACCTGCATTGAGTTCCAAATTCACGCCTCGCAAAATTTCTGCGTGGCCAATACGGAGCTTAACTTGATCGAGTTTTAGCACGTTCATCGCTGGCTCTTTCGCAATGAACATAGGAGAAAAATTCCCAGCCCGAATAGGATAAATGCGCTTGCCCAGCTAGAGTTGTTTTGTGCAGAGAAATGAGCGCCGAGCAAGACGATTTCTCGAAATGATTCAATCGGGAAGCGCCAGCGATACAATAATTCGATCAAGATCACGGCGCCACTGCAAAGTAGTGCTGCGGCGGCAAAATAGGCGAAGCTAAGCCCCATCAGAATACGGAGTCTGTTTTGATGAATTGCGAGTCTGATGGCATTTGAGTAGGTCACTAATAAACCGCTAATACCTTGCGGCGCAAACGATACTGTCAGCATGAATAGAGTGCCGAGATAGAGCTGCCACGCAGGTGTTATTTCGGATAAGAAAACCGACATGACAATTGCTAACACGGCGCCCAATACGGGGCCAAGAAACAGTGCAGTGCCGCCAATGTAGGTGAATAGCAAGATAGATCCAGAGCGCAGCATGCTTAAATTGTCCGTCGTCGCGATTTCGAAATGCAAAGCCGACAGCCCGCCCGCTACCCCGGCAAAGAAGCAAGAAAAACACAGCATGAGAAAGCGCATCCAACGTGGATCAAATCCCAAAAATGCCAATCGTTCTGCATTTTCACGCACAGCAGAGGCAAGTTTGCCCAGCGGTGTTAGCGTCAAAAAATATATTGTCCCTGCCACCAATAGTGTCCAGATGATGATTAAGTAAGTGACTTCGATTTGTGGTCCAAAGCTAATCCCCAGCCAGGCTGTTCCAGAAACGCGGTTCGCACTGACTCCCCCTTCCCCGCCAAAAATAGTGGGAAACATCGCCGCGCCGGCGAACACGAGTTCGCCAATACCAAGGCTAATCATGGAAAAAGTTAAACCGGATTTTTTGCTCGATAGCCATCCAAATAATGCACCGAAAAATAATCCGGCCAAGCCAGCGACCAAGGGAACCAAACTAATCGGTAAGGACCAAGTGCCTTCGCTGATTCGATTCATGGCATGAACTGCGGCAAATGCACCCAGACCAGAATACACAGCATGCCCAAACGATAGTAGTCCCGTCTGCCCTAGCAAAAGATTAAACGACAACGCAAACACTGAGGTGATACAAATTTGTGTGATGAAGTTTAACGCTGCATTTGAGGAAAATGCCAAAGGCGCCAGCAGTAAGAGCGCACTGATTGTGATTGCTGAAATAACAGTAGCAGAAATCGGAAATTGATATCGCATGCTTAATTTACTTCCGACTTTGTACCGAACAATCCATGTGGACGCCAAATCAACATCAGCAATAAGATGATAAACGGTAAAACTGGTGCCATCTGCGAGAGGCGCAGATTCAGTAATCCTGATAAGCCGAATGTCCCTACATTGTCAGCTGCTAAGGGGGCACTGAGGAAAGGCTTAAAAACATCGAGTAAAGATAGATCTGAAGTCACCGCAAATGTTTGCAAAAGCGCGATCAACATAGAGGCTAAGAACGAGCCAGAAAGTGAACCTATGCCACCCAATACGATGACTACGAAAATAATACTGCCGACGTTCGCCGCCATACCGGGCTCAGTAACCAAGAGATTACCGCCAACCGCGCCAGCTAAACCAGCAAGGCCACAACCAAGTCCGAAAATCCACATAAAGATACGCGGCACATTGTGCCCTAAAGCTTCGACCATCCGCGGCTGAGTTAACGCAGCCTGAATCACTAAACCGATCCGGGTACGACCTAGCACTAAGTACATCAATCCCAACATGGCCAGTGCTAACACAGCGACAAATCCGCGATAAATCGTAAAGGGGCTGGAATATACAGTGAATAAAGTGCCTTGCAATGCATCAGGTATGCGATAGGGAATGGCCAATTTCCCCCAAATTAATTGCACGATTTCCAGCATCACATAAGCAAGGCCGAAGGTGAATAAGAGTTCGGCAAGCTGTCCCTGCACATGTAAACGACGTAAGGCAAAGCGTTCGACCAGCATCCCCAAGCAAGCTGTGATGATTGGTGCGATTAACAATCCATACCAATAGCCCCACAAACCACTAAAGCTATAACCGAGATAAGCACCTAGCATATAGAAACTGGCATGGGCAAAATTGAGTACGCCCAACATGCTGAAAATAAGCGTAAGCCCTGCTGATAACATGAAGAGCAGCAGTCCATAACTGAGGCCATTGAGCAGGTTGATGAGAAAAAATTCCACGGTGCGCTTATGATATTAATGATGAGCGCTATGGACGTTTCATTTGACAAGACGTCGCTTGGCTCGCAACATACGGCTCAAACTTCTGCAAGGTTTTCCAGCCTAAGCCTGTGTTTTCCTGATCAAAGCGCACGTCTTTGCCGTTCACTTTTACCCAGTTCGACACATACAGCGCTTGTTGAAATTGATGATCGGTTTTGCGCATAGAGGCAGGTGTACCAAAGAAATCGATTTGTACGTCTTCTAGTGCAAAAGCAATTTTTACCGGGTCGAGATCAGCACTTTGTTTACTTGCTATCGTCATCGCTTTTGCGAGGCTGGCAATCATGGCGTAAGTTGATGTCGATGAAAAATCGTCTTTGTATTGTTCTTTGTAGCCTTGCGTAATCGCACTGCCGAGTTTGGAAAAATTATTGGGATGCCAGTAGCCAATCAACTTCACCTTGTCGATTCCTGCCTCTCCCATCGCCGTGGGTACACCGGTTGAACTCGCATAATAGGTATAAAAATTAGCGTTTAAGTTCATCTCTTTGCCCGCCTTTATCAACAAAGCTAGGTCGGTACCCCAGTTACCCGTAATGACGGCATCCGCCCCTGACGCTTTGATCTTATTGATGTAAGGAGAAAAATCTTTGACGCTGGCGATAGGATGTAAATCTTCGCCGACGATTTGTATATCGGGACGCTTACGTGCCAAGTAGGCTTTCGCCGCGCGCGCTACCTGTTGCCCATGCGAGTAATTCTGCCCTATCAGATACACCTTTTTGATATTTTTATCCGCCGCCATGAAGCTGGTTAAAGCCTCCATTTTCATATCGGAATTCGCATCAAAACGAAAATGCCAAAAGCTGCATTTGCTATTCGTCATATCGGGATCAATCGAGCCGTGATTGAGGTAGATAATTTCTTTGCCCGGGTTGCGTTGATTATGTTTGTTGATTGCATCGATTAGTGCTAGGCCAACTGCAGAGCCTGTTCCCTGAGTGACGAAACGATAGCCTTTATCTGCCACCGTTTTTAACAGGCTCAAGCTCTCTTGTACGCCCGCTTTGTTATCGAAAGCATCGAAAACGATGCGATGCTCTCCCGCCCACTTCTCGGTATTTGCCTTGTCGGCGATGAATTTAAATGAATTGAAAGTATTTAGACCGACCGGAGCAAATGGTCCGGACATGGGATCAATGACAGCGATTTTGATGGTGTCGGCTTGGGCGAACTGCGTGCTGATCGTTAGGGTGAAGATGACACTGATAGTCGATTTGATCAATGTACGTAGTGATATATGCATGAGACTTTCCGCATAAAATATTGGATGAAGAATCAGGTATGTTAGCGATGTCGCTCAGTGGAGGTTAGAACATTGAGATGTCATCCCTGCGCAGGCAAGGATCCAGTGCCTTTAGCTTTTTTGTGACGCTGAATCCTCCTAAATGAACTTAGCGTGAGCGCGTCTTCGATAAGTTTGCCGGACGTGCAGTGCGTTTGCCTTGACCTAAGTCACGACTTGGTGCAGCGGCAGTTCCAGTTCTCGCACCACCTTTATTTGCATCGGTTCTATTCGCATTGTTGGTGCGCAAACTACCAACTTGCGGGCGACCAACACCTGTTCCACGCGCACTACGATCAACTGGCGCACGAACCGGGCTTTTTATCTTAACGGTTTCAGTTTCACCAGATTCGATCTCGAATTTAGCACTGACGTCTTTACCCAATACACGCACTAAATACGGCATCACTTCACGCAATGTCGCTTCTAAAGTCCAAGGTGGATTGATAATAAACATGCCGCTGCTATGCAAGCCAAAACCGTCTGGGCTTGGCCCACTGATACTCAAGGTCACATTTAACCAGCCATTCGCCGGAATACGTTTTAAACGCTCTGGTAATTGTTTGGACTCTATGCGCGACAAGACCGGATACCAGACCGCGTAGGTGCCGGTTGGAAAACGTACCAAAGCGTCTTCTAGACAAACTTTAACGCGGCGATAATCATCTTTGACTTCATACGGAGGATCAATCAAGACTAAGCCACGGCGTGAAGGCGGTGGCAAAATTGCCTTCAAACCTTCAAAACCATCACCAGCATTAATCATGATGCGTTTGCCGCGCACAGTTTGACGTTCGCCCTGCTCTGCCTTGTGCGCTTCTAATTTACGAAAATTTTCACTCAGGATTTTGATTTCACTAGGATGCAATTCAAACAGACGCAATCGATCTTGTGAACGCATCACTTCATTCGCGCAGTAAGGCGAACCTGGGTAGTAGCGCATCTTGCCGCTAGGGTTCATGGCCTTGACCAAATCCAGATATACCTGCAAAGCGGCTGGTACATCATCTCTATCCCACAAAGGGCCGATACCAGTTTCGTACTCCGCATTCTTCATCGCGTAGCCAGTATCCAGAGAATACAGGCCTGCACCGGAATGCGTATCGACATAGGTGTAAGCCGTGTCTTTTTGACCGAGATAATTGAGTAACTCGATTAAAACAAAGTGTTTGAGAACGTCAGCATGATTGCCAGCGTGAAAACCATGGCGATAGCTCAGCATAGTGGGGATTCCTAAAAAGAGAGATCATGGACGAGAAGTACTGCCATTTCCAAGATCAAAAAATCGTATAAGGCCGAATTTTACTCTGTTTATGCTCTTGAGCCCGAAATCGGCCGCAAAAAGTGGGGATTCTACGAAGTATTCAGTGAGTTATTCGATGAGGTATTCAATAACAGTCGAATACCCCTCAGATTATTCACGCTAATTCTTAAGGGTTATACAAAATTTACATTCACATTTTACGAACCAACTGCAAAGCCAATGAGCGAGGTGCCATCGGAAAATCGTGTGGGATTGCTAGACCCGGTGCCAAACTAGGCTCACGTACATCGGCGTTAAACAGATTACGTGCATTGAGAGATAGTTCCCAGCTGTCTAATTTGGTACTCAGTGCCAGATCAAAGGTGGTGTAATCAGAAACAGGTGGGCGGGTGTCTCCGGCCGAGCGTTGGCGTCCGGCGACCCGGTTGACTTGCGGGCTAAGTAGTATGCCGGGTGCCATTTGCCAATTCAATTTAGCGAAGGTGTGGTGGCGTGGAGCGAGGCTAGGATCCGTACCGTTTTGTGGATCTCGCGCCTTTTGCCAGGCATGCTGGAAGCTACCGCGTAAATTATCACTGAGTTCCCAATTCAATTCTAGTTCTGCACCGTGTCCGTTGACTTGTCCCACATTCCGATAGCTTGCGCCGGGCGCTGGTGCTGGATTTGCCACGCTACGGATAATCGACGCCATGTGATAGTCGAACAAATTCAGGTTAACACCTAACTTATAGTTCGCTTGCCAGTTCAAGACTAACTCATGGGTAGTGATGGTTTCGGGTTCTAATGAAGAATTGCCACTATTGACTGGGTTAATGCCGTATTGCTCATTAAACGAGGGAGCACGAAATGCGCGACCAGTCAGCAATTTCGCCGTCACATCGACGCTCGCATCCCACACCAAAGCCAAGCGCGGATTCGTGGTGCCACCGAAGTCATCATAGCGATCATGCCTGATACCCGCCGTCATTACCCAATCGGGTAATAATTGCCATTCATCCTGTAGATACACATAATTGATATGTCGGCGGTGCGGCAAAATATGCGGTTGAATTGCATTGTAGTCTTGCACTGGTCCCGTTGGAATGGGTAAGCCCGCAGGGCTAAGTAAGAAATTTTTAAAGGTGGTTGTGTGATACAAATTTAAATCATCATGACCTGCGCCAATACGTATGGCATGCCCCTGCCAACCGTTATAGGCCGCAAATCCCGAGAGACGCACTGTGCGCTGCCATCTTCCCGGACCGCCTATCATCCCATCAGGAAAGTAACTAGGGCCGATACGAGCACCCGGTGGAAATAAAGCGATTCCTTGTGGTGTTTGCTCTGCCAGCCGCAAGTAGCTGAGTACCGCACCGAAGTTCCAGTCATTAATCAATTGCGCTGAGTTCCAGCTCAGGTCGCTGGTAAAGCGATTACTATCACTATGGTGCGTTGGATCAAGGGCGCTATTTACACCTGGACCAAAACCAATGTCGTTACGGATTTTGTAGCTACTACGCCAGCGCCAATTGCCAGTAGAAAGATCTAACTGAGCATCTAAAGCACGATATTCTGTATTGAGTGAGCCCGGCGCAACGCTGACATGTGTGCCGAATCGTTTGTCATTCAAGCTTTGTGCATCTTGATCAATGATGCTGTGCTGGCCATCTGTACGCCCCACTTGCAGATACGCCGCCACCGTCATATCAGCCAATTTCCCGCCATGCTGTATCCAAGCATCTGCAGTACGAAAAGAAGCAACACGTCCACCCAATGTCGTACCAGGTATTTCGGCAGCCGATTTAGTGATGATATTAATCACACCCGCAAATGCATCGGCACCATATAAAGCAGAACCGGGTCCGCGGATAATTTCAATGCGAGATACATTAGTGAGTGGCATGCTCACCCAGTTATTACCCTTATCACCGTTGTAGACATCGGTCATTGGGATACCATTTTGCAATACCAACACCTGCGGATTGATCACTCCATTGCCACCGATACCGCGTATCGCATAGCTAGTCGCATAAGTCGGCGCAATACGATTCACGTGGATGCCAGTCACGGTTTCCAGTACGTCGTTCAAATCATGAAGCCCCATCGCGGCAATATCTTCTGCTGTAATGACTGTGGCGACCGCAGGTGCACGACGTAACGTTTGAGAGTTACCGGTGGCGACGCTGATCGTGGCACGGTCTCCAAATACGAGTGCCAGATCTTCACCTGATTGCGCATTAGGATTAATGGATTGAGCATGCGCGATACTTGTGAAACAAGGTAGCGCCAACATCGCGACGAGGCTCTTTTTCAGGAGCAGTATATTGAAGTCTACTTTACTAAAGTCTACTTTATTGAGGTTTGTTTTACTCATAGATAAGCCTTGCAAGTGATCCAATGCGGGTGGCGTGAATAATATCGAATTGGAAGTAAAACCAATCGATGTACATACCTGCTAAACATATCTGTATCGCGTATAAGAATCATAGAATTAAAAAATTCCCCCGACAAGTTGTGCTTTCGTTTGTGTCGTTGAAAGTCGTCATTAGTGTATTTTTTTACGCAGTTTTTCTAAGTGGTTTTTGTAACGCGCAATGCAACGCAGAATACTAGGAAGCTATATTCTGTGGCGCTGCACAGGGCAAGGTAATCGTAATGCGTGTCCCCTTATCAAGCACACTTTCAACATTGATTTCCCCTCCCAATAAACCGGTCACCAAATTGTAGACAATTTGCATACCCAGGCCGGAACCACCCTGACCAAATTTCGTAGTAAAAAAAGCTTCAAAGATACGCAAACGTACCGCCTCGCTCATACCGACACCGTCATCGCTGCAAATGATTTGTACGTAATCTGGATGATGACTGCGGCTTTCTATAGTCAAACATCCATGATCTCGTCCTGCAAAACCATGCACGAGCGCATTTTGTATAAGATTGCTGATGACCTGTCCGAGTGGTCCGGGGTAACTATCTATTTTCAAACCTGGCGTTAATTTGGTCTCTATCTGGTAAGGCTTGTGCTTGAACATAGGTTGCGAAGCAAATAAAATCTCCGAAATAACATTATCAACTTCAAAGACGCGACGCATCTCTGTAGTTTGATCAACCGCGAGCTGTTTGAAGCCACGGATAATTTCTGCTGCACGCTGTACATTTTGCGTCACCATAGCGCTACCTTCTATACTTTGCGCGATAACTCGTTCAAATTCAGACTTGCGCAGACCACCAGAAGCCATAGCATCGACAATTTTTTGCAAAATGTCTTCTGTCGTTGATGCTGCCATCAAAGCATTTCCCAACGGGGTATTGAGCTCATGTGCAACACCCGCAACAAGGCGTCCTAACGAGGCAAGTTTATCGGATTCAATCAATTGTCTTTTCGCTTCACGCAAAGTACGTAGTGCTTGTTGTAACTCTGCATTACTACTACTAAGTGACGCCGTGCGTTGTGCAACCTTTTCTTCCAATGTGGCAGCATGGTTGGCTAATTCTGCATTAGTTTCTTGCAATTCTTGTTCCCGTTGCTCCAGACTTTGCATCATGCTATTAAACACTTGCGCCATACTGGCGATATCGCTAGGCCCATCTGGCACCGCTCGTAATCCCATTTGTCCTTTACCTGCTTGAGCCATCACCGTGGATAGCGCCCCTAAAGGTTGGCTCAGTCTATGTGCTAACAAACGTAGTAGCCCCAATAAAATGCATGAGAGCACCAGACCGACACCGAAATTAATGACAGCCAATCGGCTTACTAATTTTGATAGCGCAGCTTTACCTTGTGTCACGCGTACATAACCAAGTAATTCAGGCGTCGCTATATTCGCCTCGAATGGTGAAGCTGCGGCTGGCTTGGTGTACACGGGAGCTACAAAGCGCCAAGCCTCACTGGTTTCGGTCTCAAGATACGAGCCTGACATTCCAGTTTGTGGTTTACCTGCACGCATTTCTGCGACAGTTCCCCGGGTAATCAAACTGCGACCATCGGTGTACAGTAATTCGACTTGCAAGATATCCGTAAAAGACATCGCACGTTCAATGGGCTCGCGTGCATTGTCTGCACTTTCCGTCAATAAGGCTAATTGGCTTTGCTGCGCCACGCTGTTTGCCAAACTTAAACCTTGTTGTACTAAGGTTTCACGTACTTGCAGACTGCCCTGCCAAGTTGAAAGCAAAGCAGTCACTGATCCCACACTAAATACCCCAATTGCCACGGCGATAATTAGTTGTCGTCGGAATGTGGCATGCCGCAGTCGCGCCAGCCAATAGGAGAGGCTCAAGCGATTCATCGTTCGGGCAATAGCAGCTGAAAGCCGCTCTGAAATTGTGGTGTTACATCCAAACCTAAATGACTAGCCGTACGCGTATTCAGTGCGGCTTGCACATCACGCAAGGGCACCGCACCACGCGCTAATGGCGCATTGCTGTTAAGTCTGGCTAGTGCAGACCGTCCGAGGCTGCGCCCCAATTCGAGATTATCAGGATAAAGTGAAAATAAGGCCCCTCGTCGAACATGAGCGACATTACTAGAAAAGAGTGGCAGATTCTTATTCCAGCACTCCTGAAGCACCAGAGGTAACACGCTAGAATCATCAACTGCGAGTGGATCTTGCAGCAGCCAGAGCGCATCTTGTGAGGTCGCCTGCGCAAAGAAATCCTGGTAATAACGCAGGGCACCGCGTAAATCACTAACTTCTTGCGCTCGTAAATCTAGTCCCGTTTGTTTGGCGGCATCCTGCGCAAAACGCATTAGCCAAGCACTATGCCGTGCCGAATAGGCGACATTGACGCGTTTCGCAGTGGGTAATAAAGTTTTTAAGCGTTGCAGCAACAACGACGGATCTGGTGCTAAGCATAATATGCTGGCGTCGCGTGCTTCGTTTTCTGTTGGGCTGATAATGCCACCTGCGACCACGTCCACGCCCCGCTCTAGAGCGCTGGCTAAACGCATACCCGCGCGCCCAAGCGCAATCACTACCTTCAAGTCCGAACGCCGTAAATCAGCAACCATAGCACTTAAATCTGTGTCGCTTGGCACTGCAAGTTTATAGGTGCGCGTTTGTAATTTGTCGTCTATACCTTCCAATATCTTGGCAAAGACAGCGCGAAATGGCTCACCGATTTCTGGATACAGAACGGCTAAATTTTCTTTACGGGAAGTTTGCGCAAAAGCGGACTGAGAAATCGCGCAATTGATACCACTACCGACAAAACCACCTAACATCGCAGTCGACAAATAGCGCAAACAATCTCGCCGCGCGATACGATCAATATTTTGTCGCTGTCTCATAAAACCAACTGCCTTTCTAAAGCAGATCGTTTGGTATGGATAAACCCATTGCAGGAAAATGAGATCAACACTTCGAAGTCACCATCAGCCACTGTGAAGCGATGCATAGGAAAGAATCAATGGGAAATAAAATTAATGACGAACCAGCCATAAAGAAGTATAGGCTCTCGAATTGCTTGGGGTCAACGGAATAAATAGTTCTTTGTACTTGATCGAATAGGTGAATTCTATAAACTTAAGCACAAGAAAATTAAGAAATTGCACTAATTTTAATTGTTAATTTAAGAACAAATTAACATGACTCCTTCTAGTCAACCCGTTTACCAAAAATAATCAAATCACGCTCGATTCCATCCAAAGTCGCCACCCTAGGCATGTTCGCCCAGATTTCGAAATTAAATGAGGCAAACAAATTCATGCTGGGCACATTGTGTCCAAAGATGAAACCTAAGAGCGTATGGACTTTAATTTGAGGCGCAAATTGAATTGCTTGTTCCAGAAGGTAGCGACCGAGGCCGAGGCGACGTGTGGATTCGTGCAGATAAATTGATAGTTCGGCTGTGCCTGAATACGCTGGCCGTCCATAAAAATTTGAGAATGAGAGCCAGCCGATAATTTCACCCTGCTCGCTTTCGACGACCCATAAAGGGCGTTTTTCTGGCGTGTGTTCATGAAACCAATTTAGGCGCGATTCAACTGAAATTTCTTCTGTATCTGCCGTGACCATGCGCGACGCGACTGTGGAGTTATAGATGGCGACAATAGCGCTTAAGTCTTCTAATCGGGCGAGTCGGTGACTGAAACTAGTTGAGAGATGCTTGGACATGAGAAGGATTAGACTCAAAAATTCGGATCAAAATAAAAGCGCTGAACTCATTTTAAAAGTATCAGCGCTTGATGCAGATTTATAGGTAAAACGATATTGTGGTTTATAAGGTGTGCGTGGCACGTGAGGATCGTATCGTTGCACCCAACACTTCTTCGACGCGCGTTTTTACGCGTATACCACTTTCATCTTGCGGAAAATGTACACCTATTCCCTGCGATTTGTTATTGCCAGCGCCAGCTGGCGTTACCCACGCGACTTTGCCGGCGATAGGATATTTGCTAGGGTCATCAAGCAAAGTCAAAATGACGTAGATTTCTTCACCCAACTTATAGGACTTATTGGTGGGTACGAAGATACCGCCATTTTTTAAGAATGGCATATACGCAGAGAACAGTGCAGACTTTTCTTTAATCGCCAAAGAAAGCACAGAAGGCCGCGATGGCGAAGGCATATTTAATGGTATGCCGGGGTCTTGTGGTAACTCAGCCATAATTTTCCCTATTGATCTCTTTTACGTCCCCATTTAAGAGGAAAAAGGAATCCAAAAATACTTAGATAAAAGCAGAAGAATATTCTAACAGCATATCTTCTAAAAATAGCTTACCAGACAAGGGATGGCTCGCAATTGCCTGTCGATCTTGTGCATTTTTGATCAAATGCATCAATTTATCGAGGCTTACACGCTCTGCAAGTCTGGAAATGTCTGCCTGGTGTTTGGGATAATAGCGAATCAAACCAGTTTGTTTATACGAGAAAATATCATATAACCAACGTTGCATCCAAGAGACGGTACGCGGCATGTCCATTTTTTGCATCTTGTCGGCGGTTTTTAGACTCGCTTCCACATCGGGTTTGCCCAAGGTGCGCAATAGCTCATCGAGCTCTTTTAAATCCTCTGATTGCGCCATGTCTAAGGCTAACAAAGGTGCTCCGCCTTGTTGTGCCAGCCAAACTTCCGCGTCTTTTACGCCCTGCACTTTTAGCCAAGCTAAACCCTGCTCCTTCGTCGGCATCGTCAAAGGGAGTTTGTGGCAGCGTGACAAAATCGTCGGCAATAGTCGATCAATCTTATGCGAGACCAAAATGAACACCGTATTCGGATTTGGTTCTTCTAAGGATTTCAACAATGCATTGGCCGCGGGGATATTCAAAGCTTCAGCTGGATACATGACGACCACACGCGTACCTTGACGGTGCGTAGAAATATTCATGAAGTTTGCCAACGCCCGCACCTGATCAATCACAATTTCTTTGGACGGTGCTTTAGTTGATTTGGCGGTTTTCTTTTCTGGCTCTTCGCCACCCTCGCCGGTTTCTGCTTCCGCTGCATCTTCTTCATCGAGCAAACCGGGGCGAACACGACGATAATCGGGATGGCTATACTGATCAAACCAGTTGCAAGATAAGCAGTGAGTGCAGGCATGTCCGTCTTCTGCTGGTGATTCGCAAAGCAATGATTTAGCCAGATGTTCGGCAAATTGTGCTTTGCCTATCCCTTCTGAACCATACAGCAAAAAAGCATGCGGCATACGTTCGCGCATTGCCATAATTTGCTGCCAAGTATCTTGCTGCCAATCGAATAAGGTGTTGCTCATTGTTTGATTTCTGACCTATCTAGTTTGTGTAGTCTGCTGAATCTACTGGATTTGTCTAATCCATAGAATATCGGAACAAACTTAACGCGTAAGCTTGGCGCAAAGCGCATCAATTATTTCTGACAATTCTTGTTGTATTGTTTCTATGCTGCGGCTTGAATCGATGACTTTAAAACGCTGAGGAAATTCTGCAACGCGACGCAAATATTCATTGCGTGTATCGTTGAAGAAGTCACTTTTTTCTTGCTCAAACTTATCTAAAGTGCGAGTTGCATCCAAACGCGCTCGGGCAACTTCAACAGGCACATCAAACAGTAAAGTTAAATCAGGTTGTAAATGTGGATGCACCCACTGCTCAAGAGTGTTCAATTTATCGATAGCTAATTTACGCCCACCGCCTTGATAGGCGAACGTCGCATCAGTAAAACGATCTGAAATCACCCATGTTCCTGCATCTAATGCCGGTTGTATCACTTGAGCGATATGTTCGCGACGTGATGCGAACATCAGTAAAGCTTCAGTCTCTAAATGCATTTTTTCTTTTAACAGCAGGTCTCGTAAGGCCTCACCTAAAGGCGTCCCGCCTGGCTCTCTGCTTGTAATTACCTTGATGCCACGCTGCATTAATTTGTCTTGCACGAAGCTGATATGGGTCGATTTGCCAGCACCATCTATGCCTTCGAAACTGATAAATAATCCCGATTTTTGCTCTTTATTCGTCATACTTTTTCTCGTTTTTCTAAGTACTAAAATACTTAATGCTGATACTTAATGCTGATACTTAGCGCTGATACTTAGCGCTGATATTTATTCACCGCTTTATTGTGTTCGCTCAAATTATCTGAGAATTGGCTGGTGCCATTGCCACGCGCCACAAAATAATAAGCATTGCTAGGTTCAGGATTGAGTGCCGCCTTTAAGGCATCTAAACCCGGCAATGCAATTGGTGTCGGTGGCAAACCAGCGCGGGTGTAGGTATTGTAAGGCGTATCCGTAGTCAAATCGCGTTTGCGGATATTGCCTTGAAATTTATCCCCCATGCCGTAGATCACGGTGGGATCAGTTTGCAGCAGCATCCCTGTGCGCAAACGATTCACAAACACACTGGCGATCATGCCGCGTTCTGACGCTTGTCCGGTTTCTTTTTCTATGATGGATGCCATGATCAAGGCTTGGTATGGTTCTTTATAAGGTAAATTTTGAGCACGATTTTTCCAAGCTGCGTCGAGATGATTTAGCATGGCCTGATGCGCTTGTTGAAAGACTTGGATATCGCTACTATTTTTGGCGAATAGATAGGTGTCCGGATAAAACAAACCTTCTGGATGCGTGTATTTGCTAGCAATTTTCACCAGTAAATCACGATCAGAGAGTCCGGTTGTATCATGCTTGATAGATGGATGAGCATCAATTGCATTGCGCATTTGTTTAAAGCTCCAGCCTTCGATAACGCTCAAGCTTGTTAGGCTAAATTTACCCTCAACGATTTTTTTCAGTAATTGTTGCGGCGTTTCTTGGGTTTGCAATTCAAACGATCCTGCTTTTAAACTGCCCGCCTTGCCGGTAATTCGTGCTAAAGCCTCAAATAAATACGGGTGAACCGGAACGCCAGCGTCAACCAATTGGCGCGAAGCACTGCGTATATTGCTACCGGGTTTAATCGTAAAATCAATGCTCTTACCCACGTCTAACGGGGTATCGATCCAACGCATGAATGCCCAAGTGCCTCCTCCAGCAAGCAAGATCAGTAGTAAAGTACAAAAAACAAAGAATTTTTTCAAAGAAGCCATGTGAACACTAATCTCAATTTGCTGCGATAATCACGAAAAATCGCTGCCATTGTAAATGGAAGCATTCTGCATTGGAAAAAAAACTGGAAAAATGAACACACCATGAGCACAACCACGCAATTTTTGGAGTCAGCAGAAACGCTGGACATGAGCAAACTTGGTATTACGCAATTACAAAATGGGTATGTCTGCCAATTAAGTGACCAAAGTCTAATACAAGCAAGGGGCGACGATGCTGCTAGTTTTTTGCACAATCAATTAAGCAACGATGTTGAACATCTCAACGACACGCAGTCGCGATATGCTGCCTATTGCACCCCTAAGGGGCGCATGCTGGCTAGTTTTCTCTATTGGAAAATGGATGGCAATATCGTTCTGCAATGTTCCGCGAGTTTGCAACCTGCACTGCAAAAACGCTTACAAATGTTTGTGATGCGTTCCAAAGTAAAGTTAAGCGAAGTTTCTGAGCAATTTGCCATATTAGGCCTTGGCGGCAAAGCGGCAGAAGCCTTTTTATTAACGCAATTTGATCAATTACCAAGCGCGATCAACGACAAAGTAAGCAGCGACGATGCCGGCACTTTAGTTCGCTTGCATGATGCCTTTGATACTGCTCGTTACCAGTGGGTAGTCGCACAGGAAAAATTGACAGCAATTTCTGCGAACATGAATGTGAGTTTGTTAAAAGTCGATGCAAGCATCTGGCGCTTAGGAAATATTCATGCAGGTTTGCCACAAGTTGTAGAGCTAAGCAAAGAAAAATTCGTGCCACAAATGATTAATTTTGAATTGATCGGTGGTGTGAATTTCAGAAAAGGCTGCTACCCAGGTCAGGAAATCGTGGCACGTAGCCAATATCTGGGAAAACTCAAACGCCGCATGGCGATTGCCACTGTTAAAACTGATGTAGTCGATGTGGCGATGGAAATTTTTTCCGACAATGATCCTAGTCAGCCCTGCGGCATGATTGTTAGCGCAGAACGCAATTTCGGTGAGGGCTTTGCCTGTTTGGTAGAAATTAAATTAGCTGATCAAGAGCAAGGCAAAGTGCATTTGGGCGCTAGCGATGGACCAATACTAGAATTTTTGCCTTTGCCTTATGCATACCTTGATGTGACGGAATAATTTGTCACTATGGACTGCTACATTTACTACAAAAGCAAAATTGAACACGCAACGGAAATTTGCCGTAGCGTCGAACTCTTGCGTACAGGCTTGGCGGGTAAATTAGATTACCCGC
Organism: Affinundibacterium flavidum; assembly: GCF_014284175.1. Lineage (GTDB taxonomy): Bacteria > Pseudomonadota > Gammaproteobacteria > Burkholderiales > Burkholderiaceae_D > Undibacterium > Undibacterium flavidum. Next base: position 107,691 of record NZ_JACOGA010000018.1, read on the forward strand.
CGCTTTTGCAACGACGACCTGAACCCAATAATGGTCTCATTACTTGGATGGAGATCTATCAAGACGTACCGCAAGATTTTGAAAAAATTCTTCATCTTGCTGTTATTCAGTCAGGTATCCAAGAGTTGATCAATGGAGAGCGCCGATTGGAATATTTTATGTCGGTTCAAAATTAATTTGAAGTTGTCTCGTTGAGACCGCTTATCTAGATTAGCTATAATTTCGCCTCAATTCTCACTACATATTCACCCCAATTCCATTAAGAAAACAGATTTATGGACTTGCAGATTTTTCCACCTTTACCACGTTTTAAACAACTACTTATGTATACGCTTTGGTTGCCACAACCAGCTTATCAAGCCTATATACCAGCGATCTTATCTCCCTCGATCATGTTAATGGTACGAGGTGGGGCAGAAATAGTGCATGCGAATGGAAGGCGAGCGAGCGTGCCCCGTTTCTTTTTACGAGGACCGTTTACCGAACCCATGTATGTCGAATATGCGCCAGATACCATCACAATGACGGTCTGCCTTATTCCCGGCATGTTATCGAAGACAGCGAATCTAGAAATAGCGAACTTACTCAATGGTTCTGTACCCATGGATCAAATTTTTGATCCAATATGTGTCGCTGCCTTTTTAAAGAAAATCGATGCGACATGTGAAGCAGGAGTCGATGCAGAAAGTAATGTACGTGATTTTCATACCTTTCTCAGCCAAGTTTTGCATGAGCATAAAAAGAATATCTTGGGCGACGCCATCGTTGCTGCACACAAAAAAATCTTTTTCCCCATGATGACACTTAGCGCCTATTTTGGTATCGGAGAACGTCAATTAGAACGTCGCATACGTACGACTTTTGGCGTCAATTTACGCGAACTGCGCCGCTTAGTTCGTTTCGGCTTTACTTTGCAACGTATCGCTAATGAAGGCTCAACATGGGGAGATCTGACCCAAGTTGCACAAGATTCTGGTTATTACGATCAAGCCCACATGCATAAAGAATTCCAAGATCTGGCAGGTATCAGTCCGACCAATTTATTGCAAAGAATCGCGGCAAAAGATCCAGCGTATTGGGTGTACCAACTTAGCCCAAGTGAGTTCCAAAATCTTTTCATACCGGGATAATGTCGACTCCATACAAATTTGTCGTTTTGATACAAGTATGCTTTTGCCAATCTAAGTAGACTCAGGCTCAATTTTTCCACTCAGGAGTTGAGCATGCAAGCACTAGAAATACAGCAAGAAGATCATGTGATTTTGGCGCGTCTGGACGAAGTTGCCGACCTCGTCAGGACCAACAGTATGTGGTACCTATCTTTTGGACTCGCTTGTTGCGCAGTCGAGATGATCCATGCAGCGATGCCGCGTTACGATATGGAGCGTTTTGGCATGATTCCACGTGCCAGTCCACGACAAGCTGATTTGATGATCGTCGCAGGTACCTTGACGAACAAAATGGCCCCTGCGTTGCGTAAAATCTACGATCAGATGGCAGAGCCTCGCTATGTCATTTCTATGGGGTCGTGTGCTAATGGCGGCGGCTATTATCATTATTCTTATTCGGTCGTGCGGGGTTGTGACCGGATTATTCCTGTCGATATTTATGTGCCAGGTTGTCCGCCGACAGCAGAAGCTTTAATCTACGGCATTTTGCAGTTGCAAAATAAAATACGCAGACAAAATGCTATTTTGCGATAGAGAAAAACGTAGATCGAAAAAAAGGGAAGCTAGTCGCTTCCCTTCTTGGTCGTCCGATCTAGATTCAGTTAGGCCAACTTAGCTCAATTCTTCCAAACGCAACTTAGTCACACTACCCGTCACCGATGCCAATGCCTCGATTCGTGCAATCGCCGCATCCACATTTTTCTCTTGCGTCTGATGTGTCAGCATAATGATGTCAGTACGTGACTCCCCTTCTGCTGGTTCTTTTTGCAGCATCGCATCGATAGAAATCGAAAACTCCGCAAGTATCTTCGTCACATCGGCCAATACACCAGGTTTGTCTTCGACGCGCATGCGCAAGTAGTAACTGGTGAATACTTCAGAAATCGGTAATACGTTCAAATCGCTTAAAGCATTGGGTTGGAAAGCCAGATAAGGTACGCGATGCTCAGGATCAGCCGTTGCTAAACGTGTGATATCAACGACATCCGCAATCACTGAAGAAGCCGTTGGTTCCGAACCTGCGCCTTTACCGTAATACAAAGTGGCACCTACCGCGTCGCCTTGCACCAAGACTGCATTCATTGCGCCTTCCACGTTAGCGATCAAACGTTTTTCTGGAATTAGGGTTGGATGCACACGCAGCTCTATACCTGCCTCGCTACGCTTGGTGATACCCAAGAGTTTGATGCGATAACCGAGTTGTTCAGCATATTCGATATCAGTCGCTTCTAATTTGGTGATGCCTTCGATGTAGGCTTTATCAAATTGCGTTGGAATACCAAATGCAATAGACGCCATGATGGTCAGTTTGTGTGCTGCATCGATACCTTCGATATCAAAAGTCGGATCAGCTTCGGCGTAACCGAGCGCCTGCGCCTGTTTTAAAACCGTGGCGAAGTCTAGGCCTTTATCACGCATTTCGGACAAGATGAAATTCGTCGTGCCATTAATGATACCTGCGATCCATTGAATGCGATTTGCCGTCAAGCCTTCGCGCAAAGCTTTGATGATAGGAATTCCACCTGCTACCGCAGCTTCAAATGCGACCATCACGCCTTTATCCTGTGCGGCTTTAAAGACTTCATTGCCGTGTTTTGCGATCAAAGCTTTATTTGCTGTGACAACGTGCTTGCCATTCGCGATTGCTTTCAGCACAAGATCTTTGGCGATATCATTGCCACCAATCAGTTCGATGACGATGTCGATGTCAGGATGATTTACCACTAAATTGCCGTCGGTGACGATTTCAACTTCACCTTTGACGATGTCTTTTGCACGTTCTACATTGCGCACTGCCACCATCGTAATTTCAATCGCACGACCTGCACGGCGCATAATCTCTTCTTGATTGCGCTTGAGAACATTGAAGGTGCCTGAGCCGACTGTGCCTAATCCTAATAGGCCTACTTTGATGGGTTTCATAGTTGCTTAATTTTAAAAAAAGATTGATTATAGATTATTCATTTACGTGCTTGGGCGCGAATTCACCTGTGCCATGACGACGACGATAGCCTTCAAGGAAACGTGCGATACGGCCTATTGCATCAGTTAAATCATCCGTGTTGGGTAGGAATACGACGCGGAAATGATCCGATGCGATCCAGTTAAAACCTGTGCCCTGCACGAGTAAAACGCGTTGTTCAACCAAGAGATCTTGGATGAAAGCCTGATCGTCTTCTATTGGGTAAATAGCAGGATCAAGTTTGGGGAACATATACAGCGCGGCTTTTGGCTTGACGCATGTCACCCCAGGTATTGCGGTTAATAATTTGTGCGCAAGATCGCGCTGCTTCAATAGCCGGCCACCAGGGCCGACTAAATCTTTAATACTTTGATAGCCACCTAATGCCGTCTGGATCGCGAATTGTCCTGGTGCATTTGAACATAGACGCATCGATGCCAACATATTCAGACCTTCGATGTAATCTTTGGCATGACGTTTTTCACCGGAAATCACCATCCAACCCGCGCGATAACCGCAAGAACGATAGTTTTTGGAAATGCCGTTTAAGGTCAGGAATAAAACATCGTCCGCCAAAGAGGCGATCGAAGTGTGTTCTGCTTCATCGTATAAAGTTTTATCGTAAATCTCGTCTGCAAACACGATTAATTGTTTCTCGCGGGCGATGTCGACAATCTTTTGTAATACTTCTACCGGATATAAAGCACCCGTCGGATTGTTCGGATTAATGACGACGATGGCTTTGGTATTCGCAGTGATTTTGCGTTTGATATCCTCGATATCTGGCATCCAATCAGCACTTTCATCGCAGATGTAATGCACAGGTTTGCCACCAGAGAGGCTGACAGCCGCTGTCCACAAAGGATAGTCCGGCGCAGGTACCAAAACTTCATCGCCAGGATTTAGCAAGGCATTCATACCCATGACAATCAATTCAGATGCGCCATTGCCGATATAAATATCCTCCATGGTCACGCCGTGGATTTTCTTTTCCTGCGTGTAGTGCATGATGGATTTACGTGGTGCAAACATCCCTTTTGAGTCTGTGTAGCCCGCGGCACCTTGCATGTTCAAAATCATATCCTGGACGATTTCGTCCGGTGGACCAAAGTTGAATACGGCCAGATTGCCGATATTTAACTTGATGATTTTCTGACCTTCTTCTTCCATCTGCTTGGCCTTCTCTAATACGGGGCCGCGGATGTCATAACAAACGTCTGCAAGTTTTTGGGATTTTTGGATGGGGCGCACGAGACTGCTTTCAAAAGGTGAATTAAAAAATGCTGCACTGCCGAATGATCCATTCTGCCCAAAGCTCCCTATTTTATCAATGTGTTTTGCCAAATTATTTAAGGAGATTTGCTTTCAGACGCGGTTTTACTCTTGGCTTTTACGCTTTAGGCACAATTTAAAGGATTAAATGTGTTAAATCTCCGCAGGAAATCTGCGATCAATGCCTACTCTGTTGAGGAACTACTTGACATAGATGTCATCTATCTACGGTAAAAATGCAAGAATGCATTCAACCACTCATGAAGAATACATGCTAAAAACACTATTAATAGAACTTAACGGTCCCTCTTTTAACGAGCGTAATGAGCCTAACGACTCTAATCCCATTCCTCTACTCGTGAGACTGTTTGCGCTGCTACGCCCGACGACTCGCTATAGCACTTCACAATTGCCCACCGTTATCGCACTGCTGCAGTCCGAACCAGAATTAGCAGTCGGCCTACGGAATACCTTGCTTCGTTTGTTTTCCCAAAGACATGCAGTCTTGTTGCTGGCGACTTCTGGAATTTACCCTGCGACTGGCGTTTTCTCTGAAACCTTAAGACGGATTTCGCACAAGTTGCTTCCAGAAGTTGACGATGTTACTCAGCTCAAAGATGGATTGCGTGAATTATTGCAAGCAAGTGATGCGCATTGGTTGTCTGAAAGTCGCTTGGAAGACTGGCAGCAATTGATTGATTTACTAGGCTTTAACGCCGTTGCCTCCGATGTTGGTAGTTCATCTTTGATGGCGGATACTTTAGAAGCCTTGCGAGTGGTCGCGCACAGGATTGCAGCGGCAGGCCTAGAAACTGAGATGTTAAGACTCGATCCAGCATTGGAAAATCATGGTTCACCGTTCTTAGGCGTGTGCGAGGAGGCACTCGATTTAGCAAAATCCATAGAAACGCAACTGAGTACAGATGAGTCCAAGATCGATACCGTCAATATGGATATCGCCCAGCTAGAGGTGCTCGTAGCACAAGCACGTGCGGCGATTGCGCGTATCCGTAAACGTGCGCAGCAGCAAGGCGCAAGCTTTCACCTGACTTTTCATTTAAGGCGATTACAGCAACATTTAGATCGATTAGTCACGCTGAGTAATTTGCTTGCTAGCCATGTACGCCATGATCGCCAAATATGGATAACGCAGATCGCGGCCTTGTGGCAAGAGTTGGCGGTGGCTGAGTGTAGTCAAAATAAGGTCAGGGATTTTTGGAAGAAAAATGCTGAGTTAGTTGCCTTGCGCGTCACTGAAAACGCTGGCCGTAGCGGAGAGCACTACATCACAGAAACGCGCAAAGATTATTTCACCATGCTAAGAGCCGCGGCAGGTGGCGGTTTGGCTGTCGCCTTGGTTGCCGCTCTTAAGATTAATATCAGTGCACGCGGTTTAGCCCCCTTAGCCGAAGTTCTTGCGAATTGTCTGAATTATGGTTTCGGCTTCGTACTCATTCACTTACTCCACTTTTCAGTCGCAACTAAGCAGCCGGCCATGACAGCGAACGCGATTGCAGCCGCAATTGGTGAAATTCAAGACAATCCTCGCGAACGCAAACATGACTTGGAACCTCTAGTAACCTTGGTGGCGCGCACCATGCGCACCCAGCTTGCCGCCATTGTGGGGAATATCGGTTTGGCGATTCCGGTAGCTTTGATGATTGCCTACATGGTACAACATATGAGTGGGGTGCACTTTGTCTCGCCCGAAAAAGCTAAACATCTCTTGCAAGATATTAATTTGTTTAGCGCAGGTACGTTGATTTTTGGCGGTGTGGCGGGCGTGTGCTTGTTTTTGGCGGGTTTGATTGCCGGCTATTACGACAATCTTTGTAGCTATAGCCGAATACCCGAAAGGCTCAATCAATTGAAATGGGCGCAAAGTTTATTTGGCAAAGACAGGTGGCAACGAGTCAGTGACTATATTCGAAATAATTTGGGTGTGTTAGCAGGTAATTTTTTCCTAGGTTTTCTGCTCGGGGGAGCCGCGGGCTTGGGCGCATTGCTCGGTTTACCGATTGATGTAAGACATACGACTTTATCCTCCGCAATGTGGGGCTATTCTTTGTTTGCCCTTAATTTTCAAGTGCCGTGGCAATTGATTGTGAGCACAGCGCTAGGTTTTCTTGGCATAGGCATGATGAATCTCGGCGTCAGTTTTTATCTGGCTCTATCCGTCGCTTTAAGGGCACGTGGGGTGGACTTTACCCAGCGATTGGCATTGTTGCGCGCGATTGGTCGTCGCTTTAGAAACTGTCCGCGAGATTTTTTATTACCACCCAAATAATATGCAGCTACGTTCGAATTTACGCTATGACTTGCCTGTTTTTGTAGTGTCGTTCAGTATTTCGCTAATGTTGCGATGTAGTTGCGCATCTTTAACAACGGTGAAATCAGGCTTAACGACACTTGGTATGTTGGCCTTGTTGGTAGTAAGTAAGATCGTTTTGGTCCGCTCCTTTTTGCCTTGAGCCAATCCAAGCGCAGCGATGATCGCTGCGCCATTGAGACGATGTACTTCCATGCTGCTAATCACAAAATCAAAAGACTCAGTCAATGCTCTGCCTAATGCAACGTAACCATCATTCACAATTTCTGCGCGAACATGCTGATCTTTCAAACATTCTCGCAACAAAACAATAAGCACATTGGAGCGTTCGACAATTAAGGCCGTACGCATTGATGGAAAAGCTTTATGACGTAGTTCTTGGAGCCGGCCTTCTATATCAATTTGACATTCATCATTGAAACTATAGTCATCCACGACATCGCGTAGTAAATCGATGTAGGCTAAAGCAATATCGGTAAAGGCTCTCGTCAGCTTATCTGGATGCTCCAAAATTTCACTTAAACTATCTTCGAGGGGGTGGCAAATATTGGTAATTTCGTAAATGCCATAAGTGCCGCCACTTCCTTTCAAACTGTGTACCAGACGAAACAATGAATTAAAATCTTCGGCTATAAAGCCAGATTTTTCCAACGCCATAACGGCGTGCTCAATATCATTTAAACGAGTCGGCAATTCGTTTAAATAGGTCGTTCTTAATTGCTGCAACATCTGTGCCGCGATATTCATGTTTTATCCCTTAACGCTGATGATCTTTGGATGATTTACAGATTCATCATAAACTGAATTTTTGAATGACATGTCAATGTTAGAATAATTAAGTGCTTCCACAATGTGTGCTTACAACATGAGTGAATTGCTAAACTTGGCTCATGTTATTTTAAAATGGTAAGTCGGCACGATAAGTTGGTATGCCATTATTCCCAATTTTTTCTAAGTAGACCACTTACGACTTATTCAGCAGGTCTCTTATCGACCAACATTGTGGTGAGCGCGGCACCTTTGAGCAATCTCATGAAAACCGTTACAATGCCGCAGCTTTTACAAGCGAGGCATAAGCCTGAACTACTACCCATCACTTGACGATCCTCATGAAGCTGCATTCCACTAATACACAACAATACCAGACCGTGACCGCATACGATGATCAGGGTGTCGAATTTAATTTAGTCCGTTTTGAACATAGCTTGCTTGTATTGCCAGAATCAGCGCCAGTCGTTTGGGATGTCGCCAATTTTGAAGCTTTGAGTCAAGAACATTTTGAACAGATCGCTAACACTAACCCTGACGTGGTGATATTAGGTACTGGAAAAAAACAGAAATTCATTCACCCTAAACTGATTGCCGTATTGAGTGCGCAACACAAAGGCGTCGAATGTATGGACAATCAAGCAGCCTGTCGCACTTATAATATTCTGATGACAGAGGGGCGCAAAGTCGCTCTTGCATTGATTCTGGAGAAAGCATGAATCCATCCTATTTGAAAACGCCCTATGATTCGCCTCGTACATTGTGGGTGGTATTAATCGGTTTTTTAGTGGTGTGGTTTTATATGCTGGGTGCTCGCACGCTTGTTCCAACCGATGAAGGCCGTTATGCCGAAATGGCGCGCGAAATGATGGCGACTGGCGATTGGATTACGCTGCGTCTGAATGGCATTAAATATTTCGAAAAACCACCGCTACAAAATTGGATGAATGCATTGACGTTTAGCCTGTTTGGGCTGGGCGATTGGCAAGCACGCTTATGGACGGGATTGTGTGGACTGATCGGCATTTGGGCGTCTGCTTATACCGCATTCAAAATCTATGGTCGTCGTGTCGCGATCAGTACTGCTTTGATTTTAGGATCAAGTTTTTATTGGGCAGCAATGGGACATATCAATACTTTGGATATGGGCTTGTCCGGCATGATGACCTTGGCTTTGTGCGGTTTGTTATTGGCACAACGCGACGGTGCTAGCGATAAAGAGCAAAGAAATGGCATGCTGCTTTGTTGGGCTGGCATGGCTCTAGCGACGATGTCCAAGGGCTTGATCGGTTTTGTATTGCCCGGCGCTGTGCTGGTGCTGTACACCATTTGGACGCGTGATGTTGGTTTATGGCTGCGCCTGCATATGGGTAAAGGCTTGTTGCTGTTTTTTGCGATTACAGTTCCATGGTTTATCTTGGTGTGGCAAGCGAATCCTGAACATCCACAGTTCTTTTTTATTCACGAGCATTTTCAGCGTTTCACTAGCACTGTGCATAAGCGCGGTGGTGCTTGGTATTACTTCTTTCCTTTGTTAATTATCGGTATTGTTCCATGGTTAGGGCTGTTGCTGCAGAGTTTGCTGACTTCGCTCCGCAAAGAACAAAGTCAATTTCAAGCGAAGAAAATGTTGGTGATCTGGGCGGTCTTTATTTTCTTCTTCTTTAGTATTTCCGGTTCAAAGTTACCCTCGTATATTTTGCCTGTTTTCCCTGCATTAGCGATTTTAATTGCCTGTGAATTAGAGAAAATTTCCGTTGTCAGCTTACGCGTCAATGCAGGCATGTTGACTTTGATTGGTGTCGTGTCCTTAATATTTACACCAAAAATCGCAGGTATCGCCAAGAGTGCTTACGAGTTGCCATTTTACGAGGCGATGATTCCATGGGCCTATGCGGCGGCTGCAATCGCTTTAATCGGCGGCTTAGTTGGGCTCGTGTTTGCAAAACGAAATAAAGATATTGCTGTTCTCGCGATAGCAATTGGTGGCTATCTCGGTGGTCAGGTTGTTTTCATCGGTCACGATCAATGGGGTAAATACAGTGCAGGTGTTTATCATTTGCCTGCAATCCAAGCAGAATTGAAGGCGGATACGCCTATTTTTGCAGTAGGACGTTATGAGCAATCACTGCCCTTCTATCTTCGTCGCACCACCATCTTGGTCGAGCATCCAGACGAAATGGAATTTGGTGTCGGCATACAGCCAGAATTATGGATACCGAAACGCGCTGACTTTATCCTTAAATGGCGAGCGATGCATGCCAAAGGCGAGAAAGCCGTCGCATTTTTAAATCCTACTGTCTATAAAGCAATGCAAGACGAAGCGGTACCGATGAAGCTGCTTGGTGAAGATCCTAAGCGGATTATTGTCGCCATCCCCTAAGGCGTTTTTGGACGACTTTATTACTGATTAAGAATTTGTTTTTACGAAAGACTACTATGAGCGCAAACCAGGCATTTCTCCCCTTCACCAAACCGACGATAGATGAAGAAACGATCAGTGCAGTCGCGGATGTATTGCGTTCAGGCTGGCTGACGAGTGGTCCGAATGTGAAGGCGCTCGAAGCGCAACTATCAACTTACTTTGGCGGTCGTCCGGTACGCACCTTTAATTCTGGCACTTGTACAATGGAGATTGCTTTGCGCATCGCTGGCATCGGTGCTGGTGATGAGGTGATCACCACACCAAATTCTTGGGTTGCAACTGCCAATGTCATTATCGAAGTTGGCGCTACGCCCGTGTTTGTGGACATCGATCCGAAAACGCACAATATCGATTTGAATAAAGTTGAAGCGGCAATTACGCCACGAACCAAAGGCATTATTCCAGTTCACATGTGTGGACTGCCTTGCGATATGGATCAGCTATATGCCATAGCTAAGAAGCACAATTTACGCGTCGTCGAAGATGCTGCGCAAGCCATAGGTTCGACTTGGAAAGGTCAACGAATAGGCGCTTTCGGTGATTTCGCTTCTTTCAGTTTTCAAGTGAATAAGAACGTGATGACTGCCGAAGGTGGTTGTCTAGTATTGAACAATGAAGAAGAAGCGAAACTGGCGGAGAAATATCGCCTGCAAGGTGTTTCGCGTACAGGACTCGATGGCATCGACGTCGACGTATTGGGCGGCAAATACAATATGACGGATATTTCCGCCGTGATTGGTTTAGGGCAAATGAAGCGTTTGGAGGAATTTAATGCCAAGCGTAAGGCGCTCGCGCATCATTATTTCACGAGCTTCGGTGCGGATTTTGAATCGTCTACTGGAGCAGAGTTGCCGGTTGCTGACTTTACGAATTCAAACTGGCACATGTTTCATATCGTCTTACCAGAACGCGTCAATCGCGCAGAATTTATGCAAAAGATGATGGATCTGGGCATAGGACTTGGTTATCACTACCGCGCCATTCACTTGTTTACTTTATATCGTGAACGTGGCTTTACCGATGGCATGTTCCCTATCTCAGAACGTATTGGCAAACAAATTGTGACCTTGCCACTATTCCCGGCAATGAACGAAAGTGATGTCGAACGGGTAGTGTCTGCGGTAAAATCCTGCCTACAATAATTTCTTGGCAGAAAAAACAATGCATCCTGAACTTTCCGTTGTCATTCCTGTATATAACGAAGAAGCTGGCCTCGCTAAGCTCTATGAGCGCCTATATCCAGCTTTAGATAAGTTGGCTGAACGCGGCATCACTTACGAAATCGTTTTTGTCAATGACGGTAGTCGTGACCGCTCGGCGGAGATTTTAGCTGATCAATATCGTTTGCGCCCCGACGTGACTCGCGTTGTGCTGTTTAATGGTAATTATGGGCAACACATGGCGATCTTGGCTGGTTTTCAAGCCACGCGCGGCGACATCGTGATTACCTTAGATGCAGATCTGCAAAATCCACCGGAAGAAATTGGTGCACTGGTCGATAAAATGCGCGAGGGCTACGACTACGTCGGCTCTATCCGTCGCAAACGCCAAGATGCTGCATGGCGCACGTATTTATCAAAGGCAATGAATCGTATTCGCGAAAAAATCACCCGCATCAAAATTACCGATCAGGGCAACATGTTGCGCGCCTACGGTCGTAATGTGATTAATCTGATTAATCAATGTACTGAAGTAAATACCTTTGTACCTGCCCTCGCCTACACTTTTGCGCGTAAGCCAACAGAAATCGTGGTGGAACATGAGGAGCGTACCGCGGGAGAATCTAAGTATTCGTTCTATAGCCTGATTCGTTTGAATTTTGACTTAATGACGGGCTTCTCCATCATGCCTCTACAATTGTTTTCTATGATGGGCATGGTTTTATCTGGCTTGTCGGGTGGCTTGGTCGTGTTGCTGTTGATCCGTCGCTTTTTCCTCGGCGCAGAAGCGGAAGGTTTGTTCACTTTGTTCGCGATTGCCTTCTTCATGATGGGCGTGATTTTATTTGGCATTGGCTTACTGGGTGAATACGTCGGACGTATTTACCAGCAAGTACAAGGTCGCCCGCGCTTTGTCGTACAAACGATCTTAGAAGAAAAATCCGGAGATCAGGTCTAAGATGAGCGAACTCTCCACTACGGCAATGCCGTCTGCCGTCGTATTTGCTTACCATAGCATCGGGGTACGCAGTATCAAAACCTTACTGGCGCGTGGTATTAATATCAAGCTGGTCGTCAGTCACGAAGATAGTGCAACGGAAACCATCTGGTTTGAATCAGTCGCTGCTTTATGCGAAGAACGTGGTATTCCGCGCATTACGCCGGACAATCCAAACACGCCCGAAGTGATCGCACAAATTGCGGCACTACAGCCAGATTTTATCTTCAGTTTTTACTACCGCAATATGTTGTCTAATGAGATTTTGGCACTAGCAAAACGCGGTGCCTATAATCTGCATGGATCCTTATTACCGAAGTACCGCGGTCGTGTGCCAGTCAATTGGGCGGTTCTGCACGGTGAAACAGAAACCGGCGCAACTTTACATGAAATGACGGTGAAGCCCGATGCTGGTGCCATTATTGGACAGATGGCAGTACCGATCTTGCCTGACGACACGGCATTTGAAGTGTTCGGTAAGTTGACTGTTGCGGCGGAACAAACTTTATGGAACGCCTTACCGGCGATGATTGCAGGGAATGCACCGCGTATTGCTAACGATTTAAGCAAGGGAAGCTACTTCGGTGGACGCAAACCTGAAGATGGTCGTATCGATTGGACTAAATCAGCACAAGACGTTTACAACTTACACAGAGCGGTGGCTCCACCCTATCCTGGTGCCTTTACTGACATCAACGGCAAACGCTTCGTTATAGAAAAGGCACGCCTAATTAATCATTCCACCACAAAAATACCAGCAAATTTGCCGCAAGGACTATCTGTAGTGGATAATGTCGTTTTTGGCGTCTGTGGTGATGGTAAGGCAATTGAGATATTGGCCTTGCAATACGAAGGTAAAACGCTGGACAAAGCGACATTGGCACTTCTGTTTTCCTGATCCTTAGCCTTGCTATAAAACGATGGTGCTTCGTCTATCTAGCGTAAGGCTAGCCGAATCCAATATCCGAATCTACTATACGAATCTAACTAATTAATTTCTCAGAGAAACTACTATGAAAAAAGTCCTCATCCTTGGCGTGAATGGTTTTATCGGTCATCACCTCTCCAAACGCATTCTCGAAACAACGGATTGGGAAGTGTATGGCATGGATATGCAAACAGAACGTTTGGGTGACTTACTCAATCATCCACGTATGCATTTCTTTGAAGGCGATATCACCATCAATAAAGAATGGGTTGAATACCATGTGAAGAAGTGTGATGTGATTTTGCCTTTGGTCGCGATCGCAACACCGTCAACTTATGTAAAACAACCTTTGCGCGTCTTTGAACTCGACTTTGAGGCAAACTTGCCTATCGTTCGCTCAGCAGCGAAATACGGCAAACATTTGGTGTTCCCATCTACGTCAGAAGTATATGGCATGTGCCACGACGAAGAATTCGATCCAGAAAATTCTGAATTGATTTGCGGCCCAATTAATAAACCACGTTGGATTTACTCTTGCGCCAAGCAATTGATGGATCGTGTGATCTGGGGTTATGGTATGGAAGGTTTGAACTTCACACTGTTCCGTCCATTTAACTGGATCGGCGCTGGTTTAGATTCTATCCACACACCAAAAGAAGGTTCTTCACGCGTCGTGACCCAATTCTTCGGTCATATCGTCCGTGGTGAAAATATTTCTCTGGTCGATGGTGGCGCGCAAAAACGTGCGTTCACTTATATCGATGACGGTATTGATGCCTTGGTTCGTATCATCGCGAATAAAGACGGCGTCGCTTCCGGTAAAATCTACAATATCGGCAACCCAAGCAACAATCACTCTATTCGTGAATTGGCGCACATGATGTTGGACTTGGCGGCTGAATATCCAGAATATGCAGAATCAGCCAAGAAAGTACAATTGACGGAAACAACCTCTTCCGCGTACTACGGCGGTGGCTACCAAGACGTACAAAATCGCGTACCAAAAATCACCAATACGTGCGAAGAGTTAGGCTGGGCACCGACCACAACGATGGCAGATTCTATGCGTCATATTTTTGATGCTTACCGTAGTCAGGTTGCACAAGCTCGTGCCTTGATGGACTAATCGCTCCATCTTCGTCAGGACTGACAAAATTCGTGAGTCCTGACAGTTTCTGTATTCGAATATTGTTTTAAGTAAAAAGTCACTGATGCCCACTATCGTATTAAAGATTGATGTGGACACCTACCGAGGCACCCGCGAGGGAGTGCCAAATCTGGTGCGCATCCTCAAGCAACATCAAGCCAACGCCACATTCTTGTTTTCCTTAGGTAAGGATCACACTGGATGGGCTTTGCGTCGAGCATTTCGTCCAGGTTTTTTCAAAAAAGTCTCGCGTACTTCGGTACTCGAACATTATGGTCCTAAAACTTTGATGTATGGCGTATTCTTGCCAGCCCCAGATATCGGTAAAGAGTGTGTAGAAGAAATGCGCGCGGCAAAGCGTGCTGGTTTTGAATGTGGTATCCACTGCTGGGATCATGTAGTCTGGCAAGATAATGTGCGCCGTCGCGGTGAGGCTTGGACACAAAAGCAAATGACTGCCGCCTACGAACGCTACAATGAAATCTTTGGCGCTCCGCCTAAGACCTATGGAGCGGCAGGCTGGCAAATGAATCCCCATGCGTTTGCGCAGCTGGATCAATTCGGCATGCATTACTCGTCCGATACGCGCGCGATGTTAAAGGCAGATGGTTCCTTGGTAAATCCAGCGGCAGGACCATATCGCTTGAGCCATGGTGATCAGATTTTTGACAGCGTGCAATTGCCGACCACCCTGCCCACTTTAGACGAATTGTTGGGTGTGGAAATTGATGGGACTGTCGTTACCGAGTCGAATATTGCATCGGTTATCTTAGGATTGACGGCTGAACCGAAAAACCATGTATTTACTATGCATGCAGAGCTTGAAGGGCAAAAACTTGCCCCCATATTAATTGAATTGCTCAATGGTTGGAGCGAACAAGGTTATCTGTGTATCTCAATGGGGCAATATTTTGCCAATATTCGAGAACAAGAACTCCCGGTTCATCCATTGACATGGGCTGAGCTCCCCGGACGCTCTGGAGAATTGCTTGTACTAGACGCCAAATAGGTGTCGGGACTTCTCCAAAAAAACATTTTCAGGAGAACTTTGTGTCAGAAAATCTCAATACCATCAACAATAAAGCCCCTAGTGCTTTGGGTTGTGAGGTTCCGCAATTTTCCGCAGCAATGACTAGTGGTGCTGAATTTCAGTTGTCGGCTTATTTAGGCAAGAAAGTCATTCTTTATTTTTACCCGAAAGATAATACGCCCGGCTGCACCACAGAAAGCATTGCTTTCCGCGATATCCATTCCCAGTTGCTGGCGAAGAATGCGGTGATTTTTGGAATCAGCCGCGATAGTTTGCGTTCGCATGAAGGTTTTAAAAGCAAATTGGAATTGCAGTTTGAACTCATCTCTGATCCAGATGAAACACTTTGTTTGATGTTTAATGTGATGAAAATGAAGAACATGTACGGTAAACAAGTACGTGGTATCGAACGCAGCACATTTATTATTGACGAGGCTGGCAAATTAGTGAAAGAATGGCGTGGAGTGAAGGTCGCCGACCATGCTCAAGCCGTATTAGATTTTGTGAGTAGCCAAACCTAATTGAAACCTTATCATTACCAATTTACCAATCGAAAGCCGTTTCAGAAGACGATATTGTCTTCTTAAGCGGCTTTTATTTTTTGTTATTTTCCTTTTGTCATATTAATTTTTTCTAAGAGGTTCTAATGCCCCTGCCAAAAATGCCGACCAAACCAGCGGCCCTGCTTGCTCCGAAAGATTACCCTAAAGCAGATAAAGGAAAATTGAATAAGCCCGTAGTCGCAGAAGTAAAAGCTTCAAATTCGCAAAAGGCTCACATCCAAGCAACACCGAAAGCCCCACCAGTCAAAGCTAAACCTCTACCCGTTGTTAAAGCGGTAGCACCTAAGTCAAGTGTGAAGGAGAATATCGCAACGCATAAGCCGAAAGATAATCCAGCGAAATCGCCAGTCAGCAAAGCTGCAGACAAAAAAGGAATTACGAAACTATTTGTGTTGGATACCAACGTGTTGATGCATGATCCGACATCATTGTTCCGATTTGAAGAGCACGATGTCTATCTTCCGATGATCACTTTGGAAGAACTGGATGACCACAAAAAAGGGATGTCAGAAGTTGCGCGTAACGCACGTCAAATTTCTCGCTCACTTGACGCATTGGTCGGTGAAATTGGCAATGAAGATATTGAAAAAGGCGTCGCTCTCTCTAAGTTGGGTAACAAAGACGCCAAAGGCCGCTTGTTTTTCCAAACCAAATTACAGGGTGGTACCTTACCTCAAGGCTTACCGCAAGGTAAGGCGGACAATCAAATTCTCGGCGTTGTACGAGCCTTAGAAGCAGAGTTTCCCGGACGCCCTATCGTCTTGGTGTCAAAAGACATAAATATGCGTATCAAAGCGCGGGCATTGGGTTTGCCAGCGGAAGATTACTTCAATGATCACGTCTTAGAAGACTCTGACCTTTTATATAGCGGCATCGTGCAATTGCCTGGCGATTTTTGGAGTAAGCACGGCAAAGGTATAGAAACCTGGCAAGAGAACAAAAATGGTCTAAGTACGACCTTTTATCGGATTACGGGTCCATTAATTCCTTCGTTACTCGTTAATCAGTTTGTCTATCTAGAACCCAATAATGGTGAAGCCTCATTCTACGGTCAGGTACGCCAAATCAATGGTAAGACTGCAGTATTGCAAACCTTACGTGACTATGGACATTCGAAACACAGTGTATGGGGTGTAACGTCGCGCAATCGTGAGCAGAACTTTGCCTTGAACTTGTTAATGGATCCTGAATGTGATTTCGTGACACTTTTGGGTCAAGCTGGTACAGGTAAGACTTTGTTAGCACTGGCTGCAGGTTTGGCTCAAGTACTTGAAACCAAAACCTACAATGAAATCATCGTTACTCGCGTAACGGTTCCTGTGGGGGAAGACATAGGCTTCTTACCAGGTACTGAAGAGGAGAAAATGTCGCCGTGGATGGGTGCGTTTGATGATAATTTGGAAGTTCTCAATAAGTCTGATAGCGATGCAGGTGATTGGGGACGCGCGGCTACGCAAGACTTGATTCGTTCCAAGATTAAAATCAAATCCTTGAACTTTATGCGTGGTCGTACTTTTGTAAACAAATTCCTGATCATCGATGAAGCGCAGAATCTGACCCCTAAACAGGTAAAAACTTTGGTAACGCGTGCTGGTCCAGGCACTAAGATTATTTGTTTGGGGAATATAGCTCAGATCGATACACCGTATCTGACCGAAGGTTCTAGCGGCTTAACTTATGTAGTCGATAGATTCAAAGGTTGGGCGCATAGTGGTCATGTAACTCTTGCAAGAGGTGAACGTTCTCGTCTTGCAGATCATGCTAGTGAAATTCTTTAAATTTCAACAAATAATTGGCATTAAACAACAGAAAAGCGCGAATCGAATCAGATTCGCGCTTTTTTTTCGTTCAAAGAGTTTGTTTGTGGAAATATTCTTTACAATTGTCCGGCTAAAAGAAAGATATTTTGCATATATCACATATTGATGAGGTACTAATCACTAGTGCCTATTCGTTCCACTATTCCTAAGTGCATATATCGGCATGTTGCATTCCATTACATTTAATTCGCATGAATAACACCAGTCCAGACGACACCTTGCTCTTTATTGAGGATGATATCGAACTCATTCAGGCTGAGCCTGTTGGTGATCAAAATTCATGGAATATTTTGATTATTGATGATGATCCTGATGTGCATTCCGCCACGATGTTTGCACTGCAGGGTCTTAAAATTCAGCATCGTAATTTGCATTTTTTGCACGCCTACACCACTGCTGAAGCGCGTCAGATTTTGATTCACCAAGAAAATATTGCTGTCATATTGCTTGATGTGGTGATGGAAAAAGATGATACCGGTTTGCAGCTGGTTGCCTATATTCGCGAGACTTTAGGATTATCGGATGTTCGGATCATCTTACGTACCGGGCAAGCCGGCTACGCGCCGGAAATGGATGCTATCCGTGATTTTGATATCAATGACTATAAAAGTAAAACTGAGCTCACACAGGCGAAATTATTTACTGCAGTCACCTCCGCCGTTAGATCTTACGACCAAATCAAAATCATTTCATCGAGCAAAGTCGGCTTAGAAATCATCATAGGCGCGAGCGGCTTGTTAATGACCACCAGCAATTTAAACGACTTCGCCAAATTGCTGCTGGATTATGTATTTGAGCTCTTAGGCACTGTGAGTAATGCATTCGTATGTACATCCAATTTTACGGCCATCCCCAATTCTGCAAATATTGATTTTGCTCCTGGTTTGAGAGTCATTGCGAGTACAGATCAATATGTGGATTGGTTGGAGAAACCATTTGTTTTAGTGGCCGATAAGCTCGAGCAACAACTGGTGCAGAAGGCACAATTTGAACAGCGTCATGTGTTCGACGAAGAACAAACCGTTTTGTATTTGAGTAATTTAGCGGGTGCAACGCTGGCTATCTACTTAGATTGCGGCTTAGTCAATGAACCAAATAAAATGCGTGTCTTGAAGTTATTTTGTAGTAATGCATCCGTGTGTTTGGATAACGTGATGCTTAACTCTAAGATGCACAATTTGGCTTTTTATGACCCCCTTACGGGATTGGCCAATCGTCTGCAGTTACTTCAAAATTTGCATCAAACTATCCATTCGCAACAGCGTAGTGAGAGCGTGCTAGCGCTCATCGACATTGATCATTTTGCTGAGACCAATGACGCGCTTGGACATCAATTTGGTGATTTTTTATTGCGTGCTGTGGGAATTCGGTTGAGCAATCATTTTGGAGATAACTGTAAGATTGCTCGAATCGGGAACGATATTTTTGCATTGTTAGGACATGAAATAATCATCACTCCCGATTTGGTATTGAATCTATTTAACCGCCCTTTTATTGTTGAGCAACAACAAGTACAGCTCTCTGCAACGCTTGGCTTAGTCAGGTTTATCGACTATGAATTAAGTAGTGCAGACGCGCTTAAGGATGCCAACATTGCTCTTAAACGTGCGAAAGAATTAAATCGTTCTAGCTACAGCTACTTCACTCGTGAGATGGGTGTAGAGATTCGTGAACGTGTACGTATGATGCATGCACTGCGATCTGCATTTGAAGAAAAACGATTATTCATCGTCTACCAACCGCAAATCGACATGCGAACAGCCAAGCCCTTCGGTACCGAGGCGCTCGTGCGTTGGAAGACTGAAGATGGCGAATTAATTCCACCAGATAAATTTATCCCGATTGCGGAATATTCCGGCTTGATTATTAATATCGGCGAATGGGTATTGCGAAGCGCATGCTTTGAACTTGTGTTGATTCATGAATTAGGTTTGCGAGATTTTCGTATGTCTGTAAACGTCTCCCAAGCCCAATTTAGTCACCCACATTTCTTGCAAAGTGTTGCGAATGCATTGGCTGATTCTGGTGTTTCGCCACATTGCTTAGAGTTGGAAATTACCGAGTCAATGGCAATGACGGATCCGGATTTTTTGGTTTCCAGTTTAGAGAAATTGAAGTCCATGGGAGTGCGGATTTCTATTGACGATTTTGGCACAGGGTTTTCGTCATTGAGTCATCTGCAAAAGCTCAATGTCGACAAACTCAAAATTGATCGTGCATTTGTGAATGAAATCGCAGCAGACACGAACGATGGAAGTATCGCAAAGATGATCGTCAAGCTCAGTCAAAGTTTGTGTTTGGAAGTAATTGCTGAGGGAGTTGAAAATCAAGAACAAGCGAATAGTCTGATGGCATTCGGCTGCAATCAAGCACAGGGCTATTTGTATTCCAAACCGTTAAATAAATTGGACTTGTATTCTTGGTTGCAAAAGCATTTGTGATAAGGCGTAATTTCATCCTTTATCGCACCATGAGCCCATCCGAGCATCAGTTCATCAATCCTCCAGCCCTTGGAAACACACGCGCAGCATATTTTCTACAATTGAATCGGTATCCATTTTGCTAAAGCGTTGCAGATACTCTACCGCCGGATCACAACTGCGCGCGTAATAGCTAAACAAAATTACATCGGAACTGAGTTTGCTACTTAAGTCGCCATTCTTCTGCGCGGCGATCACTAATTTCTCTAATTGAGAATTCAATTTTATTACTCGCCCCACATACTTAAGGTTACGCATCAGCATTTCACGTACGGCATTGCTAGTTGACGGTAGAAATGGCAGTCCACCATCCAATCGTACTCGCAAAGCCCATTCCAACAAGGCAGATAACTTGTCCTTTGCGCTGAAGGTTTCCGGGAATGCGGCCAATTGTTCGCTAGCCCCATCCAGCAAACGTATCATCGCTGCGCCGACCAATTCTTCTTTTGATTTGAAGTGTTTATACAAACTTGGCTTAGAAATGCCAATCAGATTTGCCACATCATCCATTGTCATTAAGTCAAAACCTTTGGTGGCAAGGATGCTTGTGGTGGCGTCTAAAATCGCATCTTCGCGCAATCGAAATGCTTGATCTTTAAATTTTAGTTTACTAAATATACTCATAAGTATTAATATCTACTAATCAGTAGCGTTTTTATCGGATTAGTATTAATCTTAGCACTGAAGTAGTTGGCTCACAATATTTTCAGCAATATTGCGGGTAGTTAAGCGGATATTTCTATTCCAAGGTATTCCATTGTTTTACTCAGTGACTAAGAAAATAGGACAGGCATGACTCAAAGATCTCAAAAAATAGCAATTATCGGCGCAGGCATCTCTGGCTTGGCGAGTGCGTATTTCTTGCAGAAACACCATGAAGTAAGCCTATTTGAGGCAAATACCTATTTGGGTGGGCACACCAATACCGTCGACATACAGATAGATCAAAAGACGTTGAGTGTGGATACTGGCTTTCTCGTGTTCAACGAAAAAACCTATCCTAATTTAATCGCCCTGTTCGCTGAACTCGGTGTGGATAGCTATGCCACTGATATGTCATTCGGTGTCTCGCTCAATGATGGACAATTAGAATGGGCGGGAACCAATTTAGATACAGTTTTTGCACAACGCAAAAATATCTTATCACCAGGATTCCTGCGCATGCTGTCAGAGATATTGCGATTCAATCGAGATGCGGAATCGAATCTACGTGCGTGTTCTCAGTCTGGAATAAGCTTGGGGCAATTATTATCAACACAAAAATATAATGCGCGATTTGCCAATCATTACCTGATCCCGATGGCGGCAGCGATCTGGTCAAGTTCACCCAAAGATATTTTAGATTTTCCTGCCAGCACGTTTTTACGATTCTGTCTCAACCACGCACTGTTGCAAGTTAATGACAGGCCACAATGGCGCACTGTAAAAAATGGCGCACGCAGCTATGTGCAAAAAATCGCAGCTACACTCAAGGACATAAGGCTAAACAACCCGGTAAGCGCTGTCGTTCGCACTGAGGCCGGTGTTCAAATTGAGAGCCCACGCGGCATTGAACAATTTGATGCGGTGATTTTCGCGACGCACGCGCCAGACACTTTGCGCCTATTAAAGGATCCTAGCGAAGAAGAAACTGCGCTGCTATCAAAAGTCCGCTACCAAGCCAATACCGCGTATTTGCACACCGATGTCAGCCTACTGCCGCGTAATAAGAAAGTTTGGAGTGCATGGAATTACCTGGGAACAGACAGCAATACTCAAAATGACGCGCAAGCTGTTTGTGTCAGTTACCTACTCAATCAATTACAAAGATTAGACACTGAAACACCAGTGATCGTCACGCTAAACCCATGGCAAGCACCCGCTGCAGACAAGCTACTAGCAAGCTTCAATTACGATCATCCTGTATTCGATCAAGCTGCAATTGAAAGTCAAAGAAATCTCTCTCAGTTGCAAGGCAAACGCGCAACATGGTTCGCTGGCGCGTGGTCAGGATATGGCTTTCATGAGGATGGTTTGAAATCAGCTTTGCGTGTCGTCAATGACTTTCAACTTTGTCCAAATTGGGCAAGCCTAGATTAGGGATGAGACAAATGCAATCGAGCATCTTGCAGGCGTTTGTAATGCATCACCGGCTACGTCCACGCCAGCATAAATTTGTGTATCCGGTTTTTATGCTGCGTCTGGATATCGCGGAATTGTGTGCACCTTCGTCACCATTAGCGAGTGCTATGTTAGGGATCAACCGCTGGCGTCCCTTGTCGATTTATTTCAAAGACTACGGCCCGCGTGATGGAACAAATTTGGAAACGTGGATACGTAACATATTGCGGTCACAACGCCTCGATACTGTCGCGATAGCTGACATTGAGCGTATCGAGTTGCTCAGCTTTCCTCGTGTCTTTGGCTATGCATTCAATCCTATCAGTCTTTGGTATTGCTACGACAGCCACTCCGCTTTAAAAGTCGTTGTCGCAGAGGTAAATAACACTTTCGGTGAGCACCATTTTTATTTGTTGACGCCCGACGATGATGAGGTGATCGGGGCAAACACTACGCTGACCTGTGAAAAGAAAATGCACGTCTCACCATTCTGTGAAGTCAAAGGACTTTATCAATTTAAATTCACAGAAACCGGTAAGAAAACGACCGCCCATATCGACTACCACGACGACGATGGCTTGCTATTAAAAACGGCGATTGCAGGCAAGCGCCATGAATTAAGTAACTCTGCCTTACTGAAGTTTTTGTGCCAGCAACCTTTTCTGACATTTGGGGTATTTGCGCGCATTCATTGGCAGGCACTTTTGCTCTGGTTTAAACGTGTGCCCTTCTATCGTCAAAGTCATTTCACCACGAAACAAATCAGCACGAGCATTCCCATTAAACAGGAGCAGATAAAGTGAGTTCTACCCCTAACACATCGAACACAATGAGCGCTGACAGTCATACAAACACCGCAGACGCTGCAAGCCCTATGCCCACATCAGCTAGTTTGTTTATCCGAATGTTGTCCAAGATTAAGCACGGCAATCTTCATCTTGTAACTCCTTCAGGAGAGGTGCTGAAATTTGGTGATCAGCAATTAGCGCAATCGGTTATTTTGCAGATTCACGACTGGCAAGCGTGTCGTAAGATTTTGCAAGGGGGTGATATTGGATTTGCTGAAAGCTTCGAAACGGGTTGGATTAGCACCAGCGATTTAACTGCACTGTTACGCCTGGCAATCCAAAACGATAGCGCCTTAGATAAAGCAATTTTTGGCGGCAAATTGATGGGGCTCTGGTACAAATTAAAGCACCTGTTGCGTCCGAATACACGTAAAGGAAGTCGCAAGAATATTCATGCCCATTATGACATTGGTAATGCGTTTTATCAGTTGTGGTTAGATCCGAGTTGGACTTATTCCAGTGCGATTTTTTATGGTGACTATCAAATCAGTTTACAAGAAGCACAGTATAGAAAATATCAACGCATTATTGATGTGCTTGGATTGAAAAGCGGTGATCGCGTTTTGGAAATTGGTTGTGGCTGGGGTGGCTTCGCCGAACACGCATCCACACTTGGGATCCACGTCCATGGAGTGACGATCTCGCCTTCTCAATTAGAAATCGCGCACCAAAGAATTACACAAGCTAAGCGCGAAGATTTGGTACAACTAGAACTCTGCGATTACCGAGATCTAAAGGGAACTTATGACGCGATCGTGTCGATAGAAATGTTTGAAGCAGTGGGCGAAGAATTTTGGCCTATCTATTTTGAAACAGTCAATCAACGCTTGAAGATGGGCGGCAAAGCGCTGATACAGACGATTACCATTGATGATGCCCGATTTGAACGCTATCGCAGCGGAACTGACTTTATTCAACAATACATCTTCCCTGGCGGCATGTTGCCCAGCCCGCCACGATTTGTCCAACTGGCCCAAAAGCATGGCTTGATGACGCGCGATGAATATGCGTTCGGAAAAGACTATGCAGAGACTTTGCGCCGCTGGAATCATGATTTTGAAAACAATCTCGATGGCATTCAAGGTATGGGTTTTGGCACCGCATTTCAAAGAATCTGGCAATTATATTTCGCATACTGCGAGGCAGGATTCGATGAAGGACGGACTGACGTGTATCAATTCTTGCTTCAGAAAGATTCATAATGCGTATTAGCCTGAACCAATTGCGTCGACTATGTTCATTTAGCTTGGCGTTTACGATCCTGTTAAGCAGCAGTGTCTATGCAGAGACGTGGCGCCAGCATTTGCCGCAAGCGAAGATGCTGGGTGGCGGTGAATTTCGCTGGTGGGGATTTTCTATTTATACAGCGAAACTTTGGCAGCAAACTCCCAACAAAGACGGCGGTTTAGATCCTGGCGCCACCTTTGCTTTAGAAATCACTTACAGCAAATCCATCAGCCGTGAGCGCTTTGTTGATTCCAGTATCGATGAAATTAAACGCTTGCATGAAAATAAATATAGCGCCGAGAAATTGCTCACCTGGCGTCAATATATGGAGAAGGCCTTCATTGATGTGAAGTCAGGCGATCAACTGATCGGCGTATTTTTGCCGGGCGTGGGCTGTCGCTTTTATAGCCAACAGAAACTCTTAGCAGAAATTCCTGATGAAGCATTCGCCAATGCCTTTTTCTCGATTTGGTTAGACCCACGCACTAAGGACACAAATTTACGTCAGCAATTGCTCGGCCCGAACAAATCGACAGCCATCGGCGCACCGACGTGAAAGCCGCACCCTTAATTTTTTATGGATTACTGGGGCTGCCGCTCGCGATGGCCGCATTGCCGGTGTACGTGCAAATTCCCAATTATTACACCGCGCAATTAGGATTGCCACTTGCCAGCACGGGGCTAGTGCTTTTCTTTGCGCGTTTGTTTGATACCGTACAAGACCCGTTTATTGGACAACTGATTGATCGATTTGGATGCAGCAATCGGCTTTGGCTAATCGTGTCGGCATTCTTACTCTGCCTTGCATTTACAGGCCTCTGGTTGCCACCAGATTCAGTTCGAGATAGTCCCAGCACTTTATTGATTTGGCTGGGAGTGATGCTTAGTCTCGCGTACACCGCACATAGCATGCTGAATATTGCCTACCTATCATGGGGATCAAGCTTTGACACCCAAAGTGCGCAACAAGATACGGTCTATCATCAATTGCTAGGTGCATCGGCGTGGCGCGAAGCTTTTGGATTAGTGGGAGTGATTCTCGCCAGTATTGTGCCGAGCTGGATTATTTTGCACGATTCAAATTCGCAGCACTCGTCTTTGAACCAGTCACTGAGCTTGTCACTGAACTTATCACATCAGCTGACGCAATACGCCGCATTGTTCACGTTCTTAGTTGTTGTCGGGATTGCCGCGCTTTTATTGGGAGCGACAAAACCCTTCAAGCGCACACAACATCAACAAGCTACGCATTACAAATCAATAGCGCTGCGGGCCCTGCTAGCAAACAAGGCTTTTGTGCAATTGTTGGCGGTCTACTTCTTCAATTCCTTGTCAGTTGCTATTCCTGCGAGTCTGATTCTGTTTTTTATCAACGATAGGATTCAGGCTCCAGAAAAAACCGCACTTTTTTTGGCATCCTATTTTGTTGCGGGAGCTTGTGGCTTACCACTTTGGATGAAACTTGCAAAACATGTCGGCGCACAACGTGCATGGCAACTGGGCATGGTGATTGCTGTCTTGAGTTTTGTTGGTGCCAGTTTGCTAGGCGCTGGCGATACGAATGCCTTTTGGGTGCTCTGTATCGCATCTGGTTTTGCCTTGGGCGCTGATCTTGCGTTGCCTCCTGTTTTGTTAACGCAGGTGGTGGAAGACAAACAGAGCATAGGCGCCTATTTTGGACTGTGGTCACTCATTGGCAAATTCACGCTAGCCCTTGCGGGCTTAAGTCTCAGTTTATTAGCTTTACTTGGTTATCAGCCTGATTACGCAAATCAAGCAAGCCAAACAATTCACAGTATTCAACACAGCATTCAATCCACCGGTTTACTGGCATTAAGTTTCACGTATGCGGCACTTCCCTGCGCTTTCAAATTGATCGCACTCTTCCTACTCAGAAATTTTTCCAAGAGGTTTCCATCATGATCAAAAAAATATTTTTGGCAATTAATTTGGCGTTCTGTACCGTGCTGCTAAGTTCATGTGCAGTGACCGACGTTACGTATTACAAGGACGTAAAGCCGGTCCTCGATTTAGAGAAATTTTTTCTCGGTACGATCGATGCATGGGGCATGTTTCAACAACGCAGTGGCGCAGTCATTAAACGCTTTCATGTCGTGATTGAAACCAAAAAGATAGGTGATGAATTAGTTCTTGATGAGCGCTTTCAATATGATGATGGCAGCAAACAACAACGCATCTGGCATTTGAGAAAGAATGCAGACGGTCGTTGGTCAGGTAAGGCTGATGATGTCAAAGGCGAGGCCATCGGTGAAGCGGCTGGAAACGCTTTCAAATGGCAATATAGCCTGTTGCTACCAGTCGACGGTGACACCTATGAGATGCAGATGGATGATTGGATGTATTTGATCGATGAAAACACCATGGTCAATCGTGCCAAGATGCGTAAATTCGGGTTTGAAGTTGGCGAGGTAACTTTGTTCTTCCGCCGGAGAACGACATGAATCTCCCCTTCCTCCCACCACTCAATCGCCCAATACGTGATTGGCAAGGTAAAACTATCTGGATCATAGGCGCATCCAGTGGTATAGGAGCTGCTTTGGCACAAGCATTATTGCGACAAGGTGCGCACGTCATCTTATCGGCGCGTCGATTGGAGCAATTACAGTTAGTCGCAGCAAATCATGAACAGGCGGATGTCCTTCCTTTCGACGTCACCGATCAAGCCGCTTGGCAAGGTGCCAGTCAACAATTGCAAGCACGTCATCCTAGTATTGATCTCGTCATTTTTTGCGCAGCAAAATATCAACCAGAGCGTAGCTGGGATGTGGATGCCAACGATGCAGCAGCGACTTTAAAAATCAATTTAGAAAGTGTCTATCATGGCTTGCAGACCGTCTTGCCTCACATGCTCAAACGAGGCAGTGGTGGACTCGCGATATTGGCGAGCGTCGCTGGCTATGTTGGCTTGCCGAATGCCAGCGTGTACGGGCCGAGCAAGGCAGCACTGATCAATTTGAGTGAATTACTTTACAGCGATTTGCATCAAAAAAATATCAATGTCTATTTGGTCAATCCCGGTTTTGTGCGAACCGAACTCACCGATAAAAATAACTTTGATATGCCTGCGTTACAAACGCCAGAGCAAGCTGCCGACGCTATTTTGCAAGGCATAGCGCGTGGTGATTTTGAAATACACTTTCCCAAACGATTTACTTTAGGGTTAAAGTTACTGCAAATGCTCCCTTACCGGTGTCGCTTCGCTTTGATACGTCGCTTTGTCGTCGCATAATCGATTCTTTCATACAGCCAGAATCGTCATTAGGATTCACTGAAGATGCCCACACAACAAGTTCAACACATCATGGATTGGTATGCCACGCTCAATCCCGTTTCGCTCAACAACATTGCACATTTTTATGCAGATGAGGCGAGATTCAAAGATCCGTTCAACGACGTTAAAGGAGTCGCTGCAATCCGCACAATTTTCGAACATATGTTCGCAACGACACAAGAACCACGTTTCATATTTGATGAAGTGATAGAGCAAGATCAAAAAGCTTTCCTCACCTGGGAATTTCATTTCGGTTTGCGCAGCAAGAACTATATTGTGAAAGGTGGTTCTATGTTGACTTTCAACGATAGAGGATTAATCACCGATCACCGCGACTATTGGGATGCTGCTGAGGAGTTGTGGGAGAAATTGCCGGTTATTGGTGGCTTGGTTGCATGGTTGCGGCGGCGGTTTAAGGTGCCAGTTTAAATTACATGATTGATACAAAAATGCCCTGAATAATTCAATCAGGGCATTTACGTACACTTACTCTCGTTGTTACTTCCAATCCCCACGCAACTCCTTCACCTGTTGCTGCAAACCTTCCGGTGAAATCTCGTCAGGATTTTGAGGCTCACCAACAATCAATTCTAAACGTGAAAACGGACCACGGCGGAATGAACGATGGAATGGATTTCCTTTATCGCGAGATAGCAAACTACCCCAGAGCCCACGTAATGCCATAGGAATCACAGGTACTGGGCTGCGTTCAACTATCTTCATCACCCCGCCTTTGAACTCATTAATTTCTCCATCGCGAGTTAATTTCCCTTCTGGAAAAATGCACACTAAGTCACCTTCGTGCAGAGCCTGTGCAATGTCGACAAAAGATTTTTCCATTAACCAAGGATTCTCTTTCGCTGATGCAATCGGAATCGCTTTCGCGGTACGGAATACCCAAGATAAGAAGGGAATTTTGAAAATCCCGTGATCCATCACAAAACGAATTGGGCGCGGGCTATATGCCATGATGACTATCGCATCCATATAGCTGACGTGATTACAGACCAACACCGCAGCGCCCTCTTCGGGGATTTTGTTCACATTAATACCTTTGACGCGATGTACCGTGTGTATCAAAATCCACGCAACGAAGCGCATCAAGAATTCTGGTACTACACTGAAAATATAGATCGCTACCAGCGCATTCAAAATCGCAGTTGCCATAAAAATTTGTGGAATCGTGAACCCTTGCTTCAACATCAGCATTGCTGCCAAAGCCGCGACGACCATGAACAAGGCATTCATGATATTCATACCTGCAATCGTGCGCGACAGGTGCTTAGGATCACAGCGGGTTTGGATTAAGGCAAACAAAGGCACGATATACAGGCCACCAAAAATACCGATCATGAAAATATCGAGCAAGATTTTGTAGCTACCGATCTGATCGATAAATGTCATTGCAGTGACGGCCGCTGTGTTGGTGTACATCAAACTCGACAAATATAAATCAAAGCCAAAAATCGATAAGCCAATAGCACCGAAAGGCACTAAGCCAATTTCAACTTTGTGACCTGACAGTCGTTCACACAATAGGGACCCGGCACCGATACCAAAAGAAAAGATCGTCAGTAACAAGACGAAAACGCTGTGGTCGCCATGCAGATAATCTTTTGCGTAGAGTGGAAATTGCGCAAGCAAGATCGCACCATAAAACCAGAACCACGAGTTCGCCAATAGTGACAAAAAGACAGGCCGATTTTTTTTGCTAAAACTAATGTTACGGACAGTTTCAGTGGCGGGATTCCAATTGATTTCCAAATCAGGAACAGGTGCGGGCGAAACCGGTATTCTCAAACTAAATAACCATCCAATCACCGCGATCAAAATCGTCCCACCTGCCACCAACTCAACACCCCAGGGCTTATGTACGACTAACATCGCACCTAAAATTTCCCCCAATAAAATCCCAACGAAAGTTCCCATTTCAATCACGCCATTACCACCAACCAGTTCATCGGCATGTAAATGTTGCGGTAAGTACGCATATTTAACAGGGCCAAATAAGGTGGAATGAATCCCCATGCCAGCGACAGCAGCAACCAACACCCAGATGTTGTGTGTCATCCAGCCGAATGCTGCGATCATCATGATGGTGATCTCTAGCAACTTGACGTAACGCGCCATGCGGCCTTTTTCATATTTGTCGGCAAGTTGTCCGGACGTTGCAGAAAACAAAACGAAGGGCAAAATGAATAAACCTGGAATCAGATTATTCAACAAGCTAACATCCATCGTGGTCCAGGTTAAGGCGTCGTAAGTCAAAACAGTGAGTAAGGCAGTTTTGAAAACATTGTCGTTAAATGCCCCAAAAAACTGTGTCCAGAAAAACGGCGCAAAGCGGTGCTCTTTTAGTAGGGTGAACTGGCTATGTTGGCTCATGTCAGAATAGGCTCGCGAGAGCGACCATTAACAAAAAAACCAATTCTAAAGTAATTAGCTTTGGAATTGGCTTATTTTTTGCACTGGGGATATTCAGCAACACAATGAATATTCCCAGTGAGATATTTACAGGGTTTTATTCATATGCACGTGTTCAATGCCCGCTTCGATAAACAGACCGCCTTCGCGATTAAAACCTTCGCGCTGATAAAACGGTGCCGCGGAAATTTGCGCGTTGAGTTGCACAGACTGCATGCCGCGAATTTTTGCTTGCGCCATCAGTTGGCGCAGAATTTCTGCACCGACACCACAATTACGCGCAGTGCTCAAGACCGCCATACGCCCTATGTGTCCATCCGGTAGCAGGCGACCTGTGCCTATTGCTTTGCCTTGCGCGTCGTAGGCAACTGCGTGCAGACATTGTGCATCCATCACATCCCATTCGAGTGCGGCCGGGATTTTCTGCTCTTCGACAAATACGGCAGTACGCACCGCTTGCGCATCGACCTGCAATTCTGACCATTCGCCGAGTTTCACTTGTAGTGTTGTGTCCATGTTTCTCTTTCTACTGTCGTTCAATTTTTATTCAGGGATCAGTCGCACCAATTGTTTACCCAAATTTTTACCTTTCAACAAACCGATAAATGCCTCAGGCGCTGTAGCTAAATTAGGTGCGATACTTTCTCTAAATTTCAATTTACCTTGTGCAACCAAGCTGCCCAATTCTTTCAATCCTTGCGGCCAAAAATCTAGATGTTCGGAAATAATAAAGCCGCGCAAAGTCACACGCATGCTGAGTAGCATACGCGCATTTTGAATCGCCATGTCGCCACCATCGTAACCGGAGATCATTCCACACAAAGCGATACGCCCAAATGGATTGACGCGTAACAAACAAGCGTCAAAACTGGCACCACCGACGTTTTCAAAAATCGCATCAATCCCATTCGGCGTGGCGGCGGCAAGTTGCTCGGCTAGGTTGCCTGCTTGGTTGGCAGCTTTATAGTCGACGCAGGCATCAAAGCCTAATTCATTCACCACGTAAGCACACTTCTCTGCGCCACCTGCGATGCCAACAGCGCGGCAGCCACGCAATTTCGCCAATTGCCCAACCACACTACCAACCGCACCGCTTGCAGCCGAAACGACGACTGTCTCGCCCTCTTTCGCTTGCATGATTTGGGTAAAACCATACCACGCTGTCATGCCTGGCATACCAACTGCACCGAGGTAAGCCGATAAAGGGATATGCGTGGTGTCCAGTTTGCGTAACAAAGTGCCATCCGACACGCCGATTTCCGCCCATCCCATCATGCCGATGACCTTGTCACCAATCTGAAATTGTGGATTCTTGCTAGCGATAATTTCACCTACCGTGCCACCGATCATGGTTTCATTCAAAGCTTGTGGTGCCGCGTAGTTTTTTGCATCGTCCATGCGCACGCGCATGTAGGGATCGAGTGAGAGAAAATGGTTGCGGATTAAAACTTGGCCGTCCATGATTGTTGGGACTGGTACCGTCTCCAGACGAAAGTTATTTGCTGTTACTTCGCCACTTGGGCGTGAGGCTAAAACGATACGTTGAAATTGATTGGACATGTTAATTTTCTCCTGTTTTTTCTCCCATCGCCATTTTTGGGAAGGAAATTATTATCTGTAGAGCGGGTGCAACCGACGCCGCACTCAGGGCAGTCTCGACTACATCGCGTTCTGGCGGCGCGGGTTGCACCCGCCCTTGTATTATGAATGAAGAGTCGGTATTTTCACGGACTCGATGTTTTAACAGTTTTTGATAGGCATATCAGAAACGAGCAACTGGATGCCGTACCCGCCCTTAGGTTCA
>NZ_JACOGA010000019.1 GCF_014284175.1 Affinundibacterium flavidum
CGCGATAGTGGCGTGCATGCATAAGTTACTGACCATTTTGAACGCCATAATGAAATCAGGAAAACCATGGGACGACGAATATTTAATCAAAAATCCTTGACTCCAAACACAGTTGCTTCTCCCGCTTGCGGGAGAAGGGAGTTACTAGCTAAATTTGTCAAGCAAATTAATCCGGACAGCAGTGCGCCTTCGCGGGAATGATGAGACATAAGACAAGAGCCTAACAAAACGGCATTAGCCATCGATTGCAGTCTTTTTTGCCCGTATTTCTTTCAATCATAAACACAGGCAGCATCTTAGTAATACCGCCCAGTGTGATCCTAATTAGCGATTAATGTTGAACTGCCTTGATACCTATTTGATTCAGCATTTTTCAAACTACAGGCGCTTTGCGGAAAAGGTTTTCTTGCTTGTTCCGGGTCGAATGCAACTAGCGCTGCCTTGGCCAACGAAACATCCTTGCTGAATTCCTTCAAATGGCGTTGTCTTTCTTCGGTATCCGGTTCTGTATCTGAAAAACTTTTCAGTGTGTAGTTCTTGGTTTTGTAGGCGCTAGATTCAATTCTCGGCAGTAGTAAGCGATCTGGATCTTGGTCTTCTTTCAGCAAATAGCCGTCAATGTCCCGTAAGCTCAGTGGAAAGCTCGCTTGCTGATCGCGCAATAAATTACCGGCTGTGACTAGACGGATTTCTTGTCGCCCTTGTGCGAGCAGATCATTGAAACTCAATAAGGCAAAAGGCTGACCCTTGGCATCGTCCAAGCGCGCATTCACGATGTAACGCCCAGCTTGTCTTACTTCAATAGGTAAATAGAATACTAGTGCGCCATTCTCGTTGGCTTCGCGAATTTTCCCCGCCCAATTTGCGGGTAATTCTGGTGAGTAGATGACGTCAAAAAACACGGCACCTGCTTGTCCGTTCACGTGATAATTCACTTCTATTCGTATGGTTCCATTAAAGCTCGCCAGTCCGGTATTTGCAGGAGCAAACGTGCCGCAGGCGATACCATCATTCGCATGGACATCACCATCTTGCCCATTGTCCGCTAGCGTTACCGGTACCTGCGCTGCCGCACGCGTATTGCCAAAGCTTAAGCCGCTAGCGACGCTACGTGTTACGGAAAGGGGGAGGGTTTGATTATTCGCATCTTTCGCCTGCAGAATGAAATGCACATTTTCATTCGCCGCCATATAGACACGCGATTGACTACTACTAATCTGGATATCGCTATTAGTGCGCCCATTCCCCAGACGCATTGCATGTGTTTCGGTCACTGGCTGGTTCGGGTAAATTTGATCTGGGTGTTCACTGATAGGGCGTGAACTTAGCGGGTACTTAGTCGCCTCGCGATAACTGCACAGCGTATGGTCGACTTCTTCTAATTGGTTGATCAGTTTTTTCTTCAATTCCGCGCGATCAGCGATTGCCAGACTGGGATTGACCAAGGCCGTCGTGCTGCTCACAGGTTGGCTAGTGGCGGAAGCTGGAGGTATAGAGACCAGATTCCCTTCTGGCTGCACGTTGTTTTTCCAAATAAATCCACCTAGCCCGAGTATGAAAATGACCGCAACGACGATGCTTAATTTCGGCAGGAAAGGCTTCTTGCCAGAAGCCTGGACTTCCGCTTGCACAGCGCGAAGTCCAGCTTGGAGCCTATGCTTCTTATTCGACATGCTGAAAGACGAATCTAGAGGGCACTACTGACCATTGCCGTTCGTACGACAGAAACGATCCCTAGCCAATTTCCACTGGCGTAGTGATTGTAAGCTTCATTGTCGTCGCGGAAGGAAACTGAATGGAAGGCCCACTTACTCGAGCCGCCTTCATTGTTGACCGTGCCCATAGTCAAATCATTGCAAAACCAATCGCTGGGATTGCATAAAGAGCTGCCCGACGAGCCCGAGACACCGCCACTGCTGTGATACGCAACGGCTTCATCATCCTGACCCGGCAAGATGCCTGAGTACAGCGTGCCTTTAGCACCAGCGTACATATAGAACCAGACGTTCGCGGTGTTATTGTGGTTGTACATCGCACGTGCGGTCGTGGTTTTTAAGTCTTTGACGAGTGGTTCTGTTAACGCCCATGAACCTGCATCCGATAATTCTGAGCCGCCTCCAGCACCTGAGGCTGCGCGTATCCATTTAATATTCCAGCCGACTTGTGCTGTGCCGTCACTGTTGCCACATTGTCCGGATGAATTGGCGACCGCATTCTTCTTCAAGCGTGATGAACTACCGTAGTTGGCTAAGGTGTAACCCATCATCAAATCACCAGCGCTGTGGGTGGCGATATAACACCAGTTATTGCCCGTGCAAAAGCAATCGAGTGCATCGCGAATTTTGCCATTTTGTGAAGAAATACTATTGTAGCCATCCCAATTGACCGCTTTTTTATTCACGCCAGCCGCAGTGGATGAGGGACCCCAATACGTAAAACTGGTGTAGTCACCGACGACGCCACCGCCAGTGCGGCCGTTCACCCATAAAGTGTAATTTTCTGCACTGGCAATATTTGACATGGCGGTCAGCGCCAATAACAGTAAAGCAAAAAGACTGGTTTTAAATTTCATCATTTGACTCCTAACTCCCATTGAGTGCGGCTTAGTATTTTCAGTACAGCTATTTGCTAATTGCCGCGTGAGTGAAAAAACGAGATCGCTGTGATGTCAGACTTGCGCTTCTTAAATTAATTTAAATCAATTTAAATCAGTCTGCATCACAACTTTACGATGACCATTTTCTTGTGCATTCGCTTATCTTGGTGAAACTGGTCTGCATGGATTATTGAAATCGCGTCTTGTATGGTCAATTTGCGATGCAACAAAAAAGCACGCTGAAAAAAAGTCAGTACGCGTGCATTTAGCTATGAACGCAGAGAGAATTTTGCCAATTAGAGAATTGGTTCTAATCATGTTTTGTAGCCCGAAAGTGTCGCAAAACAAAAACACATCAAGGGGTGTCGTTATTCGCGCAGCTTGTAAGTAGTAGCCTGCATTTAGACGCTACAATGTTCGTCCAATCTTCTTGCTACTTACTTTCTGTAGGTGTTTTTCACCAGTTCCCTCCGCTTGTAATGCAGAGCAAAATTTCAACTCTACTTCAGGATTTTTATGCAGATATCATTGAATTCCCGTTTCACCAGAACCGTACTGAGTAGTGCCGTTTTATCTTGCGCGGCTTGGAGTGCCAGCGCGCAGCAGCCAGTGCCAACATCAATGCAGTTAGCCACGCAGGCTCCACCACAAGTCGCAGCAGAAGCGCGTGAAATATTGAGTGAAATGATCGCCTCGAAGTCGATACATGCGAATGGTTCAACTGCACTAGCACAGAAAATTGCAGCTCGTTTATTGGCAGCTGGTTATAGTCAAACAGACGTGCAAGTTTTGGCGCCTGCAAAACATCCAAACAAAGCGAATGTCGTGGTTCGTTTGCGTGGCAGCGGGAAAGCAAAGCCTGTACTGTATATCGGTCATTTAGATGTGGTTGATGCGAAGCGTGAAGATTGGAATTTTGATCCGTTTAGTCTGACGGAAAAAGATGGTTGGTTATATGGCCGTGGCACCATTGATATGCTGGGACAGGGTAGCGCGATGCTGGCAAGTTTGCTGCGTCTGAAACGAGAAAATTATGTCCCCGAGCGTGACATCATCGTCGCTTTCACCGCCGATGAAGAAGCCGAAGGCGAAGCGAATGGAGTAGAGTGGTTATTGAAAGAGCATCGCTCGTTAATTGATGCTGGATTGGTGATTAATCCGGATGCGGGTGAAGCGGCTATCAAGAACGGTAAGAAAATTTATCTGACTACGCAAACCAGTGAAAAGATTTTTATCAGCTATGCTGTAGAAGCGACTGATAAAGGTGGTCACAGCTCGCGTCCTACGGATCAAAATCCCATTTATCGTTTATCCAAAGGCTTACAGCGCTTGTCGGATTTTAGTTTTCCTTTGCATTTGACCGATACAGTGAAATTGTATTTTGCCGGACGCTCACAGTTAGAGAGCGGACAGAAAAAAGCCGATATGCTGGCGATCAGTAAAGCTAATCCAAGTGCTGCTGTCGTGCGTCGTTTATCGCAGGAAGTCGAAACCAATATCATGTTACGCACTACTTGTACCGCCACGGAAATTAGTGGAGGTCACGCCGAGAACGCCTTGCCACAACGTGCCAAAGCGACCATACAATGTCGTGTGATTCCCGGTGAAACACAAGCGCAGACGGAAGCGATTTTACGTCGTGTAATGAAAGACGATAGCATCAAAATTTCTGTCATGACCCCGGCTAAACCAACGCCAGAGTCACCACCTTCACCAGCGATATTTAAAGCGGTAGAGCAAGTGACAAAATCCATGTGGCCAGAAGTGATTATCTTGCCGAATATGTCGGCTGGTGCCAGCGACAGTGTATTTACCCGCAATGCTGGTTTGGTGACTTATGGTGTGGATGCGATGTTTGATGATTTGGATGATTCCAGAGCACATGGTCGCGATGAAAGAATCAGCGTCAAGGGATTCAATGAAGAAATTGAATTCGTTTATCGTTTGATGAAGAGTATTGCTAAATTACCCTAAACGATAGCACTGGTAACGACGGTCATATGCATTGCTTAATGCCTCATGACCGTCCTAGTTTTCAATAGTCGCTTAGAAAACGATGGAAAAACGATTAGTAATAAGGTGCACTAATGCCTTCTTGTGCAAAGCTGTTTTGTATTGATGGGCGATTAAACATACGCTCCAAATAGCCCGCCAATTGTGGATAGGCGCGTGCCGGTTTTTGCATGCCACGCGTCCAGCGGCAAAGCATGAATAGGAAAAGATCTGCAATGGAAATATCCAC
The DNA here is from genome assembly GCF_014284175.1 of Affinundibacterium flavidum. GTDB lineage: Bacteria > Pseudomonadota > Gammaproteobacteria > Burkholderiales > Burkholderiaceae_D > Undibacterium > Undibacterium flavidum. Next base: position 4,839 of record NZ_JACOGA010000019.1, read on the forward strand.
GCCCAACAAAAAATCACCACCAGAATGACTGAGCTGCGTGTCGATATACGTCAACATCTGTGCCACGCGTTCTTCCGCATGCGTCTTGACCTGTGCAGCACTATCAGCATCATCACATAAACGCTCGGGATAAAAATAGCTAAGCAATTCTGCTTGCAAAGTGTTTGATAAATACATCATCCATTGATACAACTGCGCACGTTGCAAACTGGCGGGAGCCGGATTGAAGTGCGCGTTTGCCGCATTTGTCGCATGAGTTGCGTATTTCTCAGCCAGATACAGACAAATCGCCGCGCTTTCGGTGAGTGATAAATCGGCATTGTTTTGGTCGATTAAAAGAGGGATTTTTCCTTTGGGATTCAGCTTGAGATAAGCCTCAGTCTGATGTTGTTGTTTGCTGGTATCGACTAACACCAATTCATAAGCGAGACCAAGTTCTTCTAAAAGAAAATGTGGTGCCAGGCAGGCAGTGCCGGGTGAGTAATAGAGTTGAATCATATTGTGCGAATCTTTCTTAGGCATGTAAGGGTAGGTGTAGATGTGCTCTGTCTGAGAACACTGAAGTGTAAGATACAGTATATAAAAAATATTAAGTATGCCATAGTCGAATGAAGAAAGTTGAGTCATCTGTCTTGTGGAAATTCATTAATCTTTGATCTAGATGGCTTCAATACACGATTTTTGCGTTCTATCGCAAATGTCAGGTAACAAGTTTGCAGTGCTATTAGGATGACTATCGCAATTGACTCAAAATCAATTAGAAAGCTATCAAAATCAATCTGTTTTTTCAGCAGCTTAAGCTTGACTATTTTTTTGACCTTTAGCTTTTACCTTTTATCTTTGACCACTTTTTAAAGGAATCACAGCATGTCAACTATGACCATTAAAGCCCTTACTCCAATTGCCCTGGCGGTATTGATGTTGGCGCAGCCAGCGTTGGCGTGGACGCAATCAGGCACCCCTCCAGCAAGCAGCAAGCAGGTGAGCAACGCTCCAACTACCCAGCAACTAGATAAGTTGGTCAGCAACTACTATCAAAATGATCAACCAGGCGCGACTGTAATTGTGATCAAAGATGGCAAGACCTTGCTGCGCAAAGCTTATGGCATCGCCAATCTGGCGAAAGCGGAAAAGCTGCAAGCTGATCATGTGATGCGCTTAGGTTCGATCACAAAGCAATTTACTGCGGTGGCGATCTTGCAGTTGGTGGAAGCCGGAAAGTTAAGTTTGAACGACCCTGTGACACGCTATTTCCCAGATTTTCCAGAAAGTGCCAAGCAGATTACGGTTGAACATTTGTTGACACATACTTCGGGAATACCAAGTTACACCGGCAAGCCAGGTTTTGTGGCGGGTGCAGGCAAAGATATTTCAGTGCAAGAAATGCTCGATAGCTTTAAAAACGATGCACTCGAATTTGAACCGGGAACCGCCTGGAAATACAATAATTCAGGCTATTTTTTACTGGGTGCTTTGATAGAAAAAGTGAGCGGCGAAAGCTATGCCAATTATGTGGCGAAACATTTGTTTGAGCCTTTGGGCATGAAGCACACAGCTTACGAAAATTTTGAACGTCATCCACAGATGAAAGCTTTGGGTTATTCCAAGCGTACAGAAAACTTTGAGCCTTCTATTGTGATCAGTATGACGCAGCCTTATGCGGCAGGTTCATTGTGCTCAACGGTCGACGATTTGGCGAAATGGGATGCGGCAGTTAGTGCGGGTAAGTTGCTGAAGGCAGAACATTGGAAGCGCGCGTTTACGTCTTACAAATTGAAGAATGGGCAAGACACGAATTATGGTTATGGTTGGGGTGTTGGTCAGTTTGAAGGACAAGCTATGCTTTCACATGGTGGCGGCATTCCTGGTTTTTCCACTTTCGCTTTAAGTCTGCCGAAAGATCATGTGTATGTGGCGGTGTTGACCAATGCGGATGGTGGATTGGCTCAGCCGGAGATGGTGGCGAGCAGATTGGCTGCTAGTGCAATAGGTAAGCCTATCCCGGAATTTAAGGCTGTGAAGTTAGATGAAAAAGCCTTAGATCGTTTCACCGGTGTGTATCGTATCGATGACAAGAATCGCCGTCTTATTGTGCGTGAGGATGATAAGTTAGTCATGACGCGCACCGATGGACCGCGAACGGTGATGCAAGCGTATTCTTCCAATGGATTTTTTAAGGACAATAATTCTCTGCTGCGCGTTGAATTTGCACAAAATAGTCAAGGAGAAGTTACAGGGTTGACGGTGCACCAAAACGGAACTTCAATTGTCCATCCAAAGTTGAACGAAGCCTTACCACAAGCGCCTAAAGCATTTGAGATGTCTGCAGAACAGTTTGCCGTATTTGAAGGCGATTACCAGATTCAGCCTAACTTTATTTTGAATGTTCGTCGTGAGGGAACTCGTTACATCACGCAGGCAACCGGGCAAGGCACGGTGGGCATTGTCCCCGTCAGCGCTGATACCTTCAAAGCTCCTGATGTAGGCGCGCAGTTGAAATTTGAAAAAGATACTGAAGGCAAAGTCACACAATTGATACTGACTCAGGGCGGACGGGACATTCCGGCTAAGAAAGTGAAATAAAACATCCAATTTCTTATAGTCTTAAAATGCGCCGGTTTGACAATGCCGGCGTATTTTTTTGAAAGGTTCGCAATCGCAGTGCGGTTTAATTTATGCCTTACTCTCGGTGGCGCTTTTCTTCACTACTAGCAATTGATCGATACGGAATTGGTCAATATCGACGACCTCAAACTTGTAATCACCAACCATCACGAAATCCGTACGTTTAGGGATTTTTCTTAACATGGTCATCATGAATCCCGCAATCGTTTCGTAATTGCCGCTCTCCGGTAAATCCTCAATATCCAAGGCACGGCACACATCTTCTATGGTGGTTGCGCCGTCGATTAACCAAGAATTATCATCGCGTCTGACGATTTGATCTTCGAGGTAAGGATGCACCATGCCATCCATTAACGTGCTTAATACATCGTTCAAAGTGATGATGCCGACGACTAAAGCGTATTCATTTAAGATCACCGCAAAGTCTTCACGAGTTGCCTTAAATTGTTCCAGCATCTCGGATAAGGTTAGAGAATCTGGTACGACCAAGGCAGTGCGTAAAGATAATTCTTGTACTTTAGAAAATGCCTGATTGGTGAGTATGCGCTTGAGAATATCTTTGGATTCGACATAACCGACGACTTTATCAATCTGCCCATCACACACCAGAAATTTGGTATGCGGATGTTCGGCAATTTTTTGCCGTATGCTTTCCTCATTATCTTGTAGGCTCAAATAGACGATGCTATCGCGCTGCGACATCGCCGACGGCACCGTGCGACTTTCTAGTTCAAACACATTGCCTATCATGTCATGTTCGCGGGTTTGCAAAATGCCAGCTTCGGCACCGGCATTTACCACTGCATGAATTTCATCTGAAGTGATTTGATCATCACGTTCGGTTGGTAATTTGAAAGTCGTAAAAATCAAATCAGATAAGCCATTGAATATCCACACCAAAGGCTTGAATAATTTTACGCACAACATCATCGGTGCGACTACAAACATTGCTACGCTTTCGGGTGCGACCATCGCCAGTTTTTTTGGCATCAAGTCGGCAAACAGAATGAAAACTGAGGTCACAAAAATAAATGAACTCATAAAACTTAGGGTGTCTAGCCAGCCAGCGTTACCGAATAGCGAATGAAATAATTGAGCGAAATAAGGCGTTAAGGATTGTTCACCCAAAATACCACCGAGAATGGCGATTGCATTTAAGGCGATTTGTACGACGGTGAAGAAGTGCCCAGGCTCCTGTTGTAGCGCAAGTACTTTACTTGCGCGCCCGTTCCCATCGGCTTCGAGAATTTGTAATTTAACCTTGCGTGCTGCAGCCAAGGCGATTTCCGACATTGAAAAAAAACCGCTGATCGCGACTAAAATCAGGATGACGATAAGATGATCGAACAGTGCCATGATGCCTCCAACTGGTTTTGCTGATATTGCTCCTATAGAACATCATAGCTGAGCTTAGGGCAAAACTGGAAATAGTTCCGTGATGAACGTGGTATCGCCTGAACGACGGACGTGCGACTGCCTAGGCAAAGACTAAAGCATAAATAAAGAGTGATTAAGAGGTGATAAAAAGGGGGGGGGCGTGGCTACGGAATGACTGCTGGGTGCGTTTTGAGCGCGTGCTCTGCCCAGATTTTGGCGCTGGCAAAATCAGGAAAGAAATGATGCAGACCTATACGGCGGTATGTCGATAGCACGAGATCCCGACCCTCTACATTGTCCGCTGCAACGATTAAATTGCCCAGACAGGGTAGTTGTGTGTGACTGTATTCTATGGCCTTGGCTATTCTGTCGATCGCATCGCCCGGGCATAAAATGGATTCGTAGACCGTCGTGATCGCAATATACGGACGCGCTGTAGTAAATTCTTGCGCCAATTCTAATGCCTGCGCCGCCCAATATTCTATGAGTTCGCGGTTCCATGGACCTGTGACTTCGGTCAGTAAAAACTGACCTTCTATCCAAATTTTGAACCGGCCATGCGGGCGGAAAATAGCGTTCATACCGATTCCAGTCGTGCAAACACGACGATAGATGTAAATATGTAAAAAATATATCGCTATTATAAACGCAAGATTAGAGAAGAGCTGTAGATGGAAGGCAATATATCGTTAAATATTTGCTCTAGCGGGGTGCTCACGATGCTCAGCTAAGACTGGTACTACGTACCGTCAATTCCGCGAAGAGTCAGTCGCAAATTGTGAGCTTGAATATTCCCTCTCCCGCACGCGGGAGAGGGCTAGGGTGAGGGTAGTTCAGCGATAGCGAAGTGCTTGAATGATACAAAATAGGGAGAAATTTTAATTATTTTTGCGTTGATGAATGTCATTCGAATCTGAACGTCCGTCAAAGCATGCTTTGATTCTGCGACCTTTGTATGCTGTTTCCGCTCGTGGTAGAAGGAAGTATTCAGCCAAAACTCCCAAGGAAACTATTCCAGACAGTAATGAAATTTCTCATCCTATGCGTGAAGCTCTCCTGTTGTAATAGCACGCTTATTATTTACTTATTTTTTTGAGACGGGTGCAATTTTCGCCCCCGACAAAATGGCTACCGCTGATAAAGTCGTCTGCGCTGCGTTCAAACCCAGCATGAAGTCTTTATCCGAATACGTGCTAAACACATCGCTGGGCTGGTGCCAGTTCGGATTCCAACCTGCACCAATTTGCATGCCACGCTCATTTTCACGCAAAGAAATTGCAGGTACCACATCCATGAACGGCACTGAGTCAGTATTCGTCATATGGAAACCCACTGCAGCAGGATAAGTCGTCGCATATTTATCATTCGCCGCACGGAAAAACCACGCCAATTTGGCCGCCCCTTCGGCTTGTTTAGATGTCGATTGAAATTCGATATTCACATCGGCTTCTGCACGTTGCTCTTTGGGCGAGACATAGACTGGTTTACCTTCGGCATCGAGAACTTGTTTGCCGTGCGCATCCAATTGCGGCACCGGCATGCCATGATCCCACAGCATCATATCGTGCTGTATCATGCCCAGCCATTTGGGTTCTGGGTATTTGCCAGAACCTTTTGGTGATTCTATGCCTTGCAAATCTTTGCGTTGTGCGACGTAGGCATAAGCACCGTTCAAACCAGTCTCTTCGTTATTCCATAAAACAAAGCGTATTGATTTATCGGTGTCGATTTCTGGTGAACTAAAGATACGTGCCAATTCCATCACTAAGGCAGTGCCCGAACCATTGTCATTCGCTGCTTCGCCAAAGCCTATGCCATCAAAATGCGCACCGACGATGTACATCTCATCTGGATTTTTCTTCCCGATTTTGGTGCAATACACGTTCTCACGTTGTGAAGTACCCACGGGTGTTTGTTCTGCATTTAATGTACGCAACTTTTCATTGGTTTGAAGTAGCGGGTCGGTATTTACTCCCGTCTTTGCGCGCTTACCAAATAAGGTGCTACCGCCCTGACCAGCGCCGCCGCCTAAGCCACCGCTAGGGATGACGTTTCTGCGCGGTGCAGGTGTCGCAGTGGTTGTGGCCGATGGTACTGACTGTGCCGATGGCGCTGACTGCGCTGAAGTTGCTGATGGTGCTTGCGTATAATCAAATTGCAAGCGCTCAGTATTTGTGCAACCGTAAGATTTCAGTTGGGCTTCTATCCAATCTAAGGCTCGGCGATTACGTTCAGTTCCCTGACGTCGATCACCAAACTCGGTTAAGGATTTAATCGTCGCCTTATATTTTTCCAGATCTAATTGACGCACCATGCTCACAACCAAATCATCTGGTTTGAGTGCACTGCTTTGCAAAATATCCAATGACTGTGCTTGGCTGTTAGTCGTCATACTCGAAGCAAATAAGCCTGCACACATGCTGGTGGCGAGGATAGATTGTTTGAATTGCCGAGGAAAAATCATGAGTGTCTCCGATATTATTTTTGGGAAAACAGGAGCTGGCAGTGTAGCGGTGAATGCAAAAAATGATCAATGGAATTAACTGTAGATAAAGTCTTACGTTCGCGCACGCTGGATTTTGCTTGAATCTGGTCGTAAAAAAAGACGTAATACCTGTGGCATTACGTCTTGTATTCAGTTTTATCAATTCAAGCGATAGTTGTTTAGTGTGATGGCCACAGTTGCCAGAACACGACGGCACTCACTGCACCGTAGATCAAAGAATCGAGAATATTTTTCAATGTGGCGGACCAAGGTCTACCCATCCAGATGGATTCTTGCACACTACCGCAAGCATAAGCAATCATCGTAAACAGTCCAATAAAATGTCCTGCGTAATGTGGATTGGCTTGAATTCCCATCGTTTGCAAAGCCAATAATCCACCTAAGCTAGCGATGACGATATTTAAGATAAACCACTGCAGTAAATATTTACCCATGGCAGGTGCACCTGGGGCACGAATCGTAATTAGTGCGACCGGACCTTGAATAAACTTCTGTTGCATGGCATCGGTTTGTATTTCCTTCATATCCGTGCAATGTGGTGTCGAATACAAACCGGGATTGAGTTTGACGCTCCCTAAGGCATTACGTACTTCATCTTCATTCGGCAAAGCACGATATTCCGAGTTATGCCATTTAAAAACCATATGTATCAGACTGCTGGCAAAAAATACGCCGATCGCAGCGACTAAAATAGGCAGCCATAATTGTAGTAGTGTCATGTTGTCTCCTCTTGATTTTAGAATAGGTTGACGCCTGTTTTGAAGAAGTTGAAGGCGTGTCAACAATATACGCTAAGCCGATGAAGATTTCAGCTTCAAAATATAAGGGCGTAAGCTAGGCGCAACAGTTCCAAATCAAGGGAACCTACTAGCTGGGCTATGCAAGCTAGTAGTTTCCCCCTGAACTATTTTGAGATTATTTCTTCTGCATGCGTAATCTGACGCTTTCTTTGAGTTCATTTAAATTGGTATGGCGACCGTGTACGCCAAGGATGCGATTGACGGTTAAGCGACGTTCTTGAATGAAGTTAAGCAGTTCTTCGTTGACCTTAAATCCCGCTGTAACAGGACCAATTTCAGCGAGCGTAATAAAATCACCTTGCAATAATGTTTGTGATTTTTGGTCATAGGCCACTAGCATCTCTGAAGCATGCGAACTATTGATGGGGAAAATGCGAATCGGCCGGTTTCCTAAATCAATCAATTGCTCGCTGTCAATTTCTCTGGTTTGTTCGTTAACTCCGTTAGTAAATTGGCGCGCGACTGAAATCTTACCGTTTTTGCCGGTTAAGAAATCTACGCCTGCTTGCAGATAGCTTGCGGCGCCGCCTATATGGTCGCGATGTGTATGCGAAAAAATGACATGGCTGATTTTTTTGCCCGGTACGGTTTTTTCTATCAGTGTACGAATTTGTGCCGTCTCGACTGGGCTGACTGGCGCATCAAATATGGCAATACTCTGATCGCCGACGACGAAATGGCTGTGATAATTCGACGCAGTACCGTTGATGCGATAGACGCCATCGCTCAACTCCTCAACACGCAAACTTCCTTTATCCTGTTTTTCCACATAAGCGCTGGCTACACTAAGTTCCAGGTTTTGTAATGGAGTGGCTTTTGTTTCTATGTGCCACTTTGCATTGAGTGCACCGTTATTCTTAACGGTCACGTCGTAACTACTATCTGTGCCTATCGCATATTCATAGCTGATATTGCCGACGCGTGCGGAGACGATGGCTTGATCCGATTTGCGTACCACCAGCGTGGCAGGCCTGGAGGCAAAGTCGATAAAACTTTCAAACTGGTAGTCTTGTTGATACTCAGCAGGTGTCGTCATAGCTTGACGATTTGTAGCAAGCGTTTTTAACAAACTTGGCGTCAAAAAACTGAGGTCGGCATAAGTTTGACGTGCTGCCTTGCTGTCAGCACGATCAAGTTCATAACCATTGCGCCAGAGCAGCATGTCCGCGGTGACCATGCCTTTGGCATTTCCCTTAATTAAAAAGCCAAATTCAATTTCTCCCGGATACAAAGTATTCGTTTGGATCTGAAATTGCGCTTGGTTATCTAGGTAAACGGTTTGCTTCGCATTGACCTCCGCTATGACCTGATCAGGTGTGCCAGCTTGATTCGGGGTAAACCGAGATCCATGCATGTTGAGTTGAAAAGTAAATGCCGCATTGTTTTGAGCATGGGCATTGGACAAGGCAGTTATGCTAGAGAGAAGAATCGTTGCCGTTAGAAAAGTTTTAGAAAATGTTTGCATAAAGTCGTTTTCATTACAAATACGTGAACACTTTCAGACAATCCTATCGGCAATTAGTTGCATTTCCCGACTATAAAAATTGAGTGCAACTATTTGCTTAATTGCGTTTGCATTCTTAGATTCTCTTGTTGCAGTTTCGCTTTCGCTGCATCAATTTGCGTTTGCAATTTTGAAGTGATGCCATTTACAGGGATATCTTGCATTTTGTCGAAAGCCTTTTGGTACCAATCCGCCCAAACTTCAATAATATGCTGTTCATCTTTTGCCTTAGCACCAGCAGCAATTGCTTTCTTACTTAGAGAGAATTCTGTTTCCAGACGCGATGTCGCGTTGTCCAGAAGTTCTTGCACCAGATAAATGCTGCTTTGCTCATCCGCACTACTCAATGTGAAGGCCGCAGCTAATGCGCTAATTCCCACATTTTGCATCGACGTTTTGGATACCATATCGAGTCTATCCGCATCGGTGTGGTAAAACACATCGGTGAAATGCCACATCAACAGTCCGGGGATTTTGGCGTTTAAAAATGGCGTGTGATCGCTACCACCTTCATAGGGATTGGCATTGATTACCCAGCCATTGTCTTTGCCTTGTTGACGGCAGCGGTTAATTAAAAAGTCGGTGAAATAATTGGGAACCATATCGGATTCTTTGAGGACAGAGCCTCCCCATTCAGTATGTTTGTCGTTGCCGCGTGTCCAGATTGCTGATGGATCAGGCATTTTCTCAATTAAGAAACTACCGCCCGTTTTTGCGGTGTCTTCGCCCACCATATCTAAACTCAGGCCCCATTTGATACCTTCAGCACGTTTAGGATTTTCACGAATATAACGATCGGTCGAACGTATTTCATCGCCCCACAAAAAAGTAATCGTGCGTTGTGGTGCGAACTTTTTATCTTGTACCAGACGCGCCGTCACACGCGCCATCTCGGCTAACGTTCCAACGCCGCTGGCATTATCGTTGGCGCCGGGTTCTTGCACATGCGCGCTGAATACGAAGCGTTCATCTGGCTTTGAAGTCCCGCGTGCATTCGCAATCAGGGTTAATTCTTCTGCTGGATAAATCGAGGTTTTAATATTTACCGTCGCCAAAGTCTGACCTTGTGCCAGACGTGCTTTCAACTTTTCTTTAGCGCGATACGATAAAACCAGACCCCATTTTTGCGTTTCCGGTTGATCAGGATTTAAAAAAGGGATGCCTTGAAACTGAATCGAATTGATATGCTTCTCTGGCTGGGTATAAGCTGGCATCGCATAAGACAAGACACCAATTGCCCCCGCCTTCATGGCGTTCATATACAAACTAGCGATGCCGCCTTCCGCGAAGACGATTTTCCCTTTGACGTCTTTATCCGTAAAATCTTGCGCACGGCCACGCCCAACATTAACGACTTCCGCGGTGACACCTCCGGCTACAGTGCTCGCGGAATTGATCGCCAACATATTCCGATTACTGCTAAATCGCAGCAAAGGCTCGGTATCACCTGCTAGGCTCAAGCTGCCATCAATTGGTTCCCAAGTCGGTTGCTTCATTTTTCTTGACTCGATTCGGTAGCTCAAAGGTGCTTCAGCTTCGCCGGATACCTCTTTTTTATAGCCCGCTTGCTGCAAGATTTTTTCTACGTGCCAGATACTTTCATTGAAACCCGTATTGCCAGCGATACGCCAGCGTTGCTCGACAAAGGCGACAGTTTGGTAAGGATTGTCCTGAATGAAATTGGTACGCAATAATTGGTAATACTGATTGATCGTGGCATTTTCTTGCGTTGATTGTGCGACTGCCGGGACTGTCAATAACAGGGAAGCGCAAGCCATCATCGTGATACGCGCAGTATTTTTTAGATTCATGATTATAGGGATTTATTTAACAGAGGTAAGGTCAAGGTGCGAATGTGGCTTGCAATGATAGATACACAGTGCGTAACAGGCAAAGCCGCATTACACCAATTAAAAGGCTATTTGATATGCCGGATCGCTGTCGCGACTTTGTAGCGACCATAGCTAAGCATGGCATTTAAAAACGGTTCCAGATCACCAGTATTTTGCGAAATAAAAATCAATTGATAACAGCCTTCTCCGGTCACTTTATAAGCCGCCTCGATATGAGTATCGTTTTTCAAAAAAAGTTCAAATCCAGCAAAATCAGAAGTCTCCATGAATACGGTAATAAAATGGCGTTCCGCATTATCTTGCCGTAGCGTATAGCCAGTGATCAGACCCTGATCTTCCATTTGCAATACACGCGCCGCCACCGCTTGCCCAGTTAAATGTACTTCCTTCCCAATCTGCTGCCAAGTCTTGCGACTATTTTGCTTGAGCTGATGCAAAATGGCGCGATTCATTTTGTCCATTATTTTTATACTTTCAAGATGTAAGCAAAAGCCTTTAAATTCACACAGTTTACAATTCTCAACGGAGCATCGAATGTCTATCATGTTCACTTTCCAAGCACAAATGAAAGAACATCATGCGCAAAGCACTCATTGTCATCGACGTACAAAACGATTATTTCCCAAGCGGAAATTTCCCTCTATGGAATGCAGATAAAACCTTAACACACATCGAATTAGCGATTGCCAATGCGATCAAAAACAAAGTTGAGATTATCCATGTCCAGCATATCGCTAATCCGGATAATGGTGTGTCGCCATTCTTCAATGAAGACAGTGAAGGTGTTCAAATTCACCCACGTATTTTAGCTGCCGCCCCCGATGCTCCTATCGTCATTAAGCGCCACGCAGATGGTTTTCATCATACGAATCTGGATAATATTTTGCAGGCACAAGATATACAAGAATTATTCATCTGCGGCATGATGACGCAAAATTGCGTGACGCATACGGCTATTTCCAAAGCTGCAGAAAAATACCAGGTCAGCATACTTGCAGACTGCTGCACCACGGTCGATGAAATGATACATGGCATTGCCTTAAGCGCGGTTTCTACCAGAGTAGTGCTCAGGCAATCGACGGAGGTGTTTTCGTAAGAATGAGCCGAAATAGTGTAGGTATCCTACCTTGTCTGATCAAACAATGATCATCATTCCCTAGATGCTTACAATTCATAAAGCATATCGCATCAATATGTTGCGTGGGCATGCTCTCATCGTGCCTACCTTTTATTATTGTCATATTAATTTCCCCTAGCGAATCGGCGATCGGACGCTTCGTTTCAGATACTGTTATAAACCGCCAAGTAGTGAGTTAGTTTTTCAAATGCGGCCTTATTTTCTAGCATCTCTTCGCTAATGACCGTAGTGCCGTTTATATGCTCTATCAGCAGCGATCTTTGTTTTTCCAGCGTTCTCATTTTTAGACTAAGAATGTGTTTATATTTGATTGAAATCATTTCGCTGCTGAAGGCACTTTTGGGCAAATTAACTTGTGAGTCAAAAACATAGATCTCTTTTTTTGTTGTGATGTTGGTGTAGAAAAAAATGATCGATATGAAGAAAATCAGGGTGAAACAAAGAGCAAAAAATGAATAAAGAACTGTCGCGCCGCGACGTGAAAAATGGAAGATGTTATTAATGACCAAACCACGATCATTATGTATTGCGTCATTGATCGAGAGATAGCTGAGGAGGGCAAAGACAAGAATTGCAAATAAAAGCCGCAAAAATTTAGGCTTATATTTGAATCTTATGGGAGTTTTCTTCTGCTGCGGATTTGTCGTAGCTTGCATCGGTTTATAAACATTAAAATAAACCCTTATGATCAGTTAATGTGTAATAAATTGCAATATTAAAAATTGATATTTAGAGAATATTGTTAAATATCCCGGTCTCGCGACATTGCTTACCTGATGTTAGGCAAGTAATTTCAGATAAGTCTTCATACTAATTATTCAAACCAAATCCAAACTATGGTGCGCCATCAGTTCGCAAAGACGAAATTACATTGAGCGCGCCTTGTTTAAAAAAGTGATTTACTGGTTTGGACCAAAATGCTTCTGAACCAACTGCTCACACAATTGCCACAATATAGGTGAACCACGTTGTATTGTTGGCCCATAGCGCTGTAGAACTAGCTCTAGTGATACGCCATTGTCGTTCCAGGTTCCGCCACCGGTGATCACGTTCACCAGTAAAGGTTGAACCCTATCCAAAGCTTTCGCAAACTTTGCATCTTCTGTCTGTGCTTCTTCAAACTCTTTCCACAGCGCCAGTAGTTCGCTGCTCTCTGGTTCTGGCAAGAGGCCGAATAAACGCGCGGCAGCCTGTATTTCCGCGTGATATTGATCTTCGGGTGAAGCTGAACTATGGAGCGGAGTATCACCCACATCCACCTCAACGATATCGTGTAGAAGTAACATTTTGATGACGCGGTTTGCGTCCACTGGAACTGTCGCATAGTCTTGCAATAACAGCGCATACATCGCTAAATGCCAAGAATGCTCCGCACTGTTTTCTTTGCGACTGCGATCAAGTAAAGGCGACTGTCGAATGACTGATTTCAGACGATCTATTTCGTGTAGGAACGTGAGTTTTTGGAGAAGTGGATTAGTTTGCATAGAGGATTATTTGATGAACTTAGGTCATTTGATTTGTATAAAGAGATCAGCGTTTCTTTGCTTGCTGCATTCACATAGCGCTGGAAACGCGAATATTGCGTATCGATTGCCTGCGTGAATCAGCTATGTTTTACGGGATTGTAATGCAAATAATTGAGTACGTCGGATGTAACAGGCGAAGCCGTAGTGCGGTAATAAATTATAGAGAAGTCGTTGCCAACGCCTCACGCTAAGACTGCGTGACTGTGCAGTGGCTCTAGTGATCACAGAAACGTTGATTGTGGTATTCGACTTGTTATGAAATACTGAGAGCGAGCGGCTGGAATTTGCTAAATGTTTGTATGCATGGAGGTGGAAGATGAAGACATCTGTACATCAATGGCTAAGAAGCGGCATGCTGACGTCGCTATTGCTGCTAGGTGCTTGTGGTGGAGGTGGCAGTAGTGGTGGCAGTGCCAGCACCTCCGATCCAGTGGCAGAATTGCCAGGCACCTTGGTTGATACGGTCAGTTATGCCTCAAATGCCAACGCCTCGCTGACCTCAGCCGTCGACGCGACCGCCAATACGACGCACAGTATCACTTTGAACGGCGTCACCATTCCCTACACTGCCAGAGCAGGCCACTTAACGGCAAAAGCGCCAGGAACAGGGCAGGATCAGGCTTCGTTTTTTTATGTTGCTTATACTGCCGATAATCAGCCAGCCGCAACTCGACCCATCACTTTCTTTTATAACGGCGGACCCGGTTCGGCAAGCGTCTGGTTGCATTTGGGTTCCTATGGACCTAAACGTTTGGCGACCGGGATCCCGTCTACTACCGTGCCGCGCCCCTTTGCTTTAGTGGACAACTCCGAAAGCTTGCTCGATACCAGCGATCTGGTTTTTGTCGATGCGGTTGGCAGTGGCCTGTCGCAGGCGATTGCACCTTTTACCAATCGTAGTTTTTGGAGTGTGGATGCTGATGCAGCGGTGTTTCGTGATTTTGTCCAGCGCTACATCACCGTTAATGCTCGTCAGGCGTCACCTAAATACTTGTTCGGTGAGTCGTATGGTGGGCCGCGTACTGCGGTGTTGGCAGCGCTGCTAGAAAGTGCAGGTGTGCGACTCACTGGCCTAGTGCTGCAATCGCCAGCAATGGACTACAACAGCAATTGTGGTGTCGTTAGCCCGGCAGTTATAAGTTGCGGCGGCTACTTACCTAGTTATGCCGCGACGGGTCAGTATTACCGCTTGACCCGACCGCTGGTAGACGATTTGAGTGCCTATATGACGCAGATACGTGACTTTAGTTCGCGTCGTTATACGCCAGCAGTGAATGCACTATTAGCTGGCGGTACTGTCCCTGCCGAGTTACCTCCGCTGCTCAGTGACTATACCGGCACGACGCTTACGCTTTGGCAAAGTAGTTTTAATATGCAAGCTGGACTATTTCGCAACCAGTTGCTAAGTGGTAGCTTGCTTGGTCGTTACGATGCACGTGTGTCAGCGCCAGTCGGCAGCGCATTGGCCAGTGAGGGCGATCCTTCCAGCACCATCATCAGCGCATCATTTTCCAGCGCAATCACTAGCTATCTGCGCGATACACTGCGCTACCGCAACGCGTCAACTTATGTGCTATCAGGCACCGCTATTGAAAACTGGGACTTTCGTCACGCGGGTAGGAATCTGCCAGACACCGTGCCAGACCTAGGCGCGGCATTGTCACTGAACCCACAATTGCGTGTACTGACGTTGAATGGCTATCACGATTTGGCAACGCCTTTCTACCAAACCGAACAGGATCTGGCACGACTGAATCAGCCCAGTCGCGTGATCGTGCGCAATTATGCCGGTGGACATATGACCTATTTAGACGACGCCGCTCGTGTGGCTAGCAAAGCGGATCTGCAAGCTTTTTATCGAGGAACTTTGACAGGAGTGCAGGCAACCACGCCAACGGCAAATACACTAGCCGCACCGCCAAGCTTTGTTGCGACTAGCATTGTCAGCACGCTTCCTTCAGAGGCGCAACAAACTCCACTACGCGACCCTTGGGTGCCATCGGCACAACGACCGCTTGTGGCTCCGCCGCCGCCTAGTCAAGGCTTAGCTTTACAGCGTGAGATCGAAGCAAGGATGCTTGAGGTGCATCAGCGGGATGGTAAGTAGGTTTTATTTATGGCCGCTTACCCTGGGGGTGTTGGCATCTTAGGAAATGATTAGGCTTGATCAGGCTGCAAAGTTAATTCTTAACTGCAAATTCGAGTTTTTCGAATAACTTTGCCTGAGCTTGCCTTCCAAGATCTGTCGTTTTGAAGCCAAACGAAATCTTCTCATTTTTTGCTTTTGCGTCTGCGTATTCGGCCGCGGTGTATTCTCGAATAAAGCCTAGTTCGGTTAATTCCTTGGTATTGTCTGAAAAAGATCCTGCGCTTTCTTGATAGCTCACCGAGTCACCAAGACGTATGACTTCATGAATTCCACTTCTTGTAAGTCGACGAAGTAGCTTATCCAATTCCGACTCTGAGTTAGTAGTTTCTTTGTGCAGAATCTGCATATTTGAAGAGTTACTTTTCGATTCGCTGTGGAGTTTTAACGCCAGAAAATCCAAGGCAAATATCCAGCAAGACAGCACAACGAGAAATTTTATGGGGTGAGATCTAATCCAAGCTGAAAACACATTGTCCATTTTTTTCTTTCATAGGAAGTAGTGCGTAGGGTTAATCGGCAGAACCGTATTGTACCGTCTGAAGGTGAAATGAAAAACAGCAAAGCACTTTATGTGCAAATCCAACGCACCTAAGAAAATGATGGATAGTCATTGTTAACGTTCATGCGGCACAATATACCTGCGGCGGTTGATATTTTACGAAAAGGTTACTTCTTATCGAATTGTCGAATCAAGTAATCCAAATATTTACTTGCTGGGTAATTTTCCATCGTCCGTTTTCCTTTGATAATAGGAAAAGATCACCAGCACCAAATTGACCTCCTGAGGAAATTGATAGAAGCACTAAAGCTTGTCTGCCTTCTTTATCTATGCCGACACGTGAAAACTTAATTAGACTGTGTGATTTCGGAAACTGACGGTAAAAATTCTTCCATGCTTCCTTTAATTTCATTGATCCATTGAATAGCTTTATGTAGTCTTTTTCTGAAAGTGCGATTACTCTATTACCAAGTGTGGACGTTAGTTTTTGAATGTCGAAATGCAGCTCCTTTTCGCCAACGTTTAAAAAATCTGAAATTACAGACTTCGTTGCAATTGGCATGAGCCCACTTATTTCATCTGCCTTTGATGTCAACAAGCTTTGTGATAACGGCCTTGTCTTCGCTAATATGACAAGGACTGGGTTTTGAGGGTTTTCTTTTGATAGTGCTTTCACTAAATCGGTATAGACACTTATTTCTTCCGATCTTATTTGTGCTAATGCAGGTCTATCGATGAATAAATTCATCAAAATGACGCACAGAAGGAGAAATATCGGTTGTCTCCACATATCAATGCGCCTCTTCCCAATTCAACCCAACCCCCACCTCAGCCAACAAAGGCACCTTCAATTCAGCCACCCCAGCCATTAATTCAGGCAACTTACGCTTCACTAATTCCAACTCTTCAGCCACAACTTCCAGCACCAATTCATCATGTACTTGCATAATCATTTTGGATTTGAGCTGATCGGTTTCTAACCAACCCTGCACCGCAATCATCGCCAGTTTAATCAAGTCCGCCGCCGTACCCTGCATAGGCGCATTAATCGCCGCGCGTTCTGCGCCTTGGCGGCGTGGGCCGTTCGGGCTGTTGATTTCTGGTAGCCAGAGTCGGCGGCCGAAGACGGTTTCTACGTAGCCGTGGGCTTTGGCTTGGAGTCTGGTGTCGGCCATGTAGTGCGCGACGCCTGGGTAGCGGAGAAAATATTTGTCGATGTAGCTTTGCGCTGCGCTACGTTCTATGCCGAGGTTGCCTGCTAAGCCAAATGCGCTCATGCCGTAGATCAGGCCGAAGTTAATCACTTTGGCGTAACGTCTTTGTTCGCTGGTGACTTCCGCTAATGTGACGCCAAAAATTTCTGATGCTGTTGCTCTATGCACGTCTTCGCCGTCGGCAAAGGCTTTGAGCAAACTCGCATCGCCCGAGATGTGCGCCATGATGCGTAATTCGATTTGTGAATAATCGGCCGAGACGATGCTATTGCCCGGTGCGGCGACAAAGGCTTCGCGGATGCGGCGACCTTCGGCGGTGCGTACGGGAATGTTTTGTAGATTAGGATCGTTGGATGCGAGACGGCCTGTGACCGCAACGGCTTGCGCGTAGTTTGTGTGGACGCGACCGGTATCGCTGTTGACCATCTTCGGTAATTTGTCGGTGTAAGTCGATTTGAGTTTGGCGAGGCCGCGATATTCCAATAACACCTTCGGCAGTGGATAATCTTCTGCCAGTTTTTGTAAAACTTCTTCGTCGGTGGATGGTGCGCCGGATGGTGTTTTTTTGACGACGGGCAGGCCGAGTTTGCCGAAGAAAATTTCACCGAGTTGTTTGGGTGAATTTAAGTTGAATGGCTGCTCAGCCAGCTCGTAAGCCTTTTGTTCCAGCTCTAATAAACGATTGCCGATTTCATGTGATTGCGTGGCGAGTAAATCTCGATTGATCAGCACGCCATTGCGTTCTATCTTTTGTAAAACGACGGACGTTGGCAATTCAATTTTGTCGTAGATGAAGCGTAATTTATCGTAAGGTTCAACTTGCGGCCACATTGCTTGATGGAGTTGTAGAGTGATGTCGGCGTCTTCTGCCGCGTAAGCTGTGGCACGTTCCAGATCGACTTGGTCGAATCCAATTTGCGACGCGCCTTTGCCACAGACTTCTTCAAAGCTAATCGTTTTGCGTTCTAAATGACGCATCGCTAAGCTATCCATGTCGTGCGATTTGTGTGATTCGAAGACATAGGATTGCAGCAAGGTGTCATGCAAAATGCCATGCAGCTGTATGCCGTGATTGGCGAAGATGTGGCTATCGTATTTGAGGTTTTGTCCGACCTTAGCTTTGCTCGCGTCTTCTAACCACGCCTTCATTTTGCCTAGTACAAATTCACGATTCAGTTGTTCTGGTGCGCCTGGATAATTGTGTGCCAGTGGAATGTAAGCGGCTATGCCAGCTTCGCAGCATAAAGAAATGCCGACCATTTGCGCGTTCATCGGTTCTAGCGACGTGGTTTCGGTATCGACCGAGGTGAGGGCGGCTTGATTGATTTTATCTAACCAAGTGTCGAGCTGAGCTTCGGTCAAAATCATTTCGTAATGTGTGACGGCGGGCGCGGCTGGGATTGCTGCGGGCGTATTGCTTGCGACAGCATTGTTGGTTGCATTGTTAGCAGCGTCGTCGCCAAACAAACCGCCTTGCGCTGGCGCTGCTTTGGCTGGTGCCGAGCCTGCCACAGGGTCAACGCCAAACTCACGCAATAAACTCTTGAAGCCTTGATGTTGCAAGAAGGCGATCATTTCTTCCCGATTTTCTTCTTTCGCTTTGAGCGATTCGTCGATAGAAATATGATGACCAGCGAGATCGCAATCGGTCTTCACTGTGATCAATACTCGACCTTGCGGTAACCAATTTAAGGCAGCACGAAGATTGTCACCGACCACGCCTTTGATCTTATCCGCATTGGCGATTACGCCATCTAGGCTATCAAACTCGGTCAGCCATTTCACGGCAGTTTTTGGCCCGCACTTGGCGACACCTGGGACGTTATCGACGGTGTCGCCGATCAGCGTTAAATAGTCGATGATGCGATTCGGAGGCACGCCAAATTTGGTCAATACGCCGGCTTCATCAAGCTTTTCATTGTTCATGGTGTTGATCAAAGTCACGTTGGCATTGACTAATTGCGCCAGATCTTTGTCACCAGTGGAGACGATGGTATTCATGCCACGTGCAGTGGCTTCCACCGCCAATGTGCCGATCACGTCATCAGCTTCTACGCCTTCGACCATCAAAATAGGCCAACCCATCGCCGCAACGGCTTGGTGTATTGGTTCGATTTGTAAGCGTAAATCGTCTGGCATAGGCGCGCGCTGTGCTTTATATTCTGGATAGAGATCGTCGCGAAAGGTCTTGCCCTTGGCATCGAACACGCAAGCCATGTAAGCTGCAGGATAATCTTGGCGCAGGCGACGCATCATATTGACCATGCCGTGAATCGCGCCGGTTGGTTCGCCGCGCATATTGCGCAGATCGGGCAGGGCGTGGAAAGCGCGGTATAAATAGCTGGAGCCGTCGACTAATAACAGAGTTTTTTGCATAAGGATTTGAGGTATGAATGACAGCGGAAAAAGAATCTTAAAATTGCGCCAGATCGTCGACAAGGATAAGGCCACCGCCTTAAAAGCCCGTGAGTCATGGCATATGTTCACGATTATGGCAGAGTTTATCGAATCTACCGAACGCCTGTCGGCACTGGGGCCGGCGGTGACGATCTTCGGTTCGGCGCGTATTGCTCACGATAATCCCTATTATCAGGATTGTGTGGATGTGGCGAAACGCTTATCCGACGAAGGTTTTGCCGTGATTTCTGGTGGTGGTCCGGGAATTATGGAAGCGGCCAATCGGGGCGCTTTTGATGGTGAATCTGCCTCGGTAGGTCTCAATATTGAATTGCCACATGAACAGACCACCAATCCCTGGCAAAACATTTCTTTGAACTTTCGCCATTTTTTTGCACGCAAAGTGTCTTTTGTGAAGTACGCCGATGCTTATGTGATTTTTCCAGGTGGCTTTGGCACTATGGATGAGTTAATGGAAGTGCTGACCTTGATGCAAACTGGTAAAACCAAAAAAATACCGGTGATCTTGGTCGGTACCAGCTTTTGGCAGGGATTCTTGGATTGGATTAAAACGCAAATGGCGGATAAGGGTTTGATTGAGGATAAGGATCTGAATTTGGTGCAGTTAATCGACGAGCCAGCAAATGTTGTTGATGCTATTTTTGCATTTTATGAAGCGCATGATATTGAGCCATCGGATGAAGAGCGTCAGCGTATGTTGTACTTGTAAGATTAGTCGTTTGTCTGATTTGCAGAGTAAGCCAGTGCATTTTCCCCGTGGAGAGCGCTGGCTTTGCTACAATGTTAGACAAGCTTGTGTATTTTGGCTGCATTGAGCGCAATTAATTTTGATCAGGCCAGAATAGACCGTATTTTCCGCATTACATATTGATCACATTTAAAGTGAAAATCATGAAAATTTCTTTGACTACCATCGCTAGCCTCATCGCTGCCTGTTTTGCAATTTCCGCCTCGACTCTGGTCGCAGCGCAAGAAAAGGCAGCGCCACCTCCACCGAAACTGGAAAAACTGGAAGAGGGTCCTGAAACCGACGTTAAGTTGATCAAGCCAGAAGGCACTAAGCTGAAAACAGTCGAGCGCAAAGAAAATGGCAAACTGACTGAAGTACAAGTACGTTCAGGTAAAAGCACTTACACAGTGAAACCAAACAACGCCCCAAAAGGGACGCCAGAGGGTGACGCAAACCGCGCTGCGCAATGGAAGGTGATGGAATTTGGCGGCAAGAAAGAGACTAAAGAGCCAGAGTCTTTGCCAGTCTTAGCACCTGGCCCTTACTCCACGTCAAAAACTGGTACGACGAAAGTGCAGTCCGCACCAGTAGCAAAACCTGCTTCGGCAAGCTCAGCGGCTGCTTCAGCAGCGAATGCGACCAGTGCAACATCGGCATCCATGCCGGCTGAGAAAAAATAATTTACCTAATCATTGATAAATAAAGACATGGCTGTATTTACATCGGTAACACTAGAAGACCTCGCCCCTTGGATGACGCAATTCCCACTTGGCAAAGCATTGGCAATTCGAGGCATCGCTTCAGGAATAGAAAACAGTAATTTCTTTATTGATACAGAACAGGGTGAATTTGTTCTCACGATTTTCGAAAATCTGAATTTTGAGCAATTACCTTTTTACTTAAAATTGATGCGGCATTTAGCTGATCGCGACGTTCTGGTGCCAGCGCCGATTGCGAATGCCGACGGTGAATTGTGTGTCGCTTTGCACGGTAAACCTGCAGCCATCGTCAGCAAATTGAGTGGTAGTTCACAGATGGAGCCATTGCCTGTGCATTGCGCTGAAGTGGGAACGATGTTGGCGCGCATGCACCTTGCTGCGCAAGATTTCACTATCTATCAACCAAATCTACGTTCGCTGGATTGGTGGCAAGTGACTGTGCCTAAGGTTTTGGGATTTCTGAGCGATGCCAATCGCCAGTTAATGCAGGATGAAATTGCATTTCAATCGAGTTTTGCACAGACGCCTACGTATCGTGCTTTGACGCAAGGCCCGGTACATGCGGATTTGTTCCGTAATAATGTGATGTTTGATGGCGACAAATTGACGGGCTTTTTTGATTTCTATTTCGCGGGTTGTGATAGTTGGTTGTTTGACGTCGCTGTGACGATTAATGACTGGTGCATCGACTTGGCAACAGGGGAGTTAGATTTGCCACGTGTCAACGCCATGCTTAACGCCTATCATGCGGTGCGTCCATTCACGCCAGAGGAATCCTTGGCATGGCAAGCGATGTTACGCGCTGCGGCTTTCCGTTTCTGGTTGTCGCGTGTATTTGATTTTTATCAGCCGCGTGATGCTGAAATGCTGACGCCGCACGATCCTACACATTTCGAGCGTATATTGCGCCTGCGAGTTTCGCAAGTGGTAGCGCCGCTGCCACAATAAAATTGATGTTAACTTCATGAGTACACCTAAAGCAATTGCAGGATGGCATTGGATTACCCACGCTGCTCAATTATTAAAGAAAAGGCCTTTTGAATTGCTATTTTCCTTTATGGGGCTGATTTTCTGCTTGTTCGGAATGGTGGCTATTCAGTATGTTGGCATCGTCATCTTGATGGTACTGGCGCCTGTATTGGGGATGGGTTTTATGCAGGTTTGCAGGCAGGTTGATGAAAATCAGGCTTTTCAACCAGGTGCGCTTTTCATTGCTTTCCGAACTCCTGCATTGAAGGCTTTGTGCATCTCTGGCTTTTTGCAATTATTGGCGTTAATGCTGTCATTTGCTGTGACGATGGCGGTTGATGGTGGGGTTTTATGGGATTTTGTGAGTAATAATCGCGTGATCGATGAGAGGGCTTTGCGTGAAACCTCGATCGTCGGCAGCTTGTTATTGGCGCGACTCTTCAATTTACCCGCAATGATGGGGTTTTGGTTTGCTGCGCCTTTGATTATGTGGAATGGTATGGGCGTTGGGAAAGCCATTTTCTATAGTTTTTTTGCCGTTTGGCGCGCTCGTGCTGTATTTGCGACTTACTTAATTGCCTGGGCAGGGATTTTGTTGTCTCTGCCTGCAATGCTGGCATTATTGGCGACTTTGCTGCCTGGCGTTTTGGGAGTAATAAATCTCTTTCTGTTGCCTTTGGTATTGGTGGTATTTGTCGTTCTGTACATCACCTTCTACACATCGTATAAAGAAATTTTCGCTCTTGATACGAAAGTCTGAAGCACGCCTATACGATGATTGATCTGAGCCTGATATAAGTTTGGTGCTCAACAATGGAAAATGCCGAAATCTATTCGGCATTTTTACTTTGAAGAGATGTGAAACTTGATATAGCTTACTTATCGTGTTCCGAAGCGAGGGTCAGGTCTTCAATAATCTCATAGCTGTGTGACATTTCTGCCGTTTTGGCCAGCATGATCGAGGCTGAGCAATATTTCTCGTGCGATAGTGCGATCGCACGTTCCACCAGATTTGGCTTGAGATTGCGGCCAGTGACGACGAAGTGGAAATGGATTTTTGTGAAAACCTTAGGCTCGGTGCTGGCGCGTTCAGCGGATAACTTAACTTCGCAGCCACGTACATCTTGTTTGCCTTTGCGCAATATCAGTACTACGTCATAAGCAGAACAGCCACCCGTCCCCAGTAATACCATTTCCATAGGGCGTGGTGCAAGGTTATGGCCGCCACCTTCCGGTGCACCATCCATCAAAACTGCGTGGCCTGAACCAGTTTCTGCTAAAAAACTCATACCGGAAGTACCGGTCCAACTTACCTTTGCTTCCATCGCATTCTCTCCTGCATTTGTATTAGTTTGTTTTGGTTTGGTTTAAATACCTAATCGGCTATTGTAGCTTATTGTAATTATGTTGTACGAAAGCACTAATTTGCGAATGTATTTATTGATGTATTCGTTTGAGCAAGAAAAGAGTTGTGGATTGAATTTGCACCAATTTTATAAAGAAAACTTAAAAAAGCATTGAAAAAGAGCAAATGACGGTACTTGTTAGGGCGAATTTTGATACTTTCCAGATAGCATTAAGTTTCCCTAGCATAAGACCAATGATTCGCCTACTATGCATATTCAGATTTCGTGTGAGCTTGTTTATCATCTCTTCACGCATCTCCTCCGTCACTCCAAGTGACTTCTTCCCGAAGCCTAGACTTCGGGTTTTTTTTGCCCAAAAGGACTGCATTTATCTCGTTTAGACGTGAAATGACGACGAAATCTACGGAGAATTTCCCTAAGCCTGCCTAAAACTTAAACAGTGCTTGCACTAAGTCTTTGAAAATACTATAATTTCCGACTCTCTGTTCGCCCAGGAGAGAATTTAACAAGGGAGCGTCTGCTAGATGTAATTAGCAGAACCACCGAAATCAGGGTGTTTTTTATCTTTTTATTTAGGATTCAACATGAAAACCTTTTCCGCTAAGGGCCATGAGGTTCAGCGCGACTGGTTCGTGATTGACGCGACAGACAAAGTTCTCGGACGTGTTGCCAGCGAAGTGGCACTCCGTTTACGCGGCAAGCATAAACCAGAATTTACTCCACACGTCGACACGGGCGATTTCATCGTCGTAGTTAATGCAGCTAAACTGCGCGTGACTGGTACTAAAGCTCTGAACAAGATTTACTATCGTCATACTGGATACCCAGGTGGTATCTACGAAACGAACTTCCAAAAAATGCAAGCTCGCTTCCCAGGTCGCGCATTAGAGAAGGCTGTTAAAGGCATGTTGCCTAAAGGCCCACTCGGTTACGCAATGATCAAGAAGTTGAAAGTGTACGCAGATGCAACGCATCCGCATGCAGCTCAGCAACCACAAGTACTCGACATCTAAGGAATAGCCATGATCGGTAATTACAACTACGGAACTGGCCGTCGCAAGAGCGCAGTTGCTCGCGTATTCCTGAAAACAGGTAGCGGCAAGATTGTTGTCAACGGCAAACCAGCTGACGAATATTTCTCTCGTAAAACTGGCTTGATGGTTATTCGTCAACCACTCGAGTTGACTAATCACCTCGAAACATTCGACATCATGATCAATGTACACGGTGGTGGTGAATCCGGCCAATACGGCGCGGTTCGTCACGGTATCACACGTGCTTTGATCGACTACGATGCAACTTTGAAATCTGAATTGTCCAAAGCTGGCTTCGTTACTCGTGATGCTCGTGAAGTTGAACGTAAAAAAGTTGGTTTGCGCAAAGCACGTCGCGCAAAACAATTCTCCAAGCGTTAATTTGCTTTTTGCAGATTTCTGCTGGAACAAAAAACCGCCAAATTTTTGGCGGTTTTTTTTCGCCTTCACATTAATTGACCACGTGAGATGAAAACCCCTCAACGCCGAGGCGCAAAGACGCTGAGGAGCGCCGAGATTTTGTACTAAGTAGAATAAATGCAGAGGAGCTACTTATTATTTTCTCCGCGCCTCGGCGTTGAGGGGTTTCAAGCTTTTAAGCGAGGCTGATGTTGAATAAGGCACTTTCATTTGGTGTAATCGTCTATTGAGACCTTTGCACAACCGTAGCGAGCGGTCGAAGTTTGAGCCGAGAAGCGCACCTGTGCTAGAGCACAGTGACGCATTTGCAAATAGCAGGCTCGAAATTCGGTCGCGCAGTAGGTTGTGCGGAGGTCTCCTATTGGGAATTCAGGTTTCGACTGCTAGAATGCACGCATAATTTCTTAATGGCATCAGCTTAAGTCTAGGACAGTAAAAATGATCAAAATCGGTATCGTAGGTGGAACGGGTTATACAGGCGTGGAGTTGCTCAGAATTTTAGCGACGCACCCACAAGCGCAATTGACTGCCATTACTTCGCGTAAAGAAGATGGCGTACCAGTTGCTCAGATGTATCCATCCTTGCGTGGCCGTGTTGATCTGGCGTTTTCTTCGCCCGATAAAGCGAACTTAAATGAGTGCGATGTGGTGTTCTTTGCGACTCCACATGGCGTGGCAATGGCACAGGCACCGGAGCTATTAGCCAATGGCGTGAAGGTCATTGATCTCGCTGCGGACTTCCGTATGCAAGATGTGGCACAGTTTGAAAAATGGTATGGTATGGAACATAGCTGCAAAGACTTATTGTCAGAGGCTGTGTATGGTTTGCCTGAACTGAATCGTGACAAAATTAAGAGCGCACGTTTGATTGGGAATCCTGGTTGTTATCCAACGACCATGCAACTGGGTTTCGCACCTTTATTGAAAGCTGGCGTGATTGATGCCGGCAATCTGATCGCCGATTGTAAGTCCGGTGTTTCGGGGGCGGGTCGCAAAGCAGAAATCGGGATTTTGTTTTCAGAATCTAGCGACAGCTTTAAGGCTTACGGTGTGGCTGGACATCGCCATACACCTGAGACTATCGAGCAACTACAACATCTGACACAAGACAAAGTCAGTCTCCTATTTACGCCGCACTTAGTGCCTATGATACGTGGCATGCATTCCACTTTATACGCACAGTTGACGCAAGAGATTAGCAATGAAGCTTTACAGGCCTTGTTTGAAGATGCTTACAAAGACGAGACCTTCGTTGACGTCATGCCATTTGGATCACACCCAGAGACGCGCTCAACTCGTGCTTCGAATATGCTGCGAATCGCTGTGCATCGTCCGGGTAATGGCAAGCATGTCGTGATTTTGGTGGTTCAGGATAATCTGGTCAAAGGTGCATCCGGTCAGGCAGTACAGTGCATGAATATCATGTTTGGTTTGGATGAAAGCACTGGCTTACAGCATGTGCCAGTGAATCCATAAGCCGCCCCCACATCACTACCATGCCAGTTTCTAAATTCTTTCATCGACGTATTACCGCGTCCAAGATGACGATCAACCAGCATTTGCCTTGGCCAATTAAGTTCGCCTTAATTGCCGTGGTGATAGGTGTTGGCGGTGCAATTGCGATGTGGACTTATGATATGGGACGCAGTTTTGCCTTTGGCCCTAAGTTTTCACCGGAGCAAATGACAGCTTTGCAAGATAAAGTGGCGAGTTTGAGTGCCGAGCGTGATAAGTTGCAAGCGGCCGCTGCGACCATCGAAAGTCAGCAAAATATTGAAAAATCGATACAGAAACAATTGACCGATCAGATTAATAGCCTGACTGCAGAAAATAACCGGATTAAAGATGATCTGGCATTTTTTGAAAGCTTGATGCCTTCGGCTGCTCGTCCGCAAGGGATTACTTTGCAAAAATCTAAGATCGAAATGGCTGGTCAAAATCAATTGCGTTACCGTACTTTAGTCATGCAAGGCGGCAAGGCCATGCGTGAATTTTCTGGTGAAATGCATATCAGCTTGACACTAGTTCAAGCTGGAAAACCTGTTATGATGGAATTTCCTGACCCTAAAGCAGGTGAAGCAGCAAAATTAAAACTCTCGTTCAAGCAGTATCAGAGGCTTGAAGGGCAAATTACTTTGCCAGAGGGAGCAACAGTAAAATCAGCACAAATGACAGTTCTCGAAAAAGGCGAATTACGGGCAAAGCAGTCACTGAGTCTGTAAGCGCAATAGTCTTATTTCTGGCCTATAGTGAATAGAGTGAATGCAGTGAAATAAGAATATGCTTTTATTAAACACCGTGAGACTTTCGCACGAGTGTCGCGAGCACCTAAAGTTTGGATCGAGAAGTGCACCTGTGCTCTTGCATAGCGAGCATCGCAGAGTCAAAATTTGGGCGCGAAGTAGCTCGTGCAAAGGTCTCATTGTCAATATTCTAAAAAAGATAGAGGAGTTTGCATGTTTAATCGTAAAAACAAGAGCACTATTGATAGCCTGATCGGATCTAGTACCAGTATAGAGGGCGATATTCACTTTAAAGGTGGATTGCGGATTGATGGTCATGTGAAAGGCAATGTCTTCGCAGAAGCAGGTACAGCGAGTATTTTGGTCATTTCTGAACAAGCGGTGATCGACGGCGAAGTGCGTGCTGGCCACGTTGTCGTGAATGGCGTGATTAATGGCCCTGTGTTTTCGACAGAATTAATTGAATTACAAAGCAAAGCCAGAATTTCTGGTGACGTGGTGTATAAAGCATTAGAAATGATGAACGGTGCCTTAGTTTCAGGAAAGCTTGCGCATGATCAAAATGCGGAGCCAGTTTTGAAGTTGGCCGCATCCAACTAGGTTTGTAAATACGGTCTATAATAGCAGCCTGATTTGAACGAATTTGAATTAACAAGCAGGAGTCAATTATGAACGCTGTTACCGATATGCCATCCCCAATTATCTTCACTGATAGTGCCGCCTCTAAAGTAGCACAACTGATCGAAGAAGAAGGTAATCCAGATTTGAAATTACGTGTATTCGTGCAAGGTGGCGGATGCTCAGGTTTTCAGTATGGTTTCACCTTCGATGAAGTCACCAATGAAGACGACACCGTCATGGATAAAAATGGTGTGCAATTATTGATTGATGCAATGAGCTACCAATATCTGGTTGGTGCAGAAATCGATTACAAAGATGATTTAGAAGGCGCACAGTTTGTGATTAAAAATCCAAATGCACAATCAACTTGTGGTTGCGGATCTTCATTTTCCGCATAAGCCTGCTTCACTATGCATACCAAAAAAAGACGCTTCGGCGTCTTTTTTTATAGGTAAAATTATTTCTCACTCACAAACTCTAGCGCACAGGCTACACTCGTCATGAAGCTTGCCAAGACTAATTGATAGATGAAAATGCATGACCATTACAAGAGGTAAAAGATGGAGAGTTCAAAGCTAAGAACGGCTATCGTCAAAGCCTTACGTCAAGTCATTCCCGCGCATTGCATACTGGCGGATGCCGAAGATACTCGTCCCTATGAATGCGATTCTTTGAGCACATATAAACAATTGCCATTGGTCGTCGCGTTGCCAGAAAATGAAGCGCAGATAGTCGCCATCCTTAAAGTCTGTCGCGAATTACAAGTCACCATTGTGCCGCGTGGTGCTGGTACCGGATTATCAGGTGGCGCGACACCGATAGAAAACGGTGTCGTCTTATCGACCGCCAGGTTGAATAAAATCATCGAAATTAATCCCTACGCACGAACCGCCAAAGTGCAGCCCGGTGTGCGGAATCTGGCGATTTCTGATGCGGCTGCGAGTAGTGGTTTGTATTACGCGCCCGATCCTTCATCGCAGT
This sequence comes from Affinundibacterium flavidum, assembly GCF_014284175.1. Taxonomy (GTDB): domain Bacteria; phylum Pseudomonadota; class Gammaproteobacteria; order Burkholderiales; family Burkholderiaceae_D; genus Undibacterium; species Undibacterium flavidum. The sequence continues at coordinate 33,532 of NZ_JACOGA010000019.1, forward strand.
TAGCTTGCACCATAGGCGGCAATGTCGCAGAAAATGCTGGTGGTGTGCATTGTCTGAAGTACGGTCTGACCGTTCACAATGTCTTACATGTGCGGATTGCGACGATAGACGGTGATATTTTGGAGTTGGGGAGTGAAGCACTCGATGCGCCCGGTTTAGATTTACTGGCGGTGTTCATCGGTTCCGAAGGTATGCTCGGCATCGTCACAGAAATCACCGTCAAGTTAATTCCTAAGGCACAGACGGCGCAAGTCATCATGGCATCCTTTAGTGAAGTCGAACAAGCTGGTCACGCAGTGGCTCAAGTGATTGCAGAGGGTATTATTCCGGCCGGTTTAGAAATGATGGATCAGACTTCAATCAAGATGGTCGAGCCCTTTGTGCATGCAGGTTACGACATGAGTGCGGCGGCGATTTTGTTATGCGAAGCGGACGGCAATCCTGAGGAAGTCGCGGAAGAAATCATGCGTATGAGTGCGGTATTGAATGCGGCGGGGGCAAGCAATCTGACCGTTTCATTTAGCGAAGCAGAGCGTTTGAAATTATGGTCGGGACGTAAAAATGCATTTCCTGCGGCAGGTCGAATTTCGCCCGATTATTACTGTGTCGATGGCACCATTCCGCGCAAACATCTGGCGCAAGTCTTACGCGCGATCACTGAGATGGAAGGTCGCTACCAGATGGTTTGCGCAAATGTCTTCCATGCGGGCGATGGTAATTTACATCCATTGATTTTATTCGATGCGAATCATGTTGGTGCTTTTGAAAAAGCCGAAGCCTTTGGTGCGGAGATTCTGGAACTCTGTGTAAAACTAGGCGGCACGATCACTGGCGAACATGGCGTCGGTATCGAAAAACTTAATTCTATGTGTGTGCAATTTAACGCCGAAGAATTAGCGAGTTTTATGGCCGTTAAACACGCGTTTGATCCTCACAATTTACTTAATCCAACCAAAGGTATTCCTAGTCTGAATCGTTGTGCTGAGTTTGGTCGTATGCATGTCAGCAACGGTAGTATAAGCTTCCCTGACTTGCCACGCTTTTGAGGTAGATGAATTGGAAAAGGTATTGCAAGAATTTCGCGAACAAATTTTAGCTGCCAGTGCAGCAGGTTCTGCCCTCCGCATACAAGGTGGCGCAAGCAAGTCTTGGTATGGCAATGTTTGTGAGGGGGAGATTTTAGATACGCGTGCTCATACCGGCGTGATCGCGTATGAGCCGACCGAACTCTATATCACCGCCCGTGCAGGTACGCCATTACTGGAGATCGAAAACCTGCTCGCGCAGCATGGGCAAATGCTGGCATTTGAACCACCGCATTTTGGCGCTACCGCAACAGTCGGCGGAATGGTTGCGGCTGGCTTATCCGGCCCCAGACGCGCTACCAGCGGCGCTTTACGTGACTTTGTACTGGGCGTATCGCTAATGAATGGCAAGGGTGAGTTTCTGCAATTCGGCGGACAGGTTATGAAAAATGTCGCGGGTTATGATGTCTCTAGGTTGATGGCAGGCGCTATGGGGGAATTGGGTTTGTTACTCGATATTTCACTCAAGGTGATGCCGCGCCCTGTGGTCGAAACTAGCCTGGCATTTGCAATGTCAGAGGTCGATGCCTTGCATGCTTTGAATACTTGGGCGGGGCAAGCCTTGCCTATGTCTGCGAGTGCATATCACGCTGGACGACTCACAATACGCTTGTCAGGTTCGGAATCAGCTCTGCGTTTGGCGCGCGCTAAATTGGGCGGACAAGAACTTGGCGATATGCAAGCGTTCTGGACTAGCCTGCGCGAACAAGAGCATCAATTTTTTACGCCAGAAGAAGGTTTAGCGCTACTGCGTTTATCTTTGCCATCGAGCGCGCCAGAACTGAAGATACGGAGCAAAAATTTAATCGAGTGGGGCGGTGCGCAACGCTGGATTTGGACGCATGAACCGCTCAGTGCTGTGCGTGAGATGGTGCAAAATATGGGTGGTCATGTCACGCAATTTCGGTATGCCGATTCAAGCCAGCCGGTCTTCACGCCGCTTAATCCGGCGCTATTGAAGATACATCAGGAATTGAAAAAAGCCTTTGATCCTGCCGGTATTTTTAACCGTGGCCGTTTGTTTGCCAGTGCCTAAATTGATTAAGCTTAATCGTCTCATCAGAATGGTGATTACATCGTATGCAAACTAAGATCAGTGAAGAATTTAGTCACAGCGCGGAAGGGCAAGAAGCCGAACAGATTTTGCGTCAGTGCGTGCATTGTGGCATGTGCAATGCGACTTGTCCGACTTATCAATTATTAGGTGATGAATTAGATGGTCCGCGTGGACGGATTTATCTGATTAAGCAAGTATTAGAAGGCCAACAGCCAACGCAAAAAACACAAACACATTTAGATCGTTGCTTAACTTGTCGTAGCTGTGAAACGACATGTCCATCGGGCGTGCAATATGCGCGTTTGTTAGAAATTGGGCGTGACATTGTTGAGAAAAAAGTCGGACGATCAATCACGCAGAAAATGTTGCGTGGTGTATTGAAGAATGGCCTAAGCAATCCGCGTTTGTTTCAACATGCTTTAACGTGGGGGCGAAAAATCAAGCCCGTATTACCGCGCCAGTTACAGGAAAAAATTCCCGCAGCGACATCACCCGGAGTAATGCCGCAAGCCGAACATGCACGCAAAGTGATTATGCTCGAAGGCTGCGTACAGCCGGGTTTGGCACCGAATATTAATGCCGCAACGAGTCGGGTATTAGATCGCTTGCAAATCCAGACAGTCAGGCCGCAGCAGGCAGGCTGCTGTGGTGCGGTGCGTCTGCATTTGAGTGATACCGATGGCGCAATCGTGGCTGCTAAAAATAATATTGATGCCTGGTGGCCGTTGGTGAACGAGGCACTGGATACGCGCGTCGAACATATCGTCATGACCGCTGCCGGTTGTGGCGTCACCGTCAAAGATTATGGGCATTTGTTGGCACATGATAGTGCGTATGCAGAGAAAGCAAAAAAGATCAGCGCTTTGACTTGTGACTTGAGCGAACTGTTGACAGATAGCGTGCCCGAATTGATTGCACTGGTCGGCGGTGAAATCACAGAAAAGCTGGTCTGGCATGCACCCTGTAGTTTGCAACACGGACAGCAAGTGCGTGGCAAAGTCGAAAGTATATTGCAAAGCCTGGGTGTCGCCGTGCAAACCTGTGCGGACAGTCATCTTTGTTGTGGTTCCGCAGGTACTTATTCAATCTTGCAATCAGACTTAGCGCGGCAGCTACGCGACAACAAAATACGCGCACTCGAAGCGAGTGGGGCGGATGTAATAGTTAGTGCCAATATGGCGTGCCAACAGCATCTGCAAACCGGAACCAAGATGCCTGTGTTGCATTGGATAGAGGTACTCGATCAGGCGCTTGCCAATCGCTCTGCACTTATTGGGCCTGTTGATGCTGTTAGCGATGGGACCGATATCGCGACTGTCGCAGAACCCGTTGTTACAAGTCCAGTGCTTATGCCGTCAGAATCTGAGATTGCAGCGATGCTGCAAGCAAATGGCGAAACGACCGTAGCGAAGAAAAAGAGTGGCAAGGCGACGGGGCGTAAAAAAGCAGCGGGACCAACTAAGACCGGAAAATCTAAGAAGCAGTAGAGGGCTTAACTGAGGGGCACAACCTCTGTGCCCATTCAAAGAAAAAAGTCCTGACGCTTAACAGCACAAGGACTTTTTCACGTGTGTAGTAAGTGGGATCTCACTATTTAAGCCAGACCCTGCAAACGAACAACTTAGAAGCGATAGCCAACACCAACGCCGATCAACAATGGATCAACTTTAACGGCACTAGCTTTCGCGCCACCGATATTCACGTCGCTACGGATCTGTACTTTTTTCACATCCAGATTCACAGACCAATTTTTATCGATCTTGAAATCCACGCCAGCTTGTAAAGATAAACCGAAGCTGCTGCTTTCCAGACCGCCTTTGCCACCTAATAAATTCACTTTGGAAATATTTGTGTAGTTCACACCCAGACCGAGATATGGATTAACGTCCGCGTTTGGCGCGAAGTGATACTGTGCAGATAAGGTAGGTGGCAAGTGTTTGAATGTGCCGATATTGCCGCCATCCAGATACACATCATGTTTTTGTGGATAGGTCAAAATCAATTCTGCAGAAACATTTGGTGAAAAGAAGTAAGAGATATCGACTTCAGGAATGGTTTTTTTGCTGACGGTAATGCGATCTTCTGCGCCTACGCCACCAACCTGATCAGAATTGTTTGCGGGGCTGATATTCACTACACGAGCACGTACCATCCATGGGCTATTTTGTGCCATGGCTTGAGTACTGACGAGGCCGATTGCGGCCAATGAGAGTGCGAGAACGAGTTTTTTCATTTTCATTTCCTTAGTTATTAAGATTAATAAGTCGAAATTTGCAGAATTAATGTGCGCCATCATCTGCCTAGTTCTATCTGGCTGGCGCGCTTAAATTCAATGAAAGTAGTGTAGTTGCGCACTGCAACATGCATCTTGAGCTAAATCAAATTTACTGTTTGTGTAATAAGAAATCTGAAAGTGTGAAGTTTTTGTCAGGCGTAAAAAAACGCCAGTCATGATGGGATCAATGATCTGACATCATGGTGCTGGCGTTTTTTATTTTTGGTTTTTCTTGGTGATACTTCGCTGCTTGAGCGACACAACAAGGTACGACTAGGTACAACTAAGTGCAACGGCTTACTGCACTTTACATCTTACTGCGCAAACACTTTATATTCCCATGGCTTCAAATCAAATTTAATAGACGCGCCTTGCGGTGCTTTGCTACCATTACTGATATCTTTCAAGCCGCCTTTTGCTAAGGCGCCTTTGACTTCAGCCGTTTGCGGGTTCTTCGATAAATTGAAAACCGCCACGATTTTATTGCCGCCTTTTTCGCGGGCAAAGGCAAATACATTGCCATCATTGCCGGTATTGAGGCGTTGCATTTCACCACCTTCAACACCATTCCATAAAGCCTTATTGGTTTTCTTTAATTGAAACAGTTTGGTGTATAACTGCTTAAATGGATGGGCTTTCCATTCGATAGGGTCGCGATCAAAGAAATTTAAAGCCTTGTTATTGCCCGCTTCCTGCCCGCTATACATCAGTGGCATACCTTTCATGATGTTGGACAACACCAGGAAGGTTTCTACTGCATCACCGAGGCGTACAAACTCAGTACCTTCCCAGCTATTCAAATCGTGATTGGTAATATGCAACATGCGATATGAATTTGGATGATAGTGTTTCTCTTCACCGTTCAAATAGGCATCAAGATCCTTCACCGATTTTTTACCTTGCGCAATTTCATTGAATAAGTCTTTGTATTGCCAGCCATAGGTCATGTCAAAAGCTTTTTCTTGCAATTCAAATTCGTGCGCTTCTGCCAGCATAAAGACTTTTTTCGTTTTATCTAATTCTTTGCGTGTATCGTTCCAAAAGTCGGTTGGCACCATCGCTGCCACGTCGCAGCGGAAACCATCAATGTTATATTCCGTCAGCCAAAAACGCATGGCATCGACCATGGCTTTTCGCACTTGCGGATTGCTGTAATCGAGTGCGATCACATCGGCCCAATCTGGTACTGGCGGAACGAATTTACCGTCCTTATCTTTTTTGTAGAAGTCGGGATGCTCAGTCGCCCATGGATGATCCCAGGCTGTGTGATTCGGTACCCAATCGATGATGACATACATGCCTTGTGCATGAATTGATTTCACCAATTTTTTGAAATCAGCTGGTGACCCAAATTCTGGATTCACGCCCTTGTAATCGCGCACCGCATAGTAACTACCTAATTCACCTTTGCGATTGACTTTGCCGATAGGATTAATTGGCATAATCCAGATCACTTTGACGCCCATTTTTTTTAATTCAGGCAGGTAGGCTTCAAATTTCTGAAAGCTGCCTTCCTTGGAGTGTTGGCGAATATTTGCCTCGTAAATGGTGGCATTTTTAGTCCATGCCGGATGCACGACTTCCGAGTTCGATTGTGCGTGTGCGGGTAGAGTAGCTATGGCACTGATTGTGCCGATGCTGAGCAATAAAGAGAAGAGTAAGTGTTTCATGGTTTAGTCTCGTGTGTTCTTGCGTTGGTGTTTCAGTGGGGGGGAGAATTTGTTTTGCTTACTTAATGAAGTACTTAAATTTGATTTCAATTCAATTCCAGGATCAATGCACTTTTCGCTTTGACCTTCAGTTTGTGTTCTAAAGTGAATTCTTGTTCGCTAATAATGTCGCGTGCTTTTTGGGTAGGGCCTAAGACTTCTGCAAATCGTGCTAAATCGAGTTCAGTATTTTTATCATTGCGATTGATCACGACCATCACAGTCTCTTTACCAGCGATGCGGAAATACACATAACAATTATTTTCTGGTAAGAAGTGGATTAATTTTCCTGTGTGAATGGCTGCTTGTTGTTTGCGCCAGTTAAACAAACGACGCACAAAATTTTGCATATCCTGTTGTGCTGCACTCAGATTTTTACCGCTGAAAGCGTTCACTTGATCGCCATTCCAACCGCCCGGAAAGTCACCACGGACTTTGCCATCGTCGCGTTGTTTAGGGCTGGTCATTAAGATTTCAGCGCCATAAAACATTTGCGGAATACCACGCAATGTCGCCAGCATGACGAAGGCTAATTTATTTAGCGCGATGTCTTCATTTAATGCGGAAAAAATGCGCGGCGTGTCGTGATTGCCTTCAAAAATAGTGAGATTGTTGGGATGCGGATAAATGAAATCATTCGCAATCGCTTCGTACATCGTCATCATCTCTGCGGGTTTGCCTGCATCGCCAATCAAGCTCGTATGTAGTGCTTGGTACACGGGAAAATCCATCATGCTGGGCATGGATGAGCGATAGTTGTCGTGATTGTTTTTATCGCGCTGCCAGTAAGCGATGATGTTGGGATTCATACTCCATTCTTCACCGACGATATTTAGCTGAGGATATTCGTCCATGATCCTGTGCGACCAACGCGCCAAGAATTCACGATCCGAATAGGAATAAGTATCCGTGCGCAAGCCCGATAAATCTGCATACTCTATCCACCACAGGCTATTTTGTATCAGGTAATTTGCCAGAAAGGGATTACGTTGATTCATATCGGGCATGGTCTTGACGAACCAGCCATCGGCGAAACGGCGCTTATCACTTTGAGCTGCGTGCGTATCTTGTATCGTGCTGCGGATATGATTTGTCTCGGTATATTGACCTGGATAATTGAGCCAGTCTTTCGTCGGTAAATCTTTCATCCACCAATGATTCGAACCTATGTGATTGAGCACGATATCTTGAATCACGCCCATGCCTTTTTGTTTGGCCTCTTGCACTAATTGTTGATAGTCGAGATTGCTACCAAAGCGCGGATCGACTTTGTAAAAATCGGTCGCTGCATAACCATGATAGGAATTGATTGCCTGCGCGTTTTCCATCAGCGGTGTTGGCCACAGCATGGTGAAGCCCATTCCGGCAATATAGGCTAGGTGTAGGCGCATCCCTTGTATATCGCCGCCATGACGCGCACCGGGGACCTGCCGTGCTAGCTTATCGCTGTATCCAGGTACATTGTCGTTACCGCTATTGCCATTCGCAAATCGATCTGGCATCAATAGATAAATTGCATCGCTAGGCGTATATCCTTGTCGTTGTGCGGAGCCATTACGACGTTGCTGCAATAGAAAATTGTGGCGCGCTATGAGTTGTCCGGCTCTTTGAAATTTGATCTCAATATTGCCAGCCGCGCTGTTATCGGCGATCCGTAAATCAATAAACAGATAGTTAGGATTGTCACTGTGTTGGATTTTTTGGATAGTGACGCCGGGATAATCAATGACGGGCGTTAGCTCCGCAATCTTGTTCCCGTGAACCATCAATTGGACTTCGGGATGTTTCATTCCTATCCACCAGGAAGCCGGTTCCAAATGCTGTACCTGATATTCACTCGTTTGAGCCTGAGCCAAATTAAATGTACAGAAAAAAAATACAGCGCCGCTTAACACCTTATTGAGTGATGAAACAAGTGATGACATGAGTGGGGACATGTATCTGCTCAATGAGACGCGAGGAATAACATTTGGAGGAAATGTGCGGCGCTGCATACGACTTAAACTTCACTCTGTTCGATAGCAAAGGCAGCACCACTGAGTGCCGCCAAAGTATCGATAATTAAAGCAGTAGGGATTTGTTGCAGATAGGGCTGCAATCGACCTTTTGCTTCAAATTGGGTACGGAAGCGCGACTGAAAGAAATAGTCGCCCAGACGCGGCACAATCCCGCCGCCTATGTATAGGCCGCTGCGAGCGCCCACAGTTAATGCGATGCTGCCGCAGAAGCTGCCGAGCAAGGCGCAGAAGCAGTCCAAAGTTTTGGCGCAGACGGCATCTTGTCCATTCAAACCACGCTCAACAATTTGCTCTGTGCTGAGTTCTTGCGGCGTTTCATACAAGGTGCGGGCTACTGCGCGATACAGTACGGGCATGCCGATTCCAGACAACAAACGCTCGGCCGATACGTGGCTAAATTCTGTACGTGCGTGTGCGAGTACGCTAGCTTCAAAATCATCACTGGCAGCGAGCGTCGCATGCCCACCTTCGCCCGGAATAGCGATCCAACCGTGACGAGTTTGAATCACTGATCCGACGCCCAAGCCTGTGCCAGGGCCGACGACGGCCAAGGTGCCCGTGTGCTGCGGCAAGGCGTCGTGCGCGCGCACTTGTGTGGCATTCAGACATGGCAGCGATAATGCCAGCGCTTCAAAGTCATTTAAGGCGATAAAGCGGTCCAACTGCAACGCAGCTTTGACTGTCGCTTGAGAAAAACTCCAGTGACTGTTCGTGAAACTAATTTGATCTTGCCCCACCGCAGTAGCGACCGCAAATGCAGCACAACGCGGCGCTTGATAGCTTGTGCCAGCTTTGTGATTTGATTGTTGCAATTGTTGAAGATAAGCCTCACTGGCTGCAATCGGCGTGGCGAAATCAGAAACCGCCAAGGTCTGTACTTGAGTAATCCCCGCGCCAGCTGAAGCTACCCAGCCGAAGCGGGCATTGCTGCCGCCAATATCGGCTACCAGCCACGGATAGGGGGCTGTCGTGTTTGTCGAATTCGTGATGGCGGAGTTCGCTGTAGTCATTGCTGGCAATTCCTGCTGTGCAAATCGGATACGGTCGTGCAATTCAAGTTAGTACATTCGTCTTATGGTTGCCAGATCGTGGTTGCCAGATCGTGGTTGTCAGATAGCAGCGCGCATCGCTAAAGACGAGTAGGTGTTGAATGCTGTACGTATGCCGATCAAGGTAAATTAGTATTGTTGGAATATATTTTGATTGAATGTAGCAAAACTACAGAAATGTCGCAATGTTTTTGTTGCGTAGTTTCAGAATTTTGTCGAAAGTGTGGTTTTCCACTGAGTAAACTTTGCAAATAGATACCTGCGCAGTAGATTTTCCTCCTAATACCCGCGCCGATATTCTAAAAACCATGTAACTATTTGATTCTATAACTATTTTTAATCGCTAAGAAATGCGGCAAAGTTTGTGTAAATTGACATCGACACGTGATAGTTTGCGCTTATAAACATAATTATCGGCATAAATTTGTAGTCTAGTTACAAAATTTTGCGTATTAAGAAGAAAAATCTTGTTTAGAATTTAAGTGTAATCAGATATATCCATACGCGGTCTAGTCAGACTACAATGCAATCAGACTAATTTGTTAGCTGACGTCACCCGCAGGATTTGTCAACCTGCGAGGAAAATGAAGGTCACCAGCTGACTACCGTTATTACAAAGCAAGCAGAGCACTATATTCTGGAACCCTATGCAAGCAAATCAAGCAGCACGAATTCAAACAGTGCAGACCGCGCAACATCCAACGCCCCATTTATTGGCAGATATTGGCGGAACCTATGCACGCTTTACTCTGGAAATGAGTAAAGGGGATTTCCAATATACGCGTTCTTTATTGTGTGCCGACTATCCTGATTTTTATGCCGCGGTCAAAGCCTATGTGCAAACTTTGCCGAATATTCAAATTGAGCATGCGGCGGTAGCGATTGCTAATCCGGTTGATGGCGACCAAGTCAGTATGACTAACTACCATTGGCAATTCTCCATTGAAGAAATGCGGCAAAAACTGGGTTTTGATACGCTACTCATCGTCAATGACTTTACTGCTTTGGCGATGGCTTTGCCACGTCTCGGGGCGAATGATGTACAGCAAATCGGTGGCGGTGAAGTACGTAAGCAAAGCGTAATTGGCTTATTAGGGCCAGGTAGTGGTTTGGGAACTTCGGGTTTGATTCCGGCTGGAGATGGTTGGATCTCGCTAGGATCAGAAGGTGGACATACTAGCTTTGGACCACGTGATGAGCGTGAAATCGCGATTTTGCGCTATGTCTGGAAACATTTTGAACACGTCTCTTTTGAACGATTGGTGTCTGGCCCCGGACTTGAATTGATTTATCGTGCGCTCGCAGATCGGGCTCAGGTCGCGGCGAAAGAATTGACTGCACCAGAAATCACTCAGCATGCTCTGGATGCGAGCGACGCCCAATGTGTAGAAGCACTGGAAGTGTTTTGCGCCTTGCTCGGAACCGCCGCAGCGAATCTGGCAGTGACTTTGGGCGCGATGGGAGGTATTTATATCGGTGGCGGTATCGTACCGCGTCTCGGCGAGTATTTTGCGGCTTCCAGTTTCCGTTCTCGCTTTGAAGAAAAAGGGCGTTTTAGTCGTTATGTTGCCGCGATTCCAACCTTTGTAATCACGGCCGAACACGCGACCTTCATTGGTGCTGCCGCCATTTTGGATGCGCAATTGCGCACCCTACAAACTGAACCCGGCTCCGCCATACTTGGGCAGATACGACGCATACGCGCTGATCTGTCGCCAGCAGAATTACGCGTTGCTGAACACGTGTTGGCGCATGCCAGGGCAGTGGTGAACGATCCGATTGCAGAAATCGCACGCGCGGCGGACGTTAGTCAACCAACGGTGATTCGGTTTTGCCGCTCCTTGGGTTGCGAAGGTTTATCTGACTTTAAGTTACGTTTAGCATCTGGCTTGACTGGTACCGTGCCTGTCACCCATATTCAAGTAACTGACGATGACTCGGCATTAGAGTTAGGTGCAAAAGTTTTGGGAAATACCGCATCCTCAATTTTGCAGGTGCGCAGCCAACTTAATCGCGACATGATAGAGCGCGCGATTCAACTGATCAGTGGCGCGAATAAGCTCGAATTTTATGCGATTGGCCACTATGGCGTCGTTGCGCAAGATGCGCAGTTTAAGTTTTTGCGACTCGGCATACCGAGTATCGCGCATACCGATTCGCGCTTGCAGTTATTGTCAGCCAGTGTCCTGGGCGATAAAGATGTGGTTGTGATTAGTAGCAGCAGTGGCCGCTTGCCTGAGCTGATCGAAGTCGCCGAGAAAGCCCGTGAACGCGGCGCAAAAATTATTGCTATCGCCGCTAGTCATTCACCTTTGATACGCAAAGCCGATGTGGCCTTGATCGTCGATCATGTGGAAGATGTGAGTACCCATTTGCCTATGGTTAGCCGGATCTTGCATCTGCTGGTGATCGATATGTTGGCAGTTGGGGTGGCGATGGGACGTAATCCTGGCGCTGCGAACTTGATGACAGGCGAGGCCGACGAGCGACTGGATGAAACCAAACCCGTCGTCAGCAAACCAGCGGCACGCAATCAAGCTCCTGGCGTTAGCTTGGCATCGCCGTTGGCTAAGCTGACTTCGCATAGTCGCTAGGTAAATTGCTCATTCAATTTGCAAGGTCAAGTGATTTGCCTCTGCGAGTCTCTGCAAACCCTGTGCAGGGCAAATCACAGTCAGAACAATTTCTATTTTCTAAATGGATTTGTGGCACCGATCGACCTGTCTGCGGGCGCACTCAAGCCTTGTATATTTGGTGCAGCTTGAGGGGCGGCTTGGGGGCCGGCTTGAGATGTCAGAAATCCATCGCTTAAAGTACGTAAGAACGCGATCATGTCATCCGCTTCATTCGCGGTAAAAGCGGGTGGAGCGTTGCGTGGCAGATTGAACGGACGTTTATCATTCACGATATTTTTCTGGTATGCCAGCGGCAAATCATTCGGCACTGCGGCGATGCCATACCAACGACGCGGATCGACATTGCGAGTGGCATAGAAAGCTAAGACCTCACGCAGATCTTTGAAGAAACCGTTATGCATGAAAGCCTCGCGCTGCGCGACATTACGCAAACTTGGCATACGGAAGCGACCGCAAAATTGTTCTATCGAGACTGTCACTGGTACATTCGCACTCAATGCAGGACGAGTGCGTACTGGCCCACATAGCCCCAAATCAAAAAAACTAGGGTTGGCATTTTGTGGAATGGCCGTATTTCTTGGTACACCTAGCGCATAGTAAGTAAAATCCGAAAATAGATTGTCTTGTGGATTCTTAGAAGCCGGATTCATCGTATGACAAGCTGCGCAATTGCCTTTGTTCGGATTCATAAACAAGGCCATACCACGACTTTCGTTGGGAGTGAGTGTGGCTTTACCTTGTATCATTGCATCGTATTTAGAACTGAAAGCCTGCAAGCCAGGTGTGCTTTCAAAGGCGGCAATCGCTACGCCAATTTTTTGAAACGCTAATTCAGGATTGTTCAAAATAGTCGCCCCAAATTCCGCTCGCATTTCATTCGCATAGGGCGAGGCAGCGACTTTGCGAACTACGGCAGCGGCATTTAGGTTATTCATTTCTGCACTAGCTAAAAAAGGCCCCAAGGCTTGGAGTGCCAAAGTATCTGCGCGGCCATCCCAAAAGTGCCCACCTTTGGCTTCAATCACCCCTGCGGTATTGATGAAAGAAAAAGGTGGAATAAAACGATTGTAGGCATTGCTCATAGAATTGCGTAAGCCCAACGAAGTCGGCTTGCTGCCGAGAGCAACACCGATGCGTGATCCATGATTACCTGCAAATCCAGTGTTCGCCGCATGACAACTAGCGCAAGCAGTACCTGCAGGTTCTGAAAGATTTCTATCGAAGAATAGACGTTGTCCTAAACTTTCTAAACGCGTTAAAGTTGGTTGTGGTTGTGGTTGTGGTTGTGGTTGTGGTTGTGGTTGCGGCCGCGGAGCCTGTGCAAAGCTCGATAAACTAAATTGGCACAGCAATAGCAATGTGAAGATCAATTTCATTGCTGGTGAATTGATATGAGCGCCGGTTGATCTGGTTTGCATGATTCCTCCGATAGAATTTTGGGACATTCATTTATAAGCATCATGCGTATTTTGGGTCTCCAAAAATCGGATTAATGCTTACCCTGATGAAAATCTTAGAAGTCAAATGTGAAGGAAGAATGAATTTAGAAAATAATTTCAAGTTTGCGGATGAAGGTATCTACGCATCAGATAGTGCGTCTTTTGCAAAATCACAATTTCTTCACAATTACAGCTTATGATCTTTAAATTAAGGTGTTCTTGCGGTGAGCGATAAAGGGAAAAGGGCGTATTGACCTCAAGAATAAATGGAGTAAGGTAGGGTGCACCGTGCGCACCGAAGCAATCAATGTGTGGTGCGCATAGCGACTCCTACGCAATGAAGCTCTAGCTAGCGTAATTTTGTGCAAGTCTTAACTCAATACTATTAATCGCATGCGCTTAAATATTTCTAAAAAAATATCCCTGTCTTTAATACTCGTATTGGTACTGAGTATTACTACGATGGCATGGCTGACTGGCAGGAGCTTGCAATCGGGCTTTAACGCTTATCTCAAAGAAAAACAGTTAATCGATTTGAACAAAGTCGCATTGGTGTTGGCAGCTTATTACAGCGAGCACGGTGACTTCAGTAATTTGCGTCACAATCCGCGCGTAGTTCGTCCTTTGATTGATGGAGCATTGGGGCGTGTGCCCGATCACTTACAGCGCGAACCTGAGGGGGCATCTGAACGTGACCCTCGGGAAGAGTCCAGGCTAGATGATGAAATGCCGCCAGCTTTGAGTCGATCGCGCTTGAATCAAGAACGACGATTGACACTCACGCCGGTAGAGCCCGATGTTGCAAGAAGGCCGCCACGACCTGAACCAGATCGAGACGCACGGCCTCGGCCAGGGATTTTAGATCTGGGGCCGCGCCTGTCTTTGATCGATGAACATGGCGAACCCGTGTTTGGCCCTTTGCGTCAAGCTCAGGCAACTTTGCAGCAAGCCATAATCCATGATGGAAAATCAGTGGGGATAGTTTTAGCACCAGTGCCCGAGTTTGGATTTGAGAAATCTACGCTGGAATTTATTCGCAAGCAGATGAGTCACATTGTATTACTTGCCTTGGCTCTGATACTGATTGCTGCCTTAGTTAGTATTTGGCTAGGCAAGCATTTGGTACGCCCCATCGCCAGCTTACGGAGAACGACGCAACAGATCGCGAATGGTCATTTACATGCACGCGCTGAAATTGTGAACCAAGATGAAATCGGCGACCTGGCGCAGCATATTAATGCAATGGCCAAGCACTTGGAGCAGAACGAATTAAAACGCAGAAAAATCATGGCCGATCTGTCGCACGAATTACGCACACCTTTGACTGTAATGCGAGCAGAGGTTGAAGCAATGATCGATGGTGTGCGCGCACTCAATATCGAATCGGTGAGATCCTTAGAAACTGAAATCCGGCATTTGAACAAACTAGTCGATGATTTACACCAACTTGCGTTGGCCGATGCTGGCGACTTGCGTTTTCACTTCGAACAAATCGACCTGAGCGATTTGCTGCAACAACTAGGATCTCGTTTTCAAGCGCGCATGTTGCAGGCGCAATTAAGCTTGCAGGTTGAAGTGCCTGATCAGCCAGTGCAATTACTTGCGGACAGCGGCAGGTTGACGCAAGTGATAGAAAATCTACTGGAAAATAGCTTGCGGTACACCGATCCCGGTGGTCGAGTCTTACTTCGATTGAGCGCGGCGCTTGGCGTAGTCAACATTTGTATCGAAGACAGTGCACCAGGCTTAGCTGAAGGCAGACATCAAAAAATGTTTGACAGGCTGTATCGAGAAGATCAAGCACGCTCACGCGTTAAAGGTGGTAGTGGTTTGGGGCTCGCGATCTGTCGTAGCCTGATACTCGCTCACAGTGGCGAAATACAAGCTAGTGCATCAACACTAGGTGGTGTCAAAATCACGATATTGCTTCCTTCAAGCGACGTGAAACTGAGGAGCTCAATATGAATTCAATTGCCTCTGTTTTAGTCGTCGAAGACGATCACAAAATTGCCCAGGTTTTAATTGACTACTTGCAGGCAAGTGGATATCAGACTGCACATTGTGATAACGGTACGATCGCTCTACAACGCTTGCGTAGTGAAGCATTTGACTTGCTGCTATTAGACCGCATGCTACCAGGTATGGATGGTGTGGCATTGTGTATCGCCTTACGACAGTTTTCTACTGTGCCAGTGATCATGTTGACCGCCATGATAGAGGAAGACGATAAACTCGATGGGCTGGAAGCGGGTGCTGACGATTACGTGTGCAAGCCATTTAGCCCACGTGAAGTCATGGCTAGAGTCAAGGCGCAATTGCGACGCAGTTTATTGTCGAATAATGCAGAACCTAGTTCGTCCCTGTTTGAAATTAATGCAGAGAATATGAGCATTACTTTGCAAGGGCAGGTGTTGGCATTGACGCCGGTTGAATACCGTTTGTTTGCTGAGTTAATCAAACACCCAAGTCGCGTTTATAGTCGCCAGCAATTATTGAATGTCGCGAGTGAAGACTATCGCGAAAGCGGTGATCGCACGATCGATGCCCACATTAAAAATATCCGCAAGAAAATTACCAGTGTGAAATCCACAAGTACGATAGCGTTTGCTGATTGCCTGCAATCGGTTTATGGTGTTGGTTATCGTTTTGAATTGCCAGTTAGCTATTAAGTTCCTGTTTTTCAGATATGGAGCCCCCTTAGTTCCCAATAAGCTCCCAATAAACTTCTAATTAGCTTCTAATTAGCACTCATCAAGTCCTTTAGATAAAGCCCTGATTTCTTCGTACTTTCTCAATTTAGTACAGGGCGGTGCTGCAGCTCACGCGCAGCTCAAATGCAGTTTTTGTAGCTTAATCCCGCACTTCTCGCGTTTCGTCGCATGCCCATAGCACTTGACTTAGGGCTCGATTACAGTACAGCCATCGAATCACGATTCGATACAGAAAGCAAACAAAACGCCATACTTAATCACTCGTAATTTAAAACACTTTTTAGGAGAACATCATGAAAACAATTACCGCCACAGCGATCGTTTCTGCAGTATCTGCATGTGTAACATCGTTGATTTTTGTTGGTATCGTCAACGTCGCTACGACAACACAAGTCGAAGCTTCACCTGTGCCAGTACAAACAGTGACCGTCCGCCATGCACGCATGACAGAAGCAGAAAAGCTCGCTTATGATCAAGAAACATCGATGATGCAAACGGTCGTAATCAGCGCTAAACGTTTAACACCAGCGCAAAAAGCGGCAATGGCGGATGAATAAGAACGGATAGTATTCATCTACCATTGGTACCAGTTCACAATATTCACGCGCCTAATTATTCATGCGCCTAATTCTGCAAATTGCGTGATAAGTTGAATGGAAAAAAATAAGAGTTCGAGTGCCGACTCTTTTAGAAGTAAAAGGCAGTAAAAAAATCCGCCTGCGCTGTCTCTAGCGTGGCAATGACGAGAAATTAGCAAAGTAAAATCTCTTCAGGCACTCATTTCTTCTTTGTAGTCGTATCAATTAATTGAATCTTCACGGCCTCTCATTGGCCTTTACGCCAGCCACTATCCAGCCAGTCGTACATCATTAAACTATAGTTGATCGCTAGAAGTAGTGATTTTTGCGTTGTAGGCAAATCTTTGTTAAGCCATATTTTGGGCGTCGCACCATCTAAGGATGTAGCAGCGACAGTTTGATTCTTGTACTGTATTTGTAAGCCAGAAAATTGCTGTGGACCGAAAGTCATGGTTCGCCATTCGCCATTCACTAAGTAGCTGCTTTGCTTGATGAGTTCAAATCGCGTCTCGTTAGCTGTTGTCGGCATTTGCTCCTGTATTTGATCCGACACTTGCCGCTGTATTTGCCCTTGTATTTGCTCCTGTAATTCTATCTTTGGTGTTGATGCACTCTCCAGGTCAGTCGCATTGACGGTCAAACGCCACTGTTTGTCATTCTGCTGTAATTCACAGGCCAGATAACTATTTAAGCGCTGACGCAATTCTGTTGTACTTGAGCGTTGATTTCCTGAAAAGCGCACGATATCGAGGTGATCTTCTATCGCCACCCGGCGGCAGCGTACTTGCACTTTGTCGGCATTGTTAGGCGTGAGCGCAAATGCAAAATCTTGCTCGCTATGGAACAAGTAGCGATGACGCGTTTGTCGCCGCAAATCTAACAGATCCAGAAATAGCAAGCGCAAGAATTTATCTTTGATTTCAAATCCCTCTAGCAGGCCGCCAGATTCAGAAAACCATAGCTGCGTCCTATCTGTTTTTGCCCACGCCGTTTCTGTACTATGAATTTCGTAACCAGGTAAATGCTGTTGATAGACAGAATCACGTAAGCGCCAGGTGGGGCGTTTGATTTCTAATTGATCGGCATTGTCGAGAAAATTTTTGTGCAGGGGAATGGATTGATTTTGAACGGTCTGGCAGCCACTGAGTAAGACCGCGACACAGATGAGGGCATTCTTTAGTTGCATGATGATCATTTGTTGATTGGATTGAGGGTCGGTGCTTGCTAAAAGCGAAGTTCGACATTATGAAAGACATTGAGGCAAGTGATCTGGGGATATAGAGAAGGTAGCGAATAACAGCCCTAAAGGTTATTTAGGTAGGACTTGGACGCGTGATAAATGCTTGAAAGTAAGTATAAAATAAGTTTTGAAAATGAGTTTTGAAAGTAATCTTTTAGAGCATGCCTCTATTCTATGGACGAAGACTTGTACTTTGGCCTGTTATCAATATGCAGCAATCATGCGAGTAGCGTGTTAAGGCGCTTGATCTCACATTTTGCTACTTGAATCCCGGCTTTCGGCATTTCATCGCATGGCGCTCGCTATTGACTAAGCGCTTGGATAAAGTACACACATCGAAAGGCAAAACGAGATTCAGATTGAACTTCAGATGCCATACAGTTCGAAGTAAAAAACAGTGAAATCTTATAACCAAATACCGAAGTAAAACATACCAAATTTAGGAGAAAACCATGAAAACAATTACCGCAACCGCCATCGTCTCAGCAGCTTCTGCTTGCTTAACTTCTTTGATTTTTGTCGGCATCGTCAACGTTGCAACGACCGCAGAAGTCGGCGCAACCGTGACGCCAGTTCAATCGATCACAGTCAGCGCAAAACGTATGAGTGATGAAGATAAATTGGCTTATGATTTAGAGATGGCACAAATGGTCGTCACGCAAGTCGTCGAAATCCGCGCTAAGCGTTTGACTGCTGCTGAAAAAGCTAAAATGGCGAACGAATAAATCTGCCATTTTTGAAGATGTCGACTCGCTTCCATGATGCTTATTGTGACTTGAATTGATCAACATCCATATCACAAAAAATTTAGTGCGATCTCGTAAAAATTGCTTGTACTTAGGCCATATGAGGTAACTTGATGTGAGTCAAGGTTCATAGAATTAGACAGCACGCGTAATTTATTTTTTTGTGACTCCCTGCTTATGCATAGGCAAAAATTCCGGTGCGATAAACCTCTGTAACCGAGGTGAAGTTGGTGTGAATCATGCCATGGGCTGCTAGAGTCTTCATGTTATTTTCAATCGTAATTGCCTGACTTGATCTGACCACATTCCAGCTTGAAGGAAGATTATTATTTCTTCATAGTTTAGCCGCGATTCTCAAGCCCTCAAATCCTCAATCTCTCCCTTTTTTAAGCCAGTGCAACGACAAGCGCTGAAGTCCTTGCCTTCAGAAAACCTTTCGACCAATCTTAATTTAGATGATTTTGCATACTGGATGACCACGCTTTTTCACCACAGTTTTCACACAAAAAGTTTCATCATCGTCTCTACTAATTCCTGATTTACTTCGTTTAATCCCCGAGATTCGACGTTTCATCGCATAGCCATCGCAATTGACAGCGGGCTTGGATAAAGTACACACATCGAAGAGCAAAACAGTATTCAGCACACACTACACACACCATGATTTGCAGTTCGATACCAGGTTTGAAATCTCAACAAATTTAGGAGAACTATCATGAAAACATTCACCGCAACTGCCATCGTTTCTGCAGCTTCTGCTTGCTTAACTTCTTTGATTTTTGTCGGCATCGTCAACGTGGCGACAACTGCGGAAGTCGGCGCAACCGTAACGCCAGTGCAATCCGTGACTATCAGCGCAAAACGCATGAGCCCAGAAGACAAGTTAGCTTACGATTTGGAAATGGCACAAATGACTGTGACACAAGTGGTTGAAATCCACGGTAAGCGCTTGACTGCTGCTGAAAAAGCAAAAATGGCGGCAGAATAAGTGGTAGCAGAACAAGTGCTTGCAAAATAAATGACTGTAGATTCATTGCAGACATCTTTGTAATTTAGCAGCAATGAATGTGATCGTTAAGCTGTAGTAAGCGATTGTCGAAGCGAATTATTCACGCATCCAGTCGCGTAGTTCGTAGTACCAATAAGCGCATTGCGCTGCCAACAGGCCAAGAGAACCGAAGGTCGGCGGCAAACCATAGCGCTCCAAGCCTGCGGGTAGAACTTGTTTGTTGCAGATGGCAGTCGCCACGAGTTCACCCGCCACTGTAGTTGGCGCCACACCATGGCCGCCAAATCCCATTGCATACCACACACCATTCGGCAAACAACCGATTTGCGGCATTTTGTGCTGCGCGTAACTCATGAGGCCACTCCAGGCGAATTCCACTTTGGTGTCTGCAAGCTGCGGATAAACTTTGCGCATATCAGCCGCCAATAGCTTCGCCACTTCATGCACCTGACGTTCTCGAATTGAGATGCGTCCTCCCCACAAAATACGGGTGTCAGCGAGAGGGCGATAATAATCAAACGCAAAGCGCGTATCGTACACGGCGGGACTGTCGCTACCCTTGGAAAATACACTGCACAAGCGATCGCCTAGTACCTCTGTTGCCATTGCATACGTAGCAATTGGTAATACTGCACGCGCTAGCTGTGGGTAAAACTTTTCTATGTAACCGCCGCAGCAGACAACGACTTGTTTGGCGCGTACGGTCGCATGTGGTGTACGAATGATTTTTTCCGCGGCAGATGTTTCAATCGCCTTCACGCGAGTTTGAGTAAAAATTTGTACGCCTTGCTGAGTCAGTACGCGCGCTTTGCCGAGGGCATATTTGAGCGGATGAAAATGAAATGCGTTCTTCTCATGCAAGGCTCCAAAATAGCGTTGGCTTTGAAGGTGCTCACGGGTCTTTGTGATTGACAACGCATCCCATTCAACATCAAATTCACGCAACATCAAGTCACGTTGTTTCTGCAAAATTGTCGCATCATCAAACCAGTTCGCCAACAAGACTCCTTGGGTATTGATGTCGCAGTCTATCGTATATTGATCGATGCGACGCCGGATCAAATCGACTGCATCCAGACTGAGTTGATACAGTTGCTTGGCAGATTTGGCACCAAGTTGCTGGAGTAAATCGCGATTATCTAAACTGTAGCCGCCAAATACGAATCCACCATTGCGTCCTGATGCACCGTGTCCGATATCTTCTGCCTCCAACAGTACGATATTACGGATGCCACGCTCAACCAAGCCTAGCGCGGTGGCTAAGCCGGCGAAGCCACTACCGATAATGCAGATTTCGCATTCGATGTTTTCGCTTAATGCTGGGTAGTGGTTTGCGGTCGTTGTGGCTTGATAATAGGTGCTGGTGGAAAGGAGAGCTTGTGACATAGAGAGTGAACGGAAAAGGGCGAAAAATAGGACGAGAATCAATAAAGAAAGCAAAGAAAATGCGTTGCAGCTTGAAATTTGCCATTAAGGAAATTTAATTATTAATAGGTGCAATTTATTCTTTGCTAAGCTAGGTCGTCAAGTCCTCATTTTGAAAAGCTGTGTAAATCCACATACACTAAATCATCAATTCCTCGTATTGGATTTTAGAGTGCGTCAACAGTCGATGTCGCAGTGATAAATTCGATGAGTTGAGCGGCAGGTACCGGCCTAGAAAATAGGTAACCTTGACCAAAATCGCAGCCCATTTGCTTTAAGAGTTGGTGTTGCTCTTCGGTTTCTACACCTTCGGCAATCACTTGAATACCCAGTTTGTGTGCCATCACGATGATGGCTTCACATAAGGCGTATTCGGACGAATGTAGGGATAAGCTTTGGGTAAATGATTGATCAATTTTTAGATAATCAACGTCAAATTTTTTCAAATACGAGAGTGAAGAATAGCCAGTGCCAAAATCATCAATCGCTACTTGAATTTTTGCATCACGATATTGCAAGAGACTTTGGGTCACGCGGATATCATTGTTAATCAGAATTCCCTCAGTAATTTCAATGACAATATTGTCACCATCAATGCCAGAATCACGGATTTGATCCAGCCATTGATGTTGATCGCCTCGTTCAACCAAGAACTGCACCGGTGACTTATTGACGCTGATTTGAAATTTGCGCTTTGATATTGCCTGACAAGCTTTTACCTGTTCAATGGCTTGTGAAAATACCCAATTACCGATTTGATGTATGGTGCCGGTATCTTCAGCGATTGGGATAAAACTCGCTGGTGAAATAAAACCAAGCTCGGGATGTTGCCAACGTATCAGAGCCTCTGCTTTGTACACCTGACCACTGCTCAGATCAATAATCGGTTGGTAGTAGACGAGAAATTGGTTTTGTTTTAAAGCATGGCGCAAGTCGTTTGCCAAACGCATTCTGTGTGTGGCATCTTCCTGCATGGTTTTGGTGAAAAAGCGAAAACATTGACGACCATTATCCTTGGCCGAATACATCGCCTGATCTGCATGCTGCGTAAGTTCTACAACTGTTTGAGCATCATTTGGGTAAAGTGCAATACCGACACTGGCGGAGACGTAGGATTCAACTCCTGAAATGATAAACGGATGTGACAGCTGAGCGATAATTTTTTCAGCGAGTTTGCCGACGTCAACGGTATCATGAACATCTGTCAGGATGACAGTAAATTCATCGCCACCAATCCGCGCAACGGTATCATAAACACGAACCGAAGACTTGATGCGCGTCGCGGCCTGAATTAACAGCTGGTCGCCAACGTGGTGGCCGAGGGTGTCATTGACTTCTTTGAACCTGTCGAGATCGATAAAGAGTAAAGCGATCGTTTCATGTTCGCGTTGCGCTTTCTTAATATTCTCTTCGACACGATCATAAAATAGCCGTCGATTCGGAAGCTTGGTTAATGAATCATAATTCGCTTCAGTCCAAATTTTTTCTTCCGCATTCTTCATCGCAGAAATGTCAGTATGGGTACCTACCATCCGCAAAGATTGGCCTGCCTCATTGACACTTACTACCATCCCACGTCCAAAAATCCATTTGTAGCTACCATCTGCACATTGCATTCTATACTCAGCCGAAAATTGATCCGAATGCCCATTTCTATGATTTTCCATCTCCGACAATAGATGTGTTCTATCCTCTGGATGGATGAGTGGTATGAGCTCGTCGTAATTTTCTTCGAAGCTATGCTCAGGATAACCAAGCATACTCAAATAGGTTTTTGAAAATTTCCCTTTCTTGGTGAATAAGTTAATGTCCCATACACCATCACCTGCGCCTTCTAAGGCAAATTGCCAACGCATTTCCGCTTCTTTGCGTTCCGTAATGTCATTAAAATTGACGATGATTTGGCGTAACTGATTATGTTCATCATTTTCTAGAAATGCGCTCACTTGTACCCACCGTATCTCGTGTGCGTTGGGGCGACGAATTCCCTGCACCATTTCGGTGACAGATTGCTGGCTGCTTAAGGCGCGTTGCACTGGATATTGATCCGGCTGCATTTTAAGCCCGCTCTCATCGACAAAATACCAATTCTTATCTATTGCAACTTTGCCGAGCAATTCATCTTGAGACAATCCGAGTAATTCAGATGCGCGTGAATTACTAAAGACTATGCTGGTATCGGGTGCATGGACAACGATTGCGGTATGTAAGCGTTCTAATATGGATCGGTGTTTCGCCTCAGAGTCTATCAGTAGCTGATGTTTGTGCGAGAGCTGTTCTGCGCTATCTTTTAAGGTGAGAATCGCATCGTCATATTGACGCCACGCCGAGTCAATTTTTCGCGTCAAATATAAAAGCATGATAGCGAATACGGTGAGAATCAAACCAACAACTGTGGCTTGTTTTTCCCAGACTTTGAGTGCGACATCGGTGGCTAAGCCGATATTCGCAATGTAGCCATACTTTTGACTTCGCTGATAGGAATAGATACGCATGACCGCATCAGAGCTGGTCGTGTCGCTGGTATACGTGCCGCGATTTGGATTTATCTTTAGCGTATTTTTGAAAGTGTTTGAAATTGAATTGCTGCCGAGCGGAATTGTATTGTTGTGGTCAAATGTGGTGCGTGCAATTAGCAAAAAATTTTGATCTCGCAGCGCAATTGATCCGCCTTCTCCAATATGGATATTGTCAAAAATAGATTCGATTTCATCTGCGTAAACAGACGCATACACCATGCCAGCGAATGTGCCGTCGGCCCGGTTGATGCGGCGGGCAAACGGCCACACCCATTTCTTGGCTATTTTTGCGAATACAGGTGGACTGATGATCAACTGTGCTCGCGGATCGTTCATTAAGCGCTGGAAGAATTCCCGGTCATTTAAGTTCGTCGCTTTATCTTTATTCTCAACGCCAAATACTATATTGCCCTTATCGTCGGAGATACGCATGAAAGCCAGATGCGGGACACGCTTGGCCTGCCTTAGCAATAGCTGGTTAATATTTTCTGCATCCACCGTATTCTCTGCTTGTTGCCTGCTGAATTCATCAACCACCGATTGCAGGGCAACATCAATGGTATCGATCATTCCATCGAAAGTTTGTACCAACGAACTGGCGAGATTTTCAGACGAGCGTTGAATTTGCTGATGAGCCTCTTGTCGCAAATATAGTAGGGTAAGAAAGGCACTAGTAATGAAAAACAGGATGACAAAACAGACGCCTCCGTATAAAAGTGCGCGTTTATTGCCGGGAGTCAGTTGATCTAAACTGTTACTTATTTTCATTGCGCTTAACTGGTAGTGGTTAACTGCAAGTGCCCATACAAACTATAGCGATTGATTTGATGTTTTGAATTAAGCCTTGTGCTTAGATGCACTTTTAGGTTCGCTCTTAATATTCTGCGAAATTGGAGAAATTATCCAGCTAATTTTGTTGCTTTACGTAAATTAAGCGACAATTTTTTGTTGGCATTTTCCATCAATATAGATAATCGTATATAAAGATTCTTGTTTGGTAGGACTTGCGAAGTACAGACGCTAGCGTCGTTGTTGTCGCCTGCCTTCGCAGGGGCAGTCCAAGCAATTGTACTGTCTTCGGCGACACGCCTAGCTAGCGCAAATTTGCGTAAGCCCTATTTGGATTGTTAATTAACTAATTCACCCAACTTTGGCTCAATACCTCTGCCTGCTTTAAACACAAATCAATTGCCTCGTCCGCTTTGTCAGGTGGATACTTCCATTTTTTTAATGCCCGACGAACTAAGTTACGTAATTTGGCGCGCACACTATCGCGCACTTGCCAATCGACTGTGGTTGAGGAACGTAATTGCTCGGTAACGTATTTAGCCAGGTCCCGCAGATTATTGTCGCCCAATTCTTTGACCGCCGATTCGTTTTGGATCAAAGCGCGGTAGAAGGCGATTTCGTCTGAATTTAGTCCCAGTTTGGCGGCTTGTTCTGCATCGGCTGCCATTTCCTTCGCCATATTGATCAATTCCTCGATCACTTGGGCGGTTTCAATTGCGCGGTTGTGATACTTGCGTAGCGTTTCTAAAATGCGATCGGAATATTTTTTCTCGGACACGACATCGGTTTTCATGCGTGCTTTGACTTCATCGCGTAGCAATTTTTCCAACAGCTCCACCGCCAAATTTTTATGCGGCATACGCGCCACGTCTTCCATGAATTCAGGAGAGAGCAGGCCGATGTTCGGTTTGTCTAAACCCACCATTTTGAAAATGTCATCCACACCATCGGCAATAATCGCGTTATCAATAATTTGTTTCAGCGCGCTATTTTTCTCTTCGTCGGTGCGGCGTTTATCAATGGTCGTGAATTTGGTGATCGCGTGTTTTACTGCGCTTAAAAAGGCGATTTCCTTTTTCAACGGCTCAACTTCAGTCATGGTGCTGCACAAGGTATAAGCTTTATTGAGTGCCGCCATTACGTCGAGAAAACGTTTCTTCCCATCGAGTTCGCCGCTCGCGCCTTTCATTCCCAATAAATGATTCATTGCACCGGGCAATAGTTGCAGAGCTTTAGTTTCAAACTGGCTGTAATCAAAGCCATGAAACATCGCATGAACGATATCCATTTTCTCTAACAATATCGCATAGGCTTCACGCGTATCGTGGGTGGGTTGTCCTTTGCCTTGCGACCCTGTGTAGGTATGCAAGGCCTTTTTCAATTCGCTAGCGATGCCAATATAGTCCACCACTAAACCGCCCGGTTTATCTTTAAACACCCGATTCACCCGCGCAATCGCTTGCATCAAGTTATGGCCTTTCATGGGCTTGTCGATGTACATGGTGTGGCAATTCGGCGCATCAAAACCTGTCAGCCACATATCGCGCACGATCACCAATTGCAAGGGATCGTTCACATCTTTAAACCGTTTTTCAAACAGCTTTTTGGTTTCTTTGTTGTAGATGTGCGGCTGGAGTTTTGATTTGTCTGAAGCCGAACCTGTCATCACAATTTTAATCGCGCCCTTGTTCGGATCTGCATCGTGCCATTCAGGTTTGATCGCCACGATCGCGTCATACATAGCTACGCAAATTTCGCGGCTCATACATACGATCATGCCTTTGCCCGGCATGCTGGCGATGCGGTTTTCAAAGTGCGCGACTAAGTCTTTGCCGACTTGTTGCATGCGCGGTTCGCTGCCGACTAGTTTTTCTAAAGCCGCCCATTGCGATTTGGTGCTTTCACGGCTAGCGACATCTTCTTCATCTTCGATGACTTCATCGACTTCGTCATTCAGAGTTTCTATCTCATTCTGATTGATATCGAGTTTTGCCAAACGTGATTCGTAATAGATAGGCACAGTCGCGCCATCGTCCACCGCGTCTTGAATATCGTAAATAGAAACATAGTCACCAAACACTGCCTTGGTGTCTTTGTCAGCAGAATCAATCGGCGTACCTGTAAAGCCGATGAAGGACGCTTCCGGCAAAGCATCGCGCATATGCTTGGAATAGCCAAAGGTGTATTGCCCAGTCTTGGTATTGAATTTGGCCTTGTCACCATATTGACTACGATGCGCTTCATCGCTGATCACCACGATATTGTGGCGCGTTGAGAGGATAGGGTGGCTAGTTTCTTCGTCCAATAAAGCAAACTTTTGTACCGTTGTAAAAATAATGCCGCCAGCCTGACGTGAGCTGAGCAAGTCACGTAAATCATCGCGATCACCCGCTTGCACAGGGGTTTGCTTTAAGGCTTCTTGTGCTATGCAAAAAGTATTGTAGAGCTGGCCGTCCAGATCATTTCTATCCGTCACTACCACGATGGTCGGATTATTCATTTCAGGCTGCGCCAGCAGTTTCGCCGCGTAGCACAACATAGAAATCGACTTACCCGAACCTTGCGTATGCCACACCACGCCCGCTTTACCCGAGCCTGCGACCACCTCATTGGCGTAATTCGCACGTGGCTGCGCAATGCTGCGACTATCGGGACGCTGCGCCGCAATCACCGTCGCACGCACCGCCTCACGCACGGCATGAAACTGATGATAGCCCGCAATTTTCTTAATGATGTTGTCGCCATTTAGTTCAAACAAAATGAAATAGCGGATGTAATCAAGGAATAAATCGGGCTTAAAAAATCCCTTCACCAAAGTCTCTAAATGAAACTCAAACAGCGGCTTATCATGTTCATTCGCCACCGTGCGCCAAGGTAAAAAGCGCTCTTTGTTGGAAGTGAGCGAACCCACCCGCGCAACCAAACCATCACTCACCACGACCGCTTCATTAAAAATAAACAGATCAGGTATTTCTTCTTTATAGGTTTGTATCTGCTGAAAGGCTTGCCAGATATCGGCGTTTTGATCGGCGGGATTTTTCAGCTCCAACACCGCAAGCGGAATACCATTAATAAATACTAAAACATCAGGGCGACGATTACCTTTGCTGCCAGCCAAAGAATATTGATTGACGACCAAAAATTCATTGTTACGAGTGTTAGCAAAATCAATCAACTGCACATAATCGATCTTGCTCTCAGTATTGCCGTTGGCATCGACTTCCTGTGACTTAAACTCCACCTTTACGCCTTCGAGTAAAAGCTGATGAAAGGCTTTGTTATTCTTAGTGAGTATCGGGGTTTCCGGCTTAGCGATTTGCAGCGCGACTTGTTCTAAGGTGGCTGCGGGGATGTGCGGATTGATCTTTTGAAGAGCCGACAATAAACGCGCAGGCAAAATAATCTGGCGATAATCACTGCGCTCAGGACTAGCACCATCCGGCGCGATGTCATAGCCGCAAACATAGCTATAACCAATTTCAGCAAACCAAGTGAGGCAGAGTTGTTCTAGTTGGTCTTCAGTGATCATGCACAGCGTTCCTCGGTTGGCGCGACTTTTGCGTAATTCAAAAGCTTAACAAAAGGAAATGAGTATGATTTAAAAAGCACTTCTGCGCTAGAGGGAGGATCGACTATTTGTTGCTGGATGATAATGCTTGGATGTCTAGAACTAAGATATTCACATTCGTGGCAGGATTCATTGTCCGATTTTTTATAGACTCTTCACGCAATTTCTGCGCATGTTTTATGGCATCTGGTAACTTAGGCTTTAACTGCTTATAAATGCCCTGTGTGCCTTTGTCATAAGCCGCAAATCCCGGTTTCTTTTTTAATGCCGCAACTGCGTTATCACCCACAGACTTTTTGCCAGCTTGATGGAAAGCCGCATCGGTATAGCCAAAATGCAGCAATAACCAAAACTCGAAGCAAGGCGTGGAGGTAATCGCTTCAAAAGGTTTGGGCTTTCTCCCTGACTTTAAGGATTCTATGCGTTGTACAGACTCATCAAAAGTGCTATGCGTATCTCGATCAAACACGCAATACACTTTATCGTAAGCGTCGCCACTCAAGGCGTCTTCATCATAAAGAGCCAATGCATGATCAAGGATGCGGTCTGGTGTATTTCCATCGTTTTTGGGAATATTGACTTGCTTAGGATCGATACCCAAATCGGTTCGCAGATCTCGAAAATAATTGAATTCCGTCTTTGAACCTTCACAGATTATAAGAATACGTTTATTTTGCTTGCGAAATGCTTTTACACGCTTCAGATCTGAGGTTGATCGAGCCTTCCGTTTATGGAAATTGTCTTCACTCCCCATAAAAATCCAAATCTTTCAAGAAGGGGATACCGCCATAACGTCCATTTAAATAGCCTCGTTCTACAGCCTCATTATCTCTAGGGCTGAAGTCAGATAAAGGATAAAGCCGGGTAGCGCGATTACTATCTTTTTCCATAAACCAAACCTGATCGCGCCGTAAGAGTTTTTGGCTCAGCAAAGTTGTATCGTGAGTCGTAAAGATAAGCTGCGCTTTACTGCCTTCATGATGAAGCTTTTTCACAAGATGGTGAACTAGCAGTGGATGCAAACTCGTATCTAATTCATCCACCACTAGCACGCGATCATGCTCAATCACATCTAGCCAAGGACCCGCAAAGGCAAACAGTGCAAGCGTGCCGTCGGATTCCTCTTCCTCAGCGAACTCTACTAATTCTTGAGTGACTGCATCTTTGTGAAAAAAACGAGGCTCTAGATTTTTCTTCCCAGCCAATTCCTTAATGAGTCCTTCGCGCATTGTTGAGGGCATAGATGGATGTAAAGATTCTGCTGAGAACAAAGATTCTTTGATCTGGATATCCGCGATGGACAAATCTGCGGCATTCATAAATTCGATAACACGTTTACGATCCGGCTCATCTTGGCAACGCATAAGCGTGTAGCCTTGGCTAAATCCATGAACCGAGTCCACGACACGTAAGCGAGATCGAAACCAGCTAAAGGCAGGTTTTAATTGCTCATTATTGAGTTGAATGGCAGTCGAAAAAAACAAGGCGTTCGGTCTGGTTTGGTTTTCCCAAATCTGTCGCTGGCGGCCACCCAAAAAATTCGGGCTGAATTTGTATACATCTTTACCTGCTTGCACATCAAATACACGGTGAAACCATTTTTGTGGACGACCAGAAGGGTAGGCAAATAGCCATTCCTCGGTAAAACGCTCGCGGTTACAGCGGAAGCCGTACTCGTAACGCACTTCGTTTTCAATAAAAGTAATTTCAAATTCGCTGTCAGCTTGACGCGATTCCGCAGTGAGTTTGAAAGCAACAACGTCGATAGGATCGTCTGCCTGACTCTCTTTTTGCGAATTTAGAACTTGATACTCCATTAGACGCAAAGCCTGAATCAAGGTGCTTTTACCCGATGCATTTGGTCCATACAAAACACTAGAACGCAGCAATCTAGGCACGCCTTCATCGGCAACGGGTGCAAAAGTATTCAGAGCTTCAAGCTCTTTAAAATAGGAAGACGCCGTCATATTGAGCGTTTGACGCTCAAGAATAGATCGGTAATTAGTGACTGAGAATTCGATTAGCATGGCGCTATCTTACACTTATCATTTGATTTTTGCATTTTATGTGCAAAAAAACGACTTAAATGTGATTTTTATCAGTTTTTGTGGGATTCGTTCGCTATTCGCGAATAGCGAATGCCCACCCCCCCAAACCCCCAAACCCCCAAACCCCCAAACCTCAACACTTAATGTCCAAAGGATAGGTAAAAATATGTTGATCAGATCAACTGATTGTTGGGATGTGTCGATTCGATAAAAGTGTTAGACACCGTACGCTTTGTCCCAGCACGCTTCAAGGGCAGAAAATATCACTTTCATCTCATCTTCAAATAACTCGCGAGAAATGGTTCTACCTATCCGTGTCGCAAGAGGAACTTTTTTTGTGACGGCAGCAAACTTAGCCCGCTCGGTGGCTGGATAGTATTCTTCTAGCCCTAGGGTAGGTAAAACATGCGCGCGTTGACCATTACGAATATGTGGATGTTCATCCAAAAAGTTTTGTAACCTTTGTTCTTTGTCTGTCCCAGTTGGCTTATCGAAAAGCAGTACTGCGCGATTTTTGTATATCGGCGAATCTCCGAGCGGGGCGAATGCTTTCATGATCGCCCCAAGATATTGGGCTTGACGCTCGTCGTCGCCGGCTGCCGCGACAATTTGAATTCTAGGTTTGTCTTGATAGTAGCGTTTGCATACTTGTTCGATGAAGGCGACTTCGCTTGGTCCTTCAACGATCAAGAAGTTAGCAGGTAACAATAAATCTGTCGGACTACCTCCAAGTAGCTCGTATACGGTACGCATTCTTTCACGATTATTCATCGCTTGAACGGTGGTCGCACCTTCTTCTTTTTCAACCACAAACTCTGCCTGTTGAGGATGTTTGTCAGAAAGAAAAACAGAAGAATGAGTTGTGATGAACACTTGATCAACACTGTCAGCTAACGTACTCAAAGCATTTTTGAGTTGGCGTTGCGCCATCGGGTGAAGGTGTAATTCCGCTTCATCAATAAAAAACAAAAATGCTTTTCCTAACGCTTCACTTCGCCTCGCATCAGCATGCGCTTTGATAATTGCAAGCATTAAAGCACGCTGCATCCCGTCGCCCTTTGCATCAGCACTTGTCGCTACTCCGTCATCGACAGTGGTTGTGTAACTTTTTAGAAAATCTTCAAATGGTGGGATTTCAACTTTGAATTCTAGAGATGTGCAATCAGGGAATTGGAGAGCAAGATGACTTTTAACACGTTCACTTGTCTCTTGTAGTAACTTCTTTACGCTCGAATCGGGAGATTGAAAAAGTTCTTCAAATTTATTCTTGAATTCAATGTATTTTGCATCTTTCTCCAATGCTTCAGATACGACGTTGCTTAACATCTGCCCAATTGGAGTGGTAGATTTAAAAGCAGAAACCTC
The DNA here is from genome assembly GCF_014284175.1 of Affinundibacterium flavidum. Classification (GTDB taxonomy): domain Bacteria; phylum Pseudomonadota; class Gammaproteobacteria; order Burkholderiales; family Burkholderiaceae_D; genus Undibacterium; species Undibacterium flavidum. The sequence continues at coordinate 64,798 of NZ_JACOGA010000019.1, forward strand.
CTTGAGATTTTTATCCGTAAGAATAAACTCAAAACGTGGAATACAATTATTAAAGGCACTATCTGCGCCTGTTGGTTGCTTCTGCCACTTCTTATCGCGTGAATTAAAAATATAACGACTTTTAGCGTCAGCACTTGTTCTTCGCACTTGGAACATTTCGCTATCGCCAATGATATTTCGAATTTTCTGTTGATTGTCTACGTTTGAAATATAGGCTATGTCGGTTTGGACCCCGGAGAAAGTAATTTCCACAATTACTTCTTCGCCCGGTTCCGCGCCAACATATCTCAGTTCGCTTAGTTCACCTTTGCCTGAATAAAACCATTCGATAGCTTCAAAAATATTTGATTTTCCATGATTGTTACGACCAACTAATACATTAAAGCCGCTTGGTTGAAATTCAACCTCTTTCAAAGATCGAAAATTCTTGATAACGATGTTTGTGATTTTCATAAAAATCCGGTGGAAATTTAATTTGCGGTCAAACTGGTTTAAGTTGTTACCAAACTCAAATGTGTAACTTCATCTCATTAAATAGCTAATTCGCCAGATAATAGTTTCGGGAGTAACGCATCACGTAGATTTGATAGATCTTGAATGGAAACAGCGTTCAATGAAATTTGGTCCTCAAATTCCTGAACTAGCGAAGAATAGTTTGCACTTAACTCACTAATTGCAGCGTTAACCTTATAATTTTTCAAGACAGGACCATTCCAGCTAGGGAAAGTTGATCCGGTGGCATGGGTCAGCAATTTTTCTAAGCAATGTTTGAAAAGTTGATCTACGAAAGCTTGTTGATTATTTTTGCTTCGAATGGCGCATACGCCGCGACCCAGACAATACTTACCGTCACTCTTTACATACCGACCAGTGGTTGAACCGCGAACACACACAATTAAATCTTTATCGTCGGAGAACTTTGTTGGTGATGTAGTCCATTTGATTTTCTTGGGATGATATTCGCCGAATTCCACTGGCCCATTGATTAGTAGTTCTCCCTCACCGTTCTCATTGTAGCTATCGCCGTTCGGTGACTGACCCATGATGATTTCTGCTATCCCATCAAGAGGAAGAATCTCCCACCCCTCCGGTATCTCCCCCAGCTCCGAATCCACCAAAGCATCTGGAAATAGGGCTGCGGTGGTTTGTAGGTTTTGTTGGGTTTCTGCTGGTAGTTGGGCTAGTTGGTCCGGGGTTTTGCCGCTGATGACGCACATGGCGACACGTTCGATTTCTTCAGGCGATGCGCCCGCTTCTTTGGCGGCGATCTTGGCGCGTGTGGGTTCGAAATCGACAAACCAGCTTTTGAATAGGGTTTGTGCGATTTGTTCTAGGGTTTGGTTGGTTTGGCGGTTGAGTTCGATTTTGTTTTGAATCGACCACAAGATATCGGCGATTCTTGTTTGCTCTTCGTAGGACGGCAGTGCAACCTCATATGCATCGAGGATTTTCTTCGTTAGGAATTTAGTGGCGGTTCCGACGGACATCTGTTGCAGTTCGTTCGTAACAAACTGAATTCGAAAATATAGCCATTGGGGATTAACAACTTGTTTATCAATTGGGGTGATCACATATGTGCGTTGATATGCATTAAATTTGCCATTGAAATACTTCACTGGAAAAATTCCACTCGCATTATTCCCAGCCAATAATACGGCTTCGCAATCAAAAGCGTAGGAATTGATCGTTAGCGTAGTTGGTGAACAAGTAAAGAAGGGGTACGTGCCATTCTCTTCAGCAGCGTTCGAATCCAACTTTCCGGTTTGAAAATTCACGAGCTTTGATAGCTCTACCTTTTGCCAATCAGAACTCATAACCCAACCCCGCCAAGTTCTTCTTAATCTCCGCTTCCAAGCGATCACTCTCTTCAGACTTCGTTTTCAACCCGTAGGGCGCAATGTGTTGCGCCATCCGCAAAGTGCTCATCGCAACGGAATACCCATCGCCTCCACGCGGTGCGATGTGGTGCAATTTATTGCACCCTACATCCATTAATTCACGCATGTTTATCCCCTCCCAATTCATCCATCAACTCTGCTTCAATCGCGGCGATGCTCGGCAAATTTTGTGCGAGTTGTTCGGGTAGATCTTTGAGTAATTGGTATTCAGCTACACCTATGGGTTTGTCTATGCCGTTGACAGCGTATTGCGCGACCAGGCGGTTTTGTTTGCGGCATAGCAGTAAACCTATGGTGGGTTTATCGTCATCTGCTTTGATTTGCGCATCGATTGCGGATAGGTAAAAATTCAGTTGGCCGATATGTTCGGGTTTGAAAGCTGTAGCTTTGAGTTCGATCACGACATAACACTTGAGGCGCGTGTGGTAGAACAATAGATCAATAAAAAATTCGTCGCCTGCGACTTCGAGACGAAATTGTTTGCCAACAAAGGCAAAGCCTGCACCGAGTTCTAATAAAAAACGGGTGATATGGCGCACTAAGGCATTTTCTATGTCGCGTTCATGGGCGTCGTCGGCGAGACCTAAAAAATCGAATAGATAGGGGTCTTTGAGGGTTTCTTGCGCTAAGGCTGATTCAGGCGCGGGTAGGCTGAGTGCAAAATTATTGACGGCAGCGCCTTGTCGTTGCAATAAACGATTTTTGATATTCAATTCCAAAGTTAGGCGCGACCAGCCTTGTGCTACGGCTTGTATGGCATACCATTCACGTTCTTGGGTATCGTTTACTTTGGTCAATAAGGTCACAATGTGGAACCACGGTAATTGGTCAGCAGGCTGCTGACCAATTAGGCCGTCTGGGCAATGCTGGGCAAAATAGCGCATGTACTTAAGATTGCTGGCGGAAAAGCCTTTCATATCGGGAAAGGCGGCTTTGAGGTCTTGCGCCAAACGATCAACTACTTTACTGCCCCAAGCTTGCTGTTTTTGTTGTAACAGGTCTTTGCCAATCTGATGATAAAGCGCGACTAATTCGGCATTGACTGCTAGCGCGGCACGGCTGCGCGCCGATTGAATATTGCGCTTTAGTGCTTCAAGCCAGTCTGCATATTCACTTGATAAGGAGTCAGATACTAAGTCAGATGTCATAACCCAATCCTTTCAAATTCTTCTTAATCTCCGCTTCCAAACGATCACTGTCTTCAAACTGCGTTTTCAATTGCGCAGTCAATCGCGCCATTTTGTCGGCAAAGGCTTCGCCATCATCCGCCACATCTTCTGCACCGACATAACGCCCTGGTGTCAGCACGAAGTCGTTTTTTTGAATATCGGCCAAATTCGCGCTAGAACAAAAACCTTTTTGATCTTCGTACTCTTTACTCGTTTGCCATGCGTGATACACATCGCAAATTTTGTTTAAGTCGTCTTGCGTGAAGTCGCGTAACACGCGGTCTTTCATGTAGCCGAGATTACGCGCATCGATGAACAGCACTTTGTTTCTGCGGTTGATTAATTGACGACCACTTGCCGCCGTGCGGGCGTTTTTGTTTTTGGTGAGAAACCAGATGCAGGCGGGGATTTGGGTGTTGGTGAAGAGTTGCCCCGGTAGTGCGACCATGCATTCGACTAAGTCGTTTTCGATTAAGGCTTTGCGGATATCGCCTTCGCCGCTGGTGTTGGAGCTCATGGAACCGTTTGCTAACAACAGACCGAGGCTGCCGTTGGGTGCTAAGTGATACAGCATGTGTTGTAGCCACGCGAAATTGGCGTTGCCTGAGGGTGGTTTGCCATAGACCCAGCGCGGGTCGTTGTCATCCACACCCGTGTCCCATTCTTTCATATTGAAAGGCGGGTTCGCCATCACAAAGTCGGCGCGCAGGTCGGGGTGTTGGTCGTTGGTATAGGTGTTAGCGGGCTCTTTGCCGAAATTAAAATCAATGCCACGAATCGCCATGTTCATGGCGGCGAGTTGCCAAGTGGTGTGGTTGTATTCTTGGCCGTAGATGGAGACATCGCCGATTTTGCCTTTGTGGGCAGTGATGAATTGTTCGGACTGCACAAAGAAGCCACCCGATCCCATGGCGGGATCGTACACCCGGCCTTTGTAGGGCTCTAACATTTGCACGATCAAACTCACGATAGCTTTCGGCGTGTAGAACTGGCCACCTTTTTTGCCTTCTGCTAAGGCGAATTGGCCGAGGAAGTATTCGTAGACGTGACCGAGGATATCTTTGCTCGATAGCGATTCGTGTTTGAACGGAATGGTAGAAATCAAGTCGATTAATTCACCCAATTTGGCTTGGTCGATTTGTAATTGTGTGTAGCGTTTGTTTAGTACGCCTTTGAGCTTGGGATTGTCGATTTCAATTGCGTCTAAGGCATAATCAATGAGATGCCCGACGGAGCTGATTTTGATGTTTTTGATCTCGCCTTTGCTTTGCACGGGTAGCTCTGCGCCACCGATGACGACTTTGTTATTGTCACGCAAAAATTGCCAACGCGCGACGGGTGGCACCCAGAAGGTATTGGTTTCGAGATAGTAGTCGCGGCCTTCGAGTTCTGATGCGATGTCAGCTTGGTAGACGGCGTCGTCATCAAAATCGGCAGGGTCTACGAAGTAATCGTTATCGGGATTCGTGAATTGCGCCTTGAGTTCGTCACGGCGAATATCAAAAGCGTCGGACACATATTTCAAAAACACCAGCCCCAGCATGACATGCTTGTATTGCGAGGCGTCGAGTGAGGGCAGAAGTTTGTTGGCGCTGGTCCAGAGTTTTTTCTCTAGATTGTTGAGGAATTCTTGTTCGTTTTGGTCGGTCATGTTGTTCTTCGTTTTTTATATTCTTGTCGGATGAAACTTTATTGTTGGCGTGTTGGCCGTGCTGATCTACACGGTACTTTCAAATTGTTCGCTCTCAATGCGTTGGCGGCGCTCGTCCAGTGTTTCACCTTCATACATCCAGAATACCGAGCCGCTGACACTGCTCAGGCTATACCCTTTGGCTTGCAGAATGTTGAGTGCTGAGCGCGACAGGCTGGTGACGGTGCCTTGGTATTCGATTTGGGTTTCATTGAGTACTGTGCATTTGATGTCGGTATCGCGAGAGAAAACTAGTTCTGCACCGACAGGCACATCAATTGTGTGCAGATTAATGCGATCACGTCTAGCGCGTGTTTCGGTAACAGCACGTTGCTCTTCAGCGTCTTCGAATATGCCGACGCGCGGTGTGACATCTTGATGCTGCGTTAAGCGCAATGCCGTAACAACTTTTTCTGGCGATAAACGAAAGAATTCGCGATTGGGTCGTATGCGTTGTTCCGCAAACAGGGTATGCAAAATACGTTCAATTTCGAATGCGTTTTCGACGCGGGCTGCGTAGTGACATTCGAAAGGCAAGGGGAGTGAGGTGCGATCTAAAGTCTTGATGCGATTTTCTATATTGTCGGTGTAACCAATTTTGATGATGCCAGGCATCGCTTCATTGGTCATTACGTAAACTATGTCGCCCATTGTGCTAGTCCTTAGTCACGGTTTGATTTGCTTGCAAGCATTGTATGTGAGTTTGCAAGGAATCTTAAAGGCAGAATGATAGGTTTATTTCTTTCTACAACAAAAACAAAAAAGCCCTGTTATTGCTAACAGGGCTTTGTGTTCTGGTGGTGATAGGTGGATTTGAACCACCGACCCCAGCATTATGAGTGCTGTGCTCTAACCAACTGAGCTATATCACCAAGAAGCCCAAGATTATGCCAGTGGATGTGCAGTGCGTCAAGAATTAATCGGAATTGATTTGGTGTTGAGGATAAAGTTGCCTAACATCGCTTAAATGCTATTAATTTAATCTATTAAGACTCGCGCTTGCTGTAAGACTTGATCGCTAACATTGTCTTTGATGCAATCTACTATTACTCGTTCGGGTATTGAGCGACACCAGGTTAGCTGACGTTTGGCGAGTTGGCGGGTGGCGATGATGCCGCGCTCGCGCATTTCTTGGTAGTCGATGCTTCCGTCTAAATAATCCCAAGCTTGGCGGTAGCCTACGCAACGTATTGACGGCAGATCAGCATTGAGTTCTGGTCTCAGCTTAAGTTGACGCACTTCGTCGATAAAGCCTTGCTCTAGCATGACATCAAAGCGTTTGGCGATGCGTTCGTGTAAAAAGCTGCGGTCGCTGGGTTCTAGAGAGATCGGGAGCAATTCAAATGGTGCGGCAGCGCGCGTTTGTTGTGCGATTAAGGTGGACATTGCTTGCCCTGTGAGCTGGTAGATCTCCAGTGCACGTTGTATGCGTTGGCTGTCATTGGGCTGTAAGCGTGCTGCGGTGACCGGATCGATGTCTGTCAAACGTACATGCAGACCGGCTGCGCCTATTTTCGCCATGTCTGCATCGAGTTGCGCACGGATCGCAGCATCGGCAGGTGGTAAATCATCGATGCCGTTCATTAAAGCTTTGTAATACATCATAGTGCCGCCGACCAGAATCGGTAATTTGCCACGCGCGCGGATCTCTTTGATTAGGCGTGCGCTATCGGTCAAAAATTGCGCAACAGAATACGCTTCACTAGGATCGATAATGTCGATCAGATGATGCGGCGCGGCGGCAAGCTCTTCGGTATTTGGTTTTGCGGTGCCAATATTCATGTCACGATACACAAGTGCTGAATCGACAGAAATAATCTCAGCAGGGACTTCGCGTGCAATCGCCAAGGCTGCTGCCGTTTTGCCGGAAGCAGTCGGACCCATGATGGCGATGATTTTTTGTTGTTGCATAAATTTAGAAAAGATACCAACGATAAAGTGATGTCAGAAAAGGTCTTAGTCGGGATACAGCGCTAGGCGCACAACGGAGTAATACGCCGAATTGCGAGTAAGGGCCGCAACGCGGTGCGCCCGAAAAAGGCGTTTGCTGGCATTACTGCCCCCGCATGAACATTTTATCCAAATCATTTAAACCCATTTGCACCCAAGTCGGTCGTCCATGATTGCATTGATCTGCTCTTTCGGTTTGCTCCATCTGACGTAGTAAAGCGTTCATTTCGACTATCGTTAAACTGCGATTGGCACGCACTGCAGTGTGGCAGGCGAGGGTGCCGAGTAATTCGTTACGTCTATCGATTAACACACGTGAGCCGCCAAATTCTCGGACTTCGCGCAAGACATCGCGGGCTAAGGATTGGGCATCGGCATTTTTTAATAAGGCTGGTACTGCACGTACTGCTAACGTAGTTGGTGAAATCGCGGCAATATCAAAGCCTAGGGATTTTAGAATGTCTTGATTTTCTTCGGCAGTGCCGACTTCAACGCCGTCCGCATGGAAAGTCATAGGAATCAATAAAGACTGCACTGGCATCGCGTTTTCATCTAATGCGTTCTTGAGTTGCTCATACAAAATACGTTCGTGCGCGGCGTGCATGTCAACTAGAACGAGCCCCTTGCTGTTTTGTGCCAACACATAAATGCCGTGTAATTGGGCGAGGGCGAAGCCGAGTGGATGATCGTCATTCGGTAAATTGGATTCGGTTGCTTGCGCAGTTTTTGCACCAAAAAATGCACCATAACTTTCAGCCGATTGAGCAACGCCAGCACCCTGCGCACCCTGCGCACGCTGCTGCATGAAGCTGTAATCGTAGTTGCTGCTGTTGCCACTGCCGCTTTGATTCAGATTACTGTCATTGATAGCAAAAGCAGGAGATGCAAATTGCGCCGAGAAGCTAGTTTGCTCGCCACCTATCCACGGCAGTCGCCCGTTATTGCTTTGCGTATCGCTTATGCCTGCGGTCGCTGGTGCAGGCACCGTCCCAAAAGCAGTTGCCGAAGTTTGTGCTAATGCACGATTGACTGCATGAAATACAAACTGATGTATAGACCGGCTATCGCGAAAGCGCACCTCGATCTTAGACGGATGTACATTCACATCGACTAAAGCAGGATCGAGATCTAATGCGATCACATACGATGGATAGCGATCACCGTGTAATACATCCTGATAGGCAGCACGGACGGCGTGCGTCAATAATTTGTCGCGCACAAAGCGGCCGTTCACATAAAAATATTGCGAATCGGCGCGGCCTTTGGAGGCAGTTGGCAAGCCAATGAAACCATGCAGGCGCAAGGGGCCGGCGCTTTCATCTATTGGCAAACGGGCGTTGGCAAAGTTGTCGCCCAAGATGGTCGCGCTGCGTTTGTCGATAGCACTCACATTCCAGTGATCGACGGTCTTACCGTTGTGCGATAACGAAAACGACACGTCAGGGCGCGCTAAGGCGATGCGACGTACCACTTCGGCGCAATGTCCAAATTCAGTTTGTTCTGATTTTAAAAACTTGCGGCGTGCTGGTGTGTTGTAATACAGATCTTGTACATCGACGGTAGTACCCTGTGCGCCGGAGGCCGGTGTAATTTTGCCACTCTCGATTTGCCAAGCATGTGGCGCTTCGGCGGTGCGTGTAGTTAGCGTGAGAATCGCAACGGAAGAAATCGACGCTAAAGCCTCACCCCGAAAACCCAGGGTAGCGACATTCTCAAGTTCTTCCAACGAATTGATTTTTGAGGTTGCATGACGTTGCACCGCGAGTGGTAATTGATCGGCCGGAATGCCGCGTCCATTGTCGATAATGGCGATGCGCTTCACGCCGCCTTCTTCTAGTCGCACTGTAATCGTTGTCGCGCCAGCGTCCAATGCATTTTCGAGTAATTCTTTTACTACGGCAGAAGGGCGTTCAACCACTTCGCCTGCAGCGATCTGTGAAATTAAGTGATCTGGCAGGGCTAAAATTGGGCGCTGCGTCGTTAGGGGAGATAGAGATGTCGTCATGCTGTCATTATAACTGTGTTCGCTTGGTGTATGATGTCGCCGCTGATAGGTGAACAGCACCTTATTAAAAACAAATCAGCTACGATTCAAAACCGAATCAAAAAACGAAAAAAACGAATTAAAAATACGCCAAGAACAAACCAAAGACAAACAGAAGTTGCCCTGATAGAAAGTGGTACATAATGGATTTGATGCAGTTTTTACAAATGGTATTGCATGCCGATAAAATGGGTCAATTGATCGAACAATACGGAACCTTGATTTACGTCGTGTTATTCGCCATCATATTTTGTGAAACTGCATTTGTTGTTTTTCCTTTTTTACCTGGTGACTCCTTGCTCTTTATTGCCGGGACGTTTTGCGCAGCAGGCGCGATGAACCCCTGGTTTTTGATTGCGCTTTTATTGCTAGCCTCAATTTCAGGAAACACAATTAATTATTGGATAGGCAGTAGCATCGGTCACAAAGTGATGGCGAGTAATTCGCGGTGGATCGATAAAAGTGCTTTGGAAAAAACACATGCTTTTTATGAAAAGCATGGTGGTAAGACGATAGTGCTGGCGCGTTTTACGCCTATCGTTCGTACTTTCGCCCCATTTGTCGCTGGCTTTTCTGAGATGACGCACAAAAATTTTCAAATTTACAATGTGCTGGGAGCAGTCTTGTGGATAGGTTCCTTAATCTTGGCTGGCTTTTACTTTGGCCATATTCCTCTGATTAAGAATAATCTTTCTATCATTGTGATGATAGGCGTAGGCGCTGCGATCGTGCCTATCATCTTGGGCTTGGCGTGGAAGTTTGGACGCCAATTGTTGAAAAAGAAAACACCGTAGTGTTGTCCTAACGATGCATTTCTATGCGAACTTCTGGCACGGAAAATCAAGTTATTTGGTTGCATCCAGAAGCGTCAGCTAAGCCTGAGGCTGGGCAAGCTTGCAATGGCTGCGGTGTCTGTTGCAGCGCAGAGCCATGTCCTGTCGCTCGTGTTTTTCTGTGGCAATGGCGTGGTACTTGTCAGGCTTTAGAGTGGCACGCTGACCTGCGTTTATATCGCTGTGGCATGCTATTACGACCCGCACATTACCTCTTTTTATTACCTCAATTCTTACAACCGACGGCACGTCGTTTATTGGCACGCTGGATCGCCGCGGATACCGCCTGTGATTCTGATGCCGAGGTTTAGCAGGCTAAGTAGCGCTCAGGTTCGGCAATAACTTGACTTTTGCTCAAGTCTTATCTTAATCCAGCTGTTTTTGCATAAGCATGTGCTTTTAAAAGATTGGATAGTCTGCACTGAGTTCTATAGAATGCTCTGAGTTTTGCATAGCGATTACATGCTGAAACTGCAGTCAAATTCTTATCAACCTTCAAGGAAAACTTTCCGTGATAGAAATCGCGCAGCTAGAAAAAGATTACCAAGTGCAGGGGCGAACGGTATCGGCGCTGAGGAATATCAATTTGCATATCGCTCAAGGTGAAATTTTTGGCATTATTGGGCGTTCCGGTGCAGGTAAAAGTACTTTGTTGCGTGCCTTAAATCTGTTAGAGCGTCCTACGAGTGGCGTGGTCAAAATTGAGGGTGAAGATATTACCCAATTTTCTGCGGTGCAATTACAAGCTTTGCGCCAACGCACGGGCATGGTGTTTCAGCACTTTAATTTGTTGAGTGCCAAGACTGTCGCACAAAATATTGCATTTCCACTCAAGTTGGCAGGCAAAATGACTGTTGCACAACGCACGGCGCGTGTGACGGAATTGTTTGAATTGGTGGGCTTGAATGAGCACGCTGACAAATACCCAGCGCAACTTTCGGGCGGACAAAAACAACGTGTGGGGATTGCCCGCGCCTTGGCGAATTATCCGCATTTATTGCTCTGTGATGAAGCCACATCGGCGCTCGATCCTGAGACTACGCAATCGATCCTGCGCTTACTGTTAGACATTAATCAAAAATTAGGATTGACGATAGTCTTGATCACGCATGAGATGCAAGTGATACGCAGTATTTGTGACCGGGTGGCAGTGATTGATGGCGGTGAGATTGTCGAAAGTGGCAATGTAGTCGAAGTATTTTTGCACCCGCGTCATACAGTAACGCAAAGCTTGGTTGCAGAAAATCAAGCCTTAGACTTGAACCTCTTACAAGAATTAGCACAACGTGGACGCACTTCGGAACACAGTTATTTACTGCGTCTGACCTATGTCGGCACGGCGACGCATGAGCCAATCTTGAGTCGTATCACCGCCCAGACGCAGGCCGATATCACTATCTTGCAAGGTGTTATTGCGCGCATTAAAAATACCCCGTATGGACAACTGATTGTAGAAGTTTCTGGCGAGGAAGCTGAATTGGATAAGGTGCTGCAATTGTTCGGGCAGGCCGATATCCGGGTGGATGTTCTCAATGATTTATTGAAACAAACGTGGGGAGCCTGATATGGATTTTTCAGTGATTGAGTGGGAAGACATCTGGCAAGCGAGTTTCGATACTTTGACGATGACCGGTGCCTCATTGGTATTGACGATATTGTTGGGTTTGCCGTTAGGTGTTTTATTGTTTTTAACGAGTAAAAAACAATTGCTCGAACAACGTGGCATTTATGCGTTGTTGTCTTTCATTGTGAATATGTTGCGCTCAGTCCCCTTTATTATTTTACTGATTGTACTGATCCCTTTTACCTTATTTTTAGTTGGCACTTCGCTAGGCGTAGCGGGGACGATTCCGCCTTTGGTCATAGGCACCACACCATTTTTCGCGCGCTTGGTCGAGAATGTTTTGCGCGATGTAGATAAAGGCATTATCGAAGCCTGTCAGGCGATGGGTGCGACGACTTCGCAGATTATTGTGCGTGCTCTTTTGCCCGAGGCTTTGCCTGGGCTGTTGGCAGCTACTACCGTGACGACAATTGCTCTGGTGTCCTATTCTGCGATGTCCGGTGTGATTGGCGGTGGTGGTCTAGGTGATCTTGCATTGCGCTTTGGGTATCAGCGATTTCAAACAGAAGTGATGATCGTGACAGTTGCGATTTTGGTCATTTTGGTACAGCTAATTCAATGGTTGGGCGACGTGTTGGTCGCGCATTTTACTCGTAAATAATTTAAGAAAAACCTCATTGCTATGTTCTCTCATATTCAAACAAAAATTCAAAAAAAAATTCAATATTCCCTATCTGTGCTCGCGATAGCTAGTCTATCTCTGGCGGGACTTGTGCATGCGCAAGACACCCTGACCATCGCCGCGAATCCTGTGCCACATGCAGAAATTTTGGAATTTGTGAAACCACAATTAGCCAAGCAAGGTGTGGTATTGAAGATCAAAGTCTTCACCGATTACATACAACCTGCAGTGCAAGTGAATGAGAAACATCTCGATGGCAATTACTATTTGACTCAGCCGTATCTGAATGAATTTAAAAAGAGCCACAAAAATGATTTGCAAGTGCCGCTGGTGAAAGTGCATGTTGAGCCATTTGCCGGTTATTCGACTAAGTATAAAAAGCTCAGTGATTTGCCGAATGGCGCAACGATTGCGATCCCGAATGATCCTGCAAATTCTGGGCGGGCTTTGATCTTATTGGCGAAGCAGGGCGTGTTGAAATTGAAAGACATCAATAATATTTCTGCGACCAAAAAAGACATCATCGAGAACCCCAAAAATTTGAAATTCAAAGAATTAGAAGCGGCGACTTTGCCTCGTATTTTGGGGCAAGTGGATCTGGCTTTGATCAATACGAACTACGCGATTGAAGCTAAACTTAATCCTTTAAAAGATTCATTATTTATTGAAGATGCTAACTCACCCTACGCGAATTTATTGGTGGCGCGTGATGATAATAAAAACAGCCCAGCATTTAAGAAATTGGCCGCGGCCTTGAATTCACCAGAGGTAAGAAAGTTCATACAAGAACGCTATAAAGGCGCTGTGGTTCCTGCGTTTTAGCATGCGGTTTTTGTCAGGTAAAGGCGCTTCAATAATGATAAATGGTGAATAGTAGAGGTAACGCACAGCGTGGTGTGGCTGTTGTGAAGTGACGAGAGTTGCATTCACGTGATTTATCTCTTCATTTCATATTTTAGCCCTGATCATGAAGAAGCCAGAGTTATCTGGTGCGTTGCATCAATTGCCTAAGGCAAGGTTTTGATCGCAAATACATCACTATCTTTTAGTAAGCAGCCTTTCGCTTTCAATTGCTTATTTAAGTCCAAAATTTCTGGTAAGGAGCTGGTTAAATAGCTGCGTTGTACTTTGAGAATCGCCTTGCTGGTTTCCTTAGGATCGACGCTGAGTAGCATTTGATCATCGCTGCGAAAAAGCTGACGACAAGCTTCTATCAGCTCGACATTCGTTGATTCCATCGTGAATTGGAATTGCATTCTTTGTGTTATCTGCGCATTGGCCTTGGGGGCAGAGCGAGTTAAAGAAATCCGGTCTTTTAAGCCCCAGATTTGTGTGCTGTAATAGGCGATTCCGATTGCGCAGAGGATGATGATGAGTTTACGTGCCATTTTTCTAAGGTGAATTTTTTGGTCGATTTGTATTGAATGTGTTTAGCTTGTTTTGAATATATTCATACATTTTTGCAATGTAAAAAATGCTTGTTATCTAACTTCTCTAATTTGTCGATGACCTTGCTTCGAGCCATTGCTTACTATCGCTTACTATCATTCCTGCCCATCTTTATGGCAGGAAACAAACGAAAAAAAGGAGTTTATCCGATTTTTGATAGATGACGGCATTCGAATTGGTGCATACTTAAATTATTCCATGCTGGTATTTATTCCTTCTCTTCGTTTTGCAAATTGATCTAGGGCCTGTTGACATATATTTTAGGCAAGCGTTTCACTCAAGACGCAGGATGGCAAGGCGCATCTCGCCGCTGTGGCTGGCCGCCCCAGCAAGAGATGCAACGCTGTCCATCGTGCGTTTTGAGCGAAACCCTTTGGGAATGGCTCAAATGGGCACATGGCGTTGTTGCAATCTGCTTATAGTGCCAGCACTGCCGCGCCGATTGCGGTGTAGTCAGGGTTTCGTGCAGCATGCTGCACGCTGACGTAACGAAGTTCTCTTACAAGGGAACTTTCCCATAGCGATAGCCTAGCCCTGTGCCCATTTGCGCGCATTCGCTTGCCTAAAATAGATGTCAACAGGCCCTAGCAAGAACTTCGTACGTCTGATGGATAGACGCCATGAATTAGGAGACCACGATGTCGGAAGAATCCTCAGCCGATTTTAGCAGTCCGTCTGATTCTGATCCCATTGATCTGCTCACTGTCGATGAGCTCAGAGCACAATTGCGTGCTATGACGGCGTGGCGTGCTCGCATTTTACAAGCCCTCGATCATCTGCAATCTGGTTTGGTGATGTATGGTCCTGATGATGTGCTGGTTTTTTGTAATCGGCGCTTCAAAGAAATTTATCCTGAGATCGCGGATGTCCTGAACCCCGGTACACCATATAGCGAAATTGCGCGTCAATTTTATCGCCGTGAATTTCATAAACGTACCGACCAAACCGAAGACGAATACGTGCACAAGCGCGTGACGCAACATTTGCATCCAGATGAATGTGATGATGAATATTTGATGGCTCCTGGCTCGTGGATATTAGCATCCGACAGAAAGACTTCAGATGGTGGCGTGATTGGTTTTCGCCTTGATATTAGTGAGCGCAAAAGTGCTGAACAATTGCTGGCAGAAACAGAAATGCGGATGTTGACTGAGCTTGAGGGGAAGGTCGATGAACGCACGCAAGACTTGCAATTGGCGAATCAGCATTTGGAGCAGGTGTTAGAAGACCTGCGTGGGGCGCAGCGGCAATTGGTACAGAGTGAAAAGTTAGCGTCGCTGGGTTTTTTAGTTGCTGGCGTTGCGCATGAAATTAATACGCCTATTGGTAATGCTTTGTTAGTCGGCACTTCTTTGCGTGAAGAGATAGATCAATTTGATCAACAGACGAAACAAAAACTCACCCGTAGTTTGCTCGACAAGCATGTGGACTTTATTATTCGAGGTAGTGATGTGCTGGTGTCGAATCTCAAGCGTTCGGCGCAGTTGGTGCAGGGCTTTAAGCAATTGGCATTAGACCGCGCGACTGAGCAGCAAAGAATTTTTGTCCTGGTTGAAGTCATAGACGAAGTGATGTTGGCCATGGCACCTATCTTAAGGCGCACACCGCATCAATTGCGTATTGAGGTTCCCCATGATTTGCAAATGCACAGCTATCCAGGGCCCTTAACCCAAATTATTGTGAACTTCATCAATAATGCCTTGGTTCATGCTTTTGAAGGACAATCGTCAGGACATATGTGCCTGAGTGCCAAGTTGGTAGCGGATGACATGGTCGAGATTTTATTTAGCGATGATGGTTGCGGTATGCCAGAAGAAGTGGCGAATCACGTATTTGATCCTTTTTTTACCACCAAATTGGGGCAGGGTGGCAATGGTCTTGGTATGCATATCGCCTATAACATCGCTACGCAACTATTGGGTGGTGAGATAAGGGTTGAGACGGCACTGGGGAAAGGAACTTGTTGGCGTCTTCAGATGCCAAGAGTGTTAGAAGTTTAAGCCGAATTGTTGAATTAAATTTCAGAAAATGTCGATACTCACACCCGTTTTATGCGTGCGACGTGCAATGCTGTTGCGCTAGCCGCTATTCCTGATTTGGCAGAAATACCGGCTGCACTGCGAGAATG
Organism: Affinundibacterium flavidum; assembly: GCF_014284175.1. GTDB lineage: Bacteria > Pseudomonadota > Gammaproteobacteria > Burkholderiales > Burkholderiaceae_D > Undibacterium > Undibacterium flavidum. The sequence goes on from NZ_JACOGA010000019.1 coordinate 80,205, forward strand.
TTTCTTTACGCGACCGCCATATTAAATTGGCGCTGGTGCTGTTGGGTTTGAGCGCGGACACTGACTTTCATATTATTTTGCAGTGAGTCAATTGATGCGCCGGTACGATATTGAAAGCTGACATCAATCACGTCGCCAGCGACCACATCGATCGGTGTTTTTAATGGTAAAGCCATATAGTGATTTAACCAGTCGATTGTTGAATTGCTTCCCTGTACGATAGCCAAGACATTTTTTGTAATAAATCGAAGAGCACTGAGTTGACCACTTTGTTCTATCGTCATTTGACCTTCCCAATTAATCCATAAATCATTGGTTTCCTGGAAGTCGATGATTTTATACAAGGCTGGTTGCGCGAGTTCGACCGTATCAGCGGTAAATACGCCACCTAACTGAAATTGAATGATTGGCGCTTGGTAGCCAGAGAAATCATAACGCTGCTGCAAGGGTTGCACTGCCATCAAAATTGCTTCTGGAATAAAGACGGGCATTGCATGTGTAGGGAATTTTTCGGCGTAACGTTTCTTGAAGTTTTCTATCACTTCAACTTGTTTTTCACGCAGCATCGCAACATGGATCATTTCGCAAATGACGAAATCGACAGGCTCTGGTGGCAGATATTCAAACGCATCTGCATGGATGACTTCGACTCTATCGCCATGCTGATTCATCGCTAATAAACGACGCGCCTCCGCCACCATATCAGGATTAAATTCTACGCAATAAACCTTGGCTGCGGATTGTGCGGCGAACCACGACAGCACGCCTGTGCCACCACCGAGTTCTAATACGCGCGCACCAGCAAACACTTGGTATTGAATCGCGGCTTTAAAATTATCCATGCGATTCGCATCCATCAACATATTGTGATGGTATTGGAGTGGAATAAATTGGCCTAAATAGCAGCTCTCTGCTTCGCGTTCGACTAGCATAGTCTTCCTTCCATCTTATAAGTTGATATCGAATGCTGGATTAATGAGGGCAGCGATCGATCCATTCAGGCGTCTGCAAGATGCTCGCCGATGTCAGGATTATCTAATTTCCTTCCAGAAACGAAGGGCAGAGTTGCGCGGTGTTTCTGTGTCAATTCGGGCTTTGGATGCGCAAATTGCTGTTATGAAATTCAAAATGCTAGATCAAGTGTTAATCATGATCCGGATCGGGGGAAATTTTCGCTGCATGTGTCGCGATCCACTGTATGACCGTTTCATTATCCTCAGCAATTCGACTGCCGATATCGCGAAACCCCGCTTTCTTCACGGTCGCAATCGACGCAATATTGTCTGGCAAAATTTCTGCCAGCACCTCAATAGCACCGTGGTGGAAGGCTAATTCCAATAGCGCATTGACTGCCGCACTGGCGATGCCTTGTCGGCGGTGTTCGGCAGCGATGCCGTAGCCAATTTCAACTCGCCCATTTTGTGGTGTACTCTTAAAGCCACAACCGCCCACGATGCGTTGATCAGAGGTGCGCACGATAATAAAACTACTGCACCAGAATACCGATTGTCCATCGTCCAATAGTTTCAAGGCGCGTGCAGCAACAAAGTAAGGTGGTAGTGCACCAGGTGCCGCACGTGCTGCGAATTCTGTAGGCACTTGTGAAGCCGCGAGCGCTTGTAGTTGCTCGTAGCTGAGTGATTGAAGTGTATAAGACATTTGCGTGTTGATTACTCTGCCGCCGGACATGATTTGCCGACCAGGAATTGTTGTAAATCGATTAGTAGCTTTTCTTTGATTCGTGCGGGACCATTGTTATCCAGATCGCCATGTTTGGTGTTCTTCATTTTTTGCACGCAAACAAATTCACTTGATTGGTCAGGTACTACACCTGGATCTGGCAAGAATTCATCGGCGCGAAACGTCAATACGCGGGTAGGGCCCGTGCGTGGTAGGGCGACGCGGCGGTGATCGAGTGTGATTAGCGTGTTGACTATGGCTGGTGATTGATTGGCTAGTCGGCTGGAAATGTCGCCACCATTGGAATGACCGAGTAAGGTGACCTGAGACCAATCATATTGAGGGTAACGTGCACTCAGGGTTTGAATCGCGTAGCGGATATTTAATACACCTGATTCCCAATACGGAGTACGTACTTGTTGCAAATCGCCGGTCTTGGGGATCGGTACATCGGTCGGCAATTGGTTATCGATTTCTACGACTAGATAACCAAGTTGATTTAGTTTATTGCTTAAGAAACGGTATTGATTTGCCGTGCTTCCATAGCCTGGACTAATGAAGGCAACTGGACAGCGGGCGTTGTGGCAAAGTGTGGTTCCTACAGGCGTAAAGACACTGACCGGAATATCTCTGGCGCGACTGCTGTCATGTAAAACCTCAGTGAGAATTTCTTGGTGTGTTGTGGTGATCTGGCAAGCGCTGAACGCAAGAGTAATTAAAAGTAGGATGCTGAAGCTGAATAGTCTGAAGAGGCGTTTCATGTAGCAAATCAAAGATAGGCAAAGGTCATATTATGTTTTATTAAGTTGTCGCTGTGCGAATTCTCAGAAAAAAAGGGCAGAATAATTCTGCCCTTGTTGATGTTCACTTATGTTGCAGTCAAGCGTCTTGTGGCGCAATCAAACAAGTACTTAGTCACGCGCTCAGGTACGCACTCAGGTACGCGCTCAGGTACGCACTCAGGTACGCACTCAGGTACGCACTCAGGTACGCGCTCAGGCACTCAAAAATGCAGGTTTCTTCAATATTCCCAGAGACATGGCGGTCGCTAGCAATACGACGGCGATGCCAGTGATAATGCCGGTCGTGATGGGTTCACCCAGTAACAACCATGCCCAGATTGAAGCCGTAGCCGGTACCAAGAAGGTGACAGTCACTGCTTTGCTTGCGCCTTCAGTTGAGATTAAATGAAAGAACAAACCATACGCGACACCAGTACAAACTACGCCGAGTATGACCACTGACAGTAGTGCAGATGCTGTGCCATGTTCGATAGCATGTGGCACAGAAGGTAACGCAAATGGCAATAAGGCGAGCGCCGCGGCGAATTGACTACCAGCGGCAGTGGCCAAGGAGGGAATTTCTTTGGCGTGCATACGAGTGTAAGTCGCTGCGAATCCGTAATTGATCGCAGCACCCATGCCCGCTAACACGCCGCCGATGACTTGTGGTGTCACGGTGGTTGGGCCTATGCCGACTAAGATCGCGACGCCGACCAAGCCCAATAAGAATGCGGTAATGCGCAGTGCGCTCAGTCGTTCTGCCAATAACAAAAATCCAAATACAGCCGTAAAAATCGGTGCCAATGAATTCATAGTTGCCATGTAGGCGGACGGAATATAGAGCGCCGACCAGGCAAACAAGCTAAATGGAATGGCCGTATTCGTCACACCAATGATGAAGTAAGTCTTCGCATTGCGGCGCCATGCAAAGTCGATGCCCATTTTGCGTGCAAATAAATATAAGGCCAGCGCACCCAAAGACGCGCGCCCGAAAGTTGTCAGTATGGGACCAAAAACAGGGGCAGCAATACGCATCAACATGAAGCTGGTGCCCCAGATTAAGCCGAGTATGAGAAGTCTGGTGAGATTGGCGGTAGACATGGCGGTTTTCTTTGCGTGGTGAGTGAAACGATGAAATAAGCAATAAATTCACTTGCTGAGGTTGCTATCGTAGCTATCGTAGCGAGCGTTAAGCTAAAAAGCGAACGATACTTATTGACATCTGCTGTAAGAAAATCTAACAATACAGTATGTTACCTACTTCCTTAAACTCTCTCGTTACTTTCGAAGCAGCTGCGCGCCATAAAAGCTATTCGCTGGCAGCCGCAGAATTGCATATTACGCATAGTGCTATCAGCCAGCAGATGCGATTGCTGGAAGACTCCTTGGGTGTAGCTTTATTTGAGCGCAAGGCGAGGCAGATGCAGTTGACTGCCGAGGGGGTATTGTTACTCAAACAAATTCAACCTGCTCTACGCCAAATCAGTCGTGCTTTGGCTCAGGTCAAAACCGAAAAGCGGGCACCAGCGATACGCGTGGCGACTTTGCAATCATTCGCTACCTTTTGGTTACTGCCGCGTTTAGGGCAATTTCAGGCGGCGCATCCAGATCTGGCGATCCACATTCAAGCGGCGATAGGTTTGGTGAATCTGGACAAAACTCAGACTGATATCGCGATTCGTTTTGGTTTGGGGAAGTGGGAAGATTATGATGCTGAGAAATTGCTCGATGATCAGCTGTACCCAGTGTGTAGCCCAGATTTCAATGCAGGACGATTTCCGGGTAACCCCAAACAACTACGCAATTACCGTATCTTGTGTGTAGAAAATGGGCGCGAATGGCAGAACTGGAGTCAGATTGCCGGTATTGATATCGCCAGTTTCAAACACGAAACCCATCATAGCGACAGCAATCTGATGTTGACTGCCGCTAAAGCCGGGCAAGGAATCGCGGTAGCACGGCATAGCCTGGTAGCAGGTGAAATTGAGGCAGGGAATCTGGTACGCCTATTCGACGTGATCGCGCCATCCGACTATAGTTATTATCTGGTGACGCCCAAAGATTTGCAAAAGAACGAAGCGCTACAAGCCTTTGAGCAATGGTTAAAACAAGAGGCTAGGACTTTCGCTAAGCTATGAGGCTAAGCAAGCTGTGGTTATCGCTAGCAGTCCAGCCTCTTTTCTTTCAATCACCTATCTTATAAAGCCTCGCGTAATGCTTGTTTGTTTCGATAATTGAGAAGTTGCGTGTTCAGGTTTTCGAGTGGCAGGTCGAGATCTTTGGCGTCGCTGATGGCTTTTTCTAGCCACTGTTCCGCAGCATGAAAATCGGCATTTTCAGCGTAGACGGCGGCGGCTGTTCGATAGTAGGTTTGTTTATCATGGTAGTCTGGATCTATTGATTGCAGATAATTGAGTGCTAATGCCGCATTGCGTATCGCTTTGTCTGGGTGCGTTGCTAGTATCCAAGCCAGCCTGAGTTTTGGTGCGTTATTTCCTTTTGATATTGATGTGGCGGCTTTGTCTAGCCAATACATACCTTGATCTTCATTTTTTTGCAGATGCGTACCGCTGAGCAATTCTTGTCCTAATAAATATTGCGCATCAACGATTTTTTGTGACGCGGCTTTTAGGAGCCATGCCAAGCTCTTATTCGGATCAGGTATGCACATATTGCCATTTAAGACGTTTTGCCCCAAGAAAAAGCTCGATACCCCGCTACCATTGTTTGCCGCTAATTGGTACCACTTGTTGGCATTTTTATCTGATTCTGCTTTTGGTTTGTAGTTGGTAAACGAGGGCAGGACATCAAGGTAATAGGCATAAACAAATTGCGCTTCTGCATTGCCAGTGTCTGCTTTTTCTTTTTGTTTTGATATAGCTTTTTCGATTTTTTTCTCGTCAAATTCCGTATCGGTGATGAGGAAATGAAAACGTGTTTTGACACCGTGTGTATCTGCTGCTTTTCCCGCAATCATCATTGGTTCGTATTGCCACTGACGAACTGCATTGATCACCGCACGAGAAAATGCGGCATCTGAACTGTAGTACACCAGGTGATCTCTGGTAGTACCATCTTTGCTGACAGTAAAAAAGATATCAACCCAGCCCACTTTGCCTTCCCGTAACATCGAAGCTGGATACCTAGGATTCACATTTTTGATCATATGCAAACGGCTCGATAAGGAGCTAGCGCCGGTGTACACAGGCACCATACTTTTTTCTATCGCAGCAGGATTGAATTGTGCGTAGAGATCTTGGTAAAGGCGATCCGCAGATTTTTTTTGATCATCGGATAAGCTCGTATAAATTGTTAGATGCAAGCCGCGTTCTTTGTATTCAGCATCTTGTGCTGCTAAGGCCAACCACGCATAGGCTTGAATACTGTCTTTGCTAACAAATTCACCGCGAAAATACATGACGCCAAGATTGTATTGTGCGGACAGATCACCAAATTTTGCTGCTTGCTGGAATTCGCGAAATGCTTTTTCAAAATTTGCCTGTTCATAATATTTCATGCCCAGTTCAAAATCGGCTTTCGCAGTTCCGCTTAAGCCCATGAAAGAGAATGCCGCAGCACAAAAGCAGGCGCGGAAAAAAATCTTTGTCATTGTTATTGTCCTTGTGACGAAGTTGCTGGAGTTGCAGTTGCCGCGACTTCCGTGATTGCAGTGATTGCGGTGGATAGGGGCGTGTATTGCAGCTCACTGACTTTGATGGCATTTTTATTGTTGCTGAATTGAATCGCTTCAAAAGAAATATGCGGTTGCACGGTGATTGTTTCGTTGTTGACTGAAATCGAAGTGAGTCTATTTTTATCCCAACTGATCGAAACTGCTACGTCATGGTCCCACTGTGAAGGTACACGGAAATACTTATACCGGGACTCAGTATTGCTAGTGTAAAACTCGATATGCGCTTCTGGCCCGGTTGAACATTCGTAACCAGAAAAACGAATCTGTATCGGATCTTTGCTTAATTTCTCATCAGTCAATAAAGCGATTTGTGTTGTTCCATGTCGTGGAACTAAGAGCTTGAATCGTAGCTGTCCCGGTTCACGATTAAGTGGCATACGCCATTCTTTAGTTTCACCGATGCTGGTGTTCATTGGCGGATAGTTGGCCGGTGACATGTTGGCACAAGCGGCTAACAAGCAAATTGGCGCGATCAAAAAAATACGCGCCAAAAGGCGCGACGGAAAACGTGAATGATGATTCATACGGAGCGTGTTGTATGGTTATTGTCGGTGCAGAGAATTGAAAAAATCTCGCAAAGTATGATGCATTTAAGATATTGCTACAAGTACCATATTTTGAATGCATTGAATATCTTGAATATCATGCAGACCTTGAAGAATTCATGCTTGTGCGTTTTCACTCCGCTGTATGGCATACCGCTTCGACATTATTTCTATCGGGATCAAATACAAATGCGCCGTAGTAATTGGCATGGTAGTGCGGACGTAGGCCGGGTTTGCCATTATCTTCACCACCGTGTGTCATTGCTTCTTGGTAAAAGGCGTCAACTGCTGTGCGTGATGTTGCGGTAAACGCGACATGGCGCGGCGTCGCTTTCTCTTTACTTTCAATAATCCAGAAAGTCGGCTTACCTTCCACCCCAAACGCACACATTCTTTGCGTTGGAAAATCGGCATTCCATTCTGCGACAAATTCCATTTGTAGCGTAAAACCCAGTGGCGCAAACGCCGACAAATAAAAATCCTTAGTCGCTACATAGTCTGTTGCATAGGTACTTAGATGATCGATCATAATGTATTGTTCCTCGTCTTTGGGTTTACTCGTAATGTCGCTTGTACGTTTGGCGACCTTGTTAATCTATGGCAGTGAACATCTAGCAGTGTGCATAAGGAAGTGAGTCTTAACTGCTAGTAATTATCCCTGCGTTTTATCTTAATCGTTGCAATAAAAGGCTTAGTTCATATTCACGTGGCCAGAATCGGTATCCTCCGTTTTTTTGATTGGTGTGATGGGAAAAGTCGTGTGCCGATTTTTCGTCTTGGAACTGTTTCGCACTAGTTTATTGTCGTTGATACTGGCGCGTATTTCTTTGAGTTTGCTCGATTCTCGATAGAGTAAATTGAAACTTTCGAAAGGAATCATTTTGCCATCAGCTTGCGCAAAATGTATGCAAGATTTTTTCAGTGCACGAATGTCTAGCGAATAGGCGTCCATAAACTGCACGATTAAAACACGAAAAACATTGTCGTAACTGAGATTTTGGGGTGCGGAGATGAGTGGTAGGCAGCACATTAATTCAGACAGACAGTTGGCTTGTGACTCTGGCGAATGATTCGTGGAAAATAATTTGAATATTTGATCCTTTACATTGAGTTTTATCGCTTCATCGCGTTCAAAAACAATCGTGTTACCGCTACCCTCTACCAATGATTGTGGATCTAGATAGCGCGTTAGCGGAACTGCCTTGTCAGCGGTTTTTAAAGCATAGGCCATGGCCAAAGTATCCGGATTGCAGGGGACGGGCACAATATCTTTCAGCGTAAAAATCGGCGCTTGTTCAGCGATTTTTCGACGAACTTCTGACACCGTGAGACGATGTAACCGAGCATCGTATTTTTCAACTCTGCCTGCATCTTGAATCGGTTGGAGCGTGACGCCTCGCACGCATCGTTGCCTTAGTCCAAAGTGTATAACATCGCCAATTTCATCATCGTTTAGACCTTTTTTCAAGGTCATTACCAAGGTCGTTGATAGATTTACTTCATTGAGATTGTCTATGGCTTGCTGGCGAATTCGACGCAAATCTGCACCGCGTAAAGTTTTATGCACTTCAGCTCGGAACGAATCAAATTGCAGATACACCTCAACACCTGGTGCGTAAGTCGCCAAACGCGCAACGAATTCTTTGTCCTGTGCGAGTACGATGCCATTGGTATTGATCATGATATGTTTGATCGGCCGTGCTTTGGCGGCGTCCATAATTTCCCAAAAATTAGGATGCAATGTGGGTTCACCACCAGATAGTTGCATGACGTCGGCCTCACCTTCATTGGCGACGACGGTATCGAGCATCTTGATGATTTCTGCTAATGATTTATGTTGCAATTTGTGCGTGCCACTTTCTGCGTAGCAGACCGGGCAGTTGAGATTACAGTTGTCCGTGATTTCGACTATCGATAGGCAGGAGTGTTGCATGTGGTCTGGGCACAAGCCGCAATCATAAGGACAGCCATACTCCATTTTGGTATTGAAAATTTGCGGCATTTCGGGATGCTTCACAAATACTTCCCGGCACAGACGATAGTATTCAACATCGTCACTGATCAATACGCGTTCTGTGCCATGTGCGGAGCACCATTTGTCCATGTAGACTCGATCATCTTTGAAAATAATTTTGGCTTCTACGGGATGCAAACAGTTCGAGCAAATTGAACTAGTTGTGTCATAAAACAAGTAAGGGCGGATTTTTCGTGACATATTATGGGATACCAGCATACGTGTTGGGATTGGGGTAAGTGCTCTCTGAGTCGTGAACTAATTTTTTATATGTTTCTGCGATCTGATAGGCTTGCTCGATTTCTCGTGGTGTCAATTGTGTTTTGAAGTAAGCGATCCTCTGTTGAGTTGAATCTGTGTTGCGATATTCTGTTTTTCTATGAATTAAGAGAATGGCCAATGTTTCTGCCTGAGAGAGTTCTTCGTGCCCAACAATACGGAGTGGATCGCTAGGTTTAATAACGATGTAGGCTTTTCCGCAGTGTATGAGTTCACGTAAGTACCATAGCTGTGCGAGCGTCTTGTCTTTCTTCGTAACCCTGCCTTGCGAGTAGATCTCCGATAAAATTGCAGCGGGATTTTCGTTGGGATCGCTGGCGCGTGCATCTTCGGTGATCTGCGTTGAGTACAAGCTTTTCGCGAGACATATTTTACTTGCTGATTTTATGAGCAAGTTGATGCCAGCTTCTGGAGAACGTTGAAATTCAACTTCAGTTAAATCAAATTTCTTATATGGTGTAGCGGAACCATAGATGAGAAATTTTGCATAATAATATTCTGCGCTCGGGTATTGATCATCAACCGCACTTTTCAGGTAGGATAGTCCCGTGTTTAAGTCACGAGTAAAGTGCCCTTGAGGGTCTAGGTACGCGAAGCTTAGTATTGTTTTTGACACCGGATTTGTCTTCGCCGATAGAATTAAATCGCTATAGTATTCGTTCTCTTTTCTCTGCATCGCTACTTTCTCGGATGCGAGGCGTTTGTTAGTTTCTTCTGGCGACGGGCTAGATTTCAGTATATAGCTGACGCAACCTGTGCCGCCAATCAAACTCAATGCCAGTATCAGAATACTGATTTGTAGCTTTGCGTTCTTCATCATGTCCTTCCTAGGCTAATTTGCGTAATTGACGGATAGTGATAGGGAGGTATATGAGCAGGCTAATCGAGCAGATAATTTGAATGCCACTTAATCCAAAACCATAGTCAAACGGAAGTGGCTTGAAGCCATCAATAAATAAGCGCCAAAATAGATACCCAGTTAGGTAGAGTTTGAACATTAATCCTGGTGCAGTTTGCCAACGATTTTTATTTGCTATAAGCGAGCTCCCCCAGATCCATACAAAAAGAATGTCGTAGAGCTGCGTTGGATGGCGCAGAGTTCCATCGCCGAAATCTATACCCCAGACCATGCTCGTTGGATTGCCGTAAGTGCCGTCGTTTAGACCCGCGAGATAGCAACCTATACGACCTACCGTGGTGCTGACGATTAATGGCAACACAAAATTGTCACCCGTTGACTGACTTTGATGCAGTAATTTTTTACCGATTTCTACCCCGATCAACCCACCGATTAATCCGCCAACAATCGATTGACCCGAAAAAATTAAGCCTATGTGTGCTTCAATATTTTTCCAAAGGTGGGGATATTCTAGCCAGAACACCAATTTATTACCGATTGCCGCACCGAGTATGCAAGCAACAATGACGCCGAAATGTCCGCTTACTAAAATTCCAGATTGTTGATGTCGGGCACGCTGCAAGCGATATAGCTGCACGCCAATCGCGATGGCTAACCATTCAAATACGAGATGAGTAAAGTGTGCAGCAGATGGCGATAGAACAAAACTTTTCATGAAACCCTATTCACGCTGTTGGCGCTTTATTTCTTGATTTATTATTTTTTGATTTATTGTCTAGCGTCACCACTATTGCTTGCATATTCCACTCGACGCTGGAAGTATAGAATTTATCGTTCCTAGACAGCTAAAATCTTCACCATCATTCCGTCAGTGTTTTTTTTTGACGAGTGGTATTTATTCCTGCTTCTTCGATATTCGATAGATGGCGTAAGCGAAATTAATGGCGATGATTAATCCGACCAAGCCCGGAATTGCGAATATGAATCCACCGTTCATAAAGCCTTGAACGAAATCGTTGTTGAAGAAGCCTACCGACACACCGAACAGACCGCACCATCCAAATCCAACCATGAAAATAAGGCAGAACACGATTTTGATAATATTGAAGAAATTTTTCATCTGGGATTGAACCTCAATAAATAAGCGGGATTCAGTGAATACCTGCATTGGATTGCTAAGTTTTTGTGTATTTCTTATGCATGGAATAAATATCGGATTTACACAAAACTCCATGGGCTAGCGCTTGATTGCGCAGGGCGATTAGGACAAGGTACTCATTACTGACTCTAATTAATCTTCAGACCAATACAGCATTCCCTGTGATCGCGTATTCCACCGGAACACAACAACGTTAGCGCCTGTCTTGCGTAAGTCCTAAAATATTGAATAGTAAGCTTTGCAAAAAGGCATCCTAGCTTAGTCTTTTGTAAAAGACAAATACTTAATTGAAGTAGAGCTTGCTCATTTTGACGGAACTTCGATAGGCTGACAGTGAGTCGTCAAGCAAAGCTAAGTCTTCACGCTCGATCAGGAATTTGGTGTGCCTCAGATGAGTATTCGCGTTGTTGCGGTTAATTCCTCATGGAGGCATTTGATGGGCGAGACTAATCGGAATTGTGGTCTATGTGAGACCGCGTTTTTAGGCGAGAGCAATCACATCTATCAAAATATGCGCGAACGCGACTGGCCACAGCGAGCGCACGCGCCAGTAGTAAAGGCTAAATATCACGCCGACTACGACCACAGATATTGCGCCGATCGGGCCTTGATATAGATGGTAGAGCAATCGTATGAAAACACTAAGTCCGATAGCGATAGATGCGCCAGCTGCGGCAAATCCACGAACGAGATAGCCCAAGAGAAAGAATTCTTCGTAGAGTCCGTTCAATACGGACAACGCAGTCAAGTACATGAGCGATGGTCTCGCATTCGATGCGATGATCGCGATCGGTTCAGGTTCAAGCGATCGATATGAAAATACGGGCTCAATGAAAGACCACGCAAGTAGAGTAACAGCGCAAAGTAACATACCGTGAACGCAGCCTTTCAAGCTCGGCTTTGGCAATAGTTCACGAATTGAATATCCACAAAAATGCAAAAACAAGAATGCTAGCCCGCCAAGAATAAGCTCAATGAGCATCAGATTTGTAAGGCTGCTGTCCGAGAATGAGCCAGACGTCGGAAAATTGCTTGCCACGGCATCGATAGAAGCGATGATGAAGTAACCGAAAGCGATAGCAACGAGTATGCTTGCTTCGGCGAAGGATGGGGTGGTTTTGGATTGAGCGGACAAAGGAGAATTCTAAAGTTGAAATGCAAACGTGGTTATTTGTGAAAATTTATCGATGAAAACTTCGCATTCGCAGGCGCAATTGGTAGATCAATATGGATAAATTTAGCTATTCTTATGGCCAGATAATGCACTGCATCATCAAATTTATTATCAATCTTCATTATCAATCTTCATTGTCAATCTTCATTATCAATATTTATTATCGATATTTTTGTACGTGCCGTCGACCTTCATTTCGCGTAGTTTCGCGTTCAAGAGTGTGATGGTATCAGTATGCATCTTGGGATTACAAGCTAGGTAATAATCGGAAGTTTGATAATTAAAGAGCCAAACAACTTTGTTTTCAAGATGATTATCTAGAACGATTTTTTTACCGTGCGTTTCGCCTGCTGTTGCAAAATCAATTCTGCCTAACGCCACATTTTTGAATGTCGTAGCAGACTCAATGGACGTCACTATGTGGAAACCCTTTTCCGATAGATAGGGAACTGAGACATTGCCTACCTCGGTCCCTATACTCGATTGTTTGATATCTTCGAGCCGGGTGATTTTGCCCAGTTTGTCAGGGCTACCAAAGACTGCCCAATTGCCGGTAGCGATGGGGCCTATCCAATGAAACCACGATTCTCTCTCTTTAATCCTTGCTGTAGAAAACACACAGGTATCGGCGTTATTACGGGCTAATTCAAATGCGCGATTCCAACTCATCATGGTCATTCTATAGGGAAGCTGACTGCGTTTGAATAATTCACGCACTTTGTCGGCAGACTGACCGTAAATAGATCCGTTTTCTTTATTGACGATATTTAAAGGGTACAGATATTCAGTGGTGATATTGATCGTAGACGCTTTAGTTTTCGCCTCGCAAACTCCACCAATAGCCAGAGAAAGCACAAAGCAAATTGGGAATAACTTGAGCTTGAAATGCTTTATGTGTTTCATGGTGGCAGTACCAATGGTGGGTTTTAATTTGCAAGGGAGGGGCTAATGAACGACAGTGAAAGGCATTGCAGACCTCGTAAGTGTTTAGAATAATTCAAGCGGGGGCGCGGGTCAAATAATGTTCTGTTCTTGGCTCGTCGGTGCTTGGACGCGTGGGCACGGCTTCGTTGTGAACACGCGTTACGGTTGTTGAGGGTGAAAAAAGTGAATGAGTAGGAGATTCATTTTGCAATGATGAAGAAAACCGTATGGGCGCAAAAAGCTTGCACACTATGCATGGTTTTTTCGTTCGTTTACGATGATCTACAGCTTGCGACGATAGTGCTCTGTCATGAACTGATGCCAAGAACCATCTGCACTTTGCATACGTGAAGTTAATGTACGGTGATCGGGCGTGACGAATTCGATAATATCCTGATACTTTGCCATCGAGCCATCGCCAGCAAAGCTTGGCCCTTCAGAGTCTAGGGTAAGAATTTTTGCAGACGCATCGAGTGAGCCCTTGTACGGCCACAGATATGTCATCATTGATGCGATAAAAGTGCCGACAAAGCGCTTCGCTTGCGGGTCGTATCCCAGTGTCATAATCGAATCCCATGATCCGCCGTCCGGCGAATTACCTACGACCTCGCCGATAGTCCAAAATTTACCCAACGGACGAACCACCTCACGTCCCGTGGTTTTCATTGGCGGCTGATCTGGCCCCATGATGCATTCGGATTCGATAACCCACTCGCCGACGAGTTGATGTAGCCAAAGATATTCAGTGTGCGGATCTGGGATTTGCATGATTTCACTCCTTCAGTGGTGATGAACGAACGATAGTTGGGGCACGCGTACTACGGACGAACTTAGTTTAAGCGTCGTCATGAAAAGATACCGGAACGCCAAAGCAAATGCAATTTGTTTCAATTCTCTTGAAACCTGCACGGGGCTTGAGTGTAATTGGTCTTTCTCTGTAAAAATAGGTATAAGAAAATCGACAAAGAAGGAAGTTTTTAGCACTGTCGTACAGTCATTCGATCAACGGAACAGCGTTTTATTTGCAGTTCGTAGATCCTATGATTAAAAAAGAGTCGACAAGCAAATAGCAAACCTTAAAATAAAAGCTCGACCAATCAAATTAAGGAGAACGACATGCTTGCGACTCTTAGGGATGATTTTACTGCAGAAAAA
>NZ_JACOGA010000002.1:0-286070 GCF_014284175.1 Affinundibacterium flavidum
TGCATAAGTTACTGACCATTTTGAACGCCATAATGAAATCAGGAAAACCATGGGACGACGAATATTTAATCAAAAATCCTTGACTCCAAACACAGTTGCTTCTCCCGCTTGCGGGAGAAGGGAGCTTTAAACTACTTCTATTAATGAAGATATTCAGATAAATCTGAGGATCACATCTGAGATGAAACTGAAAAGTCAGTTTTTTTTAGAATACGGTGAGGATGACGCACTCTACCGTTTATAGCGCTCATGCTTTTTCAAGGATGCCATAACAATGCCCGCTTACCGTTCACTCTACACCTACGCATGGGATATCGCCGACATAGGCGTCACGCAATTTGTTGATGAAGTGCTTGCCATGGGCATCACCGATGTGAGCTTGGCGACCGCTTATCACGCTGGTAAATTTATCCGCCCTCATGCAAAAAATCCACCGCGCGTGATTTTTCCTGAAGATGGTGTAACTTACTTCGATCCTGATTTCTGGCGTTACGGCGAGATCAAACCGCAAGCCCACAGCACCGATGCGATTCGTGCTGTATTACCGGCTTTATTACAAGACGGCAGAGTCAAAGTGCATGGCTGGACTGTGCTCTTGCACAACACACGCCTCGGCACGGCGTTTCCCCAATACACGGTCAAGAATGCCTTCGGTGATAGCTATGTGTATAGCCTCTGCCCTATGCAAACTGCCGTGTTCGATTACGCCGTCAATCTATGTGCAGACCTCACTCATCAACATGCAATCAGTAGCATCGTCTTAGAATCGCCAGGTTGGCAACCATATGGTCACGGCTATCATCACGAGTTCGCCCAAGTCGCTACGAATGCGTGGTTAGACAATATGCTGGGGATGTGTTTTTGCGATGCCTGCAAAGCTTCGGCGAAAGACAAAGGTATACAGGTCGATGCTTTGCAAACACGTATACAAGACAATATTAAAAACTACCTGGCATTACCTGCCGATGCGAATGCCGATCAAGCAGCCAGCTGGACGCAATCGGATTTACTCAGCGATGCGGATTTACTGGCATTCATCAGCATGCGCCAAGACCGCGTCACACAATTAGTAGCAGAAATTCGGGCAGCGATTCCTGCCACTTGTGAGCTCGCTGTGATCCCGACAGTACAAAGACCCACCTCCGCTTGCTGGACTGAAGGCAGTGATCTGAAAGCCCTCTCTGAAGTGGCAGATTACATCGAAATCCCATTCTACGAACCCAACGCCAATCGTGCGATTGCCGATGCCTGGGAAAGCTTGCGTCAAATCGGCAATCCAGAAAAAGTACGCGCCATTTTGCGACCGGGTTTGCCTGACCTCAATCAAGGTGCAGAACTAGGCGCAGCGATGACTGGAATACAAGCATTAGGCATCAAGGATTTTGCGTTTTACAACTATGGCTTGCTACCGCAATATCAGCTTGATCATCTGGCAAAGACTTTAAAGGAAAGCACATAAATGGTAACCACAGTGACGAATACGGTGGCACGCAACATCCTCATCACCGGCGCCTGCGGCGGCATCGGTCGCGCACTTTGCCAAGCGTTTGTGAATGCCGGCGATCACGTCTTTGTACAAGATCGCGAGGCTGCGCAATTAGCAGAATTGGTCGCGCATCTAGGTGCGGATAAATGCAGCGCGGTAGTGGCCGATATCACTGATGCCAATCAACTTAAACAAGCCTTAAGCAGCGTCGTTGCGACACACGGCGAGGTGCATGTTTTGGTCGCCAATGCTGGCGCAGCGCAGGCATTGACTTTGCAAAGCACGACGGAAGAAAGCTGGAAGTTAGATATGGATCTCAACTTGAATGGGACTTTCCATACAGTCGAAGCCGTACGTCCTGCGATGCAAAATGCGGGCAAAGGTAATATCGTGATTATCGGCAGCGTGAATGGCATGACTTCATTCGGACATCCAGCGTATAGCGTCGCGAAAGCGGGCTTAATCAGTTATACCAAAGCCTTGGCGATGGAGTTTGGCAAGTTTGGGATACGGGCAAATATGGTTTGCCCTGGTACGGTGAAGACCCAAGCCTGGCAAGCGCGCGTGGATAAAAATCCGCAGGTATTTGAAGATTTGAAGAAGTGGTATCCGCTGCGGGATTTTGCTACGCCTGAGGATATCGCGGATGCTGTTCTATTTTTGGCTTCGGATGCTGCGCGGGTGATTACTGGGGTGGTGTTGCCGGTGGATGGTGGGTTGATGGCGGGGAATCAGGTGTTTGCTCGGGAATTGACGCAGGAGGACATTTAGGTTTTTCCGGTTAATTTTGCGGTCTGTAGGTCGGGGGTGGCCCGACAGCCACTCACTTTTCTTGCTTCGCCAAGAAAAGTAAGCAAAAGAAGGCGACCACGCTGCCACTGCCCTTCGGGTTCCCAATTGTGCAGGACAAAAAATGGGAAAGTGTCGAAACTCGCTTCGCTCAAACAACGCCACTTTCTTTATCCATTTTCTGTCCAGCACAATTGGCAGTGTCAGAAGTGGATGAAAGTCAAAAACAAAAACAAAAGCAAAATCAAAACATGCAGTACCGATAGACCTCCACTTTTCTATCGTAAGTTGTAGGTCGTTGTTTTTGATTTTGTTGTTGATTTTGACTTGCCCCGTTTGAGACGATGTAATTTGTGCGTCACAGAAAATGGATAAGAAAGTGGCGTTGTTTGAGCGAAGCGAGTTTCGACACTTTCCCATTTTTTGGGATGCACAAATTATGCTGCAGCGTAGCGTAAGCACCCCGCAGGGGCGAGTCTACGGTCGCCTTTTTTGGATTACCTTTTTTGGCGAAGCAAAAAAGGTAATTGGCTGTCGGGCCACACCCGACCTGTGAACGGTGATTCACAGAGAAGATAATTAAAAAATCAATGAATGGTTGGTTACGCTAACAAAAAGCCCACCCCGACGATGACGAGAAATAAGATTTAAGCAAACCCAAAAGAGACACTCTCAACTCACCGAGAGCCATAAACAAAAAACGGAAAAACCATGACCAACAACGCACCAGCATCTCAATCAAAAAAACAAGTCGTAGTCGCCATGTTCTTCATCGCTCTACTCTTCTTCATCCTCGGCTTCGTCACCTGGCTTAACGGCTCGCTCATCCCTTTCCTCAAAATAGTTTGTAACCTAAATGACTTCCAAGCACTGTGGGTCACGTTCGCTTTCTACATCGCTTACACCGTAATGGCACTACCATCCGCTGCGGTACTCAGTCGCATAGGCTACAAAAACGGCATGACCGCCAGCCTCGGTGTCATGGCAGTGGGTGCTTTGATGTTTATTCCCGCGGCAAAAACCAGTTACTACGGCCTCTTCCTACTCGCACTATTCACCCTTGCAACTGGCATGACACTAATGCAAACGGCGATCAATCCTTACATCGTTTGCATAGGCTCACGCGACAGTGCGGCGATGCGTATCAGCATTATGGGTTTATTCAATAAGGGTGCTGGAGTCGTCGTGCCAAAGGTGTTTGCTATTTTCATTTTAGCTGGCATTAGCCAAAGTTCAACTTCAACATCTGCATTGGCAGCGATGGATCAAATCGCACGCGAAGCACTACGCGCTGATTTAGCATCACGATTGGTTACGCCATATCTCATCATGACCATGGGCTTATTAATCTTCATGGCAATCATTCACTTCTCTTCTTTACCCGAATTGGAATTACAAGATGAAAAGAAAAATGACACTACACGTTTTGGCGTACTGCAATTCCCACAACTAGTACTGGGAGCGCTGACTTTGTTTGCTTATGTTGGAGTCGAAGTCATCGCAGGCGATACCATTGGACTTTATGGTCAACATCTCGGCGTGCAGAACTTCGTAGAATTGACGTCCTATACCATGGGCTTTATGGTCTTGGGCTACTTAATAGGTGTAGTGGCTATTCCCAAGCTCTTGTCACAGAAAAACGCCCTCATTTTATCTGCAGTGTGCGGCCTCTTTTTTGTTCTTGGTGTCATCAATAGCTCCTCCACAGACAGCAGCATCGCACAAGCTTTGCTAGGTTGGGCTGGCGTACCTGTAGTACCGAACTCAGTCATGTTCCTCGCCATGCTAGGTTTCGCCAACGCACTAGTCTGGCCAGCGGTCTGGCCTTTAGCGCTCGAAGGTTTGGGCAAATACACCGCGGCTGGCTCTGCCTTGCTGATCATGGGCATTGCCGGTGGCGCGATTTTGCCTATGGCTTACGGTCACTTCTCTGACACTAGCGGTGCGCAAAGTGCATATTGGGTGATGTTGCCTTGTTATGCGATGATCTTGTTTTATGCGTTCAAAGGTCACAAAATCAGTAGTTGGAAATAATCTTAGGACTTACGCAAAACAGACGCTGACGTCGTTGCCTTCGCCTCGCCGTACAATTGTACTGTCTTCGGCTCCGCGCCTAGTCAGCGCAATTTTGCGTAAGTCCTAAATCTCTCTCACTTTTTACTTCATTCAATTTAAGCATCATGTTAAATCTCAGCGCATTAGCTCAACAAACCCTGTTACCCGGCACCAAAGGCTTGGCATTAAGCCAGCCTTTGCAGCAACGAGACATCGCTCAACAACATTGGAATGTATTGAACGCCGACACCAGTTTCCCGGTCGCCGTGCTGAAGCAAACTGCCTTGCAACACAATCTGCAATGGATGAAAAAATTCTGTACCACCATGAACGTCGTACTTGCACCGCATGGCAAGACCACGATGTCGCCGCAACTATTTGATATGCAATTAGAAAATGGCGCATGGGGAATTACGCTCGCGACCGTAAACCAAGCTTTGATCGCCCATCGCTTCGGCGTGCAACGTGTATTACTGGCGAATCAGCTCATCAGTCGCAGTGATACGCAAGCGGTGCTGGCATTAATGAAAGCGGATCCGCAATTTGAATTTTTCGCCTTGACTGATTCGCTGGAAGGTGTGCAGCGCATGGCAGAACAAGTGCAGGCATCTGGTTTGAATCGTCCCTTGCCTTTATTGGTCGAATTGGGCTTCGCTGGTGGTCGTACTGGTTGCCGCAGCCAAGAAGATGCTTTAGCTGTTGCACGCGCAATTCATCAAAGCCCCTACTTGCAACTGGCAGGCATAGAAGGCTATGAAGGTCTGCTAGTCGGCAAGCATAGAGATCAAGATCTGATCGCCGTCAAGGCTTTCATCAATGATTTGATCACACTCACCAAACAAGCCGATACTGAAGGTCTATTTGGTAGCGAGAACATCTTATTATCCGCTGGCGGCTCAGCGTATTTTGATTTGGTGGGACGCGGCTTTGAGCAGACTTTGCAACTCTCACGCCCCGTCACTGCCATCTTACGCAGCGGCTGTTATGTCACGCATGATCACGGTTTTTACCACCATTTATTGCATGAAATGCAGACACGTGAAAGCGCAGTCGACATGGATAATTTGCGCCCTGCCTTAGAAGTGTGGAGTATGGTGCAATCACGCCCAGAACCAGATCTGGCGATTCTAAGCATGGGCAAACGCGATGCTTCATACGACATTGATTTACCCTTCCCGGTACAAACGCACAGACCCGGCAGCGCATCCGCTCCAGTCGATTTACCCGCAGGCTGTAAGATAGAAAAAATGAACGACCAGCACGCGTATTTGCGCTTACCCAAAGACAGTGCGATCTGCGAAACTCTGCAAGTAGGTGATTTGATTGCTTGCGGTATTTCGCATCCGTGTACAACTTTCGATAAATGGCCGTTGATTCTAGTGGTCGATGATCAGTACCAAGTGCAATCCGCTATCAACACATTCTTCTAAACTGTAGGGCGGGTGAAACACGCGCCGCCAAAATTAATTGACCTTTACTGCGCGGGTTGCACCCGCCCTACAAAAACCATGCAAACGCAAACCTACGACATCATCATCCGCAACGCCGACGTTATCGACGGCAGCGGCACCGCACCGTATCGTGCCGACATCGCGATCGCCGACCAAAAAATCGTCGCGATTGCGCCAGCACTGAGTTTGCATGGGAATCAAATTCTCGATGCCACCGGTCTAGCGGTCGCACCTGGCTTTATCGACGTCCACACCCACGACGATAGAGAAGTCATCGATACACCAACGATGCTACCAAAACTAACGCAAGGCGTGACCACGGTCATCACGGGCAATTGCGGCATCAGCTTATCGCCATGGCTGGCAGATAAAGCACCGCCAGCACCTTTAAGTTTAATCGGCACACAAAAAGACTACCGCTACGCCAGCGTACAAGACTACGCCAAAGCTGTGAAACAAGCACAACCTGCGGTCAATGTCGGGATACTGATCGGCCACTCCACTCTACGTGTAAATGCGGTAGCAGATTTACAGCGCGGTGCGACCTCAGATGAAATCAAAATCATGCAAGACTTGTTAGCCGAAGGCATGCATGCGGGTGCTTTGGGTTTTAGCTCAGGCTTGTTTTATCAAACCAGCAAAGCGGCCGACAATGCCGAAGTCATCGCCTTAGCCAAAATCAGTGCCGCTGCAGGTGGCGTGTACACCTCGCATATCCGCGATGAATACAATGGCGTGCTCGATGCCTTAGCGGAAGCCTGCGATGCCGGCAAAGAAGCGCAATTACCCGTCATCTTGTCGCATCACAAATGCGCGGGGCCAGCCAATTGGGGGCGCACGACAGAAACCTTGGCCTACGTCAGCGAACGCCGTAAAACACAAGCAGTCGGTCTCGACGCTTATCCTTACACTGCAGGTTCTACCGTACTCGACCCTGATTATGTCGATGGCATCATCCGCATCATGATCAGCTTTTCTCAACCATATCCAGAAATGCAAGGGCGCGATCTCTCTGACATCGCAGCAGAATGGCAAGTTGATCAAAAAGAAGCCGCGCGACGTTTGCATCCGGCTGGCGCGGTGTATTTCCAAATGCGCGAAGATGATGTGGAACGCGTTTTAAGCTATCCACACACGATGATAGGTTCAGACGGCTTGCCACATGATAGCCATCCGCATCCACGTTTATGGGGCGCATTTCCACGCGTATTGGGGCATTACAGTCGGGAGAGAAAATTATTCACTTTAGCAGAAGCCGTACGCCGCATGACCACGCTCTCTGCCGATCATTTCGGATTAAAACAGCGCGGTAGAATTGCACTCAATTGCTGGGCTGATCTGGTCGTATTTGATCCAGCCACGATCTCGGATCAAGCCACATTTGCCTCACCCAAACAAGCTGCTACTGGCATACATTGGGTCTTGGTCAATGGTGCGATTGCGTTGGCAAATGGTACGATCAATGTCAAACGACACGGTCGTTTATTAGACCGCCACGCCGAACGCTATGTCTAGCCAACCAGTCACCTAATCAGTTACCGATTAAATCAACCAAGACAAGCCAACCAAGCCTCCACCTTAGGTCGTATCGCCCGTTCAACAGCGACGCCTTTGGTGAACGTTCCTAAGTCTCCCTGACGCGCAAGAATGCCTACATAGGATTTGTTTCTATCCCAGTAAGGATAAGCGCCATATGCACCCGGGCTGGAAATACGCGTTGCTGGCGCACAGTTAAAACTGCTGCTTTGGCATTCGTGCCAAGAGCCGAAGCCGTAATGCCAGACTTCGCCCAATGCAGCAGCTGGCGAGTACACAAGTTTTGCGTTGGCAGTGCGATCCGTCAGTAATTGCGTCATTGATGCAGCGTTTAATAGTCGCCCTTTTTTCAAAGCGGATAAAAAATCTAAATACTCTTCGCCACTCCAATGCATGCCACCCGCGAGGCGCGGATTATTCAATGATGGTAAGTCGTAGCTAGCATTTTTGAATAGACCGGTTTGCTGCTTAAATTCGCTGAAAATTTCCTGCCATGAGGCGACACCGCGGGCTTTGATCGCCATTAAGCCAGCGACTTGTAAGTGGGTGCTGGCGTAATAAAATTCCGTGCCGGGCACAATTTGATTATTCGAATTTGTGCTCGCAATCGTATTCACACATGATTCAAAATTCATGAAACCTGCATTGATACATAAAGGCTCGTCGGTCAATCCAGAAGTGAAGCTCAGCAGATTTGCCAAGTTCATCGCGGCGAGCGGCGAGTTCGACGCAATCGGCCAATTGCTGATGCGCTCTTGCGGTCTATCTTCTAATTTCAAATAGCCTTGCTCAACCAGTCTCAAAATAATCACTGCACTGACTAACTTCGACGTGGATGCAGATTCATACAATGTTTGCATGCGTGAACTGCCACGTTGATAGGAATAACGTCGCCCGTCTTCACGTTCCACAGCGAAAGAGAAATCGGTATCAGTACTGATCTGCGTGAGTTGATTATTCATCTCTGTTTCTAATTGCGTTACTGAACACAGCGTACTTGAATTACCAGGCTTGCTGCTGTCAGGCGCTGTGCCAGATGCACCTGAACTGCCACCGCAAGCGCTACAAAGACTCCCGAGTAACAGGCTTACAGTTAATCTAGACATGGCTGGAGAAAACAGGACAGGAAACTTGCTGAATAAGGCGGGTGATTCGATTCGCATAATAATCCTCGCTATGTAGGTCTAGTGCCTTTAAATGTCTATGGAAAATATAGACAAGAGGTGTCGACAAGAAATGCTATTGGAAAGTGCCAACAGAAATTGAAGACTGAAGTCGTCAATGTAAGGCGAGTCGCTTAGCTCAAATCAACTTATTACAAAAATTTACAGAGCATCACATTTCATTACCAGTCAAACACTCTGTGCGCTGTGTGCAATCAGCGCACCAATCTTGCACCTCCAACAATGCCATCGAGCCGAATTTACGGTATTCTAGACTCTACTATCATTCGCTTGGTCGTCTAACCTCACAGGATATGTCTATGTCTTTCAAAAAATACTTGCAACTGACCACTCTGACCACTGCACTGGTTGCCGGGTCTGTCATTCTGGCACCACAAATAAGTATGGCAGCCACCAACACTGAACAAAAAAGTCAACCACAAGCTAAGAAGCAATTAGATCAATTGGCTGAACTATTTTATGAAACACGGGTTCGATTTGATCCGCTCTTATTTGCAACGATCAATGGTGATAGCCGTTACGATGCACAATTAGGTATTAGTATCGCGCCGAAGAATCGACAAAAATACTTTGCTGATATGCATAAAATGCAGCAACGCATGAAGCAAATCTCTCGCCAGCAGTTAGGTGACAAAGACCAGTTGAACTACGACTTGCTCGCGTATGAACTTGATAGTGCACTGCATTTTGAGCATTTCCCCGAACACCTGTTGCCTCTCAATCAGATGGATAATGTGCCGAGCACCTTAGCCAATTTTGCTGGTGGTGATGGCTCACAGCCACTTGGCACAGTCGCACAATACTATGCTTATCTGGCACGTCTAAACGCTTTGCCAGCTTGGATCGATCAGGCGATCAAGAATATGCGTGAAGGCATACGCTTGGGCATAGTACAGCCGAAAGCCATCACGCTCGCCATGCTCCCGCAATTTAAAGCCTTGCCAAACGCGAATGCTGAAGCCAGCATTTTTTATACGCCGATCAAGAATCTACCAGCGCAGTTTTCTGCAGCAGATAAGCAAAAACTGAGCAAAGCCTACAACATGACGATACGGGCGAAACTGACGCCATCATTGCAAAGGCTTGTGCATTTTCTGGAGACTGATTACTTGAACGCTGGTCGCGATACCAGTGGCTACAGCGCCCTACCCAACGGTGCTGCCTGGTACCAGATGCGAATTAAGGATCACACCACAACAGATTTAACGCCAGATCAAATCCACACCCTCGGTTTGCAAGAAGTCGCTCGAATTCAACAGCAATGGGAAGCCTTAGGCCCTAAGTTAGGCTACACCGGACCAGCAATCGATTTACCGGTTTGGGTCAGCAATCAAGACAAATTTAAATCCTTCAACACGGATACAGAAATCCTCGACGCCTATCGTCAGATCGATGCCAAGGTACAAAGCAAATTGCCCGAACTGTTTAGCCTGCTTCCAAAAGGAAAACTCGAACTGCAATTAGAACCTGAGCTGAGTCGAGCCACTGCTTCTGACCACTACACACCGCCGTCTGCCGACGGCTCACATCCCGGCGTATTTTGGCCGGTCGTGAATGACCCTAAGAAGTATAGCCGGGTAGGCATGGTGACCTTATTTTTGCACGAAGGTCAGCCCGGACATCATTTGCACGCGGCATTATTGAAAGAAATGGATTTACCGAAGTACAGAAAATTCAATACAGAGAATTTGAACAGTGCAGCCTTCACTGAAGGTTGGGCTTTGTATTCAGAAACACTGGGGCATGAGCTCGGTTTCTACGATAATCCAGAAGCCTATTTCGGCCATTTGAATGACGAATTAATGCGGGCAGTACGCTTGGTCGTCGACACTGGCATACACGCCAAAGGCTGGAGCCGTGAAGCAGCGATCGCCTATATGCAGAAAAATCTGGGTTACACCGAAGCGAAGGCAAAGAATCAAATCGAGCGTTACATGGTTCTTCCAGGTCAGGCGTTGAGCTACAAAATCGGTGCACGTAAGATATTGGATCTGCGCGCCCGCGCACAACAAGCTTTGGGTTCAAAATTTACGCTGCCTAAGTTTCATGAAATTGTGATCGGCGACGGTACTTTGCCTATGCCTATCCTGGAGACGCAGGTAGAAAAGTGGATTGCAAAAAACAAGTAAGTTGGTTACATTGCCATTAGGGAGTGAGATCTTTCACTCTTTTATGCTGAAGAAAAGCGCGAAACAAGGCGGATACCTTCGCTGACCCAGATGAAATGAATAGTTCATCCTTTGTGTCTAGAACGGTCTCCGCTGATTTGGCTACTAACTTAGCTACAGATTTAGCTGCAGAACTAAACAGATACATCAGCTTAAGCGCAGATACATCAATTAACGCCTACAGGCAAACTTGAAGACCAGGCATGAAACTAATTCTTGCATTACTACTGAGTCTGTACCTGCTACTCGTCGCTTTTCCGGCCTCGGCGTTGGAATTGAGTATTGCTTTCGCCAGTGACCGCCCACCTTATTGCTTTCGCAAAGATAATCTAGATCAAGGAATTGAAATTGAATTGCTGCGCTTGATCATGGCACAAGCTGGGCATACGATCAAAATCGTGACGATACCCAAAATTCGCCTGATCAAAGCTGTGAGGGATAAAGAAGTCGACGCCGCAGCGACAGTACAAGACAATAAAGACAGCAATCTGTATTTTTCTGATCCGTATTTAGAGTTTCAAAATGTCGCTATTAGCAAAAGCTTGCATAAAATTCAGCTGAACAATTTGCCAGATCTCAAAAATTATAGTTTTATTATTTGGCAAGATGGCTGGAGAAATCTCGGCCCCGAATTTGAAGCGACTTACCGCCCCGATGCGAATGGCATTTTCCCCAAAAACTACAATCAAGCGTTTAATCAATTAAGCCAAAACAAAATGTTTTGGGCAGATCGTGTGCAAATCATCATCATCGACAAAACAATTTTTGAACATAATAAGCGCCAACTAGCAACTGAGTTTGATACTAGCGTCGCACTCACCTATCACGATGTAATCAAAACAAAAACGCCCTATAGTGTCGCTTTTAATGATGCGAATCTGCGCCAGCAATTCAATGAGGGCCTGAAGAGAATTCGTACTAGCGCCACCTATCAAAAGATTATTGATAGCTACAAATAAGTTCATACCTGCGCTTTATTTCCACCAGCAAACAAAGCTTACAGGCATTGCAGGCTATTCCCCTTTTCTGACATTTCATCGCAAATCGCTTGGCGCACCTGAACTACTTGCTTACAGTCTGGCCTTCAATAAACAATGCTCGCAAAAATTAAAACAAATTTGCCCATGGAGGAGCTCATATGAAATATCTTATCCTAACGACGCTTGTGTTCGCACTCGTAAGTCCACAATCTCACGCTCAAAATAGCACTACATCTAATTCGCCACATCATTACAAAGTTCGGATCGATGCTCAAAAAAATCGCGCCCATGTGGAAGCCGATATACAACTAGAAGGTAATCAACTCAGCCTGTTTAATGTCAATCCCATGCCAGGTTTTCCAAATGGTCAGGCAGATTTTCTGGAGAATATTTTAGTCACCAATAAAAGTGGCGAAACTATCAAACTCATCAACAAAGGCGAAGGTGATTTTGAATTGGCATCGGCTGGAAATCAGGCTATCCACCTCAGTTACGAGGTGCGATTAGAGCACGATAAATTAAATTGGCCAGCTGGCAATGAAGAAGTTT
Organism: Affinundibacterium flavidum; assembly: GCF_014284175.1. Classification (GTDB taxonomy): domain Bacteria; phylum Pseudomonadota; class Gammaproteobacteria; order Burkholderiales; family Burkholderiaceae_D; genus Undibacterium; species Undibacterium flavidum. The sequence continues at coordinate 12,199 of NZ_JACOGA010000002.1, forward strand.
TGTATCACACCGATGAAGGCATCATGATGACTGGTTATGCCCTATTTCTGGTGCCAGCAGAAAAGATGAGTGGCGACACCCAGGTCGATTTCATTTTACCAAACGGCTGGCTAGCCAACACCGCGATGCAAACTCTGCAGCATCCACCTACCGCAAGCGACAGTACAGTCACAACGAGCTTTATAGCACACAGTCGGCGTGAACTCGTAAATAATGCCATGTTCTTTGGCAGCGCAAAATCCACTCAATTACAAGCAGGAGGTATACAGCTTTCCATAGTGCTAGGAAAACGCTATTGGCCGCAACGTCAGTTATTTGAAGACCTATTACGCCAGCAATTGAAATCCTACTTACCCATGTTCGGGGCAAAGCCACTCGCTGCACGTTACCTGATTATTATCAATCAAGGTGACACTGGTGATGGCGGTGCATTCTCGGGCAGCTTCAGCCAATTCCTACGTGCTGATGCAGAATTACGTACGCGCCCAATTTGGGGTCGGGTATTAGCCCACGAATTACTTCACTTTTGGAATGGATTATCTTTGGTACCAGAGAATGACCAGGAAGAATGGTTTAAGGAAGGCGTCACTGATTATTTAACTATCGTCAGCATGTCGCAAAATCGCTTAATTAGTCATGCTCATGTACAGCAATGGCTAGAAAATCTCAGTCGTGGGCAAATGGTTGCGCGACGTGCGCAAGGTATACAAGAAAGTGTGCGCGATGCCGCCAAGAATAAGCATCAAAACTGGTTGTTAGTTTATGGTGGTGGCAGTATCGCCGGGCTTGCATTGGATATAGAACTACGTCGCGCATCCGCCGACAAAATCGGTTTGAGCCAACTCATGCAAGTGTTGTATCGCGATTTCGCCCTACAAGGAAAAAAATACCAACTCAAAGATATCGCGCTGGCAGCACAACAATTAACGGGCAAGGACTTCTATCCGCTACTGCGCAATCTGGTCGAAAATAAACAGGCAGTTGAATTGTCTCCAATTTTTGCTGCAATCGGTTTACAGCTAGAACAATATCTACTCCTAGAACACAGCTTACTAAAAAATCCCCAGGCATCAGCGATCGAAAAAGCGCGATTCAAAGCCATATTTGGGTTTGGCTTTGAATAATAGACTGCTTAGTGAGCAGCTTAGTGAGCTGCATAATTAGCTGCTCAGCGATTTAAATGGCGAATAACGGTAATGGATGGCCAATTGAACGTGTAATAAAAATACTAGGTTAAAAATTAATTTCAACAATATGATCCCAACTTTCCTGCATTCCGCACCGTAAAAGCCACCGTTCATCCCAAAGTATTTGCATAGTCAGAGCAAGACTTGCACACTAGACAGGTCTCAATGGTACAAAGAATCGATGTTGGACGTACTCATTGTTTCAACCTCCCTTTTCCGTCATCTCAGGCTAACCTGAGATGACGTTTTTTTTCCTCAACACGCATTTCATACACTCAATATTCGTTGGTTTAGTAGGGAAACGCGTCTATACTTTCCTACAGATAAACATGTATACGATACTTCACAGATAATCATCGCTTGCACATAACAAAAAGTGCGATAGCGCGTCTTCTCCAGCATCAGATGACGACCGACTTTAGACATTACATAGTACTGCTGCTTTGACGGCATATTTGATAAGAAATCCGAGCACAATATAGAAAACTCAGACAATTTAGACAATTACTTTCCAACTGGCTTGTGTCAATACTTAGTATGAAAGCTTAGATCCAAAGTTTATGATGATCGCTCCATTCTTTCGCCGGCATCTTCGCATCATCAGTCAACTTCATGCTGCCGCATGCCTGTTACTTTGCGTCTGCATACAAACTCCGGTAGCCGCCGCCGAGATCGAAAAAATTCCATTATTAGTACGCGAACTACGCAATGATCAGGGCGAAATTATTCCTGTCAAAGACGACATCCGCCAATTGTTTTTGTACTTTGAACGCGAAGCCAACGTCAGCTTTGAGGTACGCTACTACCCAATGACGCGCCTGCTCAACAATGTCAAAAACGGTGAAGGTATCGCGTTTGGACTATCAAAAAATAGCGAACGGCTAGAAAGCATGCAGTTCTCAGATTTCATCTACGCCAATTATGTATGGCTGGTGACGCCTAGAACACGTCAATTTACATTCAATCATATCGATGACTTGAAGGGCAAGACGGTAGGCGTGATTCGTGGTGTCAGCTATGGTGACGAATTCGATCAGAGAAAAAATGAAGCATTCAGAGTCGAGGAAGATACTGCATCACATGTGGCACGACTAAAGAAACTTTCTATGCGACGAATGGATGTGATGCTCTTCGGAGCGCGGCAAGCAGATCCAAACGAGGTACATGCCTTACTCAGGCACATGCAAGGTGTCGATAAATCACATGTCTTAGATGCTTCTGAAATTGATTTCACCGTACTGAACAAACCACTCAGAGTAGATGAACTACATTTCGCAGCACCATTAAATAAGCATGGTGAACTAATCAAACGCTTGAATCTCGCTATTGCGCGTGGCAAAAAAACTGGCGAGATCACACGCATACTTTCGCCAGTCAAATAGACACTAATGCTCTTAATGAACTAGCGTTTCTGCTTCAAAAAACGCACTAACATATCGCCAAAGTCAGCAATATTTTTATTTGAAATAATTGCCGTCGTATCTTGGGCTGTATGCCATTCCGATAAATTCGTCCAATCAATAATATGCAGCAAAGGGATACCTAGCTGCGCAAATGGTAAATGGTCATCCTCTATCGCAATATTCGCTGCAAATATTTTGGTACTAGTTTTCTGCCCCAAAAACTTTTGTGCTAATTGCTGATTAGAGCCTGTCGTAATAAACAGGTTTTGATTTTTGTGACCTATCATGTCTAGCACCAAGACCGCTTTGACGGGCAGGTTTTGATACAGTATGCCTTCAAACTGACGCGACATCGTGGCCGCCAAGGCGCGCGATCCGTGGATATTATCTTGGATACCGACTAGACGTTCACCGTCACTCCACTCTGGTAAAGTCGCTTCTTCGCCGTCAAAAAAAGCCAGTGCGATACTGCAATCTAAATAACGCCCGCCTTCTTGTTTCGCAGCCTTTTCCTGACTACGCAATACATTGATGACACGTCCGAGTTCTTGCATTGCTGCAGTCGAGGAACCGCCATCATTCGCGCCGACAAATTTAAATTGTTGATAAATCTTAGTATCGTAGTGACCGCCGATTAAAATCAGGCAACGCTCGCTGCCTTTCGAGATTGCGACGATGTTTTCACCTTCGACCTCTTTCACTGGCGTGGCGTTTTTATCTTTGCCACCGAGTTTCACGTGCGCTAAGTTGGGGATTTTTGTGCTGAACTTTTGACTCTGCACTTGCCAGCCTTGCTTGCTTAAACCGGCTTTAATTTCTTGTGCCAATTTTTTTTGTTCAGCACTTGCCATCGGATGCGGTGCACGCGTGAATCGCCTCATCGCCTGATCGATATTCTCGACACTAAAATCAGCTTTGTTCTTGCTCTCATCAAATGGCGAAGCAGTAGCGCAGGCACAAGCAAATGCAGATGTACTAAACAAAGCAGCTAACAAGGTACGGGACAACGTAGACATGCACACTCCAATCAGAACAAGCGGTTTTGCGATTTCGTTCGCATCATGCACTAAGCATCAAATCATTAAACTCAACATCAGCATCAAACTCAACATCAACATCAATTACTAAGTATCAAAAACCAAGCACCAAGCTCAATCAGACTGCGAACTGCAAGCGATACAGATTCGCATAGGCTGCCTCTTTTGCCAATAATTCGGCATGCGTGCCCACTTCAACAATCTTACCTTCGACTAAGACCACAATCCGGCTAGCGCGTTCAATTGTTGATAAACGATGTGCAATCACCAGAGTGGTACGACCTTGCATCAACTCATCTAAAGCCGCCTGCACGGCGCGCTCGGACTCACTATCTAAGGCTGAGGTAGCCTCATCCAAAATCAAGATCGGGGCGTTTTTATAGATCGCACGGGCAATTGCCAAGCGTTGTCGTTGGCCGCCAGACAAGCGCATACCGTTATCGCCTATCATGGTCTGGATGCCATCAGGCATTTCGCTCACCACGTCTTGCAAATGTGCAGCCTGAATCGCATACGCGATACGAGCTGAATCGGGACTAGCATCTCCGTATGCGATATTCGCAGCTATCGTATCGTCAAACAAAATCACATTCTGGCTCACCATCGCGATTTGCTGACGCAAACTCTTCAGGGAAATATCTCCAAGCACGACGCCGTCCAATAAAATCGCGCCACTTGCAGGCTCATAAAACCGGGGAACCAAATTCACCAAGGAAGTCTTACCACCGCCGGACATGCCTACCAAAGCAATCGTTTCGCCAGCCTGCACTTGCAAATTGATATCGGTCAGTGCTGGCTGTTCTTGTCCTGAGTAAGTGAAGTTGACATTCTTAAATTCCAACTGACCTGTGGCACGTCCTGCGATTTCCTGCCCGCTCTCCACTTCAGGAATTGCATCGACCATGCTGTACACCGATTCGGCTGCAGCCATACCGCGTTGCAAAGGGCCATTCAAATCAGCTAATCGCTTCAACGGCGTCAACAGCATCATCATGGCGGTAATGAAGGTCACAAAATCACCCACCGTCGTCGCATCTTTGCGCGCTTGTGCCAACGCCAACATAATCACAATCGCGACTGCCACCGAGGCCAAAATCTGCGTCAGGGGTGTAGTGAAAGACACCGCTACCGTACTCTTCATCGAGTAACTACCCAACTTCTTGTTCTTCGCTTCGAAGCGTTGCTGTTCGTACTTTTGACCACCGAAAATGCGTATCACTTGATGCGCACGGGTGGTTTCTTCTATCACCTGCGTCAATTCGCCGCTGACTTCTAAAGACTGGTGATTGAGCTTACGCAGACGTTTGCTGACACCGCGCACCAGGATCGTCATGCCCGGAATCAAAATCAGCGTCACCAATGTCAATTTCCAATTCAACCAAATCAGATACCCCATCAACACGGCCACTGTTAGCGAATCACGGAACAAAGTCGTGATCGACACTTTCACCATTTCAACAATTTGCTGGGCTTCAAACATAATAGTATTAATGATGCGCCCACTTGATTCGGCGTGATAAAACCCGACCGGCACGTGCAATAACTTATCGAATACTTTGGCTCTCAATTCGTTGAGCAAGTTCACCGAAATGCGGCTCATCAGATAACTCGTAGTGAAAGTGCATACACCGCGAATCACAAAAATACCGATGAGTATTGCCGGTACATACCACAGAGGAAAATCCACAGTCTGCGTTACTGGACCATTCGGCGTACTGCGACCAAAACCGTTATCGAGCAACATGCCCAAACCCCAAGGCAAGGCAACTTCCGTCAATGCAGTACCGCACATCGTCAACACCGTCAGCGCCAAATAGGCACGGTATTGGATCACTGAAGTCCACAAGCGCCGTAAAATAGATTTATTAATTTGTGCCATGAATTCTTATGAGAGTATTTTTTATGCTTATCATGTTAGTTCTGCGCTTTTGCAGTCTTATGCATCCTTATGCATTGTATGCACACCGGCTAGAGGTATCGCCAGCAAAATCAACATCGCAAAGGCAAACACACCATCGCGCAGAATCGCATTAAAACAGGCCGCGAATATCATCCCCACCGTCAGCATCGCCAATAACATCGCACGTTCGCTATGCACTCCCGCGACCATTTGACGTGCGATCCGCAATTGCGTTCCCCAAATCGCTAACAAGGCCAACAAACCGGTCACGCCGAGTTCAAACCAATACAGCAAATAATCATTGTGCGGCGTCGTCATTTTTTCGCTAATCTGCCCCTGTGCCTTTTGCTGGTACATAGGTAGCCAATTACCGATGCCATGTCCTATCCACGGGCTCTGGCTAATCATTTGCCAGGTAATCACATAGAGTTCTAAGCGCATGCCATCTTGTGTAACTTGTTTAGCTTGACCAAAATCACGAACCTGATGCACGGTGCAAATACCGCGATTAAGCAAAATCTGCGCACCACTCATCTTATACACTTCGTGCATTTCTTTTGTTAAGCAAGTAGTTGGAGCAGGCATTTGTGCTACACGCGAAATTGAAAAACCAGCGAGCAACAATAGACTTGCCACAGCACCCAATTGCCACCAGCGGAAACTAAAATTACGGAACACCAACATGCCACACAAGAGTACAAACAGCAAACTCGCCGTGCGTGATTTAGTGCAGAGCACCAAGGCGATAAGCACATACACAAAACTCAACGCACGCCATAGCCTGAAGTTTTTATGTAGTCGCCATTCGTGCAACATCCATGCCGCTGCAATTGCGAGTAACAATCCCAATAAGATGGACTTGTTACCTTCGTATAAGACATAACTCTTAAACAGTTTGATATCGGGCAGGACACCCAGACTATTCAGATAAAACAAACTGGCTGCGATCACAGCGCCCAAGAAAAAATTGTGAACCGCTTTTTGCTGCCATGCACCGCTACCCACACTCAGCATAGGAAACAAAAACCAGTACGTCTGGTAGTGCGAAAAAGCCGTAGCAAATTCACCCACCGGATGCGCATGAATAAGACTAATCACCACAGATATCAAACTTAAACTTATCACTGGCCAGAGCAAGGCCGATGATTTAATCCGCGCCAACTTATTCTGCCAATCACCGGACACAAACCATGCCAACAAAAACACTGCTAATCCTGCATACATCAAGCCCACTTGAAAAAATAGCGTGAGCGGCAAATAACTTAAGATCTGCGCCGGCAATTGCTGACGCCAATCAGGATTCGCGATTGTTCTTAGCATAGTCATATTAGTTGTATTCAATCTTCACGTTTGCTGGGCCCAGCCAATCACCGAGTTTTTTACGCAATTGATCATCGGGATTCACTCGCCAAGTATCAGACAAATACAATTCGGCTGCTGCGGTTTGATTTGCATAAGCGATCAACACCGGACAACCGTCATTGTTCAAATGCGCTTGCAAGATCTCTGCGAGTTTCTTGGTGTCTGCCTTGGCATCAAGCTTGACACGCAAACCCTGAGAAAACTGTACGCGTGCCCGACCGATATCCATCACACGTTCTGCGGTAATACGCAAGCCGCCGTTAAATCGATCTTCCGAGACTTTGCCCATCACTGCGAGGAATTCATCTTCTTTAAAAATGCCTTTGAATTCTTCTGCCAATTCGCCATACACAGTGACTTCGACGACTGCCGTACCGTCATCTAGAGTGACGATCAGCAAACGTCCACGCTGCGTCATTTGCGTGCGTAATCCAGCGATCACGCCACCGATCAAACGCAAGTCACGCGATGGTTCAACTTTAGCCAATGTCGTCTTGATAAACTGCCGCACTTCAGGTGCGTAGGCATCGAATAAATGTCCGGACAAATAGAAACCAAGTGCCTGTTTTTCTTCGAGCAGACGCTGTCGATCTGACCAATGTTCGGCCTTCACATATTCCGGTGGGGGGATCATGTCATCGTCGTCACCAAATAAGCTGACTTGGTTCGCCGAGGCTTCTGCCTGTTCGGCAACTTCCAACGCGAAATCAACCGTCGCCAATAAAACAGCGCGGTCTTGTTTCAGACAATCCATCGCACCAGCGCGGATCAAGGATTCTATGGTGCGGCGATTGACCTGACGTTTATCGACGCGTTTGCAGAAGTCGAAAATATCCGTGAACGGACCACCATTTTTGCGGGCGGTAACTATGCTTTCAATCGCATTTTGACCAGAGCCTTTGACTGCACCTAAGCCGTAACGAATTTGCGTAGCTCTCTTACCAGTCTCGCCGACTGGCATAAAGCGATAGTCAGATTGATTAATATCAGGTGCCAGCATTTTCAGCTTGCAGATATCAATCGCATCTTCAACCAGAATTTTTACCTTGTCGGTATCATCCATGGCGAGCGACATATTCGCTGCCATAAACGCAGCCGGATGATGGGCTTTCAGATATGCAGTGTGATACGACAGTAAAGCATACGCGGCAGCATGGGATTTATTAAAACCATAGCCCGCGAATTTTTCCATCAAGTCGAAAATTTCATCGGCTTTTTCTTGCGGCAAGCCATCTTTCGCTGCACCATCGCGGAAAATCTGGCGGTGCTCCGCCATCTCTTCGGCCTTCTTTTTACCCATGGCACGACGCAGTAAATCCGCGCCACCAAGTGAGTAGCCACCGACCACCTGCGCCATCTGCATAACCTGTTCCTGATACACCATAATGCCGTAGGTTTCGGACAAAATACCTTCGGTACGTGGGTCAGGGTAATCAAACTTTTCGCCGTGCTTACGCTTACAGAAGTCAGGAATCAAATCCATAGGACCTGGACGATACAAAGCCACCAGCGCAATAATGTCCTCGAATCGATCAGGGCGCGCATCTTTTAACATGCCTTGCATGCCGCGGCTTTCTAGCTGGAAGACGGCGACAGTTTTCGCTTTAGTCAACAGTTCATAAGAAGCTCTATCGTCCAGTGGCAATTTAGACAAATCAAAATCAGCCAATGCCGGATCCAGCATTTTGATGTAGCGCACCGCACGATCAAGTATCGTTAAAGTGGTCAAGCCCAAAAAGTCGAACTTCACCAGACCAACGGCCTCAACGTCATCTTTATCGTATTGCGAAACCACGCCAGAATCGCCACCCTGCGTATAGAGTGGACAAAAGTCAGTGAGCTTACCCGGCGCAATCAAAACACCACCTGCATGCATACCGATGTTACGGGTAATGCCTTCAACTTGTTGCGCCAGATCGAGTAGGGTTTTGACTTCTTCTTCGTTTTCTTGGCGCTCCGCTAGCAAAGGTTCTTCCACAATCGCTTCTGCAATCGTGACTTGCTTGCCCGGCTTAAACGGAATTAATTTCGATACGCCATCGCAAAACATATAACCAAAATCGAGCACGCGACCGACGTCACGAATCGCGCCTTTGGCCGCCATGGTTCCGAAGGTCGCAATCTGTGAGACTGCTTCTTTACCGTAGCGATCTTTCACGTATTGAATCACACGATCACGACCTTCCTGACAGAAGTCAATATCAAAGTCGGGCATGGAAACACGTTCTGGATTTAAGAAACGTTCGAACAGCAAGTTATATTGGAGCGGATCAAGATCAGTAATCAAGAGCGCGTAAGCAACCAAAGAGCCCGCACCAGAACCACGACCAGGGCCTACGGGTACGCCGTTATTTTTTGCCCATTGAATAAAGTCCGCAACAATCAGGAAGTAACCGGGGAAACCCATCTTGATAATGGTGTCGGTTTCAAACTTCAAACGCGCTTCGTAACGCTCGCGGTGTTGTTCGCGCTTTTCTGGATTGGGGAAAAGATTTTCTAAACGGAATTCCAAACCCCGCTTGGCTTCATACACCAGAAAATCATTAATCGTCATGCCCTCAGGCGTAGGGAAATCTGGCAACTTCGGTTTGCCGAGTTCCAATTTCAAATTGCAACGTTTAGCGATTTCTACGGAGTTAGCAAGTGCACCGGGGATGTCGGCAAACAAGGCCAACATTTCTTCGCGCGACTTGAAGCATTGCTGATCATTGAATTTACGGGCACGTCTGCCGTTCGCTAGCATTTCACCTTCGGCAATACAGGTTCGTGCTTCGTGCGCGGTGAAATCATCTTTGCTCAAAAATTGGATAGGGTGCGTGGCAACCACCGGCAAACCCAAACGCTGCGCTAACTTCACCGCTTGCTTGACGTGCGGCTCCATATTTGGCTGGCCCGCTCTTTGGATTTCGATATAAAAGTGATTCGGGAAAATACTCGCCCAACGCTGGGCATTGCGTTCCGCCAATTCAACATTACCGTTATCGATGGCGATACCAACATCACCAAAATGCGCACCAGACAAGGCAATCAAGCCCTGCTCGCTGTCGTTTTCAAACAGTTCTTGTAACCATTCAAATTTAATCTCGGCGCGACCACGATGCTGATTTTCCAGCCAGGCACGTGCTAGCAATTCACATAGACGCAAATAGCCGTGACGTGATTTCACCAATAATAGTAGTCGCGATGGTTTATCTCTATCGTTATCATTGGTAATCCACACATCACAACCAGCGACAGGTTTGATGCCTTTGCCGCGCATTGCTTTATAAAATTTCACCAATCCAAATAGATTGCCCAAATCAGTCAAAGCGAGCGCGGCTTGCTTATCTTTGACCGCCGCTTTCACGACATCATCAATTCTGACCAAGCCATCGACAATGGAATATTCTGAGTGCATGCGCAAATGCACAAAGTGGGGATAAGGGTAAACAACGCTGTTAGCGTGTGCGGAGGAATTGGACGAAATGGGGGATGGGATAGCGAGTTCTGTATTCATCCCGCTATTTTACCGTGTTGCCGCGTGCTTGGAAGGCAAACCTGCTCAAGTATCGATCACTATGGTATCGATCACTCTAGTAACGAAGTGCATTCACAGCATGCAGCCGCACAGTGACGGACAATCCAGACAAATAAATGTGTATAGCTTTCGCTACCAAACTCCATATTCTTTAGTCGTGTTGCATAATATTAAGTAATATATTTATCATGTTTCAATCAAAAAACATCCTGTCCGTGTTCAGGAAAATGCTGTCTTCTTCCTCCTCCACCATGATGTCTACGTAGCCGGTTTCTATCAATTCTTGCAAACCCAATAAAATCTTTTGTTCAGGCAAATGTAGATGCCGCTGAGAAAACTTTTCAATTATTTCGCGTACCGGTTTGCCCAATTCGCAAAACAGCCATAAGTCTTGTAATTCATTCGATTTCAGATGAATTGGTGCTCGCGTGAGTTTTTGCTCGAAATAATGAGTAGCATGAACGATGGCGTCTTTCGAAATCGCTACCACAGCGCGACGGCGCGCCCAAAATACGGCATCGGGCCAGCGTGTTTCACGTTGATAGTACTGCCATTGCGTTTGCAAATATTGTTTGAAATCTTGTGCTATCGAATCGGAATACGTCGTCAACAAATCGCCACTAGAAAATAAGCCATCGACTGCCATAAAAGCCCCATGAATACCATTCGCTAGTGCGCGCGGAATTCCTGAGGACGAAATCGGGTCATAAGAAGCAACAGCATCACCGACGGCCACCCAATCTTTACCACCAGCATCTTTCAAATAGGATGAAAAGCAAGGGAAGGAGCGTGGGTGATCAGAGAAAATCGCCCCTTCAACCGCCTTTCCTAGAAATGGCAACTCTTTGAGCAAGCCACGCCAAACATCAGGATGACATGCTTGCATCTTATGTGCGATGTCTGGGTCTGTCATCAGCACCACGGAGACCTGATTATCTGGCATCGGTGAAAGATGCCACCATCCGTACTTGCAGGCCTCAACCTGATGATCCAAGACTGGCGCCCCATTTGCTGGCAATTTTCCAATACAGGAAACGCCAATCAATCGATCGTAAACAGTCAATGCTAGGTTCAAATTGGTACGCATCACACCACGGCGACCTGATGCATCGATAATGTATTTGCAGACAATCGTCTGCATTTGTTGATCTTTTGATTTTACTAGAACGCGCCACCCACGGTAGGCTTGATGTTCACAGGTAATCACCTGACTATCACATTGTAGTTTTCCGCCACGATTGACGAAGGCATTGGCCAATAATTTGTCAAACGCTAAGCGATCAAGATTCCAACCCGTACCATGCGGTGTAAACATATAACCTAGTTGACGTTGCGCATCATCCCCCCAATTTACTTGGCTGTAATAAGGACTCAGGTTCTGAACCTGCGCAAAGTCATCCCAAACGTCGAGATATTCCAGAGTAGAGCGTACGCCAGATGATAACGACTCACCATACTTATATTCGGAATAGTCGCCACGCTCGACGATCATGACATCAACATCGCCACGTTTTAGCAATGCAATACCAGCGGCGATGCCAGAAGGACCACCTCCCAATATCAACACATCCAGAAACTGTGTGTTATCTTTATTTTGCGCTTCCATAGCATTTGCCTTTTTTGTCAGCAGAAATTGAATGACCACTTCACCTTCTTCGATCATTTCAATGAATATGCATAGACAACTGCAAATCACGTGCCAGCTTCACTTTACATAAAAAAAGTGTCGTTTTTATAGTAAAGGCATGAAATATGCTTACGATGCCGCTAAAATGCTTAGAAGAATTGCGCAAGACTCACACAAAATTAAATAAAATTTAATGCGCGACAATGTGGCGCCATAAAAAAATTGAACAGAGCTCGCACCAACCGCACGACACAAAACAAAATTACGTGTAAATTATTTCCTTACACGTAATTTTATTGTTCGAATTTTTAGCCGGATTCTTTCATCGAATTCTTTAATCGAATTTCTTACGTTAAGTACAAATGTCTAACGCTGATTACACAATCACTTCTCCTCTAGCCTTCACTGCGACCAATAGCCGTCCATTACTAGGCTTAACCATTGCTTGGCATCCTGACACCAATCGCATCGGTGAACAATTTGTCGGCACAACCGAAGCAGGGACGATAGAGCTTAGTCGGTTCACTCCAGCATTTAGTGCGGTCAATGGCGATCCATTGCCAGTAGGTTATAGCGGCATTTCTCGCGATCCACTACGCATCGTGCGTGATGCGCACGATGGCATCACGATTTGCCCGCCCAATAGCCGTATGGTCGTAGAAATTAATGGCGAAGAAATACGAGAGCCACGACATTTCAGTGCCGAACAAATTGATCTTGGTACGATCATTGCCTTAGGGCGAGCAGTTTTTGTATGTATTCATTGGATGCGTTGCTTACCCAAACATAACCCCGTCGATAACTTCTTAGGAGTAGGCAGCAATGCGATTTTCACGCGCGACTTAATACGACTCGCTGCGACCAATGACAACACCGTTTTATTACTCGGCGAAACAGGGACGGGTAAAGAAGTTGCTGCCCAGGCGATTCATAACTTGAGCAAACGTTCAGCCTCAAGAATGGTCTCAGTGAATATGGCTGCACTCAATGAATCTCTCGCTGCAGCAGATCTCTTTGGCGCCAGCAAAGGTGCCTACACCGGTGCCCAAAGTAGCCGCGAAGGCTACTTTAGCGAAGCACAAAACTCCACACTCTTTTTGGATGAAATTGGCAACACGCCTTCAACCGTGCAGCCGATGCTATTGCGCGTCCTAGAAAATGGAGAATATCGGCCACTTGGCGCAACCCGCGATGCACGCTCATCTGCGCGCCTGATTACAGCAACCGATCAAGATCTGTACCACACCAATTTTAATCATGCTTTGGTACGTCGTTTGGAAAGTTTTATTATTCGCATTCCGCCACTGCGCGCACGACGCGAAGATATAGGACTACTGATTTGCCACCTCGCGCAAAGAAACGACTTTGCACAAGTGAACCTTGGTTTGATTCCTCCAGGACTGATCAGTGACATGCTCAATTTCGAATGGCCAGGAAATATACGTCAACTAAGCAATGTCTTAAAGCGCACACTTTTGTCACTGCAAATGGGAGAGTATCCGCAGCTAGCGAATATGGTTGAAGCACCAAAAGTCACGGTCATGGCCAGTGCAGAATTACGTAAAGCTTCGTTCACTGGAAGCGCTACTCCCCCGTCCAAGATCGAAGTCCCATTGACGTCATCTGCGTCCCGTGAAGCAACTGAGGGGGCAAATGAAATCACTAATCCGATTGAGCGCAAGAAATTACGCGACTTAACTGAACAAGATGTGATTGAGGCGATGCATAGGCATGACTGGACTATTCAATATGCCGCAGACGATCTGGGAATTTCTCGCCCGTCGATGTATAAATTGATTGATGCAAACTCACAGATACGACGTGTCGAGCAAATTCCTGCGGAAGAAATCCGTGAGCATCTCGACGCAGCAAATTATCTGGTTGAGCAATGTGCAGCAAGTCTAAAAACACCTAGTGAAGCCTTGCGCAGACATCTAAAAGGATTGGGCTGGATCGCTTAGTCGACACGCGAACCAACAACAACTTAAGTATGGAAGTCGCAGGCAGTGTCTGCGACTTCCTTCTGAATATACACCCTTGAATCGACTCAACACCAATATTCACCCCTAACATTCAGCACTACTTAGTTAGGCTCTCATCATTTTGCTGGCACGGGACCAACTAATTTGGCAATTTCATCTGGCATACATGGTCGGCCGTTAGCATCGACTATGGCGCCAAATATTTTGGCTTCACAAATTATTTTCTGCGAATCTCGTAATCGTATGGCTTGGTGGAATACAAAGCGCAAGCGCGACACGCGTTCAAAGCTGACATTCACCTCGAACACATCGCCACTAACTAAAGAAGCTTTGTAGTCAAGCTCGGAGCGAACCACGACGAAATTAATTTGACGTCGGGCAAATTCTGCAAAATCGATTCCCAAAGTCTTAAGAAACTCATGCCTCGCGTGTTCACAATAGTTGAAATACACGGCATTATTGACGACGCCACCCTGGTCACATTCGTAATCACGTACCTGCAATACGATACTAAAATGCTGTTGTAGTTGAAGCGCTTGTGCTTCCGGATTGATTTGCTCTGACATAGAACACCTTCACATATCAGTGAGAAATCGATAGTGTAGCAGGAGAATTATGTGCTTTCGCTCCCGACCTGTTGAATCAAATCAGGAAAGTTATGCATCGCCACAAGTATGGTCTAACGCAAATATTTAGGATCACGCCGCAATCCCACCAATTCAGGTTCGGCTTCTATTAATTTGGTGGAGTAACCAAATTCTCTGGCTTTGGCAATTGCCGCCAACGCTTGCATACGCATGTCAATCATCTCATAACTGACTCCCGCGAGAAATTGAATTTCCGCACTATTCGGCGCTAAATCTAATGATTTTTCTACATAGATCAGTGCTTCTGCATTGTCCCCTAACTTGGCGGAATATAGTCCCATACGGGCGTTTAAAATCGCCACGTGTGGATTACTTCTTAGTCGAGGCTGCAACAGCATTCGTGCTTTGTCATAGGCTAATTTGGCCACATCAACTTTACCAGGCAACCACGACATCATTTCACCTAGCTTCGCCCACGCTAGGTAATCATTAGGATTACCGTTAGCTTCTGCCACCGCATTTTCGTAGGCGCCAGCAGCCCCAACATAATCACCACGTCCAGCCAGACTATTTCCGAGGGCGACATATAACTCAGCACCAGGTTTTATTTTCAAACCATCTTGCAGCACTTGCACACTATCTTCAAGCCGATTTTGTTTGAGTATCGCATTCGACAATCCAACATACGCAGTTGTTCCATCCCGCTTCATTTGCAAGCTCAAACCGTAAGCAACCTCCGCTGCTCGGTAAGCCTCTGTCAACATATAAATCTGCCCAGACTGATCGGCAAAAATTCGCTCCGAAGGAAATCGTTTGGCTCCCTGTTGTGCCAGAGTCAGTGCTTCCTCAAAACGACGTGCCTGGATCAATAATTCTATTTTCACGCTCAATGCTTGCGCACTGTTCGGATCCAATGCCAAAGCGCGATCTACATCCACAAAAGCCGATTCAAATTGTTCTTGCAAACCCAACACTTTAGCGTTTGCGATATGACTAAGCGCGAGAAAATCATTGAATTTCACAGCATCTTTGGCGTAGCTAATAGCTTTCATTAGCCATGCATTATTCTTTTCGTCATGCAAATAGCGCTGGCTATACACCAGTGACAAACTGGCAGATGCCGCAGCATGTTGTGGCGAATGCCGCAAAATTTCAGCGAAATGCTGTTCCGCACGATTGAGCATTTCAAAACGATCAAAATTACTAAGTGCTTCCAAACCCAGTTGCATTTCTTTGGCTTCCGAGTAAGGTTCCATCTTGGCTTGTAGCTGAGTCCAGTATGGCTGGGAATACCAAATTGCACCCGCCCCTGCTATGCAACATAATATGAAGAAGGTCAGTCGCCATTTTCTTATTTCTTGTCGCCAATTGTATCGATCGCGAATTGGCGCTGGCAATGGCGCCAACATCAAATTGAGTGCGGCCAAATTAAAGGTCCCAGAATTAAGTGAAGGGGCATCAATAGCGGCTATCTTCGCACACTGTGCCGCGACCCCTTGCATGCTTCCTATGCGTCGTTCAATTTGCCGTGCAGTCATGGCGCGCACTAATTGTCGCAATATTTGCGGGAGATGATCCGGCCACGGCCATTGGTCAGAATTTGATTGAATCACAGCAGCAGCCAATGCCAGTCCAGACAAATTGGCAAACGGTCGCGCGCCCGTCAGCAATTCATACAAGATCACACCTAGCGCATAAATATCCGAACTCGGACGCAAAGTTGCTCCCGTTAGCACCTCAGGCGCCATATAAGCGATGGTACCTTGCGGGTCAGATTGCACCAAAGATGTTGTCGCATCCCGATCAGCCTGAATTGCCAAGCCAAAATCAAGAATGCGCACTATCCCGCTTGGTTCTTGCATCAAATTCGATGGTTTCAGATCACCATGCACCAATCCAGCCGCATGCGCTTCTTGCATTGCTTGGGCAACTTGTAAAACGATATCGATCACATGAGAAATGCTCGGCGTTTGAGTGTCTAATACCTGTCGCAAAGTGCGTCCGGGTACTAGTTCCATCACGATAGCCTGACTCTCCTCGGTCTGTTCCAAGGCATGCACTTTGACAAACGCGGCATGTTGTAGCGAAGCCGCTAGACGTGCTTCTTTCATCAGGTCAATGCCTGGCGCGATATTTTTTAAATACTTGATGGCGACCTGACGGTGCAATTTAGCATCCCAAGCTTGATAGACATGCCCAAACCCACCCTCACCCAGGCTTTTACCTAGTTGATAGTGCAATAATTGTTCAGGTTGTGTGGCATTGTCTTTGCTTGCTGACATGTAGAATTTATACTAAGTCTGTTGAATAAGCGATCGCGCTCTATTCTAAACGAATTTCACTGTAGAAACACTGTTAAAACTCTCAGGAAACAACAGGCTTCACTATCGCAAAGTCACAAGAATCACAAGCTTGATGTGCAGTTGCTCTACTCTCTAAGATTTAAGGTCCGCGTAACGTGGATCTGCGCGCAGTTGTCGAAAGCCAGGATGTGTTTCCATCGTTCGCCACGGTAATCCAAACTGCTTGGACAATCGCATTTCAACCAAAGCCTGCTCTCGGTTATGCAGTAACTCAAAGGCATAAGCCAACCAAAAATGCACGTAAGGATCTTCAGATTGACGAGCAATCGCACGTTTCGCCAAGGACTTAGCCTGCTCAGTATCGCCCATCCGCGCCATCATCACACTTTTCACCGACAGCAGCGTTTCATCATCTTGCGAACGATTCAAGCGCAGATCCAATAACTCTAAAGCGCGTTGATAGGCACGTTTGGCATCTTGCTCGCGTCCCGCTACCCACATCAAGGATTCTGCATATTCAAACCACCGCAAATAACTACCGGCGATGCCGCGCTCGGGGGAAACCGCCTGCGCAAACGCGTCGGCAGCGGCCACATAATCTCCAGTTCTAAATTTAGCATTGGCTAGTGCGCCGTACAAATTCGCATTTGGACGCACCTGTAAACCTTGTTGAATCACTTGTAAAGCATCGGCATCCCGGCCTTCGCTCATGAGAGTTTCGGCCAATAGAGAATAGGCGAGTGGCGAATCCGGTTGCCTCTGCAAACTCATTCTTAAAACCTTCTCGGCCTCACTAAATTTCTTTTGGCTAAAATACATACCGCCTTGCAAATCAAGTAAATAACGATCCAGCAAGAATTTGTTCGTTCCCTGCATAGCCAGAGGTATCGCTTCAGAATAACGCCGCATTTCTAACAAAACACTAACTTGCGTATGCCACGCCAACAAGTTCTCATGGTCAAGGCTACGCGCCTTCGCCACCATTATTAGTGCCTCTTCAAGCCTATGATGCCATTGTAAAATTCTTGCATTCGCCACCAGACTAATCGCCAATTCGGCATCCAACGCCATTGCCTGCTGCGCACTTGCCATGGCTTTTTGAAACCAAATTTCATCACGCTTCTCCGCACTATATTTCGATAAATACAAAATCGACATATAGGCCGCGGCGGCCGCATGATCAGGCGTACGTTCAAGAACTTTGTCTAAATGCGCCTGAGCGCTATCTAGCAATTTAGCATCTGTTCGGTAGGTGTATTCCGCCAAATCACGTGCAGCCTGCGCCATCTCATGTGACTCTGAATAAGGCGTCAGGTACTTCGTGATTTTCGGCCAATGCGGCTTGAGTTGCCATACGCCAGCAGCCCCTAACATAAGCACCAGCGCACTTGTCACGGCTAAATTCCTTCGACGACGCTGCTTGCGTTGCATTTCTAACTGTATTTCTAACTGTATTTCTAACTGTATTTCTAACTGTATTTCTAACTGCATTTCCAACTGCGATTCCAAGCGCAATTTGCTCGAATTCAAATTCGCAGCACCTGACGAGGAAAAATCTGCCGACAACAAAGCCCGGCATTGCTCCATCACCTGCTGGCAATTCAAGCGTCGTTTAATTTGTGGATCAGTCATCGCCAAAATGAGCTCACGCAAATCCTGCGATATGCAGTCATGCCAAGGAAATATTGCATCCTGCAATGACATATTAGAGAGGTCAGGCGAGCGCCCTGCCATCATTTCATACAACAACAATCCCAAGGAAAACACATCCTCACTCAAGCCCTGATTTGACTCTAACATAGGTTGATGCAATACCAAATCCACACTAGAAATACGCACAGCACCCACGTTATCTAACAACAAGTTAGTGGAACGTAAATCGCCGTGCGCCAATCCTGCGACGTGCGCTTCGTGTAAAGCGGCAGCAAGTTGCGCCATATGTTTGAGTGCGAATTCTTTTTGACCATGATGCTGTCCTATCCAATCCGCCAAGGAAATACCACTGACGGCTTCGGTAATCAGAACCAATTGTTGGTCGAATTCTTCCAAGGCATGAATACGGATAAAAGCAGGGTGTTGCAGGCCGGCCGCTTTGCGCGCTTGCTGCAGATATGTGTCGCTCCGGTTAATGTCACTGCTCGCTATCAGACCGGAGGGATGCACCTCGCGTGGGCGAAAAATGTACATCTGCACTGCACGATGCAATTTACTATCCCAAACCTGATAAACACTCAGCACACCTGCATTCAAGACGCAGGCATCAATTCTATAGTGCTGTAAATTCTCAGGTAATTGGAGTTGGGACGGCGCAGCACACATGCGTGTATTCAGCCTGTTCGCTGATCAGATTATCAAGCGTTTGATTCTAACCTGAAATTTGGACGACGATTGGCGGATGCTAACAACTATTCGGTATTTCATTAAGAAGTAGGAATGAAAGCGGCGATTAGCAACACCTCATTCCACCCCAATCAACAAAATGGATGGCACTTTTTGCACATTGTACGTACCCAAATTCGTACCCAAATTTGTACGCACATACATACGCAAATAAAAATAGCCTATGCCTGCCGTGCCTAACATTAATCCCGGCGAATCGCCCGCACCACCATTTCCGCAAGGCCAGGGCAAACCTTGTTTAATATAGAAATTGTGCCCATCCTGCGCGACTTTTTCTGCAACCTCCATTAAGGTAGGGCGTTGCAATTGTTGTGCTGCCATGATCATCAATTCTGCATTGCCCGCCGCGCCATGACATAAAGAGTAGTTGAGTTTGCCTGGCAACCAAGGCTGCATCAGGGCAGCAGAGCTTGATTGCAAAGCGGCTTCTAGGTCTTCTTCGATAGCTTTAGTAACGCTAGTATCGACTGTTTCCGCACCAGATGTCTGATTTAATAATTGGAGGTTTCTGAGACGCGATAAACCTATGCCCGGCGCGCCGTGACACCAAGCCATGCTGCAGGTGATCGCGCCCTGTTCCGTTTTCCCTCTTTGTGCAAACTGACGTAAATCTGCCCAATTCGCTTGGGCTTGATCGAACCAATGACGCTCATAACGTAAAGCCGCTAGTGCGGAATCGAAGAATTCTTTCTCTTTGCTCACGCTATACAATTCCAGCAAAGCGGTGGCGATGCCTGCGGTGCCATGTGAATGCCCTGTTAAATTCGCTTGCACAGCTCCACCTATCGTCGGCCATGAGCAACCATGCTCGTCGTGCTCAGCCAATTGCAGCAAATGACGCCCGTGCAGGTGCGCCAATTCTGCCAATTCTTCACGCTGATATTTTTTAGCCAGATACAGCAAGGCGGGAATGGCACCGGCACTGCCAGAAATCACATCAATATTTTTCGCATCGAAAGGAACGCCACGCAAATCATTCAGCATGGAAAAACCACGTGCTATCAAGGCATCACGCTGCAAGATTTCACCGATCCGTATCAAAGCAAACGCAATACCGGTAGCGCCTGCATAAAAGCCATGTTGCACATTCACAGGCAAGCGTGCATACACCGACAACGCCTGATTCACCACAGCTTCTATGGTGCGCAGTTGTTGCCTGTCGTGCGTGAATTGATATAGTTCTGCCAGAAACAAAGCGATACCACTGGTGCCGCTATACAAATCGGCCGCGCAAGCTTTGTACACAGGGGTCAAACGCTGCCCGTGCATCTCTTGCCCCCATCCCAACCAGTTACAGCGCGTCTGATCCCACACCGCATCACGACACAGTAGATTACCAAGGCGATTGGCGATTTCCAGATACAGAGGATTGTTTGCAGGGCTGAATTTAGTAGTTTCTACCATTGTGTTTCTTTGTCAAAAATTGCCTGTCCAAAAATATCATTTGAATTTGGATTCAGGTAAGGCCTCTCAATACAAATATCATTCGCCTGAAATACTTGCTCTATCATGTCGACTTGCACCTCAACATCCCGTTCACCAGCCAGATAGGCTTGCACTATGCCCTCTGCCACCAAGCCACAACGATGCATACCAAAACTTGTCCTGGCTTTAAAATCCTCCGCCATTCCGACGCCGCTAACCAAACAACGGGTAAACAAGGGAATTCCTTCACGCAAACGGATAGCTGACCCTTTATGCATATCTATGATCAACGATGCCACTAAGGTGTAATAGCGTCTTGCTACATACAAAACTGCAGAGTCAGCGCGCGTATACATCTTAGTTTGCACTAAAGACTTAAACTTAAAGGGAATATGGTAACGATTCAATGTCGAAGTAATTTGTGCCATCAAATCGACAGCCGCATGGGCTGCAACATTAAAATAAAAACGCACAAGGGCATTCTCATCAAACTGGTCTGACAATGTTCTGCCAAACGCAAAAAAGAAACTTGGCTGCACATCAGTGGTGCCAGCAAACATGCGGATACTAACAAAATCACCAGCAGTAGGAGCAACGCCAGGCCATTTATAGGTCGAATATTCACCTGCAATAGCGACTCGGCTTCTATCTGCCTTCTGCACAAACACGCGACCGTCGCTACCGGTCTCATAAATCCGCCACCCCGGATCCCAACCGTCTTTGTTGTCATTGGCAGCATGAAATAAATTTGTCAAATTTTCATACTTAACATCGACCGATTCTGGATCTGCATCTGAGAGAAAATGTCCGACGTAGCATTCATCGTAAAACTTGGAATTCAAATGCTCGCGTAATTGATTCACATCAGTATTTTCTGTTTCTTTTTCGGGAGAAGCTATTGCAGGCGCATCAAAGGTATAGGTAACACCATCAAATACATATGCATTAGGGCTTGTAATTGACACGCGCTGACAAATAGTCGTCAGTTGCTGGCGTAAAATCGAATCGCGTTTCATAGCGCATCCTCTGCAAAACCAAACAATTCCACTGCTGCCCTGCGCGGATCACGTAAAACTTGCTGACTCATATCTAACAAGGCATACGCGTGCGGGCTCATCTCAGAGCAAAAATGGAGTGATTCGAAAGCGGTTTGCAATATCCTCACCGCTGCAAATTCCAAACAAACGGTAAGGTACGTGGAGCGATCCACGTCCGCAATGTTACGAGCCAAGCAATAGCTATTCCAAAATGCCTGGATACTCGAAAACATCTGCGGCATATTTTGCTTGGTCTCATCGACCATTTGCTGACGTTGCTGTTTCAGGTCGCGATAATGACGCATAATCCAATACGACAAATAGGCTTGGAATACCGATCCTACATCCCAGCGCGCATCACCAATATCAACCACTTCCCAATCAATAATTTTCAATTGTAATGCGCCCTGATCTGGATAAACCAAGCAATTGTCCCATTTAATATCGGCGTGAATAATTTCTTCAAAACGCCAAATCTCAAATAACCTCGCCAGATCCAACTGCAATTGCGGTAAGCCGCGTACCACAACCCCAAGTTGCTCAGCACCACCACTCAAATGTGCAGGATCAAAATAAGATTTTTTGTGATAAGTAAAAATCCAAGGGACTTTTTTTGTAAAGGCTGGTAGCTCTTGATTATTAAGCGGCAAACTAGGCTGCGGATCAAGCTCTATCATATGAAAAGCGCTCAAAGCTTGAGCTAAAGAGACGGCAATAGATTCTGAAAAAGTCGTCTGCTGATAATAGTATTCACGGAGATTCTGACTATGGGGCAATAGTTCCAGAATTAAGGTATAGCGTGCCGCATCATAATCGATGACAGCGGGTATTAATCTAGCCCAGTCTGGAAATTGCTGCGCCCATCGATAACAAGTTGCTTCCCTACGTATTGAGGTACGACGCAACTCTTCTAATGACTTCACCTGTTTGATAAAACAACCGTGATGACTTCCCCACCGCACTTTGAAATTTCGATTATTTTGCCCCGCCTCCACCACACTAAATTGACCATCAACAATATCGCTGACCTGAATATAAGCGCGGGCGGTAAGATAGTGCGCAAGATTTGCTGCAGTTAAGAACATAGAAAAATAGAAGAGTCAAAAGATGTCAATAAAAAACCCGAAGCATATTACTTGCTTCGGGTTTTGCAAAGCGTCTGTGGTGTTTATGCGTTATGCCTACCAACACCGCAAGGTCAAAGCATTAGCACAAAAATTCTGGTGCAGCTTGATAACTTGATGATGTAGTTTGGAATTGCGGTGGTGCTGCGAAATTTTTGTTAGCTGATGTTGTTTCTCGTCCGCAGGCTTCAGTACAACTAGCAGAAGTACCTATATCGCATACATAGCCTGTTATTGGTGACATTGCCATTTCTCCGCAACCTTGGGTACAAGATTCGGAAGTACCTGGACAATCTATTGAAGCAGTTGGTGCTACTGGCATTTCTTCACACCCCTGAGTACAAGACTCAGAAGTCTCACATCCTTGCCCTGTGCTTGGCGACATCGGCATTTCTTCACACCCTTGAGTACATGATTCAGAAGTAACGGGGCCATTCAAGAAAACTGTCTCCAATACAGGACTCGCTGTGGCGTGCACCGAATCCGCTAAGTTATAAAAATTCATCAAAATATCTCCTGTAAAACAACATTAACAACAATAAAAAATCACTGTATCTAAGAACAAACGAATTGATCTTAGATACAGCGATCATCACTACATTAATTCTGCGCAGGCTCTAAATCATACGGCAACTTAGCACCATAGATATGTACTTCTCCGCCACCACCAGCAAAATAATCACTAAAAACCCCGACCTGCAAATTTGGCTCCGCAACGGCAATACTAAGCACGTCAGCGGCACTCAAAAATTGAAAATCTGCAGAGCAAAAATTAGGATCACGTCCTTTGGCAGGCACATTCACTCTTGCCAATTGCGTATGCGCGAAATACTGTGGTTCGGTTTGCACAGATAAATAATTGGTGTACACCGACTGCACGCCGGCAACATTCCCCACTTGTGGAGTTGTACTGTCACTCAGTGCACACCAGCCATCACAATTAAACACAAAGCCATTACGATCTGCGACTACACTTTGCAAGACGATGGCCGAACCGCTAGAGGGTATTAATTGTATATTCACAGTACCAGTTTCTGCATTGTCCACGGAAGTATGACTATCTAAATTTTTGCGCAAACGTGCATCATCATGATCAAGGCAAATTTCTACGCCATAGGTGAGACGTACTGGCGCATTATCTTGCCCATAGTTTTGTTGAAAAATTGCATAGGTGTCGTAGGCTGATTGTTTCACATCACCGCCGGACAAATCTATATGCGGGTAAGCGACCATTTCTTCTGTGATGACATCTTGATTGGTGGTTTCAAACAAGACGAAATCGATAGGCGACAAAAAGTATTTTTCTGACGTCATTGTGCTATACGTCTGCGATTTACCTGCCACCTGCAATCCTAAATTACTAAAAATCAAAGCACGATCACGTACTTCGACTGCAGGATTGGCGCGTAAGTCAGTCAGCGTATAACTCAAAATTTGTTCTGTGACGCTGCGCGCATTACCAAACTCTGCCTCAGCATTGAGCACGAGGCTCTCAACCAGTCTTTTACGCATCTGCACTGAGGGCGTTTTGAACACGGCATCTATATCAGCAACCTTGGCACTAATCATCGTGCCAAACACAAATGTCCAATTTGGATACTCCTGTGCATTAAAGGTTTGTGCCAGTAAGGCTAACGCGCGCTGAGCCGGATCGTCTTCATCTTTGCTATACACATAAGGCCCAAGCACGCCATGAAAATAAAATTCAGGCGCCAAAAAAATATTATTCACCGCCTGTACATCTTCATCTACTGGCAAAGCTTGTTTAGCTATGTCGACCGCATTTTTTAAAATGCTAATGCGAGCCTGTAAATCGACTTCCAAATCTTGATTGCCAAGATAATTGCCAACCAAGTATTTAGATAAGATTAACTTCTCTTGACTCGGCCCTGTAGGAATCGCGTAACCGATAAAACGACATTTAGCATAATAGTTTGTAGGCATATACATTCAATTTTCATGGTCTGTTAACAAAAAAAATGCTCAATGCAAATAACGATGATCTTTGCGCAACCCTATAAATGATGGATCAGCCTCAATCTGAGCTTCAACCAGACCCAATTGTTTAGCTTTTTCAAGTTGTCTAAGGGCATTCACCCTTTCACCAATAATTTCATAGACTTTCGCCGCTTGGAAATGCACGACAGGATTAATGGGGGCTAACTCAAGCGCACTAGTTATTGATCGTTTTGCTTTTTCGACTTCACCTAATCGAACTTCAATAACTGCCATAACTGCAATAAACCAACCATCTTTAGGTCGTCTCGCAATTCGCACTTCAAGCAATTCTCGTGCCCGAGAATATGCTGACTTTGCATCATTTTGCTTACTTGGTATTTCAATCAGCGCATCCGCTAAAAACCGCCAAATCTCATAGTCTTGTGGGTTAATTGTCGCTGCTTTTTCTAAAGCCGCTGCTGCCGCAACAAAATCGCCCTGACTAAACTTGGTCTGCCCTAATGTCAAATACAATGTTGCATCAGATCTAACCTGCAAACCTTGCTGCAATACTTGTAATGAATCAACTCTGCGACCCATCGCATCTAAATTTTTTGCAAGAAAATTGTAAGGCAAAGTAACATCAGGATTATGTTTTACGCTTGCTCTAAAAATTGGCTCTGCAATGTCATATTTAGCCTGATTAAAATAAACAACACCTTTCAAAACCAATATCAACCAGTCATTAGGGAATAACTGCAAAGCTTTATCTGCGGTACTAATAGCCTCGTCATATTTACGAGCTAATAAAAGTATCCGCATTTCGGTTTGCCATACCAACAAATTTTTCGGCTCTAATTTTTTTGCGTGAGCAACCGCTGTCATTGCCATCTCAAACTGCTGATGCGGATCCAAAGATAAGGCATATGCCACCTGAGTCAATGCCAAATCGGGGTTTAAACGCAATGCCTGTTGAGAGCTAGCTAAAGCCTTCTCGCGCCAAACTTCATCACGACTACTTCCTCGAAAACGATGGTTATAAACTATAGAAAGCCCTGCTGCCGCACGCGCATTATTCGAATCATGCTCCAGCACGGTATTAAAATGCACGGTCGCTTCATCCAACTTACCCGGCTTATCGTACATCGCCAATGCTCGCATCCCTTGCTCTAACTCTATCGATTCTGAATACGGTTTGAGTGCCTTGGCAATTTGCGCCCAATTAGGTTTGACCTGCCAGATACCGATACCAAATACGCCCAACAAACCAACCAGCGCTATGGCATAGCGCCAACGACGACGGCGTGATAGCGCATCGAACTGAGTCTGTAATTCATTGATTTTTGATTGACTCAAACTGTTGGAAGACGATTCTTTCGTCGACAGTTTTTTGCACTGGTCTTGCACCTGTTGCCAATCAAAACGCTGACTAACATCACGTCTGGTCATGTCCAAAATCAAGGCGCGCGTTGCTGACGAAATAGAATCTGGCCACATCCATTGTTCTGAAGAAGTTTGCGCTTGTGCTGCGACTAAAGCTAATCCACGCAGATTGGTAAATGGCGTTGCGCCAACCAGCATCTGATACAAGATCGTACCGAGCGCAAAAACATCGCTTGCGGCATTTGCACTTTGCTCAGCAAAACGCTCGGGTGCCAGATACGCAATACTGCCTTGCGGATCTATTTCTACAATATTCTTCACTGCATGGGGATTGTAATGCGCCGTAAAACCCAAATTCAAAATGCGAATTTTTCCAGTGGCGTCCACCATCAAATTCGCGGGTTGTAAATCACCATGGATCAATCCAGCGGCATCCGCTTCCTGCAATGCCATTGCAGCTTGCTTGGTGTGTATCAGTGCCAGATTTTCTTGACCTAGATGCTCTTGCATCCAGTCGAGTAAGGAAACGCCCTTAATCAACTCCATCACGATATAAATGCCCTGTTCGTGTTCTTCTAGCGCATGAATTTTGACGAATGCAGAATGCGTGAGTGCTGCGGCGATGCGGGCTTGCTTGAGTAGAGTCTCAAATTCATTGCCGAGATTCGCCAATTGCTTAATGACGACCATTCTGTGCAGACTCGTGTCCCAAGCTTGATAAACTGGCGCCAGGGGATTTTCATCCAGACAAGCACGTATTTCATAGTGCTTAAACGCCTGCGGCATCGGGGCATTCCCTTCTGGCACAGCTTGCAGTTTAGAATTGGCGGAATTCATGGTTAAGTTTGTCGCTTATTATTCTTGTGGCTTGAGTTGTGACTTAGGTGTAACTTGGGCTGCAACTTAAGTCATAACTTAGGTTATAACTTAGTTTTCGACTTTACCATCAAAGTTCCAATCGAATCTCAGATAAATTGAGATTTTTACATGTTAACCACAATTTTTACAAATTAAAATTTTAAATTAACACGTAAAATTTATGACTAGAATTTCATTCGACTCGCTTCAGCTGTCTGACAAAATCTCAGTATTTCTCTGCCTAGCTACATCGTTGTAAGCACTAACGCTCAAAAAGTGCTTCTCCCATCATGACGAATTGAATGATTTCATCTTATAATGCTGAAAAATCAAAGACTTAATCGTGCTCGATCAAGCTATCCTCGCGAACCGCCTCTGAGTCTATAACGGCGGTCAAACCGAACAAACATAATTCAGATTCAAGACCGCCTGAAGTCCTCTTAATGATCGACTAGTTATCTATTAACCATGTATTCATTTGCTTAGTTTCAGCTCATCTATTTAGCTCACCTTTTCCTCACAAAGTTTCCTATGCAAGCCGCTGCTACCCCTTACGTCAATATTTCCGCCTATAAATTTATTACTTTCGACGATACTGCGGAGAAACGCCCAGAATTTATCGCGAAGTGCCAAGAGCTCAATCTCAAAGGCACGGTATTACTGACGCCCGAAGGGATTAATATGTTTTTGGCTGGGCTGCGCCACGAAATTGATGCGTATATGGATTGGCTACACAGCGATCCACGTTTTGCCGACATCATTGCTAAAGAAAGTTTTTCTGATTGCCAACCGTTTACAAAATTGCTGGTAAAGATAAAACCGGAAATCATCACCATGCGCATGCCTTTGATTAAGCCTGAAGATGGGCGCGCACCAGCGGTCGAAGCGAAGACTCTCAAACGCTGGCTGGACCAAGGTCATGATGACAATGGCAAACCAGTCGTGATGGTCGATACGCGCAATGACTTTGAAGTCGATGTCGGTAGTTTTGATAATACGATTGATTATCGCATCAGTAAGTTTACTGAATTCCCTGCTGTCATCGAAGCGAATCGCGATGCCTTAAATGACAAAACGGTCGTGACGTTTTGTACCGGTGGCATACGCTGCGAAAAGGCGGCGATACATATGCAAAACGTGGGCTTTGAAAGCGTCTATCAGCTCGAAGGCGGGATTTTGAAATACTTTGAGGAAGTCGGTGGCGATCATTATCATGGCGACTGCTTTGTATTCGATTATCGCACTGCCTTAAATCCGCAATTAGAAGCAACTGACACCACCCAATGCTATGCGTGTCGCGCTGTCGTCACACCACGCGAACAATTATCACCGTGGTATATCGCTGGCAAATCCTGCCCGCATTGCAAAAAGATGTCGCGCGAGACTGTTGATCAAGATGCAAACGAAGAGGCGGCTCAATCTTCACCGCATTCCACCGCGACACTATCCCAGTAAAGCTGTTGTAAACATGCCTGCCTGATTACTTCATCACGCCATGTCACCTTATCGCGGTCGCTTCGCGCCCTCACCTACTGGTCCTTTGCATTTTGGTTCTCTAGTGGCCGCGATGGCAAGCTACTTGGATGCCAAAGCGCATCACGGTAGCTGGCTCGTGCGCATTGAAGATGTGGACTTTGACCGAAATATCGCGGGTGCAGATCACGCGATCTTGCAGTCATTACAGCGTTGCGGCATGCATTGGGATGAAGAGGTCGCCTGGCAAAGTCAACGCACTGCACTATATCAAACGGCACTCGATCAGTTAGGTGATCACGTGTTTGCCTGTAGTTGTTCGCGCAAAGAAATCGCCGATTCACGTTTGCGTGCTGGCCTCTCTGATTCGCAGATTTATCCAGGTACTTGTCGCACAGGGATAGTGAATAACAAAGCAGCACGCGCCTATCGCCTGCGTGTGCCGGATGGCGTGGCGGCTTGCATCACATTTGAAGATCGCTTGCTAGGCATCCAAACACAAGATTTGAGTAGCGCCGTCGGTGATTTTGTTTTAAAACGTGCCGACGGATTTTGGGCATATCAATTAGCGGTGGTAGTCGACGATGCAGCGCAAGGAATCACGGATGTGGTGCGCGGTGCAGATTTGCTTGATTCCAGCGCTAGACAAATTTATCTGCTAGCATTACTAGGCTATCCCACACCACGTTACTTGCATGTGCCGGTAGTGACGAATCAGGCAGGAGAAAAATTGTCTAAGCAAACTGGCGCTTTGGCCTTTGATCGTGGTGACAATGATTTATTGCAAGAAGCCTTAATTCCCGCAGCTCAATTTTTAGGATTAAGCTTTTCTACGATGCCGCGATCGCTCCCGGAATTTTGGTCAGGTGCTACCGACTTATGGGCTAGTAAATTGGCGATACGATAGACTCACAAAATATTGCCATCTAAATGAAAAAAGCAGAAAACGACATTTGTTTTCTGCTTTTTTTCTTGCACAGCATCTGTGCTGTGTTTAACTACTTTTCACAAACCCACCTAATAAAGCTGCTTTCTTTTGCGGCTTCGCGGCATCTGTTGCAGCATTGTTCAACATAGGCTTACTTGGTGCGGGACTAGCGCTAGGCTCGTAAGGTTTCAAGAACCATGGATCTACCTTTTCACGCGGTGGCTGATAACTACGTGTTGGGCGCTCGCTTCTGTCGGCAGTTCTATCTGAAGTTCTTGGGCTGCGTTCTTGGCGATCGGCAAAACTAGTTGGCTTACGCTCAGAGTGCAGAGAAGTGGCAATAAATCCTGCCAACTGTAAGCGTACAATTTTTTGCTTAATCAATTTTTCGATATCGACCAACAGACGCTCGTCTTTATCAGTATGCAAAGAAATCGCATCACCTTTTGCACCAGCGCGGCCAGTGCGACCTATGCGATGCACGTAATCTTCGGCGTTATACGGCAAGTCAAAATTAATTACACATGGCATTTCAGAGATATCCAGACCGCGTGCGGCAACGTCAGTAGCCACCAGAATTTCCACTTCGCCACGCTTAAAGGCTTCTAAAGCTGCCATCCGTTCTTGCTGCGATTTATCACCGTGAATCGCCGTGGCTTTGATACCTTGCTTGACCAGATGGACTGCAACACGTGATGCACCAATCTTAGTATTAGAGAAGACGATGACCTGCTTTAAACCACGCTCACGAATAATGAAGGCGACCGCATCACGCTTTTCGTCTTCCTGCACTTTGTATAAAACTTGCGTGACGTTTTCTGAAGTCGCATTGCTACGTGCCACTTCTATCGTCACTGGATCATTCAAAAAGCTCGCAGATAATTTTTTGATCTCTGGCGAAAACGTTGCAGAGAACATCAAATTTTGACGCTGCTTAGGCAGTAAATTAATGATGCGCTGCAGATCAGGTAAGAAGCCCATATCCAGCATTCGATCCGCTTCGTCCATAATCAAGATCTGCGTCTGTGACAGATTGACTGATTTTTGCGCCACATGGTCTAACAGGCGTCCAGGTGTCGCGATCACGATCTCCACGCCATTGCGCAAAATGGCTGTCTGCGGTGCCATATCAACGCCGCCAAACACCACCGTCGCCCGTAAAGGCGTGTGACGAGAATAGGCTTTCACATTTTCTGCGACTTGATCCGCCAATTCGCGCGTCGGCGTCAAGATTAAGGCGCGCACAGGATGACGTGCTGGCGATGCACTGGTGTTCGCATGTGCCATCAAGAGCTGAATAATCGGCAATGAAAAACCCGCCGTCTTGCCAGTACCTGTCTGCGCCGCGCCCATCACATCACGTCCTTGCAATACCACAGGAATCGCCTGTGCTTGAATTGGCGTCGGATGCACATAGCCTTGATCGTTCAGCGCACGCAAAATTTCAGGCGCTAAACCAAAGGAATCAAAGCGAAGAGTATCAGCAGCTAATTCAGCGACTGTCGGTAAGGGGGTATCGGTCATGGTATGCATAGTGAGCCTCCCGTGCGTCTAACACGGCATCAAGTGTAGGGATTCGTGATGTTGCGTCAGCAAAAGTAAGGCGTGGGTGTATTTCAATAGTCGCGCATTATAACACTATGCACAGCAAAGTCTTGAAAACAAAGGGAAATCACGCGCACACCAAATTACTTTTGAAGCAAATACTCAAATGGATTGCTAGGGCAATCTCTTCAGCAAATGCCATGATTGGACTAGCCATCAAAAATTATCATCAGCTGCACTGACAGACGACCTGCATCTTATTAAAAACATTACGTCCACTTCAATAATGCACGAATTGCATAATCTATTAATCACGCATGTTCAAGTATTTAGTCTAGTCGACTTCACTTATAATACGTCGATACCTGTCAATAGTTTACATATTAGGACAAGAACAATAATGCACGATGACACCTTGATACAAAATTCCGTGACTGGGAATCCTGTTGACGCCAACCCAATCTTACGTCCTGAATGGTGGCAGAATCTGGCTCCGTCTTTATCTTTGAGCAACTCGCCCTATGCTGCGGTTAAACCGTTGGTGATGGATGCAGGATCGGAAAGCGCAATTCGCCAATTAATCTTACAAGAAGGTTATGTACAAGGATCTGTCGGGCAATGGAAACTCCCCTTGACCGATATGGTGAATGTCGTCGTCAAGTTAAAAGGCGCTGGCTTGATGCCTGTATTCGCTTTGGCTTATGAGGAATTTTGGCTGCTGGCTCACCAACTAGGCAATGTGGTAAATACGCTGCTAGGAGGTGAATACTACATGTTGCCAGATTTTTGGATGTGGCATGTAGATCCACAAAAAGATGAGTCCGGCTGGAAGCCACATCGTGACAAAAGCTATGGTTCATTGTTAGCCGATGGCATGCCTAAAAGCGTCACTCTGTGGATTCCGTTAACTGCTGCAACCACCTTAAATGGTTGTATGTATGTCGTTCCAGCCGATAGAGATCCTACCTATGGCACACCAAACGATAAGGATTGGCGTTTCGAGTATCAAGACGTACGTGCTTTACCCGCCGTACCTGGTGATTTTTTCGTTTGGAATCAAGCTGTCTTACACTGGGGTTCACACGCAAGTCCGCGTGGCGGAGCCGCCCGTGTAAGTATTGCTTTTGAATTTCAACGCAAAGATATTCCCCCTATGAACTCGCCATTAATTCAAGCCGGCACCATTCCCAATTTTGCACAACGCATGAATCTAATTGGGAAACAAGTACTTCAATACAAGCACATGTATCCGCTGTCACCCGAACTTGCCGCGATCGCTAACGCCATGGCAATAGCGCCTAATACAACGCCTTTTTTACACATGAATAATTCACACAAATAAGTGGATTGCAATTTCCCATCCAGCCTTTCAATTTTCAATTATTGATTCGTCACATTGAAAGGCGTTTGAAGTTTCAACTATATAACACTCTATTGCTACACTCTAATCACGCTCTTGTCGGACTCAACTTCCAAAACGAGGAAGACAACAAACGAATGACGACTTCCCAAATTCCTACAATAGGCCTGCAATCTTAATCCACCTGTCCGTCCCAATACCTGTTGAACTTCCGTTACACCGTTCAAGAACATGGAAACAAAAAAAGGGGACTGCAAATAAATGCAATCCCTTGTTTTAATTAGGTATTTTTGGTGGGCCTCCCGTGAGTCGAACACGGTACCAACGGATTATGAGTCCGCTGCTCTAACCAACATGAGCTAGAGGCCCTATTTGCTAAAGCACAAAGCGCCCCAGAAAATGAGCGCTCATTGTATTACATTAGACGTAACCGACACAAGGCTTACAGAGGATAAATGCGCGATTCTTCATGCTATTTAGTGTCGATTCACTTCGATTTTAAAGATGCACAAAAAAATAAAACCGCACAATCTTCAATTGCACGGTTTTATCAAATTCAATCACAAACAAGCTTGTTAGCTACCGACTGGCGCATTCACGCTTTTGATCAATTACCTTCAAGGAAGCTCTTCAGCTTATCCGAACGTGAAGGGTGACGCAGCTTACGCAAGGCTTTTGCTTCTATTTGGCGTATCCGCTCGCGAGTAACGTCGAACTGCTTACCAACTTCTTCCAAAGTATGATCGGTCGACATTTCAACACCAAAACGCATACGCAATACTTTTGCTTCGCGCGGTGTTAAGGAATCCAATACATCCTTCACTACATTACGCATCGATGCATGTAATGCGGCATCAGCTGGAGCCAAAGTGTGATTATCTTCAATAAAATCACCTAAGTGAGAATCATCGTCGTCACCAATTGGTGTTTCCATCGAAATCGGTTCTTTCGCGATTTTCATGATCTTGCGGATTTTATCTTCCGGCATTTCCATCTTGATCGCCAAAGTTGCTGGATCTGGCTCTGCACCTGTTTCTTGCAAAATCTGACGCGAAATACGATTCATTTTATTGATCGTTTCTATCATGTGTACAGGAATACGAATCGTACGCGCCTGATCCGCGATAGAGCGCGTAATCGCTTGACGAATCCACCATGTTGCATAGGTTGAGAATTTATAGCCGCGACGATATTCAAATTTATCCACCGCCTTCATCAAACCGATATTACCTTCTTGGATCAAATCCAAGAATTGCAAACCGCGATTGGTGTATTTTTTCGCGATAGAAATTACCAGGCGCAAGTTTGCCTCAGTCATTTCACGTTTAGCTTTGCGTGCTTTCATTTCACCTGCGGACATCTTCTTATTAATGCCACGCAAATCAGGTAATGGCAGAACAACACGCGCCTGCAGGTCAATCAGCTTTTGCTGTAACTGCTGCACTGTCGGTACATTACGACCCAAGATCGCGCTGTAAGAGTGCCCAGCATTCACTTCACCATCGACCCATGCAAGATTGGTTTCGTTGCCCGGAAAAACTTTGATGAAGTGTGAGCGCGGCATACCGCAGCGATTCACAACCACATCAAGAATTTGCTTCTCAACGTGACGCACTTCATCGACTTGCCCACGCAAAGTGTCACACAGTTTTTCAACAACTTTTGCTGTGAAGCGAATTCCTAATAATTCATTCGAAATTGCTTCTTGCGCTTTAATATAATTCTTAGAGTTGTAGCCTTCTTTTTCAAAAGACTTACGCATCTTGTCGAAGTTTTCAGAAATCGTCGCAAATTTCGCGAGGGAGTCGCGCTTCAATTGCTCCAATTGCTCTGCGGAGATGCCAGCGGCGACAGCAGCGCTGTCTTCTTCCTCTTCATCTTCGTCTTCTTCATCTTCGTCATCTTCTTCATCTTCGTCACTTTCGGCGACGACGATAGGTGCTTTTTCTTCTTCGGTTTCAGCGTTTGGATCAACCAAGCCATCAACCATATCGTCAACTTTAATTTCATCACTGGCGATACGTTCAGCTTGCGCTAAAATTTCTGCAATGGTCGTTGGGCACGCGGAAATTGCCTGAATCATGTCCTTCAGGCCTTCTTCAATTTTCTTCGCGATGACGATTTCGCCTTCGCGCGTCAACAACTCAACCGTACCCATTTCACGCATATACATGCGAACCGGATCGGTCGTGCGACCAAAATCAGAATCAACGGTAGACAATGCGGCTTCGGCAGCAGCCTCAACTTCGTCATCATCACTCGCCACGGTGACGACATTATCTGACAACAGCAATGCTTCTGCATCAGGAGCCTGCTCATAGACGGCAACGCCCATATCATTGAAGGTACTGATGATGCCTTCAATCGCTTCTGGATCGACGACGTTTTCTGGCAAGTGATCATTGATTTCAGCGAAGGTCAGGTAGCCACGATCTTTACCCATTTTGATCAGGGTTTTCAGACGTTGGCGACGACGTTCTAACTCCTCTGCGGTAGCCTCAGGATCAGCGGAAAAAGCGTCTTTCAATAAAGCTTTTTCTTTGGCTTTTCGATCTTTCGCTTTCGCTTTATCGAGCGCCTTCATCTCAGCGCGCTCTACCGCATTGAGTGCTGCCATTTCTTCATTTTCTGGTTGATATTCTTTAGGCTTACGACCGCGACGACCAGGCACCTTCACTCCAGGCAATACATAGCCAGAGGTATCAATACTTGCCAACAGAGCGGCATCCGTAGTTTGGCTAACAGTAGGCGCAGATCCTGTTTTGATCTCTTGCACTTCTGGAGCTTTTTCGGATTTTGCCGCCTTCGTCGATTTTTTTGCTGGTTTTAATTCTTCTTTTTCAGCGTTATCAGACTTTTCGGCTTTGCTACTGACGTTCGATGCTTTAGTAATCACAGAGGCTTTCTTTGTTGCGGCTGACGGTGTTTCAGTTTGCTTCCCTTGTTTCGTTGCAGCCTTTTCGACATCCTTGCTCAACTTCGGTTCCGCTTGAGGTTCATTTTTTGTGGCACGTGTTTTTGGCACTTCAACTTCCTTTTTACTGACCGTCGATTTTACATCTTTACTTGAAATCTTGCTCTCAGCCAATTTTGCTGGCTTCAGTTCTACTTTAGGCGGTTTAGCGCCTTTCGCAAGGACTTTTTTCTCAGTGACTTTTGGCTTCACACTAGCCTCAATTGCAGTCTTAGATTTTGTAGCAGTGGACTTACTTGTTGCGATTTGATTCTTTTCAACAGCAGCACTTTTGCCGACTGATTTTACGGTTGTTTTAGTCGCAGTTTTAGCAACTGATTTCACCGTTTTCTTCGCTACCGCGGCTTTTGCTGGAACACTTTTCCCAGTTGGCTTTGCGACAGATTTAAGGGCTGGCTTTACTGCAGACTTTGCTGGTGCTTTATTCACGGCTTTGACCGGAGATTTAACAGCTTGCTTTGTTGTTGCCTTCGCTGCTGGCTTAGTTGTTGTCTTCACTGCGGGCTTAGGTGCAGACTTAGTCGCCACTTTAGTCGCCACTTTACTGGCTAATTTTGCGGGCACTTTAGAAGTTGCCTTCGTTGAAGTACTGGCCGTTTTTTTTGCGGCGGCAGTTTGGGTCGAGCTCTTCGTAACTACGGATGTCAGTTTTTTCGCGGGTTTCTTCATTGCACTAGCCATTGAATCAAACCAACCGAAGCTAAGAAGTCTATTTTGAATTCTATAAAACTACACTTTGTTAGCAGTGAATACTGCGGGACAGTGCATTTATCCTAAATTCAAACGCAACTTTTCTTTGCATCGGTGTTTTGGGTTACTCGGAGGAGCATATGCTCACCTAAACAACACATTCCTGTCATTAACAAGCATTATCTGGATGCCCACAACGAAGAATGAAAACAACCTAAGACCTTGAATCGAAAGCCTTTAATTATATCACTTGCCACTCTTTTACTCAATCCGGCGCGCCCTTAATTAGCACATCAACACTAGCCGCCTACGCCTTACCATTAGAAAACGGTCATACTATTTCTACACTTTCCGAGCAAAACCGAACAACAAATCCAACAAACAGCTAAATTGAAGGCTAACTAATCCGGCTAGTTCCGACACACTCTATCGAATTTTGTCTTACAGGCCACCAGCCGCTTCCGCCTCAGCCTCGCGCCGAATTGCATCTTGCAATTGCATAATTTCTCGATAACGCGCAACATCCACTGGATCGCGCAAACCACGTTGCGCCAATTGTTCCATTTCCATTTTTAGCACTTGTGTACGCATCTGCCGCAAAGCCCCTGCTAACTCCATGCTAACTACGTCAATTTCGGACTCGGTTTGCTCTGCGATTTCTGCAATTAGCGGATCAAAATCAGCACTTGTCGCCCGCAGATTTTCTGCCAAAGCCGCGAAATTCGCCTGATCGCCCATAGGCTGTGCAATTAATACTAATTGTTTTAGCATTTCAGCACCATCTGGCGCAATTCGGGCAGCACACTCCATCATTGCCGGAGTCATCATGACAGCCAGCGAGGGATGTGCGACCAAAATTCGCATGACTTGTCGCTCCAAACCAACAGGTGCACTACGACGACTTTTCGGCGGAGCAATTTTTACCCGTGCAACCGGCTGACTTAACTCAAAAAGGCTTTCAATTTCAGACGCAGTTGATTGCGTAATCTGCGCTAAATTACGCACTAATTGCAAGCGCAATCCAGACGGCGCCATTTGTTGCAATAAAGGCTTAGCATCAAATTGTGTTTTTGCACGCCCTTCAGCAGTACTCAAATCATTCTCAGCACTAACTTCCTTAATAAAAAATTGCGACAAAGGCATGGCATTTTGTACTTCAGCAGCAAACGCCTCAGCACCAAATTCACGCACAAAACTATCAGGATCATGCTCGACTGGCAAAAACAAAAACTTTATGATCTTATTGTCATTCACATGCGCCAAGCAGGCATCCAATGCTCGCCGCGCGGCTCGCCGCCCGGCACTATCGCCGTCAAAACTAAACACCACATGATCGGTCTGACGCAATAATTTTTGCACATGGGTTGGCGTACATGCAGTACCTAAAGTGGCGACAGCTTGCGGAAAACCAAGTTGCGCCAGTGCGACCACATCCATATAACCTTCAGTGACCAACACATAACCGGCATCACGAATGGCCTGACGCGCCTCGAACAATCCGTATAGTTCGAGCCCTTTTTGATAGAGAGGCGTCTCAGGAGAATTTAAATACTTCGGTTCACCCTGATCCAGAATACGCCCACCGAAACCGATAACCTGCCCCTTGGTATTGCGAATCGGGAACATAATGCGATCACGAAATCGATCATAACGCTTACGATGCGCACCTTCGTCATCACTTTTAT
Source organism: Affinundibacterium flavidum (assembly GCF_014284175.1). Classification (GTDB taxonomy): domain Bacteria; phylum Pseudomonadota; class Gammaproteobacteria; order Burkholderiales; family Burkholderiaceae_D; genus Undibacterium; species Undibacterium flavidum. The sequence continues at coordinate 49,924 of NZ_JACOGA010000002.1, forward strand.
CAATCACCATCCCAGCTTCTGCCAGCGCATGCGCACTATATTCAACAAAAACCGAGCGCAAACTATCCCAGCCATCTGGCGCATAGCCCAGACCAAAACGCGCAGCGATTTCGCCGGTAACCCCGCGTTTTTTCAAATACTGTATTGCCTTATCCGCGCCACGTAATTGTTGGCGATAATAATCACAGGCCTTGGTCATAACTTCACTCAAGGCCAGGCTTTTCGCAGTGACTTCCGCTCTTTGCGCTGGCAACATGCGATCATCATCCGGCACAACCATGCCACTATTGAGCGCCAAATCCTTGACCGCATCGACAAAATTCATACCGGAATACTCCATCAAGAACCCGATGGACGTTCCATGCGCACCACAGCCAAAACAATGATAAAACTGCTTGGTAGGACTAACCGTAAAACTAGGGGATTTTTCGTTATGAAACGGGCACAAACCCATGTAGTTAGCGCCACCTTTTTTCAATTGCACGTACTTACCAACCACATCGACTATATCAACGCGGGCAAGCAAATCTTGAATAAAACTTTGTGGAATCACGCAAACAATCTCATGGAATAAAAACGAACACGGCCTCGGAAAGATTTCACCCCGAAGCCGCAATCACACAACAACAAAAGGGAAATTACTTAGCTAATGCAGCCTTTACCATAGCAGAAACAACGGTCATATCTGCCCGCCCCGCCAATTTTGGTTTCAATACAGCCATTAGTTTGCCCATATCCTGTGGACCAGTTGCACCGACTTCTGCCACTGCATCGTTAACTGCCGCTTGCATTTCAGCCTCACTCAAACCTGCTGGCATATAAGCTGACAAAATCGCCATTTCGGCTTTTTCAATATCTGCCAAGTCTTGGCGTCCACCGGCCTCAAATTGGGTGATTGAATCTTTGCGTTGTTTGATCATCTTTTCGATGATTGCTAACACCATGGTGTCATTCAATTCAACACGCTCATCTACTTCTTTTTGCTTCATCGCAGCCGTGATTAAACGAATTGCGCTCAACTTCGCCGTATCTTTGGCACGCATTGCTGCCTTCATATCGTCGGTGATTTGATCTTTTAAGCTCATGATGCCCTCTGAAATTATGCTTTCTTACAGTCAAGCGAACTACAAGAAATAAACAATGAAAATAACAAAGCCCGCTGCGGTACACCGGAGCGGGCATGCAAACCTAAAGCAGATGAAAACCGTGAGGCATTAAGTTGATATGAAACCACTCAATGCCAGACAGAATTAATACATCTTCTTAGGCAATTGCTGACTACGAATACGTTTGTAGTGACGTTTAACAGCTGCTGCCAAACGACGTTTGCGTTCTGCAGTTGGTTTTTCATAAAACTCGCGAGCGCGCAATTCGGTCAACAGACCGGTCTTTTCGATGGTGCGCTTGAAGCGACGCATGGCGACTTCGAACGGCTCGTTTTCTTTAAGGCGAATTGTGGTCATGTAAGTTCGGAACCAGTTAAAAATTATAGGAAGACCGAAATCATAACAGGATTTTTCTAAATAGGGAAGTCAACTGATGAAAACTTATGCAAAAAAGTGTGGCAAATGAACACGCGCATTATGCCTCGATGAATTAAAGGACAACTCTTTCTAACTACTGAGCGCAAAGGAGCTCTATGAGTAATTATAGGTAGGTCGCGCACTAAGCTTCAATTCAATTCACCAATCGCTTTACCTGCAGCTACCCCAGATGCCCAAGCCCACTGAAAATTAAATCCCCCTAGCCAACCAGTCACATCCACCGCCTCACCAATAAAATACAAACCGGGCACCTTATTTACCATCATTGATTGTTGAGACAATTCACGCGTGTTCACGCCACCACGAGTCACTTCAGCTTTTCGATAGCCTTCTGAACCGTTAGGTACCAATTCCCAACGATTCAACTTTTCACCGAGTTGGCGCAAACGTTTATCCTGCATATCGGCTATCTTCAAATTGCCATCAAATCCGTGGGCCAGCAATAAGCCATCCACGAGACGAGCAGGCAAATAAGCGGCGAGAAAATTCGCCAAATTTTTCTTTGTCGTTGTTTTTGCAGCAATTAACTCTTCCGCGATATCCAGCTCTGGCAATAAATTGACACGTATGCTTTGTCCTGAAGACCAATAGCTAGAAATTTGCAAAATCGCGGGCCCTGACAAACCCCTATGCGTAAATAGCAAATCTTCACGAAATACGATCTTGTTCTTTTTCTCCCCAGTCTCGATGTCAACTTCCAGAGAAATCCCTGACAAAGGCACGAAAGGCTCCCAAGTCTGCGCATCAAATGTCAAAGGTACCAGAGCGGGCCTGGGCTCGACGATTTTTAAGTCGAATTGTTTTGCGATGCGATAGGAAAAATCCGTTGCGCCAATTTTGGGAATCGATAAGCCACCGGTAGCAATGACCAGATTTGAGGCAATCACCGGCCCACGGTCAGTATGAATGACAAAGCCCTGCTCGGATTGAAGAACCTCGCTGACTGCGCACGGCATGCGCCATTGCACTTTCCCTAGGTCGCATTCAGATTTCAACATGCGGATAATATCTTCTGCGCTGTCGTCACAAAACAATTGCCCTTTATGCTTTTCATGAAACGCGATTTTGTACCGCTTCACTAAACTCAAAAAATCTTGTGGTGTATAGCGCGCCAATGCGCTTTTACAAAAGTGCGCATTATCAGAAAGAAAATTGTTTGGGGTCGCATGCATATTAGTGAAGTTGCAGCGCCCGCCACCAGAAATACGGATTTTTTCTGCTAATTTGCTGGCATGATCAATCACCAATACCGATTTACCAGCTTGCCCAGCAACCGCAGCACACATCATACCCGCGGCACCAGCACCAATCACGACCACATCAAATTGCGAGGTCTTTTCTGTCGTCATCATGTACCTTCAATGCTGGAAATTGCATAAAAATTGAATAAGGCGCGCATTGTAATAGAAAACTGCAGATATCTCTGCATCACTCAGACCGACACGACATCGAAGGGCTATTAGCAGCCTAAAAGTAGCCTAAATTGCACTTGCTTTGAGCTCCTTGGCAAGGCGTAAGCAATGTGCAACTTGCCTTTCTATATTGACTGGAATGGCGTGCTTACCGGCCAGTACATCGGCAATCCACGTCGCGGTAGCGTCCGCGCTGATATCTATGGGTAGGCTTTCTGGCTCTGCAATCAATTGCGTGTCAGTTTCTTCCAAAGTTTCACATACGCCTGAATGGTATTTATCGATACGTTGCGAGCGTGCCGTGCTGGCGACAGCCTCACCTTCTGTGCCACGCATTAACAATGCCGTACCGCGCTCTACTGGCGCTAATTGTCTGAAATAGGCATCGAGCGTCACCTGATATTCGGGATGCGTGTACGAACTGAGGCGCACTGCAGCTTGCTCAAATGGTTGCAAAATTTTAACCAAGGTATGCGTAGAATTGCGCAAACCCAAAATTTTTCGCAACATCAAAATCTTATGCATAGAGGGAGATAGCGCTAGCAGAGGTATAAATGCCAAATGCTTACTCGCCATCTGCTGCTCAGCATGCTTGGCATCCAACGACAGTTCCACTCCCAAAGCTGAGAAGATCGCTGCGCTAGTGACCCGACCTGCATCTTGTTCAAGACCATGGACCAATACGGGAACACCCTCACGTGCCAATAACATCGCCAACAAAGGCGTCAAATTCGGACGCTTGCGGGCACCGTTGTAGCTCGGAATCACGATAGGCGCAAATGGACTTTCTTGTGGCGCATGCAATAGAGGTAATCTCTGTTCAACTGCATCCATAAAACCAGCAATCTCGTCTATCGTTTCACTTTTGATCCGCATCGCTATTAAGATCGCACCTAGCTCCAGATCAGATACGCGACCATCCAGTATTGATGCGTACAGCTGACAGGCATCGGTTCGCGACAAGTTACGCGCCCCCTCTTTGCCGCGACCAATTTCTTTTATGTAGGCAGCGGCGAGAAAGGGCTCTGCACTCAATTTATCTTGTGTATTTTTCATAGCGCTAGCTTACACTGGCTCAGCAATTAGGAACAGACTCGCCAACAGACAAGGTCGAACAATATTAAGTGTGGATCTGTCATCCACTCAAATAAGCCGTGCCTCCATCGCGCGCCTAAACTCGACAGACAAGATCAAAAACCAACGTTAGCAAAGGAAGTCTGTGCATGCGGCAAAATTGCAGCGCATATTTACCCAAATAATTGTCGTTTATTGTCATCTTTCGCTATACTTGTTTTCATCTTTCTCAAATACCTGCCTGATCATGATGACCCAAAACCCCGATGCTAATGCCGAGTATGCCAAATTGCATGTGCTCTTAGTTGATGACGACGAATTTTTGCTAGAGCTTATGCAAGTAACACTCCGTGACTTGGGTGTTGGCTCTGTTACCCGCGCACTGAATGGATTTGAGGGGCTCAATACTTATAGACAAGCTCATCCGCGCCCGAATTTGATCATTTGCGACTTGTGTATGCCGCAATTAGGCGGAATGGAATTGTTAAGCCATTTAGCGCTGGATGCATGCCAAGCTGATATTCTAATTATTTCTGGCCACAATCTGGTACCACCAGTCGATAAGCATTGGAATCTATCCAACTACAACGGGCCTATTTTAAATCTGGCGGAAAAGATTGCACGAATTCAGGGTCTCAAAGTGCATGCGAGTTTTGAAAAACCAATTACGCGCGAGAAAATCATTCAGATGTTGGACTTAGTACTGACAGAAAAAGCACCAAAACCAGTCGTCAAGTGACACTATGAAGTGACACTACTACCTATTTCACAATAGACGAAATGACGAAATAATATGCGTCTGTTGTGAATAAGGCTGCGCCAGCAAATCAAATCAACCAGGAACCCACAACATGATATTAGGATTACGCACCGTCATTTATCCGGTCAACGACATCGCCGCTGGCAAAGCTTGGTACACCGAAGTATTAGGACAAGCTCCCTATTTTGACGAGGCTTTTTATGTGGGGTTCAATGTCGGTGGCTTCGAATTAGGACTGATACCGGATGCGGTTGCCGGAACACAGGGAGCACAAGCATTGTGGGGAGTGGCGGATGCACATGAAGCGATGCAGCGCCTTCTTAGTTTAGGTGGTACGACGCTAGAGGCAGTCACCGACGTAGGTGGAGGAATTCTGGTGGCAGCAGTGCAGGATCCATTTGGCAATCGTTTTGGGATTATCCAGAATCCCCATTTTGATCCTAGCGCAGTGCGTTGAATGTTACTCGCGCCGCTGCGCCACCAACCAACATGGATCGGATTGATTTAGCTTGGTTGGTTTGGTTGATTTACCTGTTTAGTTCGCCTGCCTCGCTACTATTTCTAACGTTCAATCCAGAAAAAGTACCATTGCCGCAATTCCCAATAAAACGACGGCAACAGCAATATTAATAGCCCGCACTAGCCAGTAATGTGACCGCACCCGACTGGCAATAATTCCACCCGCAAAGATCGCCAGCAAATCTGCCGGGATCGCCGTAATGGGAATCAAAGACGATAGGAAAAACATTCCCATTGCCGAATGTTGATGCACAAATTGCGGCATGAACGACAAGAAAAAAATAATCGTTTTTGGATTACTCAACTCAATCAAGACACCATTCAAAAACAAGCGCCAATAGGCCTCGCGTGCGATCAAATTTGTTGACGCCTGAGATTCAGTTTTTTCCACGTCTGTCGACGCTTGTTGTGTCTCCGATTCAAATGCAGCACGCAAAGAATCGTAGGCCAGATAAGCCAGATAAGCCGCGCCCAAGTATTTAATCACCTGCAATAGCCATGGAAATTTGACGGCGACCAAGCTCAATCCTAAGGCTGCAAATAAGGCGTGCAGCATGCCCCCTACCGCTAAGCCAAGAGATGATGCTAAACCACCGGCAGAACCAAACTGCACGCTTCGGGATAAAACATAGGCCATAGAAGGCCCGGGTGATGCGCTCAATAATAAACCTGCAGCGATCACAGTGAACATTACACTTAGTTGATCCATGTCGTTTTTCCTTTTAAAAATGGATTTCGCATTTGCTTTGCCTGTAGCAATTCAGCTTCGGGCAGGACGGCCAACCCTTGGGCTGTGTCTTTCTCTTGGATATTCATGCGCAAGTAAGAAAAGTCTTGACTCACTTGTTGCAACAGATGCTCACCCGCTATCAAACTTGGCAGTCCATGCCTTGAAGTCGCCACCATCGGACGTATCTCTGACTGATAGTCGAATGCAGCGAAAAATGGCATTGAGAACCGCTCCTTACCAGTGTTTAAAACACGGTGCGGGTTAGAGCGATAACGACCACCAGAAATGACTTCGGCCATGTCGCCGACATTCATCACCAAGGTATCAGGAAGCGGCGGTGCGTCCAGCCATTCCCCTTTCACATTCACCGTCTGCAGACCCGGCATGGTTTGATATAGCAAGGTAAAAAATTCGTAATCGGTATGGGCGCCCATCATGCTGTGACTATGGGCTTCACGGCAGGCTACTTGGTTTTCTGGGTAATGAATCAAACGCAACTGTGCGGTTGGTTTACGCATCATATTCGTCAAGGTGTTGAAGCGTAAATCGAGCGCGGCTTCGATCGTATGCGTCAATAACTTTGCCAAGAAACTGATCGCTTCGTAATAGCTGTATACCGCTCTCTTAAAGCCCAATAAATCCGGCCAAGTATTCGGGCCATAGAAAATATTTCCCTCTAAAAAATCCTTGTCCTGCGCCGGCAATTCCAAGCCGATGTCATAGGCTTCGTATAAACGCATTGCCTCATCGGCATACATGCCATTCTCAGAAAAACCGACATAGCCCGAGTGTCGCGGCGCCTTCGCGATATCGTACTGACTCTTAAATTTTTCCGACAACGAAAAGAAATGCAAAGCGGCGGCTTGTGCAGCCGCAATCATTTCTGGTGCGATGCCATGGTTTTTCAAATAGCAAAAACCAGTCTGCGTGAGCGCAGTATCTAAGGATTTCACCAAAGTGGCATCATTTGGATAACGTCTGACTTCAGAAAGATCAATGACTGGAATCATATACATCCCTTCTCTTATTGAAAAAAGAGCATGATATCAAAAAGAGAAAACATATAGGAAGCTCAAAAATTCAAGTCGGTTCTTCTACTTTGCGCCAATTTTCGCCCAATTCACCGCGCATTAAATCCCTGATCCAAGCTGAATAAAAACAATTTTCACCTAGCGACTAAATTAGGTACGCCATACCACTTTCCTTTTTCAAAATAGGAAATGAAAACCAAACATAGTAACAATGTTGCTACTAGTTCAATCAATAAACAAATTTCAAAAAACCACTTGCATATTGAAAGTGTGACGATAAACTGGCTCACATTGGATTCACACCAAATTAATACCACTACAAAACCATAATAAGCCATCAACAAGTTATTGATAGGCAAATAGTGAATCCTGAGAGCTTTGTGACACCCAATGTAAAAGTGGGATCAACAAAGGGGGAGGGAAATTTCTCATCCTGCCTGGACATAGAAATAGCTTGAGCTATTCAACAGGTCATAGATGAAATTTTCAGGTTAAGTCTGGAACCGAAAATTCAGGCATATATCCAAAAAATGGGGAAGACAAATGACACACACAGCAACAATCCGGCTGGCGTTATTCACGCTCGCCGTCAGCACCTCTATCTCGGCACTAGCCACAGATACCGCTTCAAGCGCACTTAAAAATCCATTCAAAACAAGTCGCGCTAACGTCACCAAAATAACGACGCTTGCTGCATGCACCTCGCCCGCATGGAATGCAAGCACTGTCTACACAGGCGGCATGAAAGCGTCTTATGACAATAAAGAATGGAGTGCCAAATGGTGGACGCAAGGGAATACACCCAGTACCAGTGCGGATAGCCCTTGGAAATTAATCGGTGACTGTGGAGGTGGCACGGGCGATCTAGGTACGTCAGACCCCGTTCTCACGACCGTACCTGCGCCAACAGGACATGCACTCTGCCGCCCCGACGGCATGCTCGCCACCGCCAATACCAATACACCTTACTGTCTCGCTTACGACACCAATGGCCGTGAAAAAATAGGCAATTTAAAACGTCGCATCATAGGTTATTTCACCAGTTGGCGTACTGGCAAAGATGGCAGTCCATCCTACCTTGCGCACAATATTCCATGGGATAAACTCAGCCACATCAACTTCGCATTCGCGCATGTTGATGGTGCCAACAAGATCTCTGTTGGTAGTGAAACAGATCCGAATAATTCTGCGACTGGTATGCAATGGCCAGGTGTTGCTGGTGCTGAAATGGATCCTGCATTGAGTTACAAAGGCCACTTCAATTTACTCAATAAATTCAAGAAACAATACCCCAATGTCAAAACTCTGATCTCAGTCGGCGGCTGGGCCGAAACCGGTGGTTATTTCGATGCGACTGGCAAGCGGGTCAATAGCGGCGGTTTCTACAGTATGACAACCAACGCAGATGGTTCTATCAATACCGCAGGCATCAATACGTTTGCCGATTCAGTAGTAGCCTTCTTACGCAAATACAATTTCGATGGTGTTGATATTGATTACGAATATCCAACATCGATGAAAGATGCAGGTAATCCTAGCGATTGGACTATTGCGAATGCACGCCGCGCTGGTTTGATGCGCAGTTATGGGACTTTACTCAAAACGCTCAGAGAGAAATTGGATACGGCCGCAGTCATCGATAATCGCTATTATCAAGTGACCGTTGCCGCGCCAGCATCTGGCTATTTATTGCGTGGTATGGAAAATTTCTCTGCCCTGCAATATCTGGATTTTGCCAACATCATGAGCTATGACTTGCATGGCGCATGGAATGAATTTGTTGGTCCGAATGCCGCCTTGTTTGATGATGGTAAAGATGCAGAATTAGTGCGTTGGAGTGTCTACACCTCTCCTCAGTACGGCGGTATTGGTCATTTGAATACGGACTGGGCTTTCCACTATTTCCGTGGAGCGATGCAATCAGGTCGTATCAATATGGGCGTTCCTTATTACACCCGTGGTTGGAAAGGCGTCACTGGTGGCACTAATGGTCTCTGGGGTAAATCCATCGGCAGCAATTGCCCGACTGGTGTTCCCAATTGCGGTGGTGGCGCAGTTGGTATTGACAATATCTGGCACGACCTGGATGAGCAAGGCAAAGAATTAGGTGGTGGTGGAAATCCTATGTGGCATGCTAAGAATTTGGAACGCAATCAGTCCGGCACTTATATCGCCAGCTATGGCCTGACACCAGCAACAGATCCTGATGACAAACTGACTGGCACTTACACCCGTTATTACAATGCGACTCTGGTCGCCCCTTGGTTATGGAATGCACAAAAAGCCGTATTCTTATCGACGGAAGACGAAACCTCGGTACAGAAAAAAGCCCAGTGGATTATTGATCATGGCATAGGTGGTGTCATGTTTTGGGAGCTGGCTGGCGACTACGACTGGAATGCCTCCCGCAATAATGGGCAAGGTGAATATTTCATGGGTAGCACTTTAACCCGCTTGTTTAATACAGCCTTTCTCAATGCGCCGGCATACGCGAATAAGCTCAGTACACAAGCAGCAACTCGTGGTGCGATAGACGTTCGCTTCGAACTCAGCGGCTACAAATTAGGTGATGCAAACTACCCTATCAATCCCACTTTAAAAATCACGAATAATTCGACATTTACTTTACCTGGTGGTACTGAGTTTCAATTCGATATTCCAACCTCGTCACCAAACACCATGGCAGATCAATCTGGCTTTGGCATGAAGGTAATCAGTTCTGGTCACACCGGAAATAATATTGGTGGATTAACAGGCGACTTGCATCGTGTGTCTGTTAAGTTACCAAGTTGGAGCACCTTGCCTCCTGGCGGCAGTACTTCTATCGCTGTCGTTTATTACTTACCGATTTCCGGGCCAACGAATTTCGCGGTTTATATTAACGGTAAGCCGTATGCCATTCGTAGCGAACAGCCGCATCTCGCTTACATAAAATAAACAGCCTTCCCAAACACGCAATCCAACCCGTGACACCTGACTCGTATCTCGCTGAAAGTCAGGTGTCTCGTATGTGCTTCTGTAGCACTTTTATAGCGCTTTTATAGCACTGTCATTGGATCTTAAACGCATTTTCTGCACACGATTTTGGAGAAAATATCATGGCATTACAAAATCAAAATATCTCAAAAGCACTCCTCAGTTTTTTACTGTTTGGTGGTGCTTTATTAAACCAGGTTGATACCTACGCTGCAACGCCACTTCCCAGCAACGCTGCAGCATTACCAGCTTGCGGTAATTGGCAGGCCAGTAAAGTCTATCTCAAAGGTGATTACGTCATCGCTAACAACACCAACTGGCGTGCTAAATGGTGGACGCAAAATAATGAACCGGGTAAAAATGATGTCTGGGAAACTCGTCCGACTGGTGAATGTACTTTCGATGGCAATACGGATCCAGGCACCGGAACACCAAAAGGCATTCCCACCAAACAAGAGGCTGAAGCAGCAGAAATCAGTAAAACTTCCAGCCCACTTTTTCAACAAATCAAAGCTTCAGTGCGTACGCTAGATACCGCATCGGTGGAAGCCGTTACACCTGGAAGAGCCGCCAACCCGGTGAATGTCAAACGCGTGGAACGCTTGCTTTCATCTAATGACTGGCAAACCCTGTTTGTAATGCGCGACCAAAGTTATACCTATGTCCGTTTTCTACAAGCGATTGCTAAGTTTCCAGCGGTATGCGCAGACTATAGCGATGGCCGGAATGCCGATGCGATTTGTCGCAAAGGTTTAGCCACCATGTTTGCCCACTTTGCCCAAGAAACCGGTGCACATGACCCTAATTCAGCCACACCACAATGGCGTCAAGGTCTGTATTTTTTAAAAGAAGCCGGATGTCGTGATGACGATACGAGTTGCGGTTATAACGCCGAATGTGATCCAGCTACCTGGCAAGGGCAAACCTGGCCTTGTGGCAAAAATCCGAATGGTAGTTTTAAAAAATATTACGGCCGTGGTGCAAAACAACTGTCCTACAACTACAACTATGGTCCTTTCTCTGATGCGATGTTTGGCACCGTGCGTACGCTATTAGATAAACCTGAACTAGTTGCCGACACCTGGCTCAACTTGGCATCTGCAGTATTTTTCTATGTCTATCCACAGCCACCAAAACCATCTATGTTGCACGTGATTGATGGTACTTGGAAACCGAATGCAGCCGACGCTGCTGCCAATATCACAGCAGGTTTTGGTGCCACCATTAACATCATCAATGGCGGTATCGAATGCAATTCAGGCACAGATAAACCACAAGCAACTAATCGCATCAGCTATTACAAAAGCATGGCCAATTATTTTACAGTGCCAGTCCCCACCACGGAAGCACTCAGTTGCGCAACACAAAAACCGTTCCCGGCGAATGGTGGTGGCGCGCAACTACTCAATTGGGAACAAGACTGGAGCTATGACCCAACCCGCGCGGATGGGAAAAGTTATGCCTGCAAACTGGTCAATTATCAAACCCCGTTTAATGCTTTAAAAGCGGGAGATTACGTCAAGTGCGTTGAATATTATTTCAAAGTCGTTTTAAAGTAAAAATCTAACGATGTGCCGTGCACATCGAAAGCGCAAAGCCGGCATCACATCAGCACGGCCGGTGTGATGCATCAAAAAAATGGGAGACACAATGAAACAACAATTACGATGGAGTTTGCGACTACTCGTCGCGACGGCGAGTCTGATGTTAGCAAATTTTGCCAGTGCGGCAGAATGCAATCCATGGAGTGCTGGCACCGTCTATACGCAAGGTTTATATTCAACACACGTGGGTAAAACCTGGCGTGCCAAATGGTACACACAAAACGAAGCACCTGGTAGTAGTCAATGGGGGCCATGGGAAGAACGCCCTGCCTCAGAATGCAGCGTAGTTATTCCACCTGGCGGTGATGGCAGCGGCATTCCTGAACCTACGCCAACCGTAGGTAAACATCTGGGCTCTTATTTTGCACAATGGGGCATCTATGGTCGCAATTACAAATTACGTAATTTGGTCGATACCGGTAATGACAAAAAACTGACCTTCCTCAACTACGCATTTGGCAACATTTACGCCGATGGTAAATGCAATATCATCACCAAAGCAGAAAACGGCAATGGCGATGGTGGTGATGGCTGGGCCGATTACCAACGCGGCTTCGCGGCGAACGAATCAGTTGATGGTGTAGGTGATAGTTGGGATGCCAAACTCAAAGGCAATTTCAATCAACTCAAAAAACTCAAATTGCGCAACCCTAATTTGAAAGTACTGATCTCTCTCGGTGGTTGGACCTGGTCGAAAAATTTCAGTAAATTTTCGATGACCGATGCATCTCGTAAAGCACTGGTAACGTCTTGCATTAACTTGTACGTCAACGGCAACCTACCAAGTGCCGAAGGTGCCGGTGGCGCTGGTGTTGCCAAAGGCGTTTTTGATGGTTTCGACATTGATTGGGAATATCCTGTTGCAGGTGGTTTACCGACCAATACCTATAACGCTGCAGACAAACAGAACTTCACTTTATTGCTCGCTGAATTCCGCGCACAATTAGATGCTCTCGCAACGAGTAACAAACGCAAGTACTATTTGACCGTCGCTATCGGTGCAGGTGCTGACAAAATTCGCAACACCGAACCAGGTTTATATAGTAAGCATTTAGACTGGGTCAATGTCATGACTTACGATTTCCATGGCGGCTGGGAAGCGACAGGTCCGACGAACTTCCAATCCAACTTATATCGTGATCCGGCCGCACCAGTCACAGGTGATTTGATCAAATATAACGTTGATGACGCTGTCACTGCTTTAATCGCTGGCGGTATACCAAAAGCAAAAATCGTCGTCGGTATTCCTTTCTATGGACGTGGATGGAAAGGCGTTGCAGCTGGACCTAAAGGTGACGGTTTGTATCAAAGCGCAAGCAGCCCCGCTGCTGGAACTTATGAGGCTGGAATAGAAGACTACAAAGTCTTAGTACAAAAACGTGCGACTCGATATACCCACGCTGTCACTAAACAATTGTGGACCTATGACGGCAATGAGTTCTGGAGCTATGACGACCCAAGCGTGATTAGCACCAAATCTAGTTACGTTAAAACTCAAGGACTTGGTGGATTATTTAGCTGGTCTTTGGATGGCGACGACGCGCAAGGCAATTTGCTTAAAGCGATGACAGCTGTCAGACAATAAATCCAAAGTCAGAGAGCGCATGAAACAAGCTCGCCTATAGGATAAATTTTCATTTTTCACAAACGACAATCAGTGCTGTCCACGTTCTCCCCAAGGAATTTAGGCGGCACTGATTTAGTTTGGGAATTTTACGAAATAATTTTGATTATTTTCAATCATCTGCATTAAGTCCGAGATTGCCTAGATTGAATAGATTAAATCCTTAAAGACTTAAAGGATGCCCCAATAAATTATTTCTAAGAGGCTGATAATCAGGATGTATTCTATATTCATCAAAACATAGCAATCGCAAAACTTCAACAGGCCGGCGATACCAACTACCCCATGCCAAAGCTGAATCACCAAATGCATCACGCCGTTGACGATCAGCACCTGCATCGAGCAATAGTTGTACCGTTTCTGCAGTCCCACATGCCGCAGCCCTATGCAATGCAGTCTCAGCACGAGTTCGGCTATCCCGCATAAATGAGCTAGTCGATGCGTTCGCAATGGTAGCGATATTGACATCCGCCCCAGCAGCTAACAATACCCGCAACACCAAGTCATACTTCGTTCGATCATCATGACATAACGCCGCATGTAAAGCAGATTCATGGTTTATCGGGTCACGGTGATTTACATCCGCTCCACGCTCAAGTAAAAATTCACACAAGCGCCAATGCCCGTGAAATGCTGCGCCCCTTAAACCAAGATCCTCACCCAATTCATCTAGTCGTGCGCCCGCATCTAAAGCAATGCGCATTGCACTGACATCGCCGTAATAAGCGCACCACTGCAAAATACTTGCGCCGCCTATCGGATCGTTTATGTCGACGGTAGACAGTTTGAGTAAATCAAAGATTAAATCTGTGCGCCCAGCAGAAAACCGAGCATGCAAACTTTCCATAGTTTTGTCTTTCATGTCGATTGCCTTCTTAATTTTCGTAAAACAACGACTAATCTACTGCACACTAAGTAATTTATTTAATGAGCAAAATCGCCTTCATCAAACTTGACTGCCTTCAGATGCTGTTGGCAAATCACGCTAATTTCTCCAGGCGGTTGCCCCGAAACTAGGGATGAGGCACTATTTACGAGCTACTCAATATTATGTCATCGAATGAGGCCAATATTTGCGGCGATTCTTTAGCTCTATTACATCTATTACATCTGTCACATCTACCAATCCTACTAAACGCATCATGATCTGGCTGATGCATTAATTTTCCTTTTGTATTCCATCAATCGTGGTAATTATTTGTGGAAGTGAACATTGGCTCAACTTCGACCGTCAGTTTCGGATTGGCACCAAGTTGATAAGTGAAATTCAAATAATCACCAGCGCTAAAATCAGCGTTGAAGCGACGTGGGCACGTCAACCCGGAATCATAGGTATTGAGCAGAATATTCTGATAGACAGTAATCGTGGTTAATAACATGGGACTATATCCGCGTGGAACTTCGCTTGGTATCTGCAAGCGTGCCGCAGGCAAATGCCTTCCCTCTATCGTCTCCCAAGTATGGATCGATTGTCGGTCAACACATAAAATGCTGCCGAGATCAAATCTACGGTGCTCTAAAGAATTTACCTGATCATTTGAACTCTGCGTAGACAATTCTTCGTCCATATCTAACAAACAAAGCGAGACTCGAATTTGTTCAGGAATCAATAAAGCATCAGGTGCCTGCTGCATCATGTGCCTGGACAATGCAAGCTGCGGCTCTTTTTCTAAGTTGGCTTGCATTACCTCCAATAAAATGATGTCCGGTTTTTGCGCACTTTCAATCTGATAGTGTGCAGCGTCGATAGTCGTAATTTCTGCGATGTACGGCTGCAATCCCAAATGCTCCGCTATGCGCATTACGGAATCTATAGACTTTACATGGATATCGATAAGCCTGATTTGTACTTGCTGTGGCTTGAGGCTCAGCATGAGAGGCAGCACTAAGAATGCGTATGGGCCACACCCGACGTAGAGCAAAGTCACCGGCCGCGCGCTATTTTTCAAATACTGTGCGCAAACCGCTTGATAGGCGCCACGCATAAATTGCACAGTGCGGACAAAATCTTTCGCACACAGTGCAGCCGCGTGAGGCGACAAGGCTAAACCATGCACAGTTTGTGTTTCTCCCTTGCTGATATCCTGATCTGGAAGTAGAGGAAGTTGCCCCAAACTCTCTAACAAATCTAGCAGTGCATTGACCTCTTGAAACAAACTCGATGCCGGTCTCTCGGGACTAAGAAGCGCGTTCACGAGCGGCAGTAACTTTTCTCTCATCAGCATCAGTTAATCAATTTCAAAAGGTCGCGAAGAATTTCATCACGTGTAATATTGGGTGATCTCTACTATACATTTTCGTGAGGAAGTAATTTAAGATATTTTCTAATCAGCAAAACAAAAAAGCCGCAAATATTGCGGCTTTTGTAGCATTTAGAGCAGTCTGTGACTTTCTATTTTGCGCTACCCATCTCCACCAAGATATGCAGCACCGTAGTAACAAAATCTGATTTCATGTGAATAACACCGAAAACATAACAACATCTGATTTATTACGCTTCAGCAGCGATCACTTGCGACGCAGCATTAATCACCGCAGCAATCCGACCGACATCACGCAACTGCGTAGTAGACATACCTTCTTTGCGTAACAAATCAAAGTGTGACTTCACGCAGAAATGACATTTACCGACGATAGAAGCGGCCAAGGCATACATTTCAAAGCGGCGCTTATCGACACCACCATTCGTCGCATAAGCATTCATACGCAATTGTGCACCTTGCGTTTTCAGATCTTCATCGTCAGCCATTTCAACAAACGGGTACCAAACATTATTCATCCCCATTAAGGAAGCAGCCGTCATAACAGCCTGCACTTCTTCCGGCGCGATATGGCCAGAATTTTTGATCAGATCAATCAAGACCTTACTCTTCGCCGCAAACGCCGCCGCCAAGGCAACCGCTACAGCATCATTAGCTTCCAAACTCGAACGTGCAATCGTACTATCCACATTCAAGCGTATATCTTTAGCATAATCAGGAATGCTATTTTTAATCGAAGTAAGAAATTCCATAGTTTTCACCTATTAAAAAGCGTTTTTAAAACCCGCCGAAGCGGGTTGATTGTACTGCGAGCACCATTATTAACCAATGACTGGTTAGCCGTAATCATGATTTGAAGTTCAGAATATTCGAATACATCATCACAATAACGAAATAATGCTAGAACAATTCGACAATTAGAAATTCAATTTTAGGAGGACAGGGCTAGGCGCTTCCCGGAGCAATACACAAGTATTGCGAGGACAAGCAACAACGCCATGTCCCCTACAATTGAATTTATAGTGTCGAACCGCCGACTGTACGATTACATGGGCAGAGCTCATCCGTTTGCAAACCATCCAAAATACGCAGGATTTCAGTTGGATTACGGCCTACGTTCAAGTTGTTCACAGAAACGTGTTGAATGACATTGTCTGGATCAACGATGAACGTTGCGCGCAAAGCCACACCAGCATTCACATCACGTACACCCAACATATCCACCAAAGAACCTGTTGCGTCGCCGAATGCATAGTGATTCAACTTGTCCAGATCTTTGTGCTCACGACGCCATGCCAATTTGCAGAATTCGTTATCGGTAGAGCCACCCAACAAAACAGTATCGCGATCTGCGAAATCATTCGTCAATTTAGCGAATTCAACGATTTCAGTTGGGCAGACAAAAGTGAAATCTTTTGGATAGAAATAGATCACTTTCCATTTACCTGGGAAAGAAGCTTCAGTAATCGTTTCGAAAGCGGAAACACCGTTTTCTTCGTGATGATTAAAACCTGGCTTAGCTGCTGGTACGCTGAATGCGTCGAGTTTTTGTCCTACAGTTTTCATTGATTTCTCCTGATAAATTAAGCTGAGTTAAAGCTGAGTTAAGGCTGACTATTTCTGTGGTTTCGTTAAATTTAATATCAACAACGAATTCGGTTTCAAAACATCAAGAAGAAGTTTATCACTATGAATTTTACTTATCCAATAGATTGTAACTAACAACTCATTAGCGAACGCCTAAAGGGCAACGACAATTTCTTTCAATGACATCCCATCCATCATAACTGGATTCGACTAAATCAATATGACAGAACAATAAAAACGCGCCTATTTAAATCTCATAATGAAAACTAGGCACTCCTGATCCGTCCATGTACCTTAAATGTGGTAAGTGCAAGTCAAAATACAATATTTCTATACTCAGCCGTTATAATCTCGCATCTTAATTTATTCAATGAGTTCGCCGTGTCTGATCGATTAGCCGTACTGCCTCAATATTTCTTACCCAAGTATTTACTAACTGCCTTTGCCGGCTTAGTCGCCAATGATCGTGGTGGCCGACGCACTACCCGTTTAATTAATTGGTTCGTCAAAAAATACCATGTCAATATGCAGGAAGCGGCGAATCCCGATACTGCAAGTTACGCTAACTTCAATGAATTTTTCACCCGCGCATTAAGAGCCGATGCGCGTCCGATTACAACTTCAAAGTACGCTTGCCCAGTCGATGGTGCGATCAGTGAATTCGGAAATATTAACGAAGGCCAGATTTTTCAAGCCAAAGGTCATTATTTTTCTGCCACCGCCTTAGTCGGTGGCGATGCCAGCCTTGCTGCAAAATATCACGATGGGCAATTCGCCAATATTTATCTAAGTCCACGTGACTATCACCGCATTCATATGCCTTGCGATGGTCGTTTAAAACGCATGATTTATGTTCCTGGCGAATTATTTTCAGTCAATCCAACGACAGCTCGCGGCGTTCCTGGCCTGTTCGCCCGCAATGAACGTGTAGTTTGTGTATTTGACTCACCGTATGGCGAATTCGTCTTGGTTCTGGTCGGCGCTACGGTCGTTGGCAGTATGCAGACTACCTGGCACGGCATTATCAATCCACCACGCAGCAAGCAAGTACGCGAATGGAATTATGCTGAACAAAATATCGTCTTGAAAAAAGGCGAAGAAATGGGGCGTTTTTTACTTGGCTCTACGGTCGTCATGCTATTTAACAAAGACAGCATGCAATTCAATCCGAATTGGAAATCCGCTGGCTTTGTGCAATTTGGTGAAGAGATGGGTGCTTAATTCGGTATCGCTGTCACTTTGCAATTGAATTGAAGTGAAGTGACAGCCCTGCAAATCTCTACTATTCCGCAACTTCTATCGAACTTCAGCACATTTTTCGCTGAACCTGAATTTCCATTCCCCCTACTTGATTGAGCTAGCGCAAGTTTTATGATCTTGCGCTGCACAATTTTCTTGCATGCGCTTGAAAATTGATAGATAATCTAAATACGAATTATTCTTATTTAGATTAAACTCCAATTTCGATTAGGCTGACTCTATGAATACGCTACAAGCCCCACAACTTCCACGCCGATTTGCGACTGGGTCAGTGATTGCGTTATTGCATGTAGTCATATTCGGCTTAATTATCCTCAACCCAGTCAAACATTTTCAGCACGCACCAAAAGAAACCATCGTGATGATGGTTCCGAGCATATTACCTAAGCCAGTGACACCCGTTAGCAAGGAAGTTAAAACGACTAATCCGCTCAACACAGCAGCACCGGTAGTACAGCAACTTGCAATTCAACACACTACACAGGATGCAATCACAGCAGCGCCGACAACAGCAGAGCTTACACAGCCAGTGATAACTGCGCCAGTTGCCGCCGCACCTACCATTGCAAAAGTTGAACCCGCTGGCCCTAAAGTGATTAATGCAGTTGAGTATATTCAAGCACCACAAGCGGACTATCCACCAATGGCACGTCGCATGGGCGAAGAAGGTCGCGTGGTCATGCAAGTCTTGGTAAACGACAAAGGTCGTGCTGAAAAAGTAGAAATCTTGAAGTCTTCCGGCTTTGCCCGCTTAGATGAATCCGCCAAAGTGGCTTTATTGCGTGCTTTGTTCAAACCTTATGTTGAAGATGGCAAAGCGACGATGGTCTTGGCAACTGCGAGTATCAATTTTTCACTGCGCGGCTAAGTTAAATAATTATCTACTAATCATCCTCTAATAATTTTCTAGAGCTGTGAAAAATACATTCGCAGCTGCACGTCAAATACTCAACAAATCTCATCATTCTTCATGAGCAGACTTTTGCGCAACATGAATTTCTTGAATAACCAATTTGAAGTCCGAGAGCACAATTACAAGCTATTCACACAAATCGTCTGAATACTAAGTGATCCCGAATCGTTTCCCATGATGGTTCGAATTTGTGCCAAGTAAATAGTCGAAGTTTGATCCGCTAAATAATTTCAATTAAGGCATCGCTTTCGACTGACAAATTTTGTCAAAATGACGTTTATCGGAATGCGATTGACAAAGATCGTCAATAATTACAGTCTTGATCGGCTCCAATTCGTCATTTATGGGCGATAAGCTCAAAAATAAAGTGTGGCACAGCTCTTGCGTTATGGAAATCGTAGTTCTTTAATGTTGGCCGTTTTAATTAAATCTAAGGAGTTTGAAATGAAATCCACTAAAATGATGACACGCACTCAACAAGGTTTCACCTTGATCGAATTGATGATTGTAGTTGCGATTATCGGTATTCTGGCTGCTGTAGCATTGCCAGCTTACAAACAATACACAGTAAAAACTCGTTTCGCTGAAGTAATTGCGGCTACTGGCGGCTTAAAATCAGGCGTAGAAGTATGCGCACAAACTGGCTCATGCCTCACTGCAGGTGCTATCGCAGGTATCGCAGCAGGTGCTGGTGACATTCCTGCAATCCCTGCTGCCAATAACCACGTTGCATCAGTAGCTATTACAGCAACAGGTACAATTACTGCAACAGCAACTTCAAACAATGGTTTAGGTGGTCAGACATATATTTTGATCCCAACATTGACAGCGGGTGGCCAGGTAACATGGGATACCGTTACAGGCACTTGCTATACAGGAACACCAAAAATCTGCTAATCAACTTTTAGCAACTAAGCAATACTTGTCTTAGCAGACTAATTAATCCCCTCGTCTTTTTCACAAAGCGAGGGGATTTTCATTACAACACTCTTACATTAAGCTACTACTGTTTTTTCGTCACACTGATCTTGTGAATGAAAATCTAGGGAGATTATGCAAACTATCTACGCACAGATAAATAATCTCATTTGCCAAACTTAAATGATCACAAATTGAATGATTTTTTATCAATGGCATCTATAGTAAGATGTCACATAAGATATCAAAGGTAGGGTACCGTGAACACCATCAATACAATGGCTCACAGGTAAGAGCGCTCAAACTACAGTCTAGCCTAATGCACCATTAGACTTAGATCACGGGTATCAAACCCAATTCCCAGCATCTGCAAACAATATTCGCTTGATGCATTCAGCTAAATTATTATCGAAACATTAGTAATTTAAGTGGCTTATCTAAATACTTACAGAAGTATACAAGCCAGGACAACAAAGTGCGTCGATTTATTCGGGTAAAGTCTCTTTAAACGATGGCCGCTCCGCCAACTTATCAGCCAACTTTGCCAGATTCGGGTATTCTTCGCGCCACGCGATGGCCGGAAAACGGAATGCCAACCAACCCAGGCAACACGCCACACTAATATCTGCTAGCGTCAAATGATTGCTAACGCAAAAAGCAGACTCACCCAAACCTTGTGACATCGCCTTTAAACCTGCATTCACTTTATCCATCTGACGATTCACCCAAGCTTCGCTCTGAATCGCCTGATCACGCATAGTACGCTCCAAACGCACCAATACAGCGGCGTCTAAAATACCATCTGCTAATGCCTCCCAACTTTTCACTTCAGCACGTTCGCGACCATGCGGCGGAATCAATTTGCCGACCGGTGTTAGAGTGTCCAGATATTCAACGATCACACGTGAATCAAACATCGCACCGCCATCCTCCATCAAAAGGCAAGGTATCTTGCCCAAAGGATTCGATTGCTGGATCGTGGTCTCAGGTGCCCACACATTATCAAGGATTAAGGCGTAATCCAGCTTTTTCTCCGCCATCACAACGCGGACTTTTCTAACGTAAGGACTGGTAAGGGAGCCAATGAGTTTCATAAGTGTTTTTGCGTAATTTATTAACAAAAGTTGTTCATTAACAATTACATAGCGAGTTTCAATTAAGCGAAATTATAGCATTGCCACTAGCAAAGTACGGGCATCCCGGCTTAGCAATTCACCATCATCTTTTAGCGCAGCAAAAATGCTCGCTAGCCATGTTAAAATACCCGCTTTCGTTTTAGGTGTTTTGTAGAAATTAAGGCAAGTTAAGCTATTTTTCTCGGGCTTTATTTGTTATTGCAAAACGGTAGAAAAAGTAGAAAATTCTGTCTGTCGGTTTTTCACCTCATGGCTTCACAATTTTTAATACTCTTTTTCGTTGTTTTTTGCCTGACAAAGACGCCAAAACTCTAAGCATCTGAGCACCAAGCATCTGAGCACCTAAGCAAACAAGCTCCTCAGTAATTAATGCTACATAACGCCGCACCTCGTCTGCACGATCGTATTTAACCGCCTCTTCAACTTCTTCTTTATCCTATGCCACTCTCTACACTCTCCGCTCTTTCTCCATTAGATGGACGTTACGCGTCTAAAGTGGATGCGCTACGCTCCACTCTCTCTGAAGCTGGTTTCATGCACCATCGCGTAAAAGTTGAAATCTCCTGGTTGCAAGCTTTGTCACTAGCTGGATTCGCTGAGATCAAACCTTTTTCAGATGCGGCGAATGCCTTGCTCAATCGCATCGCAGCAGATTTTTCAGAAGATGATGCAGCCCGTATCAAAGCGATTGAGGCGGTCACCAATCATGACGTCAAAGCGGTTGAATATTGGTTGAAAGAATCCGTCGGCTTAGCGCTGCCAGAGAGCTACAATCATTTACCGCAACGTGCCTTAAACATCGCTCCGGAAATCACTGCGGAATTAAAAGCGGCCGCAGAATTCATCCACTTTGCCTGCACGTCAGAAGACATCAATAATACCTCTCACGGCATGATGTTAAAAACAGCGCGCGATGGTGTGATGTTGCCAGCCTTGAATAAATTAATCGCGCGTCTGACAGAAATTGCGCATGACAATGCCGAAGTTCCTATGTTGTCACGTACTCACGGTCAAACTGCCAGCCCAACGACTTTGGGTAAAGAAATGGCCAACGTGGTCGCTCGCTTACAGCGCGCTGCACAACGTATCGCTCAGGTTGAGATTCTCGGTAAGATGAACGGTGCGGTAGGCAACTACAACGCGCATTTATCTGCCTACCCACAGCATGATTGGGAAACTTTTTCCAAAAACGTGATTGAACAGCATCTAGGACTGACATACAACCCATACACAATTCAAATTGAACCGCACGACTACATGGCTGAAATGTTCGATGCATTTGCCCGTGCGAATACGATTTTGCTCGACTTAAATCGTGACATCTGGGGTTATATTTCAGTTGGCTATTTCAAACAAAAAACCAAAGCAGGTGAAATCGGTTCTTCCACCATGCCACACAAAGTTAACCCTATCGACTTCGAAAACTCCGAAGGCAATCTGGGCTTGGCAAATGCTTTACTCAAGCACTTATCTGAAAAATTGCCTATCTCGCGTTGGCAGCGTGACTTGACGGATTCTACCGTCTTGCGCAATATCGGCGTCGCATTCGGCTACACTTTATTGGCCTATGACAGCTGCGTGCGTGGCTTGAATAAATTGGAAACCAACCAAGCACGCTTAGCAGAAGATTTGGATAACACTTGGGAAGTATTGGCAGAGCCTGTGCAAACAGTCATGCGTCGCTACGGTGTGGAAAATCCATACGAGCAATTGAAAGAATTAACACGTGGCAAAGGCATTTCTAAAGACGCTTTACGTGAATTCATTTTGGGTCTGAGTATTCCACAAGAAGCCAAAGATCAATTATTGACCATGACCCCGGGCAATTACACTGGCATTGCGGCTAAATTAGCGAAAGCAATTTAATCGTACGTTCAAGATGCATCGGTAAATCTGCCGATGCATCTTGAAAAAATGGGCGCCAGAGACTTAGTTTCTGGTGCCCATTTTGTTTTCTAAAATTAGCATTCTGGTTAGATTCTCAGCCTCAATTGCAGGAGTCGGCTATCAATTCAAGCCGGTTCAAGCAGACTTCGATTTTTTTTGCTATATTAGTCCTACTTCGAACTAATTTCCATTTTAGGAACTTTTATGCAACGCTATTCCACTACTAGTATCGTCTTGCATTGGCTCATCGCACTCTTGATCGTCGCTACATTTGCCATGGGATGGTATATGACCGACTTAAAAATCAGCCCCACCAAACTGAAACTGTATTCATGGCATAAGTGGTTAGGAGTCAGTATTTTCGGATTAGTTGCATTGCGCCTGTTAATTCGTTTAATAAAAGGTGCACCTGCATATCCAGACACAATGCAAACCTGGGAAAAACAGCTGGCGAATGCGATGCACGGCATGCTGTACGTACTGATGATAACCGTTCCCCTCTCAGGCTATCTGTACACCTATGCAGCGGGATTCCCGGTGGTGTATCTAGGCTTGATCGAATTACCCGCATTCATCGACCCTCATCCAGAGTGGAAAGAAGGCCTGAAAGAATTGCATGAAATGCTGACGACAGGGATGTTGATACTAGTCGGATTACATTTTGCAGCAGCACTCAAACATCACTTGATTAACAAAGATGGCATATTGCAACGCATGTTGCCTGCGCCTTTCAACAAGGAGTAAACATGTTTTCTATCGCAAATTTAAATGCTAGCACCAAACTCGGCAAAGACATCAGCAAGCACCTTCTGATTGCTGCAGCGGTTTGTGCATCTGGCAGTATATTGGCGGCCAATCTCAATGTCGACAATGGCAAAAGCAGCGTGCACGCGGTCTTTAAACAGATGGAAGTTCCTGTACAAGCCAAGTTTAAAAAGTTCCAAGCCACGATTGATTACAACGCCGCCAAACCTGAGCTATCTACAGCCAAAGTCGATATCGATGTCAGTAGCATCGACTTGCCTGCGCCTGAATACAATCAAGAAGTGCTGAAAAAAGAATGGTTCAACGCTGCGCAATTCGCTAAAGCTAGCTTCGTTTCGACATCAATGAAATCACTCGGTGCTGGCAAATTAGATGTCAGTGGAAATTTAAGTATCAAGGGAAAAACTATCGCAGTGCGCTTCCCTTTACAAATCAAAACAGAAGGTAAAGCACTCAGTTTTGAAGGCAATTTACCTATCAAGCGCCTGCAATTTAATATCGGTGAAGGTGAATGGAAAGATACCAGCATGGTCGCCGATGAAGTCGTCATTCAATTTAAAGTAGTCACCAACCCGTAATTCTTATTTAGGAGCTTCACCATGAAATTAAATCATTTTTTTGCTATCGCTTTATTCGCTGTTGCAGCACCAAGCTTTGCTCAAACTTACAAAGTCGATTCCAGACATACCTATCCAAGTTTTGAAGCAGATCACAAAGGGATTTCCGTCTGGCGTGGCAAGTTCACCAAAACCGAAGGCACGATCACGCTGGATCGCGCCGCGAAAACTGGCACCATGAACATTACTATCGATGCAAACTCTCTCGACTTTGGTTTGCCTGCTATGAACGATCATGCTAAAAATAAAGATATGTTCAATGTACCGCAATTTCCGACGATTACTTATGTTGGCAAATCCATGAAATTTGATGGCGATAAATTGGTTGCAGTCGAAGGCGAATTAACTTTATTGGGCGTGACCAAACCAGTTAATTTAACTATCAACAAATTCAAGTGCATTGAAGACGCGATGACTAAGCGCGAAACTTGTGGTGCGGATGCCAGCGCAGAATTTAAGCGTAGTGATTTCGGTATGAATTTCGCGCTGAACTGGGGTTTTTCTCCTGACGTAAAATTAGCAATTCAAGTCGAAGCAGCCAAAACAAATTAATCTTTTCAAGAGTAACGATTGCAGATTGGAATCGACCTCAAGTAGAGCATTCCAATCGCAATCAACACTAATCTCCATGCTAGAAAAACGTTACTTACGCAGCATACGTCTGTTATCAGAATGCATGCAGCTTTTCGAAAAAGCCTCCGCGAAGCGTGTGCGGGCAAAGGGATTTACTGAGTCTCAATTCGATATCATCGCGACCTTAGGCAATACCCCTGGGATGACCTGCAAAGAACTCGGAGAAAAGACCTTGATCACCAAAGGCACCTTAACCGGCGTCTTAGATCGTCTGGAAAGCAAGGGCTTGATTCAACGAGAACGCGGTGAAGATAGACGTCAATTATTTATCAAATTAACTGCAGTAGGTGAAGCACGCTTTAATGAAGCCTTTCCAGAAATTGTCAGCCAAGGTCGCAACACCTTTCGCGACTACAAGCAAGAAGATTTTGAAGCACTGGAAGCTCAACTACTTAAGCTCAAAAACACCTTGAGCAACGACGCATCCTAGACCGCTTACTTTTTTCTAGCTTACTTCTTACTAGCTTACTTACTAACTTACTTACTTACTTACTAACTTACTTACTAGCTCGGGTACTAGCTTAGGGTAAGTTTAGGCAAAGCTTTGACGTGATTTAAAAGTCTGACCAAACAGGAAAAAAGGGCAATAAAAAAGACGAATCATCCGTCTTTTTTATTGCCCTTTTTCACCTGAAGCACAAGTAATCTTATTTGATCTTAAGTGCTTAAGATCTTAAGTCCTTGACACTTAGGCCAACTTGCCATGGCATTGTTTGTACTTCTTGCCGCTACCACAAGGGCACGCATCATTACGTCCAATTTTCCAACCTTGCTCGACAGTGGGAGTTTGCTCATTAGCCACGACAGGGCTTGGTGCCAACATTTCTTCCGGAGAAGCATTTGCATCAAATTCTGCGTGCTGGTAATGCACGTTTTCGACTTGTGTTTGCGCCATTTGCTGCTCCGCCGCTTCAATCTCTTCACGTGATTGAATCCGTACAGTAACAACAATACGCACCACTTCGTTTTTGATTTGATCCAACATTTGACCAAACAACTCGAAAGCTTCACGTTTGTATTCTTGCTTAGGATTTTTCTGTGCGTAACCACGCAAATGTATACCTTGGCGCAAATGATCTAAAGCTGCCAGATGTTCGCGCCAGTGATTATCGATACTTTGCAACATCACACTGCGCTCAAAGCCTGCGAAGGCATCTTTACCAACGACATCCAACTTCGCGTCATACTCTGCTTTCGCTGCAGCAACAACACGTTCAAGAATATCTTCGTCAGTTAAATTTTTCTCAGTTTCGAGCAAGCCTACCAAGTCCAGATCCAACGACCATTCGCCAGCCAATACAGCTTGCAAACCTGGTAAATCCCACTGTTCTTCAACCGTTTCTTGCGGCACATATTGACGCACCAAATCATGGAACATACCGTCACGCAAAGATGCAATCATTTCTGACATGTCATGCGCTTCGAGCAATTCATTACGCTGTTGGTAAATCACTTTACGCTGATCATTCGCAACGTCATCGTATTCAAGCAATTGCTTACGAATATCGAAGTTACGCGCTTCCACTTTACGTTGTGCAGATTCAATCGAACGGCTGACAATGCCAGCTTCAATTGGCTCGCCTTCTGGCATTTTCAATCTATCCATAATCGCACGTACGCGATCGCCTGCAAAAATTCGCAGCAATGCGTCATCCAAAGACAGATAGAAACGGGATGAACCTGGATCACCCTGACGACCAGAACGACCACGCAATTGATTATCAACGCGACGCGATTCATGACGTTCAGTACCAACGATATGCAGACCACCGGCAGCAACTACCTGATCATGCAAAGACTGCCACTCATCACGTAATTTTTGCGATTGCTTTTGTTTTTCAGCATCCGACAAAGTTTCTGATGCTTCGATCAACTGCACTTGTTTCGCAACATTGCCACCCAAGACTATATCGGTACCACGACCGGCCATATTGGTCGCAATCGTGATCGCTTTTGGACGTCCTGCCTGCGCAATAATTTCTGCTTCACGTGCATGTTGTTTTGCATTCAAAACATTATGCGGCAACTTTGCTTTGTCTAAGATGCCAGACAATAACTCAGAATTTTCAATCGAGGTTGTACCCACCAAGACAGGCTGACCACGTTCATAGCAATCCTGAATGTCCTTTAACATCGCGCCGTATTTTTCCTCAGCGGATTTGTAAACCTGATCTTGTCTATCTTTACGTGCTGATGGACGATTCGGTGGAATCACGACGGTTTCGAGATTGTAAATCTCTTGGAACTCGTAAGCTTCTGTATCCGCGGTACCCGTCATACCAGACAAGCGCGTGTACATACGGAAGTAATTTTGGAAGGTAATCGATGCCAAAGTTTGGTTTTCGTTTTGAATACGAACACCTTCTTTTGCTTCCACCGCTTGATGCAAACCATCAGACCAACGACGACCAGTCATCATACGGCCAGTAAATTCATCGACGATCACGATTTCATCATCTAACACGACGTAATGCTGATCTTTGAAATACAAAGCATGCGCGCGCAAGGCAGCATACAAATGATGTACCAAAGAGATATTCGCTGCATCGTACAAGGACGCGCCCTCTGGCAATAATCCCATTTGCGTCAGAATACGCTCGGCTTTGTCGTGACCTGCTTCAGTCAACAAAACCTGATGTGATTTTTCATCTTTCGTGTAATCACCTGGTACTTCAACTACGCCTTTGCCATCCGGTGTTTCTTCACCGATTTGCAAAGTCAACAGCTTAGGTACTTCATTAATTTTGTAGTACAGCTCGGTATGATTTTCTGCCTGACCAGAGATAATCAACGGGGTACGTGCTTCATCGATCAAAATCGAATCGACTTCATCCACTACAGCGAAATTCAAAGTACGCTGTACGCGATCTTTGGCTTCATACACCATGTTATCGCGCAGATAATCGAAACCAAACTCATTATTCGTGCCGTAAGTTACATCTGAAGCGTAAGCAACTTGTTTCGCATCGTGTTCTAACTGCGACAAGTTAACACCTGTCGTCAAACCTAACCAGCCATACAACTGTCCCATTTGGTCCGCATCACGTTGTGCCAGGTAATCATTCACCGTGACCACATGCACGCCTTTGGCAGACAAAGCATTTAAATAGATAGGCAAAGTCGCCATTAAGGTTTTACCTTCACCCGTACCCATCTCGGCGATTTTACCGAAATGCAAAGCCATACCACCTATCATCTGCACATCGAAATGACGCATTTTCAACACGCGCTTACTCGCTTCCCGGCAAACGGCAAAGGCTTCTGGCAACAGGGCATCCAAGGTTTCCCCCTTCGCCAGACGTTCTTTAAATTCTGGCGTTTTCGCCTTAAGTTGATCGTCCGACAAAGTTTCATACTTTGGCTCTAAGGCGTTGATTTCACGCACAATTTTTTGGTATTGTTTCAAGAGCCTTTGATTGCGGCTACCGAATATTTTGGTCAGAAATGACATGCTAGTAGTGAGTATGGTGGGTGTAGGTTCTAAAACGCTGCAATAAAACAAAAAATGCAGCAAATATGCTTAACTTTTAATTTTAACATGGCTCACCTAGCTTTCCAGAATTTCTGCTGTCAAAGGAGGGAAGTTTGAATGGGAGGTGGTGGCAAATCCGACAAATTCAAGCAAAATCAAACGATTTGTCAAAAAATAATATATTTATCAGTCTAATTAAATTTTAATTAATTCTTTTCAATTGTTTTTTGATGAGCTTTTTTGAGTGATTTGCACGAATCGCAAACAAGCAAAGGCTGGCTCGCCACTTAAATTTGTATTAGCGAACCAAACTTGCCAATTTAGAGACATCTGCACCTTCACTGCCTGCATTCAAGAATTTGTGAGGATTTTGTGCCACGCCTTTGATTCGCACTTCAAAGTGCAAATGCGCCCCAGTTGAGCGTCCGGTTGAGCCTATATTTGCCACATGCTGACCACGTTTGACGATGTCACCTACTTTGGCGAACAATTTAGAAGCGTGAGCATAGCGGGTCATCATATCGCCGCCATGGTCGATTTCCAGCATATTCCCAAATTCAGGATGATATTCAGCTGCAACTACCACACCTCCTGCAGCAGCGACGATAGGCGTACCATTTGGCGCTGAAAAATCCAAGCCTTCATGAAATGCAGTGCGTCCCGAAAAAGGGTCGAGACGACGTCCGAAGGTTGAAGCGTTATAACCCACATTCACAGGAACAATCGTAGGCAACAATTTAGCCTGCAACTTAAAGCTCATTAACTTGGATTCAACGACATTCAAGTAATCAGAGCGATAACTAAGATCTTTGGAAAGTGCATCAAGCGAAGCTTGAAAATCCTGGATATTTAAATCTGACTTGGCAACATCAGCGAGTACCTCCGCACCACCACGTCCAGGAGCCTCTTTAAAATTAAACTCTTCCGGTTTCACCCCAGCCAATCCTTGCACCCGCTCACCTAATGCATCGAGACGAATCAATTGCGCCTGCATTTCTCCGACTTTAACAGCCATAGCTGCTAGATTTTCTTTTAGATATTTTTCGTTGCCGCCAGCACCTGCTATATTCGAACTCAGCATAGACGCAGGTAGAATACTTTTCATAACGCCTGAGTCACCGCCAGCAAATCGTGCCAGTACATTGATGAGCAAGAATGAAACCAATAAAGCCAAGATAGCAAACAGCGAAACGAAGCTAATCAAGTGTTTAGATGACAAAGTCAGCGACTTTGCCTGGGTCAAACGTGAATGCATAATGATAATTTGCATTAACTGTTTCCTCCGTGATCAACAAGAATGAAATATGGTAATGTGCTGAATATGCAATCACCTCACCCAACTTACCGATTAAATGTCAAACGTGGCAAAAAGATGGCTCAGACCACTGAGATAGCGTCATTTTTACGGCACAACGACAAACTATCTCCACTTTTACCAACAGTTAAGCGAAATATTTCGCTACAAAAAGAATGCAGAACAGCTCTGCCTGCGATCTTCGATGGCTGCGAGGTTTTGAACCTCAATGACGACCAGTTAGTGATGTCGACGCCAAATGCCTCGATAGCCGCAAAATTGAAACAACAATTGCCAAAATTGCAGGCACACTTGCAACAACGAGGTTGGCAGATTAACGCAATCAAGATCAAAGTACAAGTCAAGCGCGCAGTCGAGAAACCAGAACCTATCAAACAGGCAATATTGACGGGTTCTGCGCTCAACGCATTTAAGGATTTGGAAACACATTTAGAGGCGACGCCTCAAAATGAAGGGCTGAAGGCAGCACTTAGCCGCCTATTAAGCCGCAACCAGGCTTAGCCCTAATAGGAATTTCAAATTAACTAAATTTAAGTCGAAAATTGAAGAAATTAAGCAAAGATAGTCACATTTTATGCGATGCTTAATTCAAAGCCCATTCGCGTTCTTCTTGAAACGCGTAGGACTTTGGTGCGAATTTCACATCGTCAAAGGTGACGATCTCGTAAGCATCTGGTTGTGCCAATAAGACACGCAACAGCTGATTATTTAAACCGTGACCAGATTTATGCGCGGTGTAACTGGCGAGAAATGGATGCCCGATCAAATATAAATCACCAATTGCATCCAAAATCTTATGTCGCACGAACTCATCATCAAAACGCAAACCATCGGCATTTAAGATGCGATATTCATCCATGACGATCGCATTTTCCAATGAACCACCGCGCGCCAAACCGATACCTCGCAACATTTCTACATCTTGCATAAAACCGAATGTGCGGGCTCGGGCAACGTCCTTCACATACGACACCTGTTCAAAATCGACTTCCGCAGTTTGATTCGTGCCGTCTACTGCAGGATGATTAAATTCGATAAAGAAGTGCAACTTGAAACCATCATAGGGATCAAGGCGTGCCCATTTTTCAGCCTTGCCAGTGCCTTCACGGATCTCGACTGATTTCAGCACTCGGATAAATTTCTTCGCCGCAGCCTGTTCTTGCATACCGGCTTGCTGTAATAAATACACAAAGGAAGATGCGGAGCCATCCATGATAGGGATCTCTTCCGCACTGACATCAATGTACAAATTATCGATACCCAATCCCGCACAAGCTGACAATAAATGCTCAACGGTAGAAACCTTGGCACCATCCTTAGTCAAAGTTGAAGCCATTTTAGTATCGCCAATGTTCAAGGCGGTGGCTGGGAATACCACATGTGGTTGTAAATCAACGCGGGTAAATATGATCCCCGTATCAACCGGAGCTGGACGCAGAGTCAAGATCACCTTGGTACCGGAATGCACACCGACACCAATAGTCTTGACTTCTTTTTGTATGGTTCTTTGCTTTAACATAGCGAGATTATAAATCGCAAAGCTATTTTGCGCAGAAGTTTAGAACTCATCATAAAAAATGCACATAAAAAATGCACATCAAGTTGATGCGCATTTCTCAATGCATACGACTACTTCTGTAGCAAATTAAGCTAATTGTGCCAACATCGTTTCTGCATTAGAAACAGCGAAGTTGCCGCCCTCTTCTACATTCAAATTCTTTACCACGCCGTCAACGACGACCATGGAATAACGCTGTGAACGAACGCCCATACCGAACTTACTGAAATCGGCATCGAGACCCAATGCTTTACTGAATGCAGCATTGCCATCGGCCATCATACGCACAGTACCGGTCGCTTTTTGATCGCGGCCCCAAGCACCCATCACGAACGCATCGTTCACAGAAATGCACCAGATTTCATCAACGCCTTTTGCTTTTAAAGCGGCCGCATGTTCGACATAACCAGGAACATGTTTCGCGGAGCAAGTTGGTGTATAAGCGCCAGGCAAACCAAAAATCGCGATGGTTTTACCTTTAGTCAGTTCAGCTACGTCAAAAGTATTTGGGCCTAAAGAGCAGCCTTCGGATTCAACTTCGATAAATTCTGCCAGGCTACCTGCTGGTAATTTGTCACCAATCTTGATGCTCATAATGAACTCCCTAAAAATAGATACTTACAATGAAATGTCACTCGCCTAATCGCTTCGTTTAATTTGTATAAACCCTGCAATCAGCGAAGTGTGCAAGTATGCCTCAAACAAAAAAATCCTGCAGAAAGCAAAACGCCAGTCGTTTGACTGGCGTTTTGTTTGATCAAGATGCGACTAATTTTGCTTACTAATTTCAGTCAGCTTGTTTGCGCAAGAAAGCAGGGATATCGTAGGTTTCCATGCCATTCTTTTCTAAAGCGCGCACTTGTTCAGTGGCAGAATGACGCCATACCGCTGGCTTAGTCAAACTATCAAAACCAGCGCTGACAGAGGTTGTTGCCTTACTTACCGTCGTAGTTGCTGCAGGACTAGCCATCATCATCGGCTCATCATTGGTACCTGTACGCAGCATTGGTGTTTGTACCAACTGGATATTTTTCTTGCCACGACCCAAACCAGTTGCCACAACCGTGACACGGATTTCATCACCCATTGTATCGTCGTAAGCAATACCCTGAGCAATTGACGCATCCGGTGCTGCGAATGCGCGCACTGCCGCCATTACTTCTTTAATTTCTTTACCCTTCAAACCACGGCTGGCGGTGACATTCACCAACACACCACGTGCGCCAGATAAATCGATACCGTCTAACAATGGAGAAGCAACTGCTTGTTCTGCTGCGATACGTGCGCGATCAACGCCAGAAGCTGTCGCCGTTCCCATCATCGCCTTACCTTGTTCACCCATGATCGTTTTCACGTCATTGAAATCGACGTTGATATGACCTGGTACATTGATGATTTCTGCGATACCGGCAACTGCGTTATTCAAGACGTTATCGGCGTGACCTAACCATTCGATCATGCTGTCGTCTTCGTAGATTTCTTCGAGTTTTTCATTCAAGATGATGATCAAAGAATCGACATGTTTGGATAAAGCTTCCAAACCTTCATCTGCGATATCCATGCATTTCTTACCTTCGTAAGAAAATGGTTTAGACACTACCGCGACAGTCAAAGCACCTTGTTCTTTCGCGATTTGTGCAACCACTGGTGCAGCACCTGTACCTGTACCACCGCCCATACCTGCAGCGATGAAGACCATGTGCGCACCGCGCAATGCATCTTCAATACGTGAACGGGAATCTTCGGCTAATTGACGACCCACTTCAGGTTTCATACCAGCACCGAGGCCGGTTTCACCGATTTGAATCACATTGTGTGCACCAGATTGTGTCAGCGCTTGAGCATCGGTATTTGCAGCGATAAACTCGACGCCGGAAACACCTTTGTTAATCATGTGCTGAACTGCGTTACCACCTGCGCCACCGACACCAACGACTTTGATCACTGTGCCTTGCGTAGCGTTATCGACCATATCGAACTCCATCATGAATCCCCCAAGTAGGCAGTTTTCAGTCGCTAATCCTCACCCTATGTGACGCCTAGCGAATAAAAACTGTAATTCACACCATTATAAAATGATTGCAGCAAATTATAGTGAAAAATCTGCTGCAAATCGCCTCATTTCGTCTATAAAACAAACACTATTTTTTATAGGGTTCACACAAAACAGACACTGGCGTCGTTGCGTTCGTCTCGCCGTACAATTGTACTGTCTTCGACTCCGCGTCTAGCTAGCGCAATTTTGTGTAAGCCCTATTTCAAAACAAGAGATAGAATTAAAAATTCCCTTGAAACCACTCTTTCATACGCTGCCAAACTGCACTCGCCGAGCCTGCCTGACGAGTCACAATATGACCGCGCAAGTACTGCTTCTTCGCTTCCAACAACAAACCTAACACCGTCGCATAACGTGGACTGCGCACCACGTCTGCTAATTGTCCTGAGTATGCAGGCATACCTAACCGCGCTGGCTTCAAGAAAATATCCTCTGCCATTTCGACCATACCTTGCATGGTTGCAGAACCACCGGTTAACACGATGCCGGATGAGAGCACGTCTTCATATCCTGATTCACGTACAACTTGGTGCACGAGTGCGAACAATTCTTCAACGCGTGGTTCTATCACTGCCGCTAATGCCTGGCGCGACAATGAACGAGGGCCGCGATCACCTAGACCTGGCACTTCCAAAGTATCTGCAGGATCAGCTAACACTTGCTTCGCAACACCAAATCGGATTTTGATTTCTTCTGCTTCTGAAGTCGGTGTGCGTAATGCCATCGCGATGTCGTTAGTGATCTGATCGCCCGCAATCGGGATCACTGCGGTATGGCGTATCGAACCTTCGCTAAACACAGCGACATCCGTGGTCCCACCACCAATATCGATCAACACGACGCCTAATTCTTTTTCATCATTGGTCAACACAGCATCGGCAGAAGCCATCGGTTGCAAAATCAAATCAGAAACTTCCAAACCACAACGACGTACACACTTCACGATGTTTTGAACCGCAGAAACCGCACCAGTCACGATGTGCACTTTGACTTCCAGACGAATACCGCTCATGCCGATAGGTTCGCGCACATCATCTTGGCTATCAACGATGAATTCTTGCGGCAAAGTGTGCAGTAATTGCTGGTCGGTAGGAATATTCACCGCCTTCGCCGTTTCGATCACGCGCGAGACATCGGTCGCTGTTACTTCTTTATCTTTAATAGCGACCATGCCGCTGGAATTAAAGCTACGAATATGGCTACCGGCAATGCCGGTGTAGACCGTACGAATTTTGCAATCAGCCATCAATTCGGCTTCTTCCAAAGCGCGCTGAATAGACTCGACTGTCGCTTCGATATTCACGACCACACCTTTTTTCAAACCTTTCGATTCATGTTGTCCCAAGCCGATCACTTCGTGACGACCATCGGGCATCACTTCTGCCACCACCGCGACAATTTTCGAAGTGCCGATATCGAGGCCAACGATCAGGTTTTTTGCGTCTTTTGTCATAGTCTTCCACTTACTTATTTAGGGTACTGATTACTCGTATTTGGCATCGCTCTTTTTATCTCGATCAATGCTTGTCAAAAGTTTTTGCGACTTATTTTGCGACTTACTGAGCACTGCAATTTTTACTTAATTCTTTGCTGCTGTCTTTGCTGCTGACTTCACCACATTTTCTACTTCACTTTATCTTCACTTCACGCCAAGCTTTGCAATCGATCCGACATTCTGGCTACTAGTTTTCAATGCGAGTCCATTTGGGTAGCGCATATCGACGCTGACGATACTCCCCTGTAAACGCGTGACCAACTGTGGGTAAACTTTAATCAATTGTTCTACCCGTTTTTTCAAACCATTAGGTTCTTGCGCTTTGCCGAGTTCAACACGCAATCCATTATTCAACTTCACACTCCATGCATAACGACTCGAATAATCAATTGCTTCAGGCTCCAAAGCGAGGCCGCTAAACCATTCTTTAAACTGTCGATATTGCGCGACGACTTCTTTCTCGCTTCCGTCAGGTCCATTAAAACCAATCAACTGCGCATCTTCTTCCGCTTCAGCCAAATTGGCAGTGAACACATCGCCTGCGGTTGAAATCAAGCGGCCATCTTCGCCCCAAGTTCCCAACACTTCGTGCTCTTCCAATGCGACCACTAATTTGTCAGGCCAAACTCTTTGCACACTCGCTTTTCTAACCCAAGGTACAGATTCAAATGCTTGTCTAACTTGATCCAAATTCGTCGTAAAAAAATTTCCTGCTATTTTCGGCAACGCCTGCTCACGTATCGTTAAAGTGTTCACATGACGCAATTCACGTTTTTGTTCACCTTCAACACGAACTACATGCAAAGCGAAAACGGGGCGTTGAATCACCCACCAGACACCTGACACCACCAGGGCAAGTAACACCATGCTAAATAAAACATTGGCGATTGCATTGAGCAACTTTGCGTCTTGCCACATAAAATCCATTTCTGCTTTCTACGATTCAAATTATTCTGAATCGGGCGCAGTTTTTAAACGCGCCGTCTTCAAAATTTCTACGCACACATCTTCATAACTCATCCCCGCTGCCTTTGCGGCCATCGGCACCAAAGAATGCCCAGTCATACCTGGAGAAGTATTCACTTCAATTAAGAATGGTTTGTTATCAGATGCGCGTAACAACACGTCGATGCGCGCCCAACCTTCACAATTGACGGCGCGATATGCGGCTTCGCACATCGTCTTGATTTCTTGTGTCAAGGCTTCATCGATTGGTGCCGGGCACAAATATTTGGTATCGTCCGTGAAGTATTTATTCTGATAATCGTAGTTACCATCAGGAGCGACGATTTCAATCAAAGGCAAGGCGCGTGCTCCGGCACCACGACCCAAGACCGCTACCGTCAATTCGCGACCTTGAATGAATTCTTCTGCCAATACTTCTTCATCAAATTTTGCCGCTAACGCATACGCTGCGGGCAAGGCTTCTGCAGCACTGACTTTAGTAATCCCGATGGTGGAGCCTTCATGTGGCGGCTTCACAATCAGCGGCAATCCCAAGTCACTTGTTACCTGACTTAAATTCGTATCCGCTGTCATGACTGCATACTTAGGTGTCGTCAAACCGTGATAGAGCCAAATTTTCTTAGTAAAAATTTTATCCATCGCTAAAGAAGATGCCATCACGCCGCTACCAGTGTAAGGAATGCCGAGCTGCTCTAAAGCGCCTTGCAAACTGCCGTCTTCACCATAACGACCGTGCAAAGCAATGAAGACGCGATCAAATTTTTCAGCAGCGAGCTCGGCCAGACTACGTTCTGCCGGATCAAATGCGTGAGCATCCACACCACGGCTTTTCAATGCGTTCAACACGCCAGTGCCAGACATGATAGAGACTTCACGTTCTGCGGAGCGACCGCCGAATAACACGCCGACTTTGCCTAATTCTTTCATCTTTTTCTTTCCATTCACTATTTGCAGGAAGCGCTTGCAGCTTGCAGCGCCAACTTATTTTCGAGTCTATTTTTGAGCAGCTAACTTACCAGGCACTGTGCTAATAGAACCAGCACCCATCACTATCAATACATCGCCATCGTGTAACATCTGGCGTAACGCATCTGGCATCTCAACCATGTCTTCAACAAAAATTGGTTCGACTTTACCCAATACGCGTAAGGCACGCGTCATGGCTCTGCCGTCCGCAGCGACGATAGGCGCTTCGCCAGCCGCATACACTTCCGCCAACACCACTGCATCGGCAGTCGAAATGACTTTGACAAAATCTTCAAACAGGTCGCGGGTACGGGTATAACGATGTGGCTGGAAAGCCAGCACTAAACGACGTCCGGGATAAGCACCGCGCGCTGCAGCTAAAGTCGCTGCCATCTCTACCGGATGATGACCATAGTCATCGACTAGCGCAAAACTGCCACCGTTTTCTAAAGCAATCTCGCCATAACGTGTAAAGCGACGACCGACGCCATTGAATTCACTTAAGGCTTTTTGGGTAGCACTGTCTTCGACACCAACTTCGCGTGCGATGGCAATAGCGGCACAGGCATTTTGCACATTATGCATACCCGGTTGATTTAAACTCACCTGCATATCGGCATAGCTTTTTTGCACGACCGTGAAATGCATCTTGCCGTTGGCAGCACTCGCGTTAATCGCACGTACTTCCGCTTCTTCATGGAAGCCATACGTGACTATCGTCTTGGTAATTCTTGGCATGATCTCGCGAATATTCGGATCATCCATACACAACATCGCAACGCCATAAAACGGCAGGCGCAGAGTAAAATCAACAAAGGCTTGCTTCAATTTGGCGAAATCATGATCATAGGTTTCCATATGATCGGCATCGATATTCGTAATCACTTCTATCACTGGTAGCAGATTCAAGAATGAAGCATCTGATTCATCAGCTTCTGCCACAATGTATTGGCCACTTCCTAACTTTGCATTTGCACCAGCGCTATTCAATAAGCCACCGATGACAAAAGTCGGATCCAATCCACCTTCCGCCAAAATACTGGCAACCAAACTAGTTGTCGTGGTCTTGCCATGTGTACCAGCAATTGCAATTCCACTTTTCAAACGCATTAACTCAGTCAACATCAAAGCACGCGGCACGATAGGAATATGTTTTTCCCGTGCAGCGATCACTTCTGGATTATCTGCTTTGACTGCAGTTGAAGTGACGACGGCATCCGCACCTTCGATATTTTCAGCCGCGTGCCCCACAGTCACTTTGGCACCCAGACTTGCCAGACGTTGTGAAGCCACGTTGCTGCTAAGGTCAGAGCCAGAAATCACATAACCCAAATTCAATAGCACTTCGGCGATGCCACTCATACCTGAGCCACCGATGCCGACAAAATGTAAGTGCTTCACTTTATGCTTCATAATTTTCTCTGTTTTTTCACTATTAAATTCTTTATGTCAGCTCTTCTAAAATCGTCGCAATCGTCGCACTTGCGTCACGACGACCTAGCTGATAAGCCGCAGAAGCTAACTGCAAACAACGTTCACGATTCATGCTTTGAATTAATTCAGCAAGGCGTGCAGCATTCAATTCTGTTTGCGGCAAATGTACTGCGCCGCCAGCTTGACTCAACCACTCTGCGTTGGCCTTTTGATGCGAAGTACTCGAAGCAACCAAAGGCACTAATACGCTGGCAACGCCTGCTGCGGTCAATTCAGAAACGGTGATCGCACCCGCGCGGCAGATCACCAAATCTGCTTCTGCATAACGACGTGGCATGTCATCGATAAAATCAAGCACTTCTGCCTGCACACCATTGCTTGCATACCGCTGACGCAAATCATTTACATGCTGTTTTCCAGATTGTTGCGTGACGACCGGCCTTTGTTCCGCAGGGATTAAAGCCAAAGCATCTGGCACTACTTCATTTAAAACCCGCGCACCTAAACTGCCGCCCACAACCAAAATTTTCAAAGCGCCCTGATGCTGTGCATAACGTATTTGTGGTGATTCCAGTTCACAAATCTCACGACGAATAGGATTGCCGGTAAAGACAAATTTCTTCTCCTGCATAGGTGCATTCGACGGCAAACCAAACATCAATTTTTTGGCGAATGGCTTCAGCGTTTTATTCGACAATAACAAAGGTGCATCGGCATTCATCAACACCACAGGTTTCCCCATCAGTGCGCTGCTGACACCACCGGGCACTGTAACGTAACCGCCCATCCCCAATACGACATCAGGTCGACGCCTTCTCACGATATCGATGCAGGCAAAAAAACTCGTCAACAACTTAAAC
Organism: Affinundibacterium flavidum; assembly: GCF_014284175.1. Taxonomy (GTDB): domain Bacteria; phylum Pseudomonadota; class Gammaproteobacteria; order Burkholderiales; family Burkholderiaceae_D; genus Undibacterium; species Undibacterium flavidum. The sequence continues at coordinate 89,297 of NZ_JACOGA010000002.1, forward strand.
GCGCCGCTAACGCTGTGCTTCAAACCTTTACCACGCAAACCTGTAAAATCTAATTGATCCATAGGAATGCTATGCTTGGCGACGATGGCACCTTCCATTCCGGTCTTAGTGCCTAACCACGACACACTCCAACCACGCGCCTGCATTTCTGCCGCGATCGCGAGACCAGGGAAAATATGTCCACCAGTGCCGGCAGCCATGATCAATAAATGCTTGTTCTTTGTTGACTTTGTCATACTCGCCCTCCGCGCATCATCAATCGATTTTCATAATCGATACGGAGCAACAGAGTTAGTCCTATACAATTAATTAATACACCGGTACCGCCATAACTCATCAAAGGCAGCGTTAATCCTTTGGTTGGCAGCAGTCCCAAATTCACACCCATATTGATGAAGGTCTGTATGCCTATCCAGATTCCTATACCTTTTGCTGCGAGACCTGCAAAAGTCGCATCCAATACGATAGCTTGACGACCAATTTCAAATGCACGTTTAACGATCCAATAAAACATAAAGATCACGACCAGCACACCAACAAATCCTAATTCTTCACCGATCACAGCTAACAAAAAATCAGTATGTGCTTCTGGCAGGTAATGCAATTTCTCTACACTAGCACCCAAGCCAACACCAAATAATTCACCACGCCCGAAGGCAATTAAGGAATGCGTTAGTTGATAAGCTTTACCCAAAGCATTGTCTTCTTCAAAGGGATTCAAATACGCAAAAATCCGTTCACGACGCCATGGCGACAACAAAATAACCGAAGTAAAAATTCCAACTAAAGTGGCTGCAATACCACCGAACCAAATGCCATTAATGCCACCTAAAAACAAAATCCCCATGGCGATACAAACAATTACACCGAAAGCACCCAAATCTGGTTCCAGCAATAACAGTAAGCCTAGTACAGCAACAGTGATCATCATCGGCAAAAAACCTTTGGTCAGCTTGTGCATATACTCCTGCTTGCGCACTGTGTAATCCGCCGCATACAACACCATGAAAAGTTTCATCAATTCAGATGGCTGCACGTTGAAGGCTTTTAAAGAAATCCAACGCTTCGCACCATTCACACCTTTACCAACACCGGGAATTAACACCATCACCAACAACACTAATGTAGCGATGAACAAATATGGCGCCAGCTTTTGCCACTCTTCTACTTTCAGTCTAAAAATCACCAAACTCGCAAGCACTGATACCGTCACAAATATTGCCTGTCGCACTAAAAAGTGATTGTTTTTGTAGTTCGCATATTTCGGTGAATCTGGTAAAGAAATCGAGGCGGAATACACCATCACCATGCCGAACACCATCAAGATCAAGGTCACCCATACCAAAGCCTGGTCATACTCCATCATCTTCGAACGCTGTACAAAATGCGTTCTGGTCTGGCTATTGCCAGACGAACGCCAAGGGTTCAAATTCAGGAGTAGCTGTTTCATCAGCAAATCTCACCACAGTTCAATGCGACTTCGCGCACGGCATCCACAAACACTTGCGCTCGATGCGCATAATTCTTAAACATATCAAGACTGGCGCAAGCTGGTGACAATAGAACCGTATCGCCTTCTTGTGCTAACTCACTCGCTTGTGTCACGGCATTTTCTAAACTCGTACAGTGATGCATTTCGACTGCACTAATTTGTATCGCGGCTTGAATTTCTGTAGCGTCTTTGCCTATCAATAAAACGGCTTTGACATACTGTGAGACTGGATTAGCTAATGGACTAAAGTCTTGTCCTTTACCATCACCACCGGCGATCAAAATAATACGTTTTTGTGCACCACCACTCGCTTCACCTAAACCTTTGAGCGCTGCGACGGTCGCACCGACATTCGTGCCTTTGCTATCATCCACATAATCAACGCCTGCGATTGTCGTCACCAACTCAACGCGATGCGGCTCACCTTTGTATTCACGCAAGCCATGGAGTAATGGAGCGAGAGGCAAATCAATGCCGCGACACAAAGCCAAAGCTGCCAATGCATTGCAAGCATTATGTTGACCGCGAATTTGCAAGGCATCGGCGGGCATCAGTCGCGTGATGATCACGGGCACTTCGACCACAGCTTTCTTACGTTTGCGTGCTGAGGATTGCTCCTCCTCTTCCGCAACGGCCATCGCCAACCAAGTCATTCCTTGTTCATGCAATAGACCGAATTCTCCGTCGTGTTGTGGGGCATTGCTAGTGAAACTCAAAAAGCCCCCATCTGGGCGTTGCATCGCCATGACTTGTTCGTCATCCAGATTCAAAACTTGCGTTGTCGTTGCACCAAAAATTTTAGCTTTGTCGGCAGCATAATTTTTCATATCGCCGTGCCAGTCGAGATGATCCTGCGTCAAGTTCAACACAGTCGCGACATCGGGATTCAGGCTCAGGTTGGTATGCAATTGAAAACTGGATAATTCCAACACCCACACTTGCGGCAAATTATCTTTATCTATGCTGTTACACAACACATCCAACATCGAAGGACTGATGTTGCCAGCGACTTGTACCCGCATCCCAGCGCGTGCGCAAAGTTGACCTGTCATGCTGGTCACAGTTGTCTTACCATTAGTGCCGGTAATCGCGATAATCTTCGGCGCGTAGTCCTTATTGATTTTGAGATCAGCCAAGGCCTGCGCAAACAATTCAACTTCACCCCAAATTGGAATATTCAATAACTGCGCTTGTTGCAAGATCACGTGCAATTCGCCATCTGGTGCAAGACCCGGACTAACGACTACCAATTCCACGCCATCAACATGCGTCGCTAATAATTCACCACCTAAAAATTCAGCTTCTGCAGCCAATTCTTTTAAAGCAGGCAAGCGATCTGGATTGGCGCGAGTATCGGCAACACGCAGGCGCGCGCCGCAACGCTGAAGCCAGCGTGCCATCGCCAGGCCGGACTCACCGAGCCCGACGATCAAGACCTGCTTATTTATTAAATCCGACACATTCATAGTCAACCCAGTTAAGTCATTCATTCCAGCGAATCAGTTGATCAGTTGATCATCGCAACTTCAATGAAGACAAGCCCAACAACACTAACAACATCGTAATAATCCAAAAACGCACAACGACTTGTGTTTCTTTCCAACCTTTTTGTTCGAAGTGATGGTGCAAAGGTGCCATCAGGAACAAGCGTTTGCCCACACCATATTTTTTCTTGGTGAATTTGAAGTAAGTCACTTGCAACATCACAGAGAAAGTTTCAACTACAAAAATTCCACCCATGATGAAAAGCACTACTTCTTGACGCACAATCACAGCCACCGTGCCCAATGCACCACCTAAAGCCAAGGCGCCGACATCGCCCATAAAGACTTGTGCCGGATGGGCGTTGAACCACAGAAAAGCCAAACCCGCACCCGCCATCGCACCGCAGAAAATCAAGAGCTCACCAGCACCTGGGATGTAGGGAATCAACAGATATTTTGAATAACCAGCATGACCTGTCAGATACGCAAAAATGCCCAATGCTGAACCGACCATAATCGTCGGCATGATCGCCAAGCCATCCAAACCATCGGTCAGATTCACCGCATTACTCGTGCCAACAATCACACAAAAAGTCAGGGCAATAAAACCCCATACACCCAGTGGATAATTGAAAGTCTTAAAGAATGGAATAATCAAATCCGCCTTCGGTGGCAAATCCATACTAAAGCCTGACTGTACCCAAGCGACAAAGAGTTCCATCACTTTAGTATTCGTTGGTGCGGAAACAGAAAACGCCAGGTATACAGCGGCTATGATGCCGATCAAGGACTGCCAAAAAAACTTTTCACGTGATGCCATACCATTTGGGTCGCGATACACAACTTTACGATAATCATCGACCCAACCGACTGCGCCAAAACCCAAGGTAACAATTAACACCACCCACACGAAACGATTACTGAGATCCGACCACAACAAAGTTGAAATTCCAATAGATATCAACACCAAAGCACCGCCCATGGTCGGTGTACCAGATTTAATCAAATGTGTTTGCGGACCATCGGTACGCACAGCTTGACCAACTTTTAATCGCTGCAACATACGGATCACAGCAGGACCCGCCAGCAAACCGATGGAGATCGCTGTCATCGTCGCGAACACCGCACGGAAAGTAATAAATCCGAATACGCGGAAGAAGCCGATGTCTTGTTTAAAAAGTTCTGCCAACCAAAGCAACATAATATTTTTCCCTAATTTTTATTTTTTTATTTCTACAAACTTCTCAAGATTGCGTTCTACTAAGGTGTGCTACGCAACTACACTACACAAATGCGCCACCACGCGTTCCATCTTCATGAAGCGTGAACCCTTGATCAAAATCGTATTACCGGTGTTACTGTAATTTTCCAGATTTGCCAGCAAAGAAGGCAGCTCGTTAAAGTGCTCAGCACCAGCGCCAAATGCTGTCGTGGATGCTTGCGCCAATGAACCCAAAGTGTATAAATGTTTAATGCCTTGCGCTTTGGCATACAGTCCTATCTCTTGATGAAAACTCGCGCCGTCTGCACCGACTTCTCCCATATCGCCCAATACCAAGACCGTGTTATCACTCGCTTGCGCCAACACATCAATCGCTGCTTTTACTGAATCAGGATTCGCGTTATAAGTATCGTCAATCAAACGTGCGCCAGCCGCTGCTTGCTTCGGTTGCAAACGTCCCGACACTGGAGCAAATGCTTGTAAGCCTTCGACAATTTTTGCGTGCTCCACACCTATCGCAGAACAACAAGCAGCAGCCGCTAAAGCATTTAATACATTGTGTTGACCAGCAGCAGCTAATTGCAATTTCAAGTTATCGCCTTGTATCGACATCATGATCTCGCTACCGAATTCTTGTACGTTAAAACTAGCGTGCACATCTGCCGTGTCAGCGAGACCAAAGGTGATGCATTTGCGTGTGCCAGCGAGCTCTTGCCATAACTTTGTATAAGCATCATTCGCAGGAAATACGGCGACTCCATTCGCTGACAGACTACTTATCACTGCGCCGTTTTCTAGCGCGACCGCTTCGACTGTTTGCATAAATTCTTGATGTTCGCGCTGTGCGTTATTCACCAAACCTACGCTGGCTTGTGCAATCGCGCTCAATACCGCGATCTCACCAGGATGATTCATGCCCAGTTCCAATACTGCCGCCTGATGTCCAGCATGCAAGCGAAAGGCCGTCAGTGGAACACCGATTTCATTATTCAAATTGCCTTGCGTAGAAATCACATTCTCTGCACCAAATTGCGCACGCAAAATGGAGGCAATCATCTCCTTGACCGTGGTCTTACCATTGCTACCGGTCACGGCGATCACTGGCAGTTCAAATTGTTGACGCCAATATGTCGCGATAGCAGCGAGCGCTAATTTGGTATCAGGCACAATCAGTGCTGGTGTCGTAAAACCTGCTGGAACTCTTTCTGCAATGACGGCGACCGCGCCAGCGGCGACGACCTGATTCAAAAAATCATGCGCATCAAAAGTTTCGCCACGTAAGGCCAAAAAGATATTTCCATCTTCAATTTGGCGACTGTCGGTGCTCAAACCCGAAAAATGCGCTTCGCCATACACCAGCGAATTAGCGACTACTTTCTGCAGATCGGCAAGAGATGCCTGGATTGCATTGCGTTTATTGGCGTGCGTCTGCATCACGTTGTTCTCCGCATCGTACTATTGGTTGCAACTGTAGCCAAAGCTAACATCGCATGTTCTTCATCGGAGAACGGCCATTTTTTGCCATTGATCTCTTGATAGGTTTCATGTCCTTTACCTGCAATCAGGATCACGTCATTCACTTGCGCATGTTTGACCGCATACAAAATCGCGCTAGCGCGATCAGCAATGGCATGCGGCGTACCGCTCATGCCTTGTAAAATATCTTGAATAATTTTGCTAGGATCTTCGGTGCGTGGATTATCGCTGGTGACGACGACGTTCTGCGCCATTTGCGCAATCTTGCCCATCTGCGGGCGCTTACCCGGATCACGATCGCCGCCACATCCAAACACGCACCACAAATTACCCTGACGTTCCTGCGCAACTTGCTGCAAGGTTTGCAGAGTTTTTTCTAAAGCGTCTGGTGTGTGCGCGTAATCGACTACCACCATTGCTTGTCCGGCAGAACCAAGTTGCTGCATACGACCTTGTACCGAAGTGAGTTTTTCTATAGTCACAACTGCACGTTCCCAGCTAATACCGCGCACCAATAAGACCCCAAGCACACCAAGAATATTGCTGACGTTAAAGCGACCTATGGTTTGTGTCTTGACCGTGCCATTTCCATACGGTGATTCCAAATAGAACTGCGTACCTGTATGCGTTGTCTTCAACTGACTCGCACGCAAACAAGGGATTTGCGAATCGATTTCGGCGTCTATGCTGTAAGCCAACAAGCGCAATGCTAGTTGCGTGTTCGGCAAACGCTGTAACAATTCCAGACCAAATACATCGTCAGCATTAATCACTGCTGTTTGCAAATCCGGCCAATTAAACAAAGCCTCTTTTGCCGCAGCATAGGCTTCCATAGTCTGATGATAGTCGAGATGATCACGCGTTAAATTCGTGAATAAAGCAACGTCAAAATGCAGGGCATTTAAACGGCCTTGATGCAATCCAATTGAGGACGCCTCTATCGCCAACGCGGCAGCACCATTTGCTTTCAGGCTTGCCAAACGTCGTTGCAATTGAATCGCGTCTGGCGTGGTGAATCCAGTCTCCTGCAAATTCGCAATCACGCCATCGCGATAAGTGCCAACACCTAAAGTACCTATCACTGCACAGGGCGTCGCTTGCATCGATAGAGCTTTCGCTATCCATTGCGAACACGAAGTTTTTCCGTTGGTACCGGTGACTGCCACATTGAACATATCTTGCGTTGGATTGCCATACCAAGCGCCAGAAATCGCACCGACCAAAGTGATCAAGTCCTTGACTGCTAAATGCGGCACGGTGATTTCGGCATTAGCAAGCTCACTGGATTCTTCATACACAATCGCAGCAGCACCACGCTCTATCGCACTTTGAATAAAAGCACGTCCATCGCCCTTACCAGCAATAATAGGAAAAGCAAAGAAGACATCGCCAACTTGTATCTCGCGCGAATCGGAAGTCAGTTGCGCAGTAGACTTCAGATGTTGATGCATCCAATCGATAATATTTTGCACCACGCTAGTCGTATTAGACATATTCATCACAGACTCTCCTGTACGCTAGGTTCAGGGATAATATTCACAACTGAAGAATCTGGCACCACATTCATAGAGCGCAATACATTCGCAGTGATCGCAGCAAAAACAGGGCCGGCCACTGTACCGCCGTAATATCCACCACTACTTGGCTCATCAATCATCACGGCCACGATAATGCGCGGATTCGATACCGGCGCAAATCCGACAAAATCGCCGACGTATTTATTCACGTAGCGACCACCTTCAATCTTGTGCGCAGTACCCGTTTTGCCTGCAACCCGGTAACCGGGAACCCGTGCCTGTGTTGCCGTGCCGCCGGGCAGCGTGACGCTTTCCAACATTTCACGCATTTTCATCGCCGTAGCTTCAGAAATAATGCGTGTGCCGACTGGCATTTCAGTTGACTGCTGAAAGGTCATAGGAATGATGTCGCCTTTGCGCGCAAAGATCATATAGGCGCGCGCGATTTGCAGCAGGGACACAGACAAACCATGTCCATAACTCATAGTCGCTTGCTCAATCGGTTTCCATGTTTTGAAGTTACGCATACGCCCTGCGACAGCACCAGGGAAACCAATGTTTGGTTGCTGCCCAAAACCCAAAGTAGCAAACATTTCCCACATTTCTTTTGGTGGCATTTGCAGCGCAATTTTTGCAGTACCAATATTCGAGGATTTTTGTATCACACCTGCCACTGTCAATGTACCTTGTCTGTGCGCATCATGGATAGGCATAGAGCCTATCATCATCACGCCGGGTGCGGTTTCGATCAAGGTGTCAGGTTTAACTCGTCCAGTTTCTAAGGCCAAAGCAATCGTGAATGGCTTCATGGTGGAGCCAGGCTCAAAGGTATCGGTAATCACACGATTGCGTAACTGCGCTCCGGTCAAAACGGAACGATCATTCGGGTTGTAGGTCGGCAAATTCACGAGGGCTAAAACTTCACCGGTCTGCACATCCAACACCACGGCAGCGCCCGCCTTCGCTTTAAATTTTTCGACCGCATCTTTGACATGGGTGTAAGCGATGTATTGAATTTTGCTGTCTATCGACAACTTCATATCCTTACCATCATGTGGCGGCCGAACAGATTCAATATCTTCCACCACGCGTCCCAGACGATCTTTAATCACCCGTCGACTACCCATCTTACCGGCCAGATTTTTTTCCGAGGCGAGCTCTATTCCTTCTTGCCCTTTATCTTCGACATTCGTGAAGCCTACTACGTGCGCCATTACCTCGCCCTCAGGATAAAAGCGCTTGTATTCTTTTTCTGTCTTGATACCGGTAATACCAAGCGCCAAAACTTTATCAACTAGGGGTTGCTCTGCCTGACGTTTGAGATAAACGAACTGACGATCCGAGACCAGTTTCTTGCGCAGATCAGCTTCGCTCATATCCAACAAGGCGGCCAATTGCGTAATTTTTTCTGAGGGTGCTTCTAAGACACTTTCTGAGCTTGCCCAAATAGCTTTCACTGGCACAGAAGACGCCAACACCTGACCATGACGATCAGTAATTTTGCCGCGCGTTGCTGACAGCTCCAAAGTACGCGCATAGCGACTCGCACCTTGTTTCTGTAAAAATTCATTGGTAATGCCTTGCAACCACAAAGCACGCACCATCAAAGCAACGAAAGCAGCAAACAGAAAAAACAAAACCAAACGTGAACGCCATACAGGCAATTTCACTTCTAGTATGGGATTGGATGAAAATGAAACACCTTTGCCTGCCGCATTACGGCCATTTGATGGTCGACTCATTTGACCACCTCTGCACTCAGATATTGGGTACGATCGGGTGTGACGTGCACCATTCCTAGTTCTTTGTTGGCAACCGCTTCTATCCGAGAATGTTTACCAAACGTCGATTGATCTAATTTGAGCTGCGTCCATTCAATTTCATATTGCTGACTAAGCGTCTGCGCGCGTTCCATTTCGATAAACAAACGACGCGCTTGGTACTGCGCATTGATTAAGGACAGAGCCGACAACACCAAAAGCAAACCAATAAAAACATTCAAACGTGCGCCGATCGTGCTCATTGGGCACCTCCGGCGCCACGCTCAGCCAGACGTTCAGCGACGCGCATAATGGCGGAACGCGCACGCGGATTACGCAAGACTTCTTGCTCGGTTGGTTTCATACGCGAAATCAATTGCATTTGCGGCTTAGGCAAATCCACATCCCGTATAGGCAAGCGACGATCTGGTTGCGCAACTTTGACTTTGGAAGCAAAGAATTGCTTCACGATGCGATCTTCCAGCGAATGAAAACTAATCACCGCCATACGCGCATTCGGTGCCAAACTTTCGTAAGCGGCGGCTAAGCCGATCTCGAGGTCTTCAAGCTCTTTATTGATGAAAATCCGTATAGCTTGAAAGGTGCGAGTTGCCGGGTCTTTGCCCTTCTCGCGAGTTTTGACGGCGTGAGCGACGAGTTCGGCAAGCTGCCGAGTACTTGAAATGGACTCGCTCGCCCTGCGAGCAACAATCGCCTTTGCAATCTGAAAAGCAAACCGTTCTTCCCCATAATTTTCTATAACCTCTCTAATTTTTTGTTCATCTTCATGCGCTAACCACTCTGCGGCCGAAATACCCCGCGTGGTATCCATGCGCATATCCAAAGGGCCATCATTTCTAAAACTAAAGCCACGCTCAGCATCATCCACTTGCGGTGATGAAATACCGAGGTCCATCAAAACGCCATCCACATGCGTGATGCCTAGCTGCGCCAATTCTGCGTGCATGTCGGCAAAACTTTCATGCACTATAGAAAAACGTGGATCTTGAATTTGTTCTGCGTTGGCAATTGCGTAGGGATCTTTGTCGAATGCAATCAATCGCCCCTGTGGTCCGAGCTGCGCAAGAATTTTTCGGCTATGTCCACCGCGCCCGAAGGTGCCATCGACGTACACGCCATTTGAACGCGTGCCCTGAATATCGAGTGCTTCTATAGCCTCGTCCAGCAACACCGTGTGGTGAATCAGCTCTCCCGGAGTATTAACAGTCATGACGCTCTATCAGAAGGAGAAATTACTTAATGCTTCAGGCATGCCGCCGGCCATAGCCTCGGCTTCGTTTTCCGCCAATTTGGCAGCATCCCAAATTTCGAAATGTGAACCCATACCAAGTACCATCACATCACGCTGCAAACCGACTGCATTGCGCAGTTCCGGTGCCACCAGGATACGGCCGTTGCCATCCATCTCCACGTCACAAGCATTGCCCAGCAAAATACGTTGCCAAGCACGTGCAGCCATTGGCCAGGCAGCGATTTGCTCGCGATGCGCTTCCCAAGTAGGGCGTGGAAATAACAGCAGACAGCCATGTGGATGGCGAGTGAGGGTAACGCGGCCTTCGCACTGCACATTTAAGGCGTCACGGTGCTTAGCAGGAATTGACATCCTGCCTTTCGCATCGAGATTGAGTGCAGAGGCGCCTTGGAACACGAGATTAACCTAAAGTTTAAAATTATTGGAAGAATTTGCTGTGAAAAGTGAAGCTTGATTTGCACCACAAAAAAACACTTTTTCACACTTTTCCCCACTTTAGAGGATCACTTGAGGTCGGTCAAGCGAATTTACGCATGCAAATGCGAAATTATTGAATAAAGTCAATGACTTAGCGCACATACTTAAAATGAAGTAAAAGGGAATATCTCAATAAATTAGAGACTTACAGAAGATACTGAAAGTAGCTTCTTACATATAAACATGTGTTTGGTGCTGAGAATTCAGCGGAGAATGTGTGCTTAAAAAAGCGACAGATGAGAATTGATTGATGGCGCGCAAATGATTTGAGACTCTCGCGCATTTGAAATGAGATTTCTGCAATTGATTCGATACTCTTTACTCAAGTAAAAAAGCCGCTTCGTGGGCGGCTTAATTCAAGTCAATGCGCTGGCTCTCAACGGCGCTCCAGCATTGAACTACTCTAATCTTACAGAGTTGCTAGCCTCGCTAGAATGAGTACCCCTACTCATTCTAGCGAGGCTAGCTGCGCTATGGGGAACCATACTCACGAAGACCTCTATTACCTATGATTCCCCTATCTCTGGCAATAAAAGAAAATTAATCGTTCTCACGCGCTATTGTTGATTCATTACCCAACGAAAGATCGGCTGGTCGTCCATCAGTTGTTCTAGGCACCCCAGCGGGGATAATTCGAATTTCAGACCTCGAATGCGTTAAAATTTGCGTTAAAGATGCTCTAATCAATTTAAACCCCTGATTCTGCCGAAACTGAATAACCAAGGGCAGTCAACTTTAAAGAAAGCTCATCTCGTTTCAGAGTAAGTTCAGAAATTTCCTTCTCTAGCCCCTGAATTTCAATTTGCCGTTGCGCCCTACATGAGCCAATTTTATCGGGATGAATCTGCCCATATCCAAACGCTTCTGGCGGCATATCATCCATGAGTTTACTCAGACCTTGTTGAACAAGTTGCGCAAAAAAACAATAGAATACTTGGTCGTTAAATTGCGTTTTGTTTGGTGTTAATAGTTGATTCCATCCATTTGAAATACTTTGTTCAATGTCACAATAGCGCATCGGCTTTCCGACTTGCTTACTATCAAAAGCAATTCCATTCATTCTATTTGTTGCGAATGATGAAATTGTTTCTTTAATTTTTTCTTGGCCGTAACGCACACCACTTTTAGCAACAAATTCCAGTATGCCAGCCTTTAAATCATCTAAGGGAATGTAGGCAAGTGGCGCTAATCGCAGTTCCTCTTTCTTCTGGACGATCTGCTCAGATACACATTGATATTCAGTTTTTAGTTGCTGTACTGCCTTTTTTACTTGTTCAAAAGCAGCAGTTGTTGCGTCGAAATTTTCTACAGTGTCCATAAGTCCTACCTATCCATTAGTTGATTTAAGAATGCGCCAAATTTGACGTTCGTGTATTGGTTGCTCAAAAAATCTTATAAGTGTTTTAACTGCTTCACGAGAAGACATCTTTTCAAGCATAGTCAGCCGATCAAATTCAGTCCTTAATTCGTCATTTCGTTTAGCACGTAGGACTTTTGTGCAAATTGGGATCGACAAATAGCCACCAGCCACATAGCGACTAAGAAGGTTTACAGCCTCTTCCCCAATACATTCTGCTAATTTGATGCAACTTGGTGCATCTGATCGACTTGCAACGTAGATACTTTGACCACCATATTGCTTAACCAATGCGATAGTCGGCAATATGCCAATAACATCGCATATATCCTTTGCTTGCTTTGGCATGTACTCTCGGTAATGACTAACTTTGTCGCTCATGCTGCCCCCTTCTACTTGAGCAGATATCTTGCGCTGACACACGTCACCACAAAAGAATGACGGGTGTCAGCAGTTACAAAGACACAAGATATTTTTTATGGTATCTTCGCTTCGTGAGCGGTTGTTTCCAATGGGAATGGTTACGCATCTTAGCAATGAGCCCCGTATGATCCGGTTCGAATCCGGCACCGCTCCCCCCATTCTTTTTATCAAAAATCAGAAGCTCCAACTATGAGCGGTAGTTTCCAAGGGAACGGTTGAGGGTCTTTTTAGATCGTCATGATCTTGGTTCGAGTCCAAGCGCTGCTCACCCCAAACGGCTTCTTTAAAGATCCCCGGTCAGCTTTAATAGTTGCTACTGTTGCGTTAAAACATTAGAGAATCGGTCAAGCATGATCACAATTATTGAATCACCATCAACCGACCACAAAGAGGATATTCGTTCATGGCTTCAGGAGGAGTACGCAAGCACATACGAAGGCTTTTTCGTAAATTGGCATGTTATTGAACCTTGTTTTGCTGAAGGTAAAGTACATTGTCTGGCAGTAGATGACCGCCCTATCGCGTTTGGTATGTTTACGCGTTCTTATATTTCCGTCATGGAAGTACATCCAAACTATCGAGGGCAAGGATATGGCAAAAAGTTGGCTCACCACTTATTGCAAGTAATAGAGTCCCTCGGTGCGTCGGAAGTCTATGTGCATTGCGCTCCAGAAACCTCTGCTCCGTTCTGGGAATCAATTGGATTTTCCGAGATAAAGAGAGATGGGAAGGAAATATATAAGCGGTATTGTTTTCGTGATTCGCAATCGTCGAAGCACCGTACCTCTTTTTAATGAGCGTATAAACAGCGTTAAATGCGCGTTAAAAACAGTTGTCACGTTTTTTACGAGACAAACCCTATACTCTTTCTTAAGTAGCTTGTGAGGCGTTTTAATCCGTTTTAGAAGTTTCAATGCAAGGGCAATAAAAACAAAAGCCGCTATTCAAGCGGCTTTTTGCGAAGATGCTTAGGTATCAACTCTCAGCAACTTGCATATCAACTGCTGGCGCTGTGGCGGACACAGTCGCCGTCGATAGAATCGCCCGAATATCAGCAATCGCTTTCTCTCTATCCGCTTGATGCTGTTGCAAAATTCGTGCATCTTCGTCTTTTTTCTCCAACTCACGAATATTTCGATAAACACCACCATCCATAAATTGCCCATTAAGCCCGCTCATCGTTTTACCTAAATGATGCAAGACAACACCAATACCATCAAGCACGTCAGGATAAGCCTCATGCTGCCCAAAGCGTAACAGTTGACCGATAGCGGCAACTCCGGAACCAAGGTCGTTTACATCGTTAAACAATGACTCGCATGTTGAAGCCACATTCGTTGTATTACTCATTTTTTCATCTCCTTATTGTCATTGTTTATCAACCACTTATTTAACGCAGCAATCAGCTTTTGCATGGCATCACGTGTTAAAAACCGTGGATGACTAACCTTGCATGTCTTAACGGTAAAAGCGACAAACCTAGGATTCTGGCAGCCGTCAACCATACCTAATTTAACGCATAACTTATTCGCAGTTCCCCATTGCGCACCTGTGGGACGATCATCTTTTAACGCTGCACCTCGCACCGCTTTTATCCTTGGGTTTTCGAGGGCTTTACACAAGCGCAATGTGACTACGATAGATGCCAGTTCGTTTAGCGTGCAATCCTTAGCGCTACGTTTACCGCATACACTTTCTAACCATGAGCGGTAATCAGCATCGTCTTTATAGCCAAGCTTTGCCGCGCCTATGTGAATCATTGCGTAATATTGTGATTTGGTTGTCATGGTTTATCCTTTCGGTGCTGCATTGATGGTAGCCAGATTGATGACACCATACTCACGCAATGAACGCTTAAACACGCCGACCAAGCTACGTAAAGCGCCCGGGCTTTTCGCAATCTTCAAGCATGCCGTTCTCTCAGCTTTTCCGACGACTCCCCACGCCTCCATGATTCGGTCAACATCATCATCCACCACCCCAGGAATGACCTCACGAAATGCCTCCATCCGGCTAATCAACTGTGCAGAGCGCTTCCCCTTTTTTAGTGTGTCATACAGCTCTCCATTTCCAATCAATGCAATGCCAAAACAACCTGCATCCGTATAACGCCTCAACCCGTTAAAGACATGAATACCGTTAATATTTTTCAGGTCGCCTAAGTGCTGTGCCTCTTCAATAATTAAGACGCCTCCACGTCCTTCTGTCGCTTCACGTATTGTACGATCTGCTCTTAGATCATTACTCACTTCAAAATTCTGGCTGACACAAGCGGTTGCGATCATTTCCAATATGGATTTGGTTGATAACGCAAAAGCCGTTAGTTCCACCACCCAAACAGGACTATTAAACCCTTCGGCTTTACGCACCTGCGCCACATATTCAGCCACAGCTTGGCTTTTACCGCTGCCAGAAGGGGCGCATATATCCACGATCTCTTGCTCTTCACGTGCTGTTTTAATCGCTTTCATGATGGTCTTTGTTACGCTGGTTTCCACTCTTGCGGGAAATTTGCTTTTAACGATAATGCGCTCTTTATCCAGCTCATTGAAACGCGATTCAATTGCATTTTCCAATTGGAATACATCAGACCACGCGTCTCCAACTTCTCGCTCTTTGAAAACTTGTGCCCATGTATGAATTGCAATCGCTTTGTAACCTATCTCATTGGCTAAACGCGCCATCGTATAGCCGTGTGATATTTCCTCAGCAAGCCGAACTGTGAGTTTTTTCCATTTCTGTTCAGCGTCTAAATTGTATTTCTTATATTCATCTTTTCTCAGCCTGCCATATTCGAGACTGTCCTCAATAGGAATACCGTTAAACTTCCCATTTACAACACCGTTTGAATCATCTAACATCGCTTCTCCTAGTTGAAATTGGTGACTGGTTCCAGCCAGTCCCATTAGTGTTTTGTTCTGCTTACCTTCAAAAGCACTTTGTTAGTAAGCAGAATTCCTTAATTCTTCCTCTCGTTTTTTTCGTAACTCTTCTAGATACTGTTCGGTATCTATCGTTCCTCCTTCAGCCCTAAACTGCGCCTGCATTTCTTCTTCCTGTGCGGCTCGACCTTTATAAATTTCCTGCGTTTCAGTATTAATAAACTCCCCATACCTTCCTTCAATTGGCTTTATTGGACTTACTGGCGCGGCTACTTCACGTAGCCTTTTCGCCTCCACAATGATTGATTCTTGATTAGGCAAAACCAAAGGCGCTAAATGCATTGGGCTATTCATGTCCGGCAATGCTAGCTTGCCGCCTTGTCTAACCGCTTTGATGACTTCTTTGCGATGTTTGACGTATTTCTTTTTTGCCGCCACATGCTCTATGACTTTGCCGCTCTCAGGCGCTTCAATGAAATCTAACTTCTGCATTGGACTAGCATCACAAATGAATACATCACCGCGATACACTGATACAGGCGAATTAGGATCATCCCACTCAAAATAGACGTTATATTTCCATGTGCGCTCAGATATTGGTAAGTCCACAAGCGTCTCATGCCAATAGCGCATCTTTGGAAAACCATCCATCTTGAAACTGATTGAGGCATCTTTCTTATCCAAAGACAGCGACAAAACTCCCATCTTGCACCGCCGTATTTGTGCAGGTGTTGGCTTATTCGTTATGGTCGTTGAAGCTAACTCTTCAAATACGTTGAGCGGGGTACGCATATTCATGCCACTACCACGATGGGGACGGCGTTCAAATTCAATAACGGTCTCAATCAATTTCGCCCCGTAAGCACGCACCGGAACGGCCTTTTCTTGATGGAATTGCTCCGGCTTGCTTAGCACATCCTTGCCACAGTAAGCCCCAACAAACATCGGGCTTTTATCGCAATTTTCATGAATAACGTTCCACCAAGATTCAATTGGTTTGTCTTGCCCGTGACCCGGTTCAGACCAAAGTACCTTTACCCCTAAAACAGTTAAAATTCCTTTGGCCTCTTCAAGCAAACTCTTAAATCGATAGCGCGTTTTTTGTTGACCAGTAAACATTTTATTGGCATATTCGCGCCCGTTATCCAGCTTGAAATACCGTGGTATGGCTTGTGTATTCGTCATTGCCATGCCGAAGACACCTAGCACCGCTTCTGCATTCGGATTTTTACATATGCGTAAAGCCAGTATCCGGCGGGTTCTCACGTCTCGAATCGCAATCACAAAAGGACGCGATACCGTGCCATCTTCCCAATGACACCAAACATCAGCTCTACAACCATCTGATTCCCAGCACTGATGTAAATCCAGATTGGCATAATCCCTTTCAACCGCCGGAAAACTACGTTTCAATTCAGCATCCTCTTTGAATAGAAAAGATGGCACTTCCTTAAACCGCCTAGATAAAATATCTCTACTCGGTAGCTTCCACCCTTTAGCTATACCTACCTTGGCAGCTTCGCGCAAGATGACAGATAGTTTTGTATGAGGTGACTGCGACTTTAACGCCAACATGAAGGCGTATGCTTCAGGGGTGCATTCATCCCTTCCACGTCCGCCGTGATAATGAGGACATAACAACGGCAACCAATGCGCTCTAGGGTGGTTTCTGGTTAAATTTAAAGACCTGTAAATCGTTGCTCTAGACACGTTATGGCTTGCCTTGATTGCAGACTCAGCATGTTTGGCACTAGCACCAGCTTCAATTAATGTTACATAAGCCAGTAATACCTCTAAGGCTTCATGTGCCATTTTCTTGAAGTTGCTGCCTTTACGATCAAATTTTTCCCATAATTGACTATATTCGTCATCCTGTAGCACAGGCTTAACTACCACCAAATCTTTAACGCTTGAATCCGCTAATGTTTGCACTACAAATTGCTTTGCATAGGCTTTTTGTGCGTTTTTAGACAGGTCGGTTATTGGGATTAGCCAACCTTCGCCACCGTTAATTTTTTCCTTTTTGGCGTTTTTATAAAAATTGTTATTGCAACGATCTCGAATTGTCCTTAGTGACTTATCTTCCAATTCAGAAACTTGAATAACCGTTAAATATGTTTCAGAAACTGCCGACCTTTTGCCAACCTTTGGTAGGCAGGAAATTTCTGTCAAAACAAAGGCATCGTTAGTATTGACAGCGGTTTCCATAGGGTCGGCAGTCAAATAATTATCACTTGCTAAAACTGCCGACCTTTTTTCGCAAAGGTCGGCAGCTTTTTCCAATTTTTCAGGATTTGATTGCCGACCTTCGAACGCATCTTTCTGCTGTTGACACAGTTTGTAATGCGCTTCATTTGAAATGCTGTTAACTGGCACTTTCCACGTTTTAACGCTATTTATCGTGACTTGCTCCGCACCACATAAGCGCTGCTTATGATTGGGATTTAAACAGCGTTCGTTAACTTGACGCAACGTTAAGCCCGTCAATTCAGCAACTTCCTCAGCGGTTACGAACTCAATTTGATTACCATTCATAGAGTCCTCAATCGACGATTTCGCCATACTTTAAGCCAAGTAATACGGCTGCTTTGTGGCTTTTCCCGATACGGCCTGAGCGTTCCCCCTTAAGCAATCCATGCACAATTGCGGGAGGAATGCCATGAGTGATTGCCCAACCACGTATGCTGATACCTTTGCTCTCGAAGTCACGCAATATCTCTTCACGTGTTTTTAGCTGCTTTTGCTCCATACAATCTCCTGTTAAGATGATGTTCTACTTGTGCTCAAAAGCGGAACAATCGAATCATAAAGGAACAAATGTTCCTGTGTCAATAGGGTATTTATGGAAAGCGGAACAATTGGGTTTAGGATTCGTGAACAGAGAGAATTAATTGGGTTTTCTCAAGCACAGATTGCGGATGAGACTGGCATCACTGTGCGCTCGCAAAGAAATTACGAAACGGGAAAGCGAATTCCCGATGCTGAATATTTGGCAGCTATCGCACCGCTTGGTATCGATATTAACTATGTGCTGAATGGTAACGCTGCTTACAAGCCACGTGGAACTGATGACGATATGGGAACGGTTCTACTTTTGGAAAGCATTCTTGGAATAACTGCCGACTGCCTAACTAAAATAACCACCGAAGCATGCGTTAAAATTGATCTTGATAGACCGGAAATTGGATATGATCCATCAATTTTTTTTAATGGATTATTACGTGAAAGCACACTATTTCGACTAATGGTAGATCGATATGCCGCTCCTGATATGCTGATGTTGACTAAAGTCATTACTGAAATTGAAAAGGTTATTTCAAAAATTTCGTTAAAGGTTACTCCAGAAAAAAAAGCCAGTGCGACATTAATTCTTTACCGAGCTTATAAGACAAATGGTCACTTGGACGAAGCCATGATAGAGGACACTGTTAAACTCGCTGCATCGTGAGTTCAGTTATTCAACAGTATCAACAAGCAGTGCCAAATATTCTGCAAATCCAATACATCTTAAAAAAGGGCGCTATCAGAATTAACTGGTAACGCCCTTTTGAGTTCTAGTTTCAGTAATTGATTAGAAATTTCCATTAATGGCGCATTCTTCAATCATAAAAGTATCATTTCTCTCGCATTTTTTACTATATTTTCGCATTTTGTCTCAGACCCAAAAAAGAGAGCGAAACCGTGAAAACCCGCGCTCTGCTTAGGTTTTGTTCTCAAAGTTAAATTTCTCCTAGTGTCTCAAAACAATGACTCCCCCTCAGATTCGCTAAGGTGCAGCACTTGCTTGCAGTTAGCCGCACTTATTTGCTTAAAACGCTAGGTAGGTCAAAGCGGTAGGACTCAAATTAGCCCTTGCATGCGCAAAACAAATTACTAGAATCTGCTGAACCTGCGTCCGCTTTCAAACATTATCAAAAACAAAATCACTTACAAATCACTTGCAAATCATTTACTTGAGTCAATTACCTATTTGAGCCGAGTCAGCAAAGTCTGGCGCGAAAGTGCTTTGGAAGCAACATGCCCTTGGTATTCATCGCAGGCATGCGCCTTCAAGACTTGCAACTGCGCAGGCGTCTCTACACCTACCGCTCGCACTTTCCACCCCAAACTCTTGGCGATAGCAACTATGGCGTTGACTATGCTTGCCGGCCCATCATCTTTAGCAAGCGCTTGAATGATGGCGCGATCAATAATTACGCTATCAACAGGGAAATTTTGTAAGCTGGATAGGGAAATCGCATCCTCTCCAAAATGATCGATGGACAGGCCAAATCCTGCCGCTTTCAGCATCAATAATTGTTGGCGTGAATGTGAAGGATTGCGCATCAAGACATTTACGGGGATATCAAACGAGATAGCCGCCTTAGTCAGCTTGCAGTCATCCATAAGCGCTTGTAGCTTGTCGACTAACTTGGCATCGTCAAATTGCGCTGCGGACAAATTCAATGAAATTTTACCCATGGTCTTGCCAGCGTTTTGAAAGCTCACGATGTCACGACACACCAACTCAAAAGCCAGCATATCAATTTCCGCCATCAATCCAGCTTCTTCAGCCATTGCCAGGAAAACTTCTGGTAACAAGACCGCTTTTTGCGGATGATTCCAGCGTAATAAGGCCTCTACGCCGGTCACTTTATCATCCTCAAAATTAAGTCTGGGTTGGTAATGCATGGTCAGTTGATAATGATGAATCGCCTGTTTTAATTCCGAGATGACAGTCAAATTACGCTGAACCTGCGTGTTGGTATCAACGTCATAGAATTGATACAAATTTTCACCATGATACTTAGCACGGTACATCGCAACTTCTGCATTTTTCATCAGGCTCGCTGCTTCATTTCCATCGTCTGGCGATATCGCGACACCTATGCTGAGCTTCACAAACACTTCTTGCCCTTGTACCTCAAAAGCCTGCTGACTGATTTGCAATAATTGCTCCGCGAATCGAGCTAATTCACAGGTCGTTTTATTACCTTCTAACATCAACATAAATTCGTCATTACCTACCCTTGCCAGAGTGTCAAATTCGCTGATCAATTGTTTTAATCGCGTCACGAATTCACTCAAGAGATAATCGGCAGCATCAAGATCAAAACTATCGTTAATCGCTTTACTACGATCTAACTCTAACAACAACACTGCCAGACTGGCGTTCCCAGCCTTGGCATAGATCAAGGCTTTTGATAAATATTGATTAAATAGGAATCGACTAGGCAGCTTAGTAACATCATCATAGTGTGCAAATCGTATCGCTTTTTCCTCAGCGCGCTTACCTTCAATCGCGATACTCGATACGTCGGTCGCGATACTGATCAAGCTTAAATCTTCATTATTTAATGCCGCAGTCGATTCCGTAAATAGCGTAAATGTACCCAAGATCAAACCAGTTTTCCCCATAATCGGCCACGAACCTACCGCCGCGTAATTCGCTAATAACTTACGTTGTGCGATGAATTCCATAGCTGGCGATTTGGCGATATCTTGCGTCCAGACAGGAATCATTTCGAGCACAGCTTCACTCCAGACACCATTCCCTTGGCACACGGGTGCTTCATTCAATTGCCGACGTAAAATTTCTGGAAAGTGATGGCCTATGGTTTGCATAAACACACGCTGATCCAAGGACAATAATTGCACACCACAATGCCAGTGCGGATTATTTTTTTCGACAAAATGGCAAGTATCGATCAAAATCGATTCTAAACTGTCGCTACTGCCTATCAATTGCAATAATTGATTTTGCCCCTGCAATAAACGCTCTGCGTGTTTGCGTTGTGAGATGTCGCGCATCACACAAAAGATGATAGGTTCATTCGCAATTTTGACGCGGCTCAAATTCACTTCACTGTACCAATCTTTGCCGCGCCTATGTGCCATCCATTCAAATTTTTGGACTTTGCCTTTGAACGCCAGATCGACAAATTTTCGAATGGCTTCAGCTTTTTTAGCGGCAACTGTCGGCTGGGTATAGCGCCAGTCCGCAGAAAATTCTTCTATGTCCAGTCCAATCAAGTCTTGCTTGCTGTCGACTGCTAACATTTCCAATGCATTCTGATTGCCGTCAACAAAGTGATAAGTTTTGTCGATCAACAAAATGCCATCCTGTGCATCTTGAAAAAGCAAACGATAGCGACGTTCACTATCCGCTAATTTTTCTCGGGATAATTTCAGATGATGGACTTTTTTGTACAGCAAAATTGCCAGCAGCAAAGTAAATAAAATCGATAAAGCCGCGAAGATTAAGCGTTGCTCCAAACGCTTTTGCCACTCAGCTAAGATCGTATTTAGATCGCGCCCAAATACCACCACTAAAGGAAAATCATTCATCTTCAAATAGGTGTAGCTAGTCGCCTGATCAGCCCCAGTCACACTATTTTCAAATCGGCCATTTTCCGCAAAACTGTTCTTGACGCTGGCTACCACAGCACTATCTACTTCAGCCTTGTAAGCAACTTGATGCGAGATTGCTTGTACGATCAATTTCCCTTCTTTGTCGTACAAAGATATTTTCGCACCAGCATCTTTCGCCACGCGCTCATAAAATTCTTGGAAATAACTAAGACTAATTTCAGCCTGCACCTGACCTATTGCCTGTCCATTTGGCAGAAATACATTGCGCGCGATTGGTAAGATCGCCTGCGTCGCTTTTTTGGGTAAGTAAGGCGAACCAATTTGCAGCTCTTTTTGATAGGCGTTTGCCGATTTGTTCAGGTAGGCGATATGGTCATGCGCCGACAAATCGATAGGATCAATCGGAAACCGCAGGGACGATGCCCACAACATGCCGTGCTTGTCGACCAAAGAAATTGCCGAGATAAATTGTGAGTCTCTGCGTTGATTACTGAGTATCAAGCGGACGCTGGCTTCATCCCGCAATACAGATTCAGGCTTGGTTTGTAACTCTTCTGCGGCAGCAATCGTTGCGCGCGACGCATCTTGCAAGACGCGGTTGGCATGTTCTTCTAAAATACGCAGATTGAGCAGGCTATTTTTATTGGCAGCAGCGAGAGTTAAAGCCTTATCTTGCGTAATCGACCACCACGTCTGCGCAACGATCACCGAAATAATCACGAACACACAGCTGACTAATAGCCAAACTGGCACTTCCCACGTTTCAAATTTTCTTTTGCTGCTCGCCATGCATCGCTCCTGACTCGCTGACATTCATCTTCTATGACTTTAAAGAATGAAAGTGCACTATTGAAAATGCCACATTATGATAGTCTCGAAGTGTAACACTGCTAACACTAGGCTCCAACTCGGATTTGCTCGTTATGAACCAAGTACTCGTATGATGTTGGGATGGTGTGGTGCAATCCCCCAAAGAATAAAGATCAAAAAGCGAGGAGTGAAAAGAGGGGAAAACGCGGAGGATGAATAAAACAAAGAACACAACGTTCGGGGATAAAAATGAAGCAGGCCGGTAGGCCGGATTCTGTTACGGCGCTTTGCATTGCTGCATCACACTATGACAATCATTCCTCTAGGCGACGGATTACTCCGCCGCTCAAGCTTTCTACCCGCACGCTCCGCGAGCCGCCTCAACGCGTGCCTATTTGAAATTGCTCCGGGTGGAGGTTACCGCGTTTCACCGTAACTAAATACGCTCGTCTCTGTGGCCCTATTCCTCGCCTTATACCTCAGCTTGCGCCTTGGCTTTCAACGTACGGCCGTTAGCCGTCACCCTGCTCTATGGAGTCCGGACCTTCCTCCCGTCGCCGTGTGAACACGGCAACCAGCGATTGTCTGGCCTGCTTCGGGCGTGATTGTAGCAGCTAGCGCGGAAATCCTTAAGTACTATCGATTCAGTTCGACGATGAGCAATAAAAAAGCACCGACATTGCGGTGCTTTTCGTGAATAAATCAATAAGCAAAATTAAGATGATTTTGCATTCAGCATTTTTTGTTTCAGTGATTCATCAGCAGGATCTTTGCCCAACCAAATACGTAACACTGCACTGTAGAAAACTGAGTCATTAATCGTTTCGCCGACCTTTTGACCGTTAAACTGACAAACAATGCCTGTACCCGGAATCCAGTCAAAAGTCAAAATATCGCCTTTCTTTAGCACAGGGACCAAAGAAAACATTTTGCCGAACGTGATCATCGGTTTGATTAATTTGGAACGTTCTTCAATATCCAAATTATTTCGCAAACCATCCATAAAGCGGTGCCCCAAGTCATCGTTACTCAACTCACGCAGCATGACTAGAGTGACACGCTTTGCTCCAGGCAAAGCCAAGACCTCGGGGGTCGTTGACTTCTCCTCTGGCAAATACAATGCCGCCACATACACTTTAAAAATCACCTTGTAACGCACCCCCGCCCCGTTGAGCTTCAAAGTTTGCGTACCAACTTGCACTGTATCGTCGAGCTTAACCCCCGATACTGTCACCGTGTCAGCAAATACTGGCACAGTGCAGAAGGCGGCAGTGGCGATAGCGAGTGAGGCTAAACGACGTTTAGTGATGGATGCGAAATTCATGGTGTCTCCTAAGTTTCTTAAATGTCACTCAAAATGACTTTTCGAATGATGGTCTTTTTTTACTCTTAGAAGATAGTGAAAAACCAAAGCGCTTGCAAGTCATTGCTCCAGGAAAAGACAAATTTCGAGGACTCATTCCAATACTGCGACGTCTTACTGTGGTGTATTTCATATCGATACAAATCAGAATGGTATAAAAACTAATGAGTGCATTACCAATCAACCTAGCTTAAATACCAACCGTCGATTGTTATTTGCATCGCGACAAATAAGCAAATGAACTGCGCTAAATCAGACTACCTTATCAATTCAATTTGTCGCAGGCCCCAAACTTCTGTTAGCTTATAGCTCTTACTCTCTTGCACTTATTTTCTATGCCTACATCCCGTTCTGGTGGTCAATTAGTCGTTGATGCTTTGCAAATCCACGGCGTCGATATTATTTTTGGTGTTCCTGGTGAAAGCTATTTGCCCGTACTCGACGCGCTGCATGATAGTTCTATACGTTTCATCGTTAATCGCCAAGAAGGCGGCGCGGCATTTATGGCTGATGCCTATGGCAAAATGACTGGCAAACCCGGCATTTGTTTTGCCACACGGGGGCCAGGTGCCACCAATGCATCGATTGGCGTTCATACCGCATTTCAAGATTCGACGCCGATGATTTTATTCGTGGGACAAGTTGGCAATGATTTTGTCGAGCGTGAGGCTTTTCAAGAAATTGACTACCGTCGCATGTTTGGGCAAATGGCTAAGTGGGTAGCGCAAATCGACAGAGCGGACCGAATACCAGAATACATAGCGCGCGCTTTCCAAATCGCTACCAGCGGACGCCCGGGCCCGGTGGTATTGGCATTGCCAGAAGATTGTTTGTCAGCACAGGCCAGCGTCGCCGATACTCGCGCCTATCGTCCCGTACAAGCCTCTCCATCTGCTGCACAAATCGAAGAATTACACTTCCGTTTAACACAGGCAAAACGCCCATTTATCTTACTTGGTGGTACAGGTTGGGACGAGACCGCGTGTCAACAATTGGCAGCATTCGCCGAACGCCAACAACTCCCGGTAGGCTGTGCGTTCCGCTTTCAAGATTTACTCGCGAACACACATCCGAACTATGTAGGTGATGTAGGCATCGGGATTAATCCGAAATTGGCAGATAGAATCAAAAATGCCGATCTGGTGATTGCGATTGGCCCACGACTGGGAGAAATGACGACCAGCGGCTATACCTTATTCGAAGCGCCCTGCCCGCGCCAATCTTTAATCCATATTCACAGCGACGCACTAGAGCTGGGGCGCGTGTATCAAGCCGATATGATGATCAATAGCGGTATGCGTGAGATTGCCGCAGCATTAAGGTGCTTACCAAAAGTGAGCACACCGGATTGGTCAACGCAACTACAGCAAGCAAAAGCCGAACTCGCGGCATGGCAACAAGAGCCAGCGATTTTCAAACAAGAAAATGCACCGCTTAATTTATGGCAGGTAGTACAGGATCTGCAAGCAGCCTGCCCTGCCGACACCATCATTACTAACGGAGCAGGCAACTACGCCACTTGGGCGCATCGTTATTTTCTGTATGGTGGTTTGCGCACGCAATTAGCTCCCACCGCAGGCGCGATGGGATATAGCGTCCCCGCTGGTATCGCCGCCAAAATTCTCGACCCTAGCCGCACTGTCGTCACCTTCGCTGGCGATGGTGAATTTTTGATGAATGGGCAAGAGTTGGCGACCGCCGTGCAATACGGTGCCGCGGTGATCATTCTGGTGTTTAATAATTCGATGTTCGGCACCATACGCATGCATCAGGAACGTGAATTTCCTGAACGGGTCTCGGGCACACAGCTACAGAACCCCGACTTTGCCGCACTTGCACGTGCTTACGGTGCGCATGGCGAAATCGTTGAGCACACCGAAGATTTTTCGGCCGCCTTGCAACGCGCCTTGACGCATACACGCCAACAGAAATTACCGGCTTTGATAGAACTACGTTACGACGGCAATCTGATTACGCCAGGAGCCAGTCTGGCAAACATTCGCGCAAGCGCAAAAAAGGCTGGCAAATGAGATGCTCGTGAATTTGCATGCCAGAGTTTGCGGTAGATCAGAACTGAGATTCGCAACAGGGCGCATATTCGGTGCATATTTGATGCAAACTCAGCGCATACTCAACACAAATGCAATCTCAATTCCGAAGGAAATATCATGAAAATCTCTTTCCATGGCGCCGACAAAGATGTGACCGGCTCTTGTCATTTGATCGAATGCGCCGGAAAGAAAATTCTAATTGATTGCGGCTTGTTTCAAGGTGGGCGCGATTTGTCTGAAGAGAATCAAGAAGACTTTGGCTTTGATGCGGCGAGTATCGATTTTGTTTTGCTAACGCATGCCCATCTCGATCATTGCGGACGTTTGCCTTTGCTGGTGAAACGCGGATTTAAAGGCGAAATCATCACCACTAGCGCCAGCAAAGATTTAACACGTCTGGTCTTACTCGATTCTGCGCATTTACAAGAAGCCGATGCACGTGCACAAGCCCATAGGCAACAACGCCACGCACGCAATCAACGTCCAGTGGAAGAACCTCTATATACGCTCTACGATGCAACTCGCTGCTTTGATTTTTTTGGACGCGTAGCCCATTACGAAAAACCGATTAACGTCGCGGCAGGTATCACCGCCACATTCTACGATGCGGGGCACATTCTTGGCTCTGCCAGTATTTTTCTGGAATTGAAAGAAGGACGTAAGAGCTGTGGCATCGTTTTTTCGGGAGACTTAGGCAGTCGTGGCCGCAAAATCTTGCGCGATCCTGTTCCGCCACCACCGGCTGATGTCGTGGTGATGGAAACGACCTACGGCGATCGCTTGCATCGTTCTCTCGACGCCTCAGTCAAAGAGTTGTATCAGGCAATCAATGACACATTTCAACACGGCGGCAATGTCATCATTCCCACGTTTGCTTTAGAACGTTCGCAAGAAATTCTATGGTATCTGCGGGAAGGCGTAGAAAAGGGACTATTGCCCGCAGCCATGCATGTATTCTTAGATTCGCCGATGGCAATTTCCGCGACGGAAATTTTCCGCCATCATCCCGAATGTTATGACGATGAAGCCAGTCGCCTTTTTAAGCAAAAACGTGATCCATTTCATCTCAATAATTTACACATCACCCGTGATCAAACCGACAGTATGGCGATTAACCGCATTACCAGCGGTGCGGTCATTATGGCGGGATCGGGTATGTGTACCGGAGGCCGCGTCAGGCATCATCTGAAGCATCATCTATGGCGCAAGAATGCCAGCGTGATCTTTGTCGGTTTTGCTGCCATGGGCACGTTAGCGCGCCAGATTATTGACGGAGCCAGAACGGTGCGCTTGTTTGGTGAAGAGGTCGATGTCAACGCCCACATTTATACGATCAATGGTTTTTCTGCGCATGCCGATCGCGCCGAATTACTGGCATGGCAAAAACAAATTCAACCTGAACATACGATATTAGTCCATGGCGAAGAGGAAGTCATGCGACTCTTTGCCTCCAAGCTCAAGAATACCGAAGTCTTAATTCCGTCAAGAAATCAAAGTTTTACGCTGCCAGGATTGAAGGAAATTTGATGCAGCAATTAATACTTAACCTCACGACTTAGCTCTTACCTTACTTCTCACATCTATTCTTTTTTCAGGTAAGCACCAACAACAACTCAAAGCTTATGCCACTTCCCCCAACTGCCACACCAGAAGCTGCCGCGACTGCAAATACCAAGGATCACTTACCGAAAAGTATTTGGGTATTAGGCATGGTCAGCATGTTGATGGATATTTCGTCTGAAATGATCCATAGCTTGTTACCGTTATTCATGGTCAGTAGCTTAGGATTAAGTGTGTTCGCTGTCGGCCTGATTGACGGTATTGCAGAGTCAACAACCCTAATCGTCAAAGTATTTTCAGGTGCATTAAGTGATCGCCTAGGCAAACGCAAAACACTGGCGGTGATAGGTTATGGCATGAGTGCCTTCACCAAACCCTTATTCGCAATCACACAAGGTATGGGCTTGCTCATCACAGCGCGCTTAATGGATCGCGTTGGCAAAGGCATACGCGGCGCACCGCGCGATGCCTTAATCACCGACATTACACAAGCGCACATGCACGGCGCGGCTTTTGGCTTACGGCAATCCTTGGACACGGTTGGTGCATTTCTCGGTCCCTTGATTGCGACAAGTCTCATGCTGTTGTGGATGAATGATTTCCGACGCATATTCTGGCTGGCTGTTATCCCTGGAATTGCTGCCATGTGCCTCTTATTGTTTGGTGTACAGGAACCGCAGGTGCATGTCGAAAAGCGACCAGCCAATCCTATTAGTAAAGCGAACTTGATACGCTTAGGATCAGGCTATTGGTGGGTGGTTTGCCTCGGTGGTGTTTTCACACTCGCCCGTTTTAGCGAAGCGTTTTTACTACTGAGAGCCCAGCAATTAGGTGTACCACTAGCCTATGTCCCCCTAGTCATGGTGTTGATGAATCTAATCTACGCTGCGAGTGCCTATCCTTTCGGCAAGCTGTCAGATCGCCTGAATCCGACCAATTTGCTGGCGGGTGGTCTAATCGTATTGATACTGGCGGATTTAACTTTTGCAGTCAGCCATCACTGGATGGGCTTGCTGGCGGGCGTTGCCTTATGGGGCATACACATGGGCATGACACAGGGTTTAATGTCTGCCATGATCGCAGGATGCGCGCCAGCAGATTTACGTGGTACGGCTTTTGGATTCTTCAATCTGGTCAGCGGCATTGCCTTACTGTGCGCCAGCCTGATTGCTGGTTTGTTGTGGGAAAACCTAGGCGCCGCATTTACCTTCTATGTGGGTGCGACATTTGCAGGCCTAGCGCTGATCGGGCTCTATTTGTTTTCGCAGAGCATACCAAATCGTCATTTTCGCTAAAACTCCGCAGTAAATTTCACTGAACTTAGATTTGTCGCGGTAAAATCGCCGCAAAGTCTATTTATTGACAGTAAAGATCGAGAGTAGTCGTTCATCTGGTATCCGTATGGCTGCTCAAGTTTTTTGCCCGCCCATATCTCATTATTTACGATGCATTACTCACTATGCATTGCTTACTAAACTTCTGGAGTTTTTATGTTTACAAAAAAAATCTTGCAATTGGCGACCCTCGCTTTGTTAGGCGGCGCATCCACCATCGCAACTGCTGGAACAGATTTCACACAATTAAAAAACCTGAACCAATCTGAATTTGGTCGTCTTGCTAGTGATTTCACTTCAGCTGCTAGCTACAAAGGTGTGACGCCAGCCGCAGCACTTGGTATTACCGGTTTTGACCTCGGCGCTGAACTCTCGTTCACGCCATTAGCCAATAGCGGTGTATGGCAGAAAGCTGGTGCCGACATCTCCACTTTAATTATCCCTAAACTACATTTGCATAAAGGCTTGCCATTCAATATCGATGTCGGCGCTTCATTGAGTGCAGTACCAGATTCCAATATCAAGCTAATGGGCATTGAAGCACGCTATTCATTATTAGAAGGTAATGTTGCCTTGCCAGCAATTGCAATTCGTGGCGCCTATTCTAAATTGTCTGGTGTCAGTCAACTCGGTTTTGACAGTAGCAGTGTGGAGTTATTGGTATCCAAAGGTTTTGTAATGTTTACTCCCTATGCGGGAATTGGCCGCGTTTGGGGCAGCGTGACACCAAATGTCGGTAGCTTGCACAAAGTATCGCCAACAGCCAGTAAAGTATTTGCTGGTGTGAATGCCAATTTTGGTTTGATGAATCTGGCCGCAGAAGTTGATCGCACTGGTGATAATCAAACTGCTAGTGTCAAACTTGGTTTTCGCTGGTAGTTTATAGCAGATCCCTTGCTACCAGGCGCTAGCCGATGATGCGGGCAAATTTCTCCTTCTATTTACTGGGCGAGCGGGCTGCCGTCATGCAGTCCTGCTCAGATCAGATTGATGTCGATTGCCAGCGCCTGATTTGGGGTATTGCGCAAGGTTTGAAAGAACTAGCATGCTGCATTGATATCGTCCCCGGCATGAACAATCTGACCGCGATATTCGACCCGCAGCAGCAACATCCGCAAGCGATGCTGGAAACCTTACAAGCATTGGCGGACAACACAGATCCTTTGCTATTTCAAGCCCGCGAAATTCAAATTCCCGTCGTCTATGGTGGCGAATTTGGACCCGATCTGGATGTGGTTGCACAACACGCTCAACTCAGTCCTACCGAAGTCGTTGCTCTCCATAGTTCGGCTAGTTATCTGGTGTATTTCTTGGGATTTCAACCTGGTTTTGCTTATTTAGGTGGCTTACCACCTTCCTTGGCAACGCCACGCCGCAGTGATCCGCGCCTGCAAGTGCCAGCTGGTTCAGTCGGTATCGGCGGCAGCCAGACGGGAATTTATCCCGCAGCCAGCCCCGGTGGGTGGCAACTTATAGGACGTACGACACTCCCGCTCTTTCATCCTCTGCACACACCACCGACTTTGTTGCAACCCGGTGATCTGGTGCGCTTTATCGTGGAGCGCATTGATGCATAATCTAATCGACATCACCTCCGACCTGCGAGCCGGCATCCTCATTCAAAAAGCGGGAATACAAACCACCGTACAAGATTTAGGGCGACGTGGGCTGCGCCATCTGGGAATCAGTCAGGCAGGTGCGCTCGATGCAACATCCTTAATTCTGGCAAATAAATTGGTTGGCAATCCAGAACACTACGCCGGATTGGAAATCGTGATTGGCCCATTGCAAATCGTGTTTCAACGCGCTACCTGGTTCGCGCTATGCGGGGCGAATTTTGCGGCAGAGCTAGACGGCAAACTGGTTGCTAAAGCCTGGCGCCACTTCGCTCAGGCAGGACAAACTTTATGTCTGCAAGGAGCGCAAAAAGAAGCGCGTGCCTATTTGGCGGTGGATGGCGGGATAGAAGTTGAATCTATACTAGGCTCGCGTGCCACCGATTTACAAGCTGGATTTGGCGGACATCAGGGGCGTGCATTGCGCAAAGGCGATGTGTTGACTCTTGGACAGCCGCGTCTTTTTAAACGCTCGGTCGGTGTGCTACAAAGATGCTGGACACCTGAAATTCGCGCTATCCGCGGGCCAGAATTCGCGCAATTTAATAGTTGCGCGCGTAAAAAATTCTGGCAACAAGCCTGGCGCGTCAGTTCACAAAGTAATCGCATGGCATTTCGCTTAGAAGGCGATAAATTGGAACGTGAATCTTCATCCGAATTACTGTCACATGCGGTGTTACCTGGCGTCGTGCAAGTGCCAGCAAGTGGTCAGCCCATAGTATTGTTAGCGGATTGCCAGACTACGGGCGGCTACCCGCGTATCGCAACGGTGATAGAAGCCGATTTATGGAAAATTGCACAAACGCCGATAGGACAACATTTCTGTTTTATTGAAGTCGATCTCAACACTGCAATTGCCGCACAAGAAAAATGGCAACGCGAATTGCGCCGTATGGACAGCATGGAATATGCATAAATCTTCAACCACCTTACAAACGTTGCCGCGTATCGATCTAAATGCAGATTTGGGGGAAGGCGGGCAACATGATGCAGCGATACTCAAGATCGTCAGCTCGGCGAATATTGCTTGTGGCGGGCATGTCGGTGACACCGACAGTATGCGTACCGCCGTCCGTTTAGCACGCGCAAATGATGTTGCTATTGGTGCGCATCCTAGCTTTGTCGATAAAGAAAATTTCGGCAGGAGCGTACAACATCCCTCACCTGAAATTTTGTTTGAACAGTTATGCGAACAAGTGAATTCTTTGATCCAAATAGCTGAACAAGAAGGCTGTGTTGTGCAACATCTGAAGCCGCATGGTGCTTTGTATAATCAAGCGGCTAAAGATTCTGAACTCGGTGCCATTCTCATTCGCGTGATTCAAGATTGTCAGCCACAACTACGTCTGGTCGCACTTGCTGGCAGCGCCTTAGTCACACAAGCAGCAGCCGCTGGTATACACGTCATTCAAGAAGCCTTTGCTGATAGGCGATACAACAACGATGGCAGCCTGCGTGCTCGTACTTTTCCTGATGCTTGCATAGAGGATGATGCAGAAGCGGTACAGCAAACTCTCAAGTTGGTGCAACATCAGCAATTACAATCGGTCAGTGGCGAACTAATTTCTGTTCGCGCTGAAACCTTGTGCGTACACGGCGATGGCGTCCATGCTTTGCACCTATTGGAATCGATACGCGCGCAGCTAGTACAGCTTGGCGTGACTATAGCGGCACCCGAGCATTCATAATTTTTCAATATCAAGCAAGAAAAAACATCAATAAAAAATCAATAATCGACGCAAACAAAACACAAAAATAATCACAAACAAAAATCAAGGAAATTCGAGGAGATCAAGTACATGGATAGCAGTTTATGGTTGCCCTTAGTCGGCATACCCATCATCGTTGCTGGCTTTGCGCTACGCTTTAATCCTTTGCTAGTCGTCATTTCGGCAGGCTTAGCCACGGGCTTAGCGGTTGGTATGGATCCAGCAGTGCTGCTGGAAACTTTTGGCGAGAAATTTATGAATA
This sequence comes from Affinundibacterium flavidum, assembly GCF_014284175.1. Lineage (GTDB taxonomy): Bacteria > Pseudomonadota > Gammaproteobacteria > Burkholderiales > Burkholderiaceae_D > Undibacterium > Undibacterium flavidum. The sequence continues at coordinate 121,716 of NZ_JACOGA010000002.1, forward strand.
GTCGCCAGCTTGCCAGCATTATGTTGATCTTGCCTGTCATCGCTTTACTAGAAAAATATGGTCTGAAAGAGCGCGCGCAGAGTTGGGTAAGTAGCATACGTAGCGCTACCACCGGTCGTATTTTGATGTTGTACTTTGTCTTGCGCCAATTCACCTGCTCGCTCGGCCTGATCAGTTTGGGTGGCCAAGCGCAAACTGTACGTCCTCTACTTTTCCCGATGGCAGAAGGTGCGGCCTTGGCAAAACATGGTGAATTACCTGAACACTTGCGGGAAAAAATTGCTGCCCACGCCGCCGCCTGTGACAACGTCGCGCTGTTTTTTGGCGAAGATATTTTTATCGCATTTGGCGCCGTACTTTTGATGACTGGCTTCTTGAAAGAAAACGGCATTACCCATATTGAACCTTTGATGATAGGTCTATGGGCAATTCCCACTGCCTTGTGTGCCTTGCTTATTCACTTAATTCGACTCTCTTGGCTAGACGCACAGATTGCGAGTGAGGTAGCGCAGTGGCAGCAACGGCAGCAATCTCAACAGATTAAACAAGGAGGGCAAGCATGAACAGCGCACTGAATGCAGGCGCCAGCTTGCTCAATCTACAAATCGTGTTTTATCTGATCGGCATCATCATTATGGCGATTGCTTACTTGAGCGTGCGCGATGTGAGTAATCCTAAACGTTGGACGACTGGCCTGTTCTGGTTTTTATTCGGAGTCGGTTTTTTATTTGGCGACATCATGATCGCTAATCTGGGCAAGCCACTCACACACAAAATTCAAGGCGGCATCGTGTTGTTACTGGCATTGATCGCCGGTAGCAATTTACTCGGCAGTGGACAACATCAAAGCAAAGCGAATACAAACAAAATCGCATTCGCAGAAAAATTTGGTAACCGTCTATTTTTGCCAGCGATTGCGATTCCGCTGGTAACTGTATTACTGACTTTAACAGGTAAAAATATACAAATTGGCGATTACTTTTTGCTCGATCAAAAAAACCTGACACTCGCTTGCTTAACCATCGCATGTCTCTTCAGCGTCGCCTATGCCTGCAAAATCACAGGTGGCACGCCGCTAAACGCAATTCAAGAATCACGTCGATTGGTTGATGCCATGGGTTGGGCTTTGATCTTACCTTTGATGTTAGCGATGCTCGGTGGCGTTTTCGTCGCCGCGAAGACCGGGCAATCAATACAAACGCTAGTCAGCTTATTTGTCAATCCCGATAGCAAGCTGGCCCTGATCGTGATTTATTGTGTGGGAATGGCCTTGTTCACGATGATCATGGGGAATGCCTTTGCCGCCTTTCCGGTGATGGCAGCAGGTATTGCGCTACCGTTTTTGATCCTGCAACATCATGCAAATCCGGCGCCCTTGGTCGCGATCGGTATGTTGTCGGGTTACTGTGGTACCTTGATGACGCCGATGGCCGCCAACTTCAATATTATTCCTGCTGCACTATTGGAATTAAAAGACAAATATTTAGTGATTAAGTATCAAATCCCCACTGCGCTTGCGGTCTTGGTTTGCAATATCACTTTGATGTATTTTCTTATCTAGAACATCTGCTATGTCCACTATTTTACTCACAGGCTTTGCGCCGTTTAATCGCGAAACTATCAATCCCTCATGGGAAGTTGTACGCCGTTTCGCGGATCAAACGATTCAAGCCGCACACACCTCACATACGTCGCATAAGATCAAGGTCGCAGAGCTTGCATGCGAATTTGGCACGTCCATTACGCAATTACAGCAACTAATAGACTTGCACCAGCCAGAGCTGGTGATTTGCATAGGCCAAGCTGGCGGACGTCCCGACATGAGCATAGAACGGATAGCAATCAATGTCGACGATGCGCGCATTCCCGACAATGTTGGCGCACAGCCTATCGATCTGGCGATAGTCGAAGATGGCCCTGCCGCTTATTTCAGTAGCTTACCGATCAAAGCCATCGTGCAAGCATTGCGGGCACAAGGCATCCCCGCCAGCGTCTCGCAAACCGCGGGTACATATGTTTGCAACCATGTTTTTTACGGATTGATGCATTATGCCAACACGCAACCTGGCATAAAACGTGCTGGGTTTGTTCACATACCGTATTTGCCGGACCAAGCCTGTCATCACCCTGGCGCGGCCAGCATGTCTGTCGAAACCTTGGAGAAAGCCATCAAGCTTTTATTAGAAACTTGCTTGATACAAAATCAAGATATTCGATTGAGCGCAGGCACGATTTGTTAAATACGCAAAAGTTTGTTGTTACTTTGGAAAAATATTTCCCTGATGAAGCTTTTTTAATGCAAGAGCGATTAAATATTGTTTAGAATCATTTGTAGAGTAATAAAGATTTATTATGCTTTCATGGCTAGCTAAGATCAGAGTCTGGAAGCTCGCCAAGCCTATCGCTGGAATAACATCAAATGCATCATTTTTTTCAAATGCTTAAGTCGCTCGAATAAGACATTCGAGCGACTTAATTAATGCGACGAATGCAACGAATGCAACCAACGCAACGGAAACATCACTTAGGATGAGTAATTATGCAAAGAGATTTTTTTCGTCAACCAAGCTTTGTTTATCTCGCTGGATTTATTAGTATTGCCGCTGCACTGACACTGGCTTGGCGACAAGCTAGCTTGATCAACTTTTCTATCTTTGCGCTAGCGGCAATTGCGGTTAGCTTATTGGTGCTTAGCCTGCTACGTAGCATTGCGATTGAAAATGCCAATGAGGCCAGCACCGAACGATTTAGCGATGATGCGAATACCGTCAATGCTTTGCGCGACTTGCTCACGAATGTATTGCCGTTGTGGGAAGCACACGTAGATACAGTCAAAAATCAATCCGAAACATCGGTGCAAGATTTACTCAATAGCTTTTCATCCATGGTAACTGCTTTAGACAAAGCGGGGTTTGAGGGAGCGAGCAACATAGACATCCACAATGCGCCGAAAAGCGATGTGACGATCACCTTACTGCAGTTATGCAAGAAAGAGCTTGCTCCGCTGGTCAATTCCTTGACGCATATGATAGAGAGCAAAGATGAATTACTAGCCTGCATCCGCGATTTAGCTAAGTCAACAGGTGACATGAATAGTATGGCACAGGAAGTTGGGCAAATCGCTGCGCAGACCAATCTGTTAGCAATCAATGCAGCGATCGAGGCGGCACGGGTCGGGATACAGGGACGCGGTTTCGCAGTTGTAGCAGATGAAGTACGAAAGCTCTCACACCTTTCCGCCGAGACTGGTAAGCGCATGACTGAGAGAGTTAGCCATATTGCCAACGTCACCAAAGTCGCCTTAGCGACTGCGGATCGTTCCGCAATTCAAGACAAGAAAATTCTTGAACTTTCTGGTGAAGTGGTACGCGATGTTCTGTCACATGTAGAAACCTTGGGCGACTCCGCTGAAGAGATGCGCCATCATGGGAATGTGATACGGAGTGACATAGAAAGCCTGTTGGTTTCACTACAATTTCAAGATAGGATTAGCCAGATTTTGGAAGTAGTACGCAATGATATGACCAAGTTCGAACAACTAGCACAAGACCTGCCACAGGTTGCGCTCCCACGCACCGAGGATTGGCTGGAAGAACTGAAGAATACCTATACGATGGAAGATGAACTCCGTCGTCACAATGGCTCGCGGCAAGATAGTGCGGCACAAGAATCGGATATCACCTTTTTCTAATGCGTCTATCTGGTCAACCCGCACTCATTGTCAACATTTGATCATTCTCAGGTTTTCGATACGGTAAATCATATAGCAGGAAAAGTTGAGATTTGAACTCAATGATATTACCGCCGAAAAATTGTCCATCCATCATGCTACTACGGAGTTTTCAATGTGGTCTCCATTGAATAAACCAAGAATCCTGATTGTAGAAAGCGATGAGTTAGTAGCGATTTTTGTGCAATTGAAGCTGGAATTGTTTGGTTATCAGGCGGTAGGGCAAACCAATTCAGGAGAAAAAGCTATCCAATTGACTGGTGAGCTTAAGCCAGACCTTATCTTGATGGATACCCAACTGTCTGGCGATTTGGATGGAGTCGCCACGGCGGAAGCTATACGCGCACAATTTTCATTACCGGTGATTTTTTTGACCGGAAAGAACAATGTAGATTCACTGGAACAGTCCAATCATTCCAACTCATTCACCTACATTACTAAGCCATTTTCCGATCAGGAATTACGCACAGTAATAGAAATGGCGCTCTACAAGCATCAAGCCGAAACCAAGTTGCAAATAAGTGATCTTGCGCTCAAAGCGATTTCTCAGGGTGTCATTGTGGCTACCCCAGATAATAAAATCGTCTCAGTTAACGACGCTTTTACACAGCAGACTGGCTACAGCATACAAGAGATATTCGGAAAAACTTGTCGCCTACTACAAGGACCACTAACCAACCCAGCGACCGTTGCTGCAATCAGAATAGCACTAGACCACGGTACGCCTTACTTCGGTGAAATTCTCAACTATCGCAAAGACAAGACGATTTTCTGGAATGAACTCACCATCACTCCGGCATTTGATGAACTCGGTCAGCTTACGCACTTTATTGGGATATCGCGTGATATCACAGAGAGAAAAAATACTTTAGAGGCTTTGCGCCAGAGCGAACATGATTTGCTAGAAGCGGAACGTTCAACGCATGTAGGGCACTGGATCTGGGAAGCTAGCACCAATAAAATCAGTTGGTCTGACGAAATGAAGCGAATCTGGCAACGCGATCCGGCAGAGTTTGATGGCGATTTGTTTGAGATGATTAAACATACTGTCTATCCCGATGATCAGGCGATTGTCATTGCGACTTGCAAAGAAGCGTTCGAAGATAAAGAGGAATACGATCCGTTCGAATATAGAATATTTTTGCCAGATGGGAGTCTACGTACTATTTGGGCAAAGACCGGTCGTAAACAAATTGATGCACGTGGCAAAATCATTCGCCAAACTGGCACCGTACAAGACATCACTGAGCGCAAACAGGCAGAAGATGAAAGGCGCATGAATCATGCCTTAATGGAGCAAGCGTTTGGCAGCTCTCCAATTGGCATGGCTTTAATCGACATAGAAGGAAAATTCCTGCGAGTCAATCGCGTTCTGTGTGACATGTTTGGATATCAGGATATAGAGTTGCTCAATCAAGAGGCGAACAAGTTCGCTCATCCTGATGATGTCAGCCAAGACAAACAGCTCATCTTGCAGCTCTTGCATGGTGAAATTGAACGTTATGAAGTTCATAAACGTTTTTTTCACAAAGACGGTACGCTGGTATGGCTACAAGTTAATGCATCATTGGTTCGTGATGCCTTAGGAGCACCTGTTAATTTTGTAACGCAAATTCAAGATATTACTCAACGCTTACTCGCAGAGGCTCAGCTCAATCAGCTCTCACAAGCTGTTGAACAAAGCACCGAGGCCATCATCATTACCGATGTCATTGGCAAGATAGAGTATGTCAACGACACCTTCGTCAAGAAATCTGGTTTCAGCAAATTAGATGCCATCGGACACTATCCTAACATCCTCAATTCAGGGCAAACGCCTGCCGAAACATTTTCGCAATTGTGGAAAACAATCAGGGCTGGTGACACCTGGAAAGGTGAACTGATAAATCGCCGCAAAGATGGTTCAATTTCTATCGAATACGCAACGATTTCACCGTTACGCCAGGCTGATGGCAGTATCTCCCATTTTGTTTCGACACAAGAAGATATCAACGAAAAGAAAAAACTCGGAGAAGAATTAGAAAAACATCGTCACCACCTAGAAGAGTTAGTTGATAGCCGAACTAAAGAATTGGCAATAGCACGCCAACTCGCGGAAGCAGCAAACCAAGCGAAGAGCAATTTCATTGCCAACATGAGTCATGAAATTCGCACACCGATGAATGGCGTTTTGGGAATGACGTATTTGGCTTTAGGAGGAGTGACCGATCCCAAACAAAGAGACTATCTGGAAAAAATTCACTTATCTGGCCAGCACTTACTGCATATCGTTGATGACATCCTAGACTTCTCCAAAATCGAAGCAGGAAAAATGCACTTGGAAGCCATCGACTTTAGCTTAAACGAGTTAATGAAAAAATTGACCATTATGGTCAATACCAAGGCTGCGGGCAGACAACTAAAATTACACATAGAGATTGGCGAAGATGTACCGCGGCAGATGCATGGCGACCCGCTCCGCCTGAGTCAAATACTCATCAACTACACCAACAATGCGATCAAGTTTACTGAGCATGGTGAAATTCGAATTCGCGTTCGCGTACTCAAAGAAACACCATCTGGTTGGCTGATCAAATTTGAAGTCTCCGATTCTGGCATAGGCATGAGTGAGGATCAACAGAGCAAAATGTTTCGTTCGTTCGAGCAGGCAGATGGCTCCACCACGCGCAAATATGGCGGCACCGGTTTAGGTTTGGCTATCAGTAAAGAATTGGCGATATTAATGGGCGGAGAAGTGGGTGTGCAGAGTCGCTTAGGTCAAGGCAGCACATTCTGGTTCACTGCACTGCTGGAACAGATAAAGGGGCCGCCATTACCAATTGAACAAATCAAAGAATATCAACATGGACTCGACGACTTAAAGCGACTGGCGCAAAACCAAGATATTTGCATTTTGTTGGTCGACGATAACGATTTCAATCAACAGGTAGGAAGTGAACTATTGAAAGTTGCTGGCTGTGAAGTCATGACTGCAGAAGACGGTCAGCAAGCGCTCGATGTACTTGCGCAAGCAAAAGAAAAAATCAACTGCGTGTTAATGGATATTCAAATGCCAGTCATGGATGGATTGGAAGCGACTCGTCATATTCGCGCAAATCCAGAATATCTTCATATTCCAGTCATCGCGATCACCGCAAACGCGATGAATCAGGACCGCATCCAATGCCTCTCCGTCGGCATGAATGATTTCATCGCAAAACCATTTACACCAGATTTGCTTTACGCGACGGTTTTTCGCTGGCTAGGTCAAGCCAATCCAGAAGTCTCAGTGGCACCCGAAGAGCCGGCGTCGACAAATCAGGACGAGGTGCCAACTGCCACCAACCACGTCGCGATAGATTTAAGCGTACTGGCTAATTTAGTTGGAAACTCACCCGAAAAAATTGGTAAATTCGCCAAAAAATTTGTGGACTCAGTCAAAGCAGGCTTGCTTGAAATTCGGCAATTGCAAACCGACAAAGACTTACCCGGACTTAGTGCCATAGGCCATCGCCTAAAATCCAGCGCACGCACCGTAGGCGCGATGCAATTTGGCGAACTTTGCCAAGAACTAGAGAAATTAAAAGACGGTGGAAGCCTTGAGCAAGCTGACCCTATCATAGAGCGTTTGCATACGATTTTTCAACAAGTGGAAGATGAAGTCGAAGCATATTTACATCCGCCGGCAGTGGTTGATTTCTCTCTAGCGACACATGCGGCAGATACGGTCGTTGAACAAATTAAGCAATTAAGAATCAAGTCCAATCTGCACGTCTTGGTGTTAGAAGATGATCCTGCGGATTTGGAACTCGTCTGCAATACTTTGCGCAAATTAGGTGTGTCGCAGATTTCCGCATGCTCTGAAGGGCATCAAGGCCTTGCAGTCTTGCGAACCTATGAGCCAGATGTATTGATTTGTGATTTGACTTTACCAGGGATGGATGGCATCAGCTTTTTGCGTATAACTTCAGAAAACTCCTACAAAGGCGGCATTATCCTATTGACCTCTGTCGATAAGAGCGTCATGAAAGCAGCAGAAAATCTCGTCAAAGCATATGGACTAAATTTGCTGGCATCGCTACAAAAACCCGTATCAGAGGGCGATCTCTACGTAGCCCTTGGCAAGCAAGCAATCTCCCCGTCCAACAGAATGGCCAAACGCAAAGTGCCATCACTCAGCTTACATGATCTACAGACCGGCTTAGTCGAAGGCGCTTTAGAAATATTCTATCAACCCAAAGTTTCCATTAGAACGGGTAAGGTCATCGGGGCAGAATGCCTAGCTCGTTGGCGCCACCCCGGTCGCGGCCTATTAGGGCCAGACGCATTTATTTCGACGATGGAAAAGCACGGCATGATAGATGAAGTCAGCAAATTAATTCTCGAAATCAGTGCGGCTCAGCTACGCAAATGGTATAGCCAAGGACATCAGCTCAAATTGGCAGTCAATGTTTCTATAGATAACTTAAATCAACTCGATCTACCAGAGCAATTCGAGGCCATATTGCAGGCGGTGGGAATCCGCCCTTCCCAATTCATACTCGAATTAACCGAGACCCGATTAATGGAAAATCTCACTGTCAGCTTGGAAATCTTGACGCGCTTACGCTTAAAAGGATTTGGTTTATCCATCGATGATTTCGGAACCGGCTTTTCAACCATGGAAAACCTTAAACAACTACCATTTACCGAACTCAAAATTGACCGCGCCTTTGTCAATGGCGCATTTCATGATGAAGCATCTGAAGCCATTTTGAATTCAAGCATACAATTAGGAAAAATATTTGATCTAAATCTGGTTGCCGAGGGCGTAGAAACACAGCAGGACTGGGATCTGATCGCAGATTCTGGCTGTGATGAGGCTCAAGGATACTTTATCGCCCAACCGATGCCAGCAGAAAATTTCATCGAATGGAAGACAAAGTGGGAGAGAAAGACACTGAAAACGAATACTTCGCACTAAGCGATCACGCGATTCGCCCGACAAACTACCGCGCTAAACTGAAAGCGAAAGATAGACTAATAAAAGATGTGTAGCAAAGATTTTAAGTCATCAAATCTTTGTTGCCCTCTTGCACAAATTATCACCAAAGTATCTTCAAAGAAATATGGGAAATCTGGCACAATAGATTTCTCTTGGTAGCACTAAGAAGTTGATGACCTCTTCAATCTGAAATTTTGCAATTAGGCACGATATTTGCATCGTTTATGTTCGATTGAAGACAAACTGAAAGGATATGAACTATGCGTAAAAATTATGCGGATCTGAACGTACTAATAGTGGACGACGATGAATTTCAGGTGGAGTTTGTTTCAGATTTATTGCGTGAGTTAGGCATAAGCAATATAACGACTGCCGACGGTGGGAAGAAGGGTTTAGCGGCGTTTGATCGGGCATTAGTGAAACCGGATGTACTATTATGCGATATCCAAATGCCAGATATTGATGGATTTGAATTCATGAATGCCATGGGGGAAAGAAAATTCACCGGCGGAGTAATTTTAATGTCCGGCCAAGGTTCGCGCGTCTTGCACTCCGCATCCTTAGTTGCACAGTTATCTCGTCAAAATTTCCTTGGCAATATCGCCAAACCAGTCAGTAAAGAAGACTTGAAAGAGAAAATTCAACAGGTATTAGGCTAGATGACATTCTTAAATACACGAAGTCGACAACAGCGCACAAAATAAAGGCCGACAGGGGCTTTTACTTATGTCGGCTAAAAGCGCTTAGGGCTGATATCCAACACCGCCACAGATATCGAAGTACTAGGACTTTGTTGCTGCATATTTGCCTTATAATGCCCGCAAATTCTTTGTGGGCATTTTTTATTCTATTTCTTATTTTATCGACCTATTTTCTCTACCTCCATGAATACTCTATTTTGGCTAGTCGTACTGTATTGGGTGATCTCTGTTGGACTTGGACTGTACGCCGCGCGCTTCGTCAATAACTCAAAAGATTTCGCGGTCGCTGGCCGATCCTTGCCTATGTATATCGTCACTGCTACGGTATTCGCTACCTGGTTTGGTTCAGAAACGGTCTTAGGAATTTCCTCAACATTCGTCAAGGAAGGATTGAAAGGTGTCGTTGCTGACCCTTTTGGATCCTCTCTCTGTCTGATCTTTGTCGGCTTATTTTTTGCCCGCCCACTGTACAAAATGAACTTGCTGACCATAGGCGATTATTACAAAGCCAAATATGGTCGCACGGTCGAAGTCTTAGTCTCACTCTGTATTGTGGTGTCTTACCTGGGTTGGGTCGCTGCTCAAATCAAGGCGCTAGGATTAGTATTTAGTGTTGTCTCTGGCGGTGCAATTGATATGAATACAGGCATGATCATCGGTGCAGGTAGTGTTTTGATCTACACCTTGATGGGCGGTATGTGGTCGGTGGCGATCACCGATTTCTTGCAAATGATCATCATTATGGTCGGCATGATGTATATGGGCTGGGAAGTGTCGAATATGGTTGGCGGTGCTGGCACTGTCATCAGCCACGCCGTGAATGCCGGGAAAATGGAATTCTGGCCTGCGCCCACGACGCGCGAAGTTTTGTGGTTCTTCGCTGCCTGGATCACTATGATGTTGGGTTCGATTCCACAGCAAGACGTCTTTCAGCGGGTCGCCTCAGCCAAATCTGAAAACGCCGCCGCCAATTCTGCAGTGCTTGGCGGTAGCTTATATTTCTTATTCGCCTTCATCCCTATGTTTTTGGCATATTCCGCGACGCTGATTGATCCTGACATGGTGACCAAACTCATCGGTACCGATCCACAAATGATCTTACCAACCTTGATCATGACCAAGATGCCTTTGTTTGCACAAGTCATGTTCTTTGGTGCCCTACTGTCTGCCATTAAGAGCTGCGCTAGCGCAACTTTGCTCGCCCCTTCTGTTACTTTTTCTGAAAACATCTTAAAGCCATTTTTCCCCAAACAGTCTGACAAACAATTCTTGTTCATGATGCGGGTAGTGGTGTTGATTTTCACGGCAATCGTCACCTTATTTGCCATGAATACCGAAGCAAGTATCTACAAAATGGTCGAAAATGCCTACAAAGTGACGCTAGTTGCTGCCTTCGTGCCTTTGGCATTTGGCTTGTACTGGAAACCAGCAACGCAACAAGGTGCTTTATTGTCAATTATTTTAGGATTAAGCTCTTGGATCATGTTAGAAATAAACGCCCCTGAAGACTTTTGGCCGCCACAATTGGTCGGCATCCTGATGAGTCTGGCGGGCATGTTCTTAGGATCTTTGTTGCCACAATTCAAACGCCAACAAGCAATTTAAGAAAATACACTGGCAAAATCGCTGATCTGCAGGTATCTGGCTCAGTGATTTTTGTAAAAATCAAGGATAAACCGTTATAATTCAGGGTTTTACAAGTTTTCCTGAGGATAAAAAATGCCTATCTATGCTTATCGCTGCGAGGGATGTGGCTTTGCCAAAGATGTGCTGCAAAAAATGTCGGAAGACCCGCTCACGGTTTGCCCTGAATGCCAACAACCTAGCTTTAAAAAACAGGTCACTGCTGCGGGCTTTCAATTAAAAGGATCGGGATGGTATGTGACTGATTTCCGCGGTGGTAATGCGGGTGGCGCAGGTGCAAATACAGGTGCAGCGACGGGTGTAACGGCAAACAATGAGGGGAAATCAGGATCTGCCACCGCTACCGAAGCGAAAGACTCAAGCGCTGGTGCTGGTGTTAGTTCTGGTACAGGCACAAGCAGCGACAGTAGTTCCAGCACGAATTCCAGCACGAATGCCAATGCCAGCAGCACTAGCGAAAACAAAGCAGCCTAAACCAAGCAACGTCGAAGCAACAACATTGAAGATCTATGCGTAAATATTTTATTACTGGTTTATTGATACTTGTTCCCTTAGCGATCACCGCATGGGTGCTACATGCGGTCATCAGTACCATGGATCAGTCTTTATTATTGTTACCGACACAATGGCGTCCTGAAGCATTGATCGGCTTTAAAATCCCGGGACTCGGCGCGGTACTCACCGTCCTGATTATTTTTGTTACAGGCTTGTTGACCAAGAATTTTATTGGCAAATATGTAGTCGGATTGTGGGAAAAATTGCTCACCCACATTCCAATTGTTAGCTCCATTTACTCTAGCGTCAAACAGGTTTCGGACACCTTATTTTCGTCCACCGGCAACGCATTTAGCAAAGCACTATTGATTCAGTATCCACGTGAAGGCTCGTGGACTATCGCCTTCTTAACTGGCAAACCCGGTGGCGCTGTTGCCAAACATCTGGATGGTGACTTCATCAGCGTTTATGTACCAACTACCCCTAACCCAACATCTGGGTATTTTCTGATTATCCCCAAAAAGGATGCAATTGAACTCGATATGAGCGTTGATACGGCGCTCAAATATGTAGTTTCTATGGGTGTCGTAGCACCAGAAGTGGCAGAACAAGCAGCACAAAATAATTCTTGTAATTAGCCACTTGTACCTTGCCTAACTTGTGCCCTGAAATGTGTTCTGAATCAATTACGTGATCAAAGAATCAGAATTTACAAATCAGTTTTAACGAATAAGTTTTAACGAATCGGTTTCAAAGAATAAACGTCAACGCAATTAACTTTTTAAAGAAAACAGGTAAGAAATTATGTCCATGCGTACCAACTACTGCGGCCTTACTACTGAAGCATTACTCGGCCAAACCGTCAGCCTGTGCGGCTGGGTGCATCGCCGTCGTGATCACGGTGGGGTTATTTTTATCGATTTGCGCGACCGTGAAGGTCTGGTGCAAGTGGTGTGCGATCCTGATCGCGCTGAAGTCTTTAAAAATGCAGAAACGGTACGTAATGAATTCTGTTTGCGCATCACTGGTATCGTACGTAATCGCCCTGATGGCACCATCAACAATAATTTGAAGTCAGGCAAAATCGAAGTCTTGTGCCATGAATTAGAAATCTTGAACGCTTCCGTCACGCCACCGTTCCAACTCGATGATGACAACTTATCAGAGACAACGCGCTTGACGCACCGCGTTTTGGATTTGCGTCGCCCGCAAATGCAAAACAATCTGCGTCTGCGTTATAAAGTCGCGATGGAAGTACGTAAGTTCCTCGATGAAAACGGCTTTATCGATATCGAAACACCGATGTTGACCAAATCCACGCCAGAAGGCGCACGCGATTATTTAGTGCCGTCCCGTGTCAATGCCGGCAACTTCTTTGCTTTGCCACAGTCTCCACAATTGTTCAAACAATTATTGATGGTCGCCAACTTTGACCGTTACTACCAAATCACCAAATGCTTCCGCGATGAAGATTTGCGTGCAGACCGTCAGCCAGAATTCACGCAGATCGACTGCGAAACTTCATTCATGAACGAACAAGAAATTCGCGATATGTTTGAAGGCATGATCCGTGGCGTATTCAAGAAAACGCTGGATATCGATTTGCCAAATCCATTCCCAGTCATGGACTTCGCTGAAGCCATGGGATTGTATGGATCTGACAAACCCGACATGCGCGTTAAATTGCAATTCACTGATTTGACCGACATCATGAAAGACGTGGACTTTAAAGTCTTCTCCAACGCAGCAAACATGCACAATGGTCGCGTAGTCGGTATGTTAGTGCCGGGCGGCGGCAGCATGCCACGTTCTGAAATCGACGCTTACGATCAATTCGTCCGCATCTACGGCGCTAAAGGTTTGGCTTACATCAAGGTCAACGACAAAGCCGCTGGTCGTGATGGTTTGCAAGCGCCTATTGTGAAGAACTTGCATGATGCGGCATTAGCAAAAATCATAGAATTGACTGGCGCAAATGACGGCGATTTGATTTTCTTCGGCGCGGACAAAGCTAAAGTCGTGAATGATGCGATTGGCGCCTTGCGCGTGAAAATTGGTCATAGCGAATTCGGTAAAAACAATGGCTTGTTCGAGGATGCATGGCGTCCATTGTGGGTGATCGACTTCCCTATGTTTGAACATGATGAAGAAAACGATCGCTGGACCGCAACGCACCATCCATTCACTGCACCAAAAGATGGTCATGAAGATTTGATGGAAACAGATCCAGGCAAATGTATCGCAAAAGCTTACGATATGGTCTTGAATGGTTGGGAACTCGGTGGTGGTTCTGTACGTATTCACCGTGCTGATGTCCAAAGTAAAGTATTCCGCGCATTGAAGATCAACGACGACGAAGCACAGTTGAAATTCGGCTTCTTGCTCGACGCCTTGCAATACGGCGCGCCTCCACATGGTGGTTTGGCATTCGGTCTGGATCGTATCGTAACGATGATGACAGGTGCAGAATCCATCCGTGACGTCATCGCCTTCCCGAAAACACAACGTGCACAATGCTTATTGACACAAGCACCGTCAGAAGTCGATGAAAAGCAATTGAAAGAATTGCATATTCGTTTGCGTGCAGCGGAGCCTAAGGTCGTTTAAGTCAGACACCTGATCAAAAATCAGGCAGAACGGCAAACAAAATGGCAGACCTTGGTCTGCCATTTTTTATTTGCGTGCCACGTTTTGCAGACACAGGCTCAGCCGCGAACTATTTTTTTGAGACCTCTGCACAACCGTCACGATCGGTCGAAGTTTGAATCGAGAAGCGCACCTGTGCTAAAGCACAGCGACGCATTGACATATCCGCAGATCCAAAGTTCGGCCGCGCAGTAGGTTGTGCAGAGGTCTCTTTTGAGGAGTGGATTTATGGCATACTGACCATACATCTAGCAAACGTACCTCCCTCTGAACAATCGACAATTTTCGACAAATTTCGACAAATTATGAGTAGCACTTACAAAATCCCAGAATCCGTCTTAGTCGTCATCTACACCCCCGAACTCGATGTTTTGTTACTGGAGCGTGCTGACAAACCAGGATTCTGGCAGTCCGTTACTGGCTCTAAAGATACGCTGGACGAAGCACTGGAAGTGACTGCCCAGCGCGAGGTGATGGAAGAAACAGGTATCGATACACGCAGTCATCTACTCAGCAATTGGCAATTGGCGAATGTGTATGAAATTTACCCTACCTGGCGCCATCGTTATGCGCCCGGTGTGACGCAAAACAAAGAATACGTTTTTGGTCTTTGTGTACCGCGCTCTACATCGGTTACACTAGCCCCAAGAGAACATCTGGGTTATCAGTGGTTGCCACTGCAAGAAGCGGCTGATTTATGTTTTTCAGCTTCCAATGCAGAAGCGATTTTACAACTGCCACAACGCTGTAAAATCTAGATCAAACCCAACTCCTACAAAAAAATTCATCCTCATAGTCATATTCAGACCTAGACCTATACCCTGCCCCAGATCCTGACCAAGAGGCCAACAGATGAAACTTCGGATTGCCACCTACAATATTCACAAAGGTGTCAGTGCATTTGGCCGCAAAGCGCGCATCCATGATCTCAAAGAAGCGATTAAATTACTGGATGCTGATCTGATATTTTTGCAAGAAGTTCAAGGGCAGCATGATCACCATGCGAAGAAACACAACGACTGGCCTGAACAAGCCCAACATGAATTTCTTGCAGGTGATTCGCATGCATCGAGCTATGGCATGAATGCCGTGTACGAACATGGGCATCATGGCAATGCCCTACTCAGTCGATTACCAATTTTACATTCAACAAATCACGACGTTTCTGATCATGCGTATGAACAGCGTGGGATTCTGCACGTACGTGTGCAGTTAGGCGAAGTACTGGCACATTGTTTTGTCATTCATCTTGGTTTGTTCGCTGCCAGCCGCCGACGTCAGATTCAAGCCTTAATTACTCAAGTACAGGCCCAGGTTGAAAAAAATCAACCTGTCATTATCGCTGGCGACTTCAATGACTGGAGCCAACGCCTGAGCCATACTTTGTATAAAGAATTAGGTGTGATTGAAGCCTTTGATGTCGCCCATCACCATCATGCAGAAACCGTCATCAAGCGAAGCGCCCTAAGCTCAGTGAAGAGCCTGTTTCAAACCAAATCACCGCATGCGCGCACTTTCCCTGCCGGACTGCCGTGGCTAAGCCTTGATCGCGTGTATCTACGTGGTTTTCATGTTGAACAAGCACAGGTATTGAGCGGCAAACCATGGTCGCAATTATCCGATCACGTGCCTATTTGCGTCGACCTCAAGCTCAATCACCTGCAATTACATCATGGCTAAATTGGTGTTTTGCGACGGCAATCAAGTGCAATTACTGCACACTGGCGAACAGTTTTTTGCAGCCCTGATCGACGCCATACATCATGCGCAACATGAAGTATTTTTAGAAACCTATATTTATGCCACAGATCAGAGCGCACAGAAAATTACCGATGCGCTGTGTGCAGCAGCGCAACGCGGTGTCTGCGTACAAGTGATTATTGATTGGATCGGTGGTGGGAAACACACACAAGAATTGCAAACAAGATTTCAACAAGCGGGCGTGGAATGCCGATTATTTAATCCCTGGTTTAAACGCGGCTTAGCACGCACACATAGGAAGCTAGCAGTCATCGACCAAGACATCGCGTTTATCGGTGGAATCAACATCATTGACGACTGCCTATCTGATGATGGACGAAATACGACACTCCCATTTCCGCGCTGGGATTTTGCAGTACAAGTCCACGGCAAATTAGTACACAACGTCTATCAAGAAATGAATGCCCAGTGGCTAAAAATGGGCAAACTACAACTGCTGCAAAGGCTAAAACTAGCCGTCAATTTACGCAAGCCAACCACTACTATTGACTATCATTTAAGCCAGGCAGCGTTGGTAATTCGTGATAATTTGCGCAATCGCAGCACTATACAAAAAGCCTACTTGAAGGCACTCGGTTCGGCACGTCAAACCGCTATTCTGGCGAATCCGTATTTTGCACCTGGACGCAAGATTCGGAATGGTTTGATCAAGGCGGCACAACGTGGCGTGGACGTCAGTTTATTGCTAGGCGTAGGTGAATTCGATTGGCAAGACGCGGTTGCACAATCGTATTACCCTAAGCTCCTAGCTAGCGGCGTCAAAATTTTTGAATACCGCAAAACCAAGTTGCACGCGAAAGTTGCCGTGATCGACCAAGATTGGGCGACGGTAGGCTCGAGCAATTTTGATGGTCTGAGTTTATTTGTGAATCATGAAGCGAATATTGTCATCCTCGACAAGGACTTTGCCGGCAATCTCAAACAACATTTACAACTAGGTCTACTTGACGCCGTGCAAATTGATCCGCATTGTGTGATTCAGCTATCTTGGTTCAGTCGCATCAAACACAGATTGGCGTATCTGTTCTATCGGACGTTGATGCGCATCGCCACACTTGGTCAATATCGTTAAACCATTTTCCCTCATTTGTTATGCCAACGACACCCCTTCTGACTACCCGAATCGACAAATGGCTGTGGGCCGCACGTTTTTTTAAAACGCGCAGTTTAGCCAGCAATGCCGTTGAACTAGGACGCGTACTGCAAAATGAGCTCAGAGTAAAACCAGCGCATGCCGTCAAAGTCGGCGATTTGTTAGAAATCCACCATGCAGATCAAATCTGGCAGGTTGAAATTGTAAAAATCATCGACGTGCGCGGCTCTGCGAGTATCGCGCAAACAATGTATGGTGAAACGGCTGAAAGTATCGCAAAACGGCAACATAAAGCCGAGTTACGGCGATTTCAAACCGAGCCCGCGGCGCAGTTACAACAACGCCCTACTAAACGCCAACGCAGACAACTCAATCATATTTTGATCGAATAAATCAGCGCAAGGCTTCACAAAATTGATCCAAATTCGCGCCAAACAAAAATTTTAAACATTTACGCAACTCAATATTTAGATTTACAAAAGTTTTTACTTATTCAATATAAATTCGGCGTATATTTATCTTCTGCAAGACTTTTTCTTCTAACCAGCGTACAGCGTAGGCTGACGCTCAGAAGTGATACTTCAAGGGGATTCAAATGCAAGCATTTTACGACCTTAGAATTGCCACGAAACTCATTCTTGGCTTCATTGCTGTTTTATTACTCACCTGCTTTCTCGGCATTTTCTCCATAGTTCAACTCACCAGCTTAAATCGAGCGACGGATGAAATCGGGAATGATTTGATGCCTAGCTCCATCAGTGGCATGGGCATGAAAGAAAGCGTTTCACGCATGCGCTCACAAGAAGCGCAACTCGCTACAGCGGAAAACGCCGAAGAAGTGAAGAAGTACCATGACCGTACGAATGAAGCGATTGAAGCCTTTCGTAAGAATCACACTGCATTTCTAAAAAATGCTGATACGCCAGACGATAAGAAAGCATTAGATGAGTTGCTAACGGCATTCAATGATTACGCGTTGATTTCAAACAAAATCGCCAACTTGGCCAAAGAATCAAAAACCCAAGAGGCAGTTGCTCTGCTACGTACAGAATCGTCGAGTAGCAATAAGAAAATGCGCGGCATGCTGGACAAGATTGTTGACGCCCAAATCGTCGCAGGTCAAAAAGCAGCGAACAATAGTCACGAGCTATTTTTGACCGCACGCAAGATGATCATCATCGCCATACTAATTAGCATAGCAATTGGCTTTTTCATGGCCATTTGGTTAGCGAAAATTGTTTCTACTCCGCTCAAAAGCGCAGTCGACTTGGCGCAATCGATTGCCGCGGGCGACCTGACTCGCAATGTAGAACCAGAGAGCACTTGCGAGACAGGGCAATTGATCCGTGCATTGGGAGAAATGAATACTAGCCTTTTGACTGTCGTCTCAGAAGTGCGTGCTGGTACAGAGCAAATTAACGGCGCGGCGACTGAAATTGCAAGCGGTAATCTGGATTTATCCAGCCGCACTGAGGAACAAGCCAGCTCCTTAGAAGAGACCGCATCGTCGATGGAAGAAATTACAGCGACCGTCAAACACAACAGCGAAAACGCACGACAAGCCAATGTTCTGTCACAAACAGCCACCTCGATTGCCGAAAAAGGCGGTAGCGTCGTCTCCGAGGTCGTTTCCACGATGACCTCGATTAACGAGTCGTCGAAAAAGATTGTCGACATTATTAGCGTGATTGATGGGATTGCTTTCCAAACCAATATCCTTGCCCTAAATGCAGCAGTTGAAGCAGCACGTGCTGGCGAACAGGGCCGCGGCTTTGCCGTGGTCGCATCGGAAGTCCGTAGCCTGGCACAACGCTCCGCCAGTGCCGCAAAAGAAATCAAAGAACTGATCAATGACTCCGTAGAAAAAGTAGGGCAAGGAACGCGCTTGGTTGATAGTGCAGGTACGACCATGCAAGAGGTCGTAGAAAGTGTCAAACGTGTCAGCGATATCATCAGTGAAATCACTGCCGCTGGACAAGAGCAAAGCAGTGGCATCGACCAAATTAATCAAGCCATCATGCAGATGGATAGCGTTACCCAACAAAATACCGCCTTGGTGGAAGAAGCGGCAGCAGCTTCTGCGACTTTGCAAGAACAAGCGGCTAATTTGGTACAAGTGGTGAGCGTCTTCAAAATCGACCAGACCAGCAGCTATAGCGCGCCCAAACCAACACCAAGGGCAGTACCTAAGAACACAACGAAAGTAACGACACGGAAAGCCCAGACACAACCTGCTCGATTAAAAGCAGAACCAGTGAAAAAAACTGAGAGCGCTGATTCATGGGAAGAATTTTAGAGCGCGCTAACATTCAGTTCTCACGCTGTTAGAACAATATAATTAACGCAATACTTGGCCATCATTTCTGCGACAACAGGATGATGGCGTTTTTATATGTCTACTAGGGTCTGTTGACCTATATTTTAGGCAAGCGTTTCACTCAAAACGCAGGATGGCAAGGCGCATCTCGCCGCTGCGGCTGGCCGCCCCAGCAAGAGATGCAACGCTGTCCATCGTGCGTTTTGAGTGAAACCCTCCGGGAATGGCTCAAATGGGCACATGGCGTTGTTGCAATCTGCTTATAGTGCATGGTGTTCAAACCCGCTACCGCGCAGCTTGCGGTGTAGTCAGGGTTTCGTGCAGCATGCTGCACGCTGACGTAACGAAGTTCCCTTACAAGGGAACTTTCCCATAGCAATAGCCTAGCCCTGTGCCCATTTGCGCGCATTCGCTTGCCTAAAATATAGGTCAACAGACCCTAATTTCTTTGCAAGCCGTTGCGATCTCGCACAGTCTTGTAGGTATTCCATTCTAATGACTTTTTTCCGATTGACTTTTAAAGTCGCATGTTGAATAGTACGGTCGTTCGATTATTTTCTTAGATGCAGTGTTATTGTCATTAGTTTCACGACCAAAAGACTGCTATCAATGAAAAATGATAAGCACTAGTGAGAGCTAATAGGCGCTAGTGAGAATCAATGAGAACATATAGAAACCCGTGCAAGCAGTTTCAACCAGTGGCCAGCAGTAACAACCGGAAAAACATTTGTATTCATGAATATCACGTCGAAGTTTATGCGTAAGGGTGAACTTACCCGCGCAGCGATATTAGAAACGGCTCTAGAGTCCGCCAGTCGTCATGGGCTAGAAGGCCTGACGATAGGTTTGCTGGCCGAACAAATGAATATGAGCAAATCTGGTGTCTTCGCCCATTTTGGTTCACGTGAAGATCTCCAGATCGCTGTACTGAAGCTGTACCACCATTTATTTGAACAAGAAGTTTTTTATCCTAGTATGAAAGAAGCGCGTGGCCTGCCCCGTTTGCGTTCTATGTTTGCGCTGTGGGTACAAAGAGTCACACGGGAAATTGCTTCGGGTTGTATTTATATCAGCGGTGCCACTGAATACGATGATCGTCAGGGATCAATACGCGACGAACTAGTCGGTATGGTCAACGCATGGCAAGGTGCCTTGTTACGTGCCACCGTCCAAGCGCAGGAATTTAAACATCTGCAAGCCGATGTCGATCCTGAGCAAATCGTGTATGAAATGTATGGCTTAATTTTGGCCTTACACCACGACGCAAGATTCTTAAAGAAGTCTGGCAGCGTGAGTCGCGCCGAGACCGGTTTTGAACGAATGATTCAATCTTATGCGCCTCTCAAGACGGCGGCATAAAGCAAGACAGATTTAGTGACATATTTTCAGTTTTTAAAACCTAGTTAAAATTTATTTAGTCCAGAGGAGAAAATCATGGGTCAATACATCGCTCCATTACGTGATATGCAATTCGTTTTACATGAATTGTTGGGAGTAGAAGCGGCACTCAAAGAATTGCCTAAGTACGCCGAAATTGATGCCGATATCATCAATCAAGTGATGGAAGAAGGCGGTAAATTTTGCTCAGAAGTGATTTTCCCTATCAATCACTCCGGTGATCGCGAAGGCTGCCACCATGACAAAACCACGCATACGGTGACCACGCCAAAAGGTTTCAAAGAAGCCTACAAACAGTACGTAGAAGCAGGCTGGCCTGCACTCTCTTGCGACCCGGAATACGGCGGCCAAGGTTTGCCACTGGTGATGAACAACTCCATGTACGAAATGATGAACTCCGGTAATCAGGCGTGGACCATGTACCCAGGTTTGTCGCACGGTGCCTACGAATGTTTGCATGAGCACGGTACTCCAGAACAAAAAGCACTGTACTTACCGAAACTGACTTCCGGCGAATGGACAGGCACCATGTGCTTAACCGAGCCACACTGCGGTACTGATCTCGGCATGTTGCGTTCTAAAGCCGAACCACAAGGCGACGGCACTTACAAAATCACTGGCGCAAAAATCTTTATCTCTGCGGGCGAACATGACTGCGCAGAAAACATTATTCACTTGGTGTTGGCGCGTTTGCCAGATGCACCTGAAGGTTCTAAAGGTATTTCTTTGTTCCTGGTACCGAAGTTCATGCCGAATGCAGATGGCAGCATCGGTGCACGCAATCCAATCTTCTGCGGCGCGATTGAAGAAAAAATGGGTATCCATGGCAACTCCACTTGCCAGATGAATTTAGATGGCGCAATTGGTACTTTGATTGGTCAGCCACACAAAGGTTTGAACGCGATGTTCGTGTTCATGAATGCCGCTCGTTTGGGCGTTGGTATGCAAGGTTTGGGCTTGACTGAAGTTGCTTACCAAAATGCGCTGATCTACGCGAAAGATCGTATCCAAATGCGTAGCTTGTCGGGTCCAAAAGCACCAGACAAACCAGCCGATCCTATCATCGTGCATGCGGATGTACGTCGTATGTTGTTGACGGCAAAAGCCTGGGCTGAAGGTGGTCGTGCTTTCTGTTCCTATGTTGCGTTGCAACTCGACAAAGAACTGAATCACCCAGACGAAGAAGTCCGTAAAGAATGTGCAGACGAAGTCGCTTTGTTGACACCGATCATCAAAGCCTTCATCACCGACAATGCGTGGACAGCCACATCAGAATGCTTACAAGTATTCGGCGGCCACGGTTATATCGCCGAATGGGGCATGGAACAATATGTACGCGATGCCCGCATCAACATGATCTATGAAGGCACGAACACTGTGCAATCTTTGGATTTGTTAGGTCGCAAAATTTTGCAAGACAACGGCGCAAAACTGCGTAAATTCGGCGCGAAAGTACAAGCTTTCGTTGAAGAAAACGGTACCGATGAAGCGATGTCAGAATTCATCACACCATTGGCAGAACTCGGCGACAAAGTCACTAAACTGACGATGGAAATTGGTATGAAGGCCTTCCAAAATCCTGATGAAGTCGGTGCAGCAGCTGTACCATACCTGCGCGTTGCTGGCCATTTGGTGTACAGCTACTTCTTCGCACAAATGGCGAAGATCGCGTTGGCAAAACAAGATTCTGGCGACACTTTCTACAAAGCGAAATTAGCGACTATCCGTTTCTACTTTGCGCGTTTGTATCCAGAGACAGCTATGTGCATCCGTCAGGCACGTTCTGGTTCTGCGAATTTATTGTCGTTGGAAGCTGATTTGTTTTAAGAAATGTAATACATGCCCAATAACCTGCGAGCTGGGAGGAAATCCCCTCCCCTTCAAGGGGAGGGCTAGGGTGGGGATGGGTTTTGGTGAAGATATCTGTGCTGTTTTTCAACCGAAACCCATCCCCATCCCAACCTTCCCCTTGAAGGGGAAGGAGTTAAAACCTCGCCCTACCTAACCAACTGAATTTTATTAAAAGGTACGTCAATGCCTAATTTCATCGTCAAAAAAGTCGCCGTGCTCGGCGCTGGTGTGATGGGAGCGCAAATTGCTGCGCACTGTGTCAATGCCAAAGTTCCTGTCGTTTTATTCGACTTGCCAGCTAAAGAAGGTCCGAAAAACGGCATCGTTCTCAAAGCGATCGAGAATCTTAAAAAACTCAACCCAGCACCACTCGGTGACAAAGACGATGCGGCACTGATCGAAGTCGCCAACTACGAAGACAATCTCGATGTCTTAGCTGGCTGCGATTTGATCATCGAAGCGATTGCAGAACGTATGGATTGGAAACACGATCTGTACAAAAAAGTTGCGCCGCACATCGCGCCAAATGCGATCTTCGCTTCTAACACTTCAGGTTTATCAATCACTGCCTTGTCCGAAGGTTTTGATGACGAATTGAAAGCGCGCTTCTGTGGCGTCCATTTCTTCAATCCACCACGCTATATGCATTTGGTGGAATTAATTCCTACCGCAGCAACGCGTTCAGACATCCTCGATCAACTCGAAGGCTTCCTGACCACGACTTTGGGTAAAGGCGTAGTCCACGCGAAAGATACGCCAAACTTCATCGCGAATCGCGTTGGTATCTTCGGTATGTTGGCAACCATCTATCAAGCAGAACAATTTGGCTTGAGCGTCGATGTCGTTGATGATTTGACTGGCAAAAAACTCGGTCGTGCTTCCTCTGGTACTTTCCGTACTGCTGACGTAGTTGGCCTCGACACCATGGCGCACGTGATCAAAACTATGCAAGACAACTTGCAAGATGATCCTTTCTTCGCGGTCTACAAAACACCAGAAGTCTTGGCGAAACTAGTCGCTGCGGGCACGCTCGGTCAAAAGTCTGGCGCAGGTTTCTACAAAAAAATCGGTAAAGATATTCAACGTTTGGATTTCGCTAGCGGCACTTATGTTGCCGGCGGCGCAAAGGCAGACGACTTGGTTGGCCGCATCTTGAAAGAAAAAGATCCTGTCAAGAAAATGAAATCTTTGCGCGAATCGACTAACAAACAAGCGCAATTCTTGTGGTCTATCTTCCGTGACGCTTTCCATTACATCGCGATTCATGGCGCGACGATTGCCGACAATGCGCGCGATATCGATTTCGCGATGCGTTGGGGCTTTGGCTGGAATGTCGGTCCATTCGAAACATGGCAAGCATCTGGCTGGCAGCAAGTCGCAACTTGGGTCAAAGAAGATATCGAAGCAGGTAAAGCACTGTGCGCAACACCATTGCCAGCTTGGGTATTTGAAGGCCCAGTCGCCGACAAAGCGGGTGTGCATACGCCAGAAGGTTCATGGTCTATCGGTCGCAATACTTTCGCACCGCGTTCAAGTTTGGCGGTGTATGAGCGTCAAGCATTCCGCGCTCCAGTCATGGGCGCTGGTGCAGAAACCGGCGCAACGGCTGGCGTGACTTTCTTCGAAGATGAATCGGTACGTATCTGGCATCAAAACGATGACGTTTTGATCCTGTCCTTCAAAACCAAGATGCACGTAATTGGTCCAGGCGTGGTCGCTGGTATGGAAAAAGCGATTGCCGAAGCTGAGAAAAACTTCAAAGGCTTGGTGATCTGGCATGCAGACGCGGCTGAAGGCGGTGCTTTCTCTGCGGGTGCAGATTTGCAAGCGATGTTGCCATTATTTATGTCTGGTGGCGTAAAAGCGATTGAACCAGCGATCTCCCAATTACAAAACGCGCATCAGGCTTTGAAATACGCGAATGTTCCAGTGGTGGCTGCTGTCGCAGGTCTGGCGCTCGGCGGTGGTTGCGAGCTGATGATGCACGCAGCAAAACGTGTGGCAGCATTGGAATCGTATATTGGTCTGGTCGAAGTCGGTGTCGGCCTAGTTCCAGGCGGTGGCGGTTTGAAAGAAGCCGCAGTACGCGCAGCTAAAGATGCAAAAGGTACTGACTTGCTGCAATTCTTGAAAAACTACTTCACGAATGCAGCGACAGCGAATGTGTCTAAGTCAGCCTTAGAAGCACAGAAGATGGGTTACCTCGATCAAAACGACGTGATCATTTTCAATGCCTATGAATTATTACATGTAGCCAAAGTCGAAGCCCGTGCGATGTTTGATGCCGGCTATCGTCCAGCAATGCGCAAGTTGGTGCCAGTCACAGGTCGTCATGGTATCGCGACTATCGGTGCGCAATTAATCAATATGCGTGACGGCGGTTTCATCTCTGCGCATGATTTCAAACTCGGCAAGATGATTGCTGAAGTCGTTTGCGGTGGCGACATCGACAATGGCAGCATGGTCAGCGAACAATGGTTGCTCGACATGGAGCGCAAGGCGTTTATGGAATTGTTGAATCATCCAAAAACCCAAGAGCGCATCATGGGCATGATGCAAACCGGCAAACCAGTTAGAAACTAATCGAGGACACGACAATGACTACTCAATTACAAGACGCTTACATCGTCGCGGCAACTCGTTCCCCTATCGGTAAATCGGGTCGCGGTATGTTCCGCAACACACGCCCAGATGACTTGCTGGTCGGTGTATTGAAATCCGCTTTGGCACAAGTGCCGAATCTTGATCCTAAGCTGATCGAAGACGCCATCGTTGGCTGTTCTTTCCCAGAAGGTGCACAAGGCTTGAATCTGGCGCGTATGAGCATTCTGTTGGCAGGCTTGCCAAATACCATAGGCGGGGTAACGATCAATCGTTACTGCGCCTCTGGTATCACAGCAGTCGCTATGGCGGCAGATCGCATCCGTGTGGGCCAAGCTGACGTGATGATCGCCGCTGGTGTGGAATCCATGTCCATGGTACCGATGATGGGTAGCAATCCATCGATGAACATGGCGATCCTGAAAGACGAAAACGCCGGTATCGCTTACGGCATGGGTTTAACCGCAGAAAAAGTGGCAACGCAATGGAAAGTCAGCCGCGAAGCACAAGATGCTTTCGCACTGCAATCACACCAACGCGCTTTAGCAGCACAAGCAGCTGGCTACTTCGACGCTGAAACCACACCGTTTGAAATCATTGACCGTGTACCAAATTTGGTCACAGGTGAAATTGAACTCAAAACCCGCACAGTGAATCGTGATGAAGGTGCGCGCCCAGATACATCACTCGAAGGTTTAGCAAAACTGAAAGCCGTATTCGCTGCTAAAGGTTCTGTGACTGCCGGTAATAGTTCACAAACTTCGGACGGTGCTGGTGCTTTGATCTTGGTCAGCGAAAAAATCTTGAAGCAATTCAACCTGACACCACTCGCACGTTTCGCCTCTTTCGCAGTCCGTGGTGTGCCACCAGAAATCATGGGTATAGGCCCTAAAGAAGCAATTCCAGCGGCATGTAAAGCTGCGGGCATCACACAAGACCAAATCGACTGGTTTGAATTGAATGAAGCGTTTGCTGCGCAGTCTTTGGCAGTGGTGCAAGACCTCGGTCTCGATCCAGCTAAAGTCAATCCTATGGGTGGTGCGATTGCATTAGGTCACCCACTTGGCGCGACAGGTGCGATTCGTTCTGCCACCACGATTCATGCCATGCAACGCAATAAGTTAAAGTACGGCATGGTGACGATGTGCGTCGGGACGGGTATGGGAGCAGCAGGTATTTTTGAACGCATGTAGTCATTGCCCGCATAAATCCAATTCTAGGGCGCCGCAGGGTGTTGAAGTTGTAAATGCGATGCTCGCAATATTGACATATTGCTGTGCTTCGCGCCTACTGCGGCATCCCTATAATTGAATTTCTGTGAGCAATTTTTCGTTCTCAAAAAACTCTCAACACAGAATTTTAGTTTTGAGCAAATTTGTAGGGCGGGTGTAACCCGCGCTGCTCAGGCGCTCGATGGGCTGGCGGCGCGGATTGCACCCGCCCTACGAGACTGCTAATATTTTTTCGCTTTTAAGACATCTCAACACCAATAAACAATTAGGGAAAAAATGGAAATCCTCACCACCATCAACGACGGCATTTTAACCATCAACTTCAACCGTCCAGAAAAGAAAAACGCTATTACCTTTGGCATGTATGAAGCGATGGCGAATGCGATTAATGCGTCGAATGAGGATAAAAATGTCAGTGTGATTTTGATTACTGGCAAACCAGAAATTTTCACGGCAGGTAATGATCTCGAAGATTTTATGAAACATGCTGGCAGCTTGGCATCAAGCGAGATGCCGCCAGTGTATCAATTTATGCATGCTTTAAACGATGCACAAAAGCCGGTTATCGCTGCGGTTGCTGGTGGTGCGGTCGGTATTGGCACGACACTATTAATGCATTGCGATATGGTTTATGCCGCCGACAATGCGAAATTCTCGCTGCCTTTTGCGCAACTCGGTCTTTGCCCAGAATTTGCTTCTAGCATGCTGTTCCAGCAAATCGTTGGCTATCAACGTGCTGCAGAAAAACTCCTGTTGGGGGAAGCCTTCCTCGCACAAGAAGCTTTTGAAATGGGCTTCATCAATAAAGTATTACCGCTTGAAGAATTATTGCCGTATGCAGAAAAACAAGCAGCAAAAATCGCCGCATTGCCAGCGAAATCTATACGCCTGACTAAGAGCTTGATGAAGGCAAATCAGCCACAAGCGATACGCGAAAAAATGAACGAAGAAAACGCTCATTTCGGCGCGATGCTATCGCAACCCGAAGCGCGTGAAGCGATGATGGCATTCTTCCAAAAGCGCAAGCCGGACTTTAAGCAATTCAATTAATTTGCTAAAAATAGATTTTTGTCGCTAAGGACATCAGTAAGATAAAAAAAAAAGAAGTCTGTTTTTAAACTTCTTTTTTTTACATCCTAAGTTTTAGATTCAGTATCCTGCCAAGGTACAAGCGCAAACCACTCCACCAAAAAATCAAGCAAGGCTCTTACTGCAGGTGATAAGTGTTTGCGCGAAGGATATAGCGCGTAAATCGACATTTCTGGCAAACGCCACTCGGGCAAGACTTGTTGCAAACGGCCATCGCGTAAATACGGGTTAGCCAA
Organism: Affinundibacterium flavidum; assembly: GCF_014284175.1. GTDB lineage: Bacteria > Pseudomonadota > Gammaproteobacteria > Burkholderiales > Burkholderiaceae_D > Undibacterium > Undibacterium flavidum. The sequence goes on from NZ_JACOGA010000002.1 coordinate 149,473, forward strand.
GAAAGTCGGTTGCAAAGCGATACCGCCACCTGCAAGACAACCTTGTAATAAGGTGGTCGCTTCATTTGCACTGAAATAGCCGCCTATGCTGACTTGTGCACTCTCTTCACCTCGACTCAGCTTCCAAATGCTCTTACCAAAATTCGCATAGCTGACACAACGGTGCGTCGTTAAATCAGCAGGCATTTGCGGAATTCCATGACTTGCCAAATAAGCGGGAGATGCCACTAAGACTGAACTACACGGTGCCAGAATACGGCCAATCAAAATCGGATCGGGCGCCGCGCTAATCCGTATCGCCAGATCAATTCTAGCTTCGACCAGATTCAGAGCACTTTCACTGGCGTTCAAATCGATCTTCAGTTGTGGATGCAAGCGCAAAAAATCTACGATTGCTGCCGCCAGTTGCGCATAACAAAGCGACACACTACAAGTGAGACGAAGTTGCCCGCGCAATTCACCATCATGCTCACTGGTTTCTTCTTCCACATTCTCCATCAGCGCTAACATTTGCTGGCAACGGCGCAAACAATTTTCACCCGCATCGGTCAGGGTCACACTACGCGTGGTGCGCTGTAACAGCCGCGCCGCCAGCCAACGTTCCATCTCTCCCACATAGCGTGTCACCATGGCGCGTGACATGTCTAATTTGTCGGCTGTTGCACTAAAGCTGCCACTGGTGGCGACTTCAACAAAAACTTGCATTGCAGTTAATCTATCCATTTTTTTGCTTATTTAATTATTATTTGCTCTATTTAAGAAACAGTTATGCGCATTTTAAGCGGTTTATCTGCGCGATATTAGCAACTATAGTTCAATCCAACGCAACTTTGCGTATTTTTTATCAGACCACGGAGCTCATCATGAACTTAATTAAAAACGCAATTACCAGCACAATCGCAACGACACTCGCCATCACATTTGGCACAGCACAAGCCGCTCAAGCTGCCCCATTGACCGTGAAAATCTATAACGCTGGAAACGGAAGCTTTAATGTCAACTCCACGCTTATCTATGGCGAGAAAGAAGCGATGGTGATAGATGCTGGCTTTACTCGCGCAGATGCCTTGCGCATCGCCGCCAACGTGCTCGATAGCGGTAAACAACTGAGCATCATCTATGTTAGCCAGGCCGATCCTGATTACTACTTTGGCGTAGAAACCTTGAAAGAATTCTTCCCGCAAGCGCAAGTTGTGACGACACCTGCGGTACTCGAAAAACTCAGCGCGAAGATGGCAGGAAAAGTGGCGTTCTGGGGTCCTAAAATGGGCTTAAATGCACCACGCGCACCGATCACGCCACAAGCATTAAGTGGCAATACCATCAAACTAGAAGGGCAAACGATTGAGATACATGGCACCACCGGTGCCTTGGCGCACCGCCCTTACGCATGGATACCCTCAATCAAAACCATCGTTGGCAATATCGCCGTCTTCGGCAATATGCATGTATGGACAGCAGACACACAAAGCAGCGCAGAGCGTGCGGCATGGATAGCACAACTCGATGAAATGGCCGCCTTAAAACCAGAGCTGGTGGTACCCGGCCACATGAGTGCAGGTACACAAGTCGATGTCAGTGCCATCAGTTTTACGAAAAATTACTTGCTGACGTTTGAAAAAAATCTCAGCGCAAACAAAGACAGCACGACGCTGATCAAGGCAATGAAACAGTCTTACCCACAATTGACCGAAGGTGGTTTGTCATTGGATATCGGTGCCAAAGTCAACACAGGCGAGATGAAGTGGTAATCACGCAAGGCTAAAAACTTAGTCTCACCGTAAATTGGCATAATAGTCCGGTGGAGTTTGCCGGACTATTGTTGTTTAGAGCCAAAACGATCATTCTCAGCTGCAAATTCCTCGTCATCCCGGCTACCTCCACATTTTCTCCATCAATTCTGACTATGCTTCGTGCATCAAAGATGCGCAGCGCATGAGCTGCATCTTCCAATCAAAAGATCCACATCAGAAACAGGAAAATGATTTATGCGCTTACCCACCTTTATATCCGCACTACTCGTAACCAGCGCATTAAGCTGCTTGAATTTGTACGCCCAGGTGAGGACGACCACGCATAGCTCCTACGTCATGAAACTTGAACGCTGGGGCAATACGACTTATCAAAGCCTGGAACTCGACGAGCAAGACGGTAAGATCAGCGGCAGCATAGATCGAGATCCCTTGGTTGGCGTTCGTACAGCTGACGGCTATATTTTTACCGCAACGGCAGCAGATAAAACGACTTACACCTACCGCGCAAAAATCACCCCAGAAGGTTTGAGTGGCGAGGCTGATTTCCCCGATAGTAATCACCCACAAGTACGGGTTCAACATACCTTTAGCGCCAACAAAATTCCTGCTCGACCTAATGGCAATCCGCGCACTTACCAATATGATCCAAGCTCGTATTCAAACACCTTCTCACCTGATCGCTCACCAGTCTTGACTATTTGGTCAGGCGATACGGTTCAAACGAAGACTGTCGATTCTGGTGGCGTCGATGAACACGGTATGACCGTGGCTTTGTACGGTAATCCTCAAACCGGCCCTTTCTATATTGCAGATGCGGATGTTGGTGATGTGCTGGCAATTCATATTAAACGTCTGCGTCTTAATCGCGACTATGCCGATAGTTTGGATATGATCGTCCACAAAGCCCAGACCACACGCCTAGCATCCCGCAGCACAGAATTGGGGCAAGCGGTGCGCTGGAAACTCGATTTGAAAAATGGTTTAGCCAGTCCAGAAAATGCCAGTGAAAAGCTAAAGAATTTCAAAGTTCCTGTTAAGCCTATGCTAGGTGGATTAGCCCTCGCGCCAGGTAATGGCATGCCCGCTATTTCTACAGGCGACACTGGCAACTTCGGCGGCAATATGGATTTTAATGAAGTGGTCGAAGGTAATACCGTCTATCTAGCGGTCAATCAACCGGGTGCTTTGCTGTATCTTGGCGATGCCCACGCTTTGCAAGGCGATGGTGAAACCTCGCAATATGCTTTAGAAACCTCGATGGCTGTGGAGTTTAGCGTCGAAGTGATTAAGCACAAACAAATTGCCATGCCACGCGTAGTTTCGCCAACCCACATCATGACGCTGGGGCAAGCAGGCTCCTTAGATGAGGCACTCAAACTAGCGACTAGTGGTATGACTCAATGGCTGGCAGAAGACTATGGTTTGAATCTATCTGAAAGTGCGCAAATCTTGGGAACATCGGTCGAATATCGGGTAGTCAACCTAGCTGGACGCAGCGTCGGCCTCGCAGCAAAACTTGATAGACAATTACTTAAAAATCTTCCCGCCAAAGTACCATAAATCTGATCGTAGACTTGGCTATGCACATTCGTAATAAAAATTGAGCTTGCTATCTCTGTAACCGATAGCAAGTTTCATATTTCCATAACAAGAAGGCATAAGAAAATTTCAGTTTTAAATATCTGACCACATTTCTTCATCACATAAGAATTCGAACTAAATTCTCACTTACGGTATCCTATGGGCTGTTTTGATTTTCCGTCTATTTTTCAACGATTTTCTAAATTAGCTACCGCTCATAATGCTGAAATCCATCTCTCAGAATATCCCTTCAAATTCGCGCCGCACACTACTTGCTAGCCTCGCCGCAATCGCATTTGCCAGTTCGTTCTCATGCGCATTTGCCGCCAATGAACAAGGCCCCAAAATCGCTAAGGCCCCAAAGCTGGTGTTGGTGTTAGTCGTTGATGGTCTCCCAAATGAACAAGTGCAACGCTACCGTCATCAATTCGGCGAAGGTGGTTTTAAGCGTTTGTTAGAACAAGGTGCATGGTTCGGTAATGCACATCAGGCGCACGGGATTACCGTGACCGCGGTGGGTCATGCCGCAGTGTTGAGTGGTGCCTATCCTTACCAACACGGCATCATCGGTAATAACTGGTTAGATCCGCAAACCCTCACGTCAATTTACTGTACCGAAGATAGCCAACACACTTATCTGAATGAAGATACCAAGGCAAGCGATGGCACGTCCCCAGCAAATTTAAGAGTGAGTACGGTTGGCGATGAATTGCGTTACGCGACTGGCAATCAATCAAAAGTGATTACGGTATCGGGCAAAGACCGCGGTGCGATTTTGTTAGCAGGTAAAACCGGCACGGCTTATATGCTGATGAAAAAATCTGGCAACTTCGCCAGCAGCACTTACTACATGCAAAACTATCCCGAGTGGCAACAACAATTTGTCGCGAAGAAACCGCAAGACCGTTTCTACGGCAAGCAATGGAATACTTTGCTGCCAGAGCAAGCCTATGTGGGCGATGCTTCTGACGATATCGTCGCACCATCAGAAAGCTCCAACAGCAAACGTTTTCCGTATGTCTACGATAGCAAGTCCGGCAAACCCGACGCAGAGTATTATGAAAAATTATTCACTGGCCCGTATGTCGATGAATTAACCTTAGAATTTGCACGCGCCGCGATCGACGGCGAAAAGCTGGGAAATAATTCAGCGGGTGTGACCGATGTCTTAGGTGTGAGTTTATCCAGCCACGATTATGTCAATCATAACTGGGGACCAGAAAGTAAAATGTCGCACGACCATTTGCAACGCTTGGATCGCTTATTAGCGGCATTCTTGAACGATGTCGATAAAAAAGTGGGACTCGATAATACGCTGGTCGTGCTGACCGCTGACCACGGTTTTTCAAATGTTCCAGAGTTTTCACAAAGCATCAAGCGTGACGCCAATCGCCTTGAAGGAAGCAAAATGTTGCAGGCATTGAATCAGCACTTGCAAGAAAAATTTGGCGTAGAAAAATTAGTCCGTAAGTGGTCTGCCCCGAATTTTTTCTTGAATTATGCGGCTGCAGAATCAAAGGGAATTTCACGCACTGATTTAGAAAATGCGGCGGCACGTTTTTTACTTAACTACAAGGGCGTTGCGAATGCCTACACGCGCACTCAATTTGAAACTGGCATGCTACCAAATGACCGCATCAGTCGCTTAATGCAACGTGGCTGGAATAAGCAATTGTCGGGAGATCTGGTGGTGGTAGCAAAGCCATTTTGGTATTTTGGAAGTGCGAACTCCGGCACTTCACATGGTTCGCCTTACACTTACGATACCAACGTGCCTTTGATCTTCATGGGCAAGCCTTGGATTAAAGCCGGTGCTTACAGCCAATACGCAGAAGTGGTAGATATCGCATCGACATTGTCGCATCTGTTAAAAATCAGAATGCCCTCGGGTGCTGAAGGTCGGGTGTTGACTGAGACGCTTAGATAAGCTTAGGTAGGCTTAGATAAACTTAAGTAAGCTGCTTAATCACTTACAAAAAAGCCGCGAAACCTGCTGAGGTTTTGCGGCTTTTTTAATTCCTGCAATCTACAGAAATAATTTATGCCTGGCGATAGTTATCCAACATTCGATAATTACGCGCATACATGGCAAATAGGCCTGCGGCGCATAAACAGAATCCAGCGAAGAAGAACATCTGGAATGCCGTGACACTCAACCCCAGCGATTGTATGTATGCAGTCACTGCCTCGCCTTTCACACTAGAGTTTGCCAACAAGACCCATAGGTTACCAACCGTCACAGACAAATACCAAAAACTAGTAATCACGCCCTTCATAGAAATCGGCGCCTGACTATACGCAAATTCCAATCCTGTCGCCGAAACCAGAACTTCGCCAAAAGTCATCAAAGCATAAGGGATGATTTGCCAGACGATGGTAATCGGATCACCGCCATCAATTTCTAACTGCAAACCGCCAACGACTATCCACGCAAGACCCGTCGCCGCGATACCCGTACCCATGCGACGTAAAGCCGTCACTTTAACGCCGCCGCGCGCCAGCAAGGGGTAGAGAACGAAGTTATTAAACGGGATCAGGATCATCACCAATGCCGGATTTAAGGCTTGCATCATGGAAGATTGAAACCATTCTGGCTTAGTCATGTGATCCGCCTGCAAAACCCAAGTCGAGGCTTTTTGATCAAACAATGACCAGAATGGTGTGATCAATGCGAACAGCACTAACAAACGCAAGACATTACGCACGCCATCAATCGCTGCATCGGGATGAATGCCGCGCACGCGTTCTAATTGTATCCAAGCGCCAGCGCCGCCAAAACCCATGACTAGCACTAAAGCGGAACACAAGGCAGCGACAACACCTATTTGTGGAATGAAAAACAAACCGGTAATCGCTAAGGCAAAACCCGATAAAGTCAGCCACAAACCCGGACGGCTCTCAGTGCGGGTTGCACCTCGCGACAAAATCGCACTACGGATTACCACCAAGAACGCATGGGGATCGTTGCTAACGGGTTCTACTCGCACATATTTTTTACGTCCTAACCAAAATACGAAAGTCGCGATAAACATCAAAATACCAGGGATACCGAACGCCACGCTGGCACCAAAATGTTTCAAAAATATCGGCATCAACAAAGACGCAAAGAAAGAACCGAAGTTGATAATCCAGTAAAACGCATCGAATACTTTTTGCGCTAAAGAGCGATTCGTCTGATCGAATTGATCGCCGATAAAGGAAGCAACCAAGGGTTTAATCCCACCGGAACCCAATGCAATCAAAAACAAGCCGGTATAAAAGCCTGTCATGCTATGTTCAAACATCGCAAGGCAAGCATGGCCTGCACAATAGACTAAGCTCAGCCACAAGATCGTATTGTATTTACCGAACACCCGGTCAGCCAACCAACCACCGAGTAAAGGGAAAAAGTACACGCCAATCACGAAGGTATGAAACACATTCTTGGCTTCACCTTTGCGCAACTCTTCGGGTATAGCTAACAACAAACTGGTCATCAAAAACACCGTCAAAATATTGCGCATGCCATAGAAACTAAAACGCTCACAGCCTTCATTCGCAATGATGAAGGGAATTTGCTTAGGCATTTTGGGAGCGGATGTTCCCAAATCGGTAGTCGTAGGGTTGCTGAGATTCACATTATCCTCACTAGCTTTTCTATTTGTTCAAAGACACAAGACAACGGCCTCTTGCGAGGCCGTTGTCGATAGTCTACTAATTTACTGCTGGTTCACTACTTACTTCTTTTTGACTTTAGCTCATGAACTTTTTTGTGCCTTTGGCTGTGGTTTACCCATGATCCAAAACAACACAAATTTCAGACCGCGATAAATTAAGCGCACAAAAATCAAGGTCAAGATCGCTTCAATGAAGGTCAATATAAAGGCGACAAAAGCATTCCAGCGCACGACACGACGACCAAATTTTGCAAACATGCGGTCACGAGCGATTTCTATGCTGTCATAGAAAGTCGGCACAACCAACAAAGTCAACAACGTAGAAGTAATCGTGCCACCAATAATCGCAATCGCCAATGGACGATAGAATTCACCACCCTCACCCATCCCAATTGCCACCGGCAACATACCGGCGATCAGCGCAAAGGTCGTCATCAAAATAGGACGCAAACGCATACGACCAGCGTACATCAAAGCCTCTTCACGACCAACGCCTTCTGCTTCACGCTTGCGCGCGCAATCGAGTAAGAGAATCGCATTCTTCGCAACTAAGCCCATCAACATGATAATGCCGATAAAACTCATCAAGTTCAACGTGCCCTTGGTCAATAACAAAGCCAATACCACACCGATCAAGCTCAAAGGCAAGGACAACATCACTGGAAGCGGTGCGGTGAATGAGCCGAACTGCATGACCAAAATTAAGTACATCAGGCCGATACCCATGAACAAGGCGATCGTCATTTCTGTAAATAATTCATTTTGATTTTTCGCTGAACCATCTAATTGAATCCCGAAGCCTGCCGGGAAATTAATCGCCTTCGCAATCTTCAATGCCTCAGTCGTAACTTCACCAGGCGAACGCCCTTGCACATTGGCTGATACAGAAATCATACGTTTACCGTCGGAATGCTCGATCCTTGCCGGACCTTTACCCATGGTAATCGTTGCGATTTGTTCCAGTGGAACCATCTTATCGGTACCTGTTACGGCAATCGGTAAAGTTTCGATATTGTCGGCACTGACGCGGTCTTCTGGATGCAAGCGCACAGACACGTCGCGCGTCTCACCCGTTGGATCAACCCAATCACCAACTTCGACACCAGCAAACGCGACGCGTAAAGCCTGCGCTGCATCGTTTGCCGAAATACCCAAGGAATTTGCCAAACCGCGATTCAATTCGATCTGCAATTCATCTTTAGGATCTTGCTCAGACAAACCGACATCGACCGCACCAGGAACCTTGCGCAATTTCGCCATAAAGTCGGTCGTAATTTCCATCAATTTACGTGAATCTTCACCAGAGAATTTGATTTGCACTGGCTTACCACCACCGTTATTCAAATCGTCTTGCACCACGTATTCTGCACCGACCAGTGTCGCCACTTTTTCACGCAAACTGACGGCAACTTGAGCGGCAGAGCGCTTACGCTCTGTACTCTTGCCAATATCCACATACACACGACCACCAGTGATGCTCACACTACTATTGGTCGCTACTGTTTCTGGCAGGGTGCGCGCCAACTCAGCCGCTTTTTCGACTTTCAAACGCGAATACTCCAAGCTAGAACTCGATGGCGTGCGGATATTGATCATCAAATTGCCGCTGTCGGAAGCAGGCAAGAAACTCGTGCCACCTAAAGTTGCGTGCAGAACAATCGCCATCACAAAACTCAGTAATGCAATGACTGCCATCCAACGTCTATGGTGTAAGGCCCAGGCAATCACATTGCCATAACCTTCGGCTTTGCGATCGAACCAGTGATTGAAGCGCTCCAAAATCAGACTGATACCTGTCTTTGGTTGCAGATGATGTCCAATTGGATCACCCCAGAATGCCGACAACATAGGATCAAGGGTGAAGGAGATAAACAGACTCACCATCACGGATGCCGTCACAGTCAAAGCAAATGGACGGAACCATTCGCCCGACACGCCAGGCATAAACGCGACTGGAATAAATACCGCCATAATCGAGAAAGTGGTCGCCGCTACCGCCAAACCGATTTCAGCAGTACCGTTCAAGGCCGCCGTACGACGATCTGATCCATTTTCCATGTGGCGCACAATATTTTCCCGCACCACAATCGCGTCATCGATCAAGACACCAATCGCCAGTGACAAGCCAAGCAAAGTCATGAAGTTCAGCGTAAAGCCGCACAACCACACCGCGATAAATGCCGCAATCACCGATGTTGGCAAACTCAAAGCAGTAATCAACGTTGAGCGCCAAGAATTCAAGAAGACGTACACCACAAAAATCGTTAACACCGCACCGAACAAGAGAGATTCAATCACGTTATTCAGATTTTTTTGCGCGTTCTTACCACCATCTTGCGTGATCTCTAATTTCGTTCCTTCTGGTAAGGACTTATTCACTTCATCCACCATACTACGGATACGATTCGCTACCGAGACAGTACTCGCATCGCGTGATTTCATCACCATGATACCGACGTTGGGATTGCCATTACGCACGCTGAATCCACCGATTTCAGCAAAACCATCTTGTATCGTTGCCACTTGCGCCAGACGCACAACTTCATTGCCGCGACGCTTAACCACGATCTGTTCAAACTCTGCTGGCGATTCTAAACGACCAACCAGACGTATACTTTTCTCTTCCATCGTGCCACGCACTTTACCGACCGGTGCAGTCGAGTTTTGCGTACGTAAAGCCGCTACTACTTCAGATACCGAGACATTAAATTCACGCAATTTTTGTGCGCGTAATAAAACACTGAGTTCACGCTTGAGTGAACCGTTCACCGTGACAACCGCAACGCCATCAACACCACGGAAACGATCAGACAAGTCATCTTCGGCTAAGCGAGAAATCTCTGCATGTGTCTTAGTCTTGGAGGACAAAGCCATCTGCATAATCGGTTGATCGTTAGGGTCGCGTCTTTCAATAATCGGTTCGCGCATTTCGGTCGGCAACTTATAGCGCACCGAAGCAATCGCATTGCGCACATCATCCGACGCTTCAATCATATTGCGATCGAAGTTAAAGATCAGTGTGAAATAAGCGCTGCCTTCACTGGCAGAAGAACGTAATTGCGTCACACCAGAAATACTTTGCAGTGACTTCTCGATACGATTAACGATCTCACGTTCCACGCTTTCAGGTGAAGCGCCCGGGTAAGGCACGTAGACGCCGAGCACTGGTTCTTGCACATTCGGGATTTCATTGACGCGTAATTTTTTCAGAGCCAATAAACCCAAACACATCAATGCAATAATAATGACGATCGTAGCGATCGGCCGTTTGATACTAAAGTCAGATAGGAACATATTATTTCCCCGCTACGGTTGCGGTGGCAGCGTTGGAGGCTGAGGCTGCGGAAGCATTCGCCACTGCAGCAGTTGCAGTGGCGACAGTTGCAGGTGCTGGTGCAGCACTTGCTGTCGCTTTATTTACACCAGCAGAAGCAGCCATCTCTACTTTCAAACCATCTTTAAAAGTTGACAGTGGTTGACGCACGACCTTGTCACCATTTTTTAAGCCTGACAGAATCGCATAATCACCACGACGTACGTCACGCTCACCCAAAGCGACTACTTGTTTTTTCAAGAGACCATCTTGAATCGCCCATACATAAGTTTTGTCGCCATCACGCGCAATCGCCGAATTAATAATGGTTAATACTTGCGTAGTAGCCGCTTCGATCCGACCTTCTGCATATAAACCGGAAACGCGTGGCTGCTCTTTACCGATAAAGTCGACCAAAACTTCAACCTGACGTGTGGTCGCATTTGCTGCAGGATCAACGCGACGTACCTTACCGACGAATTGTTGGTCGTAGCCATTGATACGGAAACTTACCGCTTGACCAGCTTTCACTGCCGTTACCATATCGGTGGAAATCAAGCCTTGAAAACGCAAGCTCGATGGATCGATGACCTTCATAATTTCTTTACCGATTTGCGCTGTATCACCATTCGATACTTTACGTTCGCTGACGATGCCATCAAACGGTGCGCGAATTTCAGTGCGTTGCAATTGCTGACGCGCAGCAACGCTACGTGCTTTGGCAGCGACTAATTCGCTTTGTGAATTATTCCGGCGAATTTCAGCGTCTTCTAAAGCTTGCATCGATGTCATGCCGGAAGCGCGAAGAGTTTTTAGACGCTCTAACTGACGTTCAGCCTGATCCAGCGTTTGTTGTGCGGCACGTGCGCCTTGATCAGCCGAAGCCAACTGGTCACGGAAAGACGTGTCATCCAGACGCACCAACAGGTCACCGCGCTTAACTGCTTCACCGTTTTCTTTCAACACCTGCATCACGATCGCCGATACCTCAGCCCGGAGATCGGCTTTACGCTCTGGCTGAATAGAGCCAGTAATGACCGGACCCGATGCCAGAGCACTATTTTGAATCACGACATAATCTTCATTCGTCACTTGCAAAGTGCGTTCCGCATTAGCGCCAGCACTAGCATTTTTATCAGATGACTTGCCATCCTTACCACCCTGACTACATGCCGTTAAGATCAGGCATAAAGCAAGAATGAGTAGACTTGGTCGCAACATAGTAAAACCTCCGAGAATAGAATCGATCTTTGAACCCATTACCATACGTAAAGTTCAATACTTTGTCACTAGAAGCTGACAAAATAATCTTTTCACAGTGAAGTTGTTGATTTATGGCGCGACATTTTTATTTGCCGTCAGCTTATTTACAAAAAGTTAGCAATACCTTCCCATAATCAATTTTCATATTGGCAATTCAAGTTGAAATCCTGCAGCCTTGCCCTTATACTTCAGCGCGCGTGACACAATCACCGATTTTTTACCGGCTACCCGCCTGGTAAAAGCCCGATTTACCAACGTTTCTCTCTCTCATCCATTCAATCATTTTTGCGGTACTGGAACAAGCTGGCACATCTGCCACATTGACCAATTCCGCGCGGAGCCATAAGCATGACCGCCTTTGTATTCAACGAAGTCAATTTCGACAATCACGAACAAGTAGTTTTCGCCTCTGAACCCAAATCTGGCTTACGCGCCATCATCGCGGTTCACAACACTAATTTAGGTCCTGCCATGGGCGGTTGCCGTATGTGGAATTACGCCACAGAAGCAGAAGCAGTGCGCGACGTTTTACGCCTGTCACGCGGCATGACTTACAAAAACGCTGTTGCTGGTCTGCCTATCGGCGGCGGCAAAAGCGTAATCATCGGCAATCCAAAAACCGATAAAACACCGGCTTTGTTTGAAGCCCTGGGTGAAGCCTTAGAACGCCTCGGTGGCCGCTATGTCACCGCAGAAGACGTTGGCACTAGCCCAGCAGATATGGCGAACGTCGCCAGCAAAACTAAATACGTAGCTGGCCTCGGTGATCGTGGCGATCCATCCCCATTCACGGCATTAGGCTGTTTCGTTGGTGCGCAAGCTGCAGTAAAACATCATTTCAAACGCGATAGCTTTGACGGTTTGACAGTGGCATTGCAAGGCCTCGGTCACGTTGGTTACGACTATGCTCGCCGCCTGCATGAAGCTGGCGCCAAATTGGTAGTCGCTGATATCGATCAAAATTCTTTAAAACGCGCACAAGAAGAATTCGGCGCTACTGTGGTCGACGTCAACGCGATCTATGATGTGGACGCAGACATCTACGCACCATGTGCACTCGGTGCGACTTTGAATCCAGACACGATGAATCGTTTGAAAGTGAAAATCGTGGCGGGCGGCGCCAACAATCAATTAGCCACACCAGAAATCGGTGAAGTTTGCCGTCAAAAAGGTATTTTGTACGCACCAGATTTCGTCATCAATGCTGGTGGCATTATCAAGGTTTGCTACGAATACATGAACACCCCAGAAGACGGCATGGATGCACATGTACGTCGTATTGGCGATACGCTGTCTGAAGTGTTTGCCCGTGCTGATGCGGAAGGCGTACCAACTAGTGTGATTGCTGATCGCTTGGCGGAAGAGCGTTTCAAGAAATAATCTAGCACCAATAATTTAGCAGTAAATTGCAATAAAAAATCCCGAAACGTCATCGACATTTCGGGATTTTTTCTATGCGCTAAGTAAAGCATCTGTAAGCAACTAAGAACAACTGAGGTCAAACTAAGGGCTTGTATACACCACCTTCACACTTGAGTTCACAGCGCTCTTTTCTATGATTCCTATGCAGTTTGGGTTGTTCGCAATTAGTTTCAAAATCTCGGCAGAGTCCCCGACTTCGCGTGGCGCACTACCTTTGCCGCTGAAGACTAGACGTGACCAGATTGCTTTTGCCTGCGCTTCATTTTTCCCCAATATTTTTTCGAAAAATTCGGTACGCACCGCGCCAGAACTCAATAGCAAAGGTAGTGCTTGTCCACCACCTGGAAACTCTTTGCTATTGCCTAGATAAATATCGGCGATTTGATCTTTACTTAAACTACCAACACCGCTTTTTGCAGAAACCACAATTACATGCTCTGCTTGCGCCATTTGGGCACTCGCCAGGATCGCGAGACTGATTAATGTCTTAGTGAATAATTTCATGTCAGGCCTCGCTTAAAATACGAAATCAAGATTGAGCGTGAACATCGATACGCGACCATCAAAACCATTTGGTTTACCTAGCATTGAGGTCGGGTATTGCACGTAACTGGATGCGCCAATCTCAGGCGAATCCATCTTGATTCTTTCTAGTTGCGCCTTTAATGCTAAATTCTTGGCGAAATCCCAACGCACACCTACCGTGAAAACATCCCTATCACCTTTACCTACGCCGAGATAAGATGCATTCAGATAATTAAGCTGCGCCTTGAACGCGGCCGGAGCACCTGGACCTGGCAACAATCCGGGATTAGCCTGATCGGTGTTATAGCGACCAGCGCCGACATAGGGTGTGAAGTCGCCATAACGATAGCCTCCCAGCACATCCCAAGCAGAAACCGAGCTGATAACAACAGAGGAAGACTTGCGTTTTGTCCATTCAGTCTGTGCGATCCACGTGCCATCGTCATAAGTAACACCCAAAGTCGAAATGTCGGCAGTGATCGGGCTTAAAGATGCGATGCTGGGTATCACCGTACTACAATTCGCGCAAACCACACTTGGCAGAGCCGTCAAAGACTTAATGGTTGCAGCAACTGTGGGGGCTGTCAAAGAAGCGTTATATTTAGAAAAACCACCGCGCACAGCCCAAGACCCATCCGACCACTTCAGGGACAAGCCTTTGACACGATCCAGATCCACTTCACCTAGTGCGACACTGACATTCGCTTTCCCAAAAAATCCTTCTAGCTGCAACATACCCGATCCGATTTTTCTCTCCCAGCGCGCGGTTGCACCATCTTGGTAAGAGATAGGATTGACTTGATACACTTCTGATTGCGGGCGCACTGTCGTCTGTGCATAAGCCAGATTGCGGTAATCAGACAGTAAATAAATTGGTGCGACAGTACGCCCCAATTTGAAATCGATTTCTGAGGTGATGGGATACGAAACATACGCCCATTCCACTGTCGGCTTATGACTACTATTAATGTCTTTCTTGGAGATGAGTTGTAGTACGGCTTTCAATTTTCCATGTGGGTTCAAGGTCGCTTGAATGGACGCTTGGGTGTCGCCGTCAAATCGCCACTCGTTTTGTGAATAGGTGCTTTGTTTGGTATCAACACGGACACCTGCATTCGCGTTATTGCCCTTATACGCGCCAACCGTTCCGAAGCCGTCTATTTTCAACCAATCACTCAAGTCATCGGCTTGCGCGACTGGCGCCAGTGCGATGCTCGCTAAGATCAGGGGATAAATGTAATGCGCTTTCATATTGCTTTCCTTTATTTTTGTAACCAGATGGAATAAGTCTTGAATCGAAATAATCGAACTAATCAAACTTAATGGGGGGAGACAAAAAACAGCATCAACAAAATTGAAACAGAATTGATAAGGCCAAGAAACCTAGAGAAACAACAAAACAAACGAGAAAAAAAACGAGAAAGAGTGCGAAAACAGGATAGAGGAAACCCAAATTGTACATTTGTGAAACGAAACACTTTGCTATCAGCGATCACATTTTTACAACGGTGTTCAAGTCATACTAGCAACATTCAGAAATTCGTCAAAGATATTTCTCTTTAAAAACTTTTCTGCCATTTTTTTACAACATTTCGTTATTGCCAGATCAATTAATGCCTGCACTAGCCTGTTCTTGTCCTGGACGACTTTGCCTTGATTGATGCTAACAGTTACGAAGTATTGCCGTATGACATCTATCAATGTTTAACCATGTTTGACAATTTTGTGTCACAAACGAGAAAACAAATTCATTTTCATTTCAATACTATTTTTGAGTGAAAAATACTTGACCGGCGCACATTCCCCCAACAAGTCTTCAAGAAAGCTTCATAAAAATCAAAGCATTACATGTAATTGCATGTACACAGTGCATGCTTCAGGTATACCATCAATGCGCATTTAATTACGCGATGTAATCGACTGCGATGGCATGCAGAACTTGCATGTTGAGGTCAGAGCCTTCCTAATTCCACCACAGACAATGCCGCAAAATAGCGCAAAGAGACACATGAACAAATCACCAGCACATACCCATTGGGCCCAATTTATTCCCTTAGTCACGGTGTTCTTTTTCTGGGGCTTTGTCGCTGCCAGTAATGACATTTTGATCCCCGTTTTCAAGCACGCCTTTCAGCTTACGCAGACGCAAAGCCAATTCGTCTCACTCTCGTTTTATGTTGCTTATACAGTCGGATCATTACTGTATTTATTCACCTCTAAATTGATCAACGAAGACGTCACTAAGCGCATAGGTTACAAAAACAGTCTGGTCACAGGCTTGGGAATTTCTGCTTTCGGCACGCTATTGTTTTATCCTGCGGCGAATCTGGCTTCATTCCCCTTAATGCTCTCGGGTTTGTTTATTGTCGGCCTAGGTTTTTCTTTGCTACAGACTACCGCGAATCCACTCGCGATTTCTCTAGGCACGGCTGAAACCGCGTCACAACGTTTGACTCTGGCTGGCGGAGTAAATAATTTTGGTACGACGATAGGGCCAGTGATTGTGGCTTACGCGATTTTCGGCACACCATCCGCGAGCAGCGAGATGAGTATCGAAAGCGTCAAAATCCCCTACTTGGTATTAGGTGCGGCATTCTTAATTGCAGCTGTGTTTTTAAAGCTGTCATCAATTCCGAATCACCCGAATGGGGAAGTAATCAATCTTGATCAAGAATCGACGCAAACTTCTGCTCTGCAGTTCCCACAATTGGTCATGGGTATGATCGCGATTTTTGTCTACGTGGGTGTCGAAGTATCGACAGCCAGCAATCTGCCCGGTTATATGGAAATCACACAGGGCTACAAAACCAAAGACATCGCGCCCTTCATTTCTTTGTATTGGGCTAGTCTGATGATAGGCCGTTGGACTGGTGGTGTAGAAGCTTTTAACCTCGCCGCAGGCAGTGCCAAGATCGCAAAGTTTTTAATGCCCTATGCGGCATTCAGTGTGTTCTTGATCGTGAATGCGATTGCGCAACATGATCTTAGTCATTTCTATGTGTACGGCCTCGTCGTTTTAATATTGATAGTCGCCGACATCGCCAGCCAAGGAAATCCAGCAAAGATGTTGTTGATCTTCTCTCTACTCGGAATCGGCGGTCTGGTGTTGGGCATGTCGAGTAGCGGCATGTTGAGCATCTATGCATTTACCAGCATAGGTTTATTTTGCAGTACGCTCTGGCCATGCATCTTTACATTGGCGATCAGTGGTTTAGGTAAGCATACGGGGCAAGGCAGTAACTACCTGATCATGATGATTATGGGTGGCGGCATCGTCAGTTGGATACAGGGCATGGTCTCAGAAAAAATTGGCATACAAATGAGTTATCTGGTCGGCGTTGTATGCTTTGCTTACTTGGCAATTTACGCCTGGATGGTACCGAACATATTGGCCAAGCAAGGAATTCATTTGGGTAAAAAGGCAGCTGCGGTGCATTGAACTTGAGCAGCACTGGAGTAGCACATCCGCGGCACATAAGTAGCTCATAAGCCACCACCAAAACACAACAAACTTGCGTTCATTGGTAGCTTTTGCCTGGCACTATACAATGCGCGATGGAACACAAGTTCCATCGCGCATTTTTCATGGGGCCATCATTTATGCCAAGCAAGCACAGTTTCGCACCAATCGTCGACAACAACACGCGCCTCTTAATTTTAGGAAGTTTGCCAGGCGACGCTTCACTGGCACTGCAACAGTATTATGCTCATCCGCAAAATCGATTCTGGCATTTGCTGTCGGATGTATTGCAATTCGATCTCCTGGCACTTGACTACCCTAGCCGCCTGCAAAGCTTGCTAACGCATCATGTAGGATTATGGGATGTCATTGCCCAAGCGCAGCGCAAAGGCAGCTTAGATAGCCAAATACGCGACCGTACAAACAACGATTTACTTGCGCTCATCAACACGCTTCCACAATTACAAGCAATCGCCTTCAACGGCGCCACTGCCGCAAAAATCGGACACAAGCTCTTAGATGGACAAGCTGACCGCTACCACCTATTAGCCTTGCCATCAAGTAGTCCGGCGTACACCTTGGCCTACCCATTGAAGCGCGATGCCTGGTTGCATTTACGAGACTCTCTCTAAATTTAAATTTACCGCAAATTATTTTTTTACAAACATCGAACTAAAGCACCAAGACTCTCTCTAACGGGCAGGAATGGAGAGCTTGACGAATAATTAACCATTTCCACAATCCAATTTTCAAGGAGAGCAAAGAATGCGTTTATCAACACTATTGCTATTTGCGAGCGTCAGTATATCGACGTTGGCAAATGCACAGTCGGACGATAAGTTTCGACAGTTAGAAGATCTATTACCCACCCCGACTGCCACCCGTGCCGCTTCTGGTGCGCCTGGACACGCTTACTGGCAGCAACGTGCCGACTACGTGATCCGCGCCACCTTGGACGAAGAGAAGCGTGCCATCAAAGGCGCAGAAACCATCACTTACCACAATAATTCTCCCGACACGCTGAGTTATCTGTGGGTGCAATTAGATCAAAATATTTTCAAACCAGATTCCGATGCGAATTTGACAGCGACTTACCCATCTCGCGATGCCTGGAAAAATCCAAATGCGATGAGTTTTGCTGGTTTAAACAGTTTGAATGAACATGCCAAGTTCGACGGTGGTTTTAAAATCGGTTCAGTCAAAGGCGCCGATGGTCAGTCGCTAAAATATGTCATCAACCGCACCATGATGCGCATCGATTTGCCGCAAAGCTTGAAGCCGGGCGAAAAGTTTGTATTTAGCATGGACTGGAATTACAACATCAATGACGGCATGGTCTTGTGGGCACGTACTGGTTACGAGCATTTCAAAGAAGACAAAAACGATATCTTTGAAATCGCCCAATGGTATCCACGCATGGCCGCTTACTACGACGTGTATGGTTGGCAGCACAAACAATTTTTAGGCTCTGGTGAATTCACTTTAGAGTTTGGTGACTACGATGTGCAAATCACCTTGCCTAGCGATCACGTAATCTCTGCTACGGGTGAGCTGAACAATGCAGATGCCGTATTAACTGCCACGCAACGCGAACGACTCAAACAAGCCCGCACCGCTAACAAACCAGTGGTGATCGTGACGCAAGAAGAAGCCGAGAAAGCAGAAAAATCCCGCGCCACGTCGACCAAAACCTGGCACTTTAAAGCCAAGAATGTACGTGACTTTGCTTGGGCATCCTCGCGTAAATTTATCTGGGATGCGCAAGGCTACAAAGCTGGTAGCAGTACAGGCTTAGCGATGTCCTTCTATCCAAAAGAAGCCAATCCACTGTGGGGACAATATTCCACACAAGCGGTGATACACACGATAGAGCAATACAATAAATACAGCCTGGAATATCCTTACCCAGTTGCGCAATCAGTCAACGGTCCACAAGGCGGGATGGAATATCCTATGATTGCCTTCAATGGTGGCCGTCCAACCAAAGACAAAAAGACCGGTGCGCTGACCTATTCCAAGCAAACCAAATACGCGATGATCAGTGTCATTATTCATGAAGTCGGTCATAACTATTTCCCTATGATCGTCAACTCGGATGAGCGTCAATGGTCGTGGATGGATGAAGGTTTGAACTCCTTCATGCAAACTTTGGCAGAGCGCGCTTGGGAAGAAAACTATCTTGATATGTTCCCAAGTGAACCACGCGGCATCATCGATTACATGCGTAGCAAAAATCAAACACCTATCATGACGAATTCTGAATCTGTTTTGCAGTTCGGGAATAATGCCTATGCCAAACCAACGGCTGGCTTGCACATCCTGCGTGAAACGATTTTGGGACGTGAATTATTTGATTTTGCATTCAAAGAATATGCCCGTCGTTGGAAGTTTAAACGTCCGACACCAGCGGACTTTTTCCGTACCATGGAAGATGCTTCTGGCACGGATCTAGATTGGTTCTGGCGCGGTTGGTTCTACACGACCGATGCCGTTGATATCAGCATCGATGGCATCACGCAATACCAAATTTCGAGCAAAGATCCAGAAGTAGAAAAAGCTTGGAGACGTGCACAGAAAAACGAAGAACCGATTTCAACAGCAGTGCAACGCGATAAAGGGACTTTGCCACGTCGCATCGACAATCAAGCTGGCTTGAAAGATTTCTACAACGAGCACGATGATTTCACCGTCACCAATAAGGATCGTAATAACTACAACGATCTGATGAAGTCTTTGGATGAAGATGAAAAAGCCATGCTGAAATCAGGCAAGTATTATTACCTCGTCGATTTTTCTAACGTCGGTGGTCTGGTGATGCCTTTGATTTTAGAAATCCAACTGCAAAGCGGTAAGAAAGTCATACAGCGCATTCCAGCCGAAGTCTGGCGTTATAACTCTAAGAAACTGACGAAGCTGATTGTTACGGATGAGCCTATGGTCAGTCTGACGCAAGATCCGTATCAGGAAACTGCCGACATCGACATGAACAATAATTCCTGGCCACGTAAGATCACCAAATCACGTTTGGAGTTATTTAAGCAAATGACACCTAGCGGCAATATGATGATCGACTTCAATACGCCTTTAAATAAAGACGAAAAGAAGGACGAAGACAAAACTGAGACTAAAAATAAGTCTGAAAAATAAGTCTAAAAAACAGAAACACACAGCAAGCAAGAAAAAGCGCGTCAAGAATTTACTTTCTTAACGCGCTTTTTTTCAACTTGCCTACAGTTAATGTTTGTAATTAGTGACTCAACTGCTGCACGCAACTAGTACGCGTAACCAAAGCACGTAACCAAAGCACATAATTAATTTTCTCAATTAAGCAGGCTGACACGATTGCACGACAATCACATTGCCATTTGTGGGGATTTGCTGCTGGCAGTATGCCTGCGTGGTTCCCGTCACTGTGACATAGGTAAAAGTGTAATAACGGCCGTCGGGACCATAATGAGGTTGGATAAATTTATACACACCAACCCAATTGCCAAACGGCACAGGACCTGGATCTTTTGGTACACCTGTACCATTAGTATTCGCAGCAACCGCACTAAGCGCTGCGACACTTAATAGTGCACCCAACAAGGTAGCACGCAGGCTCCAATTCTTAGATTTCATAGATATTCCTTCTTATAAGTAATTAAAAATTCCTTTAACTTTCGTATCGATATTTCACGATGCCGATAAGGAAAAAGAATACTTGTCTCCTTCAGGTCATCAACAAAACCGACGGGGCCGTCAATGACCTGAACTTATTATCTTGCTTAAATATCTTAAGATAAAGACTTGCTTAAATGAAGAAACAATTATTTACATTACTTGCACAGATTCTTGCATGCAGAGTAATCTGGCAAAAACGACAAGTCTGCACAAAAAATAAATTCAAATGATGTCGATTAGAGCTGCACCCAAACGTCATAATCATGAAGCAGCAATAATGTGCAGCAGGCTTCGATTTTTTTGAAATTTTGTCCCCTTCAAATATCTACCTCAGGAGAACAACATGCAATACATGTTACTTATCGCCACCAGCGAAGCCGTCGAAGCCGCAATGGATCAAAACGAATTAGGCGAAATCATCGCCGCTTACGGCCCATACACCGATGCCATGACAGAAGCCGGAGTCTTGGTCGCAGGGCAACGCCTGCGAGAATCCACCACAGCTACCACAGTCAGTATCCGCGAGGGTAAAACTAGCTTACTTGATGGTCCCTATGCCGATACCAAAGAACAGTTAGGCGGGTTTTATATTATTGAAGTGCCCGATCTTGATACGGCAATCAGTTGGGCGGCGCGCTGTCCTAGCGCACACATAGGCTCCATCGAAGTACGCCCCATCTGGCCTATGTAATGTTGCTGCAAATTCGTCTATGCAAACGCCATCCGAACCATCCGAAAACGCTGGCCCGCAGTTGATAACTTCGTTGGTGCGGCGCAGCTATGGTCGTTTGCTAGCGATGCTCTCAGTACGTTCCGGCGATCTGGCAAGTGCAGAAGACGCCCTTGCCAGTGCGTTTGAGGCGGCTCTAAAAACTTGGCCAACGCAAGGCCTACCCACAAATCCAGAAGCCTGGCTATTCACAGTCGCACGCCGTCAATTAATTGATCAAGCTCGCAGCCTGCAAATTCAAAAACGTCACCAAGAAGAATTTAGCTATTTGATCGATGAAGCCGCCACTGAATTTGACCCACTTGCGATACCTGATCAAAGACTGGCATTAATGTTTGCCTGCACCCATCCGGCGATTGATCGCAGCATACGCGCGCCGCTCATGCTACAAACCTTGTTAGGCTTTGATGCTGCCAGCATTGCCTCGGCATTTTTAGTCGCGCCCAGCAATATGGCGCAACGCTTAGTCAGAGCTAAACACAAAATCCGCGTGGCAGGAATCCGTTTGACAATCCCCGATCAAAGCGCGATCAGTGATGGCCTAGATGCAGTACTAGATGCGATCTACAGCATTTACACCACCGCCTGGTCACAAACCGGTGATGGCGATATACAGCACGGCAGTCTGGCAGACGAAGCGCTCTGGCTCACACAACTCTTAAGCCAATTAGTGCCACAAGAACCCGAAGTCTTCGGCCTGTTAGCGCTGATGCTCTATACAGAATCCCGCCGTACTGCACGCCACGATAAGCAAGGCAATTACGTACCGCTACAAGAACAAGATTGTCAGCAATGGGATCGCAAAAAAATCAATCAGGCAGAGCAATACTTACATCACGCCAGCAGCATGCAAAAACGCGGACGCTTTCAAATCGAAGCCGCCATCCAATCTGCTCATGCCGTGCGTCGACATCTAGGCAAAGCTGATTGGCACGCTATCAACAAACTCTATGTCCAACTCTACCAACTCACCGCTTCGCCTGTGGTTGCTATAAACCATGCTGTAGCATTAGCAGAAGTCGCAGCACCACAAATCGCATTAGCGCAACTCGAACAAATAGTGAGTACCAAAGAATTAAAAGACCGCCTGAACAACTACCAACCCTACTGGGCAGCCAGCGCGCATTTGCACCAATTATGCGGAAATACCAAAGCGGCGACACATGCCTACACGCAAGCTATAGGCTTATGTACCGATCAAGCGACACGAGGTTTTTTGCTGGGGCGTTTGAAGCAAATCAAAGCATGAGTCAAAGCATGAGTCAAAGCTATAACAAAGCTGAAACAAAGGCAGCTAAGGAACACAAAGGAAAAGAGAGACAGTGGGCAGTCCCTCTCATTTCGTCAAAAAAGAAGTTAGTGCGAGAATACCTATAATTTAAGTTTAATTTAATTAGTCTCGCCTATGCGTGCCGCTATCTCATTTCACTCTTGTAGCCGGGTAAGTACTACTCCCCTTCAGTAATGAAAATCCTGCCGCGTTTCCTTGTGCATCACGTTCAAAATTAATCGTCATATCAGGTGCAGTGACAAAGAAGCGTGACCCGGATTCACGATAAATTTCTACCCGTTTGGCGCTGATTAAATCACTCTGAAAATACAAGCGGTCACCTTCTGCAATGACGTGCGCAGGGCGATCAAGTAAAGTATATTTACCTGCGAACTGCTGGTTCATCGCGAGGTCTGGAGCGATCATCACTTTTTCGGTGACCTTAAATTCAGGCCAGTCATATTCGGCGGCGATACTGGCAAGAATTTCTTCGTTCAACGCTGCGCCGTTATCACTATTGGTCATGATCACGGCGCCCTGCCCGGTCTTGGTGTAACCATATAGTTGAGCACGAAAACCTTCGCTACCACCACTATGACTAAAGCTGGTTCTATCAGCGAGTTTTTCTACATAAAAGCCGAGACCCGTTTCACCTAAGATACGCGTCAACATCGCGGTAGTCATCTGGTTTGACAGCACTTTGCCCGATTTTCCTGCTTCTGCCCGTTGCACTTCAATAATGATGTTTGCCAAATCGGATGGTGTAGTCCACAAGCCGGCGGCGGCTAATTCAGGGTAGTGATGCCATTGCCCTTGTATCGCCTTGCCGTCACCACGATGCGCGCCAACGGCATTTTTACTCATAGCTAAAGATAGGGTATCTGTAAAAATGCTATGCGTCATTTTTAAAGGTGCAAAGACCGTTTTTTGCATTAACTGTGGAAAGCTTTGCTTGCTCGCCTCTGTCATCAACAGTTGAATAATGCTATAGCCGCCACCGGAATAGCGCCATCCAGTGCCGGGAATACTTTCCACCCGAACCGGGTCAGAATTCGCTGGCGCTTTGCCATCTAAGACCGCTAACAGGTTGGGAATTTTTTGCGAAGTTTCATAGCCTCGAAAGCCATGCACATTAATACCTGCGCTGTGATTCAGTAAATGCCGCAAGCTGACTTTTTTATCTTTAGTGAATTCGTTCTCAGGCACTTTCCAAGAGATGAGTTGCTGATTGACGTCACCATCTAATTTAAGCTTGCCTTGCTCAACTAAATGCAAAGCCCCTATCGCACTGACCGCCTTGCTGATCGAAGCCGCCTGAAACAAGGTCGTTGGCGTGATGGCTTGTTTTCCGTCCGCCGTAGTTGTGCCATAAGCACGCGCCCACTCGATTTTCCCATTGTTCACCAGCGCGATACTCACTGCAGGCACTTGGTAAAATTTCATACGATCTGCCAACGTCATCTTTCGATCGGAGACACCCTTCACCACCACTAAAGTAGTCAGTCCATTTTCCACGCGCTTGATTCTATCTTGCAATGCTTGATCGCTCAGTGCCATCGATGATGCTGACGAAATTGCAGCGACTGCCGGCAATATTTGTGTTGAGGATTGCGCTGAAATTTCCTCTCCAAATGCATGCGCTTGAGTGGACGCTATGAGTAAGGAGAACAGAATATTTAACTTGAAATAACAGGCTTTCGTTCGCAATTTTTTCTTCCTTGGTGATGTAACTAATGAGATCTACAAGTGATAAAGCTGGCTTAAAACCGTGCTCATAGTAGCATTAGTTGCTCAAAAGAATTCAGCAAATTGCTGTTATTCTTTTGCTTATTTGCATCGTTCCTTGATCATATGTAGGTCTCAAAAAATAGAACGCCAAATAAGTAGACGATATAAATAAACATTCCCTCTCCCGCAAGCGAAAGAGGGCTTAGGGAGAAGGAAATTTCAAGCCAATTCTGTCAGAAAAAATGTTTAGTGCAGTAGTGAAATCAAGCCCGGCATGACCTTACTCTGTACGCTATTCAACAGCACCAAGAATATGCTCGGCGATTAACTTATCCGTAATCTGATGTGGACTACGCACGCCATAGTTGGTTGTCGTGACCAAGGCAACGATATCTAGTTCAGGAAAAACCACCACCTTATTCCCACCCGTGCCCGCCATTTGATAAGACTGATGCGTCACACCTTTTGCGCTATACGGATACAACCACAGTAGATAACCATACTTGCGTTGTTCATCGACTTCAGCATGTGGCGAGACTGATGCCTTGACCCATGCTGCAGGCAAAATTTGTTGCCCATGCCATGCGCCGCCATTCGCAAGCAGTTGGCCGAGCTTCAAAAGATCGCGGCTACGCAAACCCAAACCACCTCCACCTTGTGCCAGACCCAAAGGTGAAAATTGCCATTCAGCTTTTGTGATACCCAGAGGAGCAAATAAGGCTTTTTGTGCAAAGTCTGGCAAAGGCATCTTGCTTGCGCTTTGCACCACTGCGCCTAAAGTTGTTGAACCAGCCGTGCAATAACTAAACGAACGACCATACGGTGATGCGGATGGTTTGGGAATCCAGGCAGGAAAACCTTTGATCGGCAGATCAAGATAAAATTTCACCCAATCCTCGATCAAATACATGCGCTCTTCATTTCCACGAGAGAACTGATTTTGATCGTCGCACTCCATCATCGAGCTCATGGTCAACAGATCTTCGACCGTGATCTTGGCCTTACGTGGATCTGGGTTTTCGAGTGGTTTCTTAGGCTTAAGTTGGCTCAGGATGGGCGTAGAGAGTGTCATATAACCGCGATCAATTGCCGCACCCGCCAACATACCTGTAACCGTTTTGGTCGCCGAGCGCGTATTGCGGATTCCCTCAGCACCTTCGGCGTCATAGTAAGACTCATAAACAAGCTGACCACGACGGGCTATTAAGACGCTGGTGATCTGCTGAAAGCTCCCCTTCTTAATCGCTTCATCCATCGCCGCCAGTTTCGCCGCATCCATTTTTTGCGACGCTGGGGCTTCTTTTACCCAGTCGTTCTTGTCATTTTGTGGCTGCGCAATTGCTTGGCTTTCAAGCAGTACTACACTTAAAAGAAATCCCAGGGCATATTTATAGTTCATATCAAAACTCCATTCGCTATGTTGTTAAGTCGTTTAGCAATTCAATTGCGTAAGGCAAATCTTAAACAGCGCTTTCAATTGAGTCTTGGATATTTGAAACCTCGTTGAGAACTACTCAGTTTGGTGAAACCGCTAGGTGTTAAACCCCATTGATGCAAGAATGCCCGATTCAAATGGCTTTGATCACAAAAACCGCAACTCAGTGCGATATCCGACAGAGCTTGATCGCTAGTCATCATCAATTGTGTAGCACGTTCAACCCGACGACGACGCAGATCATCGCCTGGCGTACAACCCAGATGCCGCAAGTATTGACGTGCCAAATAAACGCGATGGACGCCGATCGCATCGGCGATATCAGCAATCCCCAGATCCTCATCCGACAAATCCGCAATCATCTCCTGCGCACGTTGCAGCCATGGTGGTAGATTCGATGACAAGGGAGCTTGTGCATTCAGACTACTTAGCATATTGAGTGTCAGTACTTCTAAATCTAGTTTATTTGCATCCCGCGAAGCGGCTGCATTAAGCAAACCAAACGCTTGTTTGATCACCAGCGGATCGTGATTACGTAAGGCAAAGTCAGGCAGCTTGATCTGTTCGTACAAATCGCGTGAATCGTCCGCATCAAAACTAATCGCAAAGAACCAACCACCCTCCCCCGCAAAACGATCTCTATGCACCACGTCTGGTGGGTTGAACACTAACACAGGCCCTTCGCGCTGCACGCCCGATGCCGAAGTAACATAACGACCACGCGTCGCCAACACCATATGCGCGCCAGCATGACTATGTTCTTTCACTTCGTGCTCAGGCACCGTCGCACGCAAATGGCTCAGACCAATACGCGGAAACCGACGGTCAAATGCATTTGTGCCGTAATACTGCCCTGCAGGAAATTTATCGATCATGCGCCATTCCTTTTATTCAAACCTGGTTCAAATCTGCCTCTGCGGCTATTGAACTGCATCGGTTTTCTTAGCTAAACGAAAAGTTTGATTCTAGATACAAGAAAGGAGTCCTTCAATTGACATCAGATCAAATGACAAATCGGGTGCACAAACTGCATAAATACGGGAACTACTAAGCAGTCTCTTTATTGAATTACTCGATCTCAATGCAGCTTCATGAAAATTCGTGCAATGTCCTTCTCCGCGTGCACAGAGAATACATTGGCAACGCACTTGCTATTCCGTCTTCATTCAGTCTTCACTCATTCGTCACTATTTCGTAACTAATTCATCACAAAGCGGCGGAGATTCATCCCAATGCAAGCCCGCGATGAAGCTTTGATCTCATAATCGCAACTCTACTTTTGGAGCCCTTAATGAAAAAAATCTTTACAGAGTTTCCCTATCTGAGTGTTGAACAAAGCTTAGTGATCTTCCGCCTCACACTCGCTGGACTATTCATGGCACATGCTGTAATGCGTTTCTTTGCACCGAATTATTTCCACGAATTTGGCGATTTTCTCGCACAGCGTAGCGTCCCTTTTGCACATGGTCTGCCGTATATCGCCACAGCTATCGAAATGATTGGTGGCACTTTGCTCATTTTCAACAAATTTGCCCGCTGGGTAGCACTAGGTTTTTTCGGTATTAGTGCTGGGGGTATCATCATCATTCACGCAACCCTAGGTTGGTTTGTCGGCGAATGGGGTCAAGGTGGCTGCGAGTATAGCGTCGCATTGTGCGTCATGTGTTTGCTGATGGCGGCGGTTGATCGAGAAAAGCAAAAAGCGAAGACTCTAGAGGCAATCTAAAATCTGAATTTATGCCCGAAGATCAATCCCTTCGGACATTCAATATTTATCGCCGCCTCTTTTTTTTACGTGACACAAGGCGATTTCTAGCTTATTTACAAGTAGCAGAGGCTTTATGGATCAACAGCATCAACTAAGTAAAACCAGTGTCGCATTGCACTGGATAGTCGCACTCTTCATTATCGGCCTAAGCATCGTAGGCTTAGTGATGTCGAAGAAAGAAATTTGGTTTTTGTACCCCATCCACAAATCGATAGGTACATTAATTTTTGCGCTGATCTTAATTCGTGTCGTTTGGCGTGTACGTCAAGCGTGGCCTAAGCCTATTCGACAGTACGCGCGATATGAACAAGTCTTATCCAAGATCGTGCACTGGACTCTCATCACAGGCACTGTGCTGATGCCCATTAGCGGTATGTTGATGTCGGGTGTCGGCGGTCATGGAATTGCACTATTTGGGTGGGAATTGGTGGCAGAACATCACTCGCCTACCCAGCCGGATCAGGCTCTGCCCTATAGTGTATTTTGGGCTGGTGTAGGTGAATCCGGACATGAAATAATTGCCTACATCCTGATCGCAGCAATCGTCCTGCACATTGCCGGAGCACTGAAACATCACATCATGGATCGTGATGCGACGCTTCGTAGAATGCTTGGACAAGACGTTTCAGAGCAATAGCGATTTTAGTCCTTCAATTGACTAATGCTAATCACAGATACGAATCACTGATACGAATCACTGAGGTGTGTAGCGAATTCATATCTCAGTTAAGTCTCAAAATTAAGTCTCAAAATTAGGTCTCAAAATTGAAGCGTAAAATTAGGCCTTAAAAAAACCACGTACCTGTGGAATATGGCGTTCGCTAACGGCGACTTGTGCGCCACAGACAAGTGTCAGGCTATACGTGCCATCTCCAACCACTTTAATTTGTTGCATTTGGTCGATCCGCACAAGCGTGGTGCGGTGTACGCGAATAAAATCTTGTGGATTGATGAGTTTTTCTATCGCGCTCAGGGTCATCCTGTGTAACACCACACGCTTTTCTAAGTGCAGTTCTACATAATTACTCGCGCTCGACATCCATAAGACTTCACTGATGGGTATGCATTCCATTTCACCCACCGAGCGCGCAATGATTTGTTGCAAGTATTGATTGTTGCCTGCGACTGACTTAGCCGCCTGCTCTTCACGATGGGCATAGCTACGCAGCACTTCGGCATAGCCACGCCTTTCTGTGAGAATTTCATCGGCGCGCGCAAGCGCTTGAATAAAGCGTAAGGTATTAAAAGGCTTTAACAAGTAATCCAGTGCGTGTACCTCGAACGCCTCTATGGCATGTGCATTAAAGGCTGTGACAAAGATGATTAATGGCGGCTTATCTAGATTGCTAAGGCTACGCGCTAAACCGATTCCATTTTCCTTGGGCATTTGTATATCCAGAAAAATGACATCAACTTCATGCGCATTCAAGAACTCGCGAGCACTCGCAACATTGCTAAACTCACCGAGGATGGTCCAGTTCATTTGCGCGGACAGGGCATAACGCAGCATCACGCGCCCTGGCTCTTCGTCGTCGACAATGATGGCACGATTGGTGGCACGATTGGTGGTTACGTCAATTGGTGTGTACATACTACTCATCTTGGTTTAACGATTAAATTCTAAGGGTAAACGCAGATCAACCAAAAAGCGCCCATTGACCACGCTAGTGTGTAATGAAGCCTGCGTGCCATACGCCAAATGCAAGCGCGCCCGCGTATTGCGCAAACCCAGACCAGCGCCCGGATTGCTGCTTCCTTCACCTTCTGCATGATGTATAGGATTACTGATACTGATTAATAAGTCGCGCTCTTGCAGGATAAAACTGAGAAGTATATCGCTCTCATTTTGGTGGCAATCCA
The DNA here is from genome assembly GCF_014284175.1 of Affinundibacterium flavidum. GTDB lineage: Bacteria > Pseudomonadota > Gammaproteobacteria > Burkholderiales > Burkholderiaceae_D > Undibacterium > Undibacterium flavidum. The sequence goes on from NZ_JACOGA010000002.1 coordinate 178,901, forward strand.
AATCATGACGCAGAGCATTCTCAACCAGTGGTTGCAGCAACAATGGCGGACAATCAATTTCCTTAACCGCTTCATCAATGCCTTCAATTTTTATCTGTAATCGCGCGCCATAGCGTAACTTTTGCAGGGCAAGATAGTCTTGTAAGAAGGCGAGTTCTTCTGCCAACTTGACACTATTTTTTTCGCTGGCGGTCAGGGCATAGCGCAATAACTCACTCAATCCGTGGATGCCATTGAGGGCATTGTCTTTATTATCGGTCAGAACCAAAGCACTAATCGCATTGAGTGCATTAAACATAAAATGCGGCTCAAGTTGCGCGCGTAAGGCTAACAGGCGTTGTTCTTCCAGCTCGAAGCGCAAGGCCAATGTGTCTGCGCGCTCTTGCTCCCAAGCCTTGTCGCGCGCTTGGCTGCGTTGCCATATTTTGACTATCACCACCGCAAAAAATACGGCTGTGACTGTCGACAAACGCAATAAGCAGGAATACCGGTCTATCACTAATATCTGAGTTTGGATCGCATCCCAGGTGACGCTCTGATTCGTTTCTGTGAGAAAGAGTTTGACCACGAAGATCAATTGCATGGGCAAGAGAAACAGCAACAAAACAGCGTAGCTTAAAACAATATTTCTCGCACTAGCTATGGCTTGTGTCCAACGTGAAAAGCCCGCGTAGATCAGCAAACTAAGTAGCGCTAGTGCGATGGCGCTTTTGCCCCAATCTTTAAACACTTCCCAATAATCAGGATATAGCCCGGATCGCAAATCATCATTAAATGAGGTCAATGAAGCGATGGTAGTAAAAATCAGCCATGCGACCACATTCAGCGCAAGAACGCGCAGCAGTTTTTGCCATGAACCTAAGTGCAGGCGAGGCAAGGTGGCCGATAAGTGATTTTGGTTTTCCATGAAGATGAGTATAGCAGCCGCCGATGCAGCCAGTTCAAATCGCAGCAAAGCTTGATCACAGAGCTTCGGAGATTCATCCCTTAGATATGGTTGAGCTAGATCTGCGCAGGGATAATCCGGGCGCTGTAATCGAATCTAATAAAATGGAGCTCCAAACATGAAAGCAACTTCACTCAAGGCCGACGATGCAAACAAACGACATCTGCACAGCATCATCGCTGGCCTGACACTGCTGCTCGCTTTGGCAGGATTTGCACAAAGCTATTACCTCAAATCCCTATTCGGTGGCGACGCACTCTCGGCCCTACTGCATCTGCATGGATTGGTGATGACAATGTGGCTACTACTGTTCATGCTTCAAGTGCGCTTGATCGCCACGCGCAAGCATGCCGTGCACCGACGCGTCGGTATGTGGGGAATGGGCTTGGGCGTATTGGTCATGGTGATTGGTATCGCGACAGCGATCGATAGTGCAAGGCGGGCGCAGGCTTCACCGGGCGGGCTGCCATTCCTAGCCACCTCCTTGGGCGGATTGTTCGTGTTTGTTACGCTAGTGGTGCTCGGCCTGATCTACCGACGTCAACGCGATTTTCATAGCCGCTTCATGCTACTTGCCAATCTCTCGATTATTGCGCCAGCCATCGCTCGCCTACCACTCGATGTGATTGAGCGTGGCGGCCTCGCCTTAATCTTCATCATCAAAGACGTTTGCATACTGGCTTTTGTCTTATATGACTTGGCAAGCACACGCCGACTCCATCCAGCCACGGCTTGGGCATCGCTGCTCATCATCGTATCCTACCCGGTGACGCGTATGATTGGTGCAACGCCAGTGTGGATCGACATCGCCAAGTGGTTAGTTAGCTAAGTGATCTGAGTAATTTGTCGTGCGCTGCCGAATTGAATTGGGGTAGATCTGCTTGAGAGTCAAACAGGACACTAAGCAAAACGACAGATTCATCCTCAATCAAAAATAACTTCATTTCCCCCTTGACCCTGACACTACGTCAGGCTTTATAGTGTGCCTCATGCTCTAGCTTGCTCTAGCTTGCTCTAGCTTGCTCGAGCTTATTCAATTGATGTCCGATCAAAGAGGCACCCTATGTTGTTAAAAATTGGCGAATTAGCCCAACGCACTGGCATTACCGTGCGCACCTTGCACCACTATGACAAGCTGGGTTTACTCACGCCCTCAGTGCGGTCAGAGGCTGGGTATCGCTTATACAACCGCCATGACATCGCGCGCTTGCATCGCATTCAGGCATTGCGCCGTTTGAATTTATCCTTGCAAGAAATTGCTGAATTGATCCAGGGTGATACTGCGGATCTGCGTGGTGTGATTAGCCAACAAATTCTGAGTTTGGAAGAGCAAATCAAACAAAGCCAAGAGCTGCGCGAACGTTTACTGGAATTAGACGAACAACTGCAACAGCATGACCAGCCGAATATGGATTATTGGCTATCCACCTTAGAAATGATGAGCCTGCGGTCTAAATATTTCAGTCCCGAAGACATCGCCCTGTGGCGTCAACATAAAGACGTCAGTAGCGGCAAAATGGATATGGCGATGCAACCCATCGTGGCGCAAATCCGCGAATTCATGGATGCCAAAATCGCGCCGAGTGCACCACAGGTTTTAGTCCAAGTACAAAAATGGCTAGAGACTGTGCATCAATCGGTACCCAATCCACGTCTCTTAAAAAATTTTGCAGACATGCATAGAGACGAGCCGTCCATACAGGCGATGAGCGGCGTCGACAACGCCATGATGGATTACATCAATGTGGCAGCGATAGAGATCCGTTACCAAATTTATCGACGCTATTTGAGCGAAGAGGAATGCCAATATTTCCGCCCTTCATTTATGCGCAATATGGATAACTGGACGGAGCTCTTTATTGACATCAAAAAATTCATTGATGCCGGAGTTGAAGTCACCGATCCGATTGCTTTAAAACGCATCCAAGATTGGCGCAGTATGTTTCTAGATGCATGGGGCAACCGCGTTGAAACGGCACAAAAGATCCGGCAAATCCATGAAAAAGAACCTCGATTAACCATAGGCGGTGGCCTATCGCAAGAAGTGCTCGACTACGCAGTCAAAGGTATACGTTATATCGAATCGCAGAATTCGACCGCGTCAACTTCGCCAAAAGCGGCTAAAACGATTCCCAAAAAATCGCTGCCGCAATAAGCATCTAAGCAAAACCCACAGCATATTTTCCAGCCAAGTCCGGCGGACAAGGCTATCCCTTTATCTGGAGTTTTTATGAACAACAACTCAGAGCCAGCACGCGGCTTTATGCGTGACCGTAATTTTTTGTGGATGCTAACAGGTGCCATCACCTCTATGCTAGGCGATCAATTCACGCTGATTGCCCTGCCCTGGCTGGTGCTGCAAATGAGTCATGACACATTCACCTTGGGCATCGTGCTGGCATTACTCGGCATCCCGCGCGCCCTCTTTATGTTGATTGGTGGTGCGGTTGTCGATCGCTATGATCCTAAGTCGGTGATGATGATTACCAAGTACATCAATACCGCGTTATTGGCGATTCTGGTCGTGCTGCTAATGACTTCCTGCCTGAGCTTGTGGATGATCTATCTAATCGCCTTGCTGTTGGGATTATCGACCGCGTTTAGTATTCCTGCGGGAACCTCGATGTTACCGCGCGTAGTCGCCGCAGAACACTTGCAGGCGGCTAATGGCATGATGCTTGGCTTACGCCAGATCACTTTCTTTCTAGGGCCTTTGATGGCAGGTGGTTTAATCGCGCTATTAGGCGATCATGCGACTGCATCTCAAGCTGGCCAAGCTGGATTAGCGACGACTTTGCATGCTGCGAACATGATGGATATCGCCGACAAAAAAGGTTTGGCGATGGCATTTTTTGTCGATTGTTTTAGCTATGGATTTTCTGCATGGACCTTATCGCATGTGAACATGCTCGATATCAAGACGGATCAACAAACATCAGCATCCAAGCAATCCTTACTCAGCGCAACCATGAGCGGACTGCGTCACTGCTGGAACGACACCATGATGCGCACCTGCTTTTTGTATTGGTCCGCCATCGCATTTCTCATCATGGGACCAATGCAAATCGCCATGCCTTTATTGGCACAACAACTAGGGAATAGCGCTGGTGTACTTGGCCTGTTAGCCGGAGCACATGGTGCAGGAACACTGCTAGGCATGGCGATGTCATCTGTCTTTCCCAAGCTAAGACTAGGCAGTTTGGGTAGCACGATCTTACTCATAGATACTTTAGTCGCGCTGCTATTTATGCCTATGGGATTGATCCACGTCGCATGGCAAGGCGCTGCAATTTTATTAGCCATAGGCGCACTCGGCGGCTATCTGCACGTAGCAGTCTTCACATGGATACAACGCCAAGTACCACCCGCCATGCTAGGACGTGCGATGAGTATTTTCATGTTCATTTTTATGGGCATCAGCCCAGTCTCGGCGGCACTGACTGGATGGCTAATGCACAGTCTCAGCCTCACCCAACTCTTCACAGGCAGCGGCGCATTGCTGATCGTGATCGTTGCCATCGCTTTACTGATGTCACCGATACGGCAGATGCGTGATGCTGGTCGGGCGATTTGATTTAGTTCAATTTGGTTCTGTGCCTGACGCTTTATGGCGTCAGCACGGTTATCTTGTCGGCTTACGACACATGTAATTATCTTCCTTAAAATGCAAAGAAAGCCTCAGAAAGAAAAACAAACAGCGACCTCAATTAATCGTCATTCCTGCATGCTCTTAGCAGGAATCCAGTGACTTTCGTTGATCAACAAATGCAGCAAAGAAAAAAGATGAAATTTTCTGTCATTTGCGCCATAGTCACAAAATAGGCAAGCAAACGATATCAAAACTGCGTTGAATCTAGCGCAAGAACTAAGGATCTAAAATGAGCACATCCGCACTACGCAATTGGGATTCTGCTGAACATCTCAAAACTGAAGAAGATATGTTGCTGTATCTGGATGCATGCTTCGATGAAGCAGGCGACGACGCAGCCTTCATCGCCAAAGCCTTAGGCAACATCGCAAAAGCACGCGGCATGACAGATCTGGCGCGGGACACAGGACTAGGACGAGAAAGTCTCTACAAAGCACTCTCAGGTGAAGGCAACCCCAGCTTCGCAACGGTGCTCAAAGTTATGCACGCCCTGGGTTACAAATTACATCCTGAATTAGCAGATGTTTGAGAAATCAGGACTTGAATCGATTTCAAGCAAACCCAATTAAGCATTATGCTTGCACACTTAGCACACTGCTTGAGGTTAACTCCCTTCTCCCGCAAGCGGGAGAAGGGCCGGGGATGAGGGACGTTCAGGCTCAGACAAAGTCATTAAAGACATAAATTCCGCAAACCTCATATCGATTTATGCTTTTCAAACACTTCACAAATACTGAACCACCCTCACCCTAGCCCTCTCCCGCTTGCGGGAGAGGGAACTAATAACCCGCCGCACCGCCCAACACAGACCGCACCATATCAAACGCCAAACCGTAATAAGGTCGCCCATTAAATTCAAACTCATCAATCACCGTCATCCCCAGCTTCTTAGTATGCGCATGATAGGAATGAGGATTGAGACGATTAATGAAGGTCACACCTATCGGATAACGCTCACACATCCCCAAACGCATAGTCTCAAACAAACGTGGAAACACCCCCAGTCCGCGATACGCAGCATCGACGCACACAGGGCCATACTGAAAAGAATTCGCTTCCGTAATCTCCCGCCCTTCAAAATGTAAAGCAGGCAAACGCGCCAACATGAACGGAAAAATCGGCCACTGCGCAAAGAAAGCCCAAGTCCCCGCCAATGCATAACCGATCACTGTTTCTGATTGATCATTAGCAGAAGTATCAACCGCGACGAACACGCCGCCATAGCGCAATAATTCTTCAATCTGCGCGACAGTAAATGCAGTGGTGACGAAACCATTCTTTTGTTCTTCTTCGCTCAGGTTGCTTAATAGATTGCGACTTTGAAGGGCTAGGATGCTAGGAATATCTGAGGGTTTGGCTGGGCGGATTTGGGACATAAAAGTTCAATGGCAGAAAATTTCATTTCTCTTACAAATACGAGAAAATTTTTAAAAGACACTTCTTCAAGAAACAGGGCTTAGAGCATTAATCAATAGCCACGTTGAAAAAAGCCACTAACACATGCAAAACTGCGGACATTAAGGACATATTCAGCTTTCGCTCATCAAATCATCATACCGTGTGCCATACTTTACCGTGACTGCGTGAATCGATGGGCGATATCGAATCAACTTTTACGATTCTAAATAGTTTAACCGCTCGAAACGCAAATCGAAATAAATCTTTGGTTGGACGTCACCTAAATAAATTACAGTTGCAATAGACTTTAAAAATAGATACATTAACTTCTCGATTTATCAACATACTATTTTCGCTTATGGATTTAGAAAACCGAATCGACGATATTATCAGCGACTTCTACGAGGGATTAATTGACCCCAGCAAACAAGTAAATGCCTTACGCAAACTTGCAAATCTATACGGAAGTGAGCATGTCGCCCTCACAAGTTTACATACCCACCATAAGGCAACAAGTGTTATTCAGAGTAGCGGATTGTCAGAAGATACAGTTTTTGCATTTCAAAATTATTATCACGCATTAGAACCAAGTCTTGCCTTTCTTCATAAGTTTATACACGGAGAATGGTATGTAGATTATGAGCAAATCGGAAAAAAGGGCATGGCTAGCTCAGAGTTTTACCAAGACTTTATGAAGCCAAATGGCTTTGGAGCACTCTCGGTAATACCTCTCTTAAGTGACCAAAATCTCGATTGCTTCTTAACAGTTCAATACAAAAACATCGACAAGTCAGAAAAAAGTAATGACTTAAGAAACATCAAATCACTCCTACCCCATCTTCAACGCAGTCTGCAATTACAGTCTCATTTCGACTCATTAAAACTCGATAAGCAGCTTCTGGCTTCAAGCTTACACGCCAGTAATTTGGGAATGATCATCGTGTGTGACAACAAGTACGTTCATTTCATTAATCAAGCCGCCGAATCCATCCTACGCAGAAGAAATGAAATCAAAATCACTGGCAACAAAATTGAGGTCGCCAGCAGTAGTTCCAACAAAGTCATGAACGCGATACACGCTGCATGCGGCGTCAAAGGTCCGCGCGTATCAAGTGGATTAAAGCTCGGTCTTAATAACCAATTGAATCTGCATTTAATTCTGACACCACTTCCCTCACTCTTTCATCCCCAACACGCTCTTTCAAAAAATTTTGCACTAATTGTCGTACAAGACTTAAGCATCCCCATGCATACCAAAGAATTTTTACTAACTCAAATGTATGGCCTAAGCGTTGCGGAAGCGAGGGTTGCCTGTGCGTTACTAAAGGGTTCAACACCGAAACAAATTGCTATCGACTCAGGAGTCGCGATTTCAACCATACGATCCCAGTTGAAAGCTATTTTTAGTAAAACTGGTACATCAAAGCAAACCGAATTGACGCAGATTTTGTATCCGATTTTATCGATTCAGACTTGATTGCGGTCATTAGTTTTTGAATCAAAAATTCAAATTATAGATTCGGGTGTGGGAAAATACACCGACAAAGCAACGCAAAATCGTATGTATCTCGCACAACAAACAAACTTAGAATTAGCACCAGTTCATATGCGAGGATTTTTTATTTTCTCGCACTCAGAAACCAGTATTATCAATAACAATTCATTTCAGATTCTGTATTACGCAAATAAAAGGTGATTTAATTCGTTGGATAATGAGTCCTTTATTATCAACTCTCACTATTTTTGAACGAATACTATCCGACTCATTCCCTCCTATCGTTAGCGCGTATCTACCATTTGAATCGACCCCAGTCTCGACGACAATTGCCGAGTGTGAAGGGTAATCGCGATGTGCGCTTGCGTAGGCATAGTCGAAGGAATTTCCGCCACGGTTATTTTGAATAATGTCGCCAATTTTTGGCGCATATTCATTGATCTTCCTTGCTCTAAAAACGCCTGTATTTCCTGTCTGATTCTCGATTGCTTTATAAACAAATTTTGCGTGTCCTGAAGCAAACTTGAACTCGTTTATGCTTGCACCTGCTTGTTTCACACACCAAGAAACAAACACGGCCGACCAAGCCTCTTCAACGCCTGGAAAATCAAAACCCAAATCTAACCAATAATGTTTAATTTGATCTGAGAGTGGAAAATCGTTTTCATCTATTTGGTGAAAGCGAAAATGCTGATCTTTGGCGATATTAGCGAGTTGAGATGCGAATAGCGATGGAGTTTCCATTTCATAATCCTAATAAAAATAATTTTTCCATAAATTACGATGCACACCTAATCTTTGACAACTATTTCTTTTCTGCCTTACTATCCTTTGCAGGCTTAGTAAGGCTTGCGCCTAGAGTGTCTAACCCTAAACTAACGTTATACTTCGAAACCAAATCGTCCGCCGTCTCTAGGCCAGCAATCAAGCTACAAGCCCCATGGCAAGTAGCTACATCTGCTAAAGCCATTTCTAAATTATATTCTTTGATAGAAGCTGTTTTAGCTTCTTGTATTTCGTCGAAAATGAGTTTACGTCTCTTTGAGATTGCCTTGGTTATTACATGTGCCATCAGATCAGCATAATATGCTTGGTTGTATTCAGCTCTAACACCAGTAGTCAGCCCAGCCAGTGCCGCAAAGTTTTTTGCTGCCTGCGCACCATTTGCAATCGCACCGCCAGCACCGAATAGAGTTGCCGCTGACCCCATCCAAAAATTCATATTGGACTGTTTTCGTTTCAAAACAGTTTTGTATTCCTCACACAAACTATTCGACGCCAAAATCAATCTATTCTGAATATGATTTCTGTCTTCCTCATTCTTTCCTTTCGCAGATCGCAACGCCTGATCAAAGGTTTTAGAAAAGTCAGCCTTATCTCCGGATTTACTACTTAAATCTTCGTCAGACAGCAAAGAAATCATATCAATATTTTCGACAGATTTATCGAAAATACCGGCTGGAGAAAATTTGTCAGTCGACTTATCGTTTTGCCCAAGACTGGCACAAGCAGACAGACTCATCAACACAATAATTAAGATGAAAGGCCTTAGTAGCCCACCGAGAGCAAAATAATTGTTCATTTTCATTCCCTCTAAAATATTGACGCAAAAAAATTAAAAATGGCTTCTAAAAAAAGTATCTAGTTACAAATGCAAGAAATTTAACCTTCTATTTAAGAGTAATGTTCTTTTTAAGAAAAGAAGTCTATTCCTCTACAAAATGCAAAGCATCCTCCAAATGGAGGATGCTTTCATATATCAAACACCCTAAGCTACCAATCAATTTCATAAAAGTAATCCCAACTTTTGAGGCCTGCTGCTTCACGAGTTTAAGTGCGTTCTTCTCACGTCAAATCAGCGGAGAGAGCGCAATCAATTTCATTGACTGAATCCACTAACAAAAAGCTTCGGTACTTTATAGGAATAGCTACTAAGCGCTTTCTCGTCACTATTGCAAATCAAAGATTGCGCCGACTCAGTCAAGTCTCATTTTCAAATTAAAAAACAACACGGAGAAAACTAAATGGAAGAAGTAATCCGGCAATTGCAAACCCATAAGGCATGGTTAGGAATCGAAAATTTACGAGCACAATTGCTGCAAGCGAGAAACTCTCATTCTGACTATAAAAAAGTTTACTCAGATATAAAATCGAACGGTGAGTTGATGGAAATACTCTGCAAGTGCCCTTATATTTTCCGCGCTAAAACTAAACCTCGAGGCTATGCTGGAGATGCAGTTATGATGGATTTTATATACGGCATTTATGAGCCTGAATTTATCAACAACTTAGATTTAACAGGTGAAGAGATCTTCAGAATCACGACCAACTCTTCTGCATCTAAAGCTGTTCGTCATAGAAGGCGACTAATTGCAAATACCATTGATTCAATCTGCCTCGATAAGCCTGCTAATATTTTGTCAGTCGCCTGTGGCCACTTAAGAGAAGCGGAAATATCGAATGCTGTTCAGTCTCGGAGTATAGGAAAGTTTTTCGCACTAGACCAAGATATCGAAAGCCTCAAAATCGTTGAGTCCCAATACGGACGCCTCGGGGTCACACCTGTTCAATGTAACGTAGCAAAAATAATCGCGGGGAAAATACCAGAGGAAATCAACGACTTCAACTTTATCTACTCAGCTGGTCTCTATGACTATTTAAACGAAGATATCGCAGTAAAGTTAACGAAGAAATTCGCAAAGCTACTGAATAAAAACGGATTGATTCTTTTAGCTAATTTCCTTCCATTTCATCAAGATGCAGGCTTTATGGAATGTGTAATGGATTGGGACCTAATATATAGAACGGCAGACAATTTAAAGTCGATATTATCGAAATCTGGTTTATCACTTGTCAGTTGCCAAAACGATCCGACAGACTCTATCGCTTATGTCGTAGGTATCAAAGATAAATAGGTAAACGTGAGGTAATTTTCTAAATGTCAGATTTACGCAATTCAATACGAAACTAGACAATTGAAGGCCATAGCAAATGCAGTCGCACCAATAGAATAACGCTCACACATTCCCAAACGCATAGCTTCAAACAAGCGCGGAAACACCCCCAGCCCGCGATACGCAGCATCGACGCACACAGGGCCATACTGAAAAGAATTCGCCTCAGTAATCGCCTGCTCCTCAAAATGTAAAGCAGGCAAACGCCCCAACATAAACGGAAAAATCGGCCACTGCGCAAAGAAAGCCCAAGTCCCCGCCAAGGCGTAGCCGGTCACGGTTTCTGATTGATCATGTGCGGAAGTTTCAACCGCGACGAACACACCGCCATAGCGCAGTAATTCTTCGATCTGCGCGACAGTAAATGCGGTAGTGACGAAGCCGTTTTTTTGCTCTGCTTCGCTCAGGTTGCTTAATAGGTTGCGCTCCTGCAGAGCTAATATGCCGGGAATGTCGGAAGGGATGGCTGGACGGGTTTTGGTCATTTTCTAAATTGGGAAAATTTTTCTAAAAGATACTCTGTGCTCTTTGCTACACATCACTATTTACGACTCAAGTCGCTTGCGCACGTTGCTTATAAAAATTCAATATCGTTTCTGCAGTATCTCCCACTAAATAACGCGCACAAAAATCCGCATACCAATTGAAATGCGTACTCACTCTGGTACCCACCTGCACTGTCAGCCGCGTGCCTTTACCTTCAGGGCTCAGCGTGTACGAGGTGTCTTCAATATCGAAGTACTGACCGCCAATCACCACATGATCATCTAATGAACCACTTGGAAAAGATTCAGGCGTGAACAAATATTTCCATGCAATGCGGCGATTTTCTTGCCACTCGGTGATCTCTTCCTCAAAGCGTACACCACGTTGCCACAACAACTGGCGCTTGCCACCTACTCGCTCTTCTAAGGTACGCGCTTCAAGCGGATACGGCACACCGATTTTGTAAGCGAATCCATTCTTCAATTCATCGGGGCGAATATCCAAAGGAAAATTAATCAACTTCCAGATTTTTTCAGGACTGGCTTCAATATACACAGAACGCTGCGTCTGCTGCTTGATCGTAGGCGCTTCGATATTTTGTTCAATACCCCCAAACGCAAATGGCATCAGCAGCACCACCGCAGACAGCCTACCGGACTGATCAGGACTCATCCAAGAAATGATCACAGAAATCAAAGCGCCAAGTAACATCAAGGGAATAAACAAACCCATCGCCATTACCAAACAAATCGTCCCTTCCCGAAACAAAGCACCCACCGCAAATGCGAACAAGCTCAAAGCCAGCATAGAAATACCGCCCGCCACCGCCACGCCACGCATCTTCTTTTTCTCAGAAAGATACGCCACGATCATGCCCATCGCCAAAGGTATGCCAACTAAGAATGACGTCAACATCACCCCACTACCAGCGGACAAAAAATTCACAAAAAATGAGTAAGCCGTCACACCATAAACAGCACCCGCCCCAGCAATCAAACCACACCAAACCAAATAGCCAATACCTCTCAGCAAAGACTCATGCATGGGTCTGGATTCAACTTCTTTGATAACGGATTGTTCAATGGCATTAACACGTATGGAAATGTCTGAATCAGAAAATGGCAGCGCAGGATCTTGTCCAGCATTATCGGAATTAAGTTCGCTCATGGATTGTGTTCAGTTTGAGTTTGGGGAGGTAAATTTAGAGGCGTAAATTTAGAGATGTAATTGCTGAGATGCAAAAACAATTGCTTCATAAAAAGCAATATCTTACGTTATTTCATTTCACCAAGGAGATTGTTTTTTTGTGCAAGGTGATCAAGGAAAGCGGCAGCGACAAATCAACAAAAATATCGAAAAGGACTACCCCGAAAAAGTCTCGCATTTCACCCCTGCCCTTCAAGGGAAAATTCTTGGGATTTCTCTAAGCACGCTTTGCGCCAAGAATTTCTAAGCTACTTGCAAGTAGCACAGTGGAAGATCGGAATGGGGATGGGTTTAAGTTAGTAAACTAAACAATGGCGAATTCAAATTAACAAATAAAACCCAAAAACAAATACACCCAAAAAACTGAAAAGAAAAAGCAAACAACAAACAAAATTAAGCGTCATTCCTGCGTGCTCTTAGCAGGAATCCAGTGGCGTTCGCTGATCAACCAACACCGCCGAAAATTCGGCAATCACAATCAGAATCATCAACTCAAAAAAGAAATCTCGCGTCCTGAAAAATCTAAGGCAGGCAAACGCCCCAACATAAACGGAAAAATCGGCCACTGTGCAAAGAAAGCCCAAGTCCCTGTCAAGGCATAGCCGATCACGATTTCTGATTGAGCATTAGCAGATGTATCGACCGCGACGAACACGCCACCATAGCCCAATAATTCTTCTATCTGCGCGACAGTAAATGCGGTGATGACGAAGCCGTTCTTTTGTTCTGCTTCGCTTAGGTTGCTTAACAGATTACGGCTTTGCAGAGCTAGGATGCCGAGAATGTCTGAGGGTTTAGCTGGGCGGGTTTGGGGCATTTAGTTTATTTGAATCTAATTGAGATTAAATTTTACGTGTAACTTTACATGGTAGTTCTTATTGATCTTGTGAAATTGAGAAAATTTGACGGAAATATCCAGGGTTTCCACATGGCACTCAAATTGCTCTCTTTTCTAGGTTGAAATTCAATAGCAACCATCATTGACTGTAATGTATAGATAGGCCTTAAAAAATCCAAGAAGAAATTGAAAAGTAATATGAGTTACTTCTTTTGCAGAAGTGACAATAGCTACCATTAATTATGATTGTTAAAAATGATAAAAATAGACATTGACTCTTGCCCTGAAAATTCTTCGACATTACCGCTGAATAATCTATCGTCATTTGAGACTTGGCTATCAGAAAGACCTAAATGGCTCCAAACAGCAGCCGCCGACTTACTTCATAAGCAAACTAAACCGGACGATGCTGCATTAATTGCATTAACTGATCTATGTTTTAAAGAAGCTATAAAAACGCATGATGCCGTCTTTGCAAGCATCCCAACTGGTTCATTTAACCAACCAACAGTGTCAACGTTGATGCACATTGATAAGCTTGACAAAGTTGTTGGCGTAAATGCTATCTCTAGTGATTCGAAACTCGTATTTGGGACATCAAATTTACACGTTGTATATGGTAATAACGGTTCAGGAAAATCTGGCTATGCGCGATTGTTGAAACATGCATGTGGATCCTCGATGAAACAAGATCTTCTGCCAAATGTTTTTTCGACGACTACTATCAATCCATCAGTCGAAATATCCATAACATCAGCAGGTGTACAGAAGAATTTATCTTGGTCTTTATCAATGGCTCCGCTAAATGAGCTTCGACATGTACACATATTTGATAGCCATACAGCGGCTTCTTATATTAATGCTAAAAATGAAGCATGCTATGAACCTCGAAGGATGCGATTTATTTCTACGCTCATTGCGATTTGTGATCGTGTCGCAGAATTACTAGGTAATAAGAAAAATATACTGATAAGTGCAATGCCACAGATGCCAACAGAATTTGTGGCAACTTCTGTTAAGGAATTTATCAATTCACTGAATCACAAAACACTGTCAACTGCAATTGACAAGGCTTGCGCGATGACAACAGAAGAAAGTGCGGAGCGTGTACGTCTGGAATTATTAATGAAGCAATCAGACGTAGCTGGAAAACTCAAGCAACTAGCTCAGACCAAACAGAGAGTAACGCAACTCAAGACTGAATTTGAAACATTAAAAAATGGATTAGCAAATGAAAAATTTGAGCAACTAATTTCGCTTCGTAAGGATGCCAAAGACAAACGAAAAGTTGCAACTGAAGATGCCGATAAAATATTTGCAAACGCATCATTGACGGGAGTTGGGCAAGATTCGTGGAAATTAATGTGGGAAGAAGCTAGAAAATATTCCAATGATCTCGCATATCCCGAGCATCACTTTCCGATGATCGGTAACGATAGTCGGTGTGTTCTATGCCAACAGGAACTTAATGAGGACGCAAAACTGAGGTTAACTGGATTTGAGTCTTATGTAAAAGGAAACCTCGAAGCATCAGCAAAAAAAGCTGAAAATTTACTCAAGGCGGCAATCGATGCTTTTCCCTCCTTAATCAAAAAGGAAGATTGGAATTCCAAGATAGAAATCTTAAATGTTGATCCATCAATCGCCGGAGCCATTTTTCAGGCTATTAATGCACAGTATGAATTGATTGCGGGTATATCCGAGATGGGACAACTTACCGCTATCGATTGGAGTGAATTTGACCAAAAAGTAGGCATACATGAACAACAACTTATTAAGGAAGAAGCAACATTCATCGAACTACAACAGGCTGATAAACGGACAGTATATGAAAAGCAACTGAACGAGCTAAAGGCAAGAGAATGGCTGATTCAAAATAGAGTAGCGGTTGAACAGGAAATAGTTCGCAAACAAGAGATCAAAAGATTTGAAAGCGCTGAAGCATTATGCAAAACCAATGCACTTACCTCTAAGAAAAATGAATTAACGAAAGAGGAATTATCGCTTGGGTATCAAAAGCGATTCTATGATGAACTTAAATATCTAGGCGGGGAAAGAATTCCTGTCTCACCCACATCTGTGCCGGAAGGAAAAGGAAAAATAAAGTTTGAATTAAAATTAATCGGCACCAATAAGCCTGTCTCTACTAATCTTATATTAAGTGAAGGTGAGACTAGAATTGTGTCATTGGCCGCATTTCTCGCTGACATTACAGGCTCAGGTCAACCTACTCCGTTTGTTTTCGACGATCCAATCTCATCACTCGATCAAGACTTTGAAGAAAAAGTAGTTGAACGGCTAGCTGAATTATCCAAAACACGTCAAGTAATTGTATTTACTCATCGACTATCTTTACTGGTACTGCTAGACGATGCAGTACAACGTATCGCAAAATCTGCAGAGGCACAAGATAATCCACCTATTCAAATGAGTTTAACTGGCTTACATCGCATGGGGAAAAATGTTGGAATAGTTGGTGAAATTAAGCTACGTGAAAAAAAACTGAAATCCGCTATTCAACATATTCACGACCATATTTTACCGAAACTTCGTAAGGCTTATGATAATAACGAAGTTGAAAATTACGAGATTCAAGCAAAAGCAGCATGCACAGATTTTCGAATTTTGACTGAACGATGTGTCGAGACAATTTTGCTTAACGATGTTGTTTCACGTTTTCGACGATCACTTCAAACAATGGGGAAGTTAGGTTCATTGGCTAAAATACAGAAAAGTGATTGTGATCTAATTGATCAAATGATGACTAGATATTCGTGCTTTGAGCACTCACAACCCATTGAAATTCCAATCACAATACCATCTCCAGAGGAATTAACTAAGGATGTGAAAGGTATGATTGATTGGATTACAGAATTTGAAAAACGCACATAAAATTACGCAACACCACATCATGCATAACGGTTCACATCAAGTCGACAGAGGTGGGTAAATGAACGCGAGCCAAAAAGACAGCTTGATATTAATTTTTCAAACAACTCCACGATCTAGGAGCAAAGCACCCATTTACTTCACGCTATTACATTGACAAGAATTATGTGGATTAGGGTTCAACAAAAAATAAACTGGTAAATGATAGGGACAGAGAGTTAACGGCAAAGGCTAACGATTAAACTAAAAAGCCAAAAGGAACTAAAACAAAAATACTTACTCTCACCAAGGCAGGCTAACCTTGTAAACATTCACTCCCCCAAAAAACCCATGATCAATAAATTCCTATTAGCCGTTTTTTTCACGATCGCCATCCCATTCAGCGAATCCAAAGCCCAAGATTCAAAAGAACCTCCATCCCAAACTGCCCCAGTAAAAATCGACAAAACCTTAACACCCGACATTGGTGGCATCAAGCAGGTTGTGGAGATCAAAACGGATGATGCGAGTAAGCCGGTTTTGCTCTTTTTATCTGGCGGACCTGGTAGTTCTATGATCAATGGTGCGCCTGCTTTTACTTCACTTTTGAAAAGCAGGTTTACGATTGTGCAGTGGGATCAGCGTGATGCGGGTAAGACTTTGAAATTGAATCCTTCGCCTGTTCAGCCTTCCGTTGCGTTGATGGAGAAGGACACGCTTGAGGTCATCCAATTTATTAGAAAAGAGTTGAAGCAAGAAAAGATCTATTTGTTGGGTAGCTCTTGGGGTAATGTTTTGGGCTTTTATATTGTGAAGAATCATCCTGAGTTATTGCATGGCTACTTTGCTTCTAATCCTGTGGTGAGCCAGCTCGCGAGTGAAAAAGAGTTGTTGGTTATTTTGAAGAATCATTTCAAAGACAACGAGGTCGCGACTAAAGAATTGGCGACTGTGAGTATGCCTTCTGTCGTTGATGAAGATATGTTCTATTTAAGGAAGTGGCTGTTTTTTAAAGAGGGTAAAGCGTTTGCGACTAGTGAGGGTTTTAAAACGGGTTTTCTGCAATGGTCAAAAACTTGGTCGCCGGTTTGGAACGAAGTGACGCGGATTGATTTGCCTAAGACTTTGAAGTCAGTTGATTGTCCGATTTATTTTTTCGTGGGGAAGAACGATATTCAAACTTCGACGGCGATTACGGTCGATTATTTCAAAGCATTGAAAGCGCCGAAGAAAGCATTGTTTATGTTTGAAAACTCTGGGCATCAGATTCATCAGGACGAGGCTGAGAGGTTTCAGAATGTGATTATTGGTGTGTTATAAGAATTCGCTGAGAAGTAAAGATTACTGGCGATAGTTGATCGTGTAGGTATCAAAATTTATAGGGCGGGGGCAACCCGCGCTGTTCATAAGTTGAGCTGAGTTGCTCGACGTGTTGACGGCGCGGGTTGTACCCGCCCTACTTTTTTGTACTTGATCATTACTGTGTGAAACTCTAAGATTTCAACCAAAACCCATCCCCATCCCAGCCGTCCCCTTGAAGGGGAAGGAGCTAAGAGCGCTACATTGGCTAAGTAGTGCGAATATCATTCTTTAAAATGTAAGGATGAAGTCAGTTTGAATGAATTAACTTGATATGCAGCGCGAACGCCTTTATTGTTCATTCGTTGTGTCTAGAGTTGTTTCTAGATTTTCCTCATCATTCTTTGATCGTTGACACCATCGCATGACAGTATTCATTCGAACTAGCCTACTCGCCGTCTCGCTATTTTTAGCTAGCTTAGCTATTGCCAATCCCAATGACGACATTCCGCTTTGGAAGCGCCCTAAATTTGAACAACTGAAACTTGCCGAAACCAAACTCGCTGAAGCTGAATTGCAGCTTCAAAATGATCCCGCCAAAAACCCACTCAATTACCTAAGCGGTCCATTACAACGACTCGGTACGATACGTACTTTTGTCGGCGATGCTTTTGGTGCGATGGAGAGTTTTGATCGTTGGACGGTCTTATCTAATCGGATAGGCTCAGTTCAGGCTGGTGATTTGGATAGACTGCACAATGCACAGGCCATGGATGCGATTGCAGCTATTGTAGCGGAGGCGCAATCGCGTCAGATTGTGATTTTAAATGAAGCGCATCAAATGCCCTTGCATCGTGCTTTTGCCATGAAGCTAGCGCGTGAGTTGCGCAAAATCGGTTATGAATTTCTGGCATGTGAAACCTGTGAAGAGGCTTTTGATACTGAGTACTTGAAACAAAGTACTGGCTACTATACGCAAGAGCCAATGTATGCGAATTTTTTGCGTGACGCGGCGAATGATGGATGGAAGTTTGTTCACTACGACGAATTGAAGTTCGATAAAGCACTCACCGCGGAACAGAACGAAATACTGCGAGAAACAAGGCAAGCTAGTAACATCATTGCTGCCACACTTGCGCACAATCCTAAGGCGAAAGTATTCATTTATGTAGGTCATGGTCACGGGATGAAACGTCATAACGACGCTAGTCAAACTATTTTCATGACGGAGTATCTGCAAAAATTGACGAACATAGATCCATTGAGTATCGATCAAACGACTCTCTATGAACACACTGCTGCCAACTACAACCATCCGTTGTATCTGCCTGCAATACAAAAGCATGATCTGCAAAACGCCTTCGTTCTTCAATCTGGACAATCCGCTTATGAAGTTTTTGGACGGTATCAGGCGCGGGTCGATATACAGGTCATTCATCCCAGTTACAAGATAGATCCACTCACGCACAGATATGAATGGCTGTCGATATTGGCGGGTTTGTTGCCAACCGACGTGCCACAACATTTATTACCGGAGCGTGGTCGTCGTGTGATTTATGCTTATCGCTTTAACGAAATGATCGATGCCGTGCCGGTTGATGCTGTGATCGTTGAAGCGGGTAAGCCTGTTCCCAAATTGATGTTACCCAAAGGGGAGTTTCGGTTTACGTTTGAGGATTGAAATTCTGTCGCTTTGGATGGATGCAAGGCGCGCTGCTCATACGTGGAGCTGGGTTGCTTGACGTGTTGGCGGCGCGGGTTGCACCCGCCCTACTTTTTGTGAAGGCTTGATCATTGCAGTGTGAAAATAACTCTACGAGTTCAACCGAAACCCATCCCCATCCCAACCTTCCCCTTGAAGGGGAAGGAGCTAAGAGCGTTGCACCTAAGGTGGGAGTCTTGCTGTTCATAGCTTGAGCTGGGTTACTTAAGGTGTTGGCGGCGTGGGTTGCTCGATTTTCTGGCTGCACTGGTTGTACCCGACCTATTTTTTTTATCATGCAAACGTATTGATCGTCGTGCCAATTGCGGCATTCGCTAGACCCAAGGAGACGTCTACTGGCGAGACTTGATTGACTTGCTGGAAGGCTGGGAGATCGCTGATCGGGGGGATGCCAGATAAGGCGGCGTCTTTGATTGATTTTTTGTCTAACTCTTGTTGGACTTCTCGGCGTTGTTCCAAGAGGGTTTTGTCTTGATCTGCGCGCAATACTTGCTGCTGGTAAGCCCGCATTGCTTCGACGCCACCATAAGCACATGACGATCCGATACAAATCGCCATCGCGCACATCCTTTCTGCCTTAGGGGGACCACCAAGAGGTTTAGCTCAGCTTAGCAGCTTTGTTGCAGGCTTCAAATGTTGGTTTGTTAATTGCTTGTGGAAATTGGACTTGGAGACGCAATGCTGGGATTATGGGCTGGCGTATATACGCTGTTTGTGGTCAGGCCGATTTATGTCTTACGACGAGTTTGCTGATGCTGAACTCCCCTCACCCTAGCCCTCTCCCGCTTGCGGGAGAGGGGACATGTCCACTTCACCCCAATTCACACCCATTTCACCACATTCTGATTTCAATATCTGATCACTGTCTTTAGCATAACAAATCAATAATCGAATTGATCTCATTTAGCGCAAAAAAAGGATGACGATGACAAACACGATACCAACTTCACGAACTGATTTTCTGGATCGCATTCGCGTGCTGCTAACGGCTTTGGTGATTCTTCATCATACGGCGATTATGTATGGAGCTGAGGGTGGCTGGTATTTGCGGTATAAGGCTGGCGGTATGGCTTCGGGTTTATTGCTGACTTTGTTTTGCTCCGTAAATCAGACATTTTTTATGGGGATGTTTTTTTTGTTGGCGGGCTATTTTAGTACGCGCTCTTTTGAGAGTAAGGGTGCTCGGCAATTTTTGACTGATCGCTTGTTGCGTCTGGGTGTGCCTGTGCTTGTGTTTGGTTTTGTGTTGGGGCCTTTGACTAATGCGCTGGCGGAGACGCCTGCGGGTGAAACGGTGTGGTCGTTTTGGTGGTATCTGATGTCGCGCGTGGATTTTAATATTGGCCCGTTGTGGTTTGCGTATGCCTTGTTGATTTTTTCTGTGGCCTACATGACTTTGCGTTTGCTCTTGCCTAAATTGCGCTGGAATTTATCGCCTGCGGTTCTCAGTCATGCTTGGATCGTGCTCTTTTTAGTGGTGTGGGGTTTGGGTGCATTTGCTTTGCGTCTGTGGGTACCGACAGGGCAAGAGCGCGGCTTATTGCAGATTGGTTATTTTGCGTCTTACATCTTGTTGTTCTTTTTTGGATGTGCGGCGGCGCAAGCGCGTTTGTTGGAGAACATTGATAAGAAGCTGGCCTTGCCTTGGGGCTGGATTAGTTTGTTGACGATACCTAGTTTGTTTGTCTACGCCATTTTGAGCGGTGCTTTGAAGGGCGGTACGTTTCACGTGAATGGTGGTTGGACTATGCCCGCTTTTGCGTATGCGATGTGGGAACCGTTTGTGGCGTGTGGGATTATGTTGATGTTGTTATGGCGCTTTCGTGTATCTGCAAACCCTAGTGCGTTGTGGAAAAAACTAGCGCCGCTGTGCTATGCCGCGTTTATTATTCATGCGCCGATTGTGGTTGGCTTGGGTGTGTTAATGCAGGCTTGGAAAGATTATTCGCTGAGCTTATTTTTCTTAGTTGGTGGCGCTAGTCTGATCTTGAGTTTTGGTGTGGCTGCCTTGTTGGTTAAATTGCCTGGTGCTAGAAAAATTCTTTGATCGCCTTATGTCAAGCGCAGATAATCAAGACTACATTGATCGTAACGAAAAGAAAAAGAGCCTTGCAAAATATTTTGCAAGGCTCTTTTTCTTATGTGAACTTATTATGTGAACTTAGTCCCAACGCCGACTAAAATCAATCAGAAATCAATGAAAATTCGATGAAAAATCGAATCAATGATGATGCCCATGTTCGCCATGCACGTGACCATGGGCGACTTCTTCCGCAGTGGCCGCACGTATGTCTAACACTTGCACGCTAACTTTGAGCGAACTGCCTGCGAGTGGGTGATTGCCGTCTAACATGACTTGATCACCTTTGATTTTGAGAACGGTATACACGGTCTCTTCGCCAGCATCGTTATAGCCTTGCATCACACCGCCGACTTTAACGCCTGGTGGGAAATCTTTTTTGGAAATCGTTCTGAGCAGGCTTTCATCACGTACACCGAATGCGTCTTCTGGAGTCAAGTTCATATTCGATTTGAAGCCGATTTCTTGACCTTGCAGGGCTTCTTCGATTTTTGGTAAGAGGTTGTCGTATCCGTGTAGGTAAGCGACTGGGGTCTTGCCGCTTTCTAATACTCGGCCTGTGCCGTCGGTCACGGTGAGGCGAATGGTGACTGCGCTGTCTTTATCGATGATCATGATACTGGTCTCAGTTGAAGATGTGAAAAGGCAGTATCTTAACCTATGGCGGAATTTTGGGACATCAAACTAACTTGGCATGTGAATTACGTGTAAGCCCGTCTTGATTTTACTTTTCATATAATCCTTTGTTGTTTGATATACATTTTTCAAAAATTTTTGTCCTCTGCCTTTGGACTTCATTTTTATTTTCTATCAGGTTTCTGAACTACCCTCACCCTAGCCCTCTCCCGCTCGCGGGAGAGGGAATCTTAAATCATAGGGCTTTTCACCTCCTTTTGATCCCACTCTTAGCGCCACTCTTGAAGCATGATTTGGCTCCGCTTTGGCATGCTACTTGCTAACTTTTCTAAACATTCGGAAAAGCCAGAGTTCTATCATTATCTTTTCAATTTGATCAAATATCCGGCCTATCCGCAAACCCAGCTAACCTGCACACGGAGGCATTCATGCAAGACAAACTGCAAAGTGGTACTGATGGCAATCAAGCAATTTTGGATCAACTTCAAGAGATCGCGGCGCAGCGTGATGCGCGACCGAATATTTTGATGATCATGGTGGATCAGTTGTATTACCCAAATACAAATGCTGATCAGGGAGGCTTTAACCAAGATATCAAGAACATTCTGTCGTTTGTTAATAGCCTAGAAGGCAATCAGTTTAAGCAGCACTATCCGGGCTTTTGTAAGCTGCGTGAATACGCCACGGTGTTCACTGATCACACGATTGCGGAATCTGCCTGCATCCCTAGTCGTGCCAGCATTATGACGGGGCAGTATGGTCCGCGCACTGGGGTGACACAAACCGATGGCTTGTTTAAGAATGGGGATGCGTCTAACTTCCCGTGGTTGCCGGCGAATGGCGCGCCGACTGCGGGCGATTATTTCCGTGAGCTGGGGTATTCCACTCATTATTTTGGAAAATGGCATGTGAGTGATCCTGCCGACCATTCTTTAGAGGCTTATGGTTTTGGCGATTGGGAAATGTCTTGGCCAGAGCCACATGGTGCTTTAACGAATAATATGGGCGTCTATCGCGATTATCAATTTGCCGATCTGGCTTGTTCTTTCTTGCGTCGTCGTGGTCTGGGTGTGCCTTACTCTCGCGCCAGCAGCGCTGCTGGTGACAGACATCCGAATCAAAGTTTTGTGCCTACACCAGCGCCATTTTTTGCGGTATGTTCGTTCACTAATCCGCATGATATTGCAACCTACCCGACTTTGCCGCGAGCCTTGATGCCAGCTGATCCGGGAGCATCGGTGACTGTGCAAGAATTGATAGGCCCCGGTGGTTCAGTGCCAATTCCTAGCCAGGGAACGGTTAGTGCCGTGCCAAAGGATGGGACTTTTCACGTGCCATTGAACCCAACTGGTTTACCGCAAAACTGCGCTAGCGCTTCAGCAACGCAGAATGAAAATCTGCTGAATAATAAACCGCGTGCACAATTTGATGCTTCGTATAAAGTGGCGCTGGGTTTAGCAGCTAAGACGGGATTGGCCATAGCGCAAGGCATCGGTGGCACGCCACAAGATGTATTAGCGAATGCGGTAAAAGCGACACTGGCATCAACCATTCCATTTCAGTTGCAAAAAGAAGCGGATCCTGCTTCGGTAGGATTTTTGCAGTATTACGCGTATATGATTTCTATGGTCGACAGACATATCTTGAATGTGCTGACGACACTGGAAGAAGCTGGTCTACGTGAAAATACTATCGTCGTGTTTGCCTCTGATCACGGTGAATTTGGCGCTGCGCATGGTATGCAAATTGAAAAATGGCATGGCGCTTATCAAGAAGTCGTGCATGTTCCTTTTTTGATTAGCTCACCGACTTACAATGCATCCACTGATACACCGATCGCAATTAATGCGCAAACTAGTCATATCGATTTATTGCCGACCTTATTGGCATTGACAGGCGCACAATCAGAGCAGGTAGAACGTGCGCGCCGTAGCTTATCCAAGACGCACAAAGCCGCGCCTTTGCCTGGTGCAAATTTATTGCCAGTGATTACGACGGGTCAAGGTCCGGTGCGCAACCCTGATGGTAGCGAACGCATAGGTGTGTTATTTGCGACCGATGACATGATTACAGAACCATTACCAAAAGATGATGATCCACACAATACGGCATCATGGCAACAATATGCGGTGTATGCCGCAACAGTGAATCTATTACGCACAGCACCTACTGGTAATGAAACTCATGCATACGTACCCGAACTCACTGCGGGACCGGTCGTGCAACCAGCGCATGTACGCGCTCTACGTTCGGCAGAATGGAAGTTGGTGCGTTATTGCGATCCGTGGAGTAAACAACCCGTGCCAGATCAATGGGAGCTCTACAACCTGCAGCATGATCCGATTGAGGCAGTGAATTTATTGGTGTATGACGGCGTGTTTCCGACACCTGCACCGACCTTACCTAAGGGTTTAAGTGCTGATTTGGTCACCATTATTGCAAAGTACATGCGGGCAGAATTAGCGAAACAAGAAGCGCGTTTGTTGTCGCCGTATCCTAGTGAGTATCCTAGTGCTAGTTTGATTTAGCGCGGGTCAGGTCGGGATAGGTGGTGGAGTCTGCTTGGTTCATATTTGAACCAAATTCATTCACACCCTTGCCCTCCCCCTTGACGGCATAGGTATCTACACAAATGCAAGCGATTTAAATTTTGTTGACTAAACTCCCTTCTCCCGCGAGCGGGAGAAGAGTTGGGGATGAGGGAGGTCGAGCGGGTGTGAACTAAGTCTACTAGTGCGTTTAAATTCACAGAAACCTGATTGCACAAGCATTTCGCTAAGCTGAACCACCCTCATCCCAGCCTTCTCCCGCTTGCGGGAGAAGGGGCTTAAACCGAACACCGACTTGTGAAACTATGAAAGAAGAAAAAAACGAAATAACAGCAGAGTATGTCGTTCCTGCGTAGAGCTTGCCTTCGAATGTTTGAGTCGAGGGCAGGATCGACAGTAATTATTTTCTCTGATTATTCAACTTATGTAGATACCTGTGCCTTGAAGAAGGAGAGAACAAAATTTCCATTTAGCTTACGGCTAATTTTGAACTTTGATTGCCCCTTATAGAGTCAACTATGGGATCAACCCAACTCGCCAATCGAAATATTTACTTCACCATCGGTGTCTTTACTTCAATTTGCTAAGTTGCGTCAGAATCGCATGTGCCGCCTTGATACGAGCGGGAATAGGATAATTTTTATTTGCTAACATCACGATGCCTATTCTTAATTCCGGAACAAAGACAACATAGGCACCGAAGCCATTGGTCGATCCCGTCTTATTAAATAATCGCGCTGCATAGTGTAGCTTGGAGCGCATGAT
The DNA here is from genome assembly GCF_014284175.1 of Affinundibacterium flavidum. GTDB lineage: Bacteria > Pseudomonadota > Gammaproteobacteria > Burkholderiales > Burkholderiaceae_D > Undibacterium > Undibacterium flavidum. The sequence continues at coordinate 203,793 of NZ_JACOGA010000002.1, forward strand.
TTCTTGTGCCTGGTTCTGCTCCCAAATCATTTGTTCAGAATTGCCGGCCAATAGCCGCTTTAAAGAAATCGGATAAGGGTATTGTTCCCAGCCCAAGCCCTGCCCCATTTCGCCGATTCTGAAATACGGAATATGCGTACCAGCAATCACACGTGAAGTTGACGCGTCAAGTGACTTGCTATCGATATTCAATTGCACAAAATGTAGCATATCGACGCTATTCGATTTCACACCGTAGGCTTCATCGGCGAACACACCAGGATTGACACGCACTGGTTTCAGTTCGTCTTTGTCTAGCCTATAACCCCAGGCATAATCCGGCATTGCCGATTCTGGGAAGCGGATATAGCTGTGATGCAAACCTAGTTTTGGAAATAACTGCGTTTCCATCGCGTCCGCGAAATTGCTCTTTAATGCTAGCGCAGTGAGATGCCCAAATAGGCCGATACTGGGATTCGAATATTCACGCGCTGTGCCGGGCGCAGCACTTGGTTTCCATTGTTGAAAATAATTGAGCATGCCTGCATTTACAGAGTCATTGACAACGTCGTCAGGCATTTGCAAAGGCAAGCCGCCTGCAGTGTAAGTGGCCAAATTTTTCAGGTTTGCTTTGTCGATCGCCGTGCCTTGCAGTTGCGGTATGAATTTACTTGGATGATCTTCTAAGGACAATTTACCTAACTCTTGCGCGTAGCTGCCCAGCGTTGCGGTGAAAGTTTTGCTGACAGAGCCGAGTTCAAAGAGTGTTTTATCACTGACTGGTATGTTTTTTTCTTTCGATGCGACGCCATAGTTGAAGTACATTGCTTGCCCATTAACCATCAAAGCGATTGCCATGCCGGGGATAGCGTGTTGATGCATCAAGGCTTTGATTTCTTTATCGACGATATGGCGGGCCTTATCTTCAACTTCGGCTGCAGCTTTGGGAGCTTCATTAGCAGAATGTATGGCAGCTTGACTGGATAAAGATAAAACACTGGCAGCAATCAACAGAGTAAGTTGACGGCGAGCAATAACGGTCATACGAATAGCGGGCACATGAATCACGGGATATTCCTTTTTTGTTTTGTGATCGATTTGAACAGAAAGAATTGTAAACCTTGCACCACAGCATTGGTCAAACAAATGTAAAGCCGAAGCACAAGCAATTTCGCGACTTCTACGCCACAACTTCACGCGGTGACAGCAGTTTTATGCAATTTGCGCAGGATTTGTCACGCATCAATGTCCCAATCCTCGGACACTGAATTGACCATCAATGCCGGTATCAGCTTGTCGTTTAGTGCAGTGTGATGGAGCTTAGTCGTTACAACACCTATAAAAAAACCTGGAGGCAGTATGAAACCAAAACAATCAAACTTAGCACGGTCAAACTTAATACGTTCAAACTTAATGGGGATAGTAAGTTTGCTCAGTGTTACTGGCCTGGCAGCTAGCGCCAATCTGGCCTACGCGCAAAATGTTAATTTACAAATTGAACTTAAACCGGGGCGGATCGCTAAGACTGAGTTAGCGATTACGCCTTTGCAAGCTGAATTCGGCAATTTTGCATTGACAAAATCGCTACCCGCACATGCCAATGGCAGTCAATTGCGCGTGGTAGCCCGTAATTTGCAAGGAGAAATCGTGCATGAAGTTGTGGTACCGAATCGCTTGCATCGCTTGCTAGAAACCTTTGATCCTAAAACTGGTGCGATCAAACATGCAGAAACTGTCACGCAAGCCCGCACAACTATGGACGTATCCATGCCTTTTGGCGTCGATATCGCCAGCATCCAAGTGCTGCCACAACTGACAGCAGCACAAGCTGCGCAACAAGGTTTTGCGTCACCTGTGATACGACTTGATCGCACTCAGATACAAAGTTTAATTAGCAGCACCAAGCTGCAGAAAGCGACTGCAGCTGCACCTACTGCATTAGCCGCAGCGCCAACACTGACGACGATTTTAAATAATGGCTCTACCGCATCGAAACTTGATTTTGTGTTTATTGGTGACGGTTACACAGCCGCAGAAATGTCCAAGTGGCAGTCAGATGCGCAGTCCATTATTGAAGCATTCAAGGCCGATCCTTTATTGGCCGCGAACTTAAGTAAGATCAATATTCATCGAGTGGACATTGCGAGCAATCAATCTGGTGCCGATGAAATCGATAAGGGTATTTATCGTGATACGGCGATGGATGGCGAATTTGGCTGCTATAACATCGCCCGCTTATTGTGTGTGAATGTGACTAAGGTAAAAAATATTGTCAGCCAAGTGTTGCCTGCTGACGGGCGCGAACAAATCGTCGTGATTTCTAATTCGACGCGTTATGGTGGTTCGGGTGGCGAGGTGGCTGCAGTATCGATGGATCCCTCTTCTAAGGAAGTTGCGTTGCATGAAATCGGCCATTCTGCATTTGGTTTGGCAGATGAGTATGATTACGGAACGTGTGACACCAGCGTTGAACCAACACCAGGCAATGTGTCACGTCTGGGAACTCGCAGCAATACCAAATGGGGTGATCTGATTAGTGCCAGTACGCCAGTGCCTACGCAAGTGGGTATGTATGCGAATGGCACAGTAGGTACATTCCAAGGTGGCAATTACTGCACCAGCGGCATTTATCGCCCGACAGAAAATTCACGTATGCGTACTCTGGGCAACCCGTGGCATGCGGTCAACACGCGCTTAGCGAATGCCGTTTTTGCGAAATATAACGGAAGCGGGACAAGCACAGAAGTCACACAAACTGGCTCTATTGCTTTAGGTGCGACAGTGTCAGTGCCGAATGTTTCACCCAATTATGTGCAAGCGGGAAATGGCACTTATGTCGTGAAATTGACTGGCCCGGCTGGCACCGACTTTGATCTCTTTTTATATAAATGGAATGGCACGACCAGCAAGTGGGATCAGGTAGCAAAGGCCGATGGCAACACCTCAACTGAAACGATCAGCTACAACGGCACTGCTGGTTACTACTACGCGAGTGTAAAAGCGTATAGCGGTAGTGGCACTTACACGGTGAAGTACACGTTCCCACCGAAATAAGGAACTGTTCGAAAACTCCAGCCTGGTCGCGCAGTTGTGCAGATGCGCAGTCTGTGACACGGCGACTAACTGGAGTTTTGTCGATAGCAAAGACTGTTAGCCGAGGTGTAAAAACTTCGGCAAATGCAGCAATCCACCCCATCCCATCAGTAGTACGACACTCAACACAAATAATCCCATCGCGCCGTTCGGACGCAGCACTCCCAAATAACTAATCACCACCGTCGTCGTATTTTTCTTAGATGCACTCATGCTGCGCCATTGCTGGATGATCTTCAATATGCTGGCGATGCCAGAACCAACAGACAACGACAACAAGGCAATACGAAAAACCGAGAGCAAATCGATTTGATCTAATGATACTTGTTTGTAGAAGAAACCAACGACCGCCATACACAAAGCTGCACCGATAGAAATGGCGGCATTGGTGTACATGGTCTTGCGACTACGGATGGCGGCATCTTCTAATTCTTGCCGCAGCATCTGAGTTTTATCGTTAATCAGACCCGAGGTTTCTTCTTTTAATGCGGAGATACGTTGGTCTAACATGCTCCCCATCTGATTGGTGGCGAATTCAATTAATTCTTTGATGTCGTCTTTGGTGATGGAACGATGACTATGCACTTCAGACGACAAGCGATCTATACTTTCATTGAGCTGCTTGCCTGCATTTTCGACCACCTCATTCAAACTGCTACTGGCTCTATCCACCACGTGATCTAAATGTTGGCTCGCTAGTCCTATCGATTCATTGAGCATGGGCTTGAGCGTATTTTCCGACACACGAACCATCGCGTTTTCGATTTGACCAAGTTCATTGCTAATATCTGCTTTCCAGATTGCCATCGGTAGTTCCTTTATGAAGGTGTTGTTTAGGATAGAGTGGGAACATCATCGCATTTTTCAAGGCTAGGCGACTATGGTTTTTGCAGGTGCAATTTCCTGCAATACAAAATCAACAAACGCTCGCACCGTAGCAGACATCAATCGATTTTGCGGATACAACATAGAATAGGCGCGAGTTTGCCCGTGCGTATAGTCTTGCATAATCTCGACTAGGCGTCCCTGGCGCAAATCTTCTTCCACGATGTATTGAAAACTCTGGCAAATCCCGCCACCGCTTTTCGCCAAACTCACGCACCCCAACACATCATCGGTCACACTAATGTTGGAGGTAAAGGCAAATTCCTGTTCGACACCAGCGATCGTCATGATCCAGGGAAAAGGGCGACCGGTGCTAGGCAACAAAAATTGCAAACAACGATGTTCTTGCAGATCGTCTGGCGTCTGCGGTGTACCGTACTGCGCGAGGTAACTTGGTGCGACAAAAATGCCGCGCTTGGCATCTTCCAATTTGCGCGCCACCAGACGCGAATCATCGGGTACGCCCAAACGTATGGCGATGTCATAGCCATCTTCGATGAAATCGATATTGCGATTTGAAATATTAAATTCGATCTTGATACGCGGATAGCGCTCAAAAAAGCGCGGCATGATGGGCAACAAGCGATAGTGGCTATACGTAGTCGGTGCACTGATACGCAAGATGCCACTGGGATCGCTGTGCTTGCCACTTAAGGTGCGTTCGGTCTCACGTATCTGCGTCAAGGCTTGTGTACATTGTTCGTAATAGAGTTGGCCTTCATTCGTCAGACGCATGTGACGGGTTGTACGGGCAAATAGCTTGACCTGCAAACGTGCTTCTAAACGGGCAACCGAACGACTGACCGCCGCTGGTGTCAGTCCCAAAGTCTGCGCCGCCAAAGTAAAACTTCCCAATTCCGCCGATTTACAAAATAGCTCGATAGAGCCTAGTTGTACCGGATCAAAATCACGCGTGATACGAGCCATATTGCCCCTAATTTTCGAGACCTTTGCACAACTTACTGCGCGGCCGAATTTTGAATCTCCGGTGCTCGCTGTGCTCTAGCACAGGTCCGCTCCTCAATTCAAACTTCGACCGCTCGCGACAGTTTTGCAGAGGTCTCTTTTCAGTGTTTCAAACTCATATTATTACGTAGTGTAACAAATAATGTGAATTGTAGTCTGTTTATCAAATATGAAGTGAGGCGTAGACTGCTTTCATCGTGAATCGCCATTCACCTTATTAAGCAAAAACGCAATTAAATGCGCTATCAAAAGCGCAATCACAGATTATTGATCAACAAAAGGAAAACATCATGCAAACCACACACAAAGCCGTTCGTATTCATCAATTTGGTGGCACCGAAGCCTTGTCTTATGAAGACGCACCTGTACCCACCATTCAGCCTGACGAAGTGCTCGTCAAAATCCATGCTAGCAGTATCAACCCAGTGGATTGGAAAGTGCGTGAAGGCTATTTAAAAGACTTTATTCCACATACGTTCCCATTGACCTTGGGTTGGGATTTTGCCGGTGAAGTCGTCGCCGTCGGTGCCAATGTCAGTGACTGGAAACCTGGTGCTGCAGTCTATGCCCGCCCTGATATAGGTCGTGATGGCGCTTATGCTGAATACATTGCTGTGCGTGCCAACGAAATTGCCGCCAAGCCCGCCAGCATCAATTGGCAAGAAGCCGCCGCAGTTCCCTTGGTTGCCTTAACCGCGTGGCAGTCTTTATACGAAGCCGCGAATATACAAGCCGGTGAACGTGTGTTGATTCATGCGGGTGCTGGCGGTGTTGGTACGTTTGCGATTCAGTTAGCGAAGCTGCGTGGTGCCTATGTGATCACGACCACTTCTGCAAAAAATAGCGATCTAGTCAAAGCACTGGGTGCAGATGAAGTCATCGACTACACGCAAAGCGATTTCTCCACGCTGCGCGATATTGATGTGGTATTTGATACGATGGGTGGCGAAGTCCAAGACAAATCGTGGCAAACACTGAAACGCGGTGGTCGTTTAGTCTCCATCATTTCTCAACCTTCAGAAGAAGCCGCAGCCCAAGTCGGCGCAACTCCCCTATTTTGCTTCGTACAACCGAGCGCAGCACAGTTGCAATCGTTGGCGACATTGATCGACGCAGGCAAAATCAAGATCATCATCGACAGCGTTTATCCCCTTAAGGATATCGCCGCTGCACATGCTAAAAGCGCGACTGGTAGAACACGTGGCAAGATTGTGATACAGGTGAGTGCATAAGTGGTAGCGAATGCCGTTCCTTTAAGCTCTACATGTCTAAGTACGAATAAAGCTCCTTCCCCCGCAAGCGGGAGAAGGTTGGGATGAGGGGGATTCAGTTTCGCGAAATATCTATTTAGTGTCGCAAAATTGATCGACCAGAACCCATCCCCATCCCAGCCTTCCCCTTGAAGGGGAAGGAGCTGTATAACACTACTTTCCCGCTATCGCTATAGCAGCGTCATTTGTAAAAAATAGTGGTTACGTGAGCAAGCAGTAAGCCGCTTTAATTTCTCATTAGACCCAGCCCAACGAAAACGCCTCACTGTTTTGCGCTAAACTGAGCGACATTGAGTGACACTAAGCGACACTAAGCACCGCGTCTCCTTCGCCCTTTGAGCGAGCGGGGCATTTTCCTAAGCGAAATCTATGACCAACAAAATGACCATCGCCAACGTCGCCTACTTAGTACGCGACTACGACGAAGCCCTCAACTATTTCACTCAAGTACTGCGCTTCGAACTCATAGAGGATCGTCAAATCACGCCAGACAAACGCTGGCTGGTAGTCGCTCCGGCTGGCTCTGCGGGCGCCAAACTACTACTGGCAAAAGCCTCAACGCCAGAACAAATGTCCCATGTCGGCGATCAAACTGGCGGGCGTGTCTTTTTGTTTTTAGAAACCGAGGATTTTTGGGAAACCTATAAACACCTAGAATCGCACAAGGTCAGCTTCACAGAAAAACCACGCGAAGAGGCCTACGGAACCGTGGTGGTATTTGTGGATTTGTATGGAAACAAATGGGATTTGATTGGGCGTAGCTAACTACTCAAAGTTTTTAGGCAAACTCCCTTAGAACTTCCATCCCAAAAATAGTCCACCAGTTTTCAACGAATCTCTTCATTACTCTGAAGCCATGCCCACTATCCTAACTCACGCAGTCGTCCCTTTAGCTATCGGCCTCGGTTTGAGCCAAAGTGTCATTTCGCGGCGCTTGCTCGCTTGTGGTATTGCTGCTTCCATGCTGCCCGACTTAGACGTGATCGCATTTCGATTAAATATCGCCTACGCCGACACTTTTGGCCACCGTGGTGTTAGTCATTCAATTTGTTTTGCTCTATTAATTGGCTTGATCGCCATGCTATTTAGTCGTCGCTTAAAATCATCACCATTGATTGCTTTTGCATTTGTCGCTGTAGCGACGGCTTCCCACGGCATGCTGGATATGTTCACAAATGGTGGTTATGGCGTTGCGTTTTGGTGGCCTTTTTCTGCTGAAAGAATATTCGCGCCATGGCAAGTCATCGAGGTATCACCACTCAGTCTGCGTCGGGTATTTAGCGAACGTGGTTTCAATGTCTTAGTTTCTGAAGTGGTTTGGGTCTGGCTTCCGGCGATAGGCAGTTATTTTGTGATGCGTTTTCTCCATCGTCATTTCTCCAGTAAGGCAGCCAGTGTCGATGCTTAATTAGGCTGACATCAATACCATTTCATCTGCCAATGATGACAAACTTCACCAAGCAACTAGTCATCATTTCTTAGAAAAAAGCAGATCTGCAATCTTGCCGTACTGCATCCTTCATATCATTCAACTAAGAAAGCCTGTTTTTAAGAGATCTTTACGATTTCTTATCGCGCATTATTCGCTAATATATTAATAATTCAAAATTAAATTTTCGCGGTATGAACTTATGATTAGTTATTAGATTCGTCTTAATTCATATTAAATTCGTCTTAAATCCAGTCACAAATCAACACCTATATTCGTGCACTTTTGAGTGCGTTTGGATCTATCTAAACGCATCTGTTTTTTTGGATAATCGCTGTTTGAGGACTTGAGCATGGCATCTGCATTGATCAATACGACGGAAGAACTACAAAACTGGTTTCACCAAAGTGGCGTCAGTGATCCTCTGCACACGTGCATCGGCCCCCTGCCTTTATCTAAAGCATCGCTAGGTCGCTGGTCTTGCAATCGGCCAGACGAACGGATTCATTCGAATTTTCCTCATCCTGATTGCTATCGAATTGCCGTCATGCTGGCACCTTTGGAAGCCAGGATTTGGGATGCGGGTAGCCCGATCTGGGGTGGCATGATCGCAGCGAATCGCTTTCGGATTTGTCCGCCGGGTGAGTCGGGAAGTTGGCGCAGGATGAGCGCTTGCGATATTGTGAATATTTTTATTCCCATTACTTTTGTCGATCAGTTCGCTGCTCTGCGCGGCGATCACAAGCACAACTCTTTAACGGCAACTTCGTTCACGCACGATAAGCAAGTATTAGAACTTGTACACCAGATGTTAGACGCCCGCATTATTGCAGGTCCTTTAGCGACGCAAGTATGCGACAGCGCGATGACGATTTTGGTCAGCTATTTATTAGAGCACTATAGCAAACCGCAGTTACAAGACGAATCATGCGGCGTATCTGGCTTGTCAGGATTATCGGGTGCCAGACTGCGTAAAATTTTGGCCTTTATGGCTGAGCATCTGGATGCCATGATCAGCAATGCGCAGCTTGCTGCCATCTGCAATATGAGTGAAGCGCATTTCTCACGCGAGTTTCGCCGTGCGATGGGATTGCCGCCGCATCAATACATGATGAAGCTGCGTTTAGAACATGCCTGTCTGGCTTTATTGCAAGAAGATGCCCGCATCGTCGATATCGCTTACGAATGCGGGTTTAATAATGCCAGCCATTTCACCCGTAGCTTTGCTGCGCAATTTGGCATGCCGCCAGCGCAATATCGTATGCAAAGGCGATGCGCAAATTGAGTCATCACTAAGTATTTTTATCTGCCCACGCTGCACGCTCTATGTGGCACGGTGCTAGCAAGAGATGTGATAATTGTTCAGGGTCATTAGTTTGCATTTGTGCCGAAAATTCAGTCAAGCGTGCGTCTTGCGCAGCGCTCAATTGCGCAATCAGATCACGCGCCACTTCGCGTGCAGTTGGACGACCTTCCTGATAATGTGGACTGCCTTTGTAATGCGAAAGTAAATGTTCGCGGTGATCCTGATACAAGGCACTGGCTTTGGTCGCTTCAAGCCTGGCTTGCTTGGCAGCGATTTCGGCATCAATTTCGGCATCGGTCTGGCAGTAGCGTTTTTTCTCGGCATCATCCCAATGTGGCGTATCGCCATGCTGTTCGCGCAGTATCGCCATCGAGCGAGAATCAAGATCAATTTGTGATTGGGTGTGTATGTCTTTAAACACGTGCACCAGATTTTTACCTTCGCCCTGTGTGCCTTTGTAACGCATATCGGATGCGACCCGCCGTGGATTGAAACGAAACTGGCGACTACAAGTGAGTATCAGGGTATCCATTAAAGCGGCAATTTTTTTCGGGTTCATCGATGCGTCCTTGGGTTGGATGTGAGAGCAAAAGTCTCACGATTATTTTTCTTTTGAAACGAGCTTCACTTTTGTGGAACCCTTACTTTGAATCGTTATCCTTAACTTTATATGGAATCTTTTCGATGAGATGCGCGCCGCCAATACTGCAATCCAAAATATAGCGGCAAGCCAACGACACCTAAGACCGTTACCCACAGCATAGATTCGGTACCAACGCCAAACCACGCCCAGATGCAATACGCTGTCGCCAAAGATGCACCGATCGGCAAGCCCCACGAGCGCTTGCTTTCGCCGGCGAGTTTTTCTTGGTGCCATAGTTTGATCAAACCAATTGCCGCGAATAGATAGAGTGGCATATTTGATGCCGTGACCATCACGCTCAAAAAGGTAAAGCCCTGCGCCAGACTGCGGCTGTAGTTCATCGCAATCATCAGGCTGGCGATAATGCCAGTCAGGATCAAAGCCGCTGCCGGAGCGCCGCGACCATTATGCTTTTTTAAGCTAGCAGGAAATACTTCATGATTTGCCATCGAGACTGTCATTTCGCCCGCAATCATGGTCCAACCATTCAATGCACCCAAGCCGCTAATGATGACAAACAAAGCTATCCAGCGCCCGGAATCTGGCGTCAGATAGTGATGAAATAAATCGACGAAAGGCGCATTGGAATTAACCAATTCAGCTTGCGGCAGTAGCAATAAGGGAATCGCCGAGACACCGATATAAATCACCGCCGTCACTATCGTGCCCACCATCGTGGCGCGTGGTATCGTAGTTTCGGGATGGTCCACTTTACCTGCGGGTATGGTTGCGCTCTCCACACCTAACATCGCAAACAAAGCGATGGTGCCAGCAGCAGCGCTAGCTTCCAACGATAGCGGCGTGGTCGGTAACTGAGCGACATACACCGAAGCATCGGCAAGTAACATATACAAGCCTAACATCAGCACGGCCAACATGGGCAACAACTTCAGCAAAGTTGAAATCAATTGCACGCGCCCAGAAGTCTGCAAGCCACGCAAATTGACCAACACAAAAAACCAGATCAACGCTATCGCCGTGAGAGGTGCCAGCCAGGCAGTATTTGCTAATACTGGAAACAGGCTACTTAAATATCCGACGATACCGATGGCCAGAGTCGAATTCGTAATGCACACCGAAACCCAGTAACACCACAAAATAAAGAACGCAAACACATTGCCGAAGGCCGCGCGAGTGTAAGCATAGGGGCCATCTGCTTGTGGCAAGGCGCGGGCAAAACGAGCGAATACCTGTGCGATAAAAATACAGCCAACTAAGGTAATTCCCCAACCGATGAAGGCATTAAAACCATACGGCGCGAGTGAGGCGGGTAACATGAAGATACCCATGCCGATCACATTCCCGATAATCAGCGCGGTGCTGGTCCAGAATCCTATCGGCTTAGCATTTATTGTCGTCATCGTGATGGATCTCATACTGAACGCCATCAATGTTTGAAAGTATGAAGGGATGAAAGTATCAATGGCAGTGCGGATCATGCTACGTGGTTCACCGCTGCATCGCTAGTAAATACTGTATCTGTGCGTAGCTTGCTATCGATACTGTCGCATAACAAGCTGATTTGTTGGCTATTCGCATCAGCTTTTGTTTTTATTGAAGGATGTCTTCGGCTCTGTTCGCTGAAGTTCGTCCAAAATCACCAAGCAAAAAAGACAGTCAATGCGAATTCATATAACTGCCTATCCAGTCTTACTCTGCGCTTTTTTGTATGCAAAATGCTTATTCAGGCAGTTGTATTTTGATCGCCTGTTTACCGTCCCAGCGTTGATCAAACAGGGTCTTGCCATACAAACGCACCTGCACTCTTTGCCCACCGGCTTTGCCACCCTTATTCCTAGTCGTAATGATGTCCAATCCTTGCTGAGTGTTGTCATCGGCATCGGCATTTACATTGGTGCCAACGCCAAATGCACGAATATTTTTTAATGCCATCGATGGCCAAGCTTTTGGTAAGCGTGGCGTCATCGTAAAACTACGCAAACCTGTTGGCTCAATTCCAAATAAACCTTCGGTGATGGTGCGGGCATACAAGGCGCTTTCGGCGGATAGATGTCTTTGATTACCTTCTGGCCAGGCTTCTATCGCGTAAGGAATGTGTTCACCGAGCAAACGGAGGTTCGAGTAATAACGGAAGTAAGGCAGAATTTTTTCCAGCTCGCCCATCTTCATCAAACCACGGAATGCGTATAAGGTAGAGCGATCCCAATAGGTTTTGGAACCTGCCTCACTCAAAAGACCATTCGCTGACCAAAGTTGCGGTGAGAGCAGCGCATCGACGGTGCCAGCTTGCCGTTCTGGCATACCAAACACCAAGGGCAAAGCAATCCAGGCACGCAATTTATCGTTGCCTTCGTAATAGCGATAGGTATCAAAGCCACCCACCTTCGCTGAAAAGTATTGATCAATTGCGCGTCTTTGCCGCTCAGCCTCGTTCCTCAATGTTTGCTGACGCTCAGTGCTGTCGGTTAAATGCATCGCGCCAATTAGGCCGCCGTAGGCTAAAACATTGGTACTGAGATTGGCTTTACCAGCCGGAAAACGTCCTTCTAATTCGTCACTATCGGAATGGATAATACCGGCCGCATCGCGCTTTCTGCGGGTGAATTCTAAGCACCAATCGATCAACGGACTCAATTGTTTAGCGATGATCGCATCGCCCTGCGCTAAGGCGAATTGACTAGCACCATAAGAAATCATGGCGCAATCCCCACGGTCGCCAGCACCGTCCCAATAACCACGACCTTCGGCAATGATTGACGAGGGAATCGGGCGATAGTCGGGGTTCATGAACTGGGCAAACAAACGGAAGCTATTGATGGCAGATTCCACGCCGCTGGCATCGCCCAAATACGGGAAGAAAGGATTCGCATATTCTGCCTGATCGTTAGCCCAAATCGCTGCGTAGTAACGCGTACCGCCAGGGCCATGCAACAGTCCGCCACGGGTCGCGAATATACTTTCAGCGGCCCGGATTTTAGCAAAATCAAACATCGCATTTAAAGTTGGTTCTGGCGTTTCTAACACCAATTTACTACGCCATTCATGCAATTTTGATTGACGTTTTTTTAGCTGCTCTGCCACGTCGACATACACCATTTCATTCGCCAGCCGTGCGCTGTAGACCACATCCAATACGGTGATGCCGCCGTCTTTTAATTTACCTTGACGTGCTGGGGAATTAGCTTGAATCACATAGGATCCGTGCGTACCAGCACTAGCGGTTGTCGTTTCGATTTTTTGTAAGGCCGCGAAATTAAATTGCAGCGGCTTGCCACTACGATTTTCTAAAATCAGACGTTCGATCAAAGCTGGTTCATCTGGTGCAGGTGACAACAAGCGAGTCAACTGTACGCCATTGGCTAACTCAGACACCAAACGTAACTGACCATCGAAATGCACACGTTTCAATTTCTCTGGCTGAATATCACTGCCATTAATACTGAGGTGCGGTGAATCGGGCAATGCAAATTGGCGCATCAGGCTGGCATGCGTATCATCGGGAATGGTGCGTAACATCGGCCATACCACAGTACGCTTCAATACCAGATTGGCCTGCGCATCACTACCATAATCGATCACTGCAGAAACCTGACGTCCGCTCATTTCTAATTGATCAGTGTGAGCGTCTTTGACTTGCCAGGCGAGACTGCCATTTTGCAATGACCAACGTGCTTGAAATGTCGGAATATTCGCTTGCGCGCTAGCTGATGTTGACCATACAAAACAACTTGCAACAAGCAAACTAACAGCCAATGATGTTTGAGAAGATAGACGCATGAGTGGTATGCCTCGTGTACGACGAAATAAATGGAAATATGGATCCCTACGCCACGGTAAGGATCCCTTCAACTACAACACAGATTAAAACATTAGGACTTACGCAAAATTGCGCTGGCTAGGCGTGGAGCCGAAGACAGTGCAATTGCACGACGAGGCGAACACAACAACGCCAGCGTCTGTTTTGCGCAAGTTCTAAACAATTATAGATCCAAGCGCAGCATCACTACACCATGCGATACGACATCTGCAGTAAAACTACCCTTAGCCTTGGCTAAGTTTTTCTTTTGCCATAGATCACGTACTTTCATACTCAATTGTTCTGGCAAATTCAGCATTTCCCAATCGACGGTAATGGCTTGCGTTTTCAAACTACGATTGAGTAAAACCACCGCTCTGCCGCCACCTTTGAGTGGACGCGCCCACACTTCCAGATCACCATTCTTGAAAACGCGCTTGCCTTGGATACCGAGCGCATCTTGATCAATCGCGATCACCTCTTTGTTAGTCAAAATGAACTTGGTTTCTTCTGACATATTCGCCAAATCATTACCAGCCATCAATGGCGCTGCCAGTATCGCCCATAAACTAAAGTGCGATTTATATTCTTCAAAACTCATCTTGCCATTGCCGACTTCTAGCATATCAGGATCATTCCAATGTCCTGGTCCAGCGTAGATTTCTAAGCCAACTTGCAGATCGAGAATATCCATCACACCATGCTCGAAGGTGCGTATGCCTTGCCAGTGATCATAAATATCATCGGTGGTGCGCCACAGATTGCCAACATTTTTGCCCCATTCCCAAGGCTTGTGTAAGCCCCATTCGCAAATGCTCAAGACGATAGGCCTGCCCGTTGCGCGCAGAGCATCGCTGATATTTTCATAGGTCGCTTTGGCGTTTTGATCGTAAGTCGAACACCAATCGTACTTCAGATAATCTACGCCCCACTCCGCATATTTTCTGGCGTCTTGATACTCATGTCCAAGACTACCCGGACGTTTACCACAAGTTAAGCTACCGCCGTCTGAGTAAATGCCGAATTTCAAACCTTTAGAATGAATATAGTCGCCCAAGGCTTTCATACCGGATGGGAAGCGCACCGGATCAGGCAAAATATTACCGTCTTTATCGCGCCCGACTTGCCAGCAATCGTCGATCACGATGTACTCGTAACCTGCATCGCGCATACCATTACTGACCATAGAATCGGCGGCTTGTTTAATCAATGTCTCGCTGACATTGCAGCCAAACTTGTTCCAGGTATTCCAACCCATAGGCGGCGTCAACGCCAGCCCATTACCTTGCCGTGGCGGGCGCGGTGGCGCAGCTTCTGCTTGCGCTTGCTGCAGCGGCATAACACTACTCACAATGCTGAGTAGTAAGCAATAAATTAAACGCTTCATCTTGTTGTCTCTGGTTAGTCAGTGATTATCACAATGTGTACAGGTTCTACATGGCTCGTAACGCAAGCTTAAAGGAGACAGCTAGATCGTATTTATGAATTAATTCCTCACTGCTATATGAAACTGGAATAACAAGGACAAGAGCGACTTGTGTAAATTTTCAATCAGCCGATCATAAAAAGAAGCAAGCGCCCTTCCTCCCCCCAACCACCCCGTAATGCTGGGTGAAAAGAGGGGGCGCAAGCATATATGAACTACTTATTTAGGAGGATAAGACCGCGGCTTCTGCGACAAGCGCTCTAGCATCAGCAAGTGCGCAGCGCTCCAGCTGAAATTACTTGCCCCTTGCGTGCGCCCAGTCAATGGATGATAGTTTTCGCGAATCGAAGCATCGCCTTGCAAACCCATCGCGCCACGCATGAATTGTTGTTGTATGCGCTGAGCTTGTTGGTGATAGCCATAGTTATGTAAGCCAACTATGCCGAAGTAAAGTTGATCTAACCAGACCCGACCACGCCAATAACTTTCAGGGTCATAGGCGGGATTACTCAGTGCCGCCGTCGGTAAGGGAACTTGCGTCAGAAATTCGCGCGGATTCATCATCGTTTGCATCACCGCTTTAGTCTGCGCCTTGCTGGCGGCGCCTGTCCAAAGTGGCGACCATCCCTCAGGACCACGCCCGCGTTGGCTTAACAATGTTCCCTGACAAGCGTTACCTATTTGATTCTCAGGCTTGGCGTCGATCTGCCTGTCATAAAAAAATCCGGTTTTTGCATCATAAAAACACGCTTGTATCCTCAGTTTCAATTTTTGCGCTTGCACTCGCCATTGATGCGCGGCAGAGCGATCCTGCAAAGCGTCGGCAATACGCGCTAGCAGCATTTTTTCCTGATACAAGAAGGCATTCAAATCGACCGACTCTTGATTGATGGAATACCCTTGCAATGCACCTTGGGCGTCGCGGTTTTCAAACACCCTGACCTGCCAGTCAATTCTGGCTCGTGCTAAATTACCTTGATAATATTGATCGGCATAGCGTTGCAAGGCAGGGTCATCAATAAAGCCAAAGCGGGCGGCATTATCCATCCCAGATTCATAGGCAGCAGCTTCTTGTACAGGCAATTCCAATTGTTGATACGCGCGCTTAGCTAAGATGCTTTCATAGGCAGAAATTCCTGCGCAATCATACATGCCGTCAGTCTGTTGACGACATGCTGGCAATCCCGGATCAGCAGGTAATTTGACCTTAAATCGTAGTTGCCCGTCCTTAGTAGTATGGATAGGGTGTACTGTCGCTCCATATTCGACTAAACCGTTTTGGTTATGATCGCGATTGCGATACCACCATGTGTGATATGCCTCTAAGCGCGGGCGCATTTCGCGCAGCCAATTCAAATCTTTTGTTTGCTGAAACAATTCCCACACTGCCCAAGCGGCCAAGGGTGGTTTGGAATTGCGCTCATTCCAATGATCACCATCGCCGCCACGCGCAGCATCCTGATTACAAAAAACCGTATCGATCAACATCCCCGCATCTTGTGGGCGCAACGGATCTTGAGCGCTGATCTGATAATCAAACATAGCGCGCATCACGTTTTTGCCTAGCTGCGCATCAACCGCAGCCAAGGCATACGCATGTTTCCATGAATCCCAAGCCCATGCGCCGTTAAACCAGCGTGCCGTCGTCGATGGCACCACAATATCGTGCTTTATTTTTCCGGCCGGCGCGCGCCAGTTCGCAATCAAAGTCTCGAATGCTTTAGTGCTTAAGGCCGTTGCAGGCAACTTTGCAAGCCACTGCGACCACCGCAATTGATTCTTACTGATCAATTCCTCCGCACGGGCAAACAAGTGGGCAACGTCGACATGCGGCGGCACATCGTTCGTCAATTGATAACGATAGATACTATAAAAAACCGTGCCAGCGCCCGCCGCCAATGGCGCCATGCGCATCTCGCTTTGATAAGATTTATCCTGCACAGAAGTTTGTGCTGGCAAGCTGCGTATGATCTGATAGCTGGCAGCGCCGCTAGTCATCAGATTTAAAATATCGCGTTGTCGACTAAATGCGACTTTGATGCCGTCGGGTGTTGCACTCAGTGTTGTTTGCCAATCGGGAAAGCGTTGCGCCACGGTCTGCCGTTTATCCCAAGACGTCATCAATTGCCCCTGCCAATGCCATTCCAATTGCATGCGCTTGGGTGATGTATTTTCCAGACGATAGCGCACGATGGCGTCATATTGATTCAGAAAATACAGATCCAGATGCACCCGTAAATTCTTCCATTCTATTGTTTGTCTTAACTGACCTGGGCCACTACTTTGACTCAGCTGCGCTCGCGCGAGATCAAACTGCTCACCTGTGAGACTGTCTCTGATCTGAAAGCGTTCCAGCGCATCGGCCAGATACAAACTGTATTCTTCAAAAACCAACAAAGGCCCGGGGAAAGTTCCCGCAAACTCTGCGCGGTCTGGCAATAAATAACCGTGCCAACTACCTGCATCGAATAAAGGATTGAATTGCTGATTTTGATAGTGATCAAAATCTTGCATTGCGGTTGGCAAGCCAGTGCGATTCAACACTTTATCTGAGGCTTGCGCAGTACCAAAGAAAACTAAGAGGATTAATACAAGTAACTTATGCCGTCTCATAAATTTGCACATATTCTTATACACTTTCTTAGAAAAAAATATCTTAGCATTTTGCTGCGCCAAACACTCCACCTGCAAAGCGAAAAATGATCGCATCACAAAAATCAAGGCGTCAAAAAGAAGGGGCTGACGAGAACGCCAGCCCCAAAGCTACTTGAGGAGTAATACGGAAAACCTATAAAAAAACTAATGACAACACTGATGACTAAAAATTAGAATTCATAACGAGCGTGCAAACTCATAGTCCGTGGCGGCGCGAATCCGGTTGGTATTTGATAATTCAAATTCAGACGATTGCCACTAGGTTGGAGAGTGTCTTGACGACTATAGTCACGATTTTGTGCGATCTCGGTCACCGTGCGAGTATTAAACACGTTGTAGATCTTCCATTGCAAAGTCAAGGTGCTGTTATTAGCTAACTTTTTGATATAAGAAAAATCAAGATTGAAAGATGTCGTCCATGGCAATAACTTGCCATTGCCACGGTGGCCCAAGGTCGTCACACCTTGCTCATTCAAGCAGTAGTAACTAGAACCGGATGTATAACCACCAGATCCACCTTTCGTCGAGCCATCAGGACCATAAAAATCTTTCACTGTCGGAGGAACATAGCCTAAACAACTAGTTGGGCGACCAGAAGCCACATCCAAAACACCACCTACACGGAAATTATCGTTAATCGCATAGTTACCATTGAGTTTAATATGGTGAGTACGATCATTTGCGGTCCGGCCATAGGCACCATGCGTAAAGGAACCAAAGTCGAAGTCTTGCGACCCAGCTGCATCATCTTGCTGCAAGTCAGATTGTACAAAGCCTTCGGCCGTACCTTCTGTGCGTGACCAAGTATAGGAACCTTGTACACCCCACTTACCATCAAATGGATGTTCGAGTCCGATTTCCAAGGCTTTATGGTTACGCGTATATTTCGCCAAACCTAAATAGTTATTTGGAATTCTGACTGTCTGCATTTTTCCATCATTATTCAGATCGAGTGCCAAATTCAAGTCATTACCTGGGTTGACCATCATGCAAGTTGGAATCGTGCCAGGATTGAACTTGGTATAGCCATTATCCTTCGCCCATTGCGCGATGCCACCAGAAGAGCAATAGTCATCCATACCATTTTGAACCTTACGATACACGCCCTTCACACCGATAGTCCAATCTTTAGTCAGCGCTTTTTGGAAACCTAAAATCAATTCATCTTGTGACATAGGTTTCAATTCAGTATCTGCCAGTGTGGCTGGATTTGGCGCCTGCAAACTACCAGTAATAATCGATGAGCCAATTTGCGGCCCCAAAGTCAATGGCGCGAGTGTCTTCGGATCTTTTCCAGAAAAACTATAAAATTGACCTATCGTGTATTCAGAGTTACTTGCGCGAACACTGATATTGGATGGCATTGGAATATAGTAGCGCCCAGCATTTCCATACACCTTCATGCTCGCATCGCCATTCACATCCCACACTGCGCCCACACGTGGCGCAATCAAGTTATCTTTTTTCAAGAAACTAATACCATCGGCATTTTTATTGTTGAAAGCTTCAGAACGCAAACCGCCAATCAAAATCACATTTTTAGCGATCTTCCAGTTGTCTTCGACGTACCAAGCATTATTGATGACTTCATAAGCACCCGTGGTAGTTTGGTAGTGGCGTACGCGAACATATTCTGAACCATATGGCACGGCATTCGGCACACCGTTGACAGAGCCATCACGATTTGTTTGGTCATAATAACGATAATAAATTCCGCCACTATAGGTATAACCCGCATTGGTTGAAACAAATTTTTGACTGTCATAACCAGCACGCAGTGTATGGCCGCCAATATTGTATTCAAGATCTAAACGTTTTCCTTTACGACTGTCGCCATCATCAGGCGCTTTCAGATCGCGCACCGTCGGATGATTCGGATCAAAACAACCGCCCTGCCAAGCATTATTATAGAAAATTGCAGGGCATTCGGTGCCGAAGGCTTGAGGGTCAATAAAACGTGAACTATTTTGAGTGCGTCCAATTTGCGCGGACAAAGTCAAATTATCAGTCAAGTAACCCGTGTATTTTAAGACCTCAAAATGATTCTTATATTCAAGCGAAGTCGGCGTCGCTTTACCTATATGAGTTTGGCTGTAATGGACCGGATCGACTTGATTGCCATTCGCGTCCAAAGTGGCGTTATATCCAATATTATTACTTTTTCCGCCTGCTTCAATACCTGTAAATTCGAGGCGGTGATCATCAGTAATTTGCCAATCCAGTTTCAACAATCCTTGAGGAGAATTATTTTGAAAATGGCTACTCCCTGTATTGCCGTAGCCATCAGAGTTAACACGATTCGCCTGCAACATTCCAAACATGAACAGTTTGTCTTTAATGATCGGGCCACCCGCGGTGACGGATGCGTTTAAACCACTACCGCGATTTGCGGGATTTGTATAATAAACGTATTTATTGCCGTTCTTAATATCCTCTGGTTCACGGCTGATAACAACCTTGTCATCTTTAGTATTTAAGCTTGACGATGAATAGGATCCGGTAACGCCAAACTTCCATTCATTGGTACCGCGTTTGGTCGTTGAGTTGATAATGCCGCCCATAGAACGACCAAATTCCACACCATAACCACCCGTCTTCACTTGCTGCTCGTTGAGCGCCTCAAATGGCAAACTAAAGAAGGTCATCATCTTACGAATATTCGTCACATCAAAGCCATTGATGTAATAACCGTTTTCAGCCACAGAAGAACCACCGAATGATGCCAAACCACCGAATCCACCAACACCTTTCACCGTGCCTGGCGCTAACAAAGCAATAGAGGTCGCGTCTTGTCCCACTGGCAGTGCGATCACTTGTTTGTTGGTGTAGACCACGTTCGATTCTGCACTGGAAACGTCGATCGGACTACGCACACGAGAGCTAGTCACAGTCACAGTTTGCACATCATCTAATCGCACTTCCGTACCAGTACCAATCACAACCTGCACTTCACGGGTCACGCCACCAGAAATCACTTTATAGAAACCGGTTGGCAAACGCGGGACGGTGAAATTACCATCGTTGCCAGCCTCAATGGTGCGGCTCGTACCGTTTTCCAAATTAACGATTTGAATCTGTGCCTTTGCTTTGGCATGACCAAAAATAGTACCGTCGGCATTTTGTGCATGCGCGAATCCCGCGAAGCACAAACCGATGGCGACACTGATCGCCTTTCGCTGCAGGCCTTGTGTGAAAAATTTACTCTGCGTCATAAACTTACCTTACCAAAAAGTTGAGGGTGATTTGAATTCATTCAGTGCAGTCTTATGCTGAGACTTTGTGCGACTTTGTAGGACTGGTCAGTGACCAGCCTGATTGAACTCTTTATTAATTTTCAAAATTATTTGTTTTGGGGCGTGATGTATCGATCAAGCGCACTGAAATTCACCCCTCTAAATCTGCAGAAGTACTAATACCACTTATAAAAAAGCAGATTTTTCGAAATGAATTTATATGGGCCTAGGCGCCATGACACTCCACGAAAAAACTTTAAACGAGTGGAGATAAATATATTTATGAATAAAACGGTGGAAGCTATTGCATTTTGGAATAGCTAATCTTTGGCACTCTGATAGCAGGTTTTCAGCACTATCCAATGAACGTGGTGAAAATCAAACAGTCTGCTAAAAATGAATTTAAAGCCAAAGAGTAAATGTTCAAAAACACAAAATTACTTATTTAACATAGCTCTAAAATGCTTTCCTTGATGAAATATTGTGCATTTTTTGAGATAGGTAATTTGGCCATATGACGAGGTAATAGGGGCAGAATAACCACATCGATAGAAATTTAAATCTAATTATTTGAAATGTATAGAATTTTAATTTCATTTATTGTGAATGTGAGAAATTTAAGCATTAGACATATGGAATAAATTCCTTCTCAACAAGCTATTCGATTTCATCATTAGATATTTCACAGATATATTAATAAGATGAATAAACCGATCACTTGTTACCTGGCTAACGCAGAAAACTGGCTCGCTAGACTTGGTACTTGGACGGTGATTTGACAGTTGTTGGAAAAAGCGGTCTTTAGTTTGACGACGCCAACACAGGCTGTATTGATTAAAGACCATAAAAATATCTATCTTGGAGATCACAATGAGTTATCAGATGAAAACCTTGCTCATGGCGAGCATCGTTGGAGCTTGCTTAAGCAGTATGAGTAATACCAGTAACGCAGCCGACAAAAATGTCGCTCAAGCCGTTACCCCCTTAACTGAACACGGTCACGAGAGCAAAAAGCTCAAGCAAGCGCCGATGCCACAACAGCGTTTGACCTTACCGCCGAGTGCCGAGCAAGTGAAATTTAATCTCTCGCCGAGCAAAAAAGATGCGCGATTAAATAACGCAAAACTCTCCACCATCAAAAACAGTGCGGGTCTACGAGATCTGACAGCGGCGCAAGCGGCGGACTGTACTGACATGGCAAAATTAGGAAGCTACAGTGGCGCAGCGCTCGCGAATTATCTGGTCAACCTACCTGATTTTGAATGTACCTACCCACTGTTTCAATTGAACAGTGCGCAGGCTGCCAACATCTATAGCAATGCAAATTACACCGCCGTTGCGAATCGTTTTGCGCAAGAAGCAAGCAGCTACAGCGCAAACAATATGGCTTTGGTCAATCTGACTTTGTATTTACGCGCTGGCTACTTCCTTAGCGACACCATGAGTGCCGCGCAAGCTCCCGCCAGCACAAAAACCAGCCTACGCCCAGCGATCTCAGCCCTGGTGAATGGCAGCACTTTGTACCAATATAATCCAGTCGCATCGTCCACAGCGATTGAGGTAATGAAGTTAATCACCAACATCCGCGACGAAGCCTACTATCTGCCAAGTATTAAGAATGTATTTACACGCTTTACAAATACAGCCAACAATCCAAATGCGGTTAATGGCCTATTCAATTACACCGCCACCGATGGATTTACTGGTGCTTTGATTGTGATGTACTACGCGCATTACAGAGCTGATGCTGCGACCACGTTGCAAGATATTAGTTACGCAACCGCGATGAACAACTTTATCGTGAATAACAAAGCAGCCTTGCTCAACACTTACTATGCATATCAATTGAAAGATACGGAAAACGAAGCCTTCCGCTTTATGCAATACAGTAACTTGAAACCGGCCGTTAAACCTATGGTGCAATACCAATTGGCGAATAGCACCATGACCGGTGCTGATAGTGATTTATGGTTAGGTGCTGCTTCGGCGGTGAAATACTATGACAATGCCAATTGCAGCGAATATGGCACCTGCAATTTTGAAACTACGCTAGCTAATGCAGTTCTGAAAAATAACTACACATGCAGCCCAACGATCAAAATTCGTGCGCAAGATATGAGCGCAGCAGAACTGCAAAATTCCTGCGATTTACTGGCCGCGGAAGA
Source organism: Affinundibacterium flavidum (assembly GCF_014284175.1). Taxonomy (GTDB): domain Bacteria; phylum Pseudomonadota; class Gammaproteobacteria; order Burkholderiales; family Burkholderiaceae_D; genus Undibacterium; species Undibacterium flavidum. The sequence goes on from NZ_JACOGA010000002.1 coordinate 226,601, forward strand.
AACCTACTTCCACACCATGTTGCCAACCAACCGTACACCGGTAGCGAATGACAATAACAAGTCTTTGGAATTAGTGGTATTTGATGATTACACCAACTACAACAAATACGCAGGCATTATTTTTGGCATTAGCACCAATAATGGCGGTATGTATTTGGAAGGCAATCCAGCCGATGTGAATAATCAAGCACGTTTCATTGCGCACGAAGCATCCTGGTTGCGTCCAAGCTTCTCAGTATGGAATCTGGAACATGAATACATCCATTTCCTCGATGGTCGTTTCAATATGTATGGTGATTTTGGTGCTGCGACGACCAAACCAACCGTATGGTGGATAGAAGGTGTTGCCGAATATCTGTCCTACAAAAACAATAACCAACGCGCCATCGATCTCGCAAAAACAGCTGCATACCCACTCAGCACTATCTTGGGTAATACTTACTACATGAGCGATTATGCTAACCGTGCTTATCCATGGGGCTATATGGCGGTGCGCTTTATGAACGAAAGACATCGTGCCGACGTCGACGCTGTCTTAGCCAAATTCCGTGTGGGCGACTACGATGGCTATCAAACTTACATGAACAATATCGGTACGCGTTATGACAGTGAATTTGCGACGTGGGTACAAGCAGCAACAACCGCAGGTACGCCACCATTACCTATCGATCCTGTAACCGCCTTACCAAATTGCAGCACACCTTATCCTTACTATTTAGGGAATAACTGTTCACTAAAAAACGTGACTTCCGATACACAAAGCTACGTCTACGTGATGGTTCCTGCAGGTGCTAAAAATCTGAAAATCTTCACTGGCGGCGGTAGCGGCGATGTCGATATCTACGTCAAAAAAGATGCCTACCCAAGCACCACAGTCTACGATGGCGCATCCGCCAAGGCAGGCAATAGCGAAAGCATCACCTTCGCTACACCGACAGCGAATTCTTGGTACTACATTATGTTGAAAGCGAAAACGCCATTTAGCAATGTTAGTGTTGGGGCTAGTTGGGAGTGAGTTTGAAGTAAATTAGAAATAAGTTAGCAGCAAGTTGGTGTTAAGTTCTAAGCCAACAAAAAATGGACATCGTGCAAATTATGCGATGTCCATTTTTTATTCTTTGCAAATCCCAGAGTGGACAATCATCGCATTAAATTTCTCAATCCTCTTAAATTTGGACGGTACTCATACGTTCCCCTAACATCTAACGCTCGCTTTAACAATCAGCTACCAGCGAAGCCGGGAAGCGTCCTGTTAAACAACCAGTTAGGCTGATGACAGATGCAACAGTTGAGCCAATCACCCTGTTGGAAGGGCGGAGGCATCGCCTCCTGTTGACAGATACCAACTTATAAAATCATAGAAACTTCTCCAACGGGCATGCGGCCGATGCAAAAACTCTTCTCTATTTTCTAGCGAAAAGTCGTAGATCTCTTGCGTTACCTTGGAATAGAGATAGCCGCCTTCGCCTTGACATGAACAGAGGCATATGTATTCGCCGGGGAGTTCCCAGACTTCATGGGCAAATCTCGTGCCAGATGCAATCTCTTCAGAGGGTTCGCTTACATCGACAAGTATCTCGTCCGACGTCTCACTGACTAGATTTCCCAGGCAATATTCTGAACAGAATATGAATAGCTCACTGCTAGACGGGATTCCCAACTTTGACATGGCCGCTTGTGCCTTCCCTATGTGTGCACGCTTGAAATGACCTATTCCTCGTAATTCTGCAAGGCGGCGGATTTCCGCAGGGATCGATGCACTCATTGCCATAGCCTAACGCTAATTGAATTTAACAAAAAAGCATATTAGCTTGGCTAATGAGAAAAGACAATTTGTTTTAAATTTCCTAGAACCCGCATGGAATTTGGTTGCAATTGCTTATGCTGTATAAAACCCGGACTTAACCAAATCGACAAAAAATGCAATTCGAAGAAACAAAAATTCTCTGCTTATTGATCAAGCCACCCAAAAAGATGGCAGCCCCCAATTGCGTTCAGTTAAGCCCTGCAAAATGAACTGTCATTAGCGCGCAGAGCCTGCCCTCGAATGCTAGAGCATAGGTATCTACACAAGTTTTTGACATGATGAAAGAAGGAAAAAAGCAAAATAACAGCACAGCATGTCATTCCTGCGTAGGCAGGAATCTAGCGGCTTTCGTTGATCAACAAAAGACACTGGACTCCTGCCTACGCAGGAGCGACAGTAATTATTTCGCTGTTTATTCGACTTGTGTAGATACCTATGATGCTATAGTCGGTTGCGGGAACGACAAACTATGAGTTTATCCGCTTAACTGAACGGCATTATTACCGAGCCCCCTTTCCTCACCGAAACAAAAAACAAACAATTAAAGCCACACAATATTAAACGTTCGCCCGTGGACTTTATATTCGCCCTACACCAACAAGGACCACCGCGTTTCAAAACTAGCACCAGCCAATAAAGTTTGTGCGCCACATTGCTCACTGGTGTGCGTCTTAATCAGGTTGAAAGCATCAGTACACATACTGACTGGTTCTACACAAAAATAATTTTCTGCTGATGGTACATAGATGCCCAGAAATCCCATGCCTGCATCGGCTTGCAAGCGTATCGACGGGTGCCGTGCATCAAGCTGAATTCTTACATCGCGATTCCAGCCTGTGAAATTATTGTCCATGACGTGTTGATCAACACGGACACCACGCGCCAGTTGCTTGAATAATGGTGTCGCTTGTAATCGCAGGGGCAACACCTCAGCGTCGGTGAGCCACATTGCGCTTAGTTCTGTTTGTAGCGAGCTCTCTTTTGTTTTGGGGAAATAAGGATGGTGGCCGATACCAAATGGCATCGCACTTGTTGAGCGATTTTGCAAACGCAATTTGACTTGCAAACCCTGCGCATTGAGATGGAATTCTTGCTCGGCATAGAAAGCCCACGGCCAGCCAAATTGCTGGCGCTGCGCTGGCTGTCCATAATCAAGTGCGAGCACGATGGTGTCTGCTGTATGGGCGATGACTTGCCACGGAACTTGCCAGCCTATGCCATGAATTGCATGCGCGGATGGGGGTAGGTTGGCGACCAGACGAATCAATTGATCTTCAAAAGAAAACGTAGAATCACGGATGCGATTACAGAACGGTAGTAAGGGAAAACTCGCCATTTCCCTTGCATCGTTTTTAGTGAAAGCGGCGGCATGTGCGGGGCGTAAAATATCTCGCCGTTGACCATCGCGCATTTGAAAAAATTCGGCGATAGAACCGCCAATAGACGGTGCCACTGCCAGATGCAAATCACCGCGGCTGATCGTGAACACCGTCATAGACTATCGACAAAATCCTAAACGCGCTGATCAGCGACCTGACGCAAAACGTCGAGCATGGCCTGCGCACCGGGCGACAGACGATGTTGTTTGCGCGTGATAATGCCGTAGGCATCCATGCGTAAACCCAGATCAAAATCGAGTTCGACCAAGAGACCGGAATTCAAGTAATGCTGAACCGATTCGGGTGGTAAAGCGATCATTAAATCGCTGGCCAACAATAAGCTGGTAATCACAGGAATCGCTGAGGTCTCTATCGCATCAGAAGGTAAATCGACTCCTTGCGCGAGGAACAAAGCCGTTAAGCGCTCACGTAAAATACTGCCTGACGGCGGCAAGATCCAGGCCGCTTCTGCTAAATCTGCTAACTGCAAATCATCGCGCTTTGCAAATGGATGATCGGGACGCACAATCAATCGATGCGGTTCATCTTGTAGCGCTTCAAATTTCAACTCGGCGTAGCTATCGTTTCCAGAAATCAAACGTCCTATCATCATATCGAGTTCACCTGAACGCAGTTGTTGCAATAGCAGCGTACTGGTATCGACCGCGATGGAAACATTGACTTTGGGATGCGTTTCTTTAAAACGCTTGACGGCACGTGGCACCAGACTCGTCGATGGCGTAATCACGGTACCAATCGCAACCTGTCCGCGCAAACCTGAAAATAATTCCATTACTTCTTGATGCGCGGTATTCATTTCTGCCAATGCCGTACCTGCACGGCGCACCATAATTTCACCATACCAGGTCGGCGAAATGCCGCGCGCCAGACGTTCAAACAATTGCACGCCTAATGCGTATTCAAGTTCGGCTAATAATTTGGAAGCCGCAGGTTGCGTCATGTGTGCCGCTTCGGCAGCGCGCAATATGGATCCATGCCTGCCCAATTCGACCAGCAATACCAGATGTCGGGTTTTTAAATGGGTGCGGACAAAACGGTCAGCAATCGGGTCTCTCATGATTTCACCTGGTCGGTTATTTTGTATGTTGCTATGCTGTGCTGACGGTATGCTTAAGTTTATTCGTGATACAGCTGACTGCGCCCACCATCAATCAAAATGTCGGTGGCATTAATGAAGCGCGCTTCGTCACTCGCCAGAAAGAGCGCAGTCTGCGCCACCTCTTCCGGTAAACCTATACGTCCGCATGGCAACAAATCTGCCTGACGCTGGCGCTCAGCTTCAGGATCGGGGCAGGAGGCTAGCCAGCTTTGTATCGCTTCGGTCAATATCAATCCCGGTGAAATCGAATTCACCCGGATGCCGCGTCTCGCGTATTCAATCCCCAAAGAACGCGTCAAGCCTATCAATGCGTGCTTCGCCACCGGATAAGGAAAACAACCGGGAATAATTTTATGTCCATGCACAGAAGCGATATTCACAATAGACCCTGCTGCTTGCGCCAGCATTTGCGGTAGCACCGCGCGACTGGCATTCCAAACGCCATCCAGATCCACCGCGAAACAGCGTTGCCATTGTTCTGTCGTCATTTCTAAAGGATCAGCAAACACATTCATACCAGCGTTATTGATCAAAATGTCGATCTTGCCAAAGCGCGCAACAGCTTGTTCTGCCAGGCTTTCCATCGACTTACTATCGGCGACATCGGCTTGCACAAACAGGCTATTCTCGCAGCCCAATTCCGCGCTGATAGCTTGTGCGGCAGCATCGTTCAAATGACTATTTAAAACCACCTTGGCACCTTCACGCACAAAAGCTCTGGCAGTTGCCGCACCGATTCCCAGTGTCGATCCTGTGACGATGGCGACCTTGCCTTCTAATCTCAAATTAGCCATGACGACCTCGTGTTCTGAATTGATCAAACATTACCGCTGCCAACAAAATCAGGCCGCGCATTAAATATTGGTAAAAGGTATCCACATCTTTTAAGTTCATCACATTTTCGACCGTGCCCATAATTAAGACGCCGATCAGCACCCCAGAAATTTTTGCCTTGCCGCCTTGCAGCGAGACGCCACCCAAGACGCAAGCAGAGATCACATCAAGTTCAAATCCTTGCGCTGCGTTGGGCTGACCACTGGTAATCCGCGAAGCTAAAATCAAACCCGCGATGGCAGTCACCACACCTTGTATCAAAAAAATCCAGACACGTAATGCCCGCACTTTGACGCCCGCCAATTCAGCCGCTTCGGGATTACCGCCTATCGCCAAAGTATTCCGCCCGAACACGGTGTGATTTAACAAGACGCCAAAAATGAGAAAACAAATCGCCAAGACGATGACAGGCATAGGTAAGCCCGCAACTCGTGCATCACCAAAGCTCATGAAACTTTCATTCGAGATCCCGACTGCCTGACCGTTCGACACAATAAAAGCCAGACCACGCACCATCAGCATGGTCGCCAAAGTCGCGATCAGGGCATTCACGCGCAAATAGGCAATCAAGACGCCATTCCCAGCACCGATCAAAGCGCCTGCCAATACGGCAGCACTGATCGCCAACGCGACGCTATCGCTGCGCTCCAAAACCAGTGCACCAAGGACGCCAGCGAAAGCAATGGTGGAACCCACCGACAAATCAAAATCACGTGATGCCAGGCACATCATCATGGTGCACGCGACCATGCCGATTTGCGAGACCGACAACATCAAGCCTATCAGGTTGGTGCTGGAGAAAAAATTTTCTACTGTGAGGGATAAGACAGCGAACAAGATCAGATAGGCGAGTGGCATGCCTTGCTTCGCGAGTAGGCTGATGAAGGGATTTGGTTTGCTAATTAGTTTGCTGATTTTTGTGCTTGTTTGCACTGTGCTTGCTTGGTTCTGGGGTGACATTTTTTCTTACTCCGAAATTTTTTCTTTTACTTTATATTTTTTGCTGACAATTTCTATTAATCGTTTTACTGAACTTGGCCTCACTGTTATCCGGGATTAATTTCTTAACAGTACTGCAAATTGATTCCCACCCTTTCATCTTCAATGCGTCAGTATCTACACAAGTCGGTCCACCACTAAAAGTCCCCCTCCCTTTCAAGGGGAGGGTTAGGGTGGGGATGGGTTATAGGGATGCAATCTGCAATTTCTATTGCACGACTAAAACCCATCCCCATCCCAACCTTCCCCTTGAAGGGGAAGGGGCTAAAAGCACAAATTCCGACCATTAAAGCTAAAGTTGATTCCTAAGGGAGAGGAAATTTTATACACATCTCAACTTACCCAGTAAGACCCAGATCAATCCAGTTTTCGTGCCTTTTTCTTTCCAATCGAATAGTTAAGCATCTATTTCTATTCACCATTCATCAATCAGGCAATGCCAATTTCAATACCGCAGCTTCATTCGCTTCTTCGCGTCTTAATTCACCACTAATCTGACCATCGCGCATGACCATGATGCGGTCTGAGATGCCTAGGATTTCGGGTAGCTCGCTGGAAATCACAATCACACAACAGCCCGTTTTTGCCACCTCATAAATGATGCGATAGATTTCATTTTTTGCGCCTACATCGATGCCGCGAGTGGGTTCGTCCAATATCACCACTTTTAAATTCTCTTGCGCCAGCCAGCGTGCCAGAATCACTTTTTGCTGATTGCCACCGGATAAATTCGCTATCGTTTGTTCGCGTGAAGGTGTTTTTATATTGAGTTTTTGTATGAACTGATCAGCCAATTGTGCTTCTTCTGCATGACGCAAAAACAGCCCTGCAATTAAGTTGCCGCGGCGATTGGCGATATTGATATTTTCTGCGACCGATGCCTGCGCCAAGATACCTTGTTCTTTTCTATCTTCAGGACATAAGACGATCCCAGAAGTAATTGCCTTGCTCACTATCATCGGCGCCAGCTCTTTACCATCGAGATAGATACTGGCACCAGCAGCGGCACTATCTATGCCATACAGCAGGCGCATCAATTCAGTACGGCCTGCGCCCACCAAGCCGAAGAAACCCAAGATTTCGCCAGAACGCACAAAAAAACTTTGCGGATTTTGATCTGATCTTGCAGCAGATTTGGCAACTAGGTTCGTCACCTGCAGACGCGTAGCGCCAACCTGACGTGTTTGATAATCATAAATATCACTGAGCTCGCGTCCGACCATATCGCTGATTAGAGTATCTTGCGCCACTGCTGCCATCTGTGCGTGCGTAGCGACTTTTTTTCCGTCCCGAAAAATCGTGCAAGCGTCGCATAAGGCATACAACTCTTCCAGCCTGTGCGAGATATAAATAATCGTACGCCCTTGCTCACGTAAGTCACGAATGATGCGAAATAAAATCTCGGTCTCACGATGCGACAAACTACTGGTCGGTTCATCAAATGCAATGATCTGCGCATCTTGCATCAAGGCTTTGCAAATTTCCACCATCTGTCTCTGCGCAATCGACAGATTCACTAACAATTGATCGGGATCGAGTTCTACGCCCAGTGCTTGCAGACGTTCGCTAACCAATTTGCGTGCGGCAGTTTTGTCGACGAAACCAAAACGGCGCGGCAAACGGCCTAGTAAAATATTTTCTGTGACGGTCAATTCCGGCACGTATTGCAATTCTTGGTGTATCACCGCCACGCCGGCGGCAATCGCATCACCCGCACTGTGAAATGCCTGCGCCTGACCAGCGATCCGCAAACATCCATGATCCGGCTTATATTGGCCGCCAAGGATCTTCAATAAGGTCGATTTACCCGCACCGTTTTCACCCAGCAAGCCATGCACACGGCCAGCCTGTGCGCTAAAGCTGACTTGATTCAGCGCCGTCACTCCGGGAAAAAATTTGGAGACTTGCTCAAATTCTAAATACGCAGACATCGAACATCACACCTTATAAGCCAAACTGTTTGCGCACATCATGTTGATTACTACGCGTCATCAAAGTGCCACTAGTCAAAGTTAATGCCGGTGGCTGACGGTTGCTGCTGATCCATTCATACATCATCATGCTGGTTTCATAGCCATGACGTTTGGGGCTGATTAATACGCTGCCGAAAAAACCCGTCTGCTTTGGTTTGGCGAATTCATTTAAAGCACTCTTACTACCACCGATGCCAATTGCCAGCATAGATTCTTGCGTGAATTTCCGCGCTTCTGCGGCACGCACTGCACCGAGTACCGCCTCGTCATTCATGCCGAAAATAATCCAGTGTTTAAAACCACTTTGCTTGGTGAGTACAATGTTCGCGGCGTTGTAGGCACTTTCGGTATCGCTTTTGACCAGATTCGCATCGATCAGATTCGTGACCGGGAATCCACCCGCTTTCAAAGCATCCACAGCGCCCATAGTACGCTCGCGTGCAGTTGGTAATTGGTCGTACGCTATTCGCATTGCGCCAACTTCTTGCATCTTCCAACCGCGTGCTTTGATTTCTGCCAGCAGGCTAGCGCCAACTTGTTTGCCGATTTCGTAAGCAGAAATCCCCATGTACGGAATGCTGGCAATCACTTGGCCTTTGCCGTCTTGCAATTGATCATCGACTGAAAATACTTTGAGCTGATGACGTTTCGCTGCGCGCTCAATCGCACTACCAAGTTTGACATCCGGCGCACAGACGATAAATCCTTGCGCTTTTTGTGCACCCAGATTATCAATCGCCGCCATCAATTTCTCACCATTCGGCACGCCAATTTTCACCAGCGTAAAACCTTTTTCACGCGCTGCTTGTTCAGCATATTTCCATTCATCTTGAAACCAGGGCTCTTCTGCTTGTTTGACCAGAAAGCCGATTTTTATCGGATCTGCTGCAAATGCAGATGCACCACAAAATAAAGAAGCCAGGCTTAAGCCGGCTAATTGCAAAGTGCTACGGCGTTTTTGATTTAAGGTATAACTTGGCTGATTTTTTAACTTGGCTTTCATTTTCATCTCCGTATTTTTCTATTTATTTTCTTATTTATTTTTCTATTTATCGTGACTCAATCATCTAAATCATTCAGCGGGTTATGCGCAACATCATTAAACAAAGTATCTGTCACACCCCGCACATCCGACAAGCGTAGGCCAAACAAACCTCCCGCTTCAGGCATTTGTAGCAATTCGGTCGCCGTCATATCTTTACGCGAACTAGTCAGCACTAATTGATTCAATTCTGCAGAGCCAAAGGCCGGACAGGTAGGATTCTTGGCTGGTAGCTTGACGATTTGCAGTACACGTCCATCCGCTGCATATTGCACTACCCGACTCGCGCCCCATTGTGCATTCCACAAACAGCCTTGTTCGTCGATCACAGAACCATCGGGATAGGCATGTTTTTCGGTCTCAACAAACAGGCGAATATTACTAACATTCGCACTCGCCGCATCGTAATCACATTGCAAAATACGCTGGCTGACGGTATCGCAAAAATACATGGTCTTGCCATCCAAACTAAAACAAATACTATTCGCGATGGCCACTGCTGGCAGGTCTACCTGACGCAAACCATGCTGCATCGAATATTGATAGAAATGTCCTATTCCCTCCCGCTTTGGGGACTGATCTATGCTACCAAATACATAGTTACCGACACGGTCTGTACGTCCATCATTAACCCGGGTACTCGGCAAATCGATTTCTATTTGCACTAGTGGTTCTATCTGGCGTGTATTAATATCGAACAGTGCCAGACTCTTCGTCATGCCCAACAAAATTTTTCCTGATTGACACAACACGAAGGAACCAACGCGATCAGGCGTGCTGTACATCGTCGGCGCAACATAGCTTTCGCGCCAGCGATAAATGGCGCTGGCTTCTATATCAGTCCACCACCAGCATTGGCGTTGACTATCCCACAACAAGCTTTCTCCTAAAGTTGCTTGTTGCGCTAACAGACATGACATAAACTGCGTCGAATTCATCAGATTTCAATCTCAAAAAAATGTTCTGATTTTGGCATATCAGCATTAGATATTGGCACTTTTTTTCCGACAGTCTGACAAGCACTATGCCAAGCCTGTATCAAGCCTGCCGCCCTGTTCTCGACCTCGACGAGCGACATGCCTGCACTGTACAAACTACCACCTAAACCAAAGCCACTAGCACCTGCCTGCAAATAGGCGTCCATATTATCCAAACCTATGCCGCCGACTGGAAACAGATACGGTGTTGACGACAATACAGTACGCATTGCTTTTAGCACCGGAGCACTGATCAATTCTGCCGGATACAATTTCAAGGCATCGGCACCTGCTTGCAAAGCGGCAAACGCTTCTGTCACCGAACTCACGCCGGGAATACAAATCATGTCTGCGGCTTTAGCCGCGCGCACTATCTCCAAATCGACATGCGGCATTACCACTAGATTGGCCTGCAAATCGCGCAGATGAAACACATCGCGCAATTGTGTTACGGTACCAGCGCCAAACAAGGCATCAGCAGGCAGACAATCACGCAAAATCGCAATCGACCGCAAAGCCTCGGGCGAAGTCAAAGGGACTTCAATCAAACGAAATCCTTGACGATACAAGCTGAGCGCGACACTCTCGACTTCTGCCGGACGTATGCCGCGTAAAATTGCAATTAATGGCAAGTGCTTGACAGCGGTTTGCAGATGCAAGGATGTAGATCTCATACATTCACCTTATGTGCAAGCTTGGTCGCATGGACACCAGCAGTGGCACGCTCTATCGCCCATAAGCCTACTGGTGCCGTATTCGACAAGATGCTTGCATTGAGTACGCCGCAGTGCGACAGCGCCTGCGCATAGTGAGCACACAAACTAGGATCACCAACTAAAATCAAAGGCGCTTGCTCCAAACCTGCGGCTAAGCGCCAACCCAGACCCGCCTGAATTTCATGCCCTATCAACAAACCGGATAAGTAATCCGCCAGTGATGAAGGTGGCATCATTTCCATTAAACCTAAAGTGCGAACTGCAAACAATTGATGTGCAAACCCCAGGTACATGCCTTGCCGCGCATCTTCAACCCCTCGCAAAAAGGCAATCGGATCAAGTTCATTTTGCTGACTAGGCATCAAACGCCCCAACACTGAATGCTGGCGCAAAATCGCAAACAACTCGCCAGTCATGTGGGTTGCAAATGCAGTCACTTTGCCTTGTTCTATCTGTACCCATTTTGAATGGGTGCCTGGCAAAATAATGCAAGAGCGTTGACTCGCTTCGGGGCGCAGGCTCAAGACCCCGGCAATTTGTGTCTCTTCACCGCGCATCACATCGGGTACACCATTCGCCGGACGGTAAGCCATGCCCGGCACGATATCAAAGCGGCGCTGATCCACTCCTTTTACAGACATCACACGTGCCGCAATTGCATTCACATCCGATGGGCAAGCCACATACGGCACTTCCAACCAACCGTGTTTGCTACCGACCATGCCGCATGCCAGCACTTTGATATCTGGATATTCTTGCAGCCAATCGCCCGCCAGTTGCTCCAAGCTTTGCTCATAAGCCCAGGCTGAGCCGTTCATACTAGAACTCCCTTGTGCACTGGTACGAGTTGCCAGCACTTCGCCATAACTACCTATAAGAAATACCCGCAAACAGGTACTACCCCAATCGACGCCAATCAGATGCGGATCAAGCGTCACTATTTCTTTATTAATGGCTACCATTCTGCAATACTCCCATCAGCGTGACGCCAGACTGGATTACGCCAGTCTGCTGCATTTTTACTCGCTTCAATCACACGCTGTTCGTCAACTTCTACACCCAGACCTGGCTTAGTGAAGGGTTTGATATACCCATTTTCTAAGGCAAAATCTTCGCGATTCACAACATAATCGAGCAACTCTGCGCCTTGGTTGTAATGGATGCCCATGCTCTGTTCTTGCAGTACCGCGTTATGCGATACAAAATCAACCTGCAAGCATGAGGCCAAGGCCACAGGTCCTAGAGGGCAATGCGGTGCTAAGGCAATATCGTAAGCTTCCGCCATCGCGGCGATTTTGACGCATTCTGTAATGCCGCCTGCATGCGATAAATCTGGCTGTACTATCGACAAACCGCCTTGTTCAAACACACGCTTAAATTCATAACGTGAATACATACGTTCACCAGCAGCCAAAGGAATACAGGTGCTATTCGCTAAGCGCGGATAATATTCAGCGTTCTCGGCTAACACCGGTTCCTCAACAAACAAGGGGCGATAAGGCTCTAATTCACGCAACAAGACTTTGGCCATAGGCGCACTAACGCGCCCATGAAAATCCAAACCAAATTCAATTTCATTTCCAAAAGCAGCGCGGATCTCCGCGACACGACCCACCGCGGCATCAATGGCAATCGAGCTATCAATCATCGCTAACTCTTCGGTGCCATTCATCTTAAAAGTATCGAAACCGAGCTCACGTAATTTACGTATGCTTGCGATTACATCAGCCGGACGATCACCACCAACCCAGCTATACGTTTTCATCTTATCGCGCACCAAGCCACCAAGTAATTCATACACTGGCACGCCCAAGGCCTTGCCTTTAATATCCCACAGCGCTTGATCAATACCAGCAATCGCACTCATCAAAATCGCACCACCACGATAAAAGCCACCGCGATACATTTCTTGCCAAAGGTCGTTAATACGCGAAGGATCTTTACCAATCAAATTCGGCGCAAATTCCTGCACTGCAGTTTCAACTGTGCGGGCACGACCTTCAATTACAGGCTCACCCCAACCGGTAATGCCCACATCGGTTTCAATTTTCAACAGCATCCAACGCGGTGGAATGCGATAAGTCGTCAGTTTTGTAATCTGCATAAGGCGTCTATAAAGCGTAGATAAAGCGGAATCGAGAAAAGAATAAACCGCAGTGTAGAACCTAGAGCTAGATCATAAATATGAATTATATTACTCTAGATATATTAATTTGGAATACATAGCGTGCGCAGAGATAAGGATCAGAAAATAGAAGGAAAAAAGAGACGGAATTTCTAAAATACAATTCTTTGTTTGAAAGAATTTTTTCAGGGAGCGGGGGTAGATAGGATTGCTGAAGTAATGTTTAAGGTTCCCTCTCCCGCGAGCGGGAGAGGGTTAGGGTGAGGGAAATTCAGCAACGGCAATATTAGTAGTGAAACCACAAAATTAATTACAGATTCACTCCCAAAATTGTGAGTCTAATAATGCAAAGCAGACCTGAAAAAATCATAGGGACAGAAATTTCGCAATTTCTTTCTTGATTTATGCCTTTGTAAGACTTTGCAGATACTGAACCACCCTCACCCTAGCCCTCTCCCGCCTGCGAGAGAGGGGACATGTGGATCCGCAGCTTACTGAGCGTTATCAACGCTAATCATGTAATCAACTTATCCGCAAACGCCTTACGCGCCTTAGCCACTTTCGGTGCCACCACAAACGAGCAATAGCCTTGCTGCGGATGCTGGCGGAAATAGTTTTGATGATATGCCTCTGCCAGGTAGAACTGCGGTGCAAGACTTAGCTCGGTAACGATGGGATCGTCCCAAACGCTGCGCATTTTTTGCATGACTTCTTGCGCGATTTTTTTCTGTTCTTGATCATGGTAATAAATCACCGAACGATATTGCGTACCTTGATCAGCGCCCTGACGATTGAGCGTGGTCGGGTCATGGATAATGAAGAAAATTTCCAGAATGTCGGCATAGCTAATCGAGGACGGGTCAAAGCGCAAACGCACGACTTCGGCATGCCCAGTCGTTCCTGTGCAAATTTGCTCATAAGTCGGATTATGAATTTGACCACCGCAATAGCCAGATTCCACACTGCTGATGCCACGAATCTGTTGGAAAACTGCCTCGGTACACCAAAAACATCCACCACCTAAAGTGGCAACTTGTTCAATTTGCATATTCATCATTTCTCTCCAAACTAGTCAAAATCAGGGTTTTGTCTACTTTTAGTCTATTTTTAACGCACATTCTTACACTATTTGCCTTAAAGGAAATATTACGATACTTTTTTCACTTTCAAAGACAAAAAAGAACTGCAAGATAAGCACCTAAAAGTAAATTTCTAACAATACTAAACCACTGCCCAAGCGGGTAAAATGCGGCATGCAAAATTTTGACGACGAATCCATAGTAAGAATAGAAGACGATTTATCCGATCAGAACGATTTAAGTCTCAAGTCTTACTTCAAATCCAATTTAACTCCCGACGATGTAGTTGCCCTCGCCCCTTTGCGGCGCGCGCAACCTATGTTGCAGGCGTTTACCGCATTATTTCACGGTGGCATTAATAGCGTCTTGATGCGCCTGCTTGTCTTGCGCGAATTAACGGCAGATGTCGATTCACCTTCCCTCAGCCGCGCCGATATTAATGCCAAATTGGGTTATCTGGAGCCAGAAGCGCTCGAAACGGTGCTCACACGTTTGCGTAGCACGGGGCTTTTAGTGTGGGATCCTAGTCAATCGGTATATCGCATCGCACCAATGGCGCGCAATGTCTTAGCCGCGATTGAATCCTTAATCCAAGTTGAACAACAAGACGATCCTTCTGAAGTCAGCTATATGTTGACCCAAGTTGCCGGTGCACAGGCCGTCGGTGGCGTATCGGTTGAACAGTTGCACCATTTGCTCGGTCGCTTGATAGAACTGACTGAAGAATTCTCGGATGCGATTGCCTCTGGCTCGGAATTTCAACTCCGCACAGCACAGCAAAAATGGCACACGGCTTGCGATTGGGTAGAAAAAGGTTCACAGATTATTCACGCGATCACGAATGATAGCCGCGCCGATTCGGCGACGCATCGTGCAGCACAGGCGATTGGCCGCGCTCAGAGTGCGCTCTTGAATATGCAAGGCATGTTCTCACGCGCTTTGAATCAGATCGAACGTCAGCGCGTACATCTAGGACAATCGGGTTTATCAACGACTGATATCAAGATGTGGTTGCTGCAGCGTGAAGATTTAGCCTCGCTCGCCGATGGCGCTTTATCACATCCAGTGACGCCGCATTTCATTACGCCGTCCGAAATGATCGATGTGGCCGAAAGCGAGTTACTCAGCCATCGTAATTCCGCGGTCTTAGGTGTTTTGCCAACCGGTGAAAATGCACCATCGATTGCGAATGATAATAGCGAAGCCTTGTTAGAACTCGATCATTGGTTAGATTTGCTCGGCAACATTGACGGTAAATCTTACGATCCAGAAACCAAAAAACATAAACCGCTACAAGATTATTTATTACCCGCCAGCTTCGCGATTGCCTCGTACCGCGCTTCGCTGTTACCGTTGATCGGTGATGCGAATGAAGCCTCATTGCAAGGTGCGACCGCTATCCTGGCGCGCTTGCCTTTGACATTCAGCTCCAAAGACAAAATGCAGAAAGTCTCTGATCCGCATGTGGCGGCGATTTCTGTGGCTAGCCTCATACCTTTGGAGTCGCAGCAGAAGTCACACCAAGAAGCGCCGCAAGAACCGCCGCGAGAAACACCGCACGAAACTAAACATGAATAAAACAAGCGTAGGGTGCGCCGTGCGCACCGACACTTTCACCACTATAAGAAAACTGGTGCGCATGGCGCACCCTACGAATACCAGGAATGTGATATGACTGAAGATGCACAAATCCTTATCGCCCGTTTGTTGGCGCATCAGACTTTACGTCGTGAAGACAAATTAGTAAAACGTGCTTTATCGGATGAGATTTTCCGTAGCGATATTGACACCCGCCTAAAAGCTTGCGGGATGAAGTTTGTTGATAACGTGTATGCCGATCATGTGACTTTGGCACTAACACGCGATAGCGAATCCAAAGTGTTCGGCACCAAAGACACCTGGCAGAATAATAATTTTGGTCTGGCACGCGATGGCGTCGCCTTGTTAGTCGTGTTGTGGTCGCTGATTATTTTGCCGAAACGTGAACGTCAGGAAGCACATCAAATGGCGCAAGAAGATCAGAACGATATGTTCGGTAAAGAAAAACCTTTACCACGCGCTGAAGACACATCGATCGGCATTTCCTACCGCACTTTGCTCGCTGATTTCGGCGAAAAGCTAGGTAAGAAAACCCGTATGGATATGAATCTAGGTCAGCTCTCGCGTTTAGGTTTTATCGAACGCAAAATGGACCTGATCATGGAAGGCCCCTTGTTGGATTTGCTGATGGATACCGATGCATTAAAAGACCGCATCATCAACGGCGCATTGTCGGATATTTTCCATATTCCTATGCCACGTACGCCAGCGGTGATAGAAGCTGAGCGTTTGGCGCCTGAAGAAGCTGAACGCTTAGTGGCGGAATCAGATGTCTCGAAAAATGAATAGCAAAACCCCTCAACGCCGAGACGCAGAGGCGCGGAGTAAAACCTTAGAAAAGAGATTTTCTCTGTTTTCTATTTTCTCTTCACTTCCGCGTTTCGACGTTGAAGGGCTTAATAGACCATCAAAAACACTATGCACAGCTTATCGGCACCGAGGTATAAAGTCTTTCTCTGCGCTCCTCTGCGTCTCAGCGCCTCGGCGTTGAGGGGTTCTAAATTGAGCTTTCCGTTGTACAGATTTTCTAAAGAAAAATAATTATGTTTCACATCAAATCACTAGAACTGGTTCACTGGGATTACTGGCAGCGGATTAAAAACATCCCACTAGACGCCAAGATTATTACGATTGCCGGTCAAAACGGTTCGGGTAAAACCACGCTGCTCGATGCCTTGCGCACTTTGTTTGGTCTGGAATGTTCTATGGGACGTTCGTACAAACATTATGCCCGTCACTCTGGTCAGCAAACTGCGTGGATACGTGCGGTCGTCGATAACAGCGCAGTCGGGCCGCAGATTTCAAATCGTCCTTTCCGCATGTCGGGCTTGTATGAAGATGAAGTCACGTTGTTCTGCAAAATCGAAAAAAACGGTGGTGACTGGAAGCGTCAATACTTGATGCGCAGTGGCAAAATAGAGATTGAAGAAATCCAGGAAGCCAACGATTGGCTAGGCGTAGAAACTTATCGCAAGCGTTTGTCACATGCGGGCTTGTCGTCAGCGATGGGTAAAGTGCTGGCGCTGGAACAAGGTGAAACGGATAAGCTGTGTGAATATGCGCCGCGCCAATTACTGGATTTGGTGTTTCAGGTATTCGGCGACAAAGAAGTCTTGGATGCCTACGACGATGCCAAGCGTCATCAACGCGATACAGAATCTGAATTGCAGCGTTTTGAAACGGAACTCGAAGGTGCAAAGACCAATCTGGAAGGTTTGCGTTTAAAAGTCGCCAACTTCCATCAGTGGGAAAGTCTGAACAAAGAAAAACGTGATTTGCAGGAAGAGATTTTACCGACCCTGCAATACCACGAAGATCTGGAACGCGCATCCGCCACCAGCCAGGCATTACGCGCCAGCAAACGCCATTTAAAAACGCAGGACGAAGCACTATCCGAACGTCGTCAAGCACTGGCACAGCAAGCACAAAATCACAGCGAAGCACAGCAATCCGAGGCGGCATTAGAAGCCGAAGAATCCAACTTGCGTGAAAAACTTGCGCAAGTCAATGCCAAGCTCAAACCGCAAGAAAGCTTGCTCGAACAAAAAGCGCGTTTGCAAAAACTGGCTGCGGAAGCCGATGCCGACATCGCGAATATCGCCGATGAATTAGAGAAAAAAGAAGAGGAACTCGCACAGCAAAAACAAGAACGTGATGCTTTGAGTCAGCGTATTGCCGCCGACATGGAAACCATCTCGGCGCTGCAAGGCAAAGCTAGTTTGCCCGACCCAGAAAACGTGCGTCAAATGCGCCGCGCTTTGAATGAAGCGAATATTCCGCACAGCATGCTGCCTGAGATCGTCGAAGTCACCGACGCTAAATGGCAAGGCGCGGTCGAAGGCGTATTACGCGGCTACACATCAGTCATCTTGCTTGATAATGCCAGCGACGCGAGTGCCGCCTATCGCATCGGTGAAAAGCAACGCTACAGCCACTTCATCGTGCCAGATCGCGTCAATGCGCCGGTAGTCAAAGACGATAGTTTATTGTCTGTCGTCAGCTTTAACGCCAAAGCACCGGCCTGGCTGATCGAACAATTAGAACGCATAGAAACCGTCGATAGCATTGATATCGGCATGAAGCTGCACAAGTCGCAAGAATGGATTACGCCCGACGCGTATCACTTCGAGCGTCGCGGTGGCCGCTCTTTATTTGTGGAAGTATCACGCTACCGTTTTGGTAATGCTGGTCGTACCCAACGTCTGGAAGCATTACAGAAAGCCCTGCCACGTTTGCAATCGCAAGAAGATCAACTCACAATCAAGATCAGCAAACTGGCTGGCGAAATTTCTTCTTACAAAGCGCGCCTCGCCGGTGTTGATGCGGCCAAAGAATTAAGTGCCCGTCATGCAGAATTTGAAGAAGCTTCTCGCAATACCCAGCCACTGAAGCAACAACGTATCGAAGTCGGCACCCGCCTTGGCGAGATCGCACCTTTGCTCAAAGCCGCAACTGAACAACGTACGGTCGCGCATCTGAAATGGGAGCAAGCTAAGGCCGCCATTGCCGATGCTGAGTCTCAACAACGTGTTTCAGAAAAACGCCACGCCGAAGAACGTAAAACGCAATTCGAAACTTTACGTACGATGCGTGAAACTTGGCATACGCTACCACTCAATTGGAAACGCAGTTCACATCGCAAAGAACTGGTGGCAGAACATGAAAACGTCCATCAAATTGAATTACGTTTACGCAGCCTCGGCAATAACTTAGCGCGCGATGATTGGGAAACTGATTCCACGGTCGTCGATCAATACACGCGTTTAAATAATTTGCTGCAAAACCGTCAGGCTGAAACCGACGAACGTCGTTATCAAAATAATCGCGCTATGGAAGCGACCGTGAATGCACGTGCGGCTTACATGGATAGATTACGCTACACGATTAAGACCTATAGCAAGAACATCAAACAACTGGGTGAGCTCGCAGGCATTGAAGTCCACACCGATCCGGTCAAACTAGAAAACGATGATGTGATGTTGTCACAAGCAGGTTTGCACGTACGCTTTAAATTCGACGGCAAAGGCCCTATCGGCATGAATGACGGTGAAGCATCCGGTGGTCAGCAGGTGATGAAGTCGCTGATTCTCTTGATCGGTTTATTGAAATCAGAAGACGGCTCAGGCGGCTTTGTGTTTATCGACGAACCCTTCGCGCATTTAGATATCCGGAATATTCAATTGGTCGGTGAGTTCTTGAAAAACACCGATGCGCAATACCTGATGACCACCCCGTTGACACATAACACCGACGTCTACGATCCTTCTGAATTGACGCTGATTACCAGCAAGAAGAAAAAAGATACGGAATGGGCGCAGCCGATTTTTGTGTTGCAACGCCGGGTGGAAAAAGTTAAGGATGTGCGAGCTTAAAACAGAAATGATCGCATAAATTGAGATGTAATAATTTACCAATGAACAGATGGCGCCACAAATTGGAATGTATCTCTTTGAAAATTCCCACAAGATTCTTGTGGGCGATTTGCAGCATTATTTGTGCTTCATACTTACAAGCGGCCGAGATATCGAATGCCAGTAATCAGCATCATGAGGACTTTGACAACTTTCTAAAAAGAACATTTGTAGTTGCAGATGGCTTCGATGCACCTAATAAAAAGTTAAATTCAAAAGGAGTTCATGCACTGGCTCATGGTCGTGTGCACAGTTTAATTCCTGTTCCGAATTCGTCTCTATTCGATGTATTAATCGAACACAATTATTTTGAAAATAATGCGCGAAAAACGATTTATTCGCGCTATCACCAACTATACAATCTTAAACTCGCGATTGGAGAGAGCATACAACGTGGTCAACTTCTGGGGTCGGCAAGCCAAGCACTCCACGAAAATCGCGTGACTTTGCATGAACGTTTGCCAAGTTCAGACGTAATTAAAGGCATTGACATTGCGCCATTTATTGAGCGACATCAGCAATTATTTAATCCACAGTTGGAGTCAAACTTAATTCTCGTTGATCAGAATAGCTATCGTATGCGCATCATCAAAGAGGGTAAAACTTTCGCCGGTCTAGACATCAGCCTTGGACAAGCACAAGGAAAAAAACAAGTTCAGGGAGATAATAAAACACCAAAGGGCATGTATTTCATCACGCAAAAATATCGAGGTCAATTTCCTGGCAAGTTTGGTGCCTACTTTGGTGGACACTGGATAAAGATCAATTACCCTAATGCGTATGATGCAGAGTGGGGAGTTGCGCAAAACCTGATCAGTCGCGAACAAGCTGAAAATATACGAAAAAAAATGGTTAAGCCGTTCGGCAAGCCTAGATAACACCAAACTAGGTGGTGGTATCGGCTTTCACGGCTGGGCCTATGAATGGCCAAATAACGGCCCCCGTCATTTATCTTGGGGCTGTGTTGTGATGCATGTCGCTGATATTCAACGTTACTTCGATGAGCTTCCTAGCGGAACGATGGTCATTATTTTTTAATTTTTTACATTGAAGTTCTGCGATTATTTTACCGTCAAACTTTGAAAGTCTCCTGAATGGCAATGTAGTGTCTGAGAAAATATTTAAACGATAAATCATTCTTTAAGAATTGACAGCGCGGCTTGCACCTATCCCACGCTGAATCCTCAAAAGCAAACTCAACTGTATGCAGTTAAGTTGATCAAATCGAGGCAGAGATATTCAACAGATGAAAACCTTATATCAAATATTTTTATCGACATCCATAACCGGCCCCAGCGTTTCCTTCAATTGAACTTCACCCGCACTCGCCGCTTGCGCTAATTGCTCGCACAGCTCTGTATGTGTGCGTTGGCTCAATGAGATTTTTTCTACACCGACCGCGCGGTTTCGCCCTGTCGTTTTTGCTAAATAAAGTGCAGCATCTGCTAGCTGGACGCTGTCATCAAAATTAATTGATGCTTTCATTTGGCCTTTTATTGAGCCACTCATTGGACCACTCATCTGCGCCTTCACCGAGCTATGTAGTGGCGCAAGCACATAGCCAATAGAGGCGCTTAAGGCGATCGTTTTACCGGAAAATTCTATCGGTGAATTGCGCAATTCCTCCAACACTCGACCTACCATCAGGCGCGCCTGTTCTGCATTACAACTGAAACTACAAACTAAAAATTCTTCACCGCCCCAGCGCACGACGATGTCGCTATCTCGCATTGTCAATTTAATTCGCCGCGCAATTTCTATCAGCGCTGCATCACCGGCTGGGTGTCCATAATTATCATTAATTTTTTTAAAGTGATCCGCATCAATAATCAAGATAGCGGCAGATTGATGTTGTATCTTCTCCCAAATGGCGGCGCTGTTTTCCATCACATAACGACGATTAAATAATTGCGTTAAAGGGTCTTGGAAGCGTTGATAGTCTAGCTCTTTGTTCTCCACTAGCAGGTCGGAATTACGCTTTCTGGCTTGCAAAAACAGGCGCGCTGACCAGGCCAAGGCCAGCAATAATAACAAGGCCAAAAATACCCAGCGTTGAATATTTAAACGACTTTTTTCAACTTCTGCCTGCAAGCTTAAGTTTTCTTTTATGCGCTCTTCTGTCTTGAGTAATTCACGTAATTCATTGGCGGCATGTCCGCGGCTGTCCTGCTCAATCTTGGCACTTAATTCGAGCTTTTTTTCTAGTGCTGCATAGGCTTGTTTGTAATAGCCATTTTTAAAATAGGCGGTCGCCAAGTTACCATAAAAGTCCCGTATTTCTACCTGATGATCTTCCTTCTGAAAAATCTCTAAAGCTTCTGTAAATAAGGCCTGTGCATGCTCCAGATTCTTACTTTCCACCGCTAATAAAGCCGCTGTCATCTTGGCGTAGCTATTTAAGAAAACGTCCTTATGTTGTTCCGACCACTCTAACAACCGTTTTATTTCTTTATGTGCCCGCTGAAAATTCCCTTGTGCATACGCGATGTCGGCGTAATTACTCCACACGATAGGCGGCACCGTATCTTCTTTTTGTTTAATCGCGACTAGCTCAACTTCGCGGTAAGCTTTAAGTGCGTCCTCATATCGTTTAAGCGACATCAAAATGTAAGCGCGATTTAAGAGGCCAGTCGTGTTAGACCAGGTTGGGTTAATCTCGTGATAGAGCGCTACGGCTTCTTCGATATGATTGAGCGCATCTCGTTTGTCACCAAAATCAACCTCCACCATTGCCAGGCTACGCAAAGAGCCTGCTTGTCGAAAACGATCATTGTTAGCACGTGCAATACCTAAAGCAATTTTTGCAGCATCAATGGCATCCCGTGCGCGTCCTTGCTTTGTGGTTAACTCTATGTACATCGTGCTGATCCAGTAACGCAGAGTTGCTGCCTGCGTAGGCTTAATCAAATAGAAAGCACGCGCCAGATGTTGATCACGCTTTTGCGGGTCTTCTTCCGCATACATTTGACACAATTCTATGGCCGCTTGAACCGCAGGTTTCGCACTATTTTCAGGCGCTTTATTTTTCAAATTCGCTAAGGCGGTTTGAAGTGCTGCCATATCCTTCAATTGCGTCGTCAAGTAACAACGGTAAGCACTTAAGATAGCGAAATCTTTTAGTGCTGTCGCTTGGGGTTCTATCTTCTGCAATTGAGTCAGTACCTGACGATTGTCACGCCCATATTGGTTGGCGACATTCTCCATTGCCACTTCGAAAATTGAAAATTGTTCTTTCACCGTATTGGCCATTGGCACTGCGGCCTGTGCTCGGCTTGCTGACAAAATCAACAGTATCACCAGCAGACTGCAAACAGAGGCAGCATCAAGTAACTGGCGCTTGATGCCGAACTGAACTCTGCTTTGATGTCTGGTGTTGATGAATTTCATGTAGTGATCAATTTAAATTTCTTCATCGAGTTTATGCGCAGCATTTCCGCAAGGCAATACCAAATAGCTATGATTTCGACCGATCAACTTGAAATGATATGTGCCTGTTGTTTGTGGATGAAGTGACATGTCGAATTTTCACGAAATTCCCCTATAAGCGCTTGAGACTATGCAGTTAATCGGGCACAATCGGCACAACTTTTAACGAGGTAGCTCATGGGAATTGAATTGGTGAACGCAGGCGAAACTTTGGCCGCGATTGTAGTAAGTAACGAACTTAGCAAACAAGCAAACGGTGGCGGCGACAATCCGCAATCGAGCACCAATGGGGATTCCGCAGCGACTTGCGCCAATTGTGGTACTAGCCTGGCAGGTGCGTATTGCTATGCTTGCGGACAGTCTTCGCATATCCATCGCTCATTGCTGCACATGTTTGAAGAAGTTTTGCATGGCATCTTTCATTTTGATACCAAAGCCTGGCGTACTATTCCAGCCTTAATCAGACGCCCAGGTCAATTAACTAAAGACTACATTCAGGGCAAACGTACCTCTTACGTATCGCCACTCGCCTTATTTTTATTCTTGATCTTTGTGATGTTTTTCGTTTTTTCATTGACGATGAAAGATCCAAGTAATGAGATCTTGAATATTCCAGAATCACGTGAAACCGTAGTCAAGGAATTAGCCAATAGCCAGGCTAATCTCGCTGAAGAACAAGCAAAACTGAAAACCTTGCCAGCCAACAGCGGTGACGCACGAGAATTGCGTTTGAGCATACGTGAAACGCAACTCGAAATCCGCCAATGGCAAGACAGTCTGGACGCTTTAGATGGTAAAGAATTTGATAATAAAGCAGCTCAACAAGAATTTGCCGAAGCAGAAAAAAATCTCGTACGATTGCGCACTCTGCAAGCGCAGTTGGGATATCCAAAAGAAGACGCGGACAACGTAGCCAGCTTTTCCATCGAATCAAGTACATCCAGTAAGTCTGAAGCATCTGCTAGTGCAAGCTCTGGTGCATCCACCAGCACTGATATTGCAGCAATCAAACCATGGGATCTTCGTGAGGAAATTCGTTTCGCAAAACGAGAACTCAAGTTCTACAGGAAGCGAATAACAAAAGCAAATAAATCAGGCGATACATCAAAGTCAGCGGAGAATAGTGGAAAAATAGGACTTTCTGCTTCCGCAGACTCAACTGCATCCACAGAGCAGGCCAAAAACAAACCAGCAGCCTCGACTAGCCAGACTAGCCAGGCTAGTGACACTGAAAACTCACCTCAAGAAAAAACCGAAGGTGAAGACGACACGAACAATTTATCGGACATTCCTTATGTCGGAAAAGCCTTAGCCCATGCGGACAAAAATCGTGCGCTGACACTGTATAAGATGAAGAAAAATGCCGCCAGCTCGGCCTTTTTGTTGATGCCTATTTCACTGCCTTTCTTGTGGTTGCTATTCGCCTTCAAACGCAAGTATGTGATGTTTGACCACGCTGTGTTCTCGCTGTATTCGCTGTCTTTTATGTGCCTGTTGTTAATGCTCATATCGATTTTGGCGCGGTTTAATTTTACGGGCACAGCTGGACTCTTATTTTTGACGGTGCCGCCTATACACATGTTCAGGCAATTGCGCCAAGCCTATGATCTGGGCGTGCTGAGTACGCTATGGCGCACCGTCGCTTTGTTGCTGATTGCCTTTCTGTCTTTATTGATTTATGCCACCGTAGTGACGATGTTAAGTACCTGATCAAGAGAGACAACGATGACCATTTTTATCGCCTTACTGCGCGCTGTGAATGTCGGCGGCACCGGAAAATTGCCCATGAAAGATCTGGTTAGCATCTGTGAGGCGATAGGATTTCAACAGGTAAAAACCTATATCGCCAGCGGCAATGTGCTGTTTAGTAGCAAACACACTGCGCAGCAATGTCGCGATAAATTGGAAGCAGCCTTACAAGACTATGCCGGCAAACCGGTCGGTGTATTTATCCGTACGCCACAAGAACTGCAAAGTCTGATTGAACATAACCCCTTTGCAGGCAAGGAAGGCAATCGCAGTATTTGTCTATTCCTTGATGAGACACCCATACCCGCGATGATAGACCTGGCGAAAGGTCGGCGTGAGGAACTGATCGCTTGTGGAGAACGTGCTTTTTATGTCTATTATGGCGATGGCATGGCAGATTCTAAACTAACGATTCCTGCTGCTAAATCTGGTACTGCGCGCAATTTGAATACAGTGCAGAAATTATGTCAGCTCGGCCTGCAGATGCAAACCTAAGCTGGCTGTCTTTAGGCTATCCTTAGTGTATTTCCTACGTAGACGACAAGCGTTGCACTATCGCACGTGCGAATCGTTGCGGCGCTTGAGGATCCAGCTCCAAGAACAATTCTGGTTCCAGCAATTCAAGTTCCATCAACAAAAACTGCTCATCACGTAAGACACCATCCACCCTAGCATAGCAAGGCATGGACTTTACCGCTTGCAAAATCTCCAATGCCTGGGCACGCATCGCTGGCGGAGCCTCTATCGCTTCTACACTTCCGCCATGATCTGATTGCACACGGAAGTCACCTGCCTTCGCGCGTTTGATCAAGGCATGACTATATTCACCATCAAAGAAAATTAGAGACCATTCCCCCTCACGCATGATCTCTGGCATGAAGGGCTGCACCAGGAATTCTTGTTCAAGGCGCCATGCAGAAAATTCGCGATTCACCTGCTCGCAGTTATCCGCATTGACCCGCAGAGTACGCCAGGCGCCTGCCGACTGTACCGGCTTCACGACCAATTCTGGACTCGCCAGCAAAGTCATTAATTCAGGCAAAGTATGTTGATCATTCGGACTAAGGCAATAACTGGGGATCACTGGCAATTGCAGCTGGCTCAGTTCGAATAAATATTTTTTGTTCAGATTCCATTGCAAAGTATCCAAATCATTAATGACTTGCACGCCGCACGTGCGAAGCTGATCTAACCATAATAAAAATGCCGGTAGTTTTTCGTGATAATCCCAAGGACAACGGATAAGAATCGCATCAAAGCTTTGCCAATCCACACTATGGTCGTCCCAAACACAGAGTGAAGTTCTAACTTTCAACGCAGATAAGGCTGGTAACAATAATTTTTCGCCACCAAATAATTCAGGTAAATCGGCGCTGGTGACAACTGCTAAATGCAAGGTTTTTGACATGAATATTTCCAAAAATACTGATAGATATTTGCTGCGCTGAATTGATCCTTGGGCGAATAATTTGAAATCGAATCACAAAGAATTCGGTCACATAGACTCACCAGCGAAGCGCATATATTACTCACTATCAACATAAGTGAAAACTGAATTCTCGACTAGGCAATAGTAGATACCACTTTGCATATCATTCCAATAAACTACTTGCAAATCAATATATTAATAAAATACGTCTTAACACCAGTCGATTTTCATCGTCATCCAAAACAAATTTCAATTACCACTACAATAGTTTAAACAGCTTAAACTTAATATTATTTAATTACGTATTTTCCTACGCGAATCAGCGAGATTGGTAAATTTGAAGGCAGAATTAGCAACTCGCAAAATTTTCTTCGGTTTGTGGCTTCGTAAGTATTTTTCTAGCCTGTTAAAAAACAACTATTAACTTTCCGTTAAGCTAATTCTCTGTTCTACTTCTTCAGGATTGCAAACTATAACCAA
Organism: Affinundibacterium flavidum; assembly: GCF_014284175.1. GTDB lineage: Bacteria > Pseudomonadota > Gammaproteobacteria > Burkholderiales > Burkholderiaceae_D > Undibacterium > Undibacterium flavidum. The sequence continues at coordinate 253,246 of NZ_JACOGA010000002.1, forward strand.
CATAATGGGCTATTGATGAACTATCGAAAGTTGGGCGCAATCGTTAAAGCAACAAGAAGTACCTCAATTGAATAAAACAAAATAAACCAACCTAACCACAAAGTCTGGGAGAGACAGATGCAAAAGAAAATTCTATCGAGTTTGCTCATTGGATTAGCCTTGAGCGCCTCCGGCAGTGTCACAAGCAATGCCGCCGAAAAGAAAGTATGGATCACCATCGGTGATCTCGCTTTCAATCAACTAAAACAAATATCACCAAAATACGTTCCGAAAGAAAGTCGTCTGATTGACTCGGGCAGTGTAGGTTTTGCCAGAAGCGAAACGGTACATTTGGTACAAATCGATGAGTCTGTGATGCATACCTTATCGGGTGCGATTCACAACAACCTCAAACGCTGTGCTGGCTTTGCCGCCCATGAAAGCGAAGCTGCTGGTCGCAATGCGATTACCAGTGCCGCTACAACACGGAGTTTGGCTAGCGTAGCGCCTTCTTACACCATCGACAATCAATCGGTCGTAACACCTATGCTGTCGCAGATGCAGGCATCGAATATCGGTCAAACCATCGTTGACTTATCTGCGTTTGTGAATCGCTATTACACCACCACAGGCGGTGTAAATGGTTCGAACTGGATCAAAGACAAATGGACACAAATGGCATCTGGCAAAACCAATGTCACCGTCGAACAATTCACGCACGCTGGCTGGCCACAAAAATCCGTGATCATGACTATTCGCGGTAGCGACAATGCCTCTGAAGTTGTGGTGCTTGGTGGACATCTGGACTCCATCAATACTGCAGGTACGAGTGAAAACACAAGTGCACCAGGTGCAGATGATGATGCATCCGGGATCGCCAGCCTGACCGAAGCAATCCGCGTAATGTTTGCGAATAACTACCAACCACGTCGTACGATTAAATTTATCGCGTATGCAGCAGAAGAAGTTGGTTTGAAAGGCTCCGCAGAAATCGCCAAGAAATTTAAAACTGATGGCGTCAATGTAGTCGGCGTAATGCAACTTGATATGACGAATTACAAAGGTTCAGCGAAAGACATTTATCTGTTCACTGACTACACTAATGCAGCGCAAAACACTTTCGTCTCGAATCTGATTACAACCTATCAACCAAGCTTGACTATCGGCTCTGATAGCTGCGGTTACGCCTGCTCTGACCATGCATCGTGGAATGCACAAGGCTATCCAACTTCTATGCCATTTGAAACGGCAATGAATGAAGATAATCCTAAAATTCACGGTCCGGGCGACACTTATGCCAACATGGGTAGCCAAGCCAATCACGCTTTGAAATTTGCTCGCTTGGGCGCTTCATTCGCGGTTGAATTGGGTAGCGATGGCCCAGCTTTGCCACCAGCAACGACCGCATTGACAAAAGACGTGTCTGTCGCTGTAAGCGGTGCTGCCAACGCTCAAGCTAACTACAGCTTCGTGGTACCAAGCGGTGCCAGCAACCTGACCTTTAAAACTTCAGGCGGCACTGGTGACTTAGATATCTATACACAATTAGGTAGTTTGCCAACCACCACATCTTATTTGCAAAAATCCGATGGTGCTAATAATACTGAAACTATCACGATTGCTGCGCCAACTGCAGGCACCTACTATTTGTTGACGAATGCAGCCTCCGCGGTCAGTGGCGCATCGTTGGTTGCGAGTTACCAAACTTCGGTACCTGGCAATGTATTGACTAGCGGTGTGTCTGTCAGCATCGGCAACTTGGCGATCAACGCGACCAAGACTTACACCATCGTCGTACCTAGTGGAAAGTCTACTCTGACATTTAAAATGACAGGTGGCACCGGTGATGGCGATATCTATGCCAAGCTAGGCGCTGCGCCAACGACCACAGTCTATGATAAGAAATCGGATGGTTCTACCAATACCGAAACTATTACATTCTCCGCACCAGCAGCAGGCACTTACTACTTGTTAGTGAAGGCATATGCGGCGATGAGCGGTGCGAGTTTGGTCGCAACTGTTCAGTAAGACTATGCCAGTAACGTGTCAATAGCGACCGATCACTATCCGGATCGGTATGCTAAATAGAAAAGCCAGCAAGATGATCATCTTGCTGGCTTTTTTCTATGAGAAGAATGAGATATGAATATACGAAGAAGAAATCAAAAAGTCTTCACCAACATTAGTCGAAATGAACGCGATTCCAAGGGATGAAAATGCATGTCCTCACGCGGCGTCGACTCTCCCTTTAGCTGAGAGGCATAATAATAGTCAATCGCCGAATCACGTCGGTTACTTAAATTGAAGCCCTCCAATTCTAGCTTCAAGCTAGGATTAAATTTATAGCTGATACGTCCATTCAAAGTTGCACTGCCTTTTGATCGGATAGAGTTATTTTCAATCAAAGCGCGTGGACCAAAATAGCGCATGCGCAATGCGCCTGACCATGCACCAAGTTTTTCAAAATTCAAAGCAAGCTGAGCGACGCCTTCGACCGCGCCAATCACGTAATTGCCTGATGCTTCAACACCACGTGACCTGGCTTTAGCGTAAGCGGCATCAAAGTCTATCGACAACCAATCACTGGCTTGATACGAATTCGATAATTCGATTCCATGACGCCGACTTGGACGCCCCGCTTCCGTCGTGCCTGCATCACCAACAAAGCTGAGTTCAGAATCAAAATCTAAGCGATATACCGCCAGACTCGATTGCAAACCTGGTATCCATTCAGAACGCATACCCAATTCCAATCCACGAGCAGCAACCAAGCCAGGTGATTTCTGAGTCGCCTCCAAGCTTTGCGGATCGACGGTAGTTAAGGTCGCTCGTGCATCATTACTATGAAATCCACGACCTGCATTCAGATAAAACTCCGTCTTAGCCCACGGCCCCAGAATCAAACTGGCAACCGGACTCGTCATCTGGTCATTGGCCTTGCCAGAGTTTTCCAATCGATCGCTATTCACCTGAAACCGATATTGATCGTGGCGCACACCAAGATTGCTACGCAAACTTTCGGTCCAACGTGTACTCACGTCGAGATACATGGCTAGACTAGTTTCGACGATATGATCTTGCCGTACCGTGGAGAGTTGCTGACGCGCTTTCGTCTTGTGTAATCCATTAAAAATATTGTCGTTCTGTAGTTGGGCTCCGATAGTGATATCCGTATTCTTGCCATTGATATGCGAGTGCCAGGTATGGCTTGCATTCATACCACTGGTAACACGCTTATCAGGCTGGCTGAATTGATCGCCATTCACAGGATCATCCATAAAATATGTAAAATTCGAATACAAATCCAATCCACTCTGGATCACATACGCACTAAGCTTGCTTGCCTCCTCACTCGTCGTGTTGCGCCAAACGCCCGACAAACTATAGCGATGCGACTCGCCGCCATCGCTGCTATCTACCGTATCAAATCGATCTAACTGAGCTTGCTGTACCGCACGCAATGGAATTTGATCAGTCGAATTCCATTTACCTCGATAGAGCATCGCGCTCATATTGAAACCATTATTCGCAAAGCCTTCACTGTAGCGAAAGACCGCATTCAATTTTTTGAAATTATCAGGATGTACGAAAGGACCATCATTGCTCGTAGTCTCGATCGCATACAAAAAACTTCCATCCAGCGCATCCGGCGAACCTGCGATCAATGCACGCCGGTAAGCATTCTGACCTAGCGTCACACTCGTAATACTTTGACTGAGCCGATTTGCGTATGTCATAGCGGCACTGCCCGCCGCAGAGAAATCACCGGTCGTCGATGAATAAGGGCCTTTCTTATAATCCATTCGTGCTGTCAATTCTGGGATCAAGAAATTTAAATCAGTCCAGCCCTGTCCATGTGAATGACTGCGTTGATTGACCGGCATCTCGTCCACCGTCGTGCGCAGATCGGTACCGTGATCCAAATTAAAACCGCGTAAATAGAATTGGTTCGCTTTACCTTCACCACTATGCTGACTGACAATCAAGCCTGGTATCGCTTCTAATAATTCCCCAGGTCTATACGTCGTGAGGTTTTCCAATTTCTTCCGCCCTACCATACCTGCGTTGGCAGCGTCTAATAGTCCCAGTTGGCTGGACTTCGATCCATCAATCGCAACTCTATGCAAAATGGAATCACCAGCATAAACCTGTTGATGAAAAATTCCTGCAATCAGCAAGAACAATACGCGTGGCTTCATAAAAGATAAGAATTTATTCAAACAAAAAATCTAAAAAAAAGCGCCGAATGGCGCTATCTACTCATACACTGTCTCAATGTACTGTCTCAATGCAATCTATTCACACTGGCAATCGATGCTCAGGGAAAAACGGTTTCCCGTTTACTACGGTTAAACATCAGGGTTTGAACGACACCGTTCTTATTAATATTCAGTGTATTCACCTGATCGCTTAAGAAATCAGTCAGTACAGCCTGTCGTATCATCACTTGTTCAGGCAGAGCGCGTTGCTCCAATTCTTGAAAAATAATGACGCTAGTCGGATCGACTTTTAAGCCTACCCATTTCAGCGGCAAGACGCCTTGCTGATCGCTGAGTGAAAACTGTTTCTCAAAATATTTCTTAAATACCTGGATATCTTCAGGATCACTTAAATCAAATTGACGCTGATACAGATTTTCTAGAATCGCTTCAACATCATGTGCCATAAACGTATGCACGATTTCTGTATTCCCAGAATTAGGATTCATGCTGATATCTGTGATACCAGCATGAAACCGATGAGCATGTGCCAGGGCACTAACCGCGATCAATGCGCCTAACAAAGAAACTTTAACAACTTTAAAACGATTCAACATGCTCATCTCTATCTGATTTACTGCACTAAGCTACTACGCTAAGTTACTACCTTATTTTACTTCTTTAACCGCAGCTTTAGCCGCAGGCCTAGTAGCCTTAGCTGGAGCTTTAGTTTCTACTTTTGTTTCCTTTGCTGCTGGTGCCGCCGCTGACGGTACCGCTGCTGGCGTTGAAGCTGGCGCTGTCGTAGCGTCTTTTGCGTCAGGCTTAGCATCCGTTCTCAAAGGCGTATTGTAATCCGCCATCATGTCGCTTGGTGGGAAGTTCATTTTGAACAATTCCAAACGCGATTGCGTGATCTTACGTGGCCAAGAATTATTATTGGTGTCGATATCGGCTGTTTCCAAATAAGGATCTTGCGTCAAGCTCACCATAGGCTCATCAGTCACGATCAGCTTAGTAAATTTCTTGGAGTTGTAGCGCCAGATTTCCGCTGGGATACGTTGAATGACTTTCTTACCGCTTTGAAGTTGGATTTCCAAAATCAAAGGCATGACCAAACCGCCGACGTTGGAGAAGTCAACCAGATAGAAATGCTTGCCAGATTTCAGCATCGCTTTTTCATCGTCGTCCAAACCCTTCATCATGTCATTGTAATTATTCCGGTCTTTATTCGTGACCGTGAAATCATCATGTTGATTGTAGAAGTCTTTGAGTTCAGGATGAGAATCTAAACGGCGCTCCAATTTACCTTTGTCAGTTTGATTGGCTGTAGAAATCGGTTCAGCATCTTTCTGCGCACGACGCCATGCTTTCTCAACTTCTGGATCTTTTGTAGACATCGTGTATTCAACGATACCATCGATACTGATATCGACCGGATCAGTCGTGTAGAACCAACCGCGCCAGAACCAATCTAAATCCGTACCAGATGCATCTTCCATCGTGCGGAAGAAATCCGCTGGTGTAGGACGCTTAAATTTCCAACGCTGTGCATATTCCTTGAACGCGAAGTCAAACAATTCACGACCCAAAATCGTTTCACGCAAAATATGCAAACCGGCTGCCGGTTTCGCGTAGGCATTTGGTCCAAATTGCAAAATCGATTCTGAGTTAGTCATGATAGGCACTTGACCTTGACTCTTCATGTAATCAACGATGCCACGTGGTTCGCCGCGTGTGCCAGGATAATTTTCTTCCCATGCTTGTTCAGCCAAACTTTGCACGAAGGAGTTCAAGCCCTCATCCATCCACGTCCACTGACGTTCGTCGGAATTGACGATCATAGGGAAATAGTTATGACCGACTTCATGAATAATCACACTAATCAAACCGTATTTAGTCCGTTTGGAATAGGTGGATTCACCTGTCTTTTTATCTTTAGTCGGACGACCGCCGTTGAAAGACAACATAGGATATTCCATACCGCCTTGTGGGCCATTCACAGATTGTGCGATTGGATATGGATAATCGAGGGAGAATTTATTGTATTGCTCAATCGTATGAATAATCGCTTGAGTTGAATATTGTCCCCACAAAGGATTCGCTTCTTTCGGATAGAAAGACATCGCTAAACCAGTACTAGTACCGGCTTTGTAACCTTGCGCATCCCAGATGTATTTACGTGAAGATGCCCAAGCAAAATCACGTACATTCTTCGCTTTGAAATGCCAAGTTTTGCTGCTTGTCGCGCGTGACTTTTCAGCTTCTTCCGCTTCTTTTTGCGTCACAATCACGACTGGCGTTTTTGCAGTACGTGCTTGCTTTAAACGATCGAGCTGCGTTGCTGTCAAGATTTTGTCAGCATTGCTCAATTCGCCAGTAGCAGAAACTACGTGATCACTAGGCACGGTCAATTGCACATCGTAATCACCGAATTCCAACGTAAATTCGCCCGAGCCCAAGAACTGCTTATGCTGCCAGCCATACACATCATAGTAAGCCGCCATGCGTGGGAACCATTGTGCGATTTCGAAGATGTCATTCTTATCTTCTTTGAAGTGCTCGTAGCCATCACGACCGGCGAGTAATTTACCGTTACCGATGTTGTAATTCCAATCGATACTAAACACGAACTTTGCACCAGGCTTCAATGTTGATGGCAAATCAATGCGCATCATCGTGCGGTTGATGACGTATTTCAATGCCTGACCATCAGCACCCTTGACGCTACCGATTTTAAAACCGCCGTCAAAATTGTCACGTTCGTTCATCATCGCCATTGCTTGGAAACTCACCGCATTCGGGTTTTTCCATGCATCACGGGAAGGCAAAGTGCGCGTTTTATTCGCATCAGAATCAGAACGGAAAATGTTTTGATCCAATTGCACCCATAGATAATTCAAAGTATCTGGTGAATTATTATGGTAAGTAATCGTCTCAGCACCAGTGATGGCGCGCTTGGATTCATCCAGGCTGGCGCGAATCACATAGTCAGCACGTTGCTGCCAGTAGGCGTGGCCTGGCGCACCGGAAGCCGTACGGACAGATGTTGGCGTTGGCAATAAATCTTCTATTTGACGAAACTTATCGTCGGATTGGCCACCTGCAAAGGCGGGCATGCTCAAACATAAGAGCACTAATGACACTGGCAAACGCATTATGTTTTACTCCGTGAAGTGGAAGAAAATGGGATAAATAAGTTGAATTCGAATTAAATTCGCATTGATTTTTGATTTACTTCTAGAAAAATCCCCGACACTTAGAACACACGAACCAGCAAAAGTTCCGCGAACAGGACAAGATTTCAATGAACTCTGCGTAATCTTGCATGGCTAGGGGAGATGTCGTATATTCATTTCCAAATGGAAAGCTTGGCATACGCTATTATCGAAGCCTGCTCCACCGCACAAAAATATTATTTTCCTTAAGCGTCTTCGTCTCAATATAGAAACCCTAGGAATATCGCGCAAAATACCCTCAACAATGGCTACTCAATCAAATTCATACTTGGAAACATCATGCCCAAATTCATACAAGCGAGATGGTCAATAAGCACTTTCACCTTTGCTGTCGGCCTCGCGCTCAGCTTTGTGTTCAGCTTTGTGAATTTTGAAGCGCGTGCTCAAACGTCCGGGTCAACGATCAATCCCAATAAGGCCACAGACTCTGACGACGTTATCAGCAGCGATCGCCCGGGTTTTGTGGAGTCGAGCAAAGTGATGGGACGAGGTCGATTTCAATTTGAGTCAGGTTTAGGCTTAACGAATAACAATCAACAAGGCGTACGCGAAACAAGTACCAGCCTTCCCTTTCTACTCCGCTACGGTAGCGCCGATACCTGGGAACTAAGGCTGGAAAGTGATGGCTGGACTCAGGTTCGCACGCGTCAGGCCGATCAATCAGTCAGCCGCCAACACGGTTACACCGATCTCAACCTCGGCCTCAAATGGCATATGCAAGATGGCGATGAGACCAAGGCTCAAGCAGCGATTGCATGGTTAGCTGGCTTGGATCTCACCACAGGCTCGGCAGCATTTCGCGGCGCAGCTGCTACGCCTTCGGTGCGCATGGTCGCAGAATGGGAATTGCCGCAGGATTTTAGCTTTGCGATCATGCCGGGAATTTCATGGGAAAGGAACGATACCGGCAAACGATTTAGCAAAGGCATTTTGGGATTGACATTGGGTCACGCTCTAAATGAGCATTGGAATGCCTATGTAGAATTGAGTGGCGAACAACTCGCAGCCAAACACAATGGAGGCTCAGTTGTCAGCTATGGTGCAGGCGTCAGTTGCATCGTCACTCGCGATGTGCAAATAGACTTCTCCATGGCGAAGCTTTGGTCGGGAAACGCGCCGAATTTGCAGGCGGGCTTGGGCTTTTCATTACGTTTCTGAAATTATCAAACAACAATCACCACAGCTCGTATTCTTAATTTTTATGAATTTCAAGGAAGGCCCCTGTCAGAGCAGGATTAAACTGTGGTTTTATCTGGCATTCCTCAGCAATTCCTCGCCAAGATTGCCAAGCACACCATAAAACCTCAGGGATTTTCGGTAAAATGAGAAGCTTCATTTACGTTTACTTCTATCGGCCAAGACTATGGTCGCTCATTTTCGATTAGGTTTTTTGTCATGTTTAAACAATTCAAGCAATCAATTTTGGGGCGCACATTAGCTAACACTGATGACACCGACAAGCTTGAATCGGATACGCACACTGATCTTCGCCGCCACAATCCAATTGCGACGAATGCTGATGTCGGGAAACCGCAAGAAAGCATTCTTGATCAAATAGATAAAGAATGGGATTTACAACAGGCCGCGTACGCTCGCTCCAAAGTTGAGCGTGACATGTTGATCGACGCCAACAGCCGCGTCAATTTCGAACAAGAATTATTAATCAAAGTTCGCACCCGCCTGCAAGCAGAGAAACAAGCTGAAAAATTAGCTGAGCAGCGTCTGGAAAGCGAGCAGCAAGCGCTGGAATTGCATCAACAGAGAGTCGCCAAAGAACAAGAAGCTGAAAAAGCCGCGCAAAATACTTTAGAAATTGAAGAGCAATTGCGATTAACGGCACAGCAGCTCCACGATAGCGAAGCCGCCGCACATGCGGCAGCTACCAACCAGCTTAAAGTCCATCAACAAGCGACGCTGACTGCACAAGAACGTGTACAAATCGAGCTGCAAACACAAAGCATCACGGCGCAAAAACTACAAGCCGAATCTGAATTATTACTCGCTTTGCAAAGCAATTCCGTCAAAGAACAAGCAACGCTAGACGAGGCACAACAGCGCTTAAGTACCGAACAAGAATTAGCTCAAGTGAGTGCGCAACGTGTCGCCGAAGAACTCACTTTACAAGCGACTATTCAACAACGCATACAAGCAGATCAAGAAGCAGAACGGCTAGCGCGTGAACGTCTGCAAGCTGAACAGGCCGCCATCGACGCTCTGCATCGCAATGAACAACTAGAGCTGCAACTGATACAAACGAATAACGCCAAAGTAGAAGCGGAAAACGAACTACTTAAAACCACTAGACTCAAAATATCTGTTGAGCGTGAAGCGAAACTCAAGAGCACTGAGCGTTTATTAGTGAGTCGCCTCGCAGAACAAAAAGCTCAGGAAAGAATGGCCAGCGAGGCAGAACTTGCCAATCTGATCCAAGAAAAAATTTTGGCGGAGACGGCTTTAATGGAATCAGCAGTCGCCTTGTCTATCGACGAAGACAAGGCTGAACAAGCAGCAAAAAACAAGCTAGAACTAGAACTATTAGCGACACAAAAAGCGGAAGAGCACGCCATCGCCGACCATGAAGCCTTACTCCACAGCCAACGTCGCCAAGCCGCTGAAGCTGATCTATTAGCACAAGTCGAAGCCCGTACCCGCGCCGAACGTAGCGCGCAAGAAGTCTCCGCATTGCAATTAGCAGCAGCACAAGAAGCGGCACAAACTGCAGAAAAACGCCTGCAAGCAGAACGTGATGCAGAAACCGCGGCACGCCAAAGACAAAGCAACGACCAACTCGCCATAGAGGCAGAACAACAACGTCTGGCACACGAACAATCTTTGTTGGAAGCAGCCCAACGATTAGCCGCAGCAGAACTCGAAGCAGAAACGATTGCCAGAGAACGGGTATCGATCTCCCTTCAAGCACAACAAAAAGCACTACAACGGCAGCAAGCAGAAATTGATGCGCAACGCTTGGTTGAACAAAGAATTTTGACTGAAGCGGAATTACTCAAATCCACACAAGACCAAATCGCTCTGGAAGCAAATGCAGACCAACTATTACAAACCCGACTGGCGCAAGAAAATATTCTGAAACAACAAGCAGAAGAATTACAAAAACTAGAAACGCAACATACCGACATACAACAACGCAAAACGCAAGCGGAGCAACAAGGCATCACCTTGCGCCATGACAGGCTGGAATTAGAACAAGAATTACAAAGCGTACAGTTGAAACGACAAACACTAGAAACTCAAGTTGCGCAACTACATGTCGACGCGGAAAATTTAAGTGCACAAGTCGAACAAGAAAGATTATTGCTGACGCAAGCACATGAAAAAATTGCACACGAATTAGATTTAAGCGCCAAAGCGAAAGCAAGATTGCAGGCAGAAAAGGCAGCGACTGTGATCGCTCAACAGCGGATTTTGCGCGAGCAAGAAGCCGAAGCTTTAGCGCGCGAACGGGCAGAACACGAAACACAAAATATCGCTACAGAACAAGCAAGGCTCGCAGCGCAAGATCAGGCAATTGCTGCAGAACAGGCGCGGCAGGCAGCCGAAGAACAGGCGCAAGCTTTAGCTGCACAGTGTCAACAAATCGCGCAAGAAGTTGATGAACGCGATGCGCAATTATTGCGAATGCAGCGACTAGCTCAAGATCCACAACTGTCTTTGGAAATCGAATTACCAGAGCAATTAGCAACTACAAGCACAACAACATCAGCAAATGCCCATGATGAATTCAACATTTCCAACCATGCCGAAGTTGCTGCCGACATAGGCTCAGCCTTAGTTCAAGTCAATTCCCGCATCGACAACAAAGACGATTTCGAACTATATTTAGAAACTGTCAATCGTTCCAAGCCACGCGTCAGTTCCTTCACTATAGCTCTCATACTCACCGCGGTTATTGCGGTGGCAGGCTATTGGTGGTGGCAACAGCAAGCTGCACAAGAAGCGCTGAAGTCGAAGAAAGTGACGGCTACACAAGTCAACACACGGGGTAACAATAAAACGAATTCAACTAGCGAATTTGATAAGAGTAAAGCATCAAATTCTACAATTCAAGATCAATTATTTCAGCCCAAATTAGATAAACATTACGAACAACTCAAACGCTGATAAATTGACGCGATACACATTTAAAATTTGCCTAAAGCAATCACACCAGCAGCAATAAACAATGCCCCAAGCAAGCGTTGTACGCGATCGCCTTCGTCTAACAAATGACCGCCTATCAAAGCCGCAAATAGCATCGACACTTCACGTGCCGGTGCGACGTGGCTGAGTGGTGCAGCCTGCATTGCATACAACACGAGCACATACGAAATCGGACTAATCGCACCGACGACGAACGCATACTTCCATTCTTTTTGCCACGAGCTGAGGGTCGCTGCGGTATCACGCAACAGGGCGGGAAGTAACAAACCTATTCGTACAAAATTGCCGAAGTAATCGACCAAAATCGGTGACAGCATCAAGACTTTGACGGTATAACCATCAAGCACCGTATATGCGGCAATAAATAGGCCCGTGCATAGGCCGTAAAAAATCCCTTTACGAATTCTCAATGCACCTGCGTGATGATCTGAACCATCAGCAGATGCTTGCGAACTTGCGTCCTTCACTTGGCGCAAAGAGCGCAATAAGCGCGGACCACCTGCAATCAAAAATACACCTCCGACCACAGCTAACACGCCTGCACCACCAATCAGGGTTAAATGCTCGCCCAAAAATAAGATCGCAACCGCAGAAGATATCAAAGGACCGGAACCACGCGCCAAGGGATACACCACGGTCAAATCTGCTTTGCGATAACCGCGCAGCAAAGTAATGAAGTACAAAACGTGCAACAGACCACTCGCCGCGATAAATGCCCACTCTAACCAACCCCAGGCTGGCACTACGTCCCATCCCACATACAAACCGACGGGTGCCCACACGGCTGCCATGATGAGCGAACTAAAACCAGCAAAACGCACATCACCGCCCGCTTTTTTTGCAGCGATGTTCCAAAGAGCGTGAATCAGACCAGCGAGAATAACGAGAAGAAAGGCGGAGGTAGACACAGGATTCCTGAAAGATTTGAGACTGGGATTTGAGACTAATATTGGGCACTAACAAAGTTAGTGCAGAGTGTAGCAAACATCCTCAAAAAATCTCGCATGATTGGTATTAAGGAAGGCAAATAAAATCAGAAACGGTTTTATTATTGCAAAATTACCTCATTGTTTTTCTAGTCATAAATCCTTAAAAAATCTACACTGAGAGCTGCAAAATTTTTGTCAATAAGTTGAAAGGCAAGACATGAAACATTTTCTATTGTTGCTCATTGGCGGTCTTGCACTATACGGGATCTGGCAATTGACAACGCCCTTGCTGCGAAAAAACGCTACGCAAGCCATCTCCAGACATGGGCTACGTATCGTCGCATTTATTCTGATTTTGGTCATTTTATTGATCACAGCCTATTACACACCTGCACTTCATTTACTCTAAACAGGACGCTCTATGAAATCTTTTTTCTCCAAACTTGCTCCACTCGCTTTATTTTCCTGCGTCGCGATCTTGTCCGGCTGTACCCAAATTGATACCGGCAATGTCGGTGTCGAACGCACTCTGGGCAAGGTAGGCAAAGATGCTTTGCCGCCCGGCGTGTACTTCACCGTCTTTAAAACCGTGGATGAGTTCACAGCGAAAGAAGTCAGTTTTCAATTGCAAGACATGACGCCAAAAAGCCGTGACAATCTCACGATGAAAGACGTCGACATCGATATCTATTTCAAAACCATGCCTGCCGCAATTCCCGGCCTTTACACCAAATATCAAGGCGATGTGGTGCAGCACAAACAAGTCGTGAAAGACGGCACCAGCGATTTGGTCATCGCCTACAGCCGTGTATCACGTGAAGCCCGTGAATCGGTCTATAAATCGATTGCCCAATTAGACGCCACCACCATGCACACCAAGCGCACCGAATTGGCAGAGATGGTCAGAGCTAGTCTACAAGCGGAGCTGGATGCTAACGATAAGGGCGCGTTCTTGATCACGGCGGTGAATGTACGTAATTTACTAACCGATCCAGCGATCGAAGCAGCCATCCGCCAACGTGCTGAAACTGATCAGGCGATACAAAAGAAATTAAAGGAAGTCGATCTGGCACGCGCCGAAGCTGAACGTCTGATCGTACAGGCAGAAGGCGAAGCAAAAGCGAATAAAATCATTAGCGAGTCTTTAACACCGGCGCTCAAAGAATTACGTCTGGCAGAAATTCATCGTGATGCAGCGATTGCGGTTGCTTCAAAGGCTGGCAATACCGTCTTAATGGGTAATGCAACGCCCTTAATTAGTGTTAACAAATAAGGTGAACAAATAAGCTCAAGAATTCTTTAAACGCAGCGATCTAGGCAAAGACAACCTCGCCTAGTTCACCGCACTACATTGACATTCGGTGCGCAGCACCCAATCCCCAATATTTAACAAATAAGCTTTTCCTTCAATGCTATGATCGCACCACTATGATTTAGTAGGACTTACGCAAAATTGCGCTAGCTAGAGCCTGCTCTCGAATGCTTAAATCGGGGGCACTGAGTCGAAGGCAGTACAATTGCTTGGCCTGCCCCTGCGAAGGCAGGGGACGAGACGAACGTAACGACGCTAGCGTCTGTTTTGCGTAGGTCCTACTTAGACTTCTTTTCAGGAAAACGCCATGAATAAGCCTCTCAAAATATTTGCGATTGCCGTCTCGTCTATTCTGCTCATCATCGGTGCCGGCATTGCCTACCTTAGTTTGGTATTTGATCCGAATCAGTTTAAATCGCAATTAGTAGAACTAGTCAAAGACAAGAAACATCGTACTCTCAGTATTGATGGCAATATTCAACTTAAGTTCTTTCCTAAACTCGGTGTCAGTTTAGAAAAAATCAAACTCTCAGAATTCGAATCCCCGACGCAATTCGCAGCACTTGAGCAAGCACAGGTATCACTCGCGCTCATGCCCTTACTGCAAAAACAAATCGTGATCGATAAAGTCTCGCTGCACGGCTTACAACTACGTTATCAACGTGATGCTGCTGGAAAATCGAATATCGATGATTTACTCGCCAAAGAACCAGCTACAGATGCCAGCCCTGAAAATGCCCCCAAACAGGCGATGCGTTTTGATATAGAAGGCATCGATATTGCACGTTCACAATTTGAGATTGACGATCAAAAAGCACAACTGCAGGGCAGCATTAAAGACTTGAATCTGAACACAGGCAAAATCAGCGATAAGAATAAAACGCCGGTTAAATTTAGTGCGACCATCAGTTTTCAGCAACCCAAAGCCGACGCGCACATAGAATTAAATACCTCATTACGGTTTGACCTTGCACAAAAAAATCTAGACCTGCAAGATTTCAAAACGCAAATTGCTGGCAAGCTGGGCGCAGACACTATCAATCTACAGATAGAAACAGCTGCAATGAATTTGAGTCCACAACAAGGCGCCAGCGAACAATTAAGCATCACGGCAAAATCAGACGGCGCGCAATCGCTCAACGCGAAATTGATACTCAATAAATTAGCAATGTCCGATAAGAAATTAAGCCTAGGCGCAATCGAGTTACATGCCGAGGCAAAGCAAGGTGGCGCGTCAAAACTCATCGATTTAAAATCGAATCTGACGATGGACATGGAAACTCAACTGTTGCAGTTACCGCAATTGGCGATTCAGCTCGCATTAAAAGATCCGAAACTGGCGCAAACTGACATTGCCATACCCATCACAGGACATGCCGCGATCAATCTAAAAGAAAAGAGTATCGATACAACGCTCGCCGCTAAATTTGACGAAACCCAATTGCACACCTCGGTGCAGATGCAGAATTTTTCCACCCCTGCAATCCGCTTCAAAGTAGATATCGACAAGCTAAATTTAGATCGTTATATCAAAGCATCCGCGCCAGAAACAGCTTCTGAGAATAAAGAAGAAGATCTGAATCTGGCTGGCTTAAAATCTTTAAACCTGAACGGCACGGTCAATATCGCGGCATTACAGGTAAAAAATTTGCACATCAACCAAGTACAGTTACCGATTAAAGCGTCGCAAGGCGAATTTTATATAACAGGTATCGCCGCACAACTATACCAAGGCAGCGTCGCCGGTGGTATGCATTTTGATGTTGATGGCAATCGCTTTCAGATGCAACAAACTCTGAGCAATATTCAGATCAATCCGTTGTTGCTTGATTTTATGAAAAAGGACATCGTCGAGGGTCGTGGCACGCTGAGTTTGCAAATCAATACTCACGGCAAGCGCGTCTCACAATTCAAAGACAATCTCAACGGCACGATACGCACTCAATTAACAGACGGTGCGGTAAAAGGTATCAATCTGGCGAAATCTTTGCGCGAGTTTAAAGCAAAAATTTTGAACCGCAGCGATCAGCAACAAGCCGCGAACAAGAATGAAAAAACAGATTTTTCAGCGATGTCAGCTTCCATTAATTTTGTCGATGGTATCGGCAATAGTGACGACCTCGATATGAAATCACCGTTCTTACGCGTGGGTGGCAAGGGACAAGTCAATTTGCGCAATAACACACTCGATTACACCGCGCGCGCCACCATCGTGAATACTGCAGTTGGACAAGATGGTGCAGATTTATCGCAACTCAAAGACTTGACGATCCCCGTTAAAATTAGCGGTCCATTCGAGCAGCTTGGCTATCAATTACAGTTCGCCCAAATCGGTAGTGAAGCCTTGAAATCTGCATTCAAAGCCAAAGCGGCGCCAGCCTTGGAAGAGAAGAAAAAAGAATTGAAAGAGAAAGTGAATGAGCAGTTGAAGGACAAACTCAAAGGTTTGTTCACACGTTAATCAAGGAAGAGACTTCGCTTCGATTTCCCTCTATGGAAATCGAAGCGCACTAAGTCAATAAGCTAAATCAGTGAAGCCGAATAACGCACTTGATTCAGATCTTCAATCAAAGGAATAGTCGCTGGTAGTAAGGGCTCGACCGCAACAGCGCCCTGCCAGGCAAAAGCTTGCCCTTCCAGACTTTGTGGTTCGCCCTGCCATTCGCGAGAAATATAGAAATGTAAGCGCACGTGAGCGTGAGGATAAATGTACTCAACTCCGCACCAAGGCTCAGCATTGGTAATCTGTATGCCCAGCTCTTCCATGAATTCACGTTTCAGTGCATCGAGTATGTCTTCATTTTGCTCGACTTTCCCGCCCGGAAATTCCCAATAACCGGCATACGGCTTGCCTTCGGGCCGCTGCCCCAATAAGATATCGCCATTGTCCTTCATTAGTATGCCGACCGCGACATTTACCGGGCTTGCGCTCATGTTGTCAATTTCAAAAAATAAGTAAAAAAAGGGAATTTGGCGAATTAAGTCTGCACGCCTAACATCACGGATAACAGCGCTGATAACACTACTCTTGACGACCTGCATAATCACGCGCAAATTGCCAAGCCACGCGGCCGGAGCGTGAGCCGCGCTGCAAGGCCCAACGCAAGGCATCGGCACGCGCAGCTTCGATTTGCGTTGGCGTGCAAGAAAAACTACGCAACCAATGCGCAACGATGTCGAGGTAATCGTCTTGTTTGAATGGGTAAAACGAGACCCATAAACCAAATCGCTCGGACAAAGAAATTTTTTCTTCCACCGTTTCACCCGGATGCAGATCACCATCTTCATCGTGCGTATAACTGGCGTTATCTGACATTTTCTCTGGCATCAAGTGACGGCGATTTGAAGTCGCATAAATCAAGACATTTTCGGATTGCGCAGAAATACTGCCGTCGAGCGCAACTTTCAACGCCTTGTAACCAGCTTCACCTTCTTCAAACGATAAATCGTCGCAAAACAAAATAAATTTTTCTGGGCGCTCAGCCAGCAAATCCACGATATCGGGTAAATCCGCCATATCGGCTTTATCCACTTCAATCAAGCGCAAACCCTGATCCGCAAATTCATGCAAACAGGCTTTGATCAAAGATGATTTTCCGGTGCCGCGAGCGCCGGTCAGCAAAACATTATTGGCTAGCTTCCCCTGCACAAATTGCTTAGTGTTTTGCACGATCATCTCTTTTTGCGGCGTTATATGCTGCAAATCGTCAAAGCCCAGTTTTGCAGTGTGCTTCACAATTTGCAAATAACCCTGACCACCACGCTTGCGCCAGCGTAAGGCAGTCGCCAATCGCCAATCTGGTGTGGGCACAACTGGCGGCAGATAGGCTTCTAAACGATTGAGTAGATATTCTGCGCGACTTAAAAACTGATCGAGTTGAGACATAGATAAAGCTAAGAATAGCGATAAAAAAGACTTGGAAGATAGAATTAGGAACGATAGTCGGCATTAATCGACACATATTCGTGCGATAAATCGCAAGTCCAAACTGTCGTGCGTGCGTTACCACGCGCTAATTTCACACGTATCGTGATTTCACTTTGCTGCATCACACGCTGACCATCTTCTTCGCGATAATCGGGATTACGCCCACCGTTTTTCGCCACCCAAACATCGTCCAAATACAAGTTGAGTTTATTCACTTCTAAATCATTCACGCCGGCATAACCAATCGCTGCCAGAATACGGCCGAGATTCGGATCAGAAGCGAAGAACGCCGTTTTCACCAGCGGTGAATGCGCGATTGAATAAGCAATCTTGCGACATTCCTCTACATCACGACCTTCTTCCACTGCAATGCTGATGAACTTCGTTGCTCCCTCACCATCGCGAATAATCATGTGCGCCAGCTTTTGCGATAAGGCAATCACGGCAGCGGCTAGGGCAGCAAATTCTGGCGTATCGATTTCATTAATTTCTAACGCCGAAGTACCCGTTGCAATCAACATAAATGAATCGTTGGTCGAAGTGTCGCCATCAATCGTAATACAGTTAAAAGAGTGATCCGCCGCTTGTTTTACTAAATGGTCGAGTACATGCTGCGACACTTTGGCGTCCAGCGCCAGATAACCAAGCATGGTCGCCATATTTGGCTTAATCATACCTGCGCCTTTGCTGATACCCGTCATCGTCACTGGGATGCCATTAATCACCACCAGACTCGATGCGGCTTTTGGCTGCGTATCCGTGGTCATGATTGCTTCTGCCGCTGCATACCAATTATCTTCACTCAAACTAGCAATTGCGGCAGGCATACCGGCGATCAAACGATCAACCGGCAATTGCTCCAAAATCACACCGGTCGAAAAGGGCAAGATTTGTGAAGGTTCGCAGCCCAAATAATCTGCCAAGGCGGTGCAAGTCGCATTCGCTGCTGCTAAACCTGCGTCGCCTGTGCCAGCATTTGCATTGCCCGTGTTCACCACCAAGGCGCGAATAGGGCCAACCGCCATGTGCGGGCTTTCTAAATGCGCTTTGCAAACTTGTACCGGCGCCGCACAAAAACGATTGGTCGTGAACACGCCTGCGACTGTCGCGGTTGGCGCCAGCTTCATCACCAACAAATCTTTACGATTTGCTTTGCGAATACCTGCCTGAGCGAAACCCAGTTCTATACCTTTAACTGGTTTTAAATCGCTAGCAACAGGAAGAGGAGAATTAACGGCCATAGTGCGTATCCATGTAAGGTAAATGAGGGATAGGGAGATTAAGGCGCTATTGTAGGATATTTTGACGGCCATTTTCTTCGGGAAACAATAATTCCCGCTAAAAACTGAAAAACAAGGAGTTCGTTCTCTACCAACACGCGCTTAACTTCTTCTAAAGTGGAAACTTACATGCAGGAACAATCGTTGGTCTACGAAGTTAAGATTTTGAATGCGTATTCAATAAGATTTGGTAATCAAATACTAATCACCTGAACGCGCACAAATTCATACTAGGCATTCAGGTGATTTTTACGGCAATGGGATTTGGTCACAGTGTTGGTTACGCCAAATGCTCAATCAATAAACCAATTAATTGTTGAAACGCATTTGCTAGCCACTATTTACTGTCAGCTTAAAGAACCAAAGCACCATGGAGATGACGTGCTTACCAGGCAATGGTAATTGTGCACTTCAGCGGTGGATAGCTGCAGCTTACAGTGACTGTCACACGCTCTGCTGCTCCACCTCCGCCGACTGGCACCAACATGCTTTCTGCCGCTTTGCGCGCACGATCCACTTTCATCTGCACATCTTTCGGTAAGGAGTCGGCGCGCATCGCCTGCCCTTTGTCATCCATAATCTTGACTTCTACTGCCGATGCGCCTGCGCGTGCTTGCGCTGGTGCCATACTTGATTTGCCAACCTGTGCCGTGCTAGGGCCAGTAAGGCCTAGTAAGAGTACGAGACAAGAAACTACTGCAATATTCTTTTTCATGGTGAAACACCCCTTTTAGTCAAAGTTGAAAAACGTACTGCTCGCATGAAACCGACTTCACTTCACTACACTTCACTACGCCACCACCCACCGCACAAAAGTTTGTATATCGATGGACCCTCTTTATTCAAATTTAACAATGTCACCACGTGCTGGCGGATCGCCGCTCAGTACGGTGGCACTGGAGACTTTTTCATTCACTGTTTGCAACTTGATTGTGCCCACATTGGTCATTAAGACTTCCAGCACGACACCCGTATCTGGATCAGTGAGCACCTTGCCTTTACGATAGACATGCAAGACGGTGCCAACTTGCAAATTCTGCGCACGCCCTGCACTGACATACACTTTGCCCTCATCAAAATCAGACACCGTGCTCGACCACGGTACTTTCGCCATACCGACAATAATTTGTTTTACCGCCGCATTAATCGCCAATTCCGCGGCTTCGCCCAGAGGTGTATTCTTAAAAGTATTCGCACCAACATTCGCACCAGTCTGATTATTAGTGGCGGTCACGTTCGTACTAGTTGAATTGGCGCTACCTGTTGCTTTAGAAGTCGCGATGATTTGGCCTGTGCTGGTATCAATAATTCGCAGGCTAAATTCAACGATGGCTTTTTGATCACTGACGCCAGCAGATCCGCCCAATAATTTTCCGAAAGGAATGCCGAGGCGCAGATCACTACCACCTGCGTTGGCTTCAAATTTAGTGACCGTTGCCCGCACTACTGCACTTGCACCCAACATGCGCCCAGATTGCGCTGCGGTTGCTGCCGTTGTAGATCCATTCTTTCCCAAGTCTTGCTCAAGTTGAATGTCATCCAAAGCAACACGCTCTAACACTACAAAGCCACCGCTACGAAGCAAGGCTTCCACCAGCATGGCGTTGAGTCCTTCGTTCGTGGTGCCGACTGCACGCATGCTACCGTACATCGCCTCGACCGCACCGACGACATCGACAAACACCGTTTTCTTAGGTCCCAGATAAGTATCTTGCGACTGGCTTGCCGCTACATTTGTCTGCATGCTTGACGTTGCACTTGGGCTCACTACCGCAGCAGCAATCGCAGTTGTGGTTTTAGTTGTAGTTGCGACTACGGCAGAACACAGTGATGTCGCACAAATAAAAATCAGGCAGGATGTAATATTTACAGCTCGACTGTTACCAAGTATTTTCATTGAGCGCCTCGAAATCGCAAGATCAAAAATAACTTACTGGTGAGCGTTTATGGACAAAATAAGCAACTGCAATATGAAGATTCGCAGACCAGATAAGATCAATGGACTATCGCCAGTTGCAGTGCGATGCAATACGTCATGGAACAGCTTACGGTCATTTGAAATGCTCCCACAAAACTACGAGTCAGAATTGTGTAGATACGAAACAGTCTATGTTCGCTTACTTGAATTAATGCAGCATAGTTACGCACATAATTTTCAACATGAACACGAAAAATTTGAGGCTTTGACGATACAAATTGAGGAAACCTGGGCGTTTATCTCGAACCCGTTTCCTGAGATTTTTTGATGTTATACGCCTTTATTGTGCTAGGCAAGTTCTTCCCGACTAACGGCGGGAGCGGGCATTTTACCAATAAGATTCATTGAAAATCTTGTCTCCACGATCCAAGGAAAATCATATCTGGTCTATTGATAGCACTCATGATGCAAATAAAGCCGGAATGTCACAATTTTCATTTATGTCAATTTTCGACATTTTTCACAGCCGTTGAAATATAATTATTCCTACTTAATTAGATATCCATATAACTATGCCCGCATTGAGGACGTAGAGGAAAATTGAAGCTCAGGTAAATTTTGAGAGCACCTTTCTAATTATTATGGCAAAGCAGCAACGAACTGGGAAGGTGCGGCAAGTTTGCTCAACGACTAAGAGCACACATCCCAAGAATCCAGTGTTAGTCTATTTGCGAAATTCGAGTTTCTAATTGGGCGAGAATGCAAGCTAGTATGTAACCAGCCAAATTTCATATTTTTGATGCTGATGCAAGTTTAGGCGCGATCCTCACGTTTCATAGAAACATAAAAACTACCAAAATTTTTTAAAGAAACGCTTATGCGCCCACTAGCCCTATTCCTCACTTTAATCTGCTGCCAGATCAATGCCCAAGAAGTCTATAAATGGAAAGACGAAAACGGCAAGATCCACTATGGTGACCGCTCTAAAGCACCAGTCACCAGTAAAAAAGCCGATATCAAAGTGTTGGCACCCGCCACTGTGCCCGTCAAGCTCGACGAGACAAATGCAAAAAAAGATCTCGGCAGTGCAAAATCCACCACCGTAGCGCGCCCGCCGAAAGTCGATGAAAACAAAGGCTCCAAGACTGTAGATCCGTCGCGCGTGGCACCACGTTGCCAAGGCATCGTTGATGAAATCGCCAAAGTACCGCCAGGTACACCTTGGATGGGGTTAGCGCAGGAATTTTCGCAAACCTGTCCAGGTCTGACTTACGAATGCATCACGTCAAAATCACGCCCGGAAACGAACAGATGCAACTGGGTGGAGAAGATAGGAAATACGATCACCAATACCAAACATTTTGAATAAACGTCACACAATTTGAAGACGCTCTGAGCGCCGCAATCGTAGGCGGCTCTTCATTTCTGTCCGCTCGCGCTTGGTGTCAACCGAGGTGCTTTCCAAGACAATGTTAAAATGTCCCTGCAGCAATACGCGGCGACTTAAGGAAAACACAGATGACACACAACATTTCTTTAATTACGACCTTAGCTGCTGGCTTTGGCGTTGCTTTGATCTTCGGCTTCATAGCCGAAAAAATCAAACTCCCAGCATTAGTTGGCTATCTGGTCGCAGGCATTTTGATCGGCCCCGCCACACCTGGTTTTGTTGCCGATGCCAATATCGCTTCGCAATTATCCGAAATCGGCGTCATGTTATTAATGTTTGGCGTCGGTCTGCATTTTTCCCTACAAGATCTTTTGGCTGTCAAACGCATCGCGCTGCCCGGTGCTATCTTGCAAATGAGTTTGGCGGCAGGACTTGGCATGGCAATGGCTTGGTGGTTTGGCTGGAGTTTAGGCAGTGGCTTAGTCTTCGGCTTATCACTCTCTTGTGCCAGTACCGTGGTTCTGCTCAAAGCATTAGAAGCGCGCGGCATACTCGATTCTATGAACGGTAAGATTGCGGTTGGCTGGTTGGTAGTAGAAGATCTCGCGACCGTCTTATTTTTAGTCTTATTGCCCGCATTGGCAGGCGTCTTAGGTGGCACGCCAATTCCTGGCTCAGCGGACACTCCGCTCTGGATCGCATTGGGCAAAACCTTATTGCAAGTCGTCGCTTTTATCGCGCTCATGTTATTGGTAGGTCGTCGCGTTTTACCCTGGTTGCTGTGGCAAGTGTCACGCACGGGTTCACGCGAATTGTTCACGCTGGCAGTCATCGCCTGTGCGATCAGCATCGCCTATGGCGCTTCCGCTTTGTTTAATGTGTCATTTGCCTTAGGTGCTTTTTTCGCGGGTACGGTGATGCGCGAATCAGAATTTAGTCATCGTGCGGCTGAAGAATCCTTGCCCTTACGCGATGCGTTTTCTGTCTTATTCTTTGTTTCCGTCGGCATGCTGTTTGATCCTGTGATTGTGATGGAACAACCCTTACGCGTCCTGGGCGTCGTCGCGATTATTATCTTTGGCAAATCTATCGCTGCTGTTGTGTTGGTGATCGCTTTCCGCTATCCATTGAACACGGCACTCACAGTCGCTGCAAGCCTGGCGCAGATAGGCGAATTCTCTTTCATTTTAGCGGGATTAGGTGTCGCACTTGGCTTGATGCCAGCAGAAGGAATGAGTCTAATTCTGGCCAGCGCTTTAATCTCGATTGCGTTGAATCCTGTCCTCTTTGCTGCGGTTGAACCGATACGACGCTGGGCCTTAGCGCACTCGCAATTGGCCCGCACACTAGAGCAAAGACAAGATCCTTACGCCGAGTTACCACTGACGACCGACAACAAATACCTGCAAGGACAAATCGTCTTAGTCGGCTACGGTCGCGTAGGCAAACGTATAGGGGCGGCACTCGACGCACGCCAAATTCCTTACGTGGTGGCGGAACAAAATCGCGAACTAGTCGAAAAAATCCGCGCGCAAGGCATCATCGCCGTATCCGGCAATGCAGCGGATCCTGTCGTCTTAGTACAAGCCCATATACGCAATGCCGCAATGTTAGTGATCGCCATACCAGACACACTGCACGCACGTCAAATGATCAAAACCGCGCGCGCACTGAATCCCAACATAGAAATCATCTTGCGTGCAGACAGTGAAGATGAGATGGCATTACTTAAGCAAGAAACTTCTGATCTTGTTTTCTTAGGCGAAGAAGAATTGGCGAAAGGCATGACGAATCATGTATTGGCGCGCTTTGCGGCGGATGCTGAGCATGTTGTTAAGGCGCATTGAGTTGTAATCAATAACGACTCTATAGAACCAAGCCCTAATTTCTCGAGATAAAAAATCAGGGCTTTTTTGAATCCAAGTCATGCTACTGACTTTGCGTTTTAGGTTCGGTAAACATTCATCTGGAATTATTGTCACGCAATCAAATCAAATTTTGGCAACTATTTAAGGTCTGGCGGCGCGGGTTACACCCGCCCTACTTGAATGAAGCAAGCGCCTATTTCGTGCGCACTTGTCCGCTAATTACCTTATTGATTAAGACGATTTTTCGTAAATCTTCGGGTAATACAGTGTGCTTTAAAATATCGGGGGATGCAGAGCGATAGCCATTACTGTAATGCACAAGCTTATCAAGAATACGGTTTGGATAAGTAGAAATAGCCGCTTCATCTTTGATAAATACAGCGACAAAGTCATTCCATTGATCACCGGCCTGTTCACTAGTATAGGATTCGAGTAAGGCGGCTGGAATACTGTTACGCTTAGCCCAAGTTATCAATGCCTTGCCACTGTCTGGATAGAAGCGCCAACAGTCAACTGGATAACGATGAAACACACCATTCGATGGCACGTTTAAATAAAACAAACCATTTGGTTTAAGTACTCGCAATATCTCCAGAAAAGTTAACCAAAACATCTCAGAGTGTTCAAAACAAGAACTTGAAATCACCACATCAAGAGATTCCGTCGCAAACGGTAATTGGTAGGGATCATCAAGCACAACATCGACGCCTTTACCTGCGACAAAGTCGACACCAACATACTCAAAACTATCGGGGAAAATATCGCGCAACCCGCCGTTCACATCTTGCGAACCTATCTCTACAATTTTGCCTCCGGCTGGAAATGCACTATGGTAGGTATCAAAAAAATGTTGGCAATTTTGGCGTGCGCTAGGATGCATAGAATTTATTGTTTAAGAGATTGAAGAGCGATTGATCTGTTCAAAGTATTACATAGTGACGTAGTCAAACAAATCAAAATCACGCTGAAAGATCGCATTGATTTTTGCGATGTTATCTTTGTGGAATAAAGCCGCATAGCGGTAGTCATTTTGGCTAGCGGGCAAGTTTTGAATATGGGTCTGATTGACTGATTGATTCGAAACTGGTGTTAAATCAAAAGTCTCACACAGACGCTGAAAATCTTCTTCAAAGTTTTCAACTTTGCCGATGAAATCAACCGCTTGTAGATCAAGGCGATGCGTCCAATAATGACATGGATGCAAAAACAAATTAGTATTTCTGCCGCTATCCAAAATTTTATGTGCAGGCAATTTCGCAAACCAACGATTTAAATCGTAAGCAGCCATGCACATGTCTTCAAAATTATCGGCAATTTGTTGCGTGACTAATTGATGTATCCATTCAGCCGGAAACTTCTGCCTAGGCTGCATTTGCGTATCCCGCATCACTTGCTGAAATCCAGAAAAAACTCTGTCATAAGGATTACGCACAAACACGGCGATGCGATAACCTAAACTAGCTTCAGGTAAACACATGAAGTCACTCAAAATAAGATGCTGATGAACGACGCGATTGAGATGAGGATTAAAGTGAAAACTCTTAGGATAAGGCGACTGATCAATATCTTGCAATCGCACACGTATGGTCTGACTGGCAGTTTTCCAGGGACTGAGTATGACTAATTTATGTTGGTGGCTGATGATCATCTGGAAATCATAACGCAAAATTACTGAGTTCGATGAAGTTTTGAGGGGAGTATAGAACGGCAAAATTTGAATTCGACTCTTATTGTCGAAATCATGGGCGATCAGTCAAACTATTCCAATGGATATGACCGTCGTCAAAACTTCAAGCTGGTGTCAGAACAACCTGCTCCAATTGGACTGAATTCATTTCACTAAAATCCTTAATAGCTCCTTCGCTATAAAAGTATGAAAAGGTCTTGTTATTTTCTTTAAGAGCCAGTCCGAACTGAATGATTGATCCAACAGTTGGCGACAGTCTATTCGCCTCATCCATGACTACAAGAATCGCACGAAAAATATCGCTAAGGCTTGATAATCGAAATGAATCTTCAAGGTTCTTCTGAAATTTGGCGGTGAGCGCATCTGTCAATGTAGGATTAATATCTGGAGGCCACGTTATTACGAACTGTCCCGGAAAGGCAACAGCTACTTTATTCGGATTCACTTGAAGTATGCGAACTCCAGTCTCTAATGCAGGGCAGACCATTGCAATAACTGTCTTGTCGATTTCCTCAATCGGGAAACCCGTTTCATACGCAACCTCTTGTCGAAGTGTTCCTCGAAGCGTCTCCCAGACTTTAGGCATTTCTTGGCAGGATGTATCTGCTATTTGATTAAGTTGGTCGAAAGCCAATTGTCCCAGCAAGAAGTCGCCCGAGACTGCAAGCCATGCATCACCAATTCGGCGAATCTTCCTCTGCTTAGTTGGAATTCCAAATTTCGTGCCAGATTTCAATTCAATGGTTTGTGGAAAAGTACCATCTATGACCGTCGTCTCCCCTGTTGTAGATTTCATGTTTAGACGCGTATCTGCGACGACAAGATGGAGTTCTGATATTGAAAGTGCGATGGTACAAGTCATAATTTATATGTTGCAATATGAAGAGATATGAAAACCTAAAAACCAAGCAAATTCGTTGCTTGGTTTTCATATCCATTATAGTAAAATCAGGATAACAAATTTTACGTTCAGAGATTAAATGCAGATGAATATCATCAGTTAATTAGTAAACGAGAGTATTGCGTGAATAACTTTTGACAGTTTTAATCCGTATCCTAATTTGATCTTGCGCCATTTTTTCTACATTATGTTCGCACAAACCCAAAACGATATATCACTTCAATCATTCATAAAACGAAAAAACAGTGTTCTAACATCAGGCGTAACCTCAACTTTCGTTAGTGCAATTCCCACTGTCTCTCAAGTCGAGCGATTTCATCTTTCAATATCAGCGAGGAACCTTGGAGTTCTGAGCCCACCACAATAGTACGATTTCGTTGATAGACAGCTTTCCTTGCATCAGGAGTTAGTAACGGTTCAAGGGACAAATAATCTGCATTCAATTGAATAATTGTATTTGCAACACCGTCCCCATTTCGTTGGATATTTTCGGCTGATAGCAACATTGTTCGCCATTTCAATATGAGGCTTCTCCGGTATTCCTTCAGTTCATTCTCCATTTTCCTAGTTTGAGTTTTTTCGTCCAGCTTCCATTTAAACCAAGGTGCGAAAAAATGAGTTATCAACCCAGTGATTCCGCCACCAATCAATCCAAGAACGAGTGTGAGTGTCTTATCATTATTCAAAAATTCGAGCATTTATTCCTCTTGGCAATTGCTATTACGGGATAGCTGGAAAATATCAAGATCAGCACTAAAAAATAACGCGATGCCGACATCACATCTGTTAATCACATACCAATAAAAGAGATAAGGCCGTGTACAAATGTCAGTCATGTTCATGACATTTCCATCAAAAGAATCGGTCAAAATTACCTTACTTAAACGCCTTAAAAATATCGTCGTAAGCAATTAAATTGAGTTTCGATGGCTGCACCAAATTTGTCAATATTTTTCCTGATTCATCTTGATAGTCGCAAAAATATGCGCGGGAGGTAAAATTTTTCTCTCGTACATAGATGGCGGCAATCGATTTTTTGAGTCAACCATCACAGGTTGAGTTAACGTATTTGTGCCGATGTTGATCTTTCAAAAATTAGACATCTTTATTGAACAGCAAAATCATAGACGCAAAAAAACCGGTCTGTGCCCACCTACTATGAACAAAAACCGGTCTATTTGAATACTTTAAGAAACTTAAATCACATTCCCCACAATCGGCCCCTTACCACTATATTTATCCAAAGCCAGATAAATCACTGGTGTAATAAACAGCGTAATCGCTTGTGAAAAAATCAGACCGCCGACGACCGCTAAGCCCAAAGGCTGACGGAGTTCCGCGCCAGCACCTAGGCCTAAAGCAATCGGTAACGCACCCACCAGCGCAGCCAAGGTCGTCATCATGATAGGACGGAAACGTTCGATACAGGCTTCGCGTATCGCTTCTGGTGGTGACATGCCACGATGGCGTTGCGCGTCGAGTGCGAAGTCGATCATCATGATCGCGTTCTTTTTAACGATACCGATCAAGAGCAAAATACCGATGGTGGCAATCAGGGTTAAGTCTTTACCGAATAATTCCAACATCAACAATGCGCCGACTGCTGCTGACGGCAAACCTGCCAAGATTGTAATCGGGTGAATGAAGCTTTCATACAAGACGCCGAGCAGGACATAGATCACCAACAAGGCCGAGATAATCAAAATCAACTGACCCGATTGGGAATCCTTAAACACCGCTGCATCGCCGCCATACGAGGTAATGACGGAAGCAGGTAATTTAATCTCATCCTTGTATTTTTCTATCTTGTTGGTCGCATCACCCAAAGGCATGTCTGGTGCCAGATTGAAGGACACAGTGACCGCCTGCAATTGCCCGACGTGATTAATCGCGGTTGGGCCAACTGTACGTTTGACTGTCGCAAAACTCGACATTGGCACCAAGCTACCGGTATTGCTACGCACATAAATCGCACCAATTGCCGCTTCGTCTTTTTTGTCGGCTGGGCCAACTTCTAACACCACGGCATAACTATCCACACTGGTAAACAAAGTCGCAATTTGACGCTCACCAAATGCACTATACAAAGCAGCACGAATCGCATCAATACCAACACCTAAAGAATTGGCGCGATCTCGGTCGATTTCTATCGAGGCTTGCAAACCCTTGAGCTGAGAATCTGTCGTCACATCTTTGAAGCCAGGATCCGCACGCAATTTGTCTTGCATTTTGAACGCCCAACTACTGAGTTCACTTGCATCCACACTTTGCATAATGTATTGGTACTGACTCTTACTTGGGCGTCCACCGAGTTGCAAGTTTTGGGTAGGTCGCAAGAACACCGTAATCCCTGGCACGGCTTTCAATTTATTGCGCAAGCTTTCAACCACTTCCTTCATAGGCTTACGCTGATTACGAGGTTTAAGATTGATAAAGCCGCGTCCGGTATTTTGTGAACCGCCACCACCGTGAAAGGAGGAAACAGTTAAGACGTTCGGATCTTCACGCAGTATCTTCGCGACTTTTTCCTGCAAAATAACCATCGCTGGAAACGAGGTATCTTCGGCGGCTTCAGTCGAGACGTTTAATTGACCGATATCTTCTTCAGGAAAAAATCCTTTAGGAATGGAATTAAACATATACGCGGTCGCAATGAAAGTCAGCAAAGCCACAAACAATACTGACTTACGATGGGCGAGTGCTAAATCTAAGCCACGCGTATACGCATGCAAAGACGCTGTGAAGCCACGTTCAAAACTGTGAGTTAGCGCACCTATCCATTTGGATGGAGCCACATGTTCGCTCTCGGCCTTTAAGAAACGGCTGGCGAGCATTGGCACCAAAGTTAAGGAGACGAAAGCCGATACCACAATTGCCAAACTGACGACCACCGCGAATTCATGGAATAACTGGCCAATCACACCCGGCATGAAGAAGATAGGAATAAATACTGCGATTAAGGACGTGGAGATAGAAATAATAGTGAAGCCCACTTCGCGTGAACCCTTCAATGCAGCCTCAAATGGTGTTTCGCCCATTTCTACGTGACGGATAATATTTTCTAACATGACAATCGCATCATCGACAACCAGACCAACGGCGAGCGTAATTCCTAGCAAAGAAATATTGTCTAGCGTATAGCCAAAGCCCCACAGCAAACTGACCGCACCGATCAAAGATACGGGCAACGACAAGGCGGGAATAATCGTGGCGACCATGTGTCGTAAGAATAAAAAGATCACTACGATGACGAGGAAAATCGTCAACATTAAGGTCAGGTTTACATCATGCAAAGCATCACGTACAGAGACTGATCTGTCATTGGCTAAGGTGATATTCACCGAAGCCGGTAATTGCGCTTTAAAGCCCGGAATCGCCGCTTTAATCGCATCAACCACTTTCACTGTATTCGCATCAGTCTGGCGTTGAATCGCCAACATAATCGCTGGTTCGCCATTGAAGTTACCAACGGATTTCACGCTTTCATAACTATCTTCTACACTGGCGACATCACGCAAACGCACGACCTGCCCACCTTTGTTGCTGACGATAATATTGGCAAATTCCGCCGCATTTTGTAATTGCTTATTCGCGACGATGGTCAGCGTTTGTTTATCACCGTCGAGCGTACCAACTGGCGCGATCGAATTTGCTGCTCGGATGCTGGTGGTGATTTCATCGAAGCCGATATTGCGACTTGCCAACGCACCTGGATCGACACGAATACGCACAGCATAACGACGAATACCAAAAATATTGACCTGCGCCACACCCGCTAGTGTCGACAAATTTGGTGAGATCAAGTGTTCAGCATAATTAGTCAGTTCTGCCAAACTTAAAGAGGGTGAGGTCAAGGCCAATACCAATACCGCAGAATCGGCAGGATTCACTTTGCGATACGACGGCAAAGAAGTCATTTCTATCGGCAAGGCGCGTTGCGCACGCAATAAGGCCGCTTGCACATCGACCGCCGCGTCATCCACATTGCGGCTAGCGTCAAATTCCAGTGTCAGCGAGGTCGAACCCAAGGTGCTACTGGAACTGATCGTCGCTAAACCAGGTATCGTGGAAAATTGTTTTTCGAGTGGAAGTGCGACCGAGGTTGCCATGGTTTCTGGACTCGCACCTGGCAAGCCAGCACCAACACTAATCACCGGTGTGTTATAGCTAGGCAGCGCTGCAATCGGGATGATGCGATACGCGAGAATACCTGCAACGACGACAGATAAATTCAGCAATATCGTCATCACTGGACGACGAATAAATAACTCCGATAAGTTCATGATGCACTCGCTGCGGAAGCTGCTGGAGTTACCGCTGTCGATGCTGCTGAGCTGGCGGAAGCGGAGGCAGATCCATCAGCATTTTTCTTAGCACCAGATTTATCCCTCTTATTGTCTCCCTTAGTATCGCCTTCACTGCGTTCTTTGACAGGCACACCAGGGCGCAGATTTTGCTTACCTTCTAAGATGACTTTCATGCCTGCTTCTAAGCCGCTAACAATCGCATCATTTTCAAAGCTATACAGCACTTGCACTTTCTTCTGTTCGGCTTTGCCTTCACTATCGGCGATAAACACCGTCACTGCATTTACGCCCATGACTAAGGCATCGCGTGGAATCACGATCACGTCTTTCAATGTCAAAACACTTAAGTCGACGTTGGCATAGGCACCTGGCCACAATTTCATCTCTTTATTATCAAAAACGGCTTTCACTTTGACGGTGCCAGACACGGCATCGATCACATTATCGATAAATTGTAGCTTGCCTTTGAAGACAGCTTTGCTATCTGGCAAGCTGGCGAACGCGATGCTGTCACCCCGTTTCATGCTATCTAAAGCATCGGACAAATTACGCTGTGGCAGCGGGAAAGTGATCGCAATCGGATCCATCTGCGTAATCGTAACCAAGGCTGCGCCTGAAGTATTTGGCTGCACTAAGGAGCCGGGGAAAACATTGATCAAACCAGTACGGCCGCTGACTGGTGCGACAATTTTGCTATAACCCAAATTAACCTTAGCAGCGGCAACGGCAGCTTTTGCGCCATCGACGACCGATTGTTGCGCCTGCACTGCCGTTTGTGCCGCATCAACCACGCTTTGTGATTGAAATTTTTTGGCAAATAATTCTTTACTACGTTCTAACTGGCGCTTATTTTCTGCCAGGCTGGCGATTTCTTTATCGAGCTGTGCTTGGGCTTTTGCCAGATTCACACTATCTGCACGATTATCTAGTGTAAATAACAAAGTGCCAGCTTTCACAAACTGGCCTTCTTTGATATGTACTTTATCGATGACGCTACTCACTTGCGGGCGTACTTCGACGATATTCAGCGAAGAAACCACGCCATTCGCTTTTAACTGCACTTCATAATTACGCTTTTGGGCGAGAATCGTATTGACTGTAACGGGACGATTCTTGTCGCCCTTGGCACCGATGGTTTGTCCGGCCATCAACTCTGTGCCTTCCGAACCACTTTTTTTCCACATCCAATAAGCGCCGCCCGCAGCGACAGCGATAGACAAAGCAAGTACCGGGATTTTTGCGTTTTTCATGTTGTTTTGATTTTCAGAGGGAAGCTTATTAGACACATTCTCAGAAGAAAGTTCTATCGACCCAGGTAAAAAAGTAGCGAATTTATCGACTATGTAACGATCTGCCCTGTAGTGCGCCATGCGCACCGCCCCGACAATCGTCTGGTGCGCGCGGCGCACCCTACCATACAGCGTTGCATCAAGCGTTTTTGATCATCTGCATCTTAACAAAGAAAAAGCCAGCACTTAGGCTGGCTTGGTTCTTTTATACTTTTTGTTACGAAACTGCTGCAAAATATTTTGCTTTAGACAACAGCTCCATCGGTATCGTCTTTTTCTTTAACTGGCTTGATCAAGTCTTCACGCTTCACACTAACGATCTGCCCTGTAGTGCGCCATGCGCACCGCCCCGACAATCGTCTGGTGCGCGCGGCGCACCCTACCATACAGCGTTGCATCAAGCGTTTTTGATCATCTGCATCTTAACAAAGAAAAAGCCAG
>NZ_JACOGA010000002.1:286167-409453 GCF_014284175.1 Affinundibacterium flavidum
ACTTAGGCTGGCTTGGTTCTTTTATACTTTTTGTTACGAAACTGCTGCAAAATATTTTGCTTTAGACAACAGCTCCATCGGTATCGTCTTTTTCTTTAACTGGCTTGATCAAGTCTTCACGCTTCACACCCAGCCACATGGCGATTGCCGCCGCCACGAATACAGAAGAATAAATACCGAACAAAATACCAATCGTCAGAGCAATCGCGAAGCCATGCAAAGTCGGGCCACCGAAGAACAACATCGACAACACCATCATCTGCGTACAACCGTGCGTAATCACGGTACGAGAAATCGTACTGGTGATCGCGTTATCGATGACTTCAGTGACGGTCGCTTTACGCAGCTTCAAGAAGTTCTCACGAATACGATCAAAAATAACCACGGATTCATTGACTGAGTAACCCAAGACCGCTAATACCGCCGCGAGTACCGCCAAATCAAATTCCCATTCAAAGAAAGCGAAGAAGCCGAGAATAATCACCACGTCATGCAAGTTCGCAACAATCGCAGACACCGCATACTTCCATTCAAAGCGTATCGCCAGATAAGCCATCACGCCGACGATCACGAATAACAAAGCCATCAGGCCGTCATGTGCCAATTCATCACCGACTTGTGCTCCGACCAAAGCTGTACGCTGCAATTTTACATCAGGGTGATCGGCTCTCAAGGCATTCAATACGCGCTCATTTTGCGCCGTAATCATCGCATTGAGTTCTTTTTCACTTGGCTTAGCCGCACCCTCGGCAACTTTAGGCAAAGGCAAGCGAATTACAACATCTTGCGCTTTACCAAATGCCTGCACTACAACTTCATTCAAACCCAAAGCTTGAATTGTGGTGCGTATTTTATTGTTATCAGCAGCTTGGCTGTAACTGACTTCCATTGAAGTGCCGCCAGTAAATTCCACCGACAAATGCAAACTTTTCGTCACAAGAAAATAAACAGCCGCGACGAAGGTTAAAGCGGAGATGACATTAAAAATCAGCGCATTGCGCATGAAAGGTATGTCACGTTTAATACGGAATAATTCCATGATAAATTCCTAAATCTTTTCTGTAATTGACTAAGTGCTGGTATTCAGAATGATCACTCAGCAGGTTTCCAAATCTGGCCAATCGAAACAGAAGCCAATTTTTTCTTACGTCCGTACCAAAGATTGACCACACCGCGAGACACAAATACCGCAGAGAAAATCGAAGTCAAAATACCCAGACAATGCACAATCGCGAAGGCTTTAATTGGACCGGAGCCAAACACCAACAAGGCCAGGCCAACGATCAAAGTCGTCACGTTGGAATCGAGAATCGTCGCCCAAGCGCGGTCGAAACCTTGCAAAATCGCATTCTGCGGTGAATTTCCACCGCGCAGTTCTTCACGAATACGTTCATTGATCAAGACGTTGGCGTCAATCGCCATACCCAGTGCCAAGGCAATCGCTGCCATACCCGGCAAGGTCAAAGTCGCTTGCATCACCGACAAAATGCCAACCAGCAACAACAAGTTAACCGCCAAGGCAAACACGCTGAAGAAACCAAAAATCATGTAGTAGATAATCATGAACACAGCGATCGCGGCAAAACCGTACATCGTAGAATGAATACCTTTAGTGATGTTTTCTGCACCGAGTTGCGCACCGATTGTGCGTTCTTCGATAATTTCCATCGGTGCTGCTAAAGCACCAGCGCGTAACAGCAAAGCCAGTTCATTTGCATCGTTAGTTGAACGCATACCCGTGGTCTGGAAAGTTTTACCCAACACATCTTGTATCGTCGCCACTTGCAACAACTCGCCTTTACCCTTCTCAAACAAAACAAAGGCCATGCGCTTGCCCACGTTAGTGCGCGTCGCGTCAGTCATACGACGTCCACCATCACTGTTTAAGTCTAAAGTAACTGCAGGCTGTTGATTTTTGTCGAAACTCGCTTGTGCGCCGGTGATCGAATCACCCGTGACAATCGGCTCTTTGTACAAAATTGCTGGGCCACCACGACCCACTTTAAACATCTCAGATCCAAAAGGAACAGCGGTATTTTCATCAACAGGACCAATTACACTCTCATCAACCAGACGTACTTCTAAAGTAGCCGTGCGACCGATAATTTTTTTGGCACCTGCCACATCCTGTACACCAGGCAATTGGACGACAATACGATCCGCACCTTGCTGTTGAATGATAGGTTCTGCAACACCAATTTCGTTGACCCGTTTGGAGAGCGCCGCGATATTTTGCTTCACGCCTTCATTCATCAAATTCGTCAGCGCTTCTGGTTTGATCGTGACTTTCATAGTCAAATCGGTATTCTCGGGCGTAGCAACGCTGTCAAACAAATTCACATCACTCAACTGACGTGTAATGACTTCACGTGCCTTAGTACGTGTCTCCGCATCACGGAATTTAATCGTGACCGAAGATGCATCGCGCGAAATACCTGCGTGACGTACTTCTTTGTCTTTTAAAGTGCTGCGGATACTAGATTGGAGAGCGTTCACACGATTAGTCAATACCGCGGAAGTATCGACCTTCATCAAGAAATGCACACCACCGCGCAAATCCAAACCTAAATACATAGGGAAAGCGCGCAGCTTTTGCATCCACTCTGGGGTGTTCGGCAATAAATTCAAAGCGACGGTATACACAGGATCAGTAGGGTCTGCGTTTAAACCTTTTTCCAAAGCAGCTTTCGCTTTGAACTGCACGTCTGTATTTACAAAGCGCGCACGGATAGAGCCCTGTATGCCATTGTAATCATACGAGAAACCAGTTGAGCTGACGCCTGCTTCTTTCAATATTTGTTCAACCCGCGCGATCATGCTGTTATCCACTTTCACAGTGGCCTTGGCACTATTAATTTGCACAGCGGGCGAATCACCGAAGAAATTCGGTGCAGTATACAAAGCACCAAAGACCAGAGCGATCAATATGATGATGTACTTCCAGAGAGGATAACGATTCATAGCGAGAGTCTAATTAAGAACAGCATAGTAAGAACAACACAGGAACAACATAAATCTAATAAACCAAAATAACGAAGGGGCAAACTTTGCATTTGCCCCTTGTGTTACACAAGTAGATATTATTTCAGTGTGCCTTTTGGTAACAGTGTCGTCACTGCACTTTTTTGGATTTGAATATCCACACCATTGCTCACTTCAACAGAGACGAAGGTATCAGAGACTTTCGTCACTTTACCCGCGATACCACCAGCAGTGATTACCTCATCGCCTTTTGCTAACGCGTCTAGCATCGTTTTTTGTTCTTTTTGGCGTTTCATTTGTGGACGGATCATGACGAAATACAAAACCACAAACATCAAAATGATAGGCAAGAAGCTCATCAAAGAGGTATCTTGCGCCGCGCCAGCAGCTTGAGCATAAGCATTAGAAATAAACACGATAGAACTCCATTTAATAATTTTTTTAAAACAAATCAGTCACTTGCACGCATCTTGGGGCAATGTTGAAGATTTAAAGCCCTACAACACTTTTGTCAAAATGATCAGCATTTTCATGCTAGGCAACAAAGCGCAACATTCTAGCATTAGGCAGGCGCACAAACGACAAATCAATGCGTAGAGAATGCTGGTTTAGATGAATATGAAGATAAAACCACCGAAACTCGCTGATTTGTATCATATGAGCAAATTACAAACAAATTAACACCCTATTTTTCGACCAAAGTTCATATTTTAATTAATTAATAAACAACTAATTGATCTAGGACTTACGCAAAACTGATGCTGGCTTCCTTGCCATCCCTTGCAGTGCTCGATAAAGGTGGAAGCCGTACTGGCATCAAGAATAAATGGGTGAGGGTGCGCCGTGCGCACCGAGGCAGCAACCTATGTGTGTGGTGCGCGCGGCGCGCCCTACGCAACGAAGCTCTAGGCAATGCAAGTTTGTGTAAGTCCTATAGTTTCATCAACAGAAGAAGCATGCGTAAATCCGATACTGCTCAGTTTATTTCCTACGCCCGGCATTCAACTCTACCAGCCCCGACTTTGCAGCATCCCGGATTTCAGCAACCTCAGATTGTCGCGCTATTTGGTAGGCTTTACGCAGACTACGTTTTGTCACATCGATGACTTTCAAAGTATCAATTAAATTGAAGTAATAAACTGCATCATTCCACATTGAGAATTCTTTCAATAATCTCGGTGCTGAAATGGCAGCTCGTGATCCCATTTGCTTTAACCACCATGTCTTTTCATCAGAAAATCCTGGGACAGAAAAGAAAATTTCAATACATCGCTGATCGTCATTTTTCAATTTACGCAGGCGGGCAATCAATTCTCTATTTTGCACGTCACGCTTATCTTGAAATGCAAGCGACATTAAGGCTAAGCTCACACGGTGGCTATACTCAGGCTTCTTAAAAAGTAGCTGGAAGGCGGTTTTTCTTTGGTCGTCATAAGGCGACTTTTCGGCGATCAGCAATAAGGTTTCGGCATTATTGATAGTCTCGACTTTAATACGAGTCAGAGCTGACTTAGCATCCCGATTTTTATCTGACGCATCGAGAGTTGCAGCGATCACGCGATGATCTTTTGGCGCAATCGCCAACATCACACGAAAAATTTCCCAAGGGGGCGATGTCGTCACGTTATCTAGACTACCTAGCAAAACAGGTATAGCATCTTGAGCGCTAACTCCCATTCCTTTCAAGGTACGAGCTAAAGAAAAATCTTCGTTGGAATTTGTTCTTCCATACGCTACATATCGCTTCGCCAAGATTTTTGCCGTACTAGAAAAAACGCTCGCATCTAGATCGGAGTCTTTACTCGCTGCATTGATTCGACTCTGAAGCTGATTAGAAAACTTTCTGATGTCATCTAAATTTGACGAATCTCCATCAACTGACTTTCCCGTCAAACTCAACAGTTGACTGAAGACACGTTCAGCGCTCGCCGAGTCCAAATCCTTAATTTGACTAGCGGTGTGTACCAGAGCATCAGCTAAACAGAATCGTCGTTCGTCGTTGCCATTGGGCGTATTAGTAATAGGAACGCGATGAAGTAAAGTCAGTATCTGCACAGGATCAACATCTCTGAATGGACCTGCCGTTAAATCACACACGGCTGCAGTGATTTGTGGAGCGGCGTTTTCGGCCAGTACACGTTCCAAAAGTGGTGCGCCATAACAAATGTTATCGGCGGCGCCAAGAAAATTAATTTCTATAGGTGCTGATGTTAAGAGGGTATCGCCCATTTCCAACAAAGCGGTATATCCACGCAAACTTATTGTTCTCGGAGTAGCATGCGCTCTGGCGCTACAAAGTGCGTGAGCGAATACTTTACTACTTCCATTTCTGGTTTGAAGAAAACCATCAATATGCTGAACAATAGCTTGATTCAGAAGCGATAAATCTGAAGCTGATGCTACCGTCCGCAGGGGTGCTGCTGGCACGGATAACTCGGATTGTGTCGTCAATTCTTCCGAGCGAAAATACATAAATTTACGATACGGGGCAAAGGCTTGGGGCAAATGAAATTCAATTTCCTTTTGAAAAATAGGATGTGGACGTATGCCATCACCACATGCACTACTCAGGCCAAATCCGTCTCCGCGCCAGCTTAAAGTTGGTACAAGATCCGATTCTAAAGTCAGTCTATCTGCCGCTGATAGCAATAAAGGAGCATCTATCTCCACTTCTGCTTCAGTATTATTTGATGACATATGGCTTTGATGAACTTCATCTATGAATTTAAATTTATAGCGCTTTCCTTCGTTAAATCCCAAGACTGGCTCAATTCGAAAAAGCCCGTTTTCCCGCTGGAATTCTATGGAAACATCCCGAATTTTTCCTTGATCCAAGAACTTTGCGATATCGTCCCCATTCGCTATGCGCATTTCAGGTGCGGCACATGTTTCTGATTGCGACCCTAGATTGCGCGTATCAAAGCATGCTTTTAATTCAGGGTCGGCTATATAAAAATATTTGTCGTCAGATTTATTATTTGACGGCAATTCAACTTTTTTAATCACCACGGAGATTGGGGTAAGGCGATCAGATTCAGAAACAGCGAATTGCTTAGCACTCAGCGGTACTGGCAGCTTATTCACTATGCGCGCATTTCCGATATGAGCTACTTCAGCCGCTTCCCAACGAAATAGAACGCCACGCGCATTTGCAGGCAGATGATGTGAGCTTTGAAATCCTCTGGTGTCATAAAAAACCACACTGCAGGCAAGTGCATTAGATGAGGAAAAAGTTGCAAAGCCCAAAGAAACGACGCAAATCACTTTGAAACCAAATTTCCAAATTATTTTTTTCTGTGAATTCATATCGTTAAATAGGTTAACGTTAAAAACGCTTACACGATAAAGTGCATGTAATTTTTTATCAATACTATTCGATATTTAATCCGGATTTACTACTTAACAACTAGAGTATGTTGTAATTTGAGGCAAAAAAAAGCCCGCATGTTCGCGGGCTTTTTCAAGGTATTTTACTAATTTTCCAAATCAAATTTATTTCACACCCCACGCGATCGATCGGCCTTGAATTGCGCGACGAATTCTGGGAAGCGATCTTCATCCAAAGACAAGCGAATCTGACGGAACAAGTCGAGGTAGTAATGTAAATTGTGGATGGTGTTTAAACGCGCACCCAGGATTTCGCCAGTGCGGTGTAAATGATGCAAGTAAGCGCGGGAGAAGTTTTTGCAGGCGTAGCAGGTGCAAGTTTCATCCAACGGCGCTTTGTCTTCTTTGTAGCGGGCGTTTTTAATTTTGACGTCACCGAAGCGGGTGAAAATC
Source organism: Affinundibacterium flavidum (assembly GCF_014284175.1). Lineage (GTDB taxonomy): Bacteria > Pseudomonadota > Gammaproteobacteria > Burkholderiales > Burkholderiaceae_D > Undibacterium > Undibacterium flavidum. Next base: position 292,930 of record NZ_JACOGA010000002.1, read on the forward strand.
CAACCATTACGGGCATTCCGTGTCGGCATCACGCAGTCGAACATATCGATGCCGTTGGCGACGCCAGCGACCAAATCTTCTGGTGTGCCGACGCCCATTAAATAATGCGGTTTGTTTTCTGGCAGTTTTGGGCCTACGTGCGAGAGAATGCGTAACATGTCTTCTTTTGGTTCGCCGACTGATAAGCCACCGATAGCGATACCATCAAATCCCATTTCATTCAAAGCTGCCAAGGATTCATCACGCAGGTTTTCGAACATGCCGCCTTGTACGATGCCGAACAAGGCATTTGGATTTTCGCCGCCTTTGAATTCGTTCATCGAGCGTTGCGCCCAGCGTAAAGACATGCGCATGGATTTACCCGCTTCTTCGCTAGTGGCTGGACGTCCATCGATTTCATACGGTGTGCATTCATCAAATTGCATGACGATGTCTGAATTCAAAGCACGTTGAATTTGCATAGAAATTTCTGGCGACAGGAACAAGCGCTCACCGCTAATCGGTGACGCAAATTTCACGCCTTCTTCGGTAATCTTACGCATCGCGCCGAGTGAGAAAACCTGGAATCCACCCGAGTCGGTCAGGATAGGTTTGTCCCATCCCATGAAATCATGCAAGCCGCCAAATTTATTAATGACATCCAAACCCGGACGCAGCCACAGGTGGAAGGTATTGCCCAAAATAATGTGAGCATCGATTTCTTTCAGTTCGAGTGGCGACATCGCTTTCACTGAACCATAAGTGCCAACTGGCATAAAAATAGGTGTTTCGATCACACCATGATCGACGGTGATACGACCACGACGCGCGGCTGTGGTTTTGTCTTTTTTGAGTAGTTGAAATTGCAGCATAGGATTTACCGACCTAAATAAAAATGGGAACTAAGAAAATTAAAAGCTTAACCGCAGAGGCGCGGAGATAGCAGAGTTTTTTTGTTTTATTTTTCTCTACTTCGTTTTGTTACACTGTACACACCTAGAAATTCAATGTCAGGGATGCAGTACAAGGCGCCAAGCACAGCAATACGTCGGTATTGCGAGCATTGGCAACGCCGTAATGCGCCCTGAGATTGGATTTATTGGTGTGTACCAGAGCGATTCGTGAGCAACATCGCATCCCCATAACTGAAGAAACGATACTTCTGCGCGATTGCATGCGCATAGGCTTCACGTATCGCATCGTAACCTGCAAACGCTGAGACCAGCATCATTAATGTTGATTTTGGCAGGTGGAAATTCGTTACTAAGCGATCCACGGTTTTAAAACGATAGCCGGGTGTAATAAATAAACGCGTATCGTCACTGCCTGCCAAAAGCTCACCAGTTTGTGAGGCGGATTCTATGGCGCGCATGCTGGTGGTGCCAACGCAGATCACATTCTTGCCTGCGGCTTTAGTCGCACGCACTGCCGCGACGGTCTCTTCAGGTACGGTGTACCACTCGCTGTGCATGTCGTGCTTGCTTAAATCTTCGGTACGCACTGGTTGGAACGTACCCGCGCCGACGTGCAAGGTAACGAAGGCCAGTTGTATGCCTTTGGCTTTACATTTTTCCAAAAGCGCTTCATCAAAATGCAAACCCGCGGTGGGTGCAGCGACCGCACCTGGGACACGTGAGTACACTGTCTGATAGCGATGCTCATCGAAATCATCCGCTTCATGATTAATGTAGGGTGGTAGCGGCAAGCGGCCATATTTCTCGATGAGTTCAAACACATCACCGGGGAAATGTAGGGTAAAAAATTCACCTGCACGTTCACCGACGGTGACATCAAACGCATCGGCTAAACGAATTTTACTACCAGCCAACGGCGACTTGGAGGCGCGCAATTGCACATGCACAATGTGTTCATCCGCCGTGTTCTTGATGACACGCTCGACTAGCATTTCGACCTTGCCACCAGTTTCTTTGGCACCGAAAAAACGTGCTTTCAAAACACGGGTATCGTTAAATACCAACAAGTCGCCGGTATCGAGTTGATCCACAATGTCAGAAAATTGACGGTCAACGATGCCTGTATCGCTCACGTGCAAGAGACGCGACGCGGTACGATCAGGCAAAGCAGTTTGCGCGATCAGCTCGGGTGGGAGTTCAAAATCAAAATCACTGAGTGAGTACATATTTACACCAAAATTAAAACTTCTTTGCCACAGGGGCGCTGAGCACGCAGCGCATTTCTAGACCATGTTATTGGAATCTACACAAGTTGGAGCGCCACTGAAAGTCCCCTCCCTTTCAAGGGGAGGGCTAGGGTGGGGATGGGTATAGTGACGCAACCAGCGGTTTCTATAGCAAGGCTAAAACCCATCCCCATCCCAGCCTTCCCCATTTCGTAAAACTTCGGGGAAGGAGTATTTCATCGCACTCCGACTTGTGTGGATACCTATGCCTTGAAGGAAAAGAGTCAAGTCACGAAGAACTCGCCCCACAATTAAAATTAACATTACTGTATAAAAAACCAGTAAAATCACGCGAATTAGCTTTCACGCATAACTTTTCCGACCAACCCGCCATTTTACCCTATGTCAGCAAGCGCACCTACTCAGCCTGCCAGCAAGAAGAAAGCCGCGCCTGCAAAACCTGTACGCCTGGATGAAAAATTCGCCAAGCTAGGCCTGCGCTCAGACATGGATTTCGCCCTGCATTTACCGATGCGCTATGAAGATGAAACCGAAGTGGTGTCTATGCGCGATGCGGGTTTTCGCGGTGGTAGTTCGGTACAAGTCGAAGGCGAAGTCACTGAATGCGATATTCAATACCGTCCACGCCGGCAATTAGTCGTCACGATTAGCGACAATACAGGACAAGTCGTCTTACGTTTTTTGAATTTTTACGGCAGTCAGATCAAGCAGATGGCAGTCGGCATGCGAGTCAGGGCGCGTGGTGAACTGCGTCATGGCTTTTTTGGCGCCGAAATGGTGCATCCGACGTATAAGATGGTGAATGAGGGTGCAGCACTGCCGACTTCATTGACACCGGTGTATCACGCAGGCGATGGTGTCTCACAAACCATGCTGCGCAAAGCGATTAGCAGTGCGCTCAATAAAGTGCGTTGGTATGACACGCTCTCCCCTACGCTACTGCAAGAACTGGGCTTACAGGATTTTGAATCAGCGGTGAAGTTACTGCACAACCCACCACCTGATGTCGATCAATATGCGCTGTTAGAACACGAACATCCGGCGTGGGAGCGCATGAAATTTGATGAACTGTTGGCGCAACAACTCTCACTCAAGCGTGCCCAAGCATCGCGTCGGTCGCAAGGCGCGACGGCACTGCCGACTGTAGGCGCATTGACACACGCATTCTTAGCGACCTTACCGTTCAATCTGACAAGCGCACAAGAACGCGTATTGGAAGAAATTCGCACCGATCTCAAGCAAGCCTTTCCTATGCAAAGATTATTGCAAGGTGATGTCGGCAGCGGCAAAACCATCGTCGCAGCACTCGCAGCAACACAGGCGATTGATAGTGGCTATCAAGCAGCATTGATGGCACCGACGGAGATTTTGGCGGAACAGCACTTTCGTAAAGTCGCGGGCTGGTTAGAACCTTTGGGCGTAAAAACGGCGTGGCTGACTGGTAGCCTGAAGAAGAAAGAAAAGGAAAAAGCGCAAGCGCTGATTTCTTCAGGCGAAGCGCAACTCGTGATCGGCACCCATGCTTTAATTCAAGATGCGGTGCAATTTTCCAAACTCGGTTTAGTCATCGTCGATGAACAACATCGCTTTGGTGTCGCGCAAAGACTCACGCTACGGAATAAAGCGGAAGCAGGCAAAATTCCGCATCAACTCATGATGTCAGCAACACCGATTCCCCGCACTTTGGCGATGACGTATTACGCCGATCTGGAAGTTTCTGTGATCGATGAATTGCCACCAGGACGCACGCCTATCGTCACGCGCGTAGTCGACCAAAATCGCCGCGATGAAGTAATAGAGCGGGTACACGCCGCCGCGCAAGAAGGCAAGCAAGTGTATTGGGTATGCCCGTTAATCGAAGAATCCGAAGCGCTACAATTACAAACCGCGACCGACACCCACGCGATGCTAAGCGCAGCGCTGCCCGATTGTCGTGTTGGTTTGGTCCATGGCAAACTCAAGCCCGCCGAAAAACAAATCGTGATGGATGCCTTCACTCGCAATGAAGTGCAAGTCTTAGTCGCCACCACGGTGATTGAAGTCGGCGTCGATGTGCCGAATGCGAGTTTGATGGTGATCGAACACGCCGAACGCTTTGGTCTCTCACAACTGCATCAATTGCGCGGGCGGGTTGGTCGCGGCGCCGCTGCCAGTGTATGTCTATTGCTGTATCAAGGCCCACTTGGACATACCGCAAAACAACGATTGCTCACTATGCGCGAAAGCACCGATGGCTTTGAAATTGCGCGTAAAGATTTAGAACTGCGTGGCCCCGGTGAATTTTTAGGGGCACGGCAATCAGGCGAGGCTTTACTACGTTTTGCCAATCTGGAGAAAGACCAATATCTGGTTGAAAAAGCGCGCAATCTGGCGGTGCAATTACTGGCACATGATTTGCCTACGGTCGAAGCGCACTTGCAGCGTTGGATGGGGCAAAAGGAAGAGTTCTTACGCGTCTAAGGTTCTTGCTGTTTCGACGCTGATCGCGGCGCTCCTTGTACGACAATATTCATACCGATCAAAAAATCCTTCAAATCCATCAGCCGATTGATCGACAATTCCGTCAGTGCATGGCCAGCAAACAAGAGCTGAGTGCCGTCCATCAAGAAAATATCTTCATACAAAATCATACCCGGGCGTAATTCCTGCAAAGGAATATCGTAAGCACTCCATTGCAGATTTTTTTCTTCAGTTCTCAAATCGCGTGGATTAGAAGCTAAATTTAACACCGCGTTACTCGCCAAGCTAGCCGCGAAATCGGTGGCAGGACGACGCTCTGTTGTTTCATTTGAATTCATCTCCACACTGGTCTGATTCGCCAAAACTCTAAACTCAGTGCCAACAGCTTCATAGGCAAAAGGGTGATGTAAATGCAGCTTTTCTGACATGGCTTTTTCTATTTTTTTCTGCACCTGACTCGATGTAAAAGGTTTGGTCAAGAAACCATTAATATCGAGCGCCAGTGCCGCGCCTAAAATTTCGGTTTGCGAAAATGCGGTGATCACAATGACTCTGGTTTCACGTTTCGCCAATGTGCGCCCTGCTCGGAGCAATTTGATGAATTTCAAACCATTCATTTCTGGCATATTGACATCGGTGATAATCAAATCAAAGCTATGCAACTCAAATAATTGCATCGCAATGATAGGGCTATCCGCTTCCACGACGTCGGTAAAGCCCAAATCTTGCAACACACCAATGATGAGCTCACGCATGTAAGCATCGTCGTCAACCACCAGAATGTGATTTTGACTATCGTCCGGAGTCGGCACATTTACCACTTCTAACTGACTGATATAGTTTTGAGTAAAATCCAAAAACATCGCTTGTGACATCGGCTTAGCGATAAAATAGCCCTGCACTGTATCCGCCCCCATCATCTTCAGCGTATCCCAATCTTGTTGCGTTTCTGCGCCCTCCGCAACACTCTTGATCCCTAACTTATGCGCCAAATCGATACTGGACTTCACTACGATGCTCATCTCTGGATTGTCGGTGCAATCTTTAACAAAACATTGGTCGATCTTCAGTTCACTAAATGGAATACGCGTGAGCTGCTGCAAACTGGAATAACCAGTTCCATAGTCATCAATCGAGAGCGCGAATCCATTCATGGACAGACGCGCCAGATTTTCTAAAGCAATCGCGACTTCGGTCATGACCGCTGATTCGGTCACTTCTAAAACGATGCAATCAGCGTCGATACCAGCGTTATTAACGATCTCAACAATTTTTTCTGCCAGCCCCGCTTTGTCCAAGGAACTCAAGGATAGATTAACTGAAATAGTTAAAGGGTGACCTTGTGCTAACAAGGTTTTACATGCGCGCGCAGATTTTTCCAATATCAGGAAAGTCAACGCATCAATATCACCGCTGTGTTCTAGTAAGGGAATAAAAGCATATGGGCTAATCACCCCATGCACGGGATGTATCCACCGCGCCAAAGCTTCAGCACCAACCAGACGCCCAGTGCGCAAATCAATTTTTGGTTGGAAGAAAGGTTCAAATTGCGCCAGCTCTATTCCTTCTCTAATTTCGGCAATCGAAAACGTTATGGCGTCATGCGGTTGTTGCCACTTACTGACCAACAAATCATGCCGATTTAAAAGTTCTTTTAGACGTTCCAGCGTAATCGGTTTTTCAATTGTGCCGAGTAATTTAATACCGTGCATTCTGGTCATACGCCCAACCGATGTTAACAATTTACTGTCTAACGCACTCGCAATAATAATCGCAACGTCATAGCCTTCTTGCCCTAAATGTCGCAAAAATTCCATGCCATCCATTTCGGGCATTTGTAAATCACAAATCGTGACATTGACAGGTTTCGCGGCCGATTGACGTATGAGATCCAGCGCCACTTTTCCATTAGCCGATTCAGAAACCGTGGTCGCACCTAGCGAGCGCAACATGCTTAAGAGCGTGCGGCGCTGAAAAGTATCGTCTTCAACGACTAAGATATGCAGGTCATGAATGTTCATCTGACACCCCACTTTCTTTGAGTGCGCCACAGCTAAGTGCATCAAGATAATCGACGAATTGTGTATAGGTCTGCTCTAAGTCTTTACATGCTTGCTGCACAGCGACGATATCAACTTGCTTAGCGGCATTTTCCAAGGCAAGACAAGCCCCCGCTAAAGGTTCTGCCCCCACCATACGACTCGATCCTTTCATGCGATGTGCACTACTTTGGATTGCATGAAAATCTGCCGCTTGCTGCAAGCGAGGAAGCTCAGCACAGTCTACCCGCATATAGTCACAAAAGTCTTGCAATACTTGTAGATGTTCAGCACGATCAGGCACCACCTGAGAAAATTTAGCGAAATCAATAATTGGTTGCGCACCGACATCCGCGTCAGTTGTATTCGTAATACTACTATTTAAAGTGAGTGCATTTGTCGCTGAAACAGCAGGCGAACGCTGCGATGCTGGCGTGTACAAATACTTCTCTAAAGCTTTTTTAAGCTGCAATAAATTATTTGGCTTGACCAATAATTCATCCATACCGGCATCCATGCAGATTTTGTACTCATCACCCAGAGCATTCGCAGTCCAGGCAATGATGAGTGTTTTTGCCCCCGCACGCGCTGCCTCCAGTTCGCGTATAGCCTTGGTCAAGGCGTATCCATCCATTTCTGGCATATGACAATCCGTAATCAACAATGCGAAGCGCCCCGTCTGCCACAATGCCAAAGCCTTGCGTCCATCTTCGGCGGTTTCCACCTGCAATCCCAACAAAGCCAACTGCCGCGCTAAGAGATTGCGATTGACTGGATGATCATCAACCGCCAATACGACAGGCGCTAATTCCTTATGCGTATACAGCGGCGTGACCGTCCTTTGCTCTAACTCATGGTGCATGCTTTGCAGCGCAACCTCTGGCAAGGCAGTGACGGGTAAATCGACAATGAGGCTAAAAGTCGCTCCTTGTCCGAGTTCACTTTCTAGTGCAATTTCACCTTCCATCAGATGCGCTAGGGTACGACAAATGGCCAGCCCCAGACCTGTGCCGCCATACATCCTTGCGGTACCTGATCCACCTTGCTGATAGCGTTGAAATAAATGCTCCTGCACATCTTTGGAAATACCAATTCCCGTATCGCGCACAGAAAAACGAATGCGTTGCGCATCAGGCAATTGTGCGATTAATTCTGCCCGTACTACGACTTCTCCATGCGGAGTAAATTTGATCGCATTACTCACAAAATTGTTCAAAATTTGCGATAGTCGCAGCGGGTCAACTAAATGCGCTGCCGCTATCTGACTATCCGTCGTTTGGCGCAAAACCAGGGTTTTCAAACTGGCCACGCGTGAATAGGTATTCACGACATCTTGCAATAACTGCGGGATCGAACTGGCTTGCGCAGTCAACTGCAATTTACCTTCTTGAATTTTTGACCAATCAAGGATGTCATTCACAATGCGCAATAAAGCGCGCGCAGAACTCCAGGCAGAATTTAAGGTCGTCAATTGCTCTGCCTCTAAATGTGACATAGAGAGTAGTTCCAACATACCCAACATACCCGTCAAAGGCGTGCGTATTTCATGACTCATCGTAGCGAGGAACGAATCCTTAGTGCGATTGGCTAACTCGGCTTGCTCTTTGGCCGCCAACAAAGCATCTTGATCGCGCTGCCTGTCAGTAATATCTTTGAAGATCACACCGACCCGATGACTATCATCGCCATCTATCTTGGACGCAAAAATGTCGAAATGGCGTTGAATCGCCTCGACGGGATTTTGCACTCGTATTGACTCCCCAGTCTTTACTACGTTTTCAAAAATATCAAACCAAACCACATCGTGATCTGGCACTAATTCTAAAATAGTTTTATGTAAGGCGTTTTGCAAACCGGTTTGTTTTTCAAACTCTTTATTAATTTCGATAAAACGATAATCGACCACTTTTTGACGCTCATCGTAAATCATCTCTAATACGCAAAAGCCTTCATCCATGGTGTCAAATAACATGCGATAGCGCTCTTCGCTTGCACGCAACTCTATCTCGGCTTTTTTACTGACACTGATATCGCGCACGATGCCGGTAAAAAATCGTTCGCCATTCAAAACCATTTCACTGACACCTAAATCAAGGGCGATTTCAGTACCATCTTTACGGCGCCCCGTGACTTCAAGATGCTTACCTAAAATGTGCGGATCGCCGGTATTTCGATAACGCAACAAATAATCGTCGTGCAAAGTATGATGTGGCTCCGGCATCAACATACTAAGATTCTGACCTATCACTTCATGTGCGGAATAGGCGAATAAACGCTCGGCAGCAGGATTAAAGCTTTCCACCACACCGAATTGATTCATCGTGATCACGCCATCAACGACCGAGCTTAATAAGGTTTGCATACGCACCGAACTATCTCGCAATTGCGCTTCAATTTGTTGTCGGTTACGAATTTCTCTACGCACACCAAAAAACAAAATCGCAAAAATAAATATCAATAGCACCAGCGTCGATAACAATAAGATCAAGGTCAGCAAACGATTTTCAGACAAGGCAAGCTCGCCCTGTGAGACACGCTTTGTCGCCAACTCTGACACATTGTCTATCATGCCGCGGATACCCGACATCACTCGTATACCATCGTCGTTTATGTCTCGTTGTGGCTGTGCACGACTTGGTGGATTAAGCTGCGCAAGCTGTGTTTGTAAAGAGGTTAGGCGCTGACTCATCAAGCTACGCAAATTGAGAAAAGCTTGGCGATATTCCGGATCATCAATCGTGTCCGGCAAACGCCTTTGTAACTGCGCAGAAAACACTGTAGCCAGGCGTTGAAACTCGTCTTTATAAACGGGATTAGCTGTAATTAAATAGTGTCGTTGTAGCGCTTCGATATCTGCCATCGTGCCGTATAACTGCCCTAACTCTACGCGCATACGCTGGATGTGGTTTAGCTGTTGCATAGAATTCGCTAATTTTGCCGAGGTACGATAAGCATAGCCACCAACGATCACTAACAATACAAATGCACTGAGAAAAGCCAGCAGGATTTTTTTCTCAACCAGGCTGTTTTCCACCTCGGTTTGCTCTCCCCGCAAACTACTATACAAAATACTAGCTCCCAGCATTACGAAAGCGATGGCGGTATTAATTGCTAACGGTGGCAAAATTCTATCAGTGACCAATTCGCTGGCATTCCATACATAACCGAGCACAGAAATCGCACCAATAAATACGATAGACAAGGACAACAAAACCGTCACGAGACGCCAAATCCGCCAAGACATCAACAGTATAGATATCCCTATACACATGAAACCCAATGCAGTCAGAGGCGCCATACGGCCATGTGTGCCCCACAATGTGTCGACCGTATCACGAAATAACAACTCATCAATTCCGAGCTCCCAGCCAAACAGGTGTTGACCCAAGGTCGCTGAACCGATCAACAGGGTCAAACCGGCCAATACTTGCGCTACGATACGCCGCACGACAGCTTGCGATATGGAATGGTGCTTAGGGAGCATGGGGTGCATGGAGAGCGTAGAGAGTAAGAACAGGGCGCTTGCTGAAGTTACTAAGCCCAACGCAGTATTTGCTTTCATCGCAATCGCACCAGGCAGCAGGCTTTTCAAGATTGGAATTGAAAAAATCCAACCGATAAGTGCCAGCAGTCCCAATAGGGCTGGCAATGCAACAGCAAGTGTATTGATATCACGCCAGCGTCCCAACTGATAGATCGCCCAAATGCTTTCGGGTGAACTGGATTTTTGCTCAAATTTCCCGCTTGTATACGTCATCGTAATTCCTATCGAAATTAACTGATTTGTCAGCGATCAAATGCCTATACCTTAGCCAAAAGGACTTCATTCAAAACATAAGCGATAACATCTAATAAAGATACATTTTCTTTATGACGCCTCTAAAAATCCAAACTTTGTTGTGCTGGGTAATTGCGAGAAAGATTTTCTCGCGCTTAGCACGACTGAACATTTTAATTTTTTAGAAACACTATTTGAGGCCTCTGCACAACCGTCACGAGCGGTCGAAGTTTGAATCGAGAAGCACACCTGCGCTAGAGCAATGCATCCATCGTAGATTCAAACTTCGGCCGCGTAGTAGGTCGTATAGAGATTTCCCTTTAGTAAATACAACAGCCAACATCACCTGCTCAACGCCGCCAACAATTTTTTACATGTAAATACGCAGCACAAGCCAGTCTGCTTACACGTATTTTTTACAATAGAGCCAGCAAACTAAAACTAGACTGCGATATTCAGACCTAAGTCCGATAAAATAATCTAAATGAAGAAAGAAACGTGCCAGCTTATCCAAGAGGAGTCTGCACAACCATAACAAGCAGCCGAAGTTTGGATCGAGAAGTGCATCGGTGTTGTAGTCGAACCACTGCTGTAGTAGAACCACTGCTGTAGTCGAACCACTTCGTTAGGCAATTTGATCCCTCATTCTTATTTAATAACAAACAAAGGAGAACCCATGAGCTTAGATTTTTCAGGTCGCGTTGCTATTGTCACTGGTGCTGGCGGCGGTCTTGGTCGCGAACACGCATTAGCGCTCGCTAAGCGCGGAGCAAAAGTGGTCGTCAATGATTTAGGTGGCGCACGCGATGGCTCTGGCGGATCTGCTAGTGCAGCACAAGCCGTGGTCGATGAAATCATCGCCGCGGGCGGTGAAGCAATGGCGAACAGTGCCTCAGTGACTGACTTTGCGGCAGTGCAGTCTATGGTACAAGAGACCATGGATAAATGGGGTCGCATCGACATCATGATTAATAACGCTGGCATTTTGCGTGATAAGTCATTTGGCAAAATGGAGCTTGAAGATTTTCGTCTGGTGATAGAAGTGCATCTGATGGGTAGCGTGAATTGCTGTAAAGCGGTGTGGCCTATTATGACCGCACAAAATTATGGTCGCATTATGATGACCACATCGTCGTCTGGACTGTACGGCAATTTTGGACAATCGAACTACAGCGCCGCAAAGCTGGGTTTAGTCGGCTTAATGCAGACCCTCTCCATCGAAGGTGCTAAACACGATATCCGCGTCAATGCCTTGGCGCCAACAGCAGCAACCCGTATGACCAATGGCCTCTATCCAGAAGCGATGCTCAATGCGATACAGGCTAGTGATGTGGTTCCCGCCATGTTAGTGTTAGCCGCGCAAGATGCACCAAACCGCACGATTTTATGTGCTGGCGCGGGAAGTTTCGAGGCAGCGCACATTAGTTTGACACAAGGCCTATTCTTGGGACGTGGTGATGATATTGACGAACAATTATTAGCACGCTTGCAGGAAGTAAAAAACACCGAAGCGCAAAGCATTCCTGAAAACGGCATGGCACAAGGGCATCAAGAAATTATGGCGGCGATGGGTGCCCATAAAGACTAAGCCTTACAACACAGCGGGCAGGTACCGCCAAAGGCGCTGTACCTGACTTGCGTAGATATTAAAACCAAACCTCTCAACACAGTGCCTCTGTGTTCAGGGGTTTTGATTGAATTTCTATTTTGCTAGTGCCTATGGGTGCTAAACCGCCGCAAGATAACTGCACAGAAAAATCCGTCAAAAGCCCAATTTTCTAATAGAATTCGCGTTTATTGAATGCTTTTTCATGGAATTAAATTGGAACTACTGAACATCGATTGTCTGGGAAGACCTCTCAGATTAGAAGGCTCTTTAGCTGGCTGGCAGCAATTATTTTGGGATAATAATTTAGTTGCGCAAAAAAATGCGAGTGCCGAGAACGAAGGTATGTATGCGCATGAGTTTGAAATTCGTGTACAAGCCCTCCCCGCCGCTGAACAAATTTCGGCTGATAGCAAGCAAGCAAGACCAGCGCAAGCCATGAGTGAGCAAGAGCCAGCCAAGGTCTTCATGATCCGCCTCGAAAGCAATTTACGCTGGCAACCATTTTCACTGAACTACCGTTTACTCGTGAACGAACAAGTCGTCAGTGAAGGTGAACGAAACACCAAAGACATAGAACGTCAGGTGCCGACTGTGCAGACTGAAGTGCCGCAGAAATTCAATCTACTCAGCATAGGCTCGCTCGCCTTTAAATTACTGAAGAGCGCAAAAATCATCAAAGTGCTATTCGGGCTGGCTAGTCTTGCTGCCTACTCTTGGTTGTTTTCATTTCAATTTGCGGTCGCTTTGATTGCCTGCCTGATGGTGCATGAATATGGTCATATCCGTGCGATGCACTACTTCGGCATGAAAACAAAAGGGATTTACATTATTCCATTTATGGGTGGTTTGGCACTGACCGAGGACAAAATCAACACGCGTTGGCAAGACGTCACGATTTCTATCATGGGGCCGATTTTTGGCCTATGCTTGTCACTGTTACTAATGCTGGCATACTGGATAACAGGCAATGTATTTTTTGCCGGTCTGGCAAATTTTAATGCCTTAATTAATCTGATTAACTTGTTACCGATCTTGCCACTCGATGGCGGACATATTTTGAAGAGCGTAGGCTTTTCTATCAATGGTAAGTTTGGTCTGGCGGCGCTGATTCTAGGCTCTGTCATCGGCATCGTCGGCAGCTATACTTTGGGCTTAAGTTTCTTGGCTTTTTTTATGTTGATAGGCAGCATAGAAATCGTCATGGAATGGAAAATGCGGCATCAAAGCGCATTATTACCACTGGACCGTTATGGTCAGATTTTCTCAACGATTTGGTATTTGCTCACCGTCGGCGCATTAGTCGCGATCATGTGGTATTTCTCCCATAGCGGCGACCCTGCATTGTCGGCACCGATGGAAATTTTACGTAGCTAAATAATTGCAACTAAACAATCGCAGCTAAATTACACGAAGCCAATGAAGTCGGCAACGCACAATAGTCACATCATTCAACTGAGGAAATCGCTATGCAAAGTATGAAAAAAAACTTCGCCCTTGCCACGCTTTTTCTTTGTTGCATAATGTCTGCACTAGCTTATCCTCAAGCAATCACAACTGGCAGTAAGGCAAGGATTGATCTGCAACTGCTGCGTTGGATGACTGGCAATTGGCAAGCCAACAGTGCCAAGCAAAACATCGACGAACACTGGTCTTTGCAAGGTGATTCTCTGCTCGGCATTTCTCGTACGCTGGAGGGTAATAACAGCAAAGCGTTTGAATTATTACTGATAGAAGCACAAGGCGAGGATCTGATTGTGCGCTTACATTTTTTTGGCCCGGCAATTGACAAAGCCACACGTGGCAAAGACGAACCCCTACGCCTGAAGGTAATACAGGCCGATGCGCAGCAATTGATTTGCGAAGGTATCGGTAATGAAGTCGGTACCACACTGAGTTACACCAAACTCAGCGCTGAGCGCATGCAAGCGCAAATACGCAAAGTGCGGGATGGAAATATCGTTTGGCAGGAAGACTATGCATTTCAACGCGCCAGCCAACCTTAATCTGCTTTAGCCGAACACAACCAGATCCAAACTGAGCTAAAACTAAGTCAAACTCAAAAAAATTAAGAAAAAAAGAGCGCGGGATATTTTCTATCCCGCGCTCTTTTTTTAGCCTTACAACAATTATCCTAAGCTACTTCTTATCGTCCACGACTTTCTCTGCCGCCTTCGCTGGCACAAACTGCCCCATCACATCCCGCTTACCGCGTTCTAAATACGGCACAGGTTTATCCATCCACTCCGGACGTGGTTTGTTCAACAGATAGTGATCAAAAAATTCGCCCATGTGTACCGTAAAGTGTTTGATATTGTCACGATCGCGCAGGCCATGTTTCTCGCCATTGTAGTTAAACCAATAGGCTTCTTTATTCAAACGGCGCATCGCCGAAAAGAATTCAATCGCCTGATACCAAGGCACCGCATCATCATCGTCGTTATGCACGGTCAGGAACGGTGTTTTCACTTTATCGACAGAAAATATCGGAGAATTTTCCACGTATTTTGCGGTGCTATCCCAAGGTGTTCCGCCGATACGGCTTTGCTGTTTCTCATATTGAAATGCGCGACTCATCCCCGTACCCCAACGAATCCCGCCATAGCCGCTGATCATATTCGCCATCGATGCACCGGCTTCCGCTGCACGGAAAATATTCGTGCGGGTAATCATGTAACTAATCTGATAAGCACCCCAACTATGTCCCTGAATCCCGACACGTTGCGGATCAACATAGCCTTTCGCGATCACCTGCTGTACTGCTGGCACGACAGTACTTAAAGCACTTTGTCCAGGATAACCTGTTTTGTACACAATATCGGGACGCAATACGATATAACCATTGCTGACGTAACGCGTCACGTTAATATTTTGCCCCGGTGCTGGTGGCACAAAACGATGCATATTGTCTGTCATCTTTTCGTAGATGTAGACCATCATCGGATACTTCTTTTTAGGATCAAAATTCTCTGGCTTCGCGACCAAGGCTTTGAGCTTCTTACCATCGGCACTGGTGTAATCAATCATCTCTTGCGTGCCCCAGTTGTATTGCGCCTGCTGAGGATTGGCATAGCTGATCTTCTGTGCATTCGCAAAGCGCAAATCTGCGCTCCATAAATCTGGGAACTCAGTGAAAGTTTGTTGGGTAAATAAAGTCGTATCGCTATCTTTTGCTTTGATCAATCCAGAAATTAATTTGTCTGCATGAATTAAACGCTTAGGCTCGCTCACGGTCTGCGTCGAAGGAACTTGAGGATCGAGGCTGTAATAACCAGTCGATTGATTGACATCATGGGTCGCTGCTAAGATCCATGGCTGATCGACTGGCAAAGCCTTGGTCAACGGTGACTGGCGTGGATCGCCTAAATGCACGTAGCGCAGTTCCAATAAATTCTTACGACCGAATCCAGCTGTCAGATTGCGATACGCTTTACTTTGCAGATTCACTTCCCACAAATCAAATTGATCGTACAAAACCACGCTCGCATCGTCGGCGCTCCAACCCGCTACACCAAAGGCATTTTTGGGTTCTGGTGTATCGCGTTGCTGATCTTCAAAATGCGTTTTGATTTGCGCAGTTAAGTTACTTTTCTTACCGTCAGCAATAGCGTAAGCCCACCATGCGCTTTTCTCAGCGTCGAAATTGATGATGTACTTACCTGCAGGTGAAAACTGCGGCATGAATCGTGTTTTTTCTATCAGTAATTTCGCCTGGCCGTTTTGCATATCAATCGCATACGCGTCGTAATGCAGGCTATCCCAAGACATCGCCTGGCGGTAAGGCAAGCTACTGATACCCATCGCAAACTGCGCGTTATCGTTCAGCATCACTTGCGGAATCAGCTTATTCGCCAACTGCACAAATTTTCCTTCTGCTAAATGCACGACTGCACGGTACGATTTTTGTTTATCGCGCTCGGCATTGACCTTTTGCATCGCCTGCAATTCAGGGTCTTTCCAATGCCAGAGATCGACCTTCATAGGCTCGGGTGCGTTCTTAGGCGTTACTTTTGGAATTTCTGCTGTGCTTAGGAACAAGCGCTGACCGTCTTTACTAAAACTCAAATCCGCATGCTCACTTGGCGCCCATTCTTTCGTCATGCCATTTGATTCTGTATTGACTAATAAGCGTGCGGCGACGTCACCAGCACGCCAGTAAAACAGGCTGTATATCATCGCATCGCCGGCATCTTTACTATCCTTTTTCTTCGCGACGTCATCGCGATTACTGAGGACCGCCAATTGCTTGCCTTGCTCATCGAAACTCAAATGCTTGTAACTACCTGCACCTTGCAGAACCGCTTTGGATTCGGCAGTTTCAGTAGACCATAAATACACACCCTCACTTGCTGCCGAGGCTGATTTCGTATCAGGTTTAGCAGCGTCTTTACTTTCTTGCGCGACTTCTTTTTGTAAGTCCTTCGATGCTTCTTTAGCTGCGTCCTTAGTTGCGTCCTTGATAGCTTCTTTCACCGATACGGTATAAGCCAATAAGTTACCTTGCTTATTCCAAAGGATATCGGCCACGTCTTTCATCGAGGTTTTTTTATTACCAGCCAGATCCCAGATAATCAATTCTGTACCCGGTTCTTTTTTCTTGGCTGCACCTGCGGCCCCCATTGCTCCTGCCATCGCCTGTTGATCTTCGTCATCTGACAAATCATTAGCATCCGCATCGGCTTTGGCAGACTCGTCTTTCTTGCTATCTTTTTTCAAGTCTTTCGCTGGCTCTGAAAGTACCGCCAGTAAACTACCGCCTTCTTCCGCGAAACTAAACTTTTTTACTCTTTCGATTTTTTCCAGATTGCCAGTCGCCAAATCGATCACACCGACACCCGCCTTAGGTGCATCCTCTGGTTTGACTTTCGCTTTCTTGGCTTTCTCTAATTCTGCCCGCGTCGGTGCGATGGCGAATGCCAAATATTTTCCATCAAAACTAAACACCGGCGCATTACCACGCTCGGCTCGCCACTCGCGGCCATCGCGTAAATTTTTCACGACAATTTCGCCATCCGATTCTTGACCAAGCAAGGCGTAAGCCGCCCACAGGCCATCTCGACTCAATACAGCATTTTGTATACTGCGCCAGTTCGCGTAGACGTCATGTGTAATTAATTTTTTTGTCGTTTGCACAGCACTCGTTGTTTCTTTCGTACTGTTCACTTGCGCCATCGCAGTTTGCGGCACGCTTACCGCATGCAGTCCAAGCACTAATACCAAGGCAGTGACGGGTCGTAACAAACTTGTGGCATTAAAGCCGAGTGCAGATTGAACAGATTGCTGTGTGATTTTTTTCATTATTCTTCATCCTTAATTTTTGCTGTTATTGTTGATGCTATTTTTAGGGGGAAATGGATCGTTTACAAAGTCTGAATTTGCAAAGTCTTAGTCACTTTACTTTCGCCTTTCTCACCCATACCAGAACCGCTATTTTTGCTTTCTTTTTTCAATGCAACCAGACGATCACCGACTGTGCCATAGACCCAATCTTCTTCACTCTTCATTTCAAAACTGATGACGATATAGGCGCGACCAGAAACTGCTTGAGAACTACGACTGGCTAGTGGCGTGCCGTCGGCAGCGATCCAGATATCGAGTTGCCCATCGAATTTCTTCATGTACTTGCGCTCTTTTTCACTGAGCTTGTCCATAGACATTTCAAAATTCAATAGACGTGCAGGCTTGCCGTTAAAGACATCGGCTTTTTCACCTTTAAAATTTGCTTTCTCCAAACTACGATTTAAACTCGCCGCGGCGGAAATCATAGGTCGTAATGCTGACGAATTCACTTCATTCAAAGCGGACAAAGTCGGCGTTTTCGCTTTGCTGTCTTTTTCGCGCTGACGCTCTTCGTTTTCCAATTTCGCCAACATGTCTTTGCTGTATAAAACCTGCAAGCCGCGCGTGCTCTCTTCCACACTGACGCTGGCATGACCATGAGTTTCTTCCAGATCTTTGCCGTCACCTTGGCGATTCCAAGTTTTCGCTTCGACAATTGCCTTCAAAGGTGTTTGACCTTGCAAGCGATTCAACGCGGTTTTTAAATCAGATAAACCATCAGCATGTGCGAAATTAGCTGTAGCACTTAAGCCAAGGATAGCGAAGCTTAATAAAAAATGATGACGACTATTCATGAAATTCCTTTTTCGCTAAAGCATAAGTAGACTATGACCTAATTTAGATCCTGTAGTTCAGTCTATTCAGTTAATTTACTAGCTGCGAGATAGACCAACAAAGCCGATTGCGCATCATCTGCTGCATATTTCAATTGCTTATCATTCAGATGCTCTGCCGCCCAGTTTGACGTGGACACACGTTTAGATTTTTGTAGTACCTGTGCAAAATATTTTTCGACTGCACGTTTCGCGCCCATTTGCTTTTTTCGGTTGTCACTCAGGCTACGTGATAAGTCGAGTACATTGGTAATCTTGATGGCCAATTTTTTCATCAGCATTTGATTGTCATCAGATAAACCAAAACCTACTTTGCGAATCTGATTTGATTCCAACACTTCTTTCAACAGCGCGTGGCTTAATGCTCTTTGTTCAGCTTTGACTAAAGGGAAAAGGAAAGCATGGGACTCGGTCGCCAATTGAATCAGATGTGGACCATCCGAACTATGACCAACCGTGAAGACTGGCTTAGATTCAGTGTCATAGCCCAAGGTCTTCGCTTGCATCAAGTGTTGATGCGCAAGCCTTAAATCCTGTGCCGTGTTGACCAGGATGATTCTGTCCGGTGCAATGCCTGGATAAGCTGGTAGATCCCTCACCAATTCTGTGTCACTTCCAGTATGTTCAAAATGTTCTTGTTTGATAGCGCTGCTCAATTATGGACTCCGTCGAATGACATGTGGGGAATGCTTGTGGCTCAGGTGTCTAGGTGTTCAAAATCAATTAATAGGGGAAGAAAACTTGTTCGCCATTCGCCCTGAATTCTGCGATTTTCTTTTTGCCCGCATCAGAGGTAATCCAGTTAATCAATTTCATCGCCGCTGCATAATGAATGTCAGGATATTTTTGTGGATTGACGGCGATAATGCCGTAGGGATTCAACATACGCTTATCGCTTTGCAAAACAATTTTCAAACCCGTCTTCGCTTTGTAGGCCGCATAGGTAGCCCTATCGCTCAAGGTGTAGGCTTGCATCTCGGCTGCCATGGTTAACACCTCACCCATGCCAAGTCCTGCGGAGACATAAGCAGTCGCTTTCGGTTTATCACCTAGTTGCTTCCAGTATTTTTGTTCCATGACATCCGTGCCGGAATTATCGCCACGCGAAATGAAGCGCACTTGAGATGCGATGATGCGTTTTAAAGCAGCCAGCAAGTCCGTTTCTTTCTTTACACCAGCAGGATCTTGCTCAGGACCGACGACCACAAAATCGTTATACATCACATCGCGCCGATTGACACCGTATCCTGCAGCGACGAACTGGTCTTCCGCATCACGCGCATGTACCAGTGTCACATCCACATCACCATTTTTTGCCAGCTCCAGGGCTTTGCCACTACCAACTGCAATTACCTGCACTTTGATTTTTGTGTCTACTTCAAATGCTGGTAAGAGAAATTTTAGTAAGCCGGAATTTTCGGTGCTGGTGGTTGTCGACATCTTGAGTATGTCTTGTGCCGAGGCCGGCAAAACACTGGCGGTGCTTACTGTCATTGCCATTACCAATAAAAAGTGTGTGAACTTTTTAGCTGTGATTATTTTTTTCATCGTTACTTTCCATTTTCAGGTTTCATGGCTATGTTTATCGCTACGATCTTCAATCCGCCCATCGCGCAATTTATAGTGACATATTTGCGGCAAATTAATCAGATCTTTGTCATGACAGACCATGACGACTGAGCTATTTTGCGCGACCAAGCTTGGAATTAAGGCAATCACTTGCTCACGCGCCGCACCATCTAAGTTCGCGGTCGGTTCATCTAACATTAACAAACGTGGCTGGAGAATTTTGGCACGGGCCAAAGCAATTTTTTGCTTTTCGCCACCGGACAAACCAGCGGGCATTCGATGTCGCAGACCGCTAAGTCCAGCCCAATCCAATGCTTGCTCTGTCGTTTCTTGAATCCGCTTTTTCGCCCAACCACGCGCACGCAAACCATAGGCAATATTCTCCGCCACGCTCATATTAAACATCACCGGATGCTGATGTACATAAACGATAGCTTCGCGCATCAACTTGGGATAAGCTGAGAGTTGATGAGTTTGACCTAAAAAATCAAGACTACAATCATCTGGCTTTTCCAGCCCTGCCAAAATTCTTAGCAAAATGGTTTTGCCGACGCCATTCATCCCCGTCAAGACATACGCACTGGCAGTTTTCAAATGCAGATTCTTGATATCTAGCAGAATTTTGTCGTCGAAAGATTTGCGCAGGTGATGGATGACTAACAAGTCTTGGTCTGATTTTACGGGACTGGTCGAAGCGACTGATGACACCAATTGCAGGCTCATAAGCGCGCTCCCGACTGCCCTGCATCGCCCTGAAAAATCAGCAGCAAAGCATTCATCGTCAATGCGAGTAATAACAATATCATTCCGAGAGCAATGCCTTGGGCGAATTCGCCTTTGCTGGTTTCTAGTGCAATGGCGGTAGTCATGGTGCGGGTTTCTCCGGCGATATTCCCACCTACCATCATCGCACAGCCGACTTCAGAAATCACGCGCCCAAATGCATGAATAATTGCCGCCATCAAGGAAAATCGTGCTTCGCGAAAGATCGTCAACATCACTCGCCAACGTGAAGCGCCGAGACAAATTGCCGTCTCCGCCAAACGCGGATCAAGTGCCTGCAAAGCGGTGAAGGCAAACGCCATCAAAATAGGCAATGCTATCAATGCCTGCCCTACTACCAAAGCCTTGCTGGTAAATAGCCAATGCCAAGCCCCCAAATAACCTTGGCGCGACAAGAGCAAATACAAGAGCAAACCGATCAATACGGTCGGAAATGACAAACTCGCTTGAATTAGCCACAGCAAAAAACGCCGTCCGAAAAAGCGGCGACTAGCGAGCCAATAGGCGAACACCAAGGCCAAAGGCGTTGCCAACAGCAAAGCAGAAATCGCGCTGTGCAATGAGACTGCAATGATCTTCCATAAATCCGCATCGGCTGACCATAACAGGCGTACAGCTGCTTGCAAGTGTTCGAGAAAATTCATGCAGACTCCACTGCATAGCGAATCCTGTACAAATGGCACAGGTATGGGAAAGCGAGTAAGTATCTATACATAAGTGCCATCATAGACAGTCGGTCTGAAGAGAGCAACGGAAATGCACTACACATCAATAAATTGCTCAGTACAAACGAACATGCGTTGATGCCTAGGTGCGTAAGTGCACTAACACACTAGCGCTGTGAACGTACCGTTTTTGATTTATTCGCCAATTGCGATTTTTGCGTCAGGTAATCCCATAATTTCGCGACCACGGGTTTACCTGGCTTTTGCTCAGACGGGCGTTCACGATACAGGCGAATTTCCATGCTGACTTCCCAGGCATCAGAGCCACCGTCAGCACGTGCCAATTGCTTTTGTTTGAGTTCACGTGTTACAGCTGACTCTGGCAAAAAAGCAATGCCACGGCCTTCTAAAGCCATCATTTTTAAGCCTTCTGCCATATCCGTTTCATAGCACTTATCCAAGTGCAGTGCTTGTTTGGTTTGCGTCAAAATCAAATCCACCATACGCCCCAAATAAGCATTATTCGCGTAGGCCAAAAATGGCAGAGGCTGTTCTATTGTGCCGGGCAACATAAAATCAGCTTGCGCACTTTTGTCGCAACGTGCGTACGCCCGCAGCGTTTCGCTGCCCATACTGATCATGTCGTATTGCGCAGGATCGAGTAAGAGCGGCTGTTGTGGATGGTGATAGCAGAGCATCAAATCACAGCCACCTTCGACCAGACTCATCACGGCATCATGCACATTCAGAGCCAGCAAGCGACTATTGATATCACCGAAATTTTGCTGCAAATCGCTCAGCCATTTCGGCACAAAAGTCAGCGAGAGTGTGTGTGGAACTGCAAAATCCACCGTGGTTTGAATTGAAGTGCGTTTGCCACGCAATAGAGCGCGTGCATTATTGATCTGCCCGAGCATGGCGATCGCTTGCTCGAAAAATATCTCGCCTGCTGTCGTCAAGCGCGTTGGATAAGAAGTACGATCAATCAAATCTGCTCCCAACCACGCCTCTAAAGACTGTATGCGGCGTGAGAACGCAGGTTGCGTCACATGCCGCAATTCGGCCGAGCGACTAAAACTATTGGTTTCTGCCAGCGAGACAAAATCTTCTAGCCATTTTGTTTCCATATTACTTATCCAGAAAAAGCGATTTCATTTGCAAATATAAAACTAGGCATTGACAGCATGGTCAGCATGGGCAGCTTCAATGACGTCCAACTCGCTCGTCACCGCATTGTTATGTTGTTGACGTTCCCACATCTGCGCATACGCACCCGCCAAGGCCATCAATTCTAAATGCGTACCACGCTCAATAATGCGGCCTTTATCCATCACCAAAATTTGCTGTGCATCGACAATGGTGGACAGTCTATGCGCAATCACCAAGCTGGTACGACTCTTGGCGATCTGTTTCAATTGCGCTTGTATCATTTGTTCAGACTTAGAATCGAGTGCTGAAGTCGCTTCATCAAAAATCATGATCGCAGGATTTTTGAGCAAGGTTCGGGCAATTGCCACGCGCTGTTTTTCACCGCCCGACAATTTTAATCCGCGCTCCCCAACCATGGTGTCATAACCATCAGGCAGGCTTTGAATAAAGTCGTGTATGTAAGCGGCCTTCGCGACTTCAATCACGTCCTCTTGCGTAGCACCTGGTTTGCCGTAGGCAATGTTGTAGCCTATCGTGTCATTAAACAAAACCGTATCTTGCGGCACGATACCTATCGCCTGACGTAAAGAGTGCTGAGTAATATCCATGATATTTTGTCCAGCGATCTGTATCGCACCGGATTGAATATCGTAAAAACGGAACAACAAACGGGATAAAGTCGATTTACCCGAACCACTATGCCCGACCACCGCAGTCGTCGTACCAGCGACAATTTTGAAATCAACATCAAACAAGATCTGACGTTTTTCTTCATAGCTAAAATTCACCCGCTGAAATACCACATCAGGTGACGCATGATCTGCCAAGGCTAAGGCCGGTGCTTGCTCTTTATCGGCGATCTCTTTGTTTTGGTCCATCAAGTTAAACAGTTTTTCCATGTCTGCCAAACTCTGTTTGATTTCACGGTACAAGACGCCTAAAAAGTTCAAAGGAATGTAGAGTTGAATCATGAAAGCATTAACGAGTACCAAATCGCCCAAGGTCATGCTTTGATCGATCACACCTTGTGCTGCGCGCCATAAGATCAGCGTGACTGCCGTGGCGATAATCAAGGACTGTCCGGCATTTAACATGGACAATGTTGTTTGTGATTTTACCGCCGCTTTTTCGTAACTTTGCAAACCCTGATCGTAGCGCTGGGCTTCATATTCTTCGTTCCCAAAATACTTCACGGTTTCGTAATTGAGCAGGGAATCAATTGCCTTGGTACTGGCTTTCGAATCCAGTTCATTCATGGTGCGGCGAAAATTAGTGCGCCACTCAGTCACTGCAATCGTGAAAACGATGTAAGCGATCAAGGCGACAATGGTAATAATGGCAAACCAATGATCGTATTTGACGAACAAATAAGTCAGCACCAAGCCAATTTCTAAGAGCGTCGGTACGATACTAAACAAAGCGAATGACACCAAAGAAGAAATCGCCCGCGTGCCACGTTCGATATCTCGCGTCATACCACCAGTTTGCCGGTTTAAGTGAAAGCGCAAGGACAAGGCATGTAAATGGCGAAATACTTTCAAGGCGATCGTGCGCACTGCCCTTTGCGTGACTTTGGCAAACACAAATTCACGCAACTCCGTGAACAAAGTCGTCGACAGGCGCAACACGCCATACGCAATCAAGACGCTAATCGGCAACACCATCAAAGTGGTCAGGCTGAGTGGATTGACGGTAAGGCGATCCACTAATTCTTTGAGGACTAGCGGCACGCCCACATTCGCCAACTTCGCGCCGACTAAGAAACTTAAGGCAAGCAATACGCGCCACTTATAGGCCCACAAATACGGTAGTAAAGTTTTAACGGTAGACCAATCACCGCGTACGGCGCTAGGGCTGGCAGGTGCAGAAGCTTGTGAATTTCGGCGCATGGCTTATGATCAAGAAAAGAAATTTGCTATATGATTGAACTATATTGCGCTACAGCATTTTTGCATCAGTGCAGAAAGCACTGCAGGAAGAACTGAAAAATATGCATCAGGCAATATAAAAAAGAAACGTCGAGCTAAAAAAATCAAACTAGGAAATTAAGAACGATGAACGAATTAGCTTGAGATTGCATTACAACTAGCGATTGTAACGCGTTCAGTCATTCTTCACTGCATCGTTGAGTTCATAGGGCACTTCCCATTTTGTAATTCCATTTTGCACGTCGATTTTGCACTTCCATTTTGCACTTCCACTTCGCACCTCCATTTTATTAAAGCGAGAAAACCATGTCAGATAGCCCAAAAACTTCACTCCCTGCCGGTATGCCAACCTTACGTGTGATGCCTATGCCATCCGATGCCAATATTCATGGCGACGTGTTTGGTGGCTGGATCATGGCACAGGTCGATATCGCTGGCGCCGTTCCTGCAGCACGCCGTGCAAATGGCAGAGTAGCGACGATTGCTGTGAATTCTTTTTTGTTTAAGCAACCGGTGTTTGTCGGTGATCTTTTATCCTTCTATGCTGAAGTGGTAAAGGTTGGAAATACATCGCTCACTGTGTCAGTCGAAGTCTATGCAGAAAGAAATCGCCTGCAAGCCGATACAGTTAAAGTCACTGAAGCGACGTTAACCTATGTGGCCACTGACAGCTCACGTAAACCTAGACAGATTCCACCATTGGAAACCATTTAATTTCTAGATTCGCATCGCTAGCAAAAAAACTAGCTTTTAAATTTCCTTATGATTTTCAGGGTTTTTGGCTTTTATAGCAGATTCACCAGTACACTTTAACGCATGCTCTCTCTGCTACGCTCGCTCTCAATCTGGTTCAGTCTCGTGCTTTATGCACTGAGCTGGAGTAGTCACGCACAAACCCTGTCGATTTATTGTGAAGAAGACCGACCTCTGCAGTTCTATGACAGCGAGGGTAAGCTAACAGGCATGACTGTAGAAATCGTACAGGAAATCCAAAAAAGAACTGGCAATACCGATCCCATACAAGTCGTCCCCTGGGCGCGCGGCCTGGACAAAATTGACCACAATCCGAATACTCTTTTATTTAGCATGGCGCGTACCCCAGAGCGGGAAAATTCCTATCAGTGGATAGGTCCCATCATGGCAAACATTTACGGCTTATATGCAAAAGCGGATTCAACACTGCAAGTTCATAATATTGAGCAAGCAAAAAATATCAGCTTGATTGGCGTCTATCGTGACGATATCCGCGACCAGACTTTAACGCGTTTAGGATTTACTAATCTCGATCGCGCCAGTTCGAATATTTCTAGTTTCAAGAAATTGATGATGGGTCGCATCGCGGTATATACCGATTCGCAACTCGGGGTTGAAAGCCTGGCGGTGGCATCGGGTTTTAAGCCCAGTGACGTAAAACTGATTTTTGAATTATTTAAAAGTGAACTGTATATTGCAGCCTCGAAAGCGACCTCACCAGCTCTGGTGGAAAAATGGAATCATGCCTTAGAGGACATGAAACGTGATAAAACGTTTGCCCGCATTCAGCAAAAATATCTGCACACGGAACGCAACCCTAAATTACACAAGTGAATTAGCTATCACTAAGCAAGATAGCAAGCACAACGAACAACAAAGCAAAATGGCATCCATGTCTATACATGGATGCCATTCTTAAATCAAGCACAATTGCAGAACAACTCGTTCTGCAAATCCTTAGAATTCAGATTGCAAACCTATCGTAAAGTTTGTCACGCCAGATGTCGTATCTCTGTAACCTGTCACTTTCACATTGCGATGATCGACTTCGGCACGAATCGCCATTTTCTTGTCGACATAATACAGCACCCCCAAACCGATCAAAGGCTGGCCGGAATAGTGTGTATCTGAACCCGATACGCCACTACCGTGAACGATCGCTTCACCCTTCATAAAAGCCACGCCCAACTTCGCGAAGCCAACAAAATTATTCATCGCTGTAGTCTTAGCGACACCTGCCAAATCGCCGCCACGACCATTAAAAGTCGCTTTTAACATAGGATCACTCAAACCGACTTCATTCAGATAGATATAACTACCTTCTACGCCGAAATTTGGTGAAAAATCATAGCCACCAAACAATTTCCAACTACCAGCCGCTGTATGGCAACTCTTTGCACCTGCACAATCAAAATTCCATTTCGCACGACCAACAGAACCGCCAAAATAAGAAATCTGTGCAGCTGCATGTGCGCTCAAAAATGCACTACCAACGAGGATGGCCGCAGCCAGAATTTTTTTCTTTAACATGAAGAATCACCTTTAGTGAGTTTTTTAGAAGCCTGCCTATCAATTGAGCACAAATGAGCACAACTAAGCAAAAATGAACGCAACTGTGCACGCTAGATAGTGCAGGAATTTGCCGCAATGTCGTACAAAATTGGCATTTTAACCGCAGCATGTCGCAATCGTCAGAATTTCTTTCAATTTCGTTGTAGAAGCCGCAATCACGATTACGCTAAGCGCTTACCCAATCGCCTACATAATCGCTTACCTGATGGGCAAGGGACTGACCGGTTTAATCTCTTCCATACAAATCATAGAACGCAAATTACCTACGCCAGGCACTTGCATCAACTTGTCCGTCAAAAATTGGGACAAAGCTTTCAAATCACTCGCCACCACCTTCAGCAAGTAATCGAAATCCCCAGAAATCGTATGGCATTCAATGATATCGGGGAAGGCCATTAAGTGACGCTCGATCTCCCGCACATTACGATACTGTTCGCGATCTAAAGATAGACTGACAAAGGCCATCACCCCCAAGCCAACCGCAGACGGTGTAACCTGTGCGGTGTAAGCACGAATGACACTGGCTTCTTCCAATGCCCGCACCCGACGCAAGGTTTGTGGCGGCGATAAGTGTATCTTTTCTGCCAGTTGTAAATTACTAATGCGCCCTTCTTCCTGCAAATGGCGCAAAATATTCAAATCATAGCTATCCATCGTTTTTCACCCCTCCCACTTTCATGATGTGCCAAGCACACACAAATTCCGCACAGTCGAACACATCAAACTTTAAATTCCATTTATTAATAAAAAATGAAATTTAATTTCTTAAAATTAGATTATAACTGATAATTAAGAAATCTAAATCTTACTGTTAGCACTATAATTTCTCGACACAATCAGGTAACAAGCCAGTACCATTACGGCCATCGGCGCAAACTACAATGCGTCCGAACTTAATAGTACTTAACAGTATCGATGTGCAGTCGCTAAGACCAGCACTCAGTTTATGGAAAGTGAACAAACCAGAATGAAAACTATCTCACTCATAGGCGCACCTACCGATGTCGGCGCCAGTGTTAAAGGTGCGGGCATGGGACCCGATGCTTTACGCGTTGCTGGCCTGGTACAAGCTTTAGAAGCCAGAGATTTGGCCGTGATTGATCATGGCAATTTGCATGGGCCAGCTAATCCATGGCAAGCGCCAGTGAATGGTCTGCGTCACTTGAATGAAGCGATCGATTGGAACCAGGCTGTCTACGACGAAGTCAGCGGCGCATTAAAAGCTGGTCAGATGCCGATGATGTTAGGTGGCGATCATTGCCTGGCAATCGGTTCTATCAGTGCAGTCGCCAAACATTGCAAAGACAATGGTAAAAAATTGCGCGTCTTGTGGTTTGATGCACATGCCGACAGCAATTTATCCACCATCAGCCCGACCGGCAATATCCATGGCATGCCAGTAGCCTGCTTGATGGGTCATGGTCCGGAACAATTGATTGCCTATGGTGGCTATACGCCAGCGATGCAACCGGATGAAATCCGTCAGATTGGTATCCGCAGTGTGGATGATGGCGAACGTCAATTTATCCACGATATGGGCATTCCGGTTTTCGACATGCGTTATATCGATGAACATGGCATGCGTGCGGTGATGTTGAAGGCGCTGGAAGGCGTTGATGAAAACACCCACATTCACGTCAGTTTCGACCTAGATTGCCTGGATCCGGACATCGCACCAGGCGTTGGTACCGCAGTGCTGGGTGGCCCAACTTATCGTGAAGCGCAGTTGTGCATGGAAATGATTGCCGATACTGGCTTGCTTGGTTCACTCGATGTCGTTGAACTCAATCCTGCGTTGGATTTACGCAATCAGACGGCAATTTTAGCTGTGGATTTGATTGAGAGTTTATTCGGCAAATCGACACTGGTGCGTATCAATCCTAAGGCTTAAGTTTTTCATTTCACAAAACTAAAACTGACACTGAAACCAAAACTAAAACTGGGTATAGGCTCTGGCCGTACTCAGTTTCTTTTTATGCAGCGCTAGTATCTGCCAGCTCTTGCAAAATGGGGCAGTCTGGACGAGCGTCACCATGACATGCGTGCGCCAAGGTCTGTAGCTGTTGTCGTATCAACTGCAATTGATCCATTTGCGCATCGAGCTCATCGATGTATTGTTGTGCCAACTGTTTGACTTCAGCGCTTTGACGCGTTTGATCCTGCCATAAGCCGAGCAAGGTCTGTATGCGTGCTAGAGAAAATCCCAAATCTCGTGCGCGGCGGATAAAACGAAGGCTATGCACATCCTTTTCCGAATATTGACGATAGCCCGCCGCATTGCGCCCGGCCATGTCAATCAAGCCGCGACTTTCGTAATAACGTACCATCTTCGCGCTCACTCCTGAAGCCTGCGCGAGCTGTCCTATATTCATCTGCTACTCCTCATTTTTCTGCGACGCCTGCCATGGTTTCCAACTACGTAAGAGCAAAGCATTCGAGACCACGCTAACGCTAGAAAAAGCCATTGCCGCGCCCGCAATCACAGGATTTAAATAGCCGAATGCAGCCAATGGAATACCAACGATATTGTAGATAAATGCCCAGCCTAGATTCTGGCGGATTTTGCGATATGTTCTTTGCGATATCGAAATCGCATCGGCGACCAAAACCGGATCGCCACGCATCAAGGTAATACCCGCCGTATGCATCGCGACATCGGTGCCAGTCGACATCGCGATACCCACATCAGCAGCGGCTAATGCGGGTGCATCATTGATACCATCGCCGACCATGCCAACCTTGTCACCAGCTTGCTGAAACTCACGCACAATTGTCGCTTTATCCGCTGGTAACACTTCGGCTCGCACCTCGTTAATGCCTAAGGCGTCAGCTACAGCATTCGCGCTCCCCGCGTTGTCACCACTGAGCATGATGGTCTTGATACCCAAGGATTGCAGACGCGCTATCGCCGTCGCAGCGCTTGGTTTGACACTATCACCAAAACTCACAATACCAGCGAGTTGCCATTGCCCATGACGCTGCAACGCCAAACACGATACGGTACGTCCTGCGTTTTGTTGCTGTTGCAGAAGCTGAAGATAGGATACTGCTGGTTCTGTCGAATTGACAGTCGACGCTGCGCTCAACTTCACTCCCAAATCCAAACCCAATTCCACACCCAACTCTTGCATCCAACGTTGATTGCCTAAATAAATAATATCCTCACCCAATTGCGCCTGCACACCGCGCCCTGGCATCGCCTGCGCCTCGGTCACAGCAGGTACGGTTAAACCCAGCTCGCCCGCTTTGTGCATCACGGCATGTGCCAAAGGATGATCGCTGTACTGTTGCACCGCCGCCGCCCAAGCTACGATTTGCGCATCATCATAGTGTTGGCTGATGATCGCGACCAATGCTGGTTTTCCCACTGTTAAGGTACCCGTTTTGTCGAAAGCAATCGCTGTCAAGCTGTGGGCGGTTTCTAAGGCTTGTGCATCTTTAATCAAAATCCCGTACTTGGCGGCTACACCTGTGCCCACCATAATCGCAGTCGGCGTTGCCAATCCTAATGCACATGGACAGGCGATCACTTGTACCGCGACCGCATTGAGTAAGGCCATTTGCCAATCACCACCGAATAGTCCCCAGCCTAAAAAAGTCAGCGCAGAAATTCCCAGCACTACTGGCACAAACACCGCACTCACTTTATCGACCAAAGCCTGTATCGGTGCTTTAACCGCCTGCGCATCTTCAACCAATTGGATGATTTGTGAAAGCATCGTAGCGCCACCAACGCCCGTTGCTTTCACCAATAACATGCCATCTGCATTCACTGAACCACCGATCACATGCGCACCGACGTCTTTACTGACGGGCAGACTCTCACCTGTGAGTAAAGATTCGTCCAAATGACTACTACCCTCGATAATTTCACCATCCACGGCGACCCGATCGCCGGGACGCACGATCAATATGTCACCAAGGTTTACCTCAGCAACCGGCACTTCAATATCAACACCATCGCGGCGTAACAATGCCGTGGTCGCACGCAGAGATTCCAGAGCACGCAAGGCTTCTACGGTCTGATGCTTGGCACGTGTCTCCAACCATTTTCCAAGCAATACTAGAGTGATCACGACCGCGGCCGATTCAAAATATAAATGGCTCATGCCATGAGTGCCATGGCTACTAGATACGCACAACAAATACACTGACAATCCATACGCTGAGCTAGTGCCTATCGCGACCAATAAATCCATATTGCCACTGCCAGCACCTAAGGCTTTCCACCCAGCTCGATAGAAGCGCGCGCCCAACCAAAATTGCACTGGACTCGCCAAGATCATTTGCCATGATCCTGCCAAATTCCATTCGATTCCAAACAGATTGAGCAACATAGGTATGACCAAAGGCACGCTCAATACTGTTGCAATCACGACTCGCCAACCACTGCTAATATCGAACAAGTTTTTGATATCCTTGCGCTCTGGCTGCGCCAATGTTTGAGATCGCGTTTGCTCTTGCACCAGGCTCGCTGCATAGCCAGCTTTTTTTGCAGCCGCAAGCAAGCTAGCTAACTCAACACCTGCCAATATTTTCAGTTGCGCCTTTTCGGTCGCCAGATTCACGCTGACGGCGATGACACCTGGCACGGCTTTCAGTGCTTTTTCGACGCGCCCCACACATGAAGCACAACTCATGTCATTGATCGTTAAGTTAATCGTTTGCACTGCAACTTCATAACCGGCCTTTTCAACCGCCGCGATCAAGCCCTGTGCGATGGTATTCGCAGCATCGGCATCTAAGCTCACGCTCGCCTTTTCAGTCGCCAAATTCACACTCGCCTGCTGCACGCCTGGTACTGCCAACAAGGCTTTTTCGACCCGCCGCACGCACGATGCGCATGTCATCCCGACTATCGGTAAGTTCAATGTTTTTTGCATATTCATTTCCTGTCTAGGTACTGCACCGAATTTCTTTAGCAAATCTAACATCAAGAGACCTCTGCACAACCGTAGCAAGCGGTCGAAGTTTAGATCGAGAAGCGCACCTGTGCTAGGGCACAGCGGCGCATTTGCAAATTCACAGATTCAAAATTCGGTCGCGCAGTAGCTTGTGCAGAGGTTTCTTCAACAAGATATAGCTTCCCACTGTGGTAAGGTCAAGTGAATTTAATGAATTCATGCGCCATCGCAAACCTTGTGGTCTTACTCAGTTTACAATCACAAAATATGAACATGCATATGAACATGATTTAGGAGAGCACAATGCCACAATTTCAAGTCGACGATATGACCTGTAAGCACTGCGAAGCCACAATTACGAAGGCGATACAAGAGGTCGATACGCAAGCAAAAATCACGATCGATCTGAATACACACAAAGTTGAAATCGTTTCAGATAAGCCAGCCAGTTTATTTGCTAACAGCATCACGGAAGCCGGATATACACCATTGGTGGTGGGTCATTGATTTGAATTTTTAAGGTGCGTGCAGCGCGAGTTGCACACACCCCAAGTGCCTCATCTTTCACTTAAAAGTGAGCTGCCTTCCGTCACTAGTTTTCATCATCGAAAGAAATAATTAACTATCACCGGCACTAGCGCAGGGGCTAAGAATGCCGTCAAGATACCATTTAAGCCCATACCTAAACCGGCAAATGTGCCGATTTCTTTACTGACCTGAAATCCACGTGCAGTGCCTATACCATGTGCGGCTAAACCCAAAGCAAAACCGCGAATTTCTGGGGAACTGATACGCATCCAGTTAAACAAATAACGCGCGACTAAGGCACCAATCGCCCCAGTCACGATCACGATTGCCGCTGCTACCGAGGGAATGCCGCCTATCTTTTCTGCGATACCTATGGCAATCGGTGTGGTTGCTGATTTCGGTCCTATCGACAACGCCAGTTGATACGAACCCCGCATCCAAATGATGATTAACACGGCCGACATGATCGCTGTCAAAGATCCCAACAATAAACCCACACTCAGCGGAAAAGCTATTTTGCGCAGGCGCGGTAATTGCCGTGCCAAAGGAATCGCCAACGCCACCGTGACTGGACCCAGCATGAGATGAATGGGCTGCGCGGCGGAAAAATAATCCGCATACGAAATATCAGTGCTGCTTAAGGCGAGAATAATCATTGCCACTGCCATCACGACAGGATTTGCCAATGGGGAGAAATGCAGTTTCTCGGCGATTTTCATTGCGCACAAATAAGCGCACAAAGTCAGCGCGATTGCCAACAAAGGCGTATGTGCCAATAATTTCCAAAGTGCGGCGAGGTCGACAGACGTGGACATCTTATTGCTCGCGCTTAATTGATGTTTGATCTGAGGTGTGAGATGAATGTTCAGCCTCGTGCTCAGGTGCGTGTTCAGACGAGAAATGCGTCGGCATCAACCACCGCATACTCGCTGCCGTCACCATCAGCGTCAATACTGTACTCACCACAATCGCAATCAAGAGAGCTAACCAATGTTGCGCGATGCCGCTGGCAGAAACCATAATCCCAGCACCCGCAGGGATAAAGAATAAAGACATGTGTTTGAGTAAATGATGGCTAGATTCTTCTATGCGCTCCATCAATCGCGGTGAAGCGAGTAGCGCAAAAAATAGCAATAGCATGCCTAACACAGGACCCGGGATATTCCAACGCAAACTACTCTGCAATACAAACGCCAGTGCTTCTCCTATGCATTGAAAAATCAATAAAACAGCGAGTGTATAAAACATGCGGCTGCCCTTATAAGTTTATGTGTGCCCTACAAAGAAAAAAGCGCCTATGTACTTTATCGCACTTTGGTGTATTGCTGAACGATCGCGTTAATCTTGCCTTCTCGTCGCAATTTATCGACGCTGATTTGTAACTTCTCAACCAAGCCAGGATCGGATTCCAGGTTCATGCCAAAGTAGAGAGCGCCACCATCATATAGCTTCATCAGTTTTACCAAATCTGTAGTGGCGATGTTGTACTGTTTTTGATTCATCGCCATACCAATCTCCGTGTTCACCACGACGTCGATTTGCCCGGATTTCAACATGCGCATTTCATCACTATTAGAATTGAAAGTGCGAATCGGTACATTCGATACGCCAGCTTCAGTCAGTTCTGTTAACGACGCTTCTGCGCGAATCACTCCAATCTTGAATCGTTCGAGATCCTTGAGAGTATGAATTTTATCGGCTACTTGCGAGCGTGCGTAAATCCAGGTAGTGCGCGGCAAGATCGGACCTATCCAAATGAATTGCTGTTCGCGCGTCGGGATTCTGGCTATCGTATAAACGATGGTATTGCGTGTATCTTGCACGGTCTTGTAGGCACGGGTCCAAGGCACCAATTGCACATCGCAATCGACATTCGCAATAGCACAGGCCGCGCGCAAAATATCGGTTGAAATTCCAGAAACTTCTTTATTCCGCAAAAAATTATATGGGGGCCACTCTTCTGTATATGCTTTGACATGAGCGGCTTGAGCTGTTTGAGTTGCAAAGACAGGTAGCACTATTAACAGCATTATTGGTAACACTAAGTTCAGCTGAAGAATGCGCAAAACTTGAGAAAATAACTGGTAACAAATGTACTTCAAGGAAGTCATACAGAATAGAATATTAATTGATTCAATAGAGGCGGGCATAGAAAATTGCCTGCCGTCCATTATGGCACAAAGCCTGATCCACTCGCTAAGAGCGCAGATTTTTCGACAAGATTACGACACAGGTAAACGAACGGTGTTTGAAAATATTAACAAGGATGGTTCTGTTTTCAGCAATGCGCCGATATCACACACGACAAGATCTAATAAGTTGACGAAGAGAGTTGACTAATCACGCAGGCTAATAGCGCAGACCAATCACATTCACTTATAGCGCCTGCTCACAACTTCAGCACCGATAACAAGATATTCGTCTCTGAAGTAGCAATCCCCGGAATGCTGCGGATTTTTCCCAAAACCAAATTTAAAACTTCTAAATTATCTGCCCGAATTTCAGCAATCACATCCCACTTGCCATTCGTCGTATGCAGACTATGTACATGCGGTAAAGCGCGCAACGCCGCATGCACGGCATGCGCACTATTTCCCTCCAGCGCGATATTCATCTGTGCCCGAATCTGATGCGGCTCAGCATCGGATTTCACCTTAATGGTATACGCCAAAATCACGCCGCTGCTTTCTAATTTGTCGATACGCTTTTGCACCGTGGTGCGCGACAGACGTAATTTTTGCGCCAGACTCATGACAGAAATGCGTGCATCACTGCGTAATAAGGCAAGCAATTGATGATCGATATCATCCATAAGTGATGGGAAATTGGTTGAGGTTGAAACGTATAGACATAATATGCTGCAAGCTTAAAGCAAACACCAGCTCATCACAATCTTGTCGCGAACACATTTCAACAAACTGCACAAACCCCTAAGCAAAGTGCAATGTAATCCAGCAAGAATACGCAAACTGCCAACTTCTGCCTGACACGCCTAGCCGCCACAATAGGCATCTTCAACCACGACTCAGGCGTGCGCTTAAGCGCTCACAAAATTCTATGTCTAATCCACAAGCAAGCCACCCAGAAGCAATTCGTCACACCGCAAACGCGGTGGTGATGATACGTCCTCATCACTTCTATTCAAATCGCGAAACCATGCACGACAATCGATTTCAACGCGACACAGAAAACCATGAGAAAGAAGACATCGCACGTAATGCCTATGCAGAAGTCACGCGAATGGCCGCGCAATTACGCGCTGCAGGTGTCACGGTACATTTGTTCGAAGACTCAGGAGAACACGATACGCCCGATTCCGTTTTTCCGAATAACTGGTTCACCACACATCAAGATGGCAGGCTGTTTCTCTACCCTATGCGCTGCCGTAATCGCCAACGCGAAGTACGTCAAGATATTCTCGACTTTCTAGCGCAGCACTATCAATTGCAAAGCGTCACAGACCTAAGGCATTACGGCGATGCAGAAACATTTTTGGAAGGCACAGGTTCCGTCATTTTTGATCATCAAGTCCGCATTGCCTATGCATGTCTGTCGCAGCGCACGCAATTAAAACCGCTACTTAGCTTATGCACTGCGGTGAACTACCAGGCACACCCGTTTAATGCGGCATTGGTAGGCATGCCTATCTATCACACCAATGTCATGCTCAGTGTAGCAAGCCAATTTGCGATGGTCGGTCTAGACTGCATTCCAGACTATCAAGAACGCGAAAAGCTCTGTCGTCAATTACAAAGCACGGGTAAAGAAATTGTGAATCTGAGCCCTTCACAAATTCTCCAATTCGCAGGCAACTGCTTAGAATTACAAGGCTCAAACGGAAAATTACTGGCGCTATCGTCGAGCGCGATGGCCAGTCTGCATGCAAATCAAATCGCAAAAATAGAGAAATATGCCGAGCTATTGGTCATTGATGTGCCCACCATAGAAACTGCCGGAGGTTCGGTACGCTGCATGTTGGCGAGCATCCATTTACCGACGCAAGCAAATGCGGCAATACAGTCAAACTAAGGCAAACGCAGGCGCGTACCCAGCAAAGCAGCACGCGTTGTAGGCGATTGCAATTGTTCCAGCCACCATTGCAAAGCACGCCCCTGCTGTACATGATGGCCTGACTGTCGACGCCAAGCGTAATAACTTTGCACCTGTTGCTGCGCGCGTTCAACTTTTTTCTCGACCAAACGTCCGGTATCGATATACGATTGCGCAACGCAAGTGGGTAAGAATCCCACGCCTAAACCGCGCACCTGCGCATCTAGCTTCGCTGGCAAATCCGCCACCGTAAACACATCTTGCCCACTCAACAAACCGATAGACACGGACGCTCCGCGCTGCACGCTATCGGCAATCGCCACCGCTCTGTGCTGCCGTATCACTTGATCTGGCACGGGCTCTTGATGCTGCGCCAAGGGGTGATGCGGCGCGACCGCAAAGGCAAAATACACGGTACCCAAGTTTTCACGCTGCAAACTGGTCGCACTCTGACTATTCACGAGCACTCCATCCATCACTACACCCAAAGCCAAATCAGCCTGTCCCGAACTCAAGGCCTCCAAAGTGCCCGACAAAGTTTCTGCGCGCAATTTCAAACGTGTCGGTGGATTCAACTGAAAAAAACTCTCACACAATTCCATCACCGTACTACGATCTATCATGCTATCCACTGCAATCGTCAATTGCGGTTCCCAACCTGTCGCCACCCGCTTAACCCGATTCGCTATCGCATCCACTTCCACCAACAGCTTCTGCCCTTCACGCAATAACTCCGCCCCCGCCTCAGTCAACTTCGCCTGACGCGAAGTGCGATCAAACAACAAGACATCCAAAGCATCTTCAATCTGGCGCACACGATAGGTCAAGGCACTAGGCACCATATCCAAACGCCGCGCAGCCGCTGCAAAACTGCCAGTGTCAGCAATGACTTCTAACATCGCTAAAGAAGCTGGTGTCAGGACATCACGTGCTGAACTCATGGTGGGCTTTCGGTTGGGTTGAGCTTTTTTTGAGCGAGATTTACTTTGATCGGATGATGACATTGTATGTTGGTCGATAGATTCTATAGAGAATTTTTTTCATTAAGAGATTGCCTAACAAAGCAATTTATTCACTATTCATGTTATGCATTTTCATCTGAGTGCCAGTGAAAAAAGTCAAGTCGCCCAAGACATTTTCAATATTAAATTACATTGTCTATTTTTTACTAATGTGTTAACTTTGAAAATTGACTGATCGACGAGCGCCATTCAAATCGGAGTTAGGTACAAGTATGCATTTCATCGGCACCTTCATCATACTAATTGTCGTTTCTTTGTCATCAACAGCGAACGCGACGAATTCAATGAGCAACAAAAAAGCCCACTTGATTTGCGAAAATATTGTTAACAAGATCAATACTGGGAAAATGTCTGAGAACTTAATCCGGTTTTCGAACTTAGAAGAAGTTGATCGCAAAATATTTTCGGAAATAAAGTCTACTCCAAATCAAATAAATGGCATCTACAGAGTTTCTATTCAAGGCAAGAATCGCGTGTTTGCCAAGACGTCTGACTTAGGTAGTTGCGGGGAATGCAGTATCATCGATACGCAAAGTACACAAACTGAACTTTATCCACCCGACGACCAAGAGCATTTCCGATGGGCGCACTGGGGAAATTGCGATCATTTGTTATTGATACATGGCGAACCAATTGTTGTATCTGGACGCTTCATGGTCGGCGAATCAGTAGCAGGTCTTATTTCATGGATTGCTCCAGATGGCGCGAAAAGAGCGCTTTGTCACTTAACTAGGAAAAATCATTTCTCATACGTGCAACGAGTTAACTTGAATAAAGGACTTTGTACCGCTGCAATTCAAAGCAATCTTGAATATCTTCCGTGGAGCGCAAAAGTCTCAACGGAAAAGCTCAAAAAAAGAAACCAAAAATTGGCAGTCCCTTTTGATCACACTGTTGATCTTCTAGTCGATTTAGATATGGATAAAAAAATCGATCATATTGTTCGATTGAATCATTCAAACAGTGCAGGTTGTGGTTCATCGGAACAGTGGCTGGCGAGTATTTCGCCAAATGGATCAATTGAAACGAACAGTCCTTTAAACGCGGCACTTTTAGCCGCCCAACGCGGACCAATACAACCAACTACAACGAGAAGTGATATTCAAATCTTTAAGTATCAAGAGAATCCATATGTTGTCATGTCTAGCCGCTCCACTTTTGTGAAGGACATTAATATGTCTGTTACCTCATTTTGGCAGGGCATTGAGCAGGAATGGTGTAGCTATACAATTCTTCCAAAACATGCAGTACTGAAATACTACCCGGTAGAAACTTGGCCAGCACGCTAATATGTGACAAGAATCTTGATCAGATCAACGTATATATTGAAATCGCAATGTGCCAAAATTTTTATCCCGTGACTCTTTGGTTACGATGTTACAAACGCTGTTTCAATCAATTCAACTATAAACAACAGATATGGCACGTGTAGAATTCCAAGCAAACATTCAGGCACCAATAGAATTCGTGTACCAAGTTTCGCAAGACTATGCCGTGCGTTATGACTGGGATCCATTTCCTGACAATATCGCTCTATTAAATGGTGCTCAACGCATAGAGAAAGGTGTTTGCGTTGCGGTGACGGCAAAAAGCGGCTTATACATGGAGGTGGAATTTGTACAAGTGATGCCTCCTACGACTGCGGCAATTACGATGAAGAAAGGCCCTGCCGTTCTGCAGGGGTTTTCTGGTAGCTGGGTGTTTAAATCCATTTCCCCAACTGAAACGCATGCTAAATTTATCTACTCGATAAAAACCAAATGGTGGTCTATTCCTTTGCTATCGGAGGTGATCGCTAGTCGGTATTTTTCCAAGGTCATTCAATCAAGATTAAACGGTTTAAAAACCTATTGCGAAGCGAAGAACAAACCCATAATCTAAGCAACATTATGTAAACAATTAGGCAAACGAATTGTGTAAATATTTCGCTTAAAAATATCAGTACAATTTGCCGCACTACTCGATATCAGATTCGATTTTTCACTTCAAGTAGGATCGTCTACGAATCCTTTGAGCCCCAATAAAATCACCCGTTTCACTTACCCAACTATCTCATTTCTGAAGGTTAAAAATGCAAGTTGAACACCGAATTACTATCGCAACACCCCCAGCAACGATCTTCCAAATTTACGAAGATGTCGAAAACTGGCACACCTGGGATCCAGACACCAAACAGGCATTTATTGATGGTCCGTTTCGCGTTGGTAGCCGCGGTCGAATCACGCCTCCTAAGGGCATGAGCGTTCCTATGCTCTTCACTCAAGTGGAACCGGGCAGGTGTTTCACGGTTGAATCAAAAATTCCTCTGTTTCGTATGTTGTTCGAACACGAACTCATCGCCATAGCAGGAGCAACAGAAGTCATACACAGAGTGACATTCTCGGGTTTGCTATCTATTGTCCTAGGCCCCATGCTGTCTAAACAGCTGAACGCTGGTCTGCCGATCACACTCCGTAATTTGAAGGCGCTGGCCGAAGCGAAAAGTGCGAATTGATCATTAAAGAATGTGTCGATCTTTTCATCGTCGTTTTATTGTGCAAGAACACTCTATTGCGACGTTCGATTTTTGAAGAAAAATGGATGGATGAAGTGATTAGAAAATAACGACATTCACACAAGGCATTCTTAATACAAGTTGGCGCTGTAGCGATGTAGAGATCTAGATTTTGGATCGTCATTTTCCAATTAAATCTATACAACCCATTACATCGCTTTTCTATGTTGTTATGTCTTGTTTTTGAATGACTCTGGAGAAAAAATCAAACCAAACGAGTGTTTCCAAAGACTACAATTTTATTATCTAATCTTTACGGCTATGATAACTTGAGTTTCTTTCGCATTCAAACAACCGAAGAATAGAAATGAACGAGACATTATCTCCAAACCTAAAGGAAATTGAAGGGCGGCGCGCTCTAAAAAAGCACGCACTTTATATGGCGGCCAAGACACCTATTTCCAGATGGCCTGAATCACTTGCTTTGAGTTGTGCGCCTATTTTTCTCGCGCTGCTGTTCGACAAAGACATCGCCACATCGAATTCTTTAAGAACAATCGCCGTTGTGACATTTCTCGTCTATGTCAGTTGTACAGCATACTCGATAAGACGTTTAAACGAGAAAGTACAAGCAATGTCCGAATTCATAAACAGTCAGCAATCTTGTGACTCGCCAATGCTCTTAGACCCGCCAACGGCTCAAGACAAGCGGCATTAGCCACCAATGAGTATCGCCTCGCCCGCTGGCAGAATTCTGGCTCCCTGTCTTGTCAACAGTAAATTCAAGAAGAGCAGGACGGTCGAATTTGCAGAACCATTCTCCGTCGAAATTGACGCAGGTCTTTTTGTGAATCCGCAGAAAGATTGATTAAGCATTCGGAGTCAATTCCTTGACCTGTATTTCTACCATTTCGGTCATCTTGTTCTACTCGACGCTATTTAAGGCTAATTTTCAATGAACCGCTTACTACGTAAATTTTCATGGCTTTATTTTGGATTGGCGTTATTCGCATTCGCAGCGGACGTCTTCATTTGAAATACCACGAAGTATCGTGATCAGGCTGCTACCTGCAACTTTTATGATGCGATGCTGATTATGATTGAATGCCGCGAATTTGTTGGTTCCAATGCGTTGGAATCATTCTTAAACTGGCCATTACAATTCTATTACTTTGCGCTATTTGCGCATCTTGATTTTGCGATGGTGATTCTTGCAATACTGATTTGGTCGCCAATCATTTTCTTACTTTGGACTTATTTTCAAAAACTGTATGCGGCTATACGTCATATTCGCTCATGAAACATTCTAGATCATGAAAATTAACGCAGCTATTTTGCCCTTAGCGATCCCATCAGTTGCTTATGCTAGCGGTGGTGACATATTGAGTTTGATGTGGATTGAACTTGGGTTGTTTATCGCGATTCTAATTTTTTCTTTCGCTTCAAAACTCGCGTTAAAATATCGAGCAACAATCTTTTTCACATATGTGATTTCAGTAGCCATCGCGATATGGTTGACTTCTTCTATGCCGTATTTAGACAACTTAATTCTTATAAATAGTACGAACTTCCTACTTCCGATTATTGCTTGTATTTGTTTGGAAGTGGTGCGCTAAGCAAACTAAAGCATAACTGGGCGTTCGTTTTAGACGACTTTGACTAAATCAACCATATATAAAACAAAAATGTTCACCATTTGGTTAGGAGGAATATCACTTCTCCTCATTACCATATCGAGCGCTTTTTCTTACTATATTGCTTACCCATATCGCAAGATTGAAATGAGAATGAGCGAAAACCAAGTAATAGAAATTTTCAGTGAAAGCTATCAGTTAATTGATCTTAGCGAACAGTCACATTCATGTGAAATAGATGCCTGCAATGGCGATTGTGGAACGATGAAAAATAGCGGCTCGACTTATTTTCTTACGTTCAAAATATTTTTGATACTTACGCGATCATCTCTATTCTGAGTAGCGCCTATGAGGTCGCAACCATCCCACAGTTTCTCATCTCTTCGCAACAAACATTCAAGATTTTCTACGTAATCAATCCCAGATAAATTCATCTGAAAGCATCACCTGCGCATCATTCGCACAAGGTCGTCACCTACGTCAAAATCAAATTGACTATGATGACAACTATGCCCTTATGCTGAGAAATTAGATACTTATTTGAAAATATTCTTCGTCAAAATACAAAATTCGGCTAGTCCACATTGCATATTTGGTCTTACCACATTAAAATGGTCTGACCAAATATGTGAATTTGATCGATTTTATAAAACAGACTCGAGACGACTATGAAACTTCAGGCAAAAATTCTGTGCGCCGCACTTTGCACCTTATTCATTCAAAACGCCGCCTTGGCAGATGGGAAATTCCGCAATCCCGACAATCCCAATCTGGCCGATTCTGGTGAAGGCACCTACCCAATTCCTTACAAAAAGCCCGTCGCCAAAGAAGTGACGGATGCCTTGCACAGAATACGCACTTATCTGGAGTCGACTACACCAACTCGCGTCATCAATAAATCGACTGGTGCTGCTATCACTGATTTTAAAGTGCCGGTAAAAGAAGCGATCTTCGAGCCGAGCAAGGGTGATTACGGCATCATGGTGTATGAAATGGGTGTTGTCCATTCTGCGATGTTGAAAGTGCGCGCGGCGACCAATGACAAACGTTTTACCGATATGACCGAGCGTCACCTCGGTTTCTTTGCGCAAACCATGCCGTATTTCAAAGCGCAGGAAGAGCAATTTCATCTGGAACGTGGGAATAGTTTTTCGCGGTTTTTAGATCCCCGATCTTTGGATGATGTGGGTTCCATGTGTGCAGCACTAATTCGTGTACGTCTGGCCAAAGTCGGGCCGGATCTGAATAACATGATACAAACTTGTAGTCAGTGGGTGAGCAAACAACAATTCCGTTTAAACGATGGCACGCTGGCACGCAAGCGTCCGCAAGCGATATCACTATGGGCGGATGATATGTATATGGGTATTCCCGCGTTGGCGGAGATCGGGCGCTTAACGGGCGACAAAACCTACTTTGATGATGCGGTACGCAATGTATTGCAAATGTCCGCCTACATGTTCAATTCACAAAACAACTTATACACACACGGTTGGAATGCGAATAATCCCGAGGCACCACGCTTCTATTGGGCGCGTGCGAATGGCTGGGCAGTATTAGCGATGTCCGATGTACTCGACGTTCTGCCGAAAGATCATCCTGGCTATCCTAAAGTTTTAAATCAATTACGCCTAAGTTTGAAAGGTATCGCCGAACAACAATCGGGACAGGGCTTGTGGCATCAAATGATAGACCGCCACGATTCGTATTTAGAGACTTCGGCCAGTGCGATGTTTGTATATGCAATTGCGCATGCCGTTAATCAAGGCTGGATTAGTCCTAGTACCTGGGGTTCAATCGCGCAAGCAGGTTGGGCTGGCTTATCGACACGCATCACCGACAAAGGTGAAATCGAAGGTATTTGCGTAGGCACAACCTTTGCCAGCGACCAAACCTACTACTACCACCGCCCGACCAGTGTCGAAGCTTTGCATGGCTATGGCCCTATGTTGATGGCGGGTGCTGAGGTTTTGCAGATGTTGAAAAATCCGGCTTTCAATGTCGAACATAAAGTCAGAACTTATCACTATGTACCGACCGGTGCAGACAAAACTGATTATCGCGAACATCATTAAATTCACTGAGGATCAGCATTATGCGTTTTCAATTCAAAGCAATTGCACTGAGCATGGGCTTGTTACCACTCAGCTTGTTGGCGCAAACCAGTCAAGCACAAGAAAAGTTAACAGTGACCGTCACGCATCAACTCAATGATGCGCGTCCCTCCGAGACGATTACGATTCCATGGTCGCAGGTAAATAACTATTTGCCCGGTGCCTTAATTCAAAGAATTGCCGTCAAAGACAAGAGCGGCAAAGTATTGCCCTATCAAGTCACCAACGTGGCACCGCAGGCGAAAGATCCGCAAGGCATTGGCATCGCTTATGGTGAATTGATCTTCCAACACAACTTCGCCGCTGGTGAAAAAGCTGCGGATTTCACGATAGAAAAAATCGACACAGTTGCACCTGTATTTGACACCAAGGCTTTCGGCCGCCACGTGCCAGAGCGACTCGATGATTTTGCCTGGGAAAACGACAAAATCGGCCACCGCACTTATGGCCTGGCATTGGCAGCACCCGCACCTGTTGGCGTTACCAAAGAAGTCTTGGTCACTAGCGGCATCGACATTTGGTTTAAGCGCGTGCCCTACCCTATCGTGGATCGTTGGTACAACAAAGGTCACGACCATTATCACAAAGATGAAGGCGAAGGCTTAGACATGTACAAC
The DNA here is from genome assembly GCF_014284175.1 of Affinundibacterium flavidum. Classification (GTDB taxonomy): domain Bacteria; phylum Pseudomonadota; class Gammaproteobacteria; order Burkholderiales; family Burkholderiaceae_D; genus Undibacterium; species Undibacterium flavidum. Next base: position 336,908 of record NZ_JACOGA010000002.1, read on the forward strand.
GTCGGTAAGTCGCGCGGCTGTGGCGGCACTGGCATCTGGGATGGTAAGCAACTCTACACCAGCATCAATTATGAAAAATGGAAAATTCTGGCTAACGGCCCGGTACGTACGGTGTTTGAACTCAGTTATCAAAGCTGGGACGCTGCGGGTGTAGCGATCACAGAAACCAAACGTTTTACGGTCGATGCTGGACATTATCTCGACAAAATAGAAAACACATTTCACTACGCGGGTAATGCGGCATTAACTGCTGCGGTGGGCTTGAATAAAACGCCGTCAGATAAAGGGCAAGAACCAAAAATCACTGTAGAAAAGAATTTGAAATCGACGTCACTTTCGCAATGGATACAGCAAACGACCAAAGGCGCATTCGGTACTGCGATTATTTTGCCGACTGCCAATGAGTATGCCGAAGATAATTTGAATCACTTAATTTTGGCACCGGTGACTAGCGGCAAAACCATGACCTATTACGCCGGTGCGAATTGGGAACGTTGGGGTGATATCAAGACTAAGGAAGAGTGGGATGCGTATCTGAGTAAGATGGCTGCGCGTTATCAGGATCCGATTAAAGTTAGTTTGAGTGGTAGTAAGAAGTAAGCGGATTCATTGCGGTAGAGATTAAAGTCTTTAGATACGCTTCTCATACCGTCAGAATCAAAATGAACGCGTAACAATCCCCTCTCCCGCAAGCGGGAGAGGGTTAGGGTGAGGGTGGTTCAGCAATGAAAATTTTCACTATCAGCCAAGACCAAAAAAACTGACGTATTAATCGCATGAATACTTTCGCAGCTAATCTGAACTCCCCTCATCCCCTGCCCCCGCTCCTACAACTAGCCGCTTGCGGGAGAAGGGTGTTTAAAGCGTCACTACATACTCAACAAATTAATTACTCAAAAATATGACCAACTCGAACTCTATCAATGTAAAACGCCGCAGCTTACTACGCTTCTCCAGCGCCGCCAGCCTGTTCGGAATTCCAGCACTCAGCCTATCGCAACTAACAACCGCAGCAGAAAGCGATCCATGGCAACGTGCAGCGAACATCGTTAAACAATTCTCCAAACCAATCAAGTTCGCCAAGCGTGATTTTCCGATTACAAAATTTGGCGCAAAGACCTGCGAAGTCATTACCGTCAATGCGCAAATCGCATCCGATACTGAAGGTGCAATTGAAGGCAATGTATTAACACCAAAAGCAGGTTCACATGATTGCTACGCAGCGATCAATCAAGCGATACAGGCCTGCAATAAAGCGGGTGGTGGTCGTGTTCTGATCCCTGCGGGAAATTGGTACTGCGCCGGCCCCATCCGTTTACGTTCAAACGTACACTTGCATCTGGCAGCGAACGCCCATGTATTCTTCAGCGCCAATCCAGCTGACTATGCAAAGTATGGCGATATCGATTGCGGCAAAAATGGCAAACTGGTGATCTCGCGCTGGCAAGGCAATGACTGCTTAAATTATTCGCCCATGGTGTACGCCTATGGTGAAAATAATATTGCGATCACAGGCGAAGATTGGAGCAGTATTCTCGATGGTCAGGGCGGTACTTTATTTGAAGATGGCTCCTCTAATTGGTGGGAATGGAAAGGCAGAAAAAATCCGAAGAGAGCTATCGCCAATTCTGAAGTGAATGTGAATCCCAACAATCCAGAAAATCTCGATCAACTAGCACCATCACTCACAGAAGAAGCAAAAAAACTGGTACAAGGCGTTGGTGATAAATGGCGTACCGATTCGCGCTTTTTGCCAGTACTGTCTGAACTCGGCATTCCGACTTCAGCCCGTATTTTTGGCGTCGGCCATTATCTACGTCCCTGCATGATAGAGCTGATTGGCTGCACCAATGTCGAACTAAAAGGCTATAAAATCCAAGCCGCCCCCTTCTGGTTACATCATCCCGTCAAGTGCCGCAATGTCCACATCAGCAAAGTAAATATGGACAGCATGGGGCCGAACAGTGATGGCTTTGATCCTGAAGCTTGCGATACGGTGTTAGTTGATCATTGCACCTTCAATACTGGCGACGATTGTATCGCCATTAAATCTGGCAAAAACCGCGATACGCAATTTGGCCCAACACGCAATATCGTCATCCAGCATTGCGTAATGAATAGCGGACATGGCGCTGTCACCTTAGGCAGCGAAATGGCGGCAGGTATAGAACACATCTACGCACAAGATTTAGAATTCCGTAATACGCACTGGGATAAAGATCCTCTCAATACGGCGATACGTATGAAAACGAATATGAATCGCGGTGGATTTTTGCGCCATTTTTACGTACGCAATATCACGATACCGAATGGGGTAAAAACGATGGCAAGTTTCTATAAGCCTTTGCCTGACTCGCAAATCCCAGCACAGACGGTTTCATCCAGCGCAGGCGCCGTAATCACTATTGACTGCGATTATGCCCCCGCTGACGATAGCGTCCGCACGCGTCCACCGATGATTTCAGACATTCACATTTCGAACGTGAAAGTCGGCACGGTGAATATCGATGGTGGCAATTATTCAGGCTATCAAGCCTTCGTCTTATTAGGGCCTGTCGCGTCTAGCTATAACGGCAAAACTAAACAAGCGATTTTACCGATACAAAATGTCAGCATACGCAACTGTGATTTTGGGACGGTGCGTAATCAAAACACTCCATGGTTCTTGCATCATGTGCAGAATCTGCAATTAGAAAATATTAAGATTAACGGCAAAACTTATACCGAAACTTTGTCGACTTAATTTTTGTTAGGCATCATCGAGCCGTGCACCTAATACGTGGCACGGTTCTGATGTTGGAGATTTGAAATTGAAGGACAGTTCCTTAGTGAAAAATCACAGCGCATCATAAATCAATTTGATACCAGAAATTCCCAACAAAGCTGTTGCCAAAGAATAGAAATAGCGCTCAGGAATCACACGCAATACATGCAAACCCATCCATACACCGAGTGGTGCGAAAATCGCCAGGCAAGCAGCGATTTGCAAACTATCTAGAGTAAAAAATCCAAGTGCAATATACGGCAATAATTTGCCTGCATTCACCACGGTAAAAAACACCGCCGTAGTCGCCACGAACTGCTCCTTCGCCAAATTTTTCGCCATCAGATAAACTAAAATCGGCGGGCCACCCGCATGCGCTACCGTACTGGTCACACCGGATACCGTTGCACAAATGCGAGCAAATAATTTACCAGGTTCATGTTGCCAACGCAGGCGCTGGCGCAATTGAAACATTCTATCCAACATAAACGCCACGGCAATGACGCCTATCATGCCTTTGATATGCTTATCTGAAAATACGCCCATAGCGAAGGCGCCCAGAACAATGCCGGCTATCCCGCCAGGTAAAATGATTTTCAATTCGGCGACCGACCACTTTTTCCAATAAGCTTTCACGCCGAATACATCCATCACGCAGAGTATCGGTAGTAAGACCGCAACGACTAAACGCGGCGACAAAAACATTGCCATTAAAGGTACACCAACACCGCCTAATGCGCCGCCAAATGCGGATTTAGAAATACCTGTAATCAGGATGGCGATAGCGCAAATAATCCAGCCTACTACACTCATTTCATGCATAAAAACCATCCGCACCCGCGTTCAAATTGACACGAATTAAATTATACAAATTCATCTCAATACTGCCTTTGGTATTCCATTCAGCATATCCCAATCTTGTTCATTAAACTTGGCCTGTACCAACTTCGCTTTTGGATAGCTACTGACTTCGCGTTCGTCGTTGATAATCGTCCCACGACCTTCGGCGATGAAGTACAGAATACGGATGTCATCCGCATCCCTATTCCAAGGACGAGCGCCCGCATATCGCAGCAATTCTGTCTCGACATCTTTGGCGGGCATTGCCTGCAAACCCTCAGGCCAGTCAATCGGCGTCTCTTTCACGAGTAGTTGTGCACGTGTCTGCCCATAGCGCCCTAACATCGGCAAAGGCATACCGAATTGATCGACCGCGATATTATCTTTTTCAAAATACGCTAAATCACCATCACCACCGAGGCTCATCAGAGGCAGTCCTTTTTTTGTAGACAGACCACCGCGCATCACATTGCCGACCACATTTAATTTACCCAATTGATACGCATGCTCACCCCATTCCAATGCCATCAGATTGTAGTGAATTGCTTTAGCGCGCGGATTGTAGATCAGATTGTTCACGACGGATGCTTGCACACCGCCTTTGAGCAAAGGATTACGTTCTACATTGTGCGCCCAGATGTTGCGGTAAAAAACAATCTGCGTGACATTATCATGTACCAGGCTGCCTTTCGAATGCTCGCCTTTGCTATGACTGGCTTCTGCCAAGCCCTCAGCCGCGATATTGTTCGAGAACAGTACATGATGGCTCGTACCATTGCGCCAGTCATCGGGCGTTTCACCTTTAAAGCGCGGCCCCGATGCCGACATGTTTTCATCAATCGCCCAACTGATACTGCAATGATCGATTAAGACATGGTGCGCAGCGGAGACATTGATCCCATCCACTTCCCAGCCACTCGCTTTAGTCTGTCCGTCAACGCCAGTACGCACGCGCAGATGTTGGATGATAGTTTGCGGTGCGCGGATATTAATCCCGCCACGGATCAGAGTAATACCGGGTGCTGGTGCTGTTTGACCAAGGATAGTGACATTCGGCTCAGCCACTTGTAAAACACTGCGCTCAAGATCGATCACACCACCAACTTCAAAGACAATAATCCGTGGTCCTTTCGTATCGAGTGCGGCACGCAAAGAACCCGCGCCTTCTTTCTGTAAATTCGTGACGCGTATGATTTGTCCACCGCGACCACCTTGTATTGACTCTACCCATGACATCGTCGCGGGGTAAGCGTATTGTTTTTGCATGACAAACAAATCGGCCGCACCAGCATTGCCTGCCAGCAGCATCAGGCTGACACCTGCAAACAAAGTCCGGCAAATTTGCCCATAGCTTGTGAATAATAATGTGTATCTGTTCATCACTACTTTCTCGTGCAATTTATTTTGGTAAAAAAAATGCGCGGCTTAACAATACATTCGTTAAGCCGCGCCATCGTTACGTCTTGTTAGCGAATCTAAGGCAACACTCAGAATTTATACCGCGCTCCGAGTAAAAATTCACGTCCAGTCACATTATTGACCACAACACTATCGCGGGCTCGGCTGATGAACTGGTCGTTGGTTTGATTCGTCAAGTTAGAACCTTCAAAACTGATTTCCCACTTGTCATTGATTTTATACGTGACGGACATATCGACATTGAGCGTACTATTTTTGCCTTCAACATCATTATTATTCTGACCAGGAACACGGGTCAGGAAAGATGAGCGTTTAGATGCAGAGACACGCGCACTAAAAGCACCATCATCGTAATACAGCGTCGCGTTCCAAGATTTTGGCGACAGATTTAACAAGTCATCGGTAATCGTCACCGCGCTGGTTGGCGACACGACATATTCAATTTTGGATTTCACATAAGTGTAGTTAAGCAAGCTACCGAAATTCTTGCCCCAACTTGGCAAGAAAGTGAATGGCTGTTGATAGTTCAATTCAAAGCCACTCAATTTGCCACCCTTGGTATTAATTGGCGCGGTCACTTGAAATACTTCTTCCCCCGTGAAGTTGGCTGGCAACAAAGACATAGGCAAACCCGTGTCTTTAAAGGCGACGTTCGTGCGTATGCTTTGAATATAGGTATTGATATTCTTTTGGAATAAACCTAAACCGAGAAAAGCATTTTTGCCAAAGTACCACTCAAAATTGGAATCAAAAGTATTCGCGCGGAACGGTTGCAATAAAGGATTACCACTGGTCACAGACAAAGTACCGGTGGTGGAAATAGTACCGCCAGGATTGAGGTTACCAAGTTGCGGACGTGCCATGACCTTGGCGGCTGCAAAGCGGGCAATGAAGTCTTTGGTCAGATTCAAGGCGACATTCACCGACGGCAAAGTATTACTATACGAATTACGTACCGTCACTTCGGTGCCGCCAGCATTGGCTTGATAGCCAGTAGCAAGTTGCTCGGTTTGCACATAGCGCACGCCAAAATTGCCGCGTACTGGGAAGCCCGCGATATTATTCGTGAAGTCACCCATCACAAACGCGCTCTTATCATTCTCGGTCACAGCGCGGTTATTGCCACGCGCATTGCCATTCGTGATCGAAGATAAAGTGAAATCGCCAGGGCCACCTGCTGGTCCACTCTTTAGACAATTACAGTAAATATCATAGGCTTTCGCAATCGCATTCAGATCAGGAATCAACCATGAAGTTGGTGTGCCCGTTGGTAAATTTTGCCCGCGTCCGAAGCCCGTGAGTTGCGTCGTTAAACTCGCGATCGTCGTGCCTGCCGCTGGTGCAAAGATCGTGTCATTTTGGTTGACGCGGCGTGATTCATAGGAGTCAAAGGTGTACTTCTTCACATCAACACCTGCGCGCAATGTGAGCTTATCTTCGATCGCATCCCAAGCGAAATCCAGATGCGCGACATCATTACGATTATTCGCTCCTTGTGGCCGGATGCGGATTTCGCTGGTCGTCGTATTGGCAACGGTTGCGGCCTGTGTCCCGCTCGTTACCTGTGGCACCGATGCCAAGGTCATAGGGCCCGTGCTGGAAGCAGGATCAAACGGATAGGTAATCACAGGCAGACGATCATTATTGCGGAAATCCAGCGCATAACCATTCACATTGATCGCATCCAATGTGGTCGTGGTTTGCACAGGATTGGCAAACTTAGAGGTAGCGCGCCCGAGCTTGGCACTCATACGCAGAGTTTGACTGAACTGATGGTCGAGACTTAAAGTCGGTTGCGTGAAGGTGGTCGATAGCTGATCGAAACGGGATTCAGCGCGGATATCGACACCGTTATACATGCCGTATAGCAAAGCACCATTCGGCGCGTATTCGGTTTTCACCACACTCGTTTGCGGCTTACCACCCTGACTAGCGCTACGGCTAAACGAAATCGCTTCAAGAAAATCTTCTTGGCGCGTGGCGTCCAATTTGGAATACAGTAAATCCAGAGAAAAAACCGTGCCACGTTGCGGCTTGTATTGCAGCGATGCCGTTAATCCCAGGCGATCTTGATCATGCGTTAAGCGGCCATAACGTGGCAGGCGAGGGACAAAATTATTCGCCGAACTGGCGAGATTGTAGGCATCAATATTCTCAGGTGTATTTGGCAAACGCGCGACGCCTTGCGCCGCCGGACCGCAAGTCGTCGCGGTGGTTGTGGGATTAAGCGGTGTCACGCCGACAGGTGAACACCAACCACCAGATGATGGGCCATTATCCCAACGTACCGTACTGAATCCCTCTTCATACACGCGGCGTTTAGAAAAAGCGCCTGACAATAAAGCACCAAAAGTATTATCGGCATTCGTATTCGAAATTAAAAAGCCGACCCGAGGATCCGTTTTTTGCGACAAATCGTTGTAGCGACCTTTCGCCATCACCGTCGCATTAAAACCGCGTAGGTCAAACGGACGCATAGTTTGCAAATCAACTGTCGCGCCAAGTGAACCTTCATCCACATCGGCTGAAGCGCTCTTACGGACAGTCAGGGAATTAAATAATTCAGAAGGGAATACATTGAAGTCAAAACCACGCGAACGATTGGCACCGCCCGAACTGTCCGTGCCGCCTGTGGTCGCCAAGCCTTCAATACCGTTAATACGAACGCGGGTGAAATCTTGCCCTAGACCACGCACCGTAATACTGCGTCCTTCACCAGCATCTCGGTCAATCACCACACCTGGAATACGCTGTAAAGATTCTGCCAAATTGGTATCGGGGAATTTCCCCATGTCTTCTGATTTGATGACGTCAACGATGCCATTGTCGTCACGCTTTTTATTCAAGGCACTTTCGAGAGAGGCGCGAAGTCCGGTAATCACGACCAAGGTCGGCTGTTCATCGGCCTTAGATTTAGCATCCTGAGCATAAGCACTGCTAATCGCTAATGCCAGTACTGATGTGCTCAGTGCCAGACGCTGTATATTTTTTCTCAAAATGCGCTTGTGCATGATGTCGTCCTTTAGTCTCGAGTTTTATTGTGACTTAGCTTATTTTCCGGGCTAAGTTTGATCCGATTCTAAAAGTAATCTCGCCAGCAAGGCGAGAACTATTCATGGTGACAAATAAGCAAATCAGGTGATGAGAATGTTTCTTAGGCAAGCTTCTGAAAAACATTGCAATTTCAAATTACGTAAAAAGTCATCTAAATTACATTCTAACTAGACCAACTTCGTCAAAATTTTCATTCAATTTCCGATATGAAACATTTATCATAGATCCATAACGGGCTTTTAATCGGCGAAATTATTTTCAAGATTTGCGCAAAAAAACAACAATTGGCCTTACCAAATGTATTTTTTGGTTCACCAAAATAGGTTTTTTGGTCAATCCAAATTTGGTACTTATCATGCCAAAAATCTGCAGATGGATGCACAAACCCAACTGGTAAAGACGCGACAAATGAATCGCCTTTACGGCGATTTGCGAATTTTTTGTAGCAATTGCTCCACCTCATGCCCCAAAGGAATTTGATGTTCACGCAATAGCTGTACGTGCAAGACCAAGTTCTCTAAGACCAACTTAGCCGCCACCGCCAGTAAGCTCAGATGTTTATCTTCCTCACTGAAACTTTCCATTCGCGCGGCCATTTCGCAAAGATGCAGCGCTACGATCTCCCTCAGCTCGTCTTCTTTGAACGGAAGGTCAGCGAAATCGATAGGATCTTCACGTTCGACTTCTTGCATCAAAAGTTGCAGCATTTCTGGTGTAATAGACATGGCTTGCTCCTGAGGGCGTCCAGCATCAGCTTATTGGGTTAGATCAGCATCCTGCGGGGCGTCATTGCGTGGCAATGGCAAGGCGAACCAGAAGCAAGTACCCTTCCCCACCTCAGACGTGAAACCTATCTCGCCGCCCATTTGTTCTATCAATTTCTTACTGATATTTAATCCCAGGCCGGTGCTTCCCTGTTGGCGCGTATCGGTGCAATCAGCTTGCGCAAATGCCTCAAAGATGCGCGGCTGAAAATCGAGCGGTATGCCGCTGCCATGATCTTCCACATACACGACGACTTGATTCTCTTGCTTACGCAAACTGAGTAAGACCACATCACCGGCATGTGAAAATTTAGCGGCATTCGATAACAGATTCGCCAACACTTGCTTGACCCGATCAGGGTCAGCATCAATGTGACAATCCTCATCCCCGCCATCCACGCTTTCCAGGCAATCGACCAAGTTGATTTTTACAGAAAACCCCGCCGCATACGCTGCATTTTCATCAATCGCCTGTTGCAATAAGACCCGCAAACTAACCCGACTGATATTCATTGCCATTTTGCCGGACAGTAGTTTCTCCATATCGAGAATGTCGTTAACCAAAGTGATCAAGCGTTGACTATTTCTATTGGCGACTTTGACCAACTCCATGACTTTCGGCTCCAGTTGCCCCATCACCCCATTTTCCAGCAATCCTAGCGCACCGCGTATTGAGGTCACTGGCGTTCTTAACTCATGGCTTACAGTGGAAATAAATTCTGCTTTAATTCTGTCTATCTCTTTACGTTTAGAAATATCCACCATGGTACCGACCATACGCACAGCGCGGCCTTGTTCATCGCGTTTCACAATCAATCCGCGATCATAGATCCACTTATAACTACCGTCTTTACAGAGTAGTCGTAACTCCACCGCAAATCCTTTTGATGCGCTGTGCAGATGCGCATTCATTTCGCGTCTGACGTTCTCCCTATCATCGGGATGTATTCTATGTTCCCACTCAGTGACTTCATCATCGATTTCAGAATCTGCGTAGCCAAGCATCTCTTTTCCGCGTACGGACAATTTCACTTTATTCGTGATCAGATTCCAGTCCCACACGCCATCGCCACTGCCCTCGATCGCAAAAGCCCAACGCTCTTCGCTCAAGCGTAAGGATTCAAATGCAGCTTCTTTTTCTTGCTCAAGTTGTTTGATCGGACTAATGTCCATCCCAACCCCACAAGTACCAATAATTCTGCCGGCTGAATCAAACAAAGGTGATCTAATGACCAAATAGACTCTACTGCCGCTTTCTTTGTGGACGATGGTTTCCGTGCGCAAAGTGGCGCCACTTTGCAATATGATTTTGTCATTTTCTCGTACAGTTGCCCAAAAATATTCAGGTAATACTTCAGTGTAGTGTTTACCACAAACTAATTCATTGCGGCATTCAAAAACCGACTCGTACTCTTTGTTCACATACAAATAGCGTCCTTGTGTATTGCGCACATGAATGAAGGAAGTCGTGCAATCCATCACCGATTTAAATAGATTTGAATTGTGTTCATTACGCACTATGGCATCTTCTTCCCGACGCTTAGCTGTGCTGAGCGCAAAGAACAAACCCAGATTAAACAGGATGCCGCCAATTGCAATCAAGATGCTTTGCGTCTTACCTGCTGCTTTCAAAAAATTCTGATTTGCAGTTACCCGCAACAACCACTTATGCCCACCGATTTCTGTGGTCAACTCGCGCCTATAGTCAGAATGAGCGACCGTCATAGCGCCTACACTGCTATATAACGATGAATCTAGATTGGAGGCGCCGCTGTCAAAAATTTCCAAATCGACGTCACTAATCGCGGTACCAAAAATTCCCCGCATCAAGTCTTTCATACGAAAAGCACCACAAATCAATGCACGCAAATTTTTACGCCTCTCATCTGCACTATTGAGTGAAGCTCGCTGATGAAATACCGGATAACAAAAAATGAATCCGTACTGCGCATCTTGGGTATTTTCTTGTACTAGTTTGACCGCAGCAGACATGCTTGGCATGCCTAAGTCAATCGCCCTATCCATCGCTTCTCGACGTATGGGATTAGTGTACATATCGAAACCAAATGCGCGCAGATTGCGCCCAGAAAACGGTTCTACGTAGACTAAGCTGTGATAGACCTCACGTGCTGGTTGCTCAGGAATAATGGTGTAATTGGGAAAACCTTCGGCACGCACACTGGCGATATGAGCAGCTTTATCCTGAGCCCGAATCGGAAAATCAACCGCCATGTTTTGTAAGCCGGGGAAGTTCTGTTCAATGTTTGCATTCTCTACAAAGTCATGCCACTCTTGTCGGCTAACATGAGAGCTGCCGACGAACAGGCCAACACCGCCGTTCAAAAATTGCTGGTATTGCTGCATGCGTGTGAGCACCGCATCTCGAGTGCTATTGACCCGTCTTTCGAATCGTTCCTGTGCCAAATCATGCAAATGTTGATCCGCATAATTCCAGGCAACGGCGGTCAAAACCACAGAGCATAAAAAGATCAGGCGATAGGCATAGGAACGCGAATAGCCTTTGCGCCTAGCGCTGGTCTGGATCGCTTCAAAGCTAGGAGGTAAGTCCTTCACAATTACTATCCCTAGGTGACTATTAGCCGATTAAGAATCTCATATTCACTCTAATTGAAAACATGTAAGAAGCCAACTAAGATTGATGTATCGTGGTGAATCACCGACGACATAGCCTCAATTCAAGTTGATGACGTAGTAAATTCAACATTTTTTCATTTTGGGCACAAAAAAACCCGATATCAAATCGGGTTTTTTGTAACACGTAGCTTAAGGGTCAACTTCAGGCTGCTGATTTTTCTGCTGGCTTCTCATCACGCAAAGCACGGCGCAGAATCTTACCCACATTAGTCTTAGGCAACTCGGTGCGGAATTCTATGTACTTTGGTTTTTTATACGCTGTGAATTCTTCCTTACAGAATGCCATTAAAGCTTCTTTGGTTAAGGACGGATCTTTACGCACAACAAACAGTTTCACGGCTTCACCAGAATTTTCATCCGGTACACCGACGCAAGCACATTCCATCACACCCGGATGCCCAGCCACCACGCCTTCAATTTCAGTCGGATAGACATTAAAACCTGAGACCAAAATCATATCTTTCTTACGATCGACAATCTTCGTAAATCCACGCTCATCCATCACACCGATATCGCCAGATTTGAAGAAGCCATCTGCCGTAAATGATTTCGCTGTTTCATCTGGACGATTCCAATAACCAAGCATCACTTGCGGACCGCGGATCGCGATTTCACCACTTTCGCCCAAAGGCACTGGATTCCCATCATCATCCAAAATCGCGATTTCAGTCGATGGAATAGGCAGGCCAATACTGCCACTAAACTCTGTCGCATTCGCATAATTCGCGGTTGCCACTGGTGAGGTTTCGGATAAACCATAGCCTTCGGCAATCGCGCATCCGGTCACCGCTTTCCAACGATCAGCGACCGATTTTTGTACTGCCATACCGCCACCAGTACAAACCATATAACCAGAAAAATCGGTATTGGCAAACTCAGGATTATTCAACAGTGCGTTATATAAGGTGTTCACCGCGGGGAAAATATTGACCTTATATTTTTTGAGTTCTTTGACAAAGCCCGGAATATCACGCGGGTTAGGAATTAACAAATTCAAACCGCCAGTGCGAGTACCGACCATGCAGCAAATCGTCAGCGCAAAAATATGGTATAGCGGCAAAGCACAAACATAAATTAATTGTTTGGTGTCTTGATGAACGTCCATACTAGGTTTTAACCAAGCATCATTTTGCAACACATTGGCGACGACATTTTTATGCGTTAATACCGCGCCTTTTGAGACACCGGTTGTGCCACCTGTGTACTGCAAGAAAGCGACATCATCTAGCTTCATCTCGACTGGTTGAAATTTCATACCAGCGCCCTGTGCCACGATATCGTTGAAACGGAAAGAACCTGGCAAAGAAAAAGCCGGTACCAGTTTTTTCACATGACGCACAACGAAATTGACGATTGTCCCTTTCAAGCCGCCCAGTAAATCGCCCATGGAGCAGACCACAACATGCTTAATATCGGTCTGCGCAATTGCCTGCTCTAAGGTGATCGCAAAATTTTCCAAAACGAAAATCGCTTCCGCACCAGAATCTTTCAACTGATGTTCAAGTTCACGATGCGTATATAAGGGATTCACGTTCACAACGATATAACCTGCACGCAAAATGGCGGCTAAGGCGACTGGATATTGCAAGACATTTGGCATCATCACCGCTACGCGTGCGCCAGGTTTTAAGCCGCGACTTTGCAACCAGGCTGCAACTTTCTTGGACATGACATCGACTTCACGATACGTCAAAAATTTGTCCATGCACACATAGGCGTTACGGTCAGCATACGACTTAAATGCTTCTTCTAATAAATGCACCAAGGATTTGTACCGAGTTACATCAATCTCTGCAGGCACGCTTGCCGGATAGGATTTCAGCCAAAATTTATTGTTTGCCGCGCTGGTATCTGTCGTCATTGTTGTCTCCGTTGTTTTAATTAGGTAGTTGCACCGTGCCCGTTAATGCTATGAACTGAGTGAACTCCGGTAGCGCGTCAATCTCATGCTTGGTGCTTCATGAATTCTTCAAAATAACTTCTTGAATGCGGCACTAAGCTGGAGGCACGCTACTGATTAGCAGAAATCAAATGTTTTACTTCATCAGGTCAGATAGTGAAAACATCACTGCTGAATTCTAAAAACATCTTGCACCAACACGATACACCAAGCATAGAGCTCTGACCATTGTTGGTGCAAATTAGCCGCGCAAAAACAGATAAAACTGAGTAAGGCTTCTAGGATTTTTTGCGCCGCAACATAGAATCGTCTCAGCACAGATCATCAAAATCAGGCTTTTTCTACTTGCACCAAGAGATCATAAAACGTAGGTCCACCACCCATATCCGTCAATTGCTGGCTCGTGACTTCATTCGCATTTTTATGATCAGAAGCGAATTTTTTCCACCAGATCGATAAGCCCACGACCAAGCCAGCACGCGCTTTATCAGTCAAGCGTGCTTTCGCAACAAAGCTGCCCCGGTCGTTAAAAATGCGCACCATATCACCTGCCACAATCTGACGTTGGGCGGCATCGTCTGGATGCATATCCAGATGAGGTTCACCTTCGGTATCGCGCAAACTCTGTACATTAACGAAGGTCGAGTTCAAGAAATTACGTGCTGGCGGAGAAATCATCGATAGCGGATAACGTGCCGCCAATGCAGGATTGCTCACCACCGATTCATACGGCGGCACATAGGCAGGTAAAGGATCCAAGCCAGCTTCTAACATTTGTTGACTATAGAACTCACACTTTCCAGACGGCGTAGTGAAACCACCGTGCGCAAATGCCGCCTCTGGCATTTGTAGTTTTGACCAGCCCTGCTGTTTCAGTTGCTCCCAGTTGGTGTGCTGGGTACGTGGATGTTGATAATTAAAAGCTTGCGCCGCAATTTGATCGTCGCTCTCGCTAAAACAAGGATCAGTGAAATCTAAGGCTTTGGCCAACAAACGGAAAACTTCGGTATTCGACTTTGCTTCGCCCATAGGCGCAATCGCAGCATTATTCGCCATCATATAGCGATGCCCATACGCGGCATGCGCATCCACGTGTTCTAACTGAGTGGTGGCGGGTAATAAAATATCGGCGTAATCCGCAGTATCGGTTTGAAAATGTTCGAGCACAACAGTAAATAAATCATCGCGGGCAAAACCACGTGCCACTACCGATGAATCAGGCGCAATCGCAACTGGATTCGAGTTATAGACCAGCACGGCTTCTATCTGTGGGCCGAATTCTGCTGAGCCTGGATGCAACAAGCTATTCCCGATATCGCTCATATTGATGATACGCGTAGGCTGCCCAGCCGGAAATAAATCTGGTCGTTCTAATGCTGCAGAATTTTTCACAAAACCACCGGAAGACGACAACAAAGCGCCGCCAGCGGCATGTCGCCACGCACCAACTAGAGCGGGCAAACAACTGATATTGCGCACTGCCATACCACCGCCATGCGCCCTTTGTACGCCGTAATTCATACGGATTAAGCTTGGCTCACCACGCTTGGCACCTTCGCCATAATCGCGTGCCAGTCCTATCACTTCTGCTGCCGTGATGCCGCAAATCTCCGCGACTTTTTCTGGCGTCCATTCTGCGACGCGTTGTTTTAATTGTTCAAATCCCAGTGTGTATTGCGCAATATAGTCGTGATCGAGCAAGTCTTCTTGAATCAGTACATGCATCATGCCCAGCGCTAAGGCTGAGTCCGTTCCGGCACGTACCGCAATATGTTGATGACACTTTTCCGCACTCAACGAGCGATACGGATCAATCGCAATAATTTTCGCACCATGTCGTTTCGCTTCTTGCACGCGCGTCCAAAAATGCAGATTGGAGGCAATAGGATTGCCGCCCCAAATAATAATCAAACGGGCATTTTGGGTTTGTTCTACATCGGTGCCAATGCGGTCACCCAAAGTGTATTTATATCCAGCACCACCGGCCGATGCACAGATCGTTCTATCCAAAAAAGAAGCACCAAGTCGATTCAATACACGCGATGCCATACTTTCGCCCTGCACCAACCCCATTGTCCCAGCATAACTGTACGGCATAATTGCTAAGGGATTGCGCGCAGCGATTTCTTTTAAGCGCGTGGCAATCGTGGCGATGGCTTCATCCCACGAAATTCTGACGAACTTACCTTCACCTTTGTTACCAACGCGCTTTTGCGGATATAACAAACGATCTGGATGATAAGTCCGCTCGGTATAGCGTGCGACCTTGGTACATAGCACACCGGCTGTAGTCGGATGGTCTGGGTCGCCTTTAACTTCCGTCGCGATGCCATCTTTCACTGTCACCAATAAGGCACAGGTATCAGGGCAATCGTGAGGACAAACGGCGCGAACGATAGAACTGGACATGGAAAAATCTTTCATTTATGGCAAAGGACAAGGTAGTGGAAGTAGCGGAACAGTTAAAACAGTTAATCCACACCAAAACCATGATGATAGACCGCTTCCCCAGTATCTGCCAGCGGGCAAGCTGGAAACTTGTTAGGAAACTTTATTTACTCTTTGTAGTCTTTAACTGGTCTTTCACTAATTTTCACAAACAACGACGAACGGCTGTCCAATTGGGGCTTCCTGGTCATTGAAGTTCTAGTCAACTTGATAAACAATGACCGCTGATTCCGTTGGTCGGGCAATTTTGCGTAAGGGTGCCTAAATCTAGTATGCTTACGCCCTCATTAAGATAGTTTTCCTGGATAAACTCATGCAACGTACACAAGCACTCCTGATCGCCATCATTCTTGCCTGTCTGGGCTTACTCGGCTTCGCGCTTTATCTGCAATTGGTATTAGACATGCTGCCTTGCCCATTGTGTGTGTTACAACGCTATGCATTTACCCTGATCGCGCTCGCGTGCTTGGTTTGCCTGCTAGCCCCTAAATTTAAACGACCTGCGATGTCACTCAGCCTATTTTCTAGTTTGTCGGGCGGCGGCGCTGCGGGTTATCAGTTATGGGTAATTTCTCAACCTTTAACTTCTTGCGGTACGGATCCTATTTCTGGACCACTGAATAATTTCTTCATGGCGAAATTATTCCCACTGATGTTCAAGGCGAATGGCCTTTGTGAAACGCCATATGACCCGATACTGGGATTATCGATACCAGGCTGGGCTTGTCTTTGGTTTGTGGTGTTTGCAGTCGCCTCGATTTTTTTCCTGGTACACAAACCAAAACAGCAAAGCATTTTTGCCAATAAGTTTTGATGAGCACTTGGTTCTCCCTTGGCGATAGCATCGCCACCTGTCAAAAAAAATCACCACTCGATGCCTTAGAAACCCGCATGCTCATTGCCCATGTTGCGGGCTTAAGCAGGGTGCAATTGATCACACGTAGTGAAGATGAGTTAAGCACGTCGCAAATTCAAACGCTGAACGAATTGATTGCGAAACGATTGGCGGGTGAACCGATTGCGTATCTGTTGGGAGAACGTGAGTTTTATGGACTCAATTTCAAAGTCAGCCCTGCGGTATTGATTCCGCGTGCCGATACTGAGCTCTTAGTTGAACTAGCCTTGCAATACACACCACCTGATGGCAGCTTACTTGATATGGGAACTGGCTCAGGTGCCATCGCCATCAGCATTGCTGTACATGCTCCCACGCTGCGAGTGAGTGCCTGCGACATCAGTATCGATGCACTCGCCATTGCGCAGAGTAATACAGAGCGCTTGCTACCGTCGCTACCTTCGATGCCTTCGCTACCATCGGCACCATCGAGCGAGCGAGCGCCAATTCAGTTTTACTGCAGCGATTGGTATCAGGCCATCCCGCCGCAAAGTTTTCACACTATCGTCAGCAATCCGCCGTACATTGTTCAAAACGATCCGCATCTCAGTCAAGGCGATCTACGCTTCGAACCTATCAATGCCTTAACCGACCATGCCGATGGTTTGAGTGCCTATCGCATCATCATTGACGGCGCGCCTAATTACTTAATAGAGGGCGGGTATTTATTGCTAGAACATGGTTACGATCAATCCGATGCGGTGCAAGATTTATTGCGGCGAGCAGGTTTTACAGAAGTACAAAGCTGGCCTGATTTAGCGGGTATTTTGCGTGTGAGCGGTGGCCGCTTAAACCATAACATTACAAAGAATAAAGACAGATAGCTTGATAGAAATCAGTGTCGATAAAGATCGTCTGGATGTGGACTTGATTCATCATTTTTTGTCTACACAAAGTGCCTGGGCACTCGGCATACCAAAGAAATTAGTAGAGAAATCGATTACGAATTCACTGTGCTTTGGTGTGTATGAAGAACATGCGCAGATCGGCTTTGCCCGGGTAGTCAGCGACTTCGCCACATTTGCGTATTTAATGGATGTTTTTATCCTGCCAGCACATCAAGGCAAGGGACATAGCCTACAACTATTGCAATTTATCATGGCGCATCCAGAGCTACAGGGACTGCGTCGCTTCATGCTAGCAAGCTCAAATGCACGTGGTTTGTATCAGCGTTTTGGTTTCACTCAATTAGGAAAACCAGAGGTGATGATGGAAATCAATGTCGCAGATATCTATTCAAGATGATATTTTATGATCATCTATACACTACAAAAGCACTCACTAGACCTGCATTTTTTCAGCTGGGCTATACAAAAACTGACAACAATCACATAAATTGTCGCCCGCCATCCGTTCTAACCAATACCGGCCTATGATTTTTGCGTCTGTCAAGACTGGCGCAATCGCATAAATTGCGTATGATCACGACCTCACTACCTTTTTCAGAAATATTGATTGTTATTTATGCTGCCCTCTATTGAACAACGCCTGGCGCTAGAACTCGCCGCTAAACCTGCACAAATCGCCGCTGCGGTAACCCTTTTAGACGAAGGTGCAACTGTTCCGTTTATTTCTCGTTATCGCAAAGAAGTTACGGGTGGTTTGGATGACACACAATTGCGTTTATTAGAGGAGCGTTTGCGTTATTTACGCGAACTGGAAGACCGTCGCGCGGCGATTATTGCGTCTATTGAAGAACAAAACAAAATGACGCCAGAATTGCTGACCGCAATCAGCTTGGCAGAAGATAAAACTCGCTTAGAAGATCTCTATTTACCGTACAAACAAAAACGCCGCACCAAAGCGCAAATCGCTGTCGAGGCTGGTCTCCAGCCTTTGGCCGATGCCTTATTGGCCGATCCTGATCTGATGCCTGAAACCGTTGCCGAAGCCTATTTAAAACCTGCATTCTCCACTGCGAATGGCGAGAACCCCGGCGTTGTCGATGTGAAAGCAGCACTTGACGGTGCAC
The DNA here is from genome assembly GCF_014284175.1 of Affinundibacterium flavidum. GTDB lineage: Bacteria > Pseudomonadota > Gammaproteobacteria > Burkholderiales > Burkholderiaceae_D > Undibacterium > Undibacterium flavidum. The sequence continues at coordinate 355,619 of NZ_JACOGA010000002.1, forward strand.
GTCAAATTTTGATGGAACGCTTTGCCGAGGATGCGACACTCTTGCAGGCCATTCGTGAATACTTATTGGATCATGGCATCGTCGAAACGGCAGTAGTCGCAGGTAAAGAAGATGCCGGTGCTAAGTTCAGTGATTATTTTGCGTACTCAGAAACGCTGGGAACAATCCCATCACATCGTGCATTGGCAATATTCCGTGGTCGACGTGAAGAATTTTTGACCGTGACTTTGCGTCTGGATACGGAAGAAGAAAAACCAAAATGGGATGCGCCACTCAATCCATGTGAAAGCCGCATCGCCGCGCATTTCGGCGTCAGCAATCGTGGTCGCGCCGCCGATAAATGGTTAAGTGACACAGTACGTTGGGCCTGGCGCGTGAAAGTCTTCATGCACTTAGAGACTGAATTGATGACAAACTTGCGCGAGACTGCCGAAGTTGAAGCGATCAATGTGTTTGCACGCAATTTGAAAGCCCTATTACTAGCTGCACCAGCTGGACCACGCGCCACCATGGGGCTCGATCCTGGCTTACGCACAGGCGTCAAAGTGGCGATCGTGGATGCGACTGGCAAGGTCGTTGAATACGCAACGATTTACCCGCATCAGCCACGCAATGACTGGGATGGCTCTTTACATGTGTTGGCGCAACTAGCCGCCAAACACAATGTCTCGTTGATCTCCATCGGTAACGGCACAGCATCGCGCGAAACCGACAAATTGGCACAAGATTTAATTAAGTTAAAACCGGAATTAAAACTCACCAAAATCGTTGTTTCTGAAGCTGGTGCGTCTGTCTACTCCGCCTCTGAATTTGCGTCTAAAGAATTACCTGATCTGGATGTCACGATACGCGGTGCAGTATCGATTGCACGTCGTCTGCAAGATCCGCTGGCTGAGCTGGTAAAAATTGATCCTAAGTCGATTGGCGTTGGTCAATATCAACATGATGTCGGTCAATCACAATTAGCACGCTCGCTCGATGCGGTGGTCGAAGATTGCGTGAATGCGGTTGGGGTTGATGTGAATACAGCTTCTGCGCCATTATTGGCACGCGTGTCCGGTTTATCCAGCAGTGTCGCACAAAGCATCGTCAATTATCGCGATGCCAAGGGTATGTTTACCTCACGTTTAGAATTACGTTCTGTACCACGTCTGGGCGACAAAACTTTTGAGCAAGCAGCAGGTTTCTTACGCATCATGGGCGGCGACAATCCACTCGACGCATCCGCTGTCCATCCTGAATCTTACCCACTGGTAGAAAAAATTCTGGCAGATATTAAGAAGGATGTAAAAACAATTATTGGCGATAGTAGCGTACTCAAATCCATCAATCCGGCGAAATATGCCGATGATAAATTCGGTGTACCAACGATCACGGATATTTTAAAAGAGCTGGACAAACCAGGACGCGATCCACGTCCAGAGTTCACTACGGCGACTTTCAAAGATGGCGTGGAAGAGATCAGAGATTTGCGTCCAGATATGATCTTAGAAGGCGTGATCACCAACGTGGCCGCCTTCGGTGCTTTCGTTGATATCGGTGTACATCAAGACGGCCTCGTACATATTTCTGCATTGTCCAACACCTTTGTGAAAGACCCGCATACGGTTGTCAAAGCTGGTCAGGTAGTCAAGGTAAAAGTGTTGGAAGTTGATGAAAAACGTAAGCGAATTGCACTCACGATGCGCTTGACCGACTCCGCACCACAAGCTGGCAGCAAGCCAGAACAAAGAGCGGATAGAGACGACGCGAAACGTTTGAATCAACATCGCAATCAATCTCAACATACGCAGCAAAGCGCACCGGCAAATAATGCCATGGCGTCTGCGTTCGCGAAACTCAAGCGTTGATCTGATCTGGCTAGAAATTGTATTCAAGGCGCGAAATCATTCGCGCCTTTTTTATTTTATGCACGACAAAATAACATCAAGCACTTTCATCAAGAGACCTCTGCACAAGCGTAGCGAGCGGTCGAAGTTTGAGTCGAGAAGCGCAGACTCAAAATTCGGTCACGCAGTAGCTTATGCAGAGCTTGAATAGAAATTCCCATGAAAACAATGTGGCAACCAATACGGTAAATGGGCAAGTGCAACTGGTCCCGCTGCCAGATTTTGCGCATCAAATACGCTGGCAAAACTGGTTTGCCTTTGAATATCGAAACCAACACCAACTAACCAAGCTTCACCTTCTTTGCTAGCAACCGATTTTGGCACGACGACATGCTCTTCCAAGCGACAACGATCACCAAAATCAAAACTATCGGTTTTGCCACTTTCACGGTCTAAACGCATCACACCATTTAAAGCATTGTTCTCGGTTTTATTAATCGCAACCGGATAGTAAATAAATTGATTACGCTGCCCGACCACGCGCGGATCAACTCGCGGAAATTCTAAATTCTCGCTCCGTTCGGTCATGCTAATGCGCTGTCGACTCAAATCTATGCTTAAGAAAGCTGGTGTGGAAGGTTCAGAACTCACGTCTTCACCACGCATAATCTTAGGCATCCAATTTTGGAAATTACCCATATCAGCACTCTTCACAAAATCCAGATGAATCACATTATTTTCTTCCCAGGCATTCCCGAAATGGAACACCATCAAGGCAGGTAATTCTAACAATCGACTCTTACTAAAATCTGCCTTCTCGACGATCAATACCTTGGTCGATTCTTGCGCTTGCCACTCCATGGCCTCTACCATGCTGACACCGCTTTTGAGTTTGTCGATATTCAAAGCAATCGGTGAAAACAAGAAAATCAAATGCTTTTGCGAAACCACAAAATCGTGCACCATGGCCGAATTCGGACCATTCATCACATGATGTTTGAGTAATTTCCCCTGAGGCGAGAATTGATACAGAATCAGCTTGCCCATCATGGTTCCGAAATTCCACAAGGTACCATCCGCTTCAACTTTCGGATGCGCTGAAAATGGCATGCCAGCAAGCTCAGGTGCCCATGTCACCACACCTTGTGTTTGTAAGTTTTGTGCATCGAGTCCATGCGCCGAACCACCTTCCCACAACGCTAATAAACGACCTCCCATCTGTACCACATTCGTGTTTGCGGCATTCATACTGTCTGCGGAGCGCATGGGAATTTTGGCTTTAATCGCCGTACCAAATGCTGGCACTAAAAATTCACCTGCCTGCTGTTCGGCGACAAATTTTTTGGTGCGTACAAAGCGCGCCTGATGTGCAACACCCTGATCGGTAAAACGCCATGCATGTACCATGCCATCGCCATCAAACCAATGGTGGTAGCGTTGCCCGCCACGTTCAAATAGACCCGGACCATTTCTATAAAAGTTACCACGCAAATCGGATGGTAACTTCCCCTCTATCCAAGCATGTTCAGACTGAACATCTTGCCCCTGAAAACCGCGCAAACAAGTTAACTTCGAATTGGCATGAAATAGTGGCGCAGGCTTCAGTGGATTATTGTCAGCCGACACGGCCCAGGCAGGAGCCAATATGGCGCTCGTAGCTACACCCACTGATTGCAAAAAATGGCGACGTTGCATAATGCTCTCCTCAGTCGTGGGAATTAATTCAAACGTATGCGTATACTTTTATTCTGTGCGTCCATTTTGATTTTGGCATCCTCAAAACTTGGTGGCCCAAAATTGCCCACAGCATCATTACTAAAGCCATACGGCTCGCTAGGAATACCAATCAAATTACGATCCAAGTCGCCATTTCCATTCAGATCTTGGAAAGCGGAAATCGCGTATTCGCCTTCCGCCAGCCCAGAAAAAGTCAGCACAACTTTATCACCCGTCGCCGCTGTTTTAGTACGCATAGCTGCAGTTCGTAACCATCGTCCTTTTTGATCAAACAAGGCAAGCAAGATCTCGCCTTTGACTTGTGTAATACCACTAACTTCGACCTGTAGATCTGCTGCAAACGCATTATTATTGGCACTCGCAATCATGGCTACTGACATCAACGCACTGGCTGTAAACTTGGTAATGAAAGACATAAAAACCTCCTGATAATCAAAGAAGTTCGTATCTTAATTAGCGAGCCTAAGTGAAGGGAAAATTTGCGATTAAGCTTGCCGTTGGGGGTGCCAACGGTCATGGGTTGTCGCTAATGGTCGCTATTGGTCGCAAATGTTCGTGAAATTGTTCAAGATGCTGTCATTTAGACACGTCCATCCTGTCTAGTTCATTTGCCGTGGGAGAGCTTTTTGCTTTTCCTTTATAATGGCAGCCATCGTTTTAACTATTGAAAGAAACATCATGAGCGACGTACAAGTCTGGATTAAAGAAACCGTGACGACTAACCCAGTAGTGCTTTTCATGAAAGGCACATCGCAATTTCCACAATGCGGTTTTTCTGGTCGTGCAATTCAATTATTAAAAGCCAGTGGTGCTGAGAACATAGTCACAATTAATGTCTTGGAAGATCCTGTCGTGCGCCAAGGCATCAAAGACTATTCCAACTGGCCAACGATTCCACAACTGTATGTGAATGGTGAATTCATCGGTGGTTCTGACATCATGAATGAAATGTTTGAAAGCGGCGAATTACAGGCCTTGATCAAGGGCTAATCGCCTCTACAGACCAATCACAACCATGACTACGCCAACAGCGCCAGCTACTGCCCCCACGGCGGCACCAACGGCGACAAAACGCATTATCGTTGCCATCACTGGCGCGACTGGTGCGATTTATGGCGTACGTCTGTTACAGCATTTACAGTCTTTACCTGGCATACAAACGCATCTCTTAATTTCAGATGCAGGCGTATTAAATATTCATCAAGAGCTTGATCTCAAGCGCAAAGATATAGAAGCTTTGGCCGATGTCGTGCACGCGGTGCGTGATGTCGGTGCCAGTATCGCCAGTGGCTCGTTTCAATCTGATGGAATGATCATTGCGCCATGCTCCATGAAAACACTGGCAGCAATCGCACATGGCTTCGCCGATAACTTAATCACCCGTGCTGCCGATGTTGTCCTCAAAGAACGCCGTCGTCTAGTCCTGCTGGTCAGAGAGACGCCGTTCAATCTTGCTCATCTGCGCAATATGACTGCAGTCACTGAAATGGGCGGAATAGTTTTCCCGCCACTTCCCAATTTCTATCACCACCCCGCCTCTATAGAAGAGATGGTCGACCATAGCCTGGCACGAGTGCTGGATTTATTTCAAATTGAACATCAACTAGCGCCACGCTGGCAGGGTCTAAATCAGTAAATGCCCAGTAAGTGCATAAGTAAATACACAGTAAACACTTTAGTAAGTGCAGTGGTAGCGAATACAAAATGCTTCCACATAAAAACATTCGAAAAATCTGAATAGTAAATTGCCATTCAATTGTTATTCAATGGTCTTTATAGCAATCACTAGAATGTGTGGAAATTGCATTTTTCATGGTATTTCTATAACCATACAAGCACTTTCACAAACATCTTTGTTGCCGCCAAGTCGAATTCACAGCGTTTTCCCCACAGGCTCCAGTTCCCGATAGATTTCATCAAGTTTGTGTGCGAAGATATCTATAAATGCTCTCTTTTTACTGAGGCACTGACGATGTTCGCAAAGACAGCCGAGAAACGGATGCGTATCGTGCGTGGCGTATTGGCGCTGGGCTGGTTGGTGCTGATCGCCTCCCTGCTCTGGGATCCTTACAGCATAGAATTAACCCGTCCAGATAATCTAGGCAGTCCTTTCCATATACGTCAGACTGCAATCACGGTGCAAGGCCAGTTCCTACAGCAAACGCCGTATGCGATGGGCAATCGCATTTTCTGGACCATGCTCATTCCTTTGCTACCTTTGTTTCTCATGCTGGCCGGACATGAAGCCTGGCGTCGCATCTGCCCACTTTCTTTTTTATCGCAAATTCCCCGCTATTTGGGCATACAAAGAAAAAAATCCGTATTGATACGACGTAGCGGCCAAATTGAACGTCAACTTGCATTGGTCAATAAAGATGGCTGGGTAAAAAAACATGTTTGGGCGCTGCAATTTGGCTTATTGTTTCTGGCACTTAATGCGCGCATCTTGCTAGTGAATGCAGATCGTACAGCGCTGGCAATCATGCTACTCGCCATTATCCTAGCGGCTATCAGCGTGGGTTATCTTTGGGGCGGTAAGACTTGGTGCAATTATGTTTGCCCTGTTGGGATCGTACAAAAAATTTATACAGAACCACGTGGCCTTCTAGAGAGTCGACCACACGTGGAAAGACAGGCGATTACACAATCCATGTGCCGAACCAGTACCGATCAGGGCGAACGTAGTATTTGTGTAGGTTGCACCAGTCACTGTCCCGATATTGATCTGGAGCGATCCTATTGGGAAAACATACACGATCCTTTGATACGCCATGTCTATTACTGTTTTTTCGGACTGGTCATTGGCTTCTACGCCTATTTTTATATCTATTCGGGCAATTGGGATTACTACTTTAGTGGAGCTTGGACGCACGAAGATAATCTACTAGGACAACTACTCTCCCCTGGTCTCTATATTGTTGATCATAGTATAGCCATCCCCAAAATTCTGGCGGTGCCATTAGTGCTGTCGATCTTTGTGATCCTCGGCCTTTGCACGGGGAAATTCCTCGAATACCTGTACCGACAATTCTTACACCTACGCAAATCAGCATTGACTGAGCCAGAAATTATCAATCGCTGTCTCAGCTTTTCCGCCTTCGTTACCATCAACGTGTTTTATATATTCGGCGGACGTTCCAATATTAATCTCTTACCTGCGCCGGCAATACGTTGCCTGGATTTCTTTATCATTTGCGTTACCGTACTCTGGTTTTTACGTGCTATACAAAGAAGCCCAACGCATTATAGACGCGAAAGTCTGGCGAGTAGTTTGCTCAATCAATTGCGTCAATTAAAAATCGATATCGCCCGTTATGTCGAGACACCTAATATTGAACAATTAAGCCCAGATGAAATTTATGTCCTTGCAAAGACATTGCCGGAATTCTCCAACGAACAGCGCTTGCTGGCTTACCGCAATATTTTGTTCGATGCGATCAAAACAGGGCGTACAGATGGAATGGACAGTTTTGAACGCATGCGCGAATTGCGCTTAGAGCTAGGGGTGGGTGACGATGAACATCACCGCTTGCTGGAAGAACTAGGAATTGATCGACAAAGCGCGACTTACAACGCGCAAAAATTCCCCAGCTATGAGCAATGGCTACGACACGATAACTTCAAACTGGCCATAGAGACACTCATCATCCATGAGATGGAAAAAGGTATTCCTTTGACGGACATCCTTGCCCAGGAAGACCTTGCCCTCAATATCAAAAATGCCAGCGAGATATATCAGATCAGCACAGACGAACAAGCGCACATATTGGCAGAAATCAGCGGTCAAAGTGGCATCATTTTTGAACGTGCAAGTCATCAACTCGACAAATTAGCCGAGCATTGCAGCAATCGCTTCACTCTCGATGCACACGCCCGTGGCAATCCACAATGGCAAGACATTCAACGCGTGTTAGATACCGTATTATTACGCAGAGCCAATATCATCAGCTTGCGTCTATGCTCTATTCTGCGCACCTTGGGCGATACGCAAGAATCGCACTGGTTAGCGAGCAGCATGGAAAATCTGATGGGTGAACAGCTGGAAAAAAACCTGAACTGCAAGATCAATAGCGAATCTCATTTAACGTATGCAGAAGCACTACATCCTCATATTGTGCACATTTTATGTGGCGAAATCGTACAAGCATCAGGGAACCAGTCCACACGAAATTCACTGCCGCCCCCGATTAAATTCCATACGCTATTAGATAAGGCACCCACCGTCGAGCAAGTACTATTTCACCTGCTCGTGGATGATGACGCACTGGTTGTTGCCGTTGCGCTCAACGGACTTTCTTATCTCAATTTAACACAAGCGCGCCAACAAGCCCATGCGCTGCAAACTAAGGTGCAGACGGAGAAAAATTCTATATTGGTAGAAGTATGTGAGACGATTTTGGGTACCTCTCGCTCGTCTCCGACCAGTCAACAAAATAAGCAACAAAATAGCCAACAAAATGCTGGTCTACGACTCAGTTTAAATGATCAAACATATCGTGAATTTTACAAAGAGTATGTGAGCATAGGTCGCGCCAACAATAATGATTTTGTGATTCACCATCCGGCCATCTGCCCGCATCATGTTTGTCTCTACAAAGAAGCCGGTCAAGTCTGGCTCAAGCGCCTGGATCCTTTTGCATGGATTTCCATCAATGGCAATTTGTTGAGCAACGAAGCTCAAGTTATCAGCAATGGTAGCGCTCTAGGATTTGTCACTCAAGGTCAAAGCGGGCCGGTCATTTTTCTGGAATGGCGAGACAATAAGACAGATTATGAACTAGAACAATTCGATACGATTAGCAAACTTCTGTGGTTATCTGCCGCAGGAATTTTTCAGAGTCTGGATCTGCATACCATAGCGCAATTGGCGCAAGCTGCAGAAGTGCGACTATATCGGCAATCTAGCTATTTATGCCGTGCGGGTGAAGTATCACGAGATGCCTATTTGCTGCAATCAGGTACTGCACAAGCGTTGCTAGAGGGAGAGAATGAGAATAACAATGGGGATAAACACAGCATACTCAATCAAATTGACACGGGATCTATTGTCGGTGAGCTAGGTGTAATCACATCGCGCCCACGCTCGGTTTCTGTCCGCATTAGCTCTGCCCATGCACGCATCGTGACCATTAATGGTGAGCGACTGCATAGTCTGATGCGTCAAGATCCACTCATTTCATTGGGCATATTAAAAATCGTTGCCAACTATGTTCAACATTAATGTCAGCATATTTTCAACTTCAGTATTGAAGAATTATCTCTAATAAATAGTGGATTTACACAACACAGGAACGGCCTAGCTAGATTAATCCACCGTACTGAAAACCTATACAAACTACTATTTTTTAAATCAAAAAGATGGTGAAAGGATAGTGATGAATCAAAAGAACATTGATCAGCGAATAGCGCGGCTCTTGTTTGTTATTTTCATTTACATTAATGACGTTGAAGATCAACTCAGCGTCACCGACTTACAGCGTCTCAATCAATTGCTCGATCATCCAGATAAGCATGCTGCACTCCATCTGACAAACGCACTCAAAGAATTCCAACATCATTACCCGGATTTTTGGCAAGCTTATCAGAACAAAGATTTACAACGGCAACTCACCAGTGTTGAAGCACTCTTACAAGATTGCTTACATGCGCTCGGCAAAAAACAAGGGCTACAATTATTAGCTGATCTAGCCAAATTCACGACGACGATCAGCACCAGTCCAAACATATTGAGCCTAGGTTTTAAAAAAGTCCCGGCAGCACGATTACACGCCATTCAGGAAATACAGCAACTATTAGCCAAACAGAGTCACGTTCATCAAGATCAGCACGATGCGATAAAAACTACGCCCCCCAGCCAAGACACGATCGGTATCAGCCCATTAGGCGCAAAACAGACGCAGCAAAATCCATCCATATCCGATGCGCAAGCAACATCCAATCAATTATCTAATGAGTTTCCCAATAAATTCGTCGCACACCCGAAGATATGCGAAATCTGGCCTGCAGCTGGACTTACCGTACACGAAGAATACGCTTGGCAACGCGGTAAATTACGAGTACGTTGTGTGGCAGTCACGCCAGAAACCCATGATGTCAAAACTTTTTCATTCGTTGCGCAGCCCGGTAAATTACATCTCTATAAACCTGGTCAATTCCTGAGTTTGGAATTATCGATAGAAGGCAAGACCGTACGTCGTAGCTACACCATTTCTTCGTCGCCATCACGCCCACATTTGCTACAAATTACAGTCAAACGGGTCAACGATGGCCTAGTGTCCAATTGGCTGCATGCTCACCTACAAGTGGGTATGGAAATCTCTATTTCAGGGCCTCACGGTGAATTCAATCTATTCGATACCCCCAATGAAAAACTCTTATTGATTTCTGCAGGCAGCGGCATTACTCCCGTCATGTCTATGTTACGCTGGCTAGCCGACACACAGTCAACTGCCGACATCGTTTTCATCACCTATATACGCACTCCAGCCGATGCCATTTTTGAACAGGAGTTACGTTTTCTGGCAAGTAGACTAGAACCCCGTCTACAGTTGATCATCATGCCTAAAACTGTCGCACCTGGTCAAATCTGGCAGGGTCCGGTGGGTGGTTTTAGTATGGATACCATAAAAGCCCTTGTTACCGATTTCCGTGAACGTGAGGTGTTTGTCTGTGGCCCAGGAGGATTTATGGATATCTTACGCAACAAGCTAGAATCAGAAGGGCATCCCCCGCAACACTACCATCAAGAAAGTTTTGGAACACCACTAAGCAGTCGCCAAGCTAGTCTAGTAACCGACATGTCGATACCAATAGCGATGCCAACAACTGCGCCGACAAAAGAAATCCAACTCACAGCTCCGACTTCCCATATCACGACAACACAAAAATCTGAGGCGTCAGACAGCCTGGTCACCTTTAGCAAAAGCGGCAAAACTCTGAAGTGTGCCAGCAACGAATATCTACTTGATATAGCAGAGGCCGACCATATCCCTATAGAAAGCAGCTGTCGCGCAGGTCATTGCGGCACCTGTAAGGTGAGGAAACTAGAAGGTAAAGTGGATATGGAAGGTCAGCAGGCACTATCCGAAGCCGATATCGCAGATGGCTATGTCCTCTGCTGTATAGGTAAGCCGATGAGCGCTAAAGTGGTGCTGGAAATATAAAGTACGACGAGACAGTTCCATGTGCTTGAGGCTGTATGAAATAGTGAGGCCTCAGCACAAGCTACTGCGCACCCAAATTTTGCGTCTGCGATATTCACCGTACTTTAGCTCAGCTGCGCTTCTCAACTCAAACTTCGACCGCTCGCTACGTTTGTGCAGAGCATCTCGTAGTATGAAAGACCAAGCAATTACATAGAGAATCAAGATTTTTGTATCGCACAAAAGGTATCGCACAAAGACAAAAGCCTTATGTGCGAACACATAAGGCTTTTGTTTTTTTGGTGCCGGTTGCCGGAATCGAACTGGCTACCTGATGATTACAAGTCAACTGCTCTACCAAGTGAGCTAAACCGGCGAAAATCGTTTCAAGACTTTTTGCAATTTCATTTGTTTTGCAACGAATCTTGAAGAACAAAATTATAGACTACTTTATGACTTTTAGGGAAGGTTTTTCTGATTTTTTTTGATTTTTTTCTGGATTATCTGTTTTACCCGAGTCAAGCGCAGAATCATCTTCGCGCACTGAGACCGAAGCTAATCCTAAAACTGGTTTCGCTGGCTCCACCAATACTTCAGGCGCTGGGGCTTCGTCAATTTCTACTTCATCAAATACCATGCCCTGGCCATTTTCACTGGCAAAAATCGCCTGCACATTCGCGACTGGCACATAAATATCGCGCGACACGCCGCCAAAGCGCGCCTTGAAAGTCACCGCTTCGTTATCCATCTTTAAACCGCTGGTTGCACTAAAGGCGACATTAAGCACGATCTCGCCTTTGCGTACAAATTCCATAGGAACTTGTACTGCGCCGCTGACCTTCACCGACAAATAAGGAGTGAAACCATTATCCGTACACCATTCATAAATAGCGCGCAATAAATAAGGTTTTGTTGAGATGCCTGACATGAGCTGACAATACTTTCTAATGAAAATTCTTGCGAACGTCCGGTCTGGTCGCAAATCAGCAACCAAACCAGACTATACGTTCAATTAACGACGCATTACTTTTTCAGATGGCGTCAATGCTTCAATATAAGCAGGACGAGAGAAAATACGTTCTGCATATTTCAACAAAGGCGCCGCTGTTTTGGACAAATCAATACCGTAGTGATCGAGGCGCCACAGCAATGGTGCCACTGCGACGTCGAGCATAGAAAATTCTTCACCTAACATGTATTTGTTCTTCACAAACAAAGGCGCTAATTGCGTCAAGCGATCACGAATTTCCGCGCGAGCTTTATCCAATACTTTAGAAGAAGAGCTGTTCTTTTCATTTTCCAGAGTATGGACATGTACGAATAATTCTTTTTCAAAATTGAACAGCATCAGGCGAGCACGGGCACGTTGCAAAGGATCTGCTGGCATCAATTGCGGATGCGGGAAACGCTCATCGATGTACTCGTTGATGATATTGGATTCATACAAAATCAATTCACGTTCAACCAAAATTGGTACCTGACCATAAGGATTCATGGTTGAGATATCTTCTGGTTTATTAAACAAATCGACGTCACGAATTTCAAAGTCCATGCCTTTTTCGAACAAGACTAAGCGGCAACGTTGTGAAAATGGGCAGGTTGTACCTGAGTAGAGAACCATCATTTTTATAGTTCCTTAAAAACGATTAGGGCGAGGCGCAATTTAAGCGTACCTCACCCTGGGATGACACATCCACCAACGGAGTCAGTGGACGACTAATTTACTCTTACTTCACTTCTTTCCAGTAGGAGGCATTCAAGCGCCAAGCCAGTGTTGCCAGCAAGCCCATGAACAAAACAACCCAAACGCCTAAACGTTTGCGGCTATTTTGTGCTGGTTCACCCATCCACTGTAAATAAGCAACCAGGTCGCCTACCGCATTATCGTACTCAACTGCGCTCAATTTGCCTGGTGTCAGAGTTTCGAAACCGGCAAACTTGTGTTCAGTTTTAGACGCATCGTGCGCATCTTTTACTTCTTCAAATTTCGCAGCGCGCACGCCTTGCAGTTCCCACAAAGCATGTGGCATACCAACATTCGGGAACAGCATATTGTTCCAGCCTGTTGGACGGCTATCGTCTTTGTAGTAAGTACGTAAATAGGTGTACAACCAGTCAGCGCCAGTACCTTCGCTAGATGCTTTCGCACGCGCGATAACAGACAAATCTGGTGGAACCGCGCCAAACCATTCTTTAGCATCTTTCGCGCTCAAGCTGGTTTTCATCAACTCACCAACTTTTTCACCGGTGAACAACAAATTGCTCTTGATTTGATCTTCCGTCAAGCCGATATCGCGCAAGCGGTTGTAACGCATAGAAGCCGCAGAATGGCAATTCAAGCAGTAGTTCACGAACAGCTTAGCGCCATTTTGCAAAGCAGCTAAATCAGTTGTACGCTCAGGCGCACGATCCAATGGGTAACCACCACTATTCGCTAACGCCAAAGCTGGTGCAAATGCCAAAGTAACGATCAGTTTTTTAAGTAATTTCATGCTAATTATTCCTCGCTTAATCTGATCAATGCGCAGCAAATGTAACGCGTTTTGGCACTGGTTTGAATGTACCCATTGCACTCCACCATGGCATCAACAAGAAGAAGCTATAGTAGATCAATGCGCAAACTTGGGATACGCGTTCACCGATTGGGGATGGTGCTTGTACGCCGAGGTAGCCCAAGATCACAAATGAGATACCAAATACGATGTACACATATTTGTGCCAATCAGGGCGGTAACGAATAGACTTGACTGGAGATACGTCGAGCCAAGGCAAGAACGCCAAGATCACCACAGAGCCACCAAACAAAACCACACCCCAGAATTTTGCATCCAAGCCGAAAGGCATCATACCAATGATCGCCAACAAAGCGGCGCCAGCGATAGCGGCCTTAACCATGAAAGGCAATTTAGACTTCAACCAAATCAAGGCAACATAAGCAGCTACACCTGCCTGTACCACATACAAGAACTCAGAAGTCGTTGCACGCAAGATAGAGTAAAACGGCGTGAAATACCAAGTCGGTGCAATGTGCGGAGGCGTCTTCAATGAATCAGCTGGAATGAAGTTGTTGTACTCCAAGAAGTAGCCACCCATTTCAGGTGCAAAGAACACAATTGCAGTGAAAATCGTCAAGAACACAGTCACGCCAAAAATATCGTGGAAAGTGTAATAAGGATGAGAAGGCACGCCGTCAACTGGGTGACCATCTGCATCTAAGTTTTCTTTAATTTCAATACCATCAGGGTTGTTTGATCCGACTTCATGCAAAGCGATCAAATGCGCAACGACCAAGCCCAGCAAGACCAATGGAATTGCGATCACGTGGAAAGAGAAGAAGCGATTCAATGTCGCATCAGACACCACATAGTCACCACGAATCCACAAAGACAAATCAGGACCGATGAATGGAATTGCACCGAACAAGTTCACAATAACCTGTGCGCCCCAGTAGGACATTTGACCCCATGGCAAGAGGTAACCGAAGAAAGCTTCGGCCATCAAGCACAAGAAGATTGCAAAACCGAACAACCAGATCAATTCACGTGGTTTACGATAAGAACCATAGAGCAAACCGCGGGTCATGTGTAAATACACGATGATAAAGAAAGCAGACGCACCAGTGGAGTGCATATAACGCACTAACCAACCAGAAGGCACTTCACGCATGATGTATTCAACCGACTCAAACGCTAACTTTGCGTCTGGTTTGTAATGCATCACAAGGAAAATACCAGTGACAATCTGGATCACCAATACCAACATCGCCAAAGAGCCGAAGATGTACCAGAAGTTAAAATTCTTAGGCGCGTAGTATTTGCCCCATTGATCATTCCACAATTTCGTCAGTGGAAAGCGGGAGTCAACCCAATTCAATGCTTTGTCTAATGCTGGCGCATCATCCGGGAGTTTTTTCTCAACAAATGCCATGATTAAGCCTCGCCTTTCTCATCTTTACCGATGATGATTTTGGTATCTGATAAAAACATGTGAGGTGGCACATCCAGATTTTGTGGAGCAGGTTTGTTTTTATAAACACGACCAGCCAAATCAAAAGTAGAACCGTGGCATGGGCACAAGAAGCCACCAGCCCAATCGTCAGGCAAAGAAGGCTGTGCGCCAGCTGCGAATTTGGAGCTTGGTGAGCAACCCAAATGGGAGCAAATACCCACTGTGACCAAAATATCACTGTGCTCTTTACGTGAACGTGTTTGCTTGTCGCAATACTCTGGCATCGCCATCGTGTATGGCTTCTCAGATTTTGGATCTGCGACTTTATCTTCTGTCTTTTTCAGACTTTCCATCATTTCTGGCGTACGCTTCAAAATCCAGACTGGCTTACCGCGCCACTCTGTCGTTTTCATCTCACCTGGGTTCAAAGAGGAAATATCCACTTCAACCGGTGCACCCGCCGCTTTTGCGCGCTCGGATGGTTGAAAAGTACTCACTAGCGCACCTGCCGTTGCCAAACCTGCTGCGCCACCTGCCGCACATGTTGCAACGAGTAGACCGCGACGGCCTGAATCGACCTGCTTTTCGATACTCATACAAACCCCAATCTATCAAAAATCAAAACTTGACGAAGCACCAGAGTCTAAAGACCCTACACTTCTTACAACCTTAAATTATAAAGGAGCCGAGAGGTGATTTAAAGAAAAAGATGCTTTACAGGACAATTTACAGGTCTTTTGACTCAAAATAAGTTCGATTGCAGTAGGAATTACATGAATTCTGAGATTTTTGAGGCTAATTTCGCTTGAATTAACAACAAAATCCGGATTGATTTACATTAATTGACAATAATCCGGCAGACTTACCGAGTTTTGCAGATTATCATATTGTCGATTTACCACATTTCTTCGAGGCAAGCCCTCGATAATCGATTTTGAATATTTTTGAATATATTACTTAGGAGAATCTTATGGGCATGATGCAAGAATTTAAGAGCTTTGCCGCACAAGGTAACGTCATCGATTTGGCGGTGGGTGTGATCATTGGTGCTGCATTTGGCAAAATTGTGGATTCTTTAGTTGGCGATATTGTTATGCCTGTCGTCGGCAAAATTTTTGGTGGTCTGGACTTTGCAAATTATTATTTGGCATTAAACGGCCAAGCTAGCAATTTAACTTTGGTCGAAGCAAAAAAAGCCGGAGCCGTACTCGCATACGGTAATTTTTTGACGATTTCTCTGAACTTTATTATTTTGGCTTTTATCATTTTTCAAATGGTACGCTTGGTGAATATGATGAAGAAGAAAGATGCAGCGGCGGCCGCGGCGGCACCAGCAGCGCCTGCACCAACACCTGAAGACATCACCTTGTTACGCGAAATTCGCGATGCTCTGAAAAAATAAACATAGCGATACTCTCGCCACTCTCGCTCAAACAAAATGCCACCTCAGGGTGGCATGCAGTTCAGTTAAGCACTTGTCTTATGCCTCGTCATTCCCGCGAAGGCGGGAATCCAGTGGCGTAAAAACCTAAAGACGCTGGATCCCTGCCTACGCAGGGATGACGCCTAAATGGTTTGAACTCAACTGAACGGCATTGCACCTATGACGTGTTCATTTTGCGACAAGCCAGAAAACCACTCAAACAGGATTATCAATATCCACAAATTGATGTTCTACCCCAAATGTCTGAGCAATCAACTCTCCCAGCGCTTGCACTCCATAACGTTCACTAGCGTGATGACCACAGGCAAGAAAAGCAACTCCCGTCTCCCTCGCCAGATGCACAGTCGGCTCAGAAATTTCGCCACTGATATACACACTGGCACCCGCCTCAATCGCGGCTCCCAGCATATTTTGCGCTGCGCCAGAGCACCAGGCCACGCTATTTAAAGGCTGATCAGGATTACCAATCACTAGTGCTTGCCGCCCCAGAATTGAGGAAATGTGTGTTGCTAGCTGTCCGACCGTAGATACATCTGCGGCAGAGCAAGTACCCAACCATCCCAAATCATCGTCACCAAATCGTCCTGTGACTTCGAATCCAAATAACTTGGCTAATTGCGCATTATTCCCAAGACTCACATGCGAATCCAAAGGCAAGTGATAAGCGAATAAAGAAATTTCATGATCTAACAAAGTCTTCAAGCGTTGATATTTCTGTCCGACCACGCGCATATCTTCACCGCGCCAGAAGTAACCGTGATGCACTAAAATCGCACCCGCGTCCAATCGCACGGCCTCATCCAACAAAGCCTGACAAGCTGTCACCCCACTGATGATGCGTCTAATTTCATTCCGCCCTTCCACCTGAAGCCCATTTGGGCAATAATCACGGAATCGTGCGACTTGCAATTCATTAGATAAAAATTGCGTAAGCGTATTTCTCTCGACTGACTTTCTCAACATACACTCCTCATGATGCGTAAACTATGGATCTTATTCGCTCAAACCGTCACCGTTGGTTTGGCACTGTGGTTTATTGTAACCAGCTTAAAGCCAAATTGGATACAGCAAGGCTTTGGGATCAATAAGAATCTGAGCCTAAGCTCTTCGGCAACCTTGATCGAAGCACCGAGCAATAAACATAGCTCACCCAACTCATACAACTTCGCCGCCAAGCGCGCGATGTCTTCGGTTGTAAATATCAGTGCTTCACGTAGTTCAAATAATGCCAATCCTTTATTAAGCGATCCATTTTTTAAACGCTTTTTCGGAGAACAAGCGCGACCAAAATCGGAACGTCCATCGAGTAGTGGTTCCGGCGTCATCATGAGCCCGCAAGGTCATATTCTGACGAACAATCATGTGATTCAAGGTGCAGGTGCGATTGAAGTTGCGTTGGCTGACGGCCGACAAGCCACTGCAAAAGTCATCGGCACTGATCCAGACACCGATCTGGCCGTCTTGCAAATTGATCTCAAAGATTTGCCGGCGATTACCCTTGGTCATTCTGATGAAGCGAATGTCGGTGACGTCGTGCTGGCGATTGGCAATCCATTCGGCGTTGGCCAAACCGTCACCATGGGTATCATCTCCGCCTTAGGTCGCAATAGCGTCGGCATCAATACCTATGAAAATTTTATTCAAACTGATGCAGCAGTGAATCCTGGGAATTCAGGCGGTGCTTTGGTCGATACGAATGGTAATTTGCTTGGAATTAATTCTGCCATTTATTCGCAAAATGGCGGTTCCTTAGGCATAGGATTTGCGATTCCCGTATCCACCATCAAAATGGTGATGGAAGCGATTATCACGGATGGTCAGGTCGTGCGCGGCTATCTTGGCGTCAGTCCTGAAGACATCACAGAAGAAATGGCAGAAAGTTTCAATATCAAGCAAACCAAAGGCTCTATCGTCGCTGCTGTGGTGCGCGGTGGCCCTGCGGATCAGGCTGGTGTGAAGCCCGGTGACATTTGTGTCGCGATCAACGGCAAACCTTTTTTGAACAGTCGTGAAATGATGAATCAGATTGCACAACTTAAGCCAAATTCCAAGGCCAAGTTGAAGGTCGTGCGCCAATCGAATGAAATTCAACTCGACATCGTGGTCGGTAAACGTCCGCCGTTTAAGCCAGAGGAATAAGATGCATATCGCTGAACTCAGCCGTTTTCTGTTTGAATTATCGGAAAATAATAACCGCGCCTGGTTTGTCATGAATAAACCACGCTATGACATTTTGCGCGCTGAGTTCTTACAAATGGTGACGCGCTTAATTCAAGACCTGAGTAAGAGTGATCCGGCAATTGCACTATGCGATCCGAAGAAAGCGCTCTTTCGCATTAATCGTGACGTGCGTTTCGGCAAAGATAAATCACCGTATAAAACTTATTTTTCTGCATCAATATTGCCAAGTGGACGCAAGAAACCGAGTGAAGGCGGTGGCCCAGCTTACTACTTCCAGATTAGCGAAGACAATCGTCTATTTTTTGCGGTGGGGGAATACATGCCACCAGCTGATCGCCTGAAAAATATTCGTCAACACTTAATCGAAGACGAAGCAGGCTTCAAAAAAGTCATTAAGAACAAGGCTTTAAAAGAATGCTTCGGCGAATTGCAGGAAGACGGAAAATTAATCCGCCCACCTAAAGGCTACGATCCAGACCATGCACTGATCGAATACTTAAAACTGAAAAGCATGATGGTGTGGACTGAATGTCAGTTGGATGATTTGCTATACGAAGATGTACACAAGAAGCTCGTCAGCGGATTTAAGACTGCCTTACCTTTGGTAAGCTGGCTACGTTCCGCCAGCTTTAGCTAATCAATTTACAGCTCAGGTGGCGCTTGGGTGGCTTTGACGAAGATAGGTGCAACAAACAAACCTAATTCGAACAACATCCACATTGGCACTGCCAACGCCAGTTGACTGACGACATCAGGTGGCGTAACTACCGCTGCGATGACAAAAGCGCCGACGATCACATAAGAACGAATTGCTTTCAATTTCTCTACCGTCAAAATTCCGGTACGCACTAAAACAATCACAACGATAGGCACTTCAAAAGTCAATCCAAAAGCCAGGCACATGGACATCACAAAATCGAGGTAGTTTTCGATGTCTGGTGCAACGGTAATCGAGGTCGGTGCAAACTCAGAGATAAACTTAAATACGCGCCCAAAAACAAAAAAATAACAAAACGCGACACCAGCAGCAAACAAGACCGAGGAGGAAATCACTAAAGGCGCAACCAAGCGCTTTTCATGTGCGTACAAGCCCGGCGCAATAAACGCCCAAGCTTGATATAGCACCCACGGTAAAGCCAGCAAAAACGCCAACAACAAAGTTACTTTCATCGGCACTAAAAATGGCGAAATCACCCCGGTCGCAATCATCTTGGCACCAGCGGGTAAAGCCGCAACCATAGGCTGCGCAAGAAAATCATAAATTGCCGAAGGCCCCGGCCAAGCAAATAGCGCAGCACACACAATCGCGATGCCAGCACAAGCTTTCACCAGACGATCACGTAATTCGACCAAATGAGAAATGAAGCTCTCTTGCATCCCCATGAAATTATCGTTACTCATGGCATGCTTTCTTTTGAATAATTAGAGGTGTAGATAAGCGCATCAGAAAAAACTCGATGTCGAACGCGCATTCACACGATGTTTAGCCATACGTGCCGCACCAGACATGACTTGGCTGCGATGTCCATGACGGTTCTTGTACCAATGGGGGATGTTCGACGTCTTCGCGACTTTTCGGCGACGGAAGTTCTTCGCCTTCGCTAGCATCGCCTCTGTCGATGGAACTGGATCAAAATCGTAAACAGAATAATTAGTATGCGATGCAGGTTGCACCAAGTCATTCAATTCCTGCTGAGCCTCGGAAAACTCTTTGTTCACATCTTGCTCGAAATTTTGCGCGGCAGATTCAACTTCTTTCTGCATCTTGCGCAATTCTTCCATTTCGATTTCACGACTGACTTCTGATTTCACTTGGCTGATATAGCGCTGCGCGCGACCAAACAAGGTGCCTGCCATGCGCGCCACTTTGGGTAAATCTTTGGGGCCAATCACAATCAAAGCCACTGCGCCAATTAAGGCGAGTTTGGTCAGTCCGAGGTCTATCATAAATCTGTTCTAACACTATCCGAAGATTAGTGCGTCGACTTATCCTTTGCCTCGACATCAATGGTTTTTTGTTCTTCGGCTTTTGGTGATTTTTCTTCTTCACCTTTGACGCCATCTTTAAAGCCTTTCACTGCCTTACCGAGATCGCTGCCAACATTGCCTAGCTTCTTAGTACCGAATACCAAGACCACCACAACCAATACAATCAACCAATGCCAAATACTGAATGAACCCATCATGTTTCCTTCTAGGGCTAAGCCCAAAAAATCGATCAATAAAATAGTTTACAACTTGACGCCGCCGATCACATGCATGTGCAAGTGATAAACGATCTGACCACCATTAGGACCTGTGTTCACCACAGTTTTAAATCCGCCGGTTTTTGATCCATCGGCATGTTCCACATAGGCACAGCCTTGCTGCGCCGCCAATTTAGGTGCTAATTCCAGCATTTTACCCAACAATACGGCATCTTCGGCTTTTGCGTCGGCCAAACTCGACAAATGCTTTTTGGGAATAATTAGAAAATGCACAGGCGCTGCCGGATTAATGTCATTAAATGCCATCAATTCATCATCTTCATACAAAACAGTTGCCGGAATTTGCTTGGCGACGATTTTACAAAAAATACAGTTATCCATACAGTCCACTCAAAATTTGTTACAAAATGCCGTAGACGACAATGATTAATTATCTACGCGAGAAGCTTTTTCTTCTATACCAGAAATGCCTTCACGCCTAGCCAGTTCGTCGAGAACTTGCTGCGGATGCAAATTATACTGTGCTAACATGACAAGCGAATGAAACCAGAGGTCGGCGCATTCATAGAGCAAATCTGATGTATCGCCCGAAACACGCGCATCTTTTGCGGCCATCACGGTTTCTGTCGCCTCTTCACCAATTTTTTTCAAAATCGCATCATCGCCTTTGTGAAACAATTTGGCGACGTAAGAAGTGTCAGGATTGCCACCATTAATCGCTTTACGACTTTCTATCACGGCAGCCAATTGATGCAATATTGATTCTTGATTCATAGTCTGTCCGACACTCATTTGTAAATGGCTTCAGGGTCTTTGAGAACAGGATCGACAGTCACCCATTCACCTTCGTCCACATTGCCTTCAAACTTTTGGAAGAAACAAGAATGGCGTCCGGTATGACAAGCAATGCCCTCAACTTGTTCAATTTTCAGAAGAATCACATCTTCGTCGCAATCTAGACGGATCTCTTTCACTTTTTGCACGTGACCGGATTCTTCACCTTTATGCCACAACTTCTTACGCGAGCGACTCCAGTACACCGCCTCGCCGGTTTCTACCGTACGACTCAAGGCTTCACGATTCATCCAAGCGAACATGACCACATCATTGCTGCCAACTTCTTGGGCAATGACAGGAACCAAGCCGACTTCATCCCACTTCACTTTATTTAACCAACGAAAACTCATGCTAACCTCATTGGTATATGTTGTGCTGCCATAAACTGTTTTGCTTCCTGCACTGTGTGCTGTCCAAAATGAAAAATACTTGCTGCTAATACTGCATCGGCACCGCCGAGTTTGATGCCATCAGCGAGATCTTGCAAACCACCTACGCCACCCGAAGCGATTACCGGAATATCAATCGCATCCGACACTGCGCGGGTTAAGGCCAGATCAAAACCCGAACGGGTACCGTCTTTATCCATGCTGGTGAGGAGAATTTCACCTGCACCTAATTCCGCCATTTTGCGTGCCCATTCGACCGCATCGAGACCTGTCGCATTGCGGCCACCGTGGGTATAGACCTCCCACTTGCCTGGCGCAACGGCTTTGGCATCAATCGCCACCACGATACATTGCGAACCGTATTTATGCGCTGCATCTGCGACCAATTGCGGATTCGTGACGGCAGAAGTATTCATACCAACTTTATCTGCGCCTGCATTCAACAAGCGACGCACATCGGCCACAGTGCGCACACCACCACCAACGGTTAAGGGAATAAACACTTGTGAAGCGACCGCCTCTATCACAGGCAAAATCAAATCTCTGTCATCGGAAGATGCGGTGATATCCAAGAAAGTAATTTCATCCGCACCTTGCAAATCATAACGACGCGCAACCTCCACCGGATCACCGGCATCGCGCAACTCTAAGAAATTAACCCCTTTGACTACCCGCCCGGCATTCACATCCAGACAAGGAATAATCCGTTTTGCTAATGTCATTCTTCGTCTTCTTCATAGATGAGATCACCGCTGAGTTCGTCAGCACGCTCTTGTGCGCTGAATAAATCTAAAGTGCCTTCGTAAATAGAACGGCCGCAAATCACGCCTTCTACGCCTTCATCTTGCACGGCGCATAAAGCTTCGACATCGGCTAATACATGCACGCCGCCTGAAGCGATCACAGGTACCGTCACGGCCCGCGCCAATTTCACTGTCGCGTCAATGTTCACACCACCCATCATGCCATCGCGACCGATGTCAGTGTAAATAATCGCTTCTACGCCATAACCTTCAAATTTTTGTGCCAGATCGATCACATCATGACCGGACATTTTGCTCCAACCATCTGTGGCGACTTTGCCATCTTTGGCATCGATACCCACAATGATTTGCCCTGGAAAAGCACTGCAAGCATCTGCCAAAAAACCCGGACTTTTGACCGCAGCTGTACCGATAATGATGTAAGAAATACCGGCATTCAAATAGCGCTCGATCGTATCAAGATCACGAATACCGCCACCCAGTTGCACGGGCACTTCTTCGGTATCGGTTTCTTCCGCATACTCGCGCACGGTTTTGATAATCGCTTTAATCGCCGCTTCATTTTTTGGCTTGCCAGCGAAGGCGCCGTTCAGATCCACCAGATGCAAGCGACGCGCGCCTTGTTCTAGCCAGTGGCGCGCCATATCGGCGGGTTCTTCAGAGAATACAGTGGCTTGATCCATATCGCCTTGTTTAAGACGTACGCAGTGACCATCTTTCAGGTCGATAGCAGGAATGAGCAGCATGATGAATTTATAGGGTAATTAAAAATAAAAAATTGAGGTAAAACAACAGACAGTAAAACAGACAATAAGTTTGACAGTACGTTCAATAATAGGGCTTACGAAAAATTGCGCTAGCTAGACGCGTCGCCGAAGACAGTACAATTGTACGGCGAGGCGACAGCAACGACGCTAGCGTCTGTTTTGCGTAAGTCATAAATAATTCAAAGTCTAAGGATTCCAGTGTACGAAGTTTTTATACAATTGCAATCCAGCAGCAGCGCTTTTTTCTGGATGAAATTGCGTTGCAAAAATATTCTCACGCGCTACAGCTGAGGTAAATACCTGACCATATTCAGTGGTACCGACCACATCTTGCGCCTGTTCTGGCTGAACATAGTAGCTATGCACAAAATAAAAATAACTGTCGTCAGGAATACCATTCCAGAGCGGATGGGCTTTACTTTGATGCACACGATTCCAGCCCATTTGTGGCACTTTATAACGGGAACCATCTTCTTGCAATTGTCCGTTTAGGTCAAAACGCACGACCTTGCCCGGCAGCAAACCTAAACAAGGCGTATTACCTTCGGCGCTGACATCAAATAACATCTGTTCACCGACGCAGACACCAAATAAAGGTTTTTCACGGGCCGCTTGCAAAATCGCTTCGTGCAAACCAGATTCCAACAAACAACGCATGCAATCGGGCATGGCGCCCTGGCCTGGTAAAACAAGTCGATCCGCGGATCGGATATCGGCAATGTCACCTGAGATGACAATCTGCGCTTCAGGCGCTACAGCACGAAAAGCCTGTGCGACCGAGCGCACGTTGCCCATGCCGTAATCGACAACAACTATCTTATTCATAACAGTGAGAGAGTAGACATAGTGAAGTGTTGTAGGCGCTACAGCGACTTAATTATCGCTATAGCACTTACGCTCTTTTATAGACTACCTTTAGTGGATGGAATGGTGCCCAAGGCGCGCTGATCTAATTCAGCTGCCATACGCAAGGCACGGCCAAAGGCTTTAAAAATGGTTTCACATTGATGATGCGCATTCTCGCCGCGCAAATTATCAATATGCAGAGAGACTAAAGCATGATTGACGAAACCCTGAAAAAATTCATGGGTCAAATCGACATCAAATGAACCTATCATGGAACGTTTGAAATCAACATGGTATTCCAGGCCAGGGCGGCCGGAGAAATCAATCACTACACGTGACAAAGCTTCATCGAGTGGCACATAGGCATGACCATAACGGCGTATGCCTTTTTTGTCGCCGATCGCAATCGCGAATGCCTGACCTAAAGTAATGCCGACATCTTCCACCGTGTGATGCGCATCGATATGTAAATCACCGTCGGCTTCAATATCCAAATCAATCAAACCATGACGGGCAATTTGATCCAGCATGTGATCTAAAAATGGCACACCGGTTTTCAATGATTGTTTGCCAGTGCCGTCGAGATTGATGGCGACACGAATTTTGGTTTCGTTAGTGTTACGTGTAACTTGCGCTGTACGTTGCATGATGAATTTAGCTAATCGTGGTTAGCTAGTTAGCGATAATGTTGAATGAAATTCGAAAGAAAAAATTTAATAAAAAATTTACTTTAAAGCCTGTGCAAAAGCATTTAAAAATACGGCATTTTCTTCTGGCGTGCTAACAGTAATGCGTAGGCAGTTCTGCAAAAGATCATGCATTTTACCCACATTTTTCACCAAAATTTTTTGTTCCAGTAATTTTGTGAACACTTCATTGCCATAAGTCTCACTTTTCGCTGAATTTGACACGCGTATTAGCAAAAAATTCGCAGAAGAAGGGAAAACTTCCACTCCTGGCAAGGCCGCAAGTTGACTAGACAACTCACTGCGCTGAACACGTAATTGCGCGGCTTGCGCTTCGAAAACTTCAGCGTGTTCAAGCAGGCAAATAATCGCCGCTTCGGTTAACACATTGATGTTATATGGTGGTCGGACTTTATCGAATTCTTCCAACAATTCTGCCGATGCAGACATATAACCTAAACGAATTCCGGCCAAACCTAATTTCGACACCGTACGCATCACAATCAGATTGGCGAATTCTGGCAAGCGTGACATAAAGCTCGTTTGCGCAAATGGCTGATAGGCCTCGTCAATAATCACCAAGCCTGTGTCACCAACAGCACGGATAATCTCTTCCATATCCGCCGCGTCAAATAAAGTACCAGTAGGATTATTCGGATACGCCAAATAAGTGACAGCAGGTTTGTGTTCTGCAATCGCCGTCAACATCGCTGCTTTATCCAAAGTGAAATCGGTCTTGAGCGGCACACCGATAAACTCCATACCCGCAAATTTTGCTGACATGGCGTACATCACAAAACCTGGCAAAGGCGCCAGCACTTTTGCACCCGGTTTGGCGCAGGCGATGCTGATCATTCCAATCAATTCGTCTGATCCATTGCCCAACACCAGATCGTAGCCCTCAGGTACGCCAAAATGCGTGCTGAGCGCTGTTTTGATGCCTGCGTAACTTGGCACAGGATAACGATTCAGATCTGTTTCCGATAAACGCTTGGCCAGCGCTTGTTGCAGTTCTGGCGTTAGCGTATAGGGATTTTCCATGGCATCGAGTTTCAGAAAACCCGTTGCATCCGGCACGTGATATGCCGACAAGGCGCGCACGTCGGCGCGGATAATATTTTCTACTAAAGACATGAGGCTTTTGCTCGTTTTAAAAATCAATGAATAATTCTTGAATAATTTTGGGATATTCGTTCAAACCGGAATCAAGTTTCAAGTGCGACGACACTCTTCTTACGAACAGTAGTTTTCACACCTTCGGCTTTCGCCTTAGTAAGCACAGGTGTAGTTTTACTGGTGCGCTTATCCACTTTACTAACTTTACTTGCTTTCTTCAGCACAGGTTTAGCCCGCACTGGTTCGGTCGGTTGATTATTCAGAACTTGTAACTCTGCCTCTGCCGATTGAAGACGCGCCTCGATAATGGCGCAGTATTCTGGATTTAATTCAAAGCCAACAAATTGCCGGCCGCAACGTCGTGCTGCAATCGCAGTTGTACCACTACCCAAAAACGGGTCAAGTACCACACCGTTTTCAGGGCAGGATGCGAGCACCATACGTTGAATAATTTCTAAAGGTTTTTGCGTAGGATGTTCAACACGCTCTGCATCTTCTTTATGCAGACGCGAAACACTCCATAAGTCTTTCGGGTTGTAACCTAGTTCTAACCATTTAGCACCGACAAAGATAGAACGTGAACGTGCTTTCTTGGTCGCGGCATCGTAAGGAATACGTACCGCATCCAAATCGAAATAATAGTTTTTCGATTTCACGAATAAACCTATCGTGTCATGGACAGACGAGAAGCTGCGGGTACTGCCGCCCATGGATGGCACACGTCTATCCCAGATGATTTCATTAATCATGGTCATGCGCTGCTTGAGCATCACAAAGATTTCCGGCGAATAACGCCAAGTCAAGAAAATGTACAGCGATCCAGTCGGCTTGAGTTTTGGCAGCGCCGCATCTATCCAACGCTCAGTCCATGCCAAATAATCTGCAGCTTCTTGTTTATCAGAATCATTGCCGTAATCCTTACCCAAGCCATAGGGCGGATCAGTCAAAATCAAATCGATACTGCCATCGGGTATGCGTTGCAAACCGGTGATGGCATCTTCGTTAAACACTCGATTAAATAGGCACTCAGAATCACTCAAAATAATCGACTCCTAGCCTACTCAATTTTAATTCAACACCCCTCAACGCCGAGGCGCAGAGGCGCAGAGGAAAAGCGGAGAAAAAACTCTGCGTCACTCTGCGTCTCCGCGTCTCGGCGTTGAGGGGTTTTATGCTTTTCATGGGCTTATGTTTGAGTTTTAAAACGCAATTCAGCACTACGTGCATGCGCTGGCAAACCTTCGCCATACGCAAGTTCCGCTGCGATCTTGCCTAATGTCTGCGCGCCTTGTTCACTGACTTGTATCATCGATGAACGCTTTTGAAAATCATACACACCCAAAGGTGAGGAAAAACGTGCAGTACGTGAAGTCGGCAATACGTGATTTGGTCCTGCGCAATAATCACCTAAAGATTCAGAAGAAAAACGCCCGAGAAACATCGCACCCGCGTGACGGATTTGATCCGCCCACTGCTGAGGATTTTCTGCAGAAATTTCTAAATGTTCTGCCGCAATATCATTCGCAATATCACAGGCTTCTTGCATATCACGCACCTTGATCAAGGCACCGCGATCTTTGAGTGAGGTACGAATAATTTCCGCCCGTGGCATCGTTGTAATCAGCTTATCGATGCTTGCGTGGACGGCATCGATGTAGGCTGCATCAGGACACAATAATATCGACTGTGCGAGTTCATCATGTTCGGCTTGCGAAAACAAATCCATCGCAACCCAATCAGGGTCTGTCGTGCCGTCACATAAGACTAAAATTTCGGATGGGCCGGCGATCATATCGATACCAACAGTGCCGAACACCCGGCGCTTGGCATTGGCAACATAAGCGTTGCCAGGGCCAACAATTTTATCGACTTGTGGAATGTAGTCAGTGCCGTAAGCCAAAGCTGCAACGGCTTGCGCTCCGCCGATAGTAAATACGCGATCAACACCAGCGATGGCGGCAGCGGCTAAGACTAAGGGATTACGCACACCATCTGGCGTCGGTACTACCATAATGATTTCACGCACGCCAGCGACTTTAGCGGGAATCGCATTCATCAATACGGAAGAAGGATAAGCGGCCTTACCGCCCGGCACATAAATACCAACGCGATCTAAAGGCGTGACTTTTTGTCCAAGTACAGTTCCATCCGCTTCGGTATAAGAAAAACCAGTAGAACCGCATTCACGCTTTTGTACTTCGTGGTACGCACGCACACGTTGTGCCGCAGCTTCTAAAGCGCTGCGACGTTCACTAGAAATACTAGCGAGCGCGGCATGTAAATCGGCTTGTGGAATTTCCAGCGCTTGCATAGCGCTGACGGACGCTAAGCGATCAAAGCGCTGCGTGTATTCCAGCACCGCCGCATCACCACGCGTTTTCACCGCCTGCAAAATTTGTACAACACTTTGATCAATCGCCGCGTCTTCACTCGCTTCAAACGCTAACAATTGGCGTAAGGTTTGTGCGAACCCTGCTTGCGTAGAATCTAAACGGGTCAGTGCCGTAGCGAACGACATGGTGGAAGCCATTACTTGCCCTCCGACGCACGTTCAAATGCTTGGAGGATAGGTTGCAAACGTTCACGTTTGAGTTTTAAGGCCGCTTGATTCACTACCAGGCGTGAAGAAATTTCCATAATTTCTTCTACCTCGACCAAATGATTGGCGCGCAAAGTATTGCCAGTGCTGACCAGATCAACGATCACATCTGACAAGCCAACCAAGGGAGCTAATTCCATAGAACCGTACAGTTTAATCAAATCGATATGTACGCCTTTACTGGCGAAGTGCTGACGTGCTGTTTCTGTGTATTTAGTCGCTACCCGCAAACGTGCGCCCTGACGCACTGCAGTTGCATAATCAAATCCAACCGACACCGCTACCGACATACGGCATTTTGCGATACCCAAATCGATAGGTTGATACAAACCTGCGCCGCCATGTTCAAACAGCACATCTTTACCCGCTACGCCAAAATCCGCGGCGCCATATTGCACATAGG
Source organism: Affinundibacterium flavidum (assembly GCF_014284175.1). Classification (GTDB taxonomy): domain Bacteria; phylum Pseudomonadota; class Gammaproteobacteria; order Burkholderiales; family Burkholderiaceae_D; genus Undibacterium; species Undibacterium flavidum. Next base: position 384,514 of record NZ_JACOGA010000002.1, read on the forward strand.
TTGGCACGTCAGAAGCGCGCACAATGATCACGCGCACATCAGGATCATTTGTCGCCAAAATCAACTTACGTGATTTTTCAGGATCTTCCGTGACGTGAATACCGGCCGCTTCCAACAGCGGTAAGGTTTCTTCAAAAATGCGTCCTTTGGACAAAGCCAAAGTCAGTTGCTGAGAACTCATATCGATTTACTTTTCTATTTAGCTTGCTCCAAGAAACCTCTAAAAATTCAATTATAGGGATGCAGTGCTAGACGCTTCCCGCAACAATACTCCGGTATTGTGAGGACAAGCAACGACGCAATGCGCCCTAGAATTGAATTTGTAGCGGTTTCTTTATTTAACGCGTTGAATTTGCGCACCTACCGCAGATAGTTTGACTTCCATGCGGTCATAGCCACGATCCAAGTGGTAAATGCGGTCAATCAAGGTTTCACCGTGCGCCGCCAAACCAGCAATCACCAAAGACGCGGAAGCACGTAAGTCAGTTGCCATCACTGGCGCACCGACCAATTTTTCTACACCATTTACGATGGCAGTGTGTCCGTCGATCTCAATATGCGCACCGAGGCGATTCATCTCTTGCACGTGCATGAAACGATTTTCGAAAATCGTTTCGGTCACGCGCGCAGTGCCATTCGCGAGGCAAGCTAAAGCCATGAATTGCGCTTGCATATCGGTTGGAAAACCTGGATATTCGGTAGTACGGAAACCAACTGCTTTTGGACGTCCGCTCATCTGCGCGCGTATCCAATCAGGACCGGTCGTAATAATCACGCCAGCTTCGCGCAATTTATCCAAAGCTACATCCAGAATATCACTGCGCGTACTTTTAACAGTCAGGTCACCACCCGTCGCTGCTACTGCGCACAAGAAAGTCGCCGTTTCAATACGATCTGCGATCACGGTGTGCGTCGCGCCGTGTAAGGCTTCCACACCTTGAATCACTAGGCGGTCGGTACCGATGCCGGTGATTTTTGCACCCATCGCCACCAACAAGTTCGCCAAGTCCGTGACTTCAGGTTCGCGCGCCGCATTTTCCAATACGGTTTCACCATCCGCCAAGGTCGCTGCCATCAACAGATTTTCTGTACCTGTCACCGTGATCATATCGGTCACGATACGGGCACCGCGCAGACGCTTCGCTTTGGCGTGAATATAGCCCGCTTCAATATTGATTTCAGCACCCATCGCTTGCAAGCCTTTGATGTGCTGATCGACAGGACGTGATCCAATTGCGCAACCGCCAGGCAAGGAAACTTTTGCTTCACCAAATCGTGCCAGCAAAGGGCCAAGCACCAAGATCGATGCACGCATGGTTTTCACCATATCGTAAGGGGCTTCCAACTTATCAATCGCCGCGCCATTTAAAGTGACGACACCGTTTTCTTCGGTCACTTGCAAACCCATTTGCTTGAGCAATTTCAACATTGTTGCGACGTCTTGCAAGTGCGGCACATTGTGCAAGACAACATCGCCAGCGCTTAACAAACCTGCACACAAAATCGGTAAAGCAGCGTTCTTTGCGCCAGAAATTATGACGTCGCCATTTAGGCGATTGTCGCCTGTGATCAGTAACTTATCCATGCTTATTGAAATTCTTCCGGAGTTAAAGTTTTCATCGACAAAGCATGAATTTCTTCACGCATGCGGTCGCCCAAAGCGGCGTATACGAGTTGATGACGTTGAATCAAACGCTTGCCTATGAAAGCTGGCGAGACGATCACGGCGGTGAAATGCTGCCCATCGCCTTCGACTTCCAGATGTGTACATTCCAAGCCGGAAGCGATGTAGTTTTTAATTTGTTCTGGTGTAGGAAACACGATAATTCTTTCTAAAATATTTTCTAAATTAATTCTTAAGGATTGAATGCCACCTTTAGCGCTACAGGTCAGTGACGTAACTTATAACCTGTGCGCAGCATTTGCATTGCAACGGCAGTCAGTGCAAATAAGAAGATAGTAACAATCACCAAACTGCGCACAGGATCAACATCCGATTGTCCGGTGAATCCATAACGGAAACCATCGATCATATAGAAGAAGGGATTGAAATGCGAAATCGTTTGCCAGATTGGCGGCAGTGAATTAATCGAATAAAACACGCCTGACAAAAAGGTCGCGGGCACAATCACGAAATTTTGAAAGCCTGCGAGCTGATCAAACTTCTCTGCCCAGATACCAACGATCAAACCCATAGTGCCAAGTACAAAGGCGCTCATCAAAGCGAACAAGGCTATCCACAAAGGCGCACTAAAACTCAAATGCGCAAACCAGGCCGTCACCACAAACACGCCTAAACCGACTGCTAAACCACGTACTACGGCCGCTAACACATAGGCAAAAAACATTTCCCAATGCGAGAGCGGTGGCAACATAATGAACACCAGATTGCCGGTAATTTTGGATTGAATCAAAGACGAAGAGGCATTCGCAAATGCGTTCTGCAAGACGCTCATCATCACCAGACCGGGAATCAAAAACGCCATGTAAGTGACGCCATGTACTTTGACATGACCTTCCAAAGCCTGACCAAAAATCAGCAGATACATCATCGCCGTCATGATAGGCGCGGTAATCGTCTGCGTCGCGACTTTCCAGAAGCGTAAAACCTCTTTATACAATAAGGTGCGAAAACCTATCATTGCGGATTTCCTCCACCCATAATTTGTAAGAACACATCTTCCAAATCGGCTTGTTGTAAGTGCAGGTCTTCAATCACACAACCCGCTTGACGTAAATTCGCCAGTATTGGCTCAACTTCAGCATAATTCGTAATCCGCAATGCAAAGCTATTCGCTTCAGCTTGTGTATCTGCGGGAATAATCAGATTATGCAATGAAGATGGTAAGGGGGCTGACAATGAGCTTTGCGCCAATTGCACTTTCATTTGTGAACCAGAAATACGTTTAATCAGGGCAGGCATGGTATCAAGTGCGACAACTTTGCCTGCCTTTAACATTGCAACCCGATTACACAAGGCCTGTGCTTCTTCCAAATAATGCGTGGTTAAAACAATGGTATGTCCTTCACGATTTAGGCGTGCAATAAACTTCCAGAGAGTCTGACGTAATTCAACATCGACACCCGCCGTCGGCTCATCCAAAATGATGACTGGCGGTTTATGCACCAAGGCCTGTGCAACTAAAACCCGGCGTTTCATACCACCCGACAAAGCGCGCATATTGGCGTCAGCTTTATTCGTCAGATCGAGATTTTCCATGATCTCGTCGATCCAGGCATCATTATTCTTGATGCCAAAATAACCGGATTGCAAACGTAAAGTCTCGCGCACCGTAAAGAAAGGATCAAACACTAGTTCTTGTGGCACTACGCCCAGCTTGCTACGCGCAGCACGATAATCGCGCACTACATCATGGCTTTGCACTAAAACTTGTCCAGAGTCGGCACGATTTAAACCCGCAATAATTGAGATAAGCGTGGTCTTACCGGCACCATTCGGTCCAAGTAAGCCAAAAAACTCGCCCTCTTCAATGGAAAGCGATACACCACCTAAAGCCTGTAGCGGTTTGCCGGCAGACTGATAGGATTTCTGTACGTTACTAATTTGTATGGCGGCCATGTGGCATTCGCGCTTATGCGCATTGATTGTGAACTAAGAATTTATTAAGACTAAATTCGTAAATGTAAATTCGTCAAAATAAATTCGTTAAAAATAATCTAGGCTTTTGTCTGATTTTTCGACGAACACGTAGGTCAAAAAAACAAAACAAGATCGCGGCAATTGCCGTGAAAACCTAGGATTATAGGGGATTTTGCCTGATTACGGGTTGCGCTTTATTGCGCCGCTTGTATAGACAAATTGATACAGATTCGCTGAGGATCAATGTCGCTCAGGTGTGTTGGCGGGGATCAGATGAAAAAATTCTGTCAAACCGTAAAGAGAAATTAAGCTTAACAAGCTAGCAGGAACACCAATAAACTGCACACGTCGATTAAGCGCCTGTGCCTGACGTTGCCAAGCCAGCATAACCGCCACTGCCGACGAATCAACCGTCTGCAGTGGTGACATATCAAACTGATCCGTACCAGCATGAATGGCTTGCAGTCCCACCTCCGAAACGATTACGGCATTGTGCAAATTTAATTCTTGATCTGACAAGATCATGCTGGACTCCAGATTAGCTAGGGCTTATTGAATGATATTGAACAATTATTTCTTTGCAGAAGCAGATGCTAACTTCTTATTCTTTTCAACCAGTGTTTTAATTAAACCATCAACACCAGTCTTGCTGATTTCAGCCGCAAAGCTACCTTTGTAAGTTTCCACCAACCATGCACCAAGTACGTTGATGTCAAAAATCTTCCAACCAGCAGAAGTTTTCTCAAGGCGGTAGCTTAATTGCAAAGGCTCACCACGGGTTTGAATTACCAAACTTTTCACTTCGACTTCTGTATCATCAGCTGCGCCACGGAAAGGCTTAAATTCTACGCGCTGATCACGAATCTGCGTGATCGCACCTGAATAGGTATGGATCAACAAAGTACGAAATTCTGTGATCAATTGCTTCTGCTGCTCTGGAGTCGCTGTACGCCAGCTTTTGCTCACCGCCAACGAAGTCATACGCTCAAAGTTGATGTAGGGCAGGACTTTGTTTTCCACCAAATCATTGATACGTTGACGATTACCAGCTTGAATATCTTTATCGTTTTTTGCCGCATCGATGATTTCTGTGCTCAGACGCTTAACCAAAACATCCGGTGCTTCTTGTGTTTGTGCGCCAGCCAACAAGCTAAAACCTAAACACAAACTAACCAAAATTTGACCAATTTTTTTCATAATTTTCTCTCTCTTGTATCTCTCATTTGTGACGCTTTATGCCTACTTGGAAATAAATATTTCTAATGAGCCGTTAACTATAGTTGAAAACTAATTTTAGCAACAAATCAATACATCATATTTCTACGTTAACCTTGCCACACACCATTTGGTTGACCCAACGCAAAATTCAATAGCTCACTCTAGGTCAATAACAAACATTAACAATCCATTTCAAACTATTCCTGCTCTTCTTTCTTACCCGCACTAATCTGACTTTCACGTCGCTGCAAATAAGCTCCACGGATGAACACGTATTTATCCAACGCGGCCTCCTCGATCAAATTTGCCGCATCCAGAGCTGACGCACGCTTATCAATCACCTTCAATACCGTTGTAGAATTTTTCACCGCCACAGATCCTTGTGAATACAATAAATCCCCCTTGAAATCGACCGGCGTCGCAATCGTGTCTCGTAAGGTAGACGCCCCAAGTATCGGCAACACAACATAAGGCCCTGCGGGTACTCCCCACACGCCTAAAGTCTGTCCAAAGTCAGCTCGATGCTTGGGCATGCCGCCAGCGCTTGCAACATCAATTAAACCACCCAAACCCATCGTCGTATTGATGCCAAAGCGCAAAATATCATTCACACCATCACCAAAGTTTCCTTGCAATACATTATTCACTGCGGTCCAGGCATCGCCAATATTACTGAAAAAATTACTGACACCGGTTTGCACAAAACTAGGAGTCACAGCCTGATACGCCTGTGCCGTAGGCTTCAACACTGAGGCATCCAAGGTTTCATTAAAGCTAAACATGGAACGATTAAAACCCTCTAAAGGATCGTCAGGATTATTACCTATGCCTGTGGTTTCGCTGACTTTTTCCAAAGTGGCCAAGGCCTTGGTTTTGACTTTGGTGACCGTTGAACAAGCAGTCATACTCATGCCCAGCGCGCACAAAATCAAGAGGCGCAGCCCTAGCGTTCTCCATGCCATGATGTTAAATAAGCGCGTACTCATTTTTTCTCTTCCTTACCATCAGCCGCTTTACTAAACAGAAATTGGCTGATCAAATTTTCTAATACGACGGCAGATTGCGTCATCGTGATCTTGTCGCCCGCGGCTAAGTTTTTCACGTCACCACCAGCTTCTAGGCCAATGTATTGTTCACCCAACAAACCTGCTGTCAAAATTTTGGCAGAACTATCCTTAGGGAAGCTATAACGCTTTTCCAATTTCAACACGACTGTTGCCTGAAAACTCTTGTCATCAAATTGAATAGCACTGACACGACCAACCACCACACCCGCGCTCTTCACCGCCGCGTTCGGCTTGAGGCCACCGATATTGTCAAACTTAGTCGTCACGTCATAGGTCTGCTCAAACGATAAGCTACTCATATTGCCTGCCTTCAAGGCCAGAAACAATAAAGAAACCGCCCCTAGCAAGACGAACACGCCAACCCAAAAGTCGATAGATTTTTTTTGCATAGTTTTACCTCTTACTGAAATCCGCCTGAGTCATTGAACACAGACGCGATTGTAAAAATTCGAATTGAATAAAGTCTTATTGGAACATCCAGGCGGTTAACAAGAAGTCCAGCCATAAAACCAATAAAGATGAAATAACGACCGTACGCGTGGTAGCGCGTGCTACGCCTTCGGGTGTTGGCGTTGCTTCATAGCCTTGATATAAGGCGACAAATGTCACAGCAAAACCAAACACAACACTCTTGATCACGCCGTTACCGAGATCTTTCCAGATATCGACCCCTGCCTGCATTTGCGACCAGAATGAACCACTATCAACACCAATCAAAGACACGCCAACCAAATAGCCACCGATGATGCCCATGGCATTAAAAATCAAAGTCAAAATAGGCAAGGCGATCACACCAGCAATAAATCGTGGTGCCACCACACGTTGCAATGGATTGACCGCCATCATTTCCATGGCTGCCAATTGCTCTCCTGCTTTCATCAAACCAATCTCCGCAGTCAGCGAAGTGCCTGCACGACCAGCAAATAATAGAGCTGTCACCACAGGGCCAAGTTCACGCACCAAGGACAAGGCAACCAATAATCCTAAGGCCTCTTCCGAACCATAACGGTTCAGTGTGTAATAGCCTTGATAACCTAAAACAAAACCAACAAACAAACCAGAAATCGCGATAATCACCAACGAATAATTGCCGATGAAATGCACTTGATCAGCAATCAATTGTGGCCGTCGCCACAAGCTAGGCGAGTTGATAACGATACTGACAAAACTACGGCTGGCATGTCCAAGATCTTGTATGGTTTCGCGCGTGAATTGTCCTAGTCGACTGATTAAATTCACGATCATGCTCGTTCTCCAGCCGCAGGCTTTAGACCAATTTCTTCCGCCATGGTTTTACCCGGATAGTGGAAAGGCACAGGACCATCACTCTCGGCATGCACGAACTGTTTTACGTAAGGATCGGTCGATTCCATCATCTCCTTCGGCGTCCCTTGCGCAACGATTTTTCCTTGCGACAGGAAATAAACATAATCCGCAATAATGAAAGTTTCATGCACATCGTGCGAGACGAGAATACTAGTAGAACCGAGAGCGTTATTTAAGTTGCGAATCAAGGTCGCCGTCACACCCATGGAGATAGGATCCAAGCCAGCAAATGGTTCGTCATACATAATGAGTTGCGGATCAAGGGCAACCGTGCGTGCGAGGGCAACCCGACGTGCCATGCCGCCAGAAATTTCAGATGGTTTCAATTGAGCTGCATTGCGCAAACCGACGGCATTGAGCTTCATCATCACCAAATCTTGCACCATCGCTTCTGGCAATTTAGCATGTTCACGCAATGGAAAAGCCACATTATCAAACACGCTCAAATCGGTAAATAAAGCACCGTGTTGAAATAGCATGCCCATCTTGCGACGTAAGGCATACAGACCGGGAGTTTTTAAATGATGAACGATTTGACCATTAACCGAGACATGGCCTTGCTGCGGAGCGATTTGTCCACCGATCAAACGCAGGATAGTGGTCTTACCCGAACCGGAACCGCCCATCACGGCAATCACTTTACCGCGTGGAAAATCCATGTTCAAACCGGACAAAATATTCCGGTTGCCATAGCCAAACTGCAAATCACGAATTTCAACTAGATTGGGCACGACGATTGATTTCTATAATAAAGGCAAGATTGTAAACCAGATCGAGAATTCGAGTTGTTTCACAATGCTATGAAAAATGTAACGAAATAATAAACGCTCGACTTATTTAGCATAAGCAACATTAAATTTCGCAAAAATAAAAATTACGGACTTAAATTCTGCAACATTGCACAATTTCATGACAAATAAATGAACGCAGAGTCATCTATTTTCATTCTCAATCAATTATTACTCAATTTATGATCAATATTTCTAGCAATGAATACAGTATTTAATTCATCTTCAGCAGCATAAGACCGCAAAGTTTGAGCGAAGTTTTAAGCAAAACCGGAATTATTTTTTTCCGACCAAATAGCGATTCCAATGGTATTGCCAGGCAATACCATATTTGCAAATTCAATATCAGTGAGCATAGCGAACTGGGTTTAGACCGCGCTTATTTACTCTTAAGGCCGTATTTATTCACTCAGACTAGGGTCTGTTGACATATATTTTAGGCAAGCGAATGCGCGCAAATGGGCACAGGGCTAGGCTATCGCTTTGGGAAAGATCCCTTACAAGGGATCTTCGTTGCGTCAGCGTGCAGCATGCTGCACGAAACCCTGACTACACCGCAAGCTGCGCGGTAGTGCGAGCACTATAAGCAGATTGCAACAACGCCATGTGCCCATTTGAGCCATTCCCGGAGGGTTTCACTCAAAACGCACGATGAACAGCGTTGCATCTCTTGCTGGGGCGGCCAGCCGCAGCGGCGAGATGCGCCTTGTCATCCTGCGTTTTGAGTGAAACGCTTGACTAAAATATATGTCAACAGACCCTTGCTTGACTCAGAATTTTTTTGCGCTCTTCGGTGAAGTCCCACCAAACTCTTGGCGGCTCACCCGCCATAAATCGCGTGATGGCGATAAATACATCAATCACACAGGGATCGTGCCTTTGCTGTGTGATTACACAGAGCTCCTGATACATCTGAAAAGGATCGCGGCCGATTAATTGCTGCGGGTAAGTGATACCTAATAAAACCAAATCGGCTGCGCTAGCTTTACCGATGTTAGGCAAGTCTGTCAATTGACGGACATTTTCTCTGATAACTTTATTAGGATTCATAGAGAGACTAAAAGCACTTCCATTAATGTATGTTTCTTAACTCATTCGCTTAACACGCGCATCACTACATCTCAGCTTACTTAAACTAAACACACCCAGACATTAAAACATAGAAATTAAGTGAGTTAAATCCGCGGCTTACCAAGTTTTAATCTGCGCAAAACTCAGGTCAAATTTTGCCAGATATTTACGCAAACGATCCGCATCATTCGACATCTTTTTTTCTTTGCGGCTATATTCAAATAAACTTCGTCCCGCATCCGACAGATTATGCGCAGATCGACAAACTTGAATCACATAAGCGAGTTGCGCCTGATCGAAAGGATCTATGCTTTCCTTCAATGCTAGCCAATCTGGATGATCCAATTTTTCAACCTCATTGCCAATATTTAAGATTGCGTGCTGGTTGCGTTGCTGCAGCCGTTGGATTTCTTTCTCTACTGCGGCAAGGTCGATACGCCCACCATCTGCCAAGGTTGCCATGCGCAATAAACTAGCAGACAGGTCACGGAAATTGCCAGCCCATACAGTCGTACCTGCCATCGCGTACTGCAGATAAATTTTCTTGGCATCCGAATTAAAACGTATCTTCTTTCCGAGTTGATTGGCAATTCTATCCAATTCAAAATCGAGATTCGGCTCTATGTCCTCACGTCTGTCTTTTAAACCTGGCAACGTATAAAGCCAGGTGTTAATACGGGCGAATAAATCTTCACGAAAACGTCCGCTACGCACATCTTGCGCCAGATCTCTATGGGTGCCAGCGATCAGTTGAAAATGACTTTCAACTTCTTTATCGCCACCCATGGGAAAGAAGCGCTTTTCCTCTATCGCTTTAAGTAACATCGCTTGCTCATCTAATCCCAGCTCGCCGATTTCATCCAAAAACAATAAACCATTATCCGCCGCTTTCAGATAGCCAGCTCTCGCCTGCAGCGCACCAGTGAACGAACCTTTGACGTGTCCAAACAAAGCCGACATCGCACCATCGCCGCGCAAGGTTGCGCAATTGACGTCGATAAAATCACCCTGCAATTGATGCTTAGCTTTTTTTAATTCATAGATACGGCGCGCTAGAAATGATTTGCCAGCGCCAGTCGGTCCCGTCAATAAAATCGGTGTTTGCGAACGCAAGGCGACCTGTTCGATTTCTTCTATAGTGCGATTGAAGCTCGCATTTTTTGTAGCAATGCCAAACTTCAAAAACGATAGATCTTCTTGCCGTTCTTCTTCAAAACGCGTAGCGAGTTGATTGTATTGCGAGAGATCGAGATCAACCACCGCCACTTGTCCGGTTTCGGGAAATCCGCCTCGACGCGGCGGAGAAGTTTGCAATAACTTTGCAGGAAAATAACGCGCCTCTGTTAATAAGAACAAGCAAATCTGCGCCACGTGCGTACCAGTCGTGATATGCACCAGATACTCATACGCACTGGTATCGAAATCGTAGCGCCGTACAAAGTCGTGCAAGGCCGAATAAACCTCGACAAAATCCCAAGGATCTTCAATCTGCATCAACACAGGTTCAACAACAGTCTCGGGCGAAACACGCTTGATATCAGCAGTGACTAATTTCAACAAATCGCCTTTACCGCCGCCGTGAAATAACACGAGCCTGTGGATCAACACGTCTTCTTGCTGGCACAAAGATACCGTTGGACGCCAACGCTCCCATCTGCCCGCATTAAACCCTGCATCCAGGGTCGTGCCTAAAAAGCCAAAAACAATCTTATCCATTTTTATAAACCGATATATAAATTTATCTTAATACATAGTATCTCGCAAAGTCGAATCTTAAGCAAAAACTTCTCAGTAAAAATTTATTCATTAAAAATCAATTACTTATAAGAATTCTTGTGCGCCAGTTACAAACTGGCACGCTTATCGCAATAGAGAAGATGTCTTAAGCGAATTCGCCTGCAACAGGTAAGGGTTCAAAAAGCCCTTCCGGTACATGGATCTCAATCAGGAGTCTCTCCAACATTGATAGAAACCAAGTATGCCGCAACGAGGGAAATTAAGGTATTGGCGATGATTCTGGGGAATGCCCTCAGGTTCGATTCCTGACATCGTCACCACAATGGATAGCTCATTCTGGTAGAGCAACTGACCAAGGATCAGTCTGTAGCGGGTTCGAATCCCGTTCCAACACACTCTCAAAAAGTGTTTCGTAAGCAAGAAAAGTAGTACAGGGTGGGAAGATGACATTTGCAAGCAAACAGAAATCTTCTTTGCGCTTCGCCGAGGTTTTTGAACTCTAGGCAGGTGGTCAGTAGCAATCGTCATCATCAGTGATAAGGAGTAAGCATTTATCTGGATGAGCGCGACACTACTTACCCACGCCTATGACAACAAGAACTTCCGCGACGCGCAAAACACCCTGCTTTTAAAAAATAGAAGTAGAACAAGGACAATAAAAATGAAAATCAAAGTACAAAAAAATGAACGTGCGATCATCTACAAAGACAAAGCATTTGAAGCTATCGTTGGACCTGGCGAACACCGCTACTTCCAATTTTTTACAGAATTTACCGCACAAATATTCGATATGGATAATGTGCGCTTTGAACACAGCATCGCAGAATCATTACGCCGTCACGAACCAGAAGTCGTTGCCGACAATTTTCACGTGATCGATGTAGCAGATGAAGCCGTTGTACTGCGCTATGAGAATCAAAGTTTGGTAGAAATTATGGCGCCAGGCACTCGCAAATTGTTTTGGAAATTCGGTGCAGAACAAACTTTTGAAGTCATCGATATCGCTGAACAGTACACCGTCTCTCATAAATTGATGAGCTATTTAGCGCAACCTGCTTTACGTGGAAAAACCATTGCAGGTTTACAGAATATTTTGCCAGTCCAAGTACCAGAATCGCACATCGCTTTATTGAAGGTCGATGGAAAATTAGTGCAAGTATTAGGCGCTGGCAAAACGGCTTACTGGCGATTCAACCGCGAGATTCAAAGTGAACTAGTGGATACTCGCTTGCAATCGTTGGAAGTGGCTGGCCAAGAAATTTTGACTCGCGACAAAGTAAGTCTGCGCATTAACTTGAACGCCAACTGGCAATTCGAGGACGCAGAATTAGCCTATAACCGCTTAGCCAAACCAGCCGAGCACATCTATCGCGAATTACAATTCGCCTTGCGTGCCGCGGTAGGAACCCGTAGCCTTGATGAACTGTTGGAAAACAAACAAATCATCGATGCTGTGGTAGATCAACACTTACAAGAGAAGTTGCAAGGCTTCGGCGTAAAAGTTTTGAGCGTGGGCGTGAAAGACATCGTGTTACCAGGTGATATGAAGCTCTTATTGGCGCAAGTGGTAGAAGCAGAAAAAGCCGCGCAAGCCAACGTCATCCGCAGACGAGAAGAAACCAACGCGACTCGATCAATGTTGAACACCGCAAGAGTCATGGAAAACAACCCAACCGCCTTGCGCTTAAAAGAGTTAGAGACTTTAGAAAAAGTCGCAGAACGCATAGATAAAATCTCCGTGTTCGGTGGCTTGGATCAGGTCTTGAATGGCTTGGTGAAGATTAATGTGTGAGAACAAAAATTGTAGGGCGGGTGCAACCCGCGCCGCCAGAACGAAGTGCGATCGAGACCGACCTTTAGGCGGCGCGGGTTGCACCCGCCCTACAAAATCAAGTTAAAACTATGAACAATAAACCACTTTATATTTTCGACCTCGATGGAACAATGGCCATAATTGACCATCGACGCCATTGGGTACAAAAAGAAAAACCGAGCTGCGAAGATTGGCATCAATTTCATATCGAATGCGAATTTGATGTACCTAATACCAGCGTCATCCAGACTATGGAAATATTACGTAATAGCGGCGCAGACATTTGGATTTTCTCCGGACGCAGTGATGAAGTTCGGGAAATGACAGAAAATTGGTTAATGAAACACGCCAACTTTAATGCCGATGAATTACAAACAGCTTTATCAATGCGCATCGCCGGTGACTTTACACCAGATGATGAACTTAAATTAATTTGGTTAGCCAATATGCTGGACGAAGATAGAAACCGCCTCGTCGCCGTTTTTGATGACCGCGACAGAGTGGTGCAAATGTGGCGGCAAGAAGGCATCAGTTGTTTTCAAGTCGCGCTAGGAAACTTTTAAGGCGTAGGTTGGACTGAACGAAGTAAAGCCCAACATCTCGAAGAAACATCAAGCAATTGCTGGGCTTATTAGCCCAGCCTACAAGAATAAAGACGAACAAAGAATTAAATCATGAACAAACAAAATTACGAATTATTAGAAGTAGCTAACGCCGCGCCAATCAAAATGTGGACTGAAGGTGTACCCGTTGAAGACGATGCTAAACAGCAATTGATCAATACCGCGAAAATGCCATTTATTTTCAAACATTTAGCGGTGATGCCGGACGTGCATTTGGGGAAAGGCTCCACCATTGGTAGTGTAATTCCTACGCATAAAGCGATTATCCCCGCTGCAGTTGGGGTCGATATCGGTTGTGGAATGATCGCTTGCAAAACCACGTTGAACGCCAAAGATTTGCCAGATAATCTTGGTCCGCTACGTGCCGCGATTGAAAAAGCTGTACCGCATGGACGAACACCAAATCGGGGAGGTCGTGATAAGGGTTCCTGGGGAGATAAACCGCCAACATTAGTAGATGAAGCTTGGAAATCATTGGAAGGCACTTTCAAGGAAATTACCGCCGATTATCCCAAATTGAAGAACACCAATCAGTACAAACATTTGGGAACTTTAGGAACCGGTAATCACTTCATCGAAATTTGCCTGGATGAAAAAGATGCCGTGTGGATCATGTTGCATTCAGGTTCACGTGGTGTAGGTAATGCGATAGGAACCATGTTTATCGAGTTGGCGAAAAAAGATATGCAGCAGCATTTGTGCAATATCCCGGATCAAGACTTGGCTTACTTTGAAGAAGGCAGCAAATATTTTGGAGATTACGTGAAAGCGGTAGGATGGGGACAAAAATTCGCCAAGACCAATCGCGAGATCATGATGCAACACGTCATTGATGCCATACGTAAGATCATTACCAAGCCTTTCGAAACTCACCTAGAAGCGGTGAACTGTCACCACAACTATGTACAAAAAGAAACGCACTTTGGAGAAGAAGTGTATGTCACGCGTAAGGGTGCAGTGTCGGCGAAAAAAGGAGAGCTGGGAATTATTCCAGGATCAATGGGCGCAAGAAGTTACATCGTGCGCGGATTAGGAAATGAAGAAAGCTTCCAATCCTGCAGTCACGGCGCAGGTCGCGTGATGAGTCGTACTAAGGCAAAAAAATTGTTTACGGTAGAAGATCAACAACGTGCCACAGAAGGTGTGGAATGCCGTAAAGATGCAGAAGTGATCGACGAAATTCCTATGGCTTACAAAGATATCGACGCGGTTATGCGAGCACAGAAGGATTTGGTGGAAGTGATGTATGTCTTAAAGCAAGTGGTATGTGTGAAGGGTTAAATTTTTAGAGAGAGTCCAATGAATTGGTTAGACAGTATCAAACGAAAAATGGAAGCCAAATTGACTTCTATCGAAGTCATTGAAGAGTTAGGATTTGATACTTATTCCTGCTCATTGGATGATTCTGCTTATGCTCATCATTTCGAAGCATGGCGCAACAACGGCATAGTCACAGAAGAAAACATGCAAAACCTTTCACCGACTGATGCCGAAAAGCAGCTATTCAATCGAAGTGGCTACGCAAGGGAGTTTGCTTTGTTGGTTTTGGTTGCACAGGACCATAAGCAATCATTTAACGCAGTGATTACAAGGCTCAATGACTATGTTAAAAAAAATCGAGCAATTGCGACAAAGACTGTTTTAGCTTGGTTAACCGAAGTTAGCATCGAAGAATTACTCGTCGCTTTACCAGCACTAATGAATTTGCAAAGGCAAAGCAGAACAACTGCAGATGTAATTATCGCGGCCTTAAAGCAACGACTATTTGATCCGGCCAATCAAATAATGCTTTTACAAGCAATTGAACATAGCAATCACAAAATCGGTGCTTTGTGCTGGCAGCTATGTAATCAATTCTTCAATTGGAATGTGTATGAAAAAATTAGCTTTGCAGTAAAGTGCAAAGATATCTCAATCAAACATGCGATGTGTAGCGAAGTAAGCAAATTGACTGCGTCCGAATTATTGTCCTTTATACCGCAACTACAAAAGATCAAACTAATGCAGTTGCGGCGTGAGGTGCTTTTACAGTTAAGACGAAATGGGTTATTAGATGAAGTAGATTGCATCAAAACAGCCATATGGGATAAATCCTATGGAATTCGTTGGATGGGACGGCTTTGGGCAAAAGAAGTGCCGCAATTTTTATATGATGAATACCATGATGCATTAACGGGAAAGCTGTCGATATCCAGAATGCTCTTTGCACTTGAAGGATTGCGAGAATTAAACAAAGCCGATGGAATCGAATTATGTCTATCAGTCTTGAATTTCTCGCATATCAGCGTAAGAAGGCGAGCGCTTGAGACACTCTGCAAGCTCGACAAAAAAAATATCAATCACTACCTAAACCATTGTATTCGCGATCAAGACATTCAAATGCTGAAAACCTGTTTTCAAATTTCATTTCGTGAATCAAGTTTGTTTGATACGGCTCTACTACGCTCTTTGGCGGAAGTAAGAAAAAATGAGTCAATATTTTTCACTGAACTTCTTCGGTATGCCAATACTGTACTCGGTTGGCAAGGCATCGAATATGCAGCGCTCCTATCGTGTGCAGATTTCGACACAAAGAACAAAGTTAAAAATGAATTGCACAGTTTCTTACGGACTTGGTCTAGGAGTCAACTATACCAAACCATCAGCAACGAGAAGTTTCAAGAAATTAGAACATGGTTGAATGACAATGAACTCAATGCACTCGGAGATATAGGAAACGAAATTCGCTTCTTATTTAAGACAACAGAAAATAGATTTAAAACATGATACAAATAGACGCCTCACAAGGTGAAGGTGGTGGACAAATACTGCGTACCGCGCTGGCTTTGTCCATCATCACCCAGCAAGCAGTACAACTAAAAAACATCCGCGCCAAGCGCAGTAAGCCTGGTTTGATGCGTCAGCATTTGACTTGCGTTCGTGCGGCGCAGGCGATTTCCGGCGCGACGGTGGAAGGAGATGCGCTGGGGAGTACGCAGCTTAGTTTTAAACCTGGTCCAGTTAAAGCGGGCGAGTATGCTTTTGCGATTGGTACTGCAGGTAGCTGTGCTCTGGTATTGCAAACCATTTTATGGCCTTTACTATTTGCCGACGCAGAAAGCACAGTGACTATTGAAGGCGGTACGCATGTGCCGATGTCACCCTCATTTGAGTTTTTAGAATTTAGTTTTTTGCCAGCGATTCAGAAGATGGGTGTGCATGCACAGTTGGAATTGCTCAAACATGGATTCTATCCTGGCGGCGGAGGAAAATTGCGTGCAGAGCTTAAGCCTTGGCACACGCAAGCTGCGCTGGACTTACAAAGTCGTGGTGAGCGTATCAGCCAGCATGGTTTATGCTTAATCGCTAATCTAGATCAAAGTGTCGCGGACAAACAATTAGCAGAAGTCAGACGCTATTTGAATTGGAATGCCGAAGATGTAGTACATCAGGGTTTACGTAACTCACATGGCGTTGGTAATGCACTGGTTTTAAATGTGCAAAATACCGAACACACAGAGATCGTCACCAGTTATGGCGACAAATCTAAATCCAGTGAATTCGTGGCGCAACAAGCTTGTACTGAAATGAAGCATTACTTAGCTAGCGACGCTGCGGTGGGTGAACACATTGCCGATCAACTCGTGCTGCCACTGGCTTTGGTTGGTGGAAAATTCACGACCAATATTATCAGCGAACATTTCAAAACCAATTGTGCAATTATTCAAGCGTTTTTGAATGTCGTATTTAAGATAGAAAAATTAAACGCACACTGCTATTTGGTGGAGGTGGGGGCGGAGGTGCAGAAAGAAAAATAAAATGAAAGATGAAGCGGTTCACACAGTAATACAAGAACGCCTCAGGAGCATAGAACAAAAGCACAATGTGAACATCTTGCTCGCCATAGAATCGGGCAGTCGTGCTTGGGGCTTTGCTTCACCAGATAGCGATTGGGATGTGCGTTTTATCTACGTGCATCGCGAGCCATGGTACTTCAAAGTGCATGCTGGTCGCGATGTGATCGAAACCGGCATAGAACAGCATCCTCTGGGAGAGCTCGACATCAACGGTTGGGAATTACGTAAAAGCCTGCAGCTACTACACAAGAGTAACCCGGCGCTGATGGAATGGCTACAGTCACCGCTACTCTATCGTCGCAATGATCTCGTCATGAGCCAATACGAAAATTTGGCGAAAATATTCTTCAAGCCACAGGCAAGCTTTCAGCACTACGTCAGTATGGCAATCACGAATGCGCGCGAATTTTTGCAAAAAGATCAGGTACGCCTAAAGAAATATTTGTACGTCTTACGACCTATCTTTGCTTGCCTTTGGATAGAGCAATTTGGCGATATGCCGCCGATAGAATTTCATCGTCTACTTGAGCGACTGTTGCCTGATGGATCTTTACGTGCTGAGATCGATGCTTTGCTAATCAAGAAAATGGCTGGTGGAGAAATGGAAGTCGCAGATCAAATACCTGCCATCTCGGCATTTATACATACGGAGTTAGCACGTTTGAAGCAAATACAGTTTCAAGTGGCAGCACTTGATGCCGAGGCTTATGAGGCTTGTGATCTTTTTCTCATGGAAACGATCAAGAAAAATTCTTGATATGCCTAACGATGACGCTTTTTTGAATTTTTTTGATTTTTTTTTAAATCTATTGAATCCTTTTGGAAATTTGGCCCCTCTAGGTCAGTGTCATTCAATTTGAATGCCATCCATCTCAATCTATTTAAGGACTACAAAATGTTTCATTTAAAGCGTAATCTCCCACATTGGGAACGTGCCCTGCGTCTGGGCAGTGCTGCTTTGGTCACCTACGCCGCACTCAGCGGCTATACCCAAGGGTTCATGACTTGGGCAGCGTATGGCACCGCTGCTACTTTGGTACTCACCGCCTTTGTTGGCTTTTGCCCGGCCTGTGCTATGGTAGGTCGCCGTTATCTGGATAATTAATATGCTTCGTACCAAACCGCAACTAATTGAGGCCGCCTGCCAAGGTGACAAGGCCGCCATTTCTGATCTCTTAACTGTCTGTCAGCCTGATTTGAAGCGGTTTGCACGACGCACTTGTTCCACTACGGAAGATGCGGAAGATGCCGTACAAATTGCGCTATGGCAGTTGTATCGCAAGATAGGTGCATTGCGTACGGTGGCGACTTTTACGACCTGGTTATTTCGTATTGTCGAGCGCGAATGTTATCGCTTATATCGTGGCAAGAAGGCAACCGAAGCTTTGGATGAATTGCTTGAACAAGACATTCCTTGCGAACCTAGCATACCCATCGATTTGCGACTCGATTTGACCCGCGCTTTAGAACGCTTAACACCGCCCTACCGCGAAGTCCTCATCTTACGTGACGTACATGAATTGACCGCACCGGAAGTCGCGGCACAACTAGGGCTAAGTTTGGAGGCGGTAAAAAGTCGGCTTCATAGAGCGCGGACTCAGGTGCGTGAGCAGCTCATGTCTAGCGGTTACTGGCTGAAAGATGAAGCGCCGGAATCGACAAATATGGAAGAAAATAAACATATTCTGTAGTACTTTCTTTCAGCCATTTTCTACATTTTATTTCCCACTCCATGACATCATAAACACACTTTTCACCATGTTCGCTTTTGCGGGCGTGGTTTTATAAGTTGCGTGACTAAGCTATGTATTGCTGACCCGGCGCATTTGAAATTATGTGCCGGGTTCAAAATCAATCGACTTCAAATTCTTTAATTTGGCTCAGTTATAGTCCAACAAAATTCTTATACACACCACATCCGATCGCCATATCATTGAGCATACGTACATACGACATCTTAGTTTGCACCGTACCTGTACTCGGATTGGTAATTGCATACTCTACCCAACCTGGTTCTATTTCAGCCTGTGCAAAAATTGCTGCGACCAAGCGTGCACCGTCAACCCCGGGAATATCTTGCACACGGCTACCAAGCTTAGCGGCATTCCCCGCAAACGCCAAATAATACCCTCGCCTGTCCAGTGCAAATACATACATGTCTCTATCACTAAATTGCTGCGCTGACTTGGTGATGCCTTGCAAAAATTGCTCATCAGTAGCAGCCTGTTCATAATAGACAATTGCCTTTTCTACCAATTGCAAAGCTTCAATCGGAGATCCCTGTTGTAACTGGAACATATCGACCAAACTCACCAATGCAGAGGCGCGCTCCTCCAGTATGTCCGCCTGTCCGACAGCGCGTTCAACCATTGCTGCGTTTGATTGAGTGATCGTGTCTAACTGATGCATGGCCGAACGTATTTCGGACAAAGAAGCACTTTGCGCAGCACTAGAACTGGCCACCACCGTCATATTTGATTCGACCTGTCGTATACCGCCAACGACTTGTTCAATGTTGCTGCCAACCGCGCGAATATGCTTAACTCCACTTTCAACTTGCTCAGATGAAGCGCCAATCAATCCACGAATTTCTTTGGCCGATGCGGCGGAGCGTTGTGCCAAAGAACGCACTTCACTAGCAACCACAGCAAAACCGCGCCCAGATTCACCGGCACGAGCTGCTTCGACTGCAGCATTTAAGGCCAGAATATTAGTTTGAAAAGCGATACCGTCAATCACGCTAACGATTTCATCCATCTGCTTAGTGCTTTGCTGAATCTGATCGACAGAAATAATCGCTTTCTCCATCGCATCAGCACTTGCATCCGCCACTTTTCGCAATTGTGTTGCCTGTTCTGTCGCAGTGCCTGCGCGATTGGCGCTATCTTTAACGGCGGTTGATAACTCGTCCACACTGGCAGACGTTTCTTCAAGATTTGATGCCTGTTGTTCAGTGCGTTCAGACAAAGCATGATTACCACGTGCGATGCTGGCACCGGAATACGCAACGTACGCCGCACCACTACGCACATTCGCCACGATAGAAGAAAGACTTCCGGCGATCTTAATAATTTCTTGCATCAGTTGAGCAAGTTCATCAATGCCATCAAGTTTCGAACTCAAACGTAAGTCACCATGAGCTAGTTTTTCGGCAGACAATTTAATATCCGCAAGGTCTTGCGAAAAACTCAGATATAACGCGACGCTAAGGTAAATGCCTATGCACCACAGTGCCGCAAACAAATAGTTCAACCCAGCATTCATCGCAAATAATTGTGTTGCGCCAGGTTGGGCACAAAACCAGAGCCAACAAGGCAAGGCGTTAAAGAAAATCAGTAACAGAAATTTTCCGAATAAACTTAATCGTCGCATCAAGTTTATTCCGGGTAGCAGAAAAACATTCTTCATGACGACATCTCCGCTTTCGGCTGGCACTAGGGTTGAACTGCACAAACCTCAATGGGGTATTTTCTCATTGATCAAGTTTAGCAGCTGCATCAAATTTCAATTGATATGTTTCAGAAAAAACAGAAAAACATTGATCTTCACCAACAAAGCGTATAAACCGCAACTCAAGGAAACCCACGCTGAACACTTAATCTCAGCTTGAACTGAGTTAGAGAAAAACTCAAGCGATTTACTCGTACATGAGCATCACAAAGTTTCGCAGTGCTCAACTTGAATTTAGAAAACCAAAATAGGTAAAAAATGTCGCAATGCAGCAAGATATATGATCTTAATTTGAGCGAAAAATCAATCAAAAAATTTGCCGTAACAGATCAAGAAACCGTCATCTCTTGCTTGCCAAGCATGTGTGATTTGTGGATACTTTGCGCCAGAAAGATAGAATGCTTTCAACGAGTTTATCTCCACAAGAAATAAACTTATTAAACAAGAGAAATGCTGCATCACAACAAAAAATGCAGCAACAATATGACCACTATTGCCTAATGTTGCTTAATACAATTGAGCAAGGAGACTTTCATGCCACACTCAGAACCGTTACGTCTGCACGTACCGGAGCCCACCGGCCGTCCCGGCCAGACTACCGATTTTTCTTATTTGCGACTATCGCCTGCGGGTGAAGTGCGACGCCCTGAAGTGGATGTCACACCGGTCGATACGCGCGATATCGCTTACTCGCTGATACGTGTCTTGGACGAGCACGGCAATGCCGTCGGTCCTTGGGCACCAGACATCAGCATAGAAACCCTGCGCGCTGGTATGCGTGCGATGATGAAAACGCGGGTGTTCGATTCGCGTATGTTGATCGCACAGCGCCAAAAGAAAATGTCTTTCTACATGCAAAGCCTGGGCGAAGAAGCGATTGGTGCGGCGCAAGCGATGGCCTTGAATCGTGATGACATGTGCTTTCCAACCTATCGTCAGCAAAGTATTTTGATGGCACGTGATGTGCCCTTGCATGGCTTGATTTGCCAATTAATGTCGAACGAAGGTGATCCGCTTAAAGGCCGTCAATTGCCGGTCATGTATTCGATTAAAGAAGCAGGCTTCTTTTCGATTTCTGGCAATCTCGCCACGCAATATATACAAGCGGTCGGTTGGGCAATGGCATCGGCGATTAAGAACGACACCAAGATCGCGTCCGCATGGATAGGCGATGGTGCAACCGCGGAGGCTGATTTCGATACGGCGCTGACATTTGCGCACGTCTATCATGCACCAGTCATTTTAAATGTGGTGAATAATCAGTGGGCGATTTCGACTTTTCAAGCGATTGCTGGCGGTGAGAATACGACTTTTGCAGCACGCGGTGTGGGATGCGGTATTGCCTCCTTACGTGTGGATGGCAATGACTTCCTCGCTGTATATGCGGCATCCAAATGGGCAGCTGAACGTGCGCGTAGCAATCTCGGCCCAACGCTAATTGAATGGGTTACTTATCGTGCGGGACCACATTCTACTTCGGATGATCCGTCCAAATATCGTCCTTTGGATGATGCCAGTCACTTCCCACTCGGCGACCCTATCGCTCGTTTAAAACAGTACCTGATCAATCAAGGTGCATGGTCAGAACAAGAACATGAGGATACCCAAAAAGAATTAGAGGCGATGGTGATCGCTGCGCAGAAAGAAGCCGAAACACTCGGTAGTCTGGCAGACAACCATGTATTTAGTCCGGCAGAAATGTTTGAGGACATCTATGAGCAGATGCCTGAGCATTTGCGTCAACAACGCCAACAATTGGGGCTTTAATCATGAGTGAAGCAATGAGTAATGACATTAAAGGAAAATCAACGCCTATGACAATGATCCAGGCGCTGCGTTCAGCGATGGATGTGATGTTAGAACGTGATAACGATGTGGTGGTGTTCGGGCAAGACGTTGGCTACTTCGGTGGCGTATTCCGTTGCACCGAAGGCCTGCAAAAAAAATACGGTAAGTCACGTGTCTTCGATGCGCCAATTTCTGAAAGCGGTATCGTGGGTGTGGCAGTCGGTATGGGCGCTTATGGTTTGCGTCCCGTTATCGAAATTCAATTCGCCGATTATATTTATCCGGCTTACGATCAAATTGTTTCTGAAGCAGCGCGTTTGCGTTTCCGCTCTGCTGGTGACTTCACTGCGCCATTGACGATACGTACACCGTGTGGCGGTGGTATTTACGGTGGTCAAACTCACAGCCAAAGTCCGGAAGCCGTGTTCACCCATGTCTGTGGTTTGCGCACAGTGATGCCATCCAATCCTTATGATGCGAAAGGTCTGTTGATCGCCTCGATAGAGAATAATGATCCTGTGATTTTCTTAGAACCTAAGCGTATTTATAACGGTCCGTTTAATGGTCATCATGATCAACCTGTTGTACCTTGGTCTAAGCACCCTATGGGCGATGTGCCTGAAGGTTATTACACGGTGCCGCTGGAATCAGCATCGGTTTTCCGCGAAGGTAAAGATCTGACCGTACTGACTTACGGCACGATGGTGTGGGTGTCTGAAGCGGCTGCGGCGGAAAGTGGTGTCGATGCTGAGATCATCGATTTGCGTAGCATCTGGCCTTTGGATTTGCCGACTATCTTAGCCTCGGTGAAAAAGACAGGTCGTTGCGTCGTTGTGCATGAAGCGACGCGCACCAGCGGCTTTGGCGCTGAACTGACGGCACTCGTGCAAGAGCATTGTTTCTACCATCTGGAAGCCCCTATCGAACGCGTGACAGGTTGGGATACACCTTACCCACATGCGCAAGAGTGGGATTACTTCCCTGGTCCAGCCCGCGTTGCCGCGGCATTCACACGTGCGATGGAGAAATAAGATGGGTATTCATGTCATTAAAATGCCGGATATCGGCGAAGGTATTGCAGAAGTTGAGTTAGTCGCGTGGAATGTGAAAGTCGGCGATATGATCACTGAAGATCAGGTGATGGCAGACGTTATGACTGACAAAGCAACGATAGAAATTCCTAGCCCTGTACATGGCAAAGTGCTGGCGCTTGGCGGCGCTGCGGGTCAAGTCATGGCGGTGGGATCTGAATTGATTCGGATTGAAGTCGAAGGTGCTGGAAATGTGGATGCGAATGCAGCTTCAGTAGCGCCTGCTCTTGCTCCAGCCAAGGCTGCAGCAGTTGCCACCGCACCTGCGCCAGTTCCCGAAAAACCAACCACACCTGCAGCGCTCACTGCAAAAGCCCCTGTCACTGCTTCGGCCACTTCGGCAGCAAAGACCAGCGGCAGCGTTCCCAGCGCAGCGCGCGCCAATGGAGAAAAACCCATCGCCTCCCCCGCGGTACGTCGCCGTGCCTGGGATCTGGGCGTGGAATTGCAATTCGTTGCTGGCACTGGCGCAGCAGGTCGTATTACGCAAGACGATTTAGATGCCTATGTTGCACGTGGCTCAACGCCGATTGCTTCTGGCGGTAATAGCTATCGCGAACTACACGAAGAAACCGCGATTCCGGTCATCGGTCTGCGCCGCAAAATCGCCCAGAAAATGCAGGATACTAAACGCCGCATTCCACATTTCTCCTATGTAGAAGAAGTCGATGTCACTGAACTCGAAGCACTACGCACGCAACTCAATCAAAAGTGGGGTAAAGAACGCGGCAAGCTCAGTTTATTACCCTTATTGATGCGTGCCGTCGTTTTAGCAGCACGCGACTATCCACAAATCAATGCACGCTACGATGATGAGGCTGGCGTAGTCACCCAATTTGCCGCCGTACATTTAGGCATCGCTGCGCAAACGCCAACTGGCTTAATGGTGCCCGTAGTACGCCATGCCGAAGCACGTGATCTGTGGAGCAATGCAAATGAAATGGGACGATTAGCTGAAGCAGCCCGCGTAGGCAAAGCGACACGGGAGGAATTATCAGGTTCGACAATTACGATCTCTAGCCTCGGCGCACTCGGCGGTATCGTTTCTACCCCCGTCATCAATTCACCTGAAGTTGCCATCATAGGTGTGAATAAAATGGTGGAACGCCCAATGATACGCAATGGACAAATCGTCGCGCGTAAGATGATGAATCTATCTTCGTCATTCGATCATCGCGTGGTCGATGGTATGGATGCTGCGCAATTTATTCAGGCGATACGCGGGTATTTGGAATGTCCGGCGACGCTGTTTATTGAGTGAAAACAGCCCCCTCTCCCGCAAGCGGGAGAGGGTTGGGGTGAGGGGAGTTCAGAATGGATCAATGCCTAACTAGACGACGGCCTAGAAAAACTCTGCTGGAAACTTTTACCATTCACGACTCGGCCAAGCACCCTCATCCCCTGCCCTTGTATGCTGTCTTATAGATTGTCTGTTCTTGTAGTTGGTTGTATGGTTTTGCGGTAGTAGGTGCCTGCGTAAGGAGCGCGTAGTGCGACTGGAGTTGGCACCTACTACCGCGGCAAAAATGGT
>NZ_JACOGA010000020.1 GCF_014284175.1 Affinundibacterium flavidum
AAACGCCAGCGGATAGAAGGTGGTGAAACCTAAGTTTCACGAGCCAATGACCAGAGACTTATTACGACTAGTGAACGTACTACACAGCGAAGCAGGAGTGAGAAATGATGAATGAAAATTGAATACAATTCATTTGCAAGTCGTACTTGACATGCTTCATAGAAGGGTGGGCACGGCATCATTGTGCCCACGCGTTACGGTTGCAGAAAGCGAAAAAATTTAAGAGCGCAAAGTTTTTTGCGATGACTATTAAATTTCCATGTACACAAAAAATGTGCCGACTACATACATTTATTCCGCACGCAACCAGCCTCTTTCAGTGGCGATATCAATTTGCGCTAATACGTAGTTCCAAAGCTTCGGTGCCGAAGTTTCGAGATATTGATTACGCTTGATCACCTGATGTTTGAATACTGTATTTTGCGCCCAGCTACCGCCTTCGTTCTGCATGTTTTGAATCAAGGGAAGTATCCTATCCATCGCTTTTGCAAATTGCGCATCAGGTGTTTCGGCTTGTTCAAATTCATGCCAGAGTGAGGTGAATTTTTGACGCTGCGGTTCAGGCAAAAGTCCAAAGATGCGTTCCGCCGCCGCGATCTCTTTATCTGACTGAGCACCCAATACCGAATGATGATCAAACGCGAAAGTATCACCTGCATCAATCTCCACGATGTCATGAATTAGCAGCATCAACGTTACCCGAGAGATATCCACAGACTCATCCGCATACGTTGACAAAATATGTGCCGTTAGTGAGATATGCCAACTATGTTCCGCGCTATTTTCGAATCGGTTTTTATCAGCCTTGATTAGTGCTTTGCGATACACTGCTTTGAGTTTGTCGAGTTCGAGAATGAAATCAATTTGTTGGGAAAGTTCGTGCATGTGCAAGCTAAAATGAGGTTGGCTGGGAACTTGGATCTTCCGTGTTCACCCAATGAAGTCGGGCAGAGTGGAATTCTAAGCGCAATTAAATGTTCGCGCAGCAATTTCTATATGACGTGCGAACCTGACATGAATTCCAAGCAATAAAATATCGAGGTGATCGCAAAGAAAGCGGTTCACACCGAAAGTGGGGGGAGTAAAAGTTAAGAAAGCGAATTTCCAATCTACGTTCGAATTTTATGGGAAATTTGTTGAGCGACTTTAAGACATCAAAGTCATCGACAGCCCTCGAAAATTGAACAATCACTTCATGTCCATTACCCAAGATTTTTTAATTTCGATGCTATCCGTTTCTTCTCCCAAGCGCTCCCATCGGAAGTGCCATCCTCGTTCCTGTTTATTTAATCGGGCGCAATTTCATCCAAGGCTTAGATCAATTCAAAAGCTTATAGTCAAACCCCGTTACATAATCACTTTTTAGAACCAGCCAGCCATTTTGATCAGGTTTAAAAACCCAAAAAGGATGTTCAGATTCGACTTTCACATTATTGAGGTTTTCTGGTTTCAATGGCAACACTCGTCTAAGCTCACAATACTGCAAATGGGTTGCTCTACTTTGCATTCTGTCGCAAACCTCATTATTGGCAAACGCAATTTTCATACACTGCGTGTTTTTCACTACAAGTGCACAAATTGTGCACAAAACCCGGAGAGTTGAATCATGCAAATCACCAAGAATCAACAGAATGCTTTATCGCGACGTCAGGTATTAAAAGCCATGGCGGCATTTTCTGCCGCAGCAGGTTTTGAGTTAAGTGGCCTTGTTTCCGCTGCAGAAAAAGAAGCTATTGGAACAAAGTCATGGCCATTGTGGAAAGTGGAAAAGGCGGGACATACAGTCTATCTGATGGGACAGACACCGCCTCGCGCCACAGCGTGGAGTGATACGCGCATAGAAAGCCTAGTAAAGATATGTGGCACCATCTGGACTGAAACTAATCGTATTCATCGCCAAAATCCCAAGGCGCTAGCTTTGAAGTATGGACTGGATCCGAAAAAGCCATTAAGTGAATGGCTGAGTGCTGCCGATTTGACTCGCGTTAAGCAGGCGGCTGAACTTGCGAAGTTACCGCTGGAAATGATTGCGCCGCTACGACCATGGTTGGCTGCGAGCATGATCGAATCTGCTTATTTCCAGGCCATGAAACTAGATGAGCAGGGAACTGCCGAAAGCGTTCTGCTGCGCAGCGCCCAGATAGCCAAGGTTCCGCAAGCCAGTGAATTTGAAACGCAGGATGATGTCCTTCAATTCATGGGCGAAATGTCCGCTCAGGAAGACGTGCAATTTCTACAGTACACGCTGAATCATATCTTGGCAGGAACCATAGAAAATGAGCGTGTCTATTCAGCCTGGGCGCATGGCGATACCACACCCGCCGCCGAATTTGTCGATGCTATGAAGCGCTCGCAACCGGATCTCTATGCCAAGCATGTGGTAGGACGTAACCGTAACTGGCTGCCACGATTTGCCGCGATGCAAAAACAGACCGCGCCATCGCTGGTAATTGTCGGCCTGTATCACATGGTAGGCCCAGACAGTCTGGTGGAACAGCTTAAGGCAGACGGTTGGCGTTTGCAGCTAGCTTAGCAAGTCTAGGAGTCAGTCTTGTAAGAGAGTAAAAAGGGGGCAGTCCTATCCCAATATTGATGACGATAGCATGGACGTATTGCATGACGTGGTTGAGTTCGGATTTGTTGACGTGGTGTGGGCATGTCGTGCCCACCTTACATGCCTAATGAACGACTACGATCATTCGGCTGCGGTACCAAACCTGGCCTTTTCCAGTGTTAAGGTTGACATTTTTTTTAATATCAAATTGTTCGGATTTTCTTAAAACTTCGCGCCAAGTCTTGCATCCATATTTAGATGGCGTTTGTGTATTATCGCTCATCCGTATATGCTCAATAGCGGTGTCAAGTAAGGTCCAACCATGCAGTGCACAGGACTTTTCGGCACTACGCAAATACTCCACTATCGTGCTTCGATTCCATTGCACGTCCCCATCCGGCAAGACACCATGAAGAAATGCATTCTCACATTCTGTCGTGCCTATATATGCTGAGATCGCAGTACGCGCATCACAAAGCGCTTTGGACCACAACTGCAGTTGTAATAGTTGAGTGCCTATTTTCTCATCGCATTCATCGAGATAGGCATCTGCTTTGTGGCATTCAGATATTGACGAGATTTTAAACCGTTCAATAAATTGGTGCACTAGCCCATTTCTCAAATCGACGAAGTCCACTAATGCTTGTTTCGTCTTTTCGAACTCCTTATCAGGCATTGATATCTGAAATTTCGTGCTTATCCAACCAGTTTCGCTAACTTCTTTTGGTTCGTTTCCAGGAATCTCTTCCGTCGTTGCCGGCGGGCAGAGTTCACCCCACAGCAAACTAACGAGTCCACCCATGGTTGTCCTGCTAATATCGGCTAGTTTCTTGTTTTGGATGTTAAGAATTTCATCAACATGACCTTGTACCGACGCGTGAGACACCAAGATTTTTAACAACTGTTCGATTTGCTGTAAGCGGAACATACAACGTCCAAATTTACGCTGTACTTCTTGTTGTACTTTGACTATGTCTTCGTTCATGGTTTCGCTAAGCAGAGGAGAATGATGGGATCACGTTTCGCGACTGTACATTTGTGACGTTAACCTTGCATATCTAGACTTACACACGTGCCGAGATGCCGATCAGTCAGCCACGATTTGATCTGCATTCACAAAATCCGGCACCACCAAATAATCACACAAAACTAAAGGTGCGACAGTAGATTCATCCGTGCCATTTGTTTCTCGGATGACTAGCGTTGTGGCATGGACTTATCCCCCCGTTTTATTGATCAGGTGTGGTGCTATCTTTTCGTTAAAATTGATGCGGGGGCATGGAATGATAGAACTAAGCCCATGTACCTTATTTCGCGCCAGAGACGGTGCTCGGTGCTGGTGTATTGATGGCTTGATTCAAATCGGCGACGATACCATCCAGACTGCTTTCACCATAGCCGCGATAGACCTGAATAATTTTTCCGTCACGTCCAATAATGACTAAATGCGGAATGCCTTTGACACCAAAGCTCTTCGCATAAGTTTCATCGGGATCATAGGCCAACATCATTTTTAAATCTTTGAGTGTACGTGCGACTTTTCGAAATACATCGCGCTCTTCTGTATTGACTGCAATGACCTGTACTCGATCTTCACCACCAAGATTTTGTATGTTTTCCAGGATGGGCAATTCTTTCAAACAATAGGTACACCAAGTCGCCCAGAACGAAACCACCACGACTTTTCCTGCATAACTCGACAGCGTAATGACTTTGCCATCGAGTGTTCGTCCCAATTCGTTGGGAGCAGGCTGTCCCACTGAATTCGCAGCAAATAATTCCGCACTCAAAAGTAGAGTGCAAGCCGCTAATGCAGACCGTAAAACAGATTTGGAAAACAAACGCATTTTCTTGTTCCTAAAAGATTTTGTGAAAAGGGGTCTCGCTATCCTAATTAGCGCTTCTTCGTCTTATATTATGAAGCTGGCAGGTGGTGAACTTTACTTCACTTCCGGATTAAATGCCAATGGACGAGCCGCGACTTGATCCGCATTAACAAAATCCGGCACGACTAAATAGTCACGCAAAACCAAAGGCGCGATGAGAGATCTACCTGAACCTTTGGAACCTCCGATGACGATGAAGTGGGTTTGTGGCAAGGGCTTGCGTTTCCCGTTTTAATGATGAATTGTGATTCTATTTTTTTTCGTTAAAATTGATCGGGATGTCGGCAGGTCAGACCCCATGACTGATTTTCATCATTGCTGCCATACCTGAACATTGCTAAACCCACGCTCACGTAAATGCGCCACCTGCATGCCGCTCATCACGCCTTTATCGCAATACAAAAAATAGTTTTTGGATTGATCAAGTTTAGCAAATTCGGTCAAGATCCTATAGTAGGGGATGTGCTGTATGTTCAGTTTGGAATGCTTACGCAATTGCGGCGCAAGAGTACTATTTTGCGCATCGGGCCGCACATCGATAATTACATTCATGAGTACATCAGTGAGCACGTCTTCCGTACTTGACATTGTTGTGTCTGTCTGCGAGTTTGCGACACAGCGTAGCTCAGTGAGTAGCTCAGTGAGTGGCGCAGCGGTTTCTAGCTCTTGCATCAAGTCTTTGATGTCAAAGTATTGCACTGCGTCTATCGCGTTCTGCAAAATGTCAGCATCTAAGCGCTCCTCATCAAGCTCTACTTTAGTAAGTTTGACTCTCGCATTGGGATTGCTGGAAATGGCAGCACAAAATTCAGGAATGGACGCAGCCAACTCGGCTACGCCTATGCGACGCGCCATATCGATAATATCGGGCTTATCCCAACTCACCAGTGGGCGCAACACCACCGTTTCACTCGCACGGTCAATTGCATTCAGATTCGTCAGCGTTTGACTCGACACCTGACCCAAGGCTTCACCCGTCACTAAGGCAGGGATTTCCCAGCGCTGCGCCAAACTATCCGCTACGCGTAACATGCTGCGCTTCAGCACAACGCCTTGATTGCCAACCGGTATGCGCTCAAGGATTTGCGCCAATACTTGCGCAAAATTCACTTCAAAGAAACGTACCCGATGCGAAGCCCCATAGCGCTGCCACAAATTTACTGCCATCTGCTTAACACCGCGGGAATGCTGCGCGCCACCTAAATTAAAGAAGCAATAATGCACCTTGCAGCCGCGTTTAATGAGTTGCATAGACGCCACCGCTGAATCAAATCCACCTGAAATCAGCGACAAAACTTCCTCCTGTGTTCCCACAGGATAGCCGCCCAAACCTGGATACTCGGCTTCCACTAGCAGCGTATTTTTGGAGTTCACTTCTAGGCGTATTGGCAATTGTGGATTGTCCAAATCCACGCCGCAACTCGGGAATTCATCCAGAAGCGCACCACCAATGCGACGCGCTAAACCTAGCGAAGTAAATTCATGCGAGCCACTACGCTTAACTTGCACCGCAAATGTTTTCCCGTTCAACTGACTACCAAAAGCAGTGCGCACCGCAGTCAACATCACTTCAGGATCAAACGTGTTGAGAATACGCACGGCGAGAATTTTCTGAATACCCGAAATACGCCCAAGCGCATCGACCAGAGCCGCTTGATCAGCGCTAGGCGTCACCTGAACCACCAGCCTATCCCACTCGCGCAGCACTTTGATCTCTTGATCGATAGACGACAAAATTGTATGGATATTGATCTGCAATGCAGTGATATAACGCCTGCGTAATGAGGCACTTTTCAAAGTGATTTCAGGGAAGAGTTTTACGACATAATTCATAATGAAGACGGTTTTCAAGCAGGCAAAACCTCACATTATAAGGGATGTAGTTCGCTATTTTTGATCAAGCCAGGCGCTGAAATCCCCACAGCGCTGCTGGCAATGCGCTTGATTGTGGCGGGCATTGAGAAGATGAAAATCAAAAAATATATTCATTTGGGAGAACTTTACTCACTTCCCAAGACGACTCTGGCTCGTGTTTGCTTTGTGAGGGCGCTCGGCAGTGGGACTTGAGTAAAAGGTCGAGAAGATAGAAACGGCAAGCTTAAACAGTCTTCCAAATCACTTCACAACTATCCGTCAAAGTAGCTCCTCGAGATTTGGGGTAAGGACTCGCAATGATGCATTGCTGAGACGGCGTTGCATGTCAAATCTTGATCCCTTGTTTTCAGTGGTGCAAACTAATTCAAGCTTAGCTGGCTTGCCAAATGTGCGAACACGGTAGAGACGCGTCTGAGATGTTTCGATTCCGTGTGTGTGAGTAGCCAGAGTTCAGTTTGGCACTCATCAAGCGTATCGGTAATTTGTCGCAGTTCGCTACGATGCTGGCCTAGGAATAGCGGAACAATACCGACCCCCAAGCCCTGCACCACAAATTCAGCCACAGTTAAAATACTGCTGACTCGATATTGCGGCTGCACTTTCGGGAAGTATTTTTTTCTCCACAATACCGAGGGATGTTCTGGCAGGGCATCGTCAGGTGCTATCCATGCACTATTCTGCGCACGGACGTCGTCCATGCTTTTAATGCCACTTCCGATTGAAGCAAACAAGGCGATACGGATAGGGCCTATACATTTTCCTACTAAATGTTGTGGTGGCTTTTTCGTCGCGCGCAGCGCAATATCTGCGTCTCGGCGAGTCAGATTGGCCAGTTCATTTCCCGTATGCATTTCGAGCTCAAGCAGTGGATGCGCGACTCGCAAAGAGGGCAGTACGCGAGCGACCAAACCATGCAAAATAGTGTCGGTTGTAGTTAGGCGCACGGTGCCAGATACCTGATCGGGCACAAGCTGGGCGGCAGAACGTGCCAATTCCAGTTCTCGCTCTAACTGCTCTGCATGTGCTGTCAATACTTGTGCCAGTTCCAGCGCTAAGTAGCCGTTACGTGATCTGGTAAAGAGTGGTTGGCCCAAACCACGTTCGATGCGTTGTATCGAACGAAATACCGTCGATGCATCCAGCACCAGACGTTCTCCAGCTGCCGCCAGCGTACCACCTCGATGCAAAGCCAGCACCAATTCAAGATCAGCCGCACTTAATTTGTATTGCGTTTTCGCAATCATAGAATTCACTTATGCCTATTTTTTATGCGTTATGGCAATCATATACTGAGGGCTTCAACAACTCAATGGCACCATGAAATGACCAACAACAGGACCAACAACATGAACAACAATATGAAAAACAACGCTGCCCAATTTGGCATCAGCTTATTACGCCTTAGCCTAGGCATCATGTGGCTGGCGCACGCTGCGTTGAAATATTTTGTGTTTACGCTGCCGGGCACAGCTGGGTATTTTGAAAGTATCGGTTTTGCCGGATTTTTGGCGTATCCGGTATTTGCTGCCGAATTTTTGGGTGGCATCGCATTGATTTTTGGCGTGTACGCCAGACAAGTTTCTTTGGCGTTAGTGCCTGTCATGTTGACGGCGACATGGGTACATCTGCCAAATGGTTGGACTCACACTAGCCCAGGTGGTGGTTGGGAATATCCACTGTTTCTCAGCATTGCCTCGATCTCACTTTGGTTGATTGGCGATGGCAGTTTTGCCGCCCGCCGCAGCCAACGGTTTACCTTTTCTGAATGAGGAGTGTGACATGTCAACTTCCAGCATACTTCTGCCCACTTTTACTTTACTCAGTCATCCTTTGTGCCCTTATGTACAGCGTGCGGCAATTTTACTTCGCGAAAAAGGCATTCCTTTCGAACGCAAAGAGATCGATCTGGCGAACAAACCAACATGGTTTTTGCAGCTATCACCGCTAGGGAAAACACCGGTCTTGATGGTGGACGATGAAGCAATTTTTGAATCCGCTGTGATCTGCGAATACCTCGACGAAACGCAAGCACCACATCTGCATCCTGCGCACCCACTACAACGTGCGCGGCACCGTGCATGGATGGAGTTTGGTACTAGCATCTTAAACAGCGTAGCGAGTTTCTATAATGCGCCAGATGAGAAGACGCTCGCCTTGAAGGTCAACGAAATAGCAGAAAAATTCGCGCAGATAGAATTAGTATTGAGCGAGAGAGGTGGTTATTTTTCGGGAGAGGATTTTTCTATGGTCGATGCGGTGTTCGGACCACTGTTTCGGTATTTTGACACGTTTGAATTGATCGATGACTTTGGCTTTTTTAAGCACACGCCCAAGGTATGCGCCTGGCGCCAACAATTAGCATTACGCCCGTCAATTCAAGGCGCTGTTAGCGGAGACTTTCGAGAGCAATTAACGACCTTTTTAGTCAATCGGCAATCTGCCTTATCAAAACGAATGGAAAAAATTTTCGCTCCACGTGAAATGATTACTGCTTGAGGTCTTTTGATATGTCTCACATTAAATTTCGTAGAGCGGGCAAATTGCGCTCTTTTTTCTACGGTGCTGACAAAAAGCGATCCTTTACTTTATTGGTTTTTCGTTACACTATTGCTTCTTCTTTTGTAGTGGGAGGTAATCGATGAAATTGAGTTTCTTGGGTCGTTTTTTATGCTTGTCCTTAGCGCTGTCAACGCTGACATTAGCAAGTATCGCCAATGGTGTTAGTCTTTTGTTACCCGCAAGCGGTGATAGTGAAATCATCGCACTCAAGGCTGCGCGTTTGTTGGATGTGAAATCAGGAAAAATCTTGAACAATCCGATTGTCTTGGTATCGAAAGGCAAAATCATTGAACTTGGGCAGAATATTGCGATCCCTCTCAGTGCCAAACAGATTGATCTTGGCGATGTCACTTTGATGCCGGGCTTGATCGATGCGCATACTCACTTGCTACAAAATCTCTCGTTTGAAACTTCTGCGCGCATACGTGAGTCTGGCAGTATGGTGCACACACTTTCCACGACGTCTGATGCGAAGCGAGCCTTGTTGGGTGCGACCATGGCACGCGAAGATCTGATGTCAGGCATCACCACCGTGCGTGACCTTGGTAACTCTGGTACGAATGCGGACGTTGACTTGCGCGATGCCATTAATCAATCTTGGATACAGGGACCGCGCATGTTGGTATCGACGCGTGCCTTGGCGCCGATTGGCGGGCAATTTAACAAATTGACGAAAGAATCTCAGGCCTTGATCGACAAGGAATACGCCGTCATTAGTGGCCCTGAAGAAGCACGTAAAGCGGTTCGTAGTGCCATCTTCGACGGTGCTGATGTGATTAAGGTGATTGTCGATGCGGAGTCGCGCTTATTGACACTCGAAGAGTTGCAGATGATCGTCAATGAAGCGCATCGGGTAGGAATCAAAGTTGCTGCGCACGCCGGCACCGAACTAGCGGGCATGCTTGCGGCGCAGGCTGGTGTGGATTCGATAGAACATGCGTATGGGATTTCCGATGAACTTCTAAAATTGATGGCAAAGAAAAACATCACCATGGTTGCTACGGATTCTCCTGCATGGTCTTACCTCGGAAAGTCCAGCGAAAAAGAAATCAGTGAATCGGATCAGGCGCGTTTAAACATGTTTAAGTATGCCGAAAAATTCGCGACGGAGAGAATTGCTAAAGCCAAAGCGGCGGGTGTCAGAATTGTCTTGGGCAGTGATTCCTACTACCAAGCGGGTAATTTAACACGCGGCCAAAGTTCACTCTTGCCATTGCGTGTTTATGCAATGGCCGGTTTGAGCCCTGCAGAAGTAATTCGAACAAGCACCATCCATGCAGCTGAACTCCTGGGATGGGGCGATAAAATCGGTAGTCTAGAGAAATCGAAAATCGCCGACATTATTGCCGTGCCGGGCAATCCATTGGACAATCCGCTGGTATTAGAGCAAGTGAAATTTGTGATGAAAGAGGGCGTCGTGATCAAGCCTTAAAACCATGCAAAATTGGTGTTCAAATGGAGGTTGCATGATTATGTCATGCAAACAGTCAGTGCGCTCGGCGTGAGTGTAGAGCACGCGATACGCACCTGAGAAAACACAAAAATTCATTGATTTCAAGTCTTGATTTGACGCTTTAGGGTGTTGATGTTGGATCTCAAAAATTGACCGCCGTACCAGTTCTTAGGGGGCTATGTTTTTTCTATCAAAAGTTCAGAATTAAGTTCAGAAGTAAGCGCTGATAAGCCAGCCGCGATTTGATCAACATTCATAAAATCCGATGCCACCCAAATAATCACGCAAAACCCAAGGTGTGATGGTGGATTTACCTACACCATTTGGACGTCCGATGACGCGGGCTTGTGGCATGGCTTGTCGAAATTCTTTTGGTTACGATGTTGAAATGCGATTCGTTTTTTTGGCGCTTTACTTCGTCAATTATGACTCTATGTCAAATGTAAGGCCTGAACACGCACATGTGACCCCCACATGCAGAAGAGATCTTGCGTAGATGGCTAGAAAATTTTTCAGATTCTACTAACCACTAGCAATATCAAATCTCCGTGACGTTGCACAATTGGTCTCGCTCCTAAATTTTTTGTTGAAGTCGCCTACGTTCGTGGAGACTTTATCCAAAAAAACTTAGATAATGAATAAAGCGATTGCGCGCTGTTCATTTGATGACTAAGGCAAAAAATCACGCATTTCTCCGCCTGACCAATCGATGTACGATGTGTTAGTTCCACACTAGTCCCAATAAATTTATAGGTAGTTCAATCTATGTTCGACTCATCTGTATCGCTTTCGTACTAATCAAAATCAAGTTTTTATGCTTGTAAATTTAGTACTGATAATCTGAATGTAGTTAGGAATCTCTCGAAAGGTAACAAGTATGAATAACAAGCGCATCAGTACTAATATCAGTACTAACACAGGCAGCAATACAGAGGACATTGACCAATATTCTCCATCAGACTCCTCGACATTTTTTAATTCATCGATACCGATTGAGACAAACAATCGACAAATGACTTTGCCGACATATTCATTTGGAACTATGAATGCATCGCCTCCGGTCGCAAGCACGTTCAATGGCATATTAACGTCCCTCAGCGACCTTGCCGCTGCAAGGACGTATCTTCTCAGCGGAAACGTCACACTGACGATCAATCTGGCTAGTGCAACTTCTGGACTTTACACTGTCGATCTAACAGGATTTGGCGTTGGCGACACCTTGAATATTGTCACCGCGAGCACGGGGATGTCGATGGTCACCGATCCCTCTGCCTATCCTCTTACAGTGACTGATTCTTACTATGATTTTCCAGATGACTATGAAATTCAAGAGAATGCCACCTTGAGTGGCACTACACTAGTACTAGAACACCTCTACACGCATTATATTGCTCTTGGTCCCGCCATGTATGACGATCACGTACCCCTTTATCGGCTTACAGTGATAGGTCTAACAGGCATCACAGCAGATGCCATCACCTACACGTATAACGATGTTACGGACCCAACACTTAGCATTAGCAGCGATATTGCAAGCGTCAATTCTGGTAATACTGCAACCATCACTTTTACCTTTAGCGAAAATCCTGGTGATACTTTTGCTTGGGATGGAAGTTCCGGTGATATCGTCGTCACAGGCGGGACGCTAGGCGCAATTACGGGGAGTGGCCTAACCCGAACTGCAACCTTTACCGCAGGCACTGGATCGAACACTGCGAGCATAACAGTAGCAGGCGACTCTTATACAGATGTATCGGGCAACGGAGGTGGAGGTGCAACAACTTCCTTGGATATAGTACTGAATTCATCGCCCACCGGCAGCGTCACCATCAGCGGCACTGCACGTGAAGGTAGAACCTTAAGCGTCACCAACAATCTTGCCGATGCCGACGGCTTAGGAACGATCAGCTATATATGGAAAGCCGACGGCAATACTATCAACGGCGCGACCGGGACAACACTATTACTCACCCAAGCTCAAGTCGGCAAAGTGATTACAGCGGTCGCTTCATATACAGATTTAAACGAGACGCTTGAAACTGTCAGCTCTGCAGCAACGAGTGCTGTCGCTGATAATGCCGTGCCATCATCGTCCAATAAAAGCGTTACGATAAACGAAGATACTTCGCTCACGTTAGGAATTTCAAATTTTGGTTTCAGCGACAGTGATAGCGGAGATACGCTACAAGCCGTGATGGTCACCAGTTTGCCGCTGCAAGGCAGTCTACGTCTGAACGGAAATAGTGTTTCGGAAAATCAAAGTATCAGTGCGACCGATATTCTTGCTGGTCGCTTAGTGTTTACCCCGGTCGCCAATACGAGTGGCAATGCCTATGCAAGCATAGGGTTTAAAGTAAGTGACGGAATAGACGTGTCGACCAGCAGTGCCAACCTGATGGTGAACGTCGCCAATGTTAACGACGCCCCCACCGGCATCGTCAGTATTTCTGGCAAGCTCATCGTAGGGCAAGTTCTCACCGCGAGCAATACCCTGGTCGATACCGATGGCTTAGGATCGATTACCTATGTTTGGAAGGCAAACGGTGTCACGATTAAAAGTGAAAATCTCGCCACCTATACTTTGCGCAGTACGGATACCGGAAAGAACATCAGCGTCAGTGCGGTCTACACCGATCAAGGCGGTAACTTCGAGAGTGTAAGTTCGGCTGCAACCGGCGCAGTTCAAGATAATAATCATGCACCAACAGGCGCCGTGACTTGGAGTGGCATCAATCGACAGGGTGAGATGCTGACGGCTAGCAATACACTTGCCGACGTCGATGGTATGGGGGTGATTACTTATCAGTGGCGTGCGAATGGTGTTGACATCCATGGCGCGACCAACTCAAATTTTAGCTTGGGTCAAAATGAAGTCGGCAAATACATTTCGGTGTCGGCGATTTATTTGGATCAGTTAGGCAATGCTGAGCGTGTCAATTCTGGATCAACACTAGCAGTCATCAATGTGAATGATGCACCAACGGGTGCCGTCACGCTGTCTGGGACTGCTAAGGTGGGACAAGTTTTGAGTGTCAATAGTACGGTTAATGATCTCGATGGTATGGGGACAATCTATTACCTCTGGATGGCAGATGGTGTCAAAATCAAAGGTGCAAGTTCATCCACTTACGCGATCAAGGCTGCCGAACTTGGGAAAGCTATTACCGTCAAAATTTATTATACGGATTCGCTGGGGACTAACGAGAGTGTCACATCAGCACCGACCACGGCGGTAGTGCCATCAAATGGCTTAATGGCATTCGGGTTTAGTAGCACTGGTGCGGAAAATGCCATGTACGATTTCAGCAATGCATGGATGCCAACACCCAAGCTTTCTCAGCAGGTAACAGGTCTGAGCATTTTCGAGGCAGAATCTCTACACTTGTCTAACATCAGCTTTGCCGGTGTTGAAGACATCAACTGGCACTACCCTGTACCTGATTCCCATACGGAATTGCTCATCGTCGGACATTTGAATGACGCCATGTTGTATTCCTAAACCAAAGGACTGTTCTTCATACCATTGAAATACTTCGATGACTTCCGGCATCCGGTTCAAATCGCAAAAAAACTTATATCGTTACGCCGAGTTTTTGTGCGATTTGATCTAGGCTGACACCGATGGATTTTTCCGATGCACGTTTTGCTAAGCGACGATCAAGCTCCGCCTTTTGTGCATCTGTAATTGTGAAGTTAGACGGCAGGGCAGCAATATCAAACTGCTGGATTTCTTCGAATAATGCGCACATTGTGAAGACCTGAATTATGCTTGTGTTATTCGATGGTAGAAGGTTTTTCTCGGAATGGCGAGGATCGATTTATTCATGAGTCTTTGAGGGAATGTATGAATGTTAGAATTGACCCCGCGCCGCTCTCTCTTTGTTGCTAGTTATCTTGTAAAGCCGATCGTATCGTTTCTGAGATATCTGAAACATCACTTTCGGAAACAAGGTAACTCCAAAATAAAAAGAAATGGTTCACACCCAAAAATAAAAGAGTCTCAGTAGGGAATTTAAGGTTGGGTATCGTCAAATAGCGAAAAATCTCAATCGCGGTTAGGTAAAAACTCGCTACTAATAGAATCGAAATAAGCAAGCGGATTGATGTCGGAACGCAAAATCTTCCGACTAGGAAGTTAGCCCCATTTTTGAGTGCAAATTTCCCGGTAAACTGGGGTTTCATATTTGTCCAGAACGGAATATTGGATGACTCAATCACTACTTTTGTTCCAGAAATGTCGGACGAAAATCTTGGATAGGAACTATTCGTTCGCTTTTCATTTTCAATTTTCTGTTTGAGTTTTTTGACCGATTCTTCAAGCTGAAATTTGCTGGAAAATTCCGCATTACTGCTGAGGAAATAAAAACCGTAAAGTTTATGGAGCATTTTAATGATCTAAATTATTGTGATCTGCGGGACGCACTTTTAGAATTCAACGCCGACAATCCAGCAGCGATTTGATCGACATTCACAAAATCCGGTACCACTAAATAATCACGCAAAACTAAGGGCGTGATGGGTAGACTTACCTGCACCATTTGAATCTCCGATGACGATGACGTGGAGTTGTGACATGAGTTTGTGATTTCCGTTTAGCTGATTATCTTTGGCTCTATTTTTTCTTCACAATTTATGGGGATTTCGGAATGTCAGAACTCACGCCTTGCTGCGCATATGGCTGCCACCAAGGGTGAATTTCCGAAATAGGTAAAGCAAGGCATTCATTTCTTGCTCGCTCGCGTATTTCGGTCGAAGACTTATCCTTGTAATTACTTGGGCATAGGATTGCTGTATCTCCAAACGTAAATAAATTACGCGCAGTAACTAGATAAAAATCTCCATTTAGCTTTTCCATTTTCCAATCGGTTGTCAAATCGTGCCCGAAATATTTGGCATTCAAAATATACCTACTCGTTCCTTTCTCGCGCATCCCAAGCGAATAGGCGACTTTTTTTAGTGTGAGCCCATAAACCTTTGGTGAGAAGAGAAGTACGATGATTAAAATAGATATTGTGGCGAAACTCATTGTCTTAATCAATTCTGCAGATGTATTACATCGTTGTTTCAATCGTACAAATAAAGGAGCAATTGTGAGTAAAGATACGCTCACAACAAAGGCATCAAAGATTTTGCGTATATTGCCTACGTCAGTGTCACGTAGAGTCTGGCTCAACGGAACACAAACTAACATCACAACGAGCCAGCCAATTACTCCAAGTGTACAAAAATAGAGTTCCTGTTGGAAAGAAAAGTAAGTGTTCTCTTTTTTATGTTGCTTGCGGTATCGATGAAGGCTGAAATACATTAACAAAGGCAATGATAATGCGAGCTCTCCCCATGCCGGTACATGAAAATATTTATCCATGGCGACTCGGCGTGCAACTTCGAGTAACACGGTTAGCGTTACGGCTGTCAGGCACATAGCCATCAATTGGTGTGGAATTTTGTCATCATACAGGATGTGTTTTTTTAGAAAATGGTATGACAAATACGTGAATATTCCAGGCAATAGAAATGCAAAAATTAGGAGCGGAAAGTAAAGCAAGGATGCGCCGAAAAGTGCGAGCAAACCTTTGGCATTCGATAACGCAGGTAATAACTGATCTTGGCGACCTATGTAGGTCAGATATAACCATAGATATGCAACCGAAACGATGCCGGAAATTGGCGTGCCGATCGTCACGGCCTGTCTCACGAATTCGGTAAATCTTTTTTCCAAAGGTTCATTTTGAACTATATTCTTTGCTTGTATTTTCTTAGCGAAATGTCTAGTTTTGAAATGCATATAAAACCTTTCATTTTGTCATTAATATAATAT
This sequence comes from Affinundibacterium flavidum, assembly GCF_014284175.1. Lineage (GTDB taxonomy): Bacteria > Pseudomonadota > Gammaproteobacteria > Burkholderiales > Burkholderiaceae_D > Undibacterium > Undibacterium flavidum. The sequence goes on from NZ_JACOGA010000020.1 coordinate 16,146, forward strand.
TTTGTATTTGAATGATCGCAAGTTGACGGTTAGAATTCCTGACATCCATTCACTTATTCTTCAAGATTACAAACCACGGAAATTTTGTATGCTACGCGCATAACGTCGCGCAATCACATCTGGTGGAATTTTATGTTGGCTCAATTTCACACGTAATGCTACACGTTCTCGCGCGAGTACGATGCTATCGAGCCAGACATAAAAAAGATTAATACGATAACCATTTGCCTTTAATTTATGCGTTCGAAATTATTTTCCGCGTGGGCACAAAAACCGTGCTCATCTTTGGCTGATTCAAACGCTGCGATGTATTTATCTTTTAGTGTCACGATATCTTGTTATTTCAGCCGAAGGAGGCAGCCTCGTATTACTTTTTTGTTGGGAAATAATTCGACGTTGTTCCTTTTAGTTTTGAAGACTTTTCTTGGGAGGACGAGGTGTGTTTTTTTTATTTGGATGTTGGAATGTTACAACTGTCCCCGTTTGCGGATCTTACGCGTGACCCAAAAAATCGGCCAATATGCCTGAAGTGCGACGCAAACGTTTTGAGAGCGAACGTGCCAAATGAAACATGAAGTGATAGGCGGTAGCGGGGCGGTTATTCGATAGTCGCTTCAGGTTGGTTTGGGTAAATACCAGCAATTCGCAATCGCTATCGGCAATGCAGGTGGCCGAGCGCCGCTCGTTGTCGAGCAACGCCATCTCTCCAATTACCCGTCCCCTCACTTCAGTGGAGAGCAATTGTTTGCCTTGGTCGGCTTCCTTGTAGATTGCAATCCGGCCTTTGATCAAGATCACCAGAAAGCTGCCCGGCTCACCTTCGCTAAAGATCACCTTGCCGGCCTTGACCTCTTCAAAATTTAAATAACCACCAATGACTTCCAGTTCGGAGTAGGAAAAATCACTAAACAATTCCAGTCCATCAAGCATATTGGCAATTTGGCTACTCATGGCATCCTCGCATTTGGTCGTTTTCCATAGAATACCAGCCAGCGGCGGCTCTTTTCTACTTAGATTTCATTTGTAGGAATCAACACGTGGGTGATTTGCAAAGTATTTTTAGCGCTGCCGTTCAAGCTGCGTACAGTGGGCACATTATGCCCACGCGTTACGGTCGTTAAACAAGGCACCGAATTAAGACAATCAATTTCTATATGCTAGGGATATTTTTCGTGTATGCACAAAAATGTGATCACCTTACCTGGCTTGTTGAAATCCTTTTGGCTAAGATGTTGAATTGCGATTCGTTTTTTTTGGGCGTCTTACTGCTTCAATTATGGTGCTATGTAAAGTGTAAGGCCTGATCCCGCGCTACGCTTGTAAAATGTAAGGCCTGACCCCGAGCTAAGGCCGACCCCGAGCTAAGGCCCTTGTAAAATGTAAGGCCTGACCCCGAGCTACGCTTGTGGCCCCGCGCTACGCTTGTAAAAACACTGAAGACAATGTGAAATTAAATACAGTGAATTGCTTAAAAACGTCTGACCTAGTCAAGCGATTCCTTTAATTCGTCGGACTCCTTGTAAACGTCACCATCATCGCTAGGATAGAAATGTTCGTCGTTTCCCTCATACTCATCACCGCTAGACATTAAGCTAATGAGTTGCTCGGAGGCCTCTTTCTCTGTTAAATTGGCGGCAAAAAGATTTTGCAAAATCTCGTCATCGAGCTTTCTTTCACCTAGGGCATTGCTCACAAGCGCGATCACGTTTTTCTCCCAATTGGAAAAAGACCTCTTGTCGAGATCCCCTTCAATCATGCCTTCTAACTCAAAGTCTAGTTCTTCCTCGACGATATCTTTCTCTTCCACAACCGTGGGAGAGGAATGGCTAACTTTTCTCTTCTTGTCTATGTGTATGTGTTCGTCGATATCTGATCCGTCGGATAAATATGCATCGTCTCCGTATTTTTTATTTTTATTTACGAGTCGTAAAGCCGCTACTCCGCCGGATACTATCGCACCAACATACTTTTTTTGTTCTCCTAATAATTGGGTAAAACTAAAATTCCCTGAGGTTATGGTTTCTCGAATGTATTTTGTGGCGTCGGGGACGCGGCCTTTATCTAGACGAAGAATGGCTGCACATTCACTCATGATATCGAGCTCCTCTTTTTTGTACTCTATGCTGCCTCCAACGTCAGAACCACGAGTTTGTCGATCTAAGTCCTTCCCAATTCGAATACGTGTCTCCTTGGGACCATTTTCCTTGGTAATACAGCGTTCAACGATTTGATCCATATTTTTTCCAACCGACGCATAGGTCTGTGCCTTACCATCGCGCTCCAAAGGAAGGTTTTCATGCCCTTCTTGCATATCAGGTCGCATCCGCGTTGGTGTTAATCCTATGTCTTGTCCTGGCTGTAGAACGTAGTGATGGCCGCTTAATTCCATCACTTGAGTTTCAAACTTATCGAGCTTTCTGTCCCTGAAAATTTTTTCAGAATAGTTTTTAGCATTGTCAATATCGAGTTTAAAAATATCTAAGTCATCGAATTCTCTCTTTTCACCTTTTTTCGCGCCTTTATAGACCCGCGCTGTACTGGTAGTGGGGGGCACATAATCATCGTATTTATTGCTTATTTCTGCTTCGTATTTGCGCTTTCTTTTATTCCTACTTTGCTCTCTTTTTTCATCGACTTTTTCAAAGTGAGTCTGCATCTTCTCGCCTATTAATGTGCGGTCGTATTTCTCCGCAGCTTCTTTTGTAACAAAAAAAGTATGCTCGTCATGGCTAGAATACCAAACTGCGTCTTCCCTATTTTTTACACGTGCACGACTCCTCTCCACCGAACACTGAATGACCGTTTGACTGTTTTTTTGCATCTGCGCATATGCTTGCAATTGCGCTGTTTGCTGGCTCGATCGCTGTACAGTCGTACCTTCCGTTTTGGCTTGTAGCGTGTCCTCTTCTTTCATGCGCTGTACCGCTGGGGCATTTTTCATGGCACCTAAGCTTTTAAGCTGCGTTGCGCGTCCACTGTCTTGAGCCATTTGCTGAAATGCTTTGAGTTGGCGGCTTTGTGGGCTTTGGTTGGCGGCGTCTTGCCGTTGGCGCTGAGTCGTTGCTTGCGAGCGTAGGTCGGCAAAATCACTTGTGCTGATTTGTTGGTTCTGTCCCGCCAATTGGCTCGTTTGCTGTGCAGTTTGCCCTGCCGTGTTTGTTTTCGCTTGTTGCATCGGTACGGCTGAACTCATGAATCGCCTCACATAAGAGAAATGCCAACAGAAGATGCATCTATTTTAGCGATAAAAATTACGTAAAAGAAAAGTGGATTAAAAAAGTAAATATCTTATGGTGAAGATTTCAAATATCTGTTGGAAATGTGAGCATGCATTTTTTTTGACGTAAATTTGGTAATGCTGAGCTTAAGCCTATGGAGCAGTGCGTACGACTCAATGGAAAGGAAATCAAGTCTTGATGTGCACATGTCCGATTATCAGAAACAATGCGGCTGTAATAAATTGGCTGTAATGCAGCGTACATTTGCATCGAACCGCCAAGCATCTATGAGGCCTAAGTTCGTGTATTCCGCTCAAACGAGATGATTTGCGCAAATAACGATTCACACGCACGAATTTTTAATGATTCAATCCTGAAATTCTTGGCTTTAGTCCTCACATTCCCTTGTTCGTCGGAAGTGAAAGAGTAAGTAAATCGATGTTGAATACTATCTCTGTGAACTATTTCAACAGGAGACATTATGCACACATTGATTCGATTACTATTTGTCGAATTCCTGACCGTAAGTTGTATTGCTTGCGCCGAGGATTTAACAAGTAACCCGAGGCATCGCGAATTATCGACTGATAAGGCTCATGCGGAATCTCGTTTGCCGCAGGCTGGACTCTGTCAGACCGGAATCTTTAGAAAGCATGGCTCAACTTTTCTTGCACTTACCAAAGCGAGCCGAGGTTTTGACTATACATTTAGCGACGGCATGGTTGGCAATACCTTAGATGCCAATTCACCAGTCGTGTGTCGTGATGCTGCTGTGTTGGTTCGAAATAAAGAGACTTGGCCGAGAGCCACCATTGTTGAAACTGATACGCGTTTTGAGTCAAATGGCATTTCCCTCGCAGGTCGTCTAATCGAACCGACTAACGCCGATAAGCATACGCCGCTCGTCGTTTATGCGCACGGCTCTGAGGATGGTGCTTGGATTGACCATGGGAGAGATCCTTATCAAATGGTGGGACGCGGCGTGTCGGTTTTTGTTTATGACAAACGCGGTACTGGATTATCTCAGGGAAACTATACTCAAAATTTTCCCATCTTAGCGAACGATTTGGTCGCAGCGTCGCACGAAGCCAAACGTCTGGCGGCTGCTCGTTATGGTCGTTTTGGTCTGATTGGTTTGAGCCAAGGTGGGTGGATTGCTCCGCTCGCTGCAGCACGCGCTAAAGCAGATTTTTTGGGAATTGGCTACGGTCTCGCGGTGGATATTGCTGAAGAAGATGCGGCACAGGTGACCAAGGAGTTGGAAGAACGTGGCTACGGCACAGATGTCTTCGCTAAGGCGCGAATGGTCACGGACATTACCGCACGCATTGTTAAGTCTGCTTATAAAGACGGACTCGATGACCTTGATTCGATCAAAAAACGTTTCGAAAAAGAGCCGTGGTTTTCTATCATCAAAGGCGCTTATACAGGCGTGCTTCTGAGTATTCCCGTCAGTGTACTTCGTAGCGATGGTGTTCCGCATTTGGATAAATTCGATGTCGACTGGTCGCAAGATCCCATGCGAGTTTTACGAGCGCTTGATGTCCCACAGTTATGGGCATTCGCGAATGAAGATCGGCAAGCACCAATTTCACTCACTGTGGAGCGCTTACAGAAATTGCGAGATGAGGGCAAAAATAATGTGATGTTTATTTTCCCTAACACTGAGCATGGCATGTGGCGTTATGAACAGGCATCTGATTTCTCACGCAAACACACTAACGTGACGCCTAGGTTTTATGATTTGATGGCAGATTGGGCGAAAGGACGATTGAGGAAAAATTATGGACAGTCGTACCGCAGGTAAGCGTCTAGCCTATGGCATGCTTTGGGGGAGAAATCTCTAAAATTTTGCCTGCTTCGCGCATATAACACGGACACTGCATGATCTTCGATGAGGTAGTGCAAAGCATATGGAACCAACTACGGAAGGTGCTGCGTACTTTTTATGTTGAATTTGATATTGAAATGGAATACATGTCAGCACGGCGTCGCTTTGTTTTACTGCTCTAAGAAATTCACCACCTAAACCGAAGGACTGTTCTTCGTCTCATTGAAAATCATCCATGATTTCTAGTTCTGCGTCTGGTTCAAAGACGACCATAAAATTCCTATATTGACGCCGAGTTTTTGTGTTATTTGAGTGAGAGTGACACTATGTGGTTTCTCTGATGCGCGCCTGGCCAAACGACGATCAAACTCAGCTCTCTGCGCATCCGTAATCGAGAAATTAGAACTACGATTGGCAATGCAATTCGACAAACTTTCTATTAATTCAATCCGATCAGCGATATTGAGTTGTTTAATTTCGTCGAGTAACGTGCCCATTTTTTATCTAAATTTTCACCGGGTTAATTGATTATAGAAGATTTTTTTTCGTATGAATGAATTAGATTTTGGAGTTTGTTTGAATGTCAAAACTAACCCCATTCTTTCTAGATTTGTTAAACTTTGACGTAGATGTCTTTGCTGTTTTGATTAAAAATTCTATTGCATATTTTGATAAAAAACATGAAGATATTTCCCACTTAAACTACCAGATTAAATTTGTGATGATCACGACGAATTACCTCACTGAAGTGAAAGCTCAATATGAGCGTCTTCCCTATCCGCCATGCGAACCGCAAGACGAATACAAACGGCTGATGCACACTTGGCTGGATAGCCTGCCATTGATGAACCACTATTGTTTTCAGGGAAAGGAGAACTTCAAGAATGGCTTTCGTGTGTTGGTAGCAGGTGCCGGCACTGGTGACGCCACTATCTATTTGGGCGAACAACTAAAGGATACGAATGCCGAAATCGTTCATCTGGACCTTAGTGGTGCGAGTATCGCAATCGCCAAGGAGCGTGCAGCTATTCGGAAGCTAACGAACATCCGCTGGATCCAGAGATCAATTCTCGACCTCCCAAAGCTTGAGTTGGGTCTGTTCGACTATATCAATTGTGTCGGCGTGCTACACCATTTGGCCGATCCTAATGCTGGAATGTGCGCGCTTCTTAGTGTATTAAAGCCGCAAGGTGCGATCGGACTGATGGTATATGGGCAAATTGGTCGCACTGGAATTTACCATATGCAAAGTCTATTAAAACTAGCGAACCGAGGTTGCAATGAAGACGACAAACTGACGCATGCCAAAGAAGTGCTGGCGGCTCTACCTGCTCTAAACTGGTACAAGCTTGCGGGAGACGATTATGGCGACGACCAAACCGATGCTGCCATCTATGATTCTCTGCTGCATTCGCAAGATCGGGCGTATACGGTGCCGCAACTGTTCGAGTGGCTAGAGGATGGCCATAATCTAACCATCGCACTGACTGACGTCAATCGGGGACGATTTCCCTACCTGCCAGAGATGACGCTGGGTCGTGACGCTCATAAGCTGCGTCACCATCTCAAGGATTTGAGCGAACGTGATCGCTATGCCATATCTGAATTGTTGATTGGTGACTTGACGCGCCATACGATGTACCTAACCCATGGCGAGGATGCAAAGTCGCCATATGGAAATTTAGAATATATTCCGTTTTTCGCCCACGATCCCTTCAGTGGGAAAGCGCTGGCCGAATTGTTTGCGCCAAATAAGGGCGAGCCGACTGTGTTGCACCATCAGAGACTGGGGGCAACGTTGGTAGCTAATCCAGGAAAATACTCTGGCAAGATATTCGCCCACATAGACGGCCTGCGCAGTTTCCAAGAAATCTTCGACTTGGTTCGTACAGAACCAGAATGCCGTAACGAACCACCCGATAATGCACAGCTGTTTGCAGATTTTCGCCAACCATATGATGCTCTTAGCAGCATTGAACGTATCCTATTGCGGCACCAGAGCTGTCGTTGATCTTATCCTAAAATAAGAACCATGCCTATCCTGAAAGCTTATTTCCCAGCCGCTCCGCCATCTGCCGGCCGACGGTCGACACCACCTTCAAGCAGATTCTCTTTCGCGTTCAATATAATCACTTCGGCGGCACCTTGGTTGCCACCTTCCACCACGTTATGCCCCATCGCTTTCAGTAACTTGATGGTGTCGGCAGAGAAGCCAAATCGTTCAACAGTCAAGGTGTCCGGCAACCATTGGTGATGCATGCGACCGCTATCGACTGCTTCTTGCGCGTTCATGCCAAAATCAATGACGTTTAGAACGGTGGTGAGTACCGTATTGATGATGGTTTTGCCACCCGGTGAGCCAGTCACCATAAACAATTGGCCATCTTTGGCGATGATGGTCGGCGCCATGCTCGATAACATGCGCTTGCCGGGTACAGCTAGGTTAGGCTTAGTGCCAATCTGACCGCGTTCATTCGTCAAACCTGGCCCTGCATTGAAATCGCCCATTTCATTATTCAATATAAATCCCGTGCCCGGCGCCACGATACGCGAGCCGTAAGCGTATTCCAAGGTATAGGTCAAAGAGACTGCATTGCGCTGCGCATCGACCACAGAAAGGTGGGTGGTTTCTAGCGATTCTGCTGGCCAGGTGAAGGATGTTGGTGTCGATTTTGAAGCCTTAGCGGGGTTAATGGTCTTGCGCAGGTTGGTCGCATACTCTTTCGATGTTAAGCGGGCGATAGGCATGTCGCTGACAAAATCAGGGTCACCCAGATGCTGCGCACGGTCTGCAAAAGCGCGACGCATCGCCTCGGTAATCAAGTGTTGATTTTTGGCAGAACCATAGCCGTTGGTTTTCAGATCGTAGCCTTCCAGCAGATTGAGCATCTCGACCAACGCGACACCGCCCGAGCTGGGTGGTGCCATCCCGATAATGTCATAGCCGCGATAACTTCCTTTGATCACATCACGCTTCTTGGCTTGATAGGCTTTCAGATCTTCGCGTGTGATGAGGCCGCCATTCGCCTTCATGTCTTGTTCGATTAAGAGCGCCGTTTCACCCTCGTAAAAACCCGCCGGGCCTTGCTCAGCAATGCGCAGCAAACTACGTGCAAGATCGGCTTGTTTCAGCGTTTCGCCTGCTTGATAAGGCTGTCCATTTTTAGAAAATTGCGCCAATGTTGCCGGGTATTTTTTAAAAGAGGGCAACATCCTTTCTAAAGAACGCGCCAAGCCATGCGAGACTTCAAAACCATCACGCGCCAACACCACGGCAGGCATGACAAGTTCCTTCCAAGGCTTAGAACCTTGCTCTTTCCATGCCATATACAAACCCGCAACTGTACCGGGTACGCCAACGGAACGGTGGCTATTGTGATGCAGATCGTAATCGTATTTACCGTCTTTTAACCACATCTCAGGAGATGATCCGTTAGGTGCAGCCTCACGAAAATCATACGAAACAGCTGCACCGCTAGTTGGACGATACACGATAAAACCACCACCACCGATATTGCCCGCCGTAGGATGCGTCACCGCCAAAGCGAACGCAGTGGCTATCGCAGCATCCATCGCATTGCCACCATTTTTGATAATCTGAAAACCCACGTCGGAAGCGATATCGCTTTGCGACACCACCATGCCCAGCTTAGCGCGGGCAGGCGTAGATCCAGCGTGTATGGCAGGTGTTACGAGGACAAGTAAAGAAAAGGCAGAAACGAGGACGAGAACCTGACGGCGTAGCATGGAACATCTCCAGAAAGAGGGGAAACTAAACGTGTGAATCAAATTGGTAGAACGGTGAAAATTTCACTATCGCTCAGAATAGGTTCAACTATACCTTTTTTAGGTGTTGACGATGAAAACTCAGTGGGGAATAGCTAGTTTGACGCTTATCGATTGTCATTGATAGCATTAACGATTTCTTTTTTTAAAAGGCAAGCAACGTGAAAAATGTAGAGCGAGTGCAACCCGCGTCGCCAGCACGTTCAAAATACCGAAAGGGCAATTAGATGCTTGAAAGAAGATTTGAATGATGAATCATTAAGGTAATTTACAGCGCGGGTTGCACCCGTCCTACATGGCTCGGCTCCGTTTCATGTGATCCCGAGCTTGTATAAAGTGAAAGAGGACAGTCAATCATCCCGACCGTCCTCTTTTTAGTTTGAGCATTCAGTGTGCATAAAAAAATTGAATGTTTCTCTTCCTAGTGGTGACAAGGAGTAGAGGTTGATTTGGAGTAGTTCGTCACTTGCCCAGACGAATGGTGTGCACCGCTGCATGACAAAGTGTAGTGTCCTACGACATGCGTTTTTTGTGCATTCGAATAGTAGGTTCGATTTACAGAATTGCCTGGCAACGCATAAGCTGCGATTCCATATAACATGCTTAATATAGCGAGGCCAAGAACTAGCGTTTTTGGTTTTAGAAACGTCGATTGAATTGCCATTGTTGTCTCCATGCAATAAGGTTGAATATTAGAAAAATTTGTTAAATACTCGTTTGAAGCCGAGTCATCGAAAACCGCATGCCGACCAGACCTCACTTTTCTTTCATTGGTTGCGAAACCTTTTTCATTTTGTAGCTTATGCCTCATAAACCGAGGTCAAGATCGATGCTTCTACCCGAGCGCATTTCGCTAAATACCATGGAAAGACACCGTGCCCATGTTCTTAGGCACAGTACCTCATAGTAGAGTTTGATAGATGATGAAAACAATTGGGATTTATACCGACGAAAATCAGTACTTGTACTGAAAAAACACGCGGGGTCATCGGTGTATTCTTTAGCTGTCGTCTGCAATAATTTGAGCGATTTTAGAAACTCATTGAAGTGCTCGTTTTCTCTCCCTTTGGGATAGGAAATTGAGACCGTATAAATGTTCTTTAGCGGTGAAGTGTTTTAGCGCTGTAAAACGAGCACCAATCGAAGAAAAGGTAATGATTTTTGCCTGATATGAATTATCATCAGATATTGCAAGGTGTAAGAGCGAAGCGTATTACACCGTTTTTGAACGATTAGGTGTCAGCGATGCTGCCCCTTTAGTTCCCGTGATTTTGCGTGATTTTGACTGACCCGTGATTTTGATACGACCTATTTAGGCTTGTATTCAACCGCATTTTCTTGCACAGATGGTGATTGTAGATAGCCGAGCTTGCGTGCTTTTTCTACAGCTTCGGTGACGGCTTGTTGCATCACTTTTTCTAGCGCTGCGGTATCACGCAGTTTTGCTGCGATTGGATCATCTATTGATTTTTGATGCTGTTCCATAGCGCTTCCTCATAAATTTCCAATTCGCCATTTTCTGCTTCAACTGCGATTTTTGTGTGGTTGATGTCGGAGTTGTCGAACACGCTCCACTTGTCTGCAAGCGGTAAATACAAATCACGGAAGTTTTGTATGCTACGTGCATAACGTCGCGCAATTACATCTGGTGGAATATTGTGTCCGCCCATTTTCATCCGTAATACGACACGCTCTTGCGCGAGTGCGATGCTATCGAGCCAGACATAACAGAGATTGATACGATAACCTTGTGTCTTGAGCTTTTTCAAAAACACAGAAAAAGTGCGGCTAGATAAAGTCGATTCAAATGCAAAGTTACGACCAGATGCTGCTAATTCATCAAGCCGTCGCAACATAATGCGACCTGCCTCAAACGCTGCACCTTCAGGATTAAACGCCGACAAACCAGCTGCAATTTGGTCGGCATTCACAAAATCCGGCACCGCCAAATAATCACGCAAAACCAAAGGTGCGATGGTGGATTTACCTGCACCATTTGGACCTCCGATGACGATAACGTGGGGTTGTGACATTGTGTGTTTGAGTTTGGTTTGTAGGGTGGGCACATTGTGCCCACGCGTTATGGTTGATCAACGAATTACCTATTTAAAACAATCAATTATTTATGCGTTCGAACTTATCTTCCGCGTGGGCACAAGAACCGTGCCCACCCGACATGGCTGACCCGTGCGTCGGATGTTAGAACTCCTCATTTGCTCATTCGCTTGCCTGGGGCTAATGGGTAGACCTATTCGTACTAATTTAACGCTGTAATGCGAGTATCGTAGATTCACCATACTTTTGTATAAGTCGATTAATGTGCTCCGGTTCGACAGACCTTAAGAATGAAATATAGCCTTTCAGTTTTTCGATGTCCTCTATTGAAAGTAAATTATTCTTGAAGCGAAATACTTGTGCGTTAAGGATCCGTTTTCTTTCTCTTCCAATAGAAATTTCATTTTTTTCGGTGATTGTTAAACCGGTGATTCTTCTGCCATTACCTTTTGAAGTATGTACCGTTTTTTCAATATTTACAGTCAAGTGAATGTCTGTTCCACTTGAGATAAGAATTGGAAGATTTTCGTATAAACTCGTAAGAAGGTTTGGTCGATTTGTTGAGAAACTTAAATCATCTGCATATCGTGTGTACGTTACTTCGATTTCTTTGCAATGGTCGTGAATTACTGAGTCTAATGAATAGAGCAAAATGTTTGATAAAAGCGGAGAGCTTGGTGCGCCAATTGCAAGTCTTAATGTTTTGGTTTTATGATCTGCTTTAAATAGTATTTGTGACAGATCATGTAGATCGTCATCGCTAAATTCCGTTCCAATCATGAATTTTCGAAAATCATGATTTGTTATTGATGGAAAGAAGTCTTTGAAATCTACTTTCAATAAATAACGATTATTTTTATGAGGTAAAACGTTGGCTATCAAACCGACATTTTTTTTATATGCTCTTGCTGACTCATGAATTGGGAACTTATTTAACTCATTTTCGACAACCCACCGCTGAATTAATTTAATTTCTGGTGTCGGCTGAGAGACTTCTCTTCGTTTATTCGGCTGACGTTTGGGAATTGAGTATTCTTTGTAGCGAATCGGTGCTGAGGCTATTAGGAGGTTAAGTTCATTTTTTGAGAATGGCAGATTTGCGAGAAGCCGAGTTCTAAGCGACATTTTTTTTCTCCTTGTCCGATCTGATCAATTTGAACGCGGAACGTCTCCAATCTTCTTTCTGAGATTCTTCAAAAAGTACGGTTTTCCAAGTTATTCTTTTTGTTGGATTTTGTTTTTTTTGAACGCCATCATCTTGAATAGCTTTATTGAAAGCATAGTCAAAAGTCGAGTTTTCGTAATCTAAAATGAAAAAACAGCGATATTCTAGGATGGTTTGTTCGCGAATCAGCCCGATATTTTTTAGCGTCAAGAGCAATTGTTCTAGGCGTTTTTTCTTGGTGTATTTAAGTTTTAGCTTTTCTAGGAATCGCTTAATGTCTTTATATTCTGCGACTTGAACGAGATCAATGAAGTCTACTATTAGATGTAAAACATGGCGAACGTTTAGTGCCTTAAATGCTTCTTCTTTACTCTGTTTTTCAAATTGATTTTTAATAGTTTGGACTATGTGTCTAGTTTCGATCAAACTCAATGAGCTGTCTTGAGATACCGTGATTTTTGTATCATCAAATTTATTTTTAATATGGTTTATTAAACCATGATTGATGAACGATTCTTCTTGGTGGAAGTCGTTATTGATGACAATGTGAAGTTTTGACGCTATTTCTGGGGGCTTTATTAATGTACCGAATTCCGCAATTGCGCCCGCAGACTCAAGAAAAATTAAGACGCTGTCTGCAATTGCACAGATATCTTCTTCAAATAGTAGCAAATCATCATAGACGCCAAATTGATTCCAATTCTTAAAATCTTCTGGTACAACAAATGCATCTGCTAAATTTGTTGCGAATAGCAAAAATATTCCGCGTTGCGATATTGCTTGGCCATTTTTATCTGTTTGTGGTCCTCCAAAAATAGTTACTTTATGAGGCCCTTTTTTTACCTTTGATTTTTGGAGATCAATTGCTTGAGCGAATTCGTCGATTGATTTAAACATAAGGGGTCTCAACTACCATTTATAACAGCGTAGAAATCACCGGGCGACGGGACTAGGAGCTCGCGACGCGGGCACGGCGCTCGGGGGTTTCTACGCTGTTAAAGCTAACAATTAAATTCGGTCTGGCGAAACGCCCGACATTAATGATCAAGAGATATATACGACCATCGAAACGCGTAATTGAGGCTAGAATATTAACACCAACTACGTGCTTTGTTAACTAATAAGTTTTACTCACTTCCCCCACGAATCCTTCAAAGTAGTAACCCGATTAAACACAGGCACACCCTTCACAGAATCCACACGATCAGCCACAAAATACCCATGCCGTTCAAACTGCAAACGCGTATCAGGTTCCACATTCACCATACCCGGCTCAACATAAGCACGAATAGTCTCTAAAGACGCGGGATTCAACAAAGCCATAAAGTCTTTACCACCAGCATCTGGGTTTGCATCGGTGAACAAGCGATCATACAAACGCACTTCCACTTCCAAAGAATCAGACACGCTCACCCAGTGGATGTTACCTTTGACTTTGTAGTTGGCGCTGCCTTCTGTGCCGGATTTGCTGTCGGCGAAGTAGTTGCAATGCACGGCAATCACATTACCGTTTTCATCTTTATCGCAGCCAACACATTCGACTACATAGCCGTAACGTAAACGCACTTTATTGCCTGGGAAGAGGCGGAAGTAGCCTTTTGTTGGTTCTTCCATGAAGTCTTCTTGTTCTATCCACAGTTCTTTGCTGATGGTGAATTCGCGGTTGCCGAGTTCTGGGTGGTGTGGATGGATAGGGGCTGTGCACGCGACAGCTTCGCCTTCAGGGAAATTGTCGATGATGAGTTTGAGTGGGCGCAAGACGGCGGTGGCGCGTGGTGCTTTTGGGTCTAGGTCTTCACGCAGGCAGCCTTCTAGTGTGCTGTAGTCGATCCAGCCGTCGGAGCGGGTGACGCCTATGCGTTCGCAGAAGAGTTGGATGGCTTCTGGTGTGTAGCCGCGACGACGAATGCCGACGATGGTAGGCATGCGTGGGTCGTCCCAACCGCTGACGATGTTTTGTTCTACCAGTTGGCGCAGCTTGCGTTTGGAGGTGACGACGTAGGTCAGATTCAAACGCGCGAATTCGTATTGCTGCGGTACCGGTTGTTTGAAGAAACCACCTTCGGCAGCGCGGGCGATGATCCAGTCGTAGAAGGGACGGTGATCTTGGAATTCTAAAGTACAGATCGAGTGCGTGATGTTTTCTATCGCGTCTTCTAATGGGTGGGCGTAATCGTACATCGGGTAGATGCACCATTTGTCGCCAGTGTTGTGGTGATGCGCGTGACGGATGCGGTAGATCGCTGGGTCGCGCATATTCATGTTCGGTGAGGCCATGTCGATCTTGGCGCGCAAAATGTGAGCGCCATCGGCAAATTCACCGGCTTTCATGCGGCGGAATAAATCTAAAGATTCTGCGACGGCGCGGTCGCGGAATGGCGAGTTCACACCTGGCTTGGAAAAGTCACCACGATTGGCTGCCATGTCTTCAGCGGATTGACTATCGACATAGGCGTGGCCTGCTTCGATTAAATATCCTGCGATGGCGTAGAAGGTGTCGAAGTAATTGCTGGCGTAGTAGAGATGATTGCCACCGCCGTTGGTTGCGTTGCCTTCCCAATCAAAGCCCAACCATTTCACGCTGTCCATAATCGTATCGACGTATTCTTGATCTTCTTTTTCTGGATTGGTGTCGTCAAAGCGCAAGTGGCAACGGCCGTCGTAATCGCGGGCTAAACCGAAGTTCAGACAGATGGATTTGGCATGACCGATGTGAAGATAGCCGTTGGGTTCCGGCGGGAAGCGGGTGATCACGTTTGGCAAGCCGTCGCGGGTGTATTTGCCATCGGCTAAATCGCGGTCGATGATGCCGCGCAGGAAGTTGGAGATGACTGGGGTTGCTGCTTCTGTGTTTTTGCTGTCGTGCTTGTTAGCTTGCTTATTGTCTGGTTTGTTCGTGCTATTCATCGCTCAATCTTTATGGAAAAAGTGGTCTAGAACCTGGGCAAACGATGTAGGGTGCGCCGTGCGCACCGTTAGGTCTTTATCGTGCGAAAAGTGATGGTGCGCATGGTGCACCCTACCGTTACCGTTTGCGTCAATTCTATGGGGACTATTGGATACTGTAATAGCAAGCATTTTACCGTAGCGCAGCATATTTAGGCAGTTTTGAGCTCGCTCTGTCGTTTGTTATCTGTTTCATAGCAAAAATGCTGCTAAACGATGCGTTTAGCGGAACTTAATGCCTTTTTATATACTCCAATGGGTATTCATGGATTTTTCTGAAGATTTGTTTGCATGTGAATGGCTTCTGGTGGCCTTGAATAAGCTAATTGAACGCCGTCGTTCATGCCAATTTGCTTGAAAACTGCCTAGAAACAGCCAACAAAAATCATAAGGCTAGGGATGCCCAAGCCTATCGTTTGTGATTCATTTTATTTCAGTTCTTTATTTCTGTTTCTATTTCTATTGAATTGCTTAGTTCACTGTATTTCTGTTCACTGCATTTCCGCTCACCGTATTTATGCTAAAAAAAATTCTCATCGCACTGTGCGTAGTCATTGTTCTTCCCGCCACAGTTTTCATCCCAGATGCATCTGCTCAATCGGCTATTTTCATTCCACGCGCCAAGACGCCGCCTCAGCTTGCGGATTATTTACAAGGTATTCCCGATCATGCTGGTGTGGCGATTCAGGATTTTAAGCAACGTACGCCGGGTGATGGGACTCCGGCCTCGCGCGCGACCACGGCTTATCTTTCTTATGACGACACGCATTTGTATGCAGTGTTTGTGGCGCAAGATGATCCCGCGCTCATCCGTGCGCATATCGCTAAGCGCGAAGATTTTGTGGGGGATGATTTTGTGGTGTTAGAGCTCGACACTTTTCATGACAAGCGTCGTTCATTTTCATTCTTTGCCAATCCGTATGGTGTGCAATCGGATTCAAAACGTACTGAGGGATTGGAGTTAGATAAAAACTTTGATACGCAGTGGGAGTCGGAGGGCAAGCTGACGGATTTTGGTTACGTGGTACGTATGGCGATTCCGTTTAAGAGTCTGCGCTTCCAAAATGCCGCTGTGCAAAATTGGGGCTTTACGGTTGGTCGTGTGATTGCGCGTTTGAACGAAGAAGCATTTTGGCCGCATATTTCCAAACAATTTGCGGGTTTTGTGCCGCAGATGGCCGAGCTGACGATCCCTGAGAAGCTACAGGCTGGCTTAAATGCTCAGCTCAATCCCTTTGTCTATGTGGGTGATACGCGCCTGCTCACTACCGATAATATGCAGGGGCGGTGGCACCATGAGCGCAAAGCCCAAGCCGGGCTTGATGCCAAGTGGGTGGTGGGTGAGGCGAGTGCGATTGACGTGACGATTAAGCCGGATTTTAGTGAAGTTGAATCGGACGAGCCGCAGATCGTGATCGATAAGCGCTATGAAGTTTTGTTCCCAGAAAAGCGCCCGTTTTTCTTAGAGAATGCAGGTTTTTTTCAGACACCGACACCGCTCTTTTTTTCGCGTCGGGTATTGCAGCCTCAAGCGGGTTTGCGTATGACCGGACGCTATGACAATTGGGCTTATGGCGCTTTATTGATCGATGATCAGGCTGCGGCCGAAGATAGTCGTGCATCGGCGCACATCGCTGTCGCCCGCGTGCAAAACGATGTGACGCAGGATTTGAGCTTGGGCGGCTTCATGAGTGACCGACGTTTGACGCAGCAGCGCGATAGCGTGGCGGGTATGGATGCGCGGTATCAAGTGGATGATAACTGGGTCGTGCAAGCGCAGTTGGCGGGGAGCCAAAGTCAGGTGGAGAGTCATCAGCAAAGCGGGCATTTATATTATCTTGAAGCCAAGCATCAGGGCAAACATTTGGAGTATCTCACCAAGTATTCCGACATCAGCCGCGATTTTGCGAATAGCTTGGCATTTTTGCCGCGCACCGATCTAAAGCAGTGGCATCAAGAAGGAAAGTATTACTGGCATTTTGACGATGAGGTTTTGCACAAGGCGGGCGTGATCGCCAACACGACGGTGTCACGTGATCAGGTAAATCAATTGCAAGACTGGTCTTTTGATGCGGGTGTCGGCGCAGAGCTGAGTCGTGATTCGTGGTTAGAGGTGTTTCAGCGACGTGGTCACGAACAATTTTTAGGAAAGTCGTATCACAAGCAAGGTTGGTTTGTGAGTGCTGGCAGTAGCTGGTTCAGTTGGTTAAGTGCGCTGGCAGAATTTGGTAGCTCGGACACCATCAATTATGCGCCGCTTACTCCTGTAGGGAACTTGATGGGCAAAGGTCGCAGTATCGATTTAACCTTGAACTTCAAACCGCATCAGCAATGGCGTATCGAGCAGAAATTACTGTGGAATGATTTGCGTATGCCTGCCAAAAATACGGCGCTAGAAGATGGTGATACGGTGTATCGCAATCTGATGTGGCGTAGCAAATTCAGTTATCAGCACCATCGTTATTTGGGTTTGCGCGTGATTGCTGATTATCATTTGTTGAGTAGTAATTCTGCTTTAACTAGTCTTGAATCTGGCAAACAATTGAATTTGGATTTTCAGATTAATTACTTGCTCTCACCCGGCACCAGCCTGATCGCAGGTTATGGCAATCGACAAGAGAACTTGGCATTTATTCCGACTTCATCGGCATTGCAAAAGACTGAGGATTTGAATTTGCGCACTGGGCGTCGTGCTTTTATCAAATTGAATTACTTGTATCAATTGTAGGGTGGATAACTATAGGTGGCTGTCAATCTTGGAGAAATCTTGAGCATGCACAGATCATATTTTGGGGGCATTCGGGGTAGAGAAAAGATGATTTCGTGGAAGCATTTCTAAAATTATTTCGGATCGCAGCATGCCACTGCGGTGATAGCACCTAGGCGTTTCAGTTTAAGCAATTTTTCCGCGATTCAAAGGCGGATTTTTTGCAAAGTATTTTTTAATTCCTTTGACGATGGCCTCAGATAATTCCGTTTGATAAGCTTCGTCAGTCAGACGTGCTTCTTCTTCGGGATTGGAGATAAACGCGGATTCGATCAAAATGCTGGGAATATCAGGTGCTTTCAAAACGGCAAAACCCGCTTGTTCAACCGCTGCTTTGTGCAAGCGATTCACGTTTGAAATTTCCTTCAGCACGACTTTACCCAGCTTCATGCTGTCATTGATTTGCGCAGTAGTTGATAAATCGAGCAAGACGCCCGCGAGTTGCTTGTCTTGATTTTTGATATTGATACCGCCGATTAAATCGGCATCGTTTTCTTTCTTCGCGAGCCAGCGCGCAGCAGTGGAAGTCGCGCCTTTTTCGGAGAGTACAAAGACCGATGAGCCACGTGCCGTAGGTTCAATGAATCCATCTGCGTGGATGGAAACAAATAAGTCCGCTTGCACCCCGCGTGCCTTGGTAACCCTAGTTTGTAAAGGCACGAAATAATCGCCATCGCGGGTTAGCATGACGCGCATGTTTTCTTCTTGTTCCAATTGATGTTTGAGGCGTTTGGCAATCGCCAGTACCACGTCTTTTTCACGACTGCCGCCACGTCCTATCGCACCCGGATCTTCTCCGCCGTGACCAGGGTCTAGGGCGATGGTGATCATGCGTATCTGTGAATTGCTAGCGCGTTTTTCATCTGGCACAACTTTATCTGAACCAGTCACCGCCTTATCGCCCGCTTTGCTATCTGCTTTACCCGGACTACTTTCATTCTTACTTTGATTTGTACTGCTGCCCGCCATCGCTGCGCTTAAGGCATCATCTTTATGCCATTCGCCTTTTTCTATCAGCGCAGTAATAGGATCAACTGGGTTGGCTGGATAGAGGTCAAACACCAAGCGGTGCTGATAATTGCCGACGGGCTTCAATGTGAAGACTTGTGGATTAATTTCTTCCTTTAAGTCAAACACCATGCGCACGACATTTGGGCGATTCTGGCCGACGCGTACTTGTTTGATATAGGGATCATTAGTTTGTATCTTAGCGACCAATTCTTTGAGTGTGGAATTGAGCGTTAAGCCTTCGATTTCCACCACCATGCGATTTGGATCTTTGACGAGGAAATGGGTTGCCTTGAGTTCAGCATCATTTTCCAAAGTTACACGTGTATAGTCAGCCGCAGGCCAAACTCGCACAGCCAGAATCTGCATGGCATTCGCTGCTTTGGGTACCAGCACTGACAATAGCAAAGTCGCTCCCGCTTGGAGAAAGGTGCGGCGGCGAGCTGATGGATGCTTGGACATAGAGACTTTGACTACTTATAAATTCGGTGCGAAACGTAGTTGCGCCAGACAGGCATTGCCTTTTTCTGACAAAGCGCGCAATTCTACCTTGCGTCCGGCTTCCAGAATATCAATTTGTATTTCAATATCGGGTGATGGCAAAATGCCAGCGGCTTTTTCTGGCCATTCGATCACGCAAATCGTGCGTTCGTTCATTTCATCACGAAAACCGGCTTCAATGAATTCATCCGGACTGCGCATGCGGTACAGGTCAAAATGCATGAATTTAGTGACCGCGCCTTGTACCCAAATCTCATAGGGTTCTGCCAAGGTGTAAGTCGGGCTTTTTACCGTGCCTTCATGTCCTGCAGCGTGTAAGATGGCGCGGGTCAGGGCGGTCTTGCCTGCACCGAGATCACCATGTAAATAAATCACGATACCGCTTTGTAAGCAGTGTGCCAAACTCTTACCCAGAGCTTGCGTTGCCGCTTCATCTGCCAGGCTTGTCTTATAATGTTGCATTCTGAAATCTTTGCTGCCATAGAAGCCTCAAAACATACCACAAAATACACGAAACATGACTGATTACGTCCAACTTGCTATCGAAATTAAACAACTTGGGCAGCAAGCCGGGTTTGCGGACGTACGCATAAGCGATGTGGATCTCTCACATGCAGTCGAACGCTATCAAGCGTGGATTGCCGCTGGTTATCATGGTGAAATGGGCTATATGGAAAGTCATGGCAGCAAACGCTATCGGCCTGATGAGTTGGTTCCGGGCACGGTGCGTGTGATTACTGTTCGGGTCGATTATTTGCCAGGTGATGCACCGGACAATTGGCGCGAACGGGAAAAATCGCATGCAGCTGATGCTGCGGTGATTTCTATCTATGCGCGCGGCCGTGATTATCACAAAGTATTGCGGCAACGCTTACAACATCTGGCTGACGCGATCGCTGCCCGTGTGGGCGAATTTGGCTATCGCGTATTTACCGATTCTGCACCCGTGATGGAAGTGGCTTTAGCCGAGAAGGCAGGGCTAGGTTGGCGCGGTAAGCATACTTTATTGCTAACGCGTGAAGCTGGTTCTCTATTTTTTCTCGGTGAGATTTTGGTCGATATTCCTTTACCTGTCGATCCACCTACCAGTAATCATTGCGGACAATGTCGTTCTTGTATCGACGTGTGTCCAACGCAGGCGATTATTGCGCCTTACCAGCTTGATGCACGTCGTTGCATTTCGTATCTGACGATAGAGCTGCATGGCGCGATTCCGGTTGAGCTGCGATCCTTGATTGGTAACCGCGTGTATGGCTGCGATGATTGCCAGTTGTATTGTCCGTGGAACAAATTTGCGCAGAAGGCGACAGTGGATGATTTCGACGTGCGACATGGTTTGGATAATCGCAGCATGTTGGAATTGTTTGCCTGGAGTGAGACGGATTTTTTACGCCGCATGGAAGGTAGTCCAATACGTCGTATAGGCTATGAAAAATGGCTGAGAAATTTGGCGGTAGGATTAGGTAATACCGCGCAACATGTAAAAGGGCGCGCCGATATTGTGCAAGCTTTGCAAGCTCGTTTGACTGATGCATCGGACTTAGTGCGTGAGCACATCGAGTGGGCGCTCGCACAGCATCTTAGCTAATTACGCAAAACAGACGCTGGCGTTGTTGCGCTCGCCTCGCCGTACAAATGTACTGTCTTCGGCTCCGCGCCTAGCCGGCGCAATTTTGCGTAATTAGTATTAGCCACTATGAATTAGTCAATTAGCCAATTTCTCTACTTCAATAATCCAGCCAATTCCACTGCTGATTTAATCTGCATCTTGTCAAAGATATGCGCGCGATGCACTTCCACTGTGCGCATGCTAATGCCCAATTCATCGGCGATGTTTTTATTCATCATGCCTTGCAAAATTAATTCCAAGACTTCGCGTTCACGTTGCGACAGGCTTTGTAATCTGACTTGAATTTGATGCGCTTCACCGGCTTTGATGGAAACTTGCAAGGCTTGCTCGACTCTATCCATCAGTGCATTGTCATTGAAGGGTTTTTCAAAAAAATCGAATGCGCCTCGTTTTAGACTATCGACTGCCATTGGTACATCGCCGTGACCAGTCAAAAAAATTACCGGCAATCTTTGCGTCAACTGGCGTGCGCTGAGTATGTCGAACAGAGCCGTGCCACTTAATTCTGCCATCCTGACATCGAGCAAAAGGCAATCGCCTTCATTAGCGAACTGTAAGCCTTGATCGAGCTTCGCCAGAAAAGCCTCGCCATGCGCATAGCTGAGCGCAGCGATGTTGCGTGAACGTGCCAGCCACATTAAGGCGTCGCGTAAGATTTCTTCATCATCAACGATATGGAGCATCAGGCATCCTCGTGTGTGTTTTGCGCGTTGTTCATTGATTGTTTGTCTCGACAGGGAATCGTAAACTCAAAGACGGTGCCGCCCAAGGGATTCGGGCGGTACTTCAAACTGCCACCATGGAACTCTATCGCAGTTCGACAAATATTCAAACCCATCCCCATGCCAGCGGCCTTCGTCGAGAAAAACGGTGAAAATAATTTTTCCGCGACCTCAGCTGAAATCCCGTGTCCCTGATCGATGACTTGGATGAGCAAGAGGGCAGGATATTGTTGGCGATCAGTGGATTCATTGGACGACAGATTGGCTGAAGGAGTAGATGAAGGAGTAGATGAAGGAGAAAATAAGAAGTGCGCATGAATCTGCATTTGCCTTTGTGGATAGGCAACATCGTGCATGGCTTCAATTGCATTGCGGGTCAGATTAAGCAGGACTTGCTCGATTAAGACTTTATCTGCAAAAACCTCAGGTAGATCTGGATCGATCTGATAATGCACGTGGATGTGCGCACTTTGTGCTTGTAGCGCAATTAAAGGCATGACGCTTTGCAGTAAGGCATTGATATCAAACCAGGCGCGGCTCGCTTCACGTTTCTTGACGAATTCATGCACGCTACGTATCACCTGCGCCGCACGTTGCGCTTGCTGTGTGGCTTTCTCTAAGGCTGCAGCCAAGAGACTAAGGTCAGCAGGTGCTTGTTCTTGCTTTAGGATGTTTAAAGCGCCTGTCGTGTAACTGGAGATCGCGGCTAAAGGTTGATTTAATTCATGCGCCAACATCGACGCCATTTCACCCATGGTTGCCAGGCGGGCATTTTGATGCAGCTTTTCTTCTTGTTGTCGACTTAATTCCTGTGCGCGTTTTAGCTCAGACACATCAAGGATAGAACTCATCCATCCGGTTTGCTGACCATGATCATCCACCAGTGGTGATTCGTAGATTAGGACAGGGAAGCGTTCACCATTTGCACGTTGATAGATGGTTTCAAACCCTTCTGGTTGTACCGTTCCAGTTAAAATTTGTGCAAAACGATTTTCATATTCGGTGATTTCTTCGGGAGCCCAATACGGCATGGGGGGAAGTTTACCCACCAGTTCTTCGGCCGGAAAACCTAACATTTTGCAAAACGACGGGTTGACGTAGGTCAGGCGACCTTGCATATCACGTGCTCTCAAGCCAGTGATCAGAGAATTCTCCATCGCCGCACGGAATGCGGCTTCTTTGCGCAGCGCACCTTCTGCCTGCAGGCGGCGATTAATATCGCGCCATAAAGCGATCAAACTCCAGACCAGTCCTAAGGATAATAAAATGACCGATAAGACCAATAGATTGGACAATAACTTCGGCTCACTTTTTGTACTATTGGTTCGTAGCGTGATACTTAACTGTGGAAATTCCAATGTACGGTTGTGCGTGTAGACGTTCTTACCGCTACCACCGGCAGCGCGACGCGCCAGTATTTTGTCTTCGCTATCGAGCAAAGTAATATCGTTATCTTGTGCGAACCACCAAGGTACCGTTTCATCTAATAAGGTTTGTAATCGATAGCTGACGGTAATGCTGGCCAGGTAGAGCTTGTCGCGGAAGAGTGGATAACGACAGATCAGGCTGTCAGGTTTTTCCGGGCTTTTTGCACAAGAGGGCTTTTGTATTTTTTGGGTAAAACTATCGCTGGCAATTAATGCTTGTTTGAGTGCATTACTATCATCGTTACTATCACTATTGCTAGCAACTAGTCTGTGTTGGGCATCCCATAGAAGTGCATCTTGAATTTCGTGATTATTCGTCGTGTATAAGCGCAGACGATCGGATGTGGTCGGGGCGGTAATTTTGTGATCGACGTAGTCTTCAGCCAAATTCAGTAAGCTTTCTTCATTGCGCTTGAGTTGAAACTGCAAAGCTTGTTCCACCCACAGCGTGTCGGCAATCAATTGCTCTTGGCGCTCGTTAGCTTCCATGCGCTGAGCTTGCCACGGCAGCCAGATCAGTACCGCCAAGAAAAGCAAGACGAGCACGATAGGTAGCATCCAGGGTAGCGAAGTACGAAAGCGTTTCGTGCTCATTGGTATGCGGATTGATTTATTCATGGGTTTACTTTGTGTCGGGCTCATTGGCTCTTACATGGGTCATGCAGTGGCTTAACGATAAATGCTTGATTTTCATAGTAAAAGTGTAGCTTAATCTCTTTGCGTGGCGGCATTCCTATCCAATTTGTCTAATTCTGACGACATTGTGGTAAACCACAGTTGTGCATTTGCAGTTATGCAGCTAATAATGCTTGAAAAATAAGTTTACAAAATAAGTTTGTAATACAAATAAACTAGGAGACTTTTATGAAACATCAAGATATTCAAACTCAAAAACGCCAAACTCAAAAACGCCAGTCTTTACGCGCTTTAGCCGCAGCGATTGGTTCCACCGCATTAACACTAGCTGGTCTGTCTTTTAGTATGGGCGCCTATGCGCAAAATCCCATCATCATTAAATTTAGCCATGTAGTCGCCAATGACACGCCCAAAGGTAAAGCGGCTGAACGCTTTAAAGAACTGGCCGAGAAAGGGACGAAAGGCCGGGTCAAAGTTGAACTCTATCCGAACAGCACTTTGTACAAAGATAAAGAAGAGCTGGAAGCCTTACAGTTAGGCGCGGTACAAATGTTGGCACCATCACTGGCTAAGTTTGGCCCCCTTGGTGTGAAAGAATTTGAAGTGTTTGATCTGCCGTATATTTTTCAAAATCGTGACGTCTTACATCGCGTAACTGAAGGTCCGGTAGGTGCGGGTTTAATGGCGAAGTTAGAGCCAAAAGGGATTACTGGCCTGGGCTTCTGGGATAATGGTTTTAAGGTCATGTCCTCAAATGTTCCCATGCATTTGCCGAGTGATTTGAAGGGTAAAAAGCTGCGTATTCAATCGTCTAAAGTGTTAGATGCACAGATGCGCGCACTTGGTGCTAATCCTCAGGTCATGGCTTTCTCTGAAGTTTATCAAGCGCTGCAAACTGGCGTGGTCGATGGCACCGAAAATCCGCCGTCCAATTTGTATACACAAAAAATGCACGAGGTGCAAAAACACGTGACTTTGACCAATCATGGCTATCTAGGTTACGCCGTGATTGTGAATAAGAAGTTTTGGGACGGCTTGCCAGCAGATATTCGTACAGAGTTGAATAAGGCGATGAAATCAGCGACGCAATATGCGAACGCCATTGCGCAGATTGAAAATGACAATGCTTTAGACGCGGTGAAGAAATCTGGCAAAACTACCGTTTATACTTTGACCGATAAAGAACGCGCAGAATGGTTAAAGGTATTGATGCCGGTGCAGCGTGAAATGGAAAGTCGTATCGGTAAAGATTTGATCCAAAGTGTACAAAAAGAAGCCGCTGCTTTAGGTCTCAAATAAATTTTCTCGGTCTCATTGTCTCTCGCCAATTCTTGAGTCTATTGATTCCACCTACAGCCCAGATCGCCAATAATGTTTCTGGGCTGATTTCCTACTTATAATTTTCTCACAAGGAGCCAGCATGAAATTGCTTGATCACTTGGAAGAGTATTTGATCGCCTTGCTCATGGCAACGGCGACTTTAATTACCTTCGTCGCCGTATTGCATCGTTACTTGTCGGGATTTGATATTCCGTTGGTTCAAGATGCCTTGATTAAACTCAATACTAGTTGGGCGCAAGAACTGACTATTTATTTATTCGTCTGGATGGCAAAGTTTGGAGCCGCTTATGGCGTGCGCTCTGGTATTCATGTTGGAGTTGATGTTTTGGTGAATCGCCTGAGTGACAAAAACAAGAAATTATTTGTACTGATTAGCTTGGGCTCGGGCGCCTTATTTACCGGCATTATCGGGACTCTCGGTGCGAGATTTGTGTACGGTATGGCACAAACTGACCAAACCTCGGCCGATATGGAAATCCCTATGTGGTGGGTGTATCTCGCGATTCCACTTGGTTCGTATTTGATGTCTTTTCGCTTCTTGCAAGTCGCGTGGAAATTTTTACAAACAGGTGAATTACCTAAACATGACCATGCGCACGTGGAAGGTTTAGATGAAGAGGTGAACGTATGAGTGCCCTGATTATTTTTGGCTTGTTATTGCTGTTGATGTTAACGGGCATGCCGGTTTCCATCGCCCTTGGCTTAACGGTGTTGACGTTCTTATTTACCATGACATCGGTACCGATAGAATCAGTAGCATTGAAATTATTTACCGGTATTGAGAAGTTTGAAATCATGGCGATTCCTTTCTTTATTCTCGCCGGAAATTTCTTAACCCATGGCGGCGTGGCGCGGCGCATGATTAAGTTTGCGGCATCGATGGTGGGTCATTGGCACGGCGGTTTGGCATTGGCTGGTGTATTAGCATGCGCTTTGTTCGCGGCGGTCTCCGGCTCGTCACCAGCGACTGTAGTGGCGATCGGCTCTATCATTTTGCCTGCGATGGTGAAGCAAGGATATCCGAAAGGTTTTGGTGCTGGTGTGATTACCACGTCGGGTGCTTTGGGTATCTTGATCCCGCCATCGATTGTGATGGTCATGTATTCCGTCTCGACGAATACGTCGGTTGGCCAGCTCTTTATGGCTGGTGTGATTCCTGGTTTGCTGTTGGCATTCTTCCTAGGACTGACAACCTGGTTTTTGGCACGTAAGCATAATTATCCGCGCATGCCGAAAGCGACTTGGGGTGAACGCTTGGTGGCGTTTAGAAAAAGTGCGTGGGGTTTATCCTTAATTATTATTGTGATGGGCGGTATTTACTCTGGCATGTTTACGCCGACCGAAGCGGCTGCCGTTGCTGCGGTGTATGCGTTTTTCATCGCAGTGTTTGTGTATAAAGACATGAGCTTGAAAATGGTACCGAAGGTCTTGATTGATTCGGCAGCGATGTCGGCGATGCTGCTCTACATCATTACGAATGCGGTCTTATTTTCATTCTTAATGACCAGCGAAAATATTCCGCAGGCGATGGCAGGATGGATACTCGACAGCGGTTTCGGCATGATCAGTTTCTTATTGGTCGTGAATATTTTGTTGCTGTTAGCGGGCAATGTGATGGAGCCATCCTCTATCGTATTGATCATGGCACCGATCTTGTTTCCGGTGGCGATGAAGCTAGGAATCGACCCTGTTCATTTCGGTATCATCATGGTGGTGAATATGGAAGTCGGTATGTGTCATCCGCCAGTTGGATTGAATTTATATGTCGCATCTGGCATCACCAAAATGGGCATCACTGAATTGACGGTAGCCGTTTTGCCTTGGTTATTTACGATGTTGGGATTCTTGATGCTGGTGACTTATGTTCCGATTATTTCTACTTGGTTGCCGAATCTGATTTATAAATGAGTTGGATTTGGAATGACATTAAGTACTAAATTAGAAGATAAAAAATTAGATTGAAAACGAAAATGCCGCAAATAATTTGCGGCATTTTTTTTCGCCTTCGATTCGTTTTTGGTCTAAATAATTTCCACTGGGAATTGCTTATATTTCCCTATGGGAAATTTAATAATTCGGATTCGATTTAGCACATTTTTTTTGATGTTAGCGATCTTTCTCTGCTGCAGAAGCACAAATGCAACAAAGCGTTTTTTTGTTTAAATCTAACGATAGATTTGTTGAAAAGCCGTGCTATATTTCGCACACCTTAGAAATTTGCTTGATTTACAAATCGCAATTTCAGATCGAATGCAACTTGAAAAACTTGTTGGATTCGGTTCAAGACAGAATACGGTAGTGCAATAATAGCGCCCTGTAGGGTGCAGTCAAAAAGGGGGGGAGATTCGCGTTTCAAGATAAGCTGAGTCCTGTTCAAAGAGACTAAACAGCCCGAACGTGAAAAATTTTAGAAGGCGCATCCACTGGATGCGCCTTTTTTCTTGTGCGTTTCTGTAGGACAATCACGTAAACCTTTTGAATAGATCATGGAATAGTGATGGCAACTCCCGAATCAAATTTAGGATCAACGATCTTCTCCGCAATCGTGCCCGCACCATTTGGTTATGTTGGCGTGCGTACCGAGCATCAGTACATCAGCGAGCTGGTTTATCTACCGCCACGATTTCAGGACAAGTCTCCATCGGATCTTGTTGCCGAATTAGCGGCACAACAGATTGAACATTATTTTGCTGATCCAGATTTTCCATTTGACTTGCCTTTAAAACCAGTCGGATCAGAATTCCAGCAAAAGGTTTGGAAGGCAATCGCCAGCATTCCGCGGGGCGAGGTGCGTACTTATGGTCAGATTGCCAAACACATACAATCAGCGCCACGTGCAGTCGGGCAGGCTTGTGGTGCGAATTGGTATCCCTTGGTTATTCCCTGCCATCGTGTGACGGCATCAGGCGGACTCGGCGGCTTTGCCCATCATGATGATGAAACTGGTTTTCATCTTGGCATTAAACGCTATTTACTACGCTTAGAACAGGTACCAGAGTATAGTAAGCCCGAGTCCACGCAACACCAGGAGGCGATGTGGTAAAACAGGCAGCGACTGCCAATACCAAAGCGAAAATCAAGCTTGCCGATGCAGCGGAATTACCGGCGCAAATACAAGCGCAAATCGATCAATTTTGCGACACGCTTTGGCTGGAAGATGGCCTGTCAAAAAATTCGCTGGAAGCCTATCGACGTGACCTACGCCTGTTCGCAGAATGGCTACATACAACAACACAGAAACATTTGTTGCAAGTAACCGAGATCGATATTTTTTCTTATGTTGCAGCCAAACATAGTAGTTCAAAAGCGACGTCGGCCAATCGTCGCATGACCGTATTGAAGCGCTACTACCAACAAGCGTTTCGACAAAATCAGATTGCCATCAATCCATGTACCAAACTGAAATCGGCCAAGCAAGCAGATCGCTTACCCAAGACGCTGAGTGAACAACAAGTAGAAGCCTTGCTACAAGCGCCTGATGAGCAAACGCCTTTAGGATTGCGCGACCGTACTATGCTAGAACTTCTTTATGCTTGCGGCTTACGTGTCACTGAATTGGTTTCACTCAAATCATTTGAAGTAAGTTTGAACGATGGCGTGCTACGCGTGACTGGCAAGGGCAGTAAAACGCGCTTAGTGCCATTTGGCGAAGTGGCGAGGATGTGGCTACAACGCTATCTGAGTGAAGGTCGCCCAGCGATTTTAAATGGGCAAATCGACGATGCTCTGTTCGTAACGGCTCGCGGTGGTGCAATGACACGACAAATGTTTTGGGTCGTGATCAAAAAATGTGCTGCACTAGCAGGCATCACTTCACCTCTATCGCCGCATACGCTACGCCACGCTTTCGCGACCCATTTATTAAACCACGGCGCTGACTTGCGCGTGGTGCAATTATTACTAGGGCATGCGGATATTTCGACCACACAAATCTATACCCATGTCGCACGCGAACGGCTTAAGCAATTACATGCACAACATCATCCGCGTGGATAGGAACTGAGGGACGATATAATGTGCGGAGAGCAGTATCGTCAATAAACGATGTTGCTGAAGTTATATTTTCATTTAAAGTTTTTAAGCGAGTGCTATCTTGTCCAAAAAAGAACACGTCTCAGAAACCCCGGCGACGCAGTTGTTGCGTAAGAGAGGGGCAGTTTTTAGCGAGCATCCTTATGCGTATGAAGAGCATGGCGGAACTTCGGTCTCTTCACGCGAATTAGGTGTTGAAGAGCATGAAGTGGTGAAGACTTTGATTATGCAAGATGAACATGCCAAGCCTATGGTGGTGTTGATGCATGGCGATAAAACCGTGTCAACTAAAAACCTAGCGCGCCAAATTGCTTGTAAATCGGTAGAGCCTTGCAAGCCTGAGGTGGCGCAACGGCATTCTGGTTACATGATAGGTGGCACTTCTCCGTTTGGAACTAAGAAGGCAATGCCCGTGTATGTGGAAGCTTCGATTTTGGATTTGGAAAAAATCTATTTGAACGGTGGTCGGCGTGGTTACCTCATTGGAATAGCGCCCGCATTGTTGTTGGATATTTTGTCGGCGAAGGCAGTGAGTTGTGCTTTGTAAGTTTTCTAGACCTAAATAACTAGAATTTCATAGAGCGATGTGCAAAAATGTCCTGCTTTGCTTGAGCCTGTTGTGAGCTTCTAACTGGACGCTTTCAGTGCTTACGACAAATAATAATTAAATATAAATTTAAAAAAATAGGATGGAATAACAGATGAATGCAGTGATCGCGATTATTGCGGCTTACCTGATCGGCTCGATTTCTTTTGCGGTAGTAGTGAGTCGCTTATTTGGATTGTCAGATCCACGCACCTATGGCTCTAAGAATCCCGGCGCAACCAATGTACTGCGATCGGGCAATAAAGCGGCGGCGGCCTTGACCTTGCTGGGCGATGGTTTTAAAGGCTGGTTGGCGGTGTGGCTGGCAATGTTTTTTCAGCAGAAGTTTGAGTTGTCGAGCGATACGATTGCAGCAGTTGCCCTTGCTGTATTTATTGGTCATTTGTGGCCAGTATTTTTCAAGTTCGTTGGCGGTAAAGGCGTGGCGACAGCCTTGGGTGTTTTGCTGGCATTGAATATCTGGTTAGGTTTGGCGACTTTCGTCACTTGGTTGGTAGTGGCGTACGCTTTCCGTTATTCATCATTAGCCGCTTTAATCGCGGCTTTGTTTGCACCGTTTTATTATGGCTTATTGTTTGGTGCCGATTTGACTTTGTTAGCGGTGGCGATTATGAGTGGTTTATTGATTTACCGTCATGGCGCCAATATTGGCAATTTGATGCGCGGTAAAGAAAGCCGGATAGGTAGTAAGAAGAAGTAAGTTTCTTCATTTCATGCAATAAAAAATCCCTCATGATGAATGTCATTGAGGGATTTTTTTATGGCTGAACAAGACAAAACGTTACCGCATTTAGTTACTCCATTTAGTCACCACATCTACACAAACTACTCACCGCATCAACTCATGCAGTGGCCAACGAGGGCGCACATTGAAGCTATAAGTCTTGGTAGCCTGTTCAGGATGTACTTGTAAGCGCATCGCACCAGCAAACGCAATCATGGCACCGTTATCAGTGCAAAATTCCAGCTCAGGGTAATACACTTGAAAGCGCTTTTTGGGATTCGAAGAATTGGCGGCCGCATTTAAAGCGGCGCGTAATTGTAGATTGGCACCGACACCACCCGCGATCACTAAACGCTTGAGACCGGTTTGCTTGAGCGCGGTTAGGCACTTTGCGACCAGTACATCAATAATCGCATCGACAAATCCACGTGCGACATTGGCTTTATCTGTATCGCTTAAAGCATCAGGGTATTTTTTGACAGCGGTGAGGACGGCGGTTTTTAAGCCAGAAAAGCTGAAATTTAAATCTTTAGAATGCAGCATAGGGCGTGGAAATTGATGAATCGTTGGATCGCCTAAGGTCGCTAATTTCGAGATCGCAGGGCCACCAGGATAATCAAGTCCAAGTAACTTGGCCGATTTATCAAAGGCTTCGCCAGCAGCATCATCCAGTGTTTCACCTAACAAGGCATATTGCCCCACGCCATCAACTCGCATTAATTGGGTGTGACCACCAGACACCAACAAAGCAATGAACGGAAATTCTGGCGGTTGGCTTGCTAACAGTGGTGACAGTAAATGGCCTTCCAGATGATGTATGCCGATTAAAGGTTTATCTAGCGCCATACCTAAGCCACAGGCAACCGACGCGCCCACTAATAATGCTCCCGCCAAGCCTGGGCCTTGAGTGTAGGCAATGGCATCAATTTGATTTTGATGAAGCTGCGCCTTTTCTAATGCTTCGCGCAATAGGGGGAGGGCGCGTTTTACATGATCTCGTGAGGCGAGTTCTGGCACTACGCCACCATATTCTTGATGCATGGCGATTTGCGAATGCAAGGCGTGCGACAGTAAGCCTTGCTCGGTATCGTACAAAGCAATACCGGTTTCGTCGCAAGAAGATTCGATACCAAGAACTATCATGTTTTAATTTCTACGGAAAATGAAAATTGAGCCAATCAGGCAGGCGCTATTATAGAACATCGTCTCGATTGCGCCTTGTTAAGGCAAAGATGACCGTGACTAGCTCGGCAAAGTCGTCAAGCTTTCGGCAAGGTGTTCAACCAGTTTTGCAAGGCATCACCATGCAATGGCTTGCTGGCGAAATAGCCCTGCATAGAATCGCAGCCGAGTGCAACCAGAGCTTCCCGTTCTGCGAGTGTTTCTATGCCTTCGGCAATCACGTGCAAATTTAGCCCATGCCCCATTTCAACGATGGTTTTGACTAGTTTTTGGGTCGATGGATGTTGATCAATATTGATGACAAAACTGCGGTCGATTTTCAATTCGGAAACCGGTAGTTTTTGTAAATACGCGAGTGAAGAATGACCAGTGCCGAAGTCATCGATGGACAGGCCTATGCCGATAGAGCGTAAGGCTTGCAGCAGGGGAATTGCATTCCCCGGATTTTCCATAATGCCGCTCTCGGTCAGTTCCAATTGTAGATTGGCAGGATTGACTTGATATTGATCGATCAATTGTCGAACCCGTTCTGGGAAGTGTTGATCGCGTAAATCATTCGTGCTGACATTGACCGCAATGCTTAATTGAGGATAACTATCGCGCCAACTCGCCAAAGTTTGAACTGCTTGTTTCAGCATCCAGTCAGTCACCCGATTGATATAACCTGTGCGTTCAGCAAAGGGAACAAATTCAGCCGGAGAAATAAAACCGCGTTGCGGATGTTGCCAACGCACCAGTGCTTCAAAACCATAGCAGGACAAATCGCTGAGATGAATTTTGGGTTGCAGCCACATTTGTAATTCATTATTTTGTACTGCAGAACGTAAATCAGACAGCAAACTCAAGTGACCTAAACGCGAGGCTTCTTGCGCATCTGAGTACCACGCGGACATCAAAGTGTTTTCTTTGGCAGCATAAAGCGCGACTTCCGCATTGCGAATCAGTCCGGTTAAATCTCTGGTTTCATTGTTGGCGAGTGCAATTCCGAATACTAAGTTCGCATCAACACTGTGATTGCCACATTGAACTGGTGTACTCAACTGATGATTGATATTGTTGAGTAAATCTGCCACCACATCCTTGATCAGTCCACCGTCCGGCGCTGCGCATAACAGTGCAAATTGGCCACCAGAAAATTTTGCCAGAAAGGCGTGGTGATTTTGTGCAAGGGCCTCAGTTGCAAGCTTTAATCTTTGGCTGACTTCAACGATCAACGTATCACCTGTGCCAAAGCCCAGAGTTTCATTGACGATCTTCAGTCGTGCGATATCCATCAAGAGCATCGCATGCTCGTGCAGACTTTGTTGCTCAAATGTTTTTAAGAGCAGGATACGATTGGGTAAATTGCTAAGTGGATCGTAATAAGCGAGCTGTTCAATTTCTGCTTCGCGTAAGGCGATGGCGTCGGCCATGGTGTTTAGCGCGCGCCCGACTTGGGCAACTTCAGTCGTTCTGGTTGGGGGTACTTTGCTGGTGTAATTGCCCGCAGCAATCTGTAATGCGCTTTTCTCCAACATCGTCAGTGGCTGGACCACGCTACTTTGCGTGATAAATGCGAGTCCTATGCCGCATAAGACCGCAAAAATAGAAACTGCGATGACTTGTAATTTGAGTCTGGCCAAATCACTTTGTTCTTCGTCTTGGCGTTGTTGTATGCGTTTTTTTGCTAAGTCCAGCAATATTCCGCTTTCCGTCAGAAAAGCCTGACGAGCCGGCGCTACTTGGGTTTCAAACACCCGTTTTGCACCATCTGGATTATCCAATTCAATTTCATCAAATAAATTCAGATACGATTGGCGAAATTCTTGATGAGTCACATCCAGGCGCTGCAGACAAAGAGTTTGGACTTCATCGTCGGATTCTGCACCGAGTTTTTGTATTAATTGATCGATATGTTTTTTCTTCGCATCGACTGCGTCGTATGCCGGCTTACGTTTGTCCTGTGTAGCATTAAAAATCAATACTAAGGCACTGGTTGAGCCTTCAATATCGAGTGCTAAATTTTGTACTTGCAGAAGTTTTTGTAAATCGTTACGGGCAAATTCTTGACTGCGTCGCGAGATATCCTGCACTTGCGTTACGCTGCGAACGACGACAATGACAAATAGGCAAAGAATTAATAGATAGCTGAGGGCTAGGCGATAACTGATTCTGCGTGGCAGAAAGCGGTCAATAAAGTAAAGGTAGGCATTTTTCATAGTTCCGCGTCGGCGAGCAGCCTTATCCTGACTGATTGTGTTATTCCACCATTTAAACAAATTCTATGCTAACTGGAAAGTGAAACTTTCTCTCGACGTGCATGGTCAAGCTAGAAGCGTTGTAAACAAGTTCGGATTTTATCGCATAGTTCTGATAATCAACGAGAAAGCGCCCAGACCGAGTTTGGATCAGCTAAAATGAAATTCTTCATATTCTATCGATTTCGGGAGCGCCCCTATGTTTTTAGATCACGCAAAAATCTCTGCCACACATAGTGAAACAGAACCAGATCGTATCGAACGCTTAAACCGTGTTTATGGCTATGCGATGGCGCTGGCGGATGCCGACGGTAACGAGGCTTGCATCACCAAACTGGCAAAACTGCATGACCACAAAGGTACCTTAATGGTGATCTGGCATGAAGCGCCAACGGAATTTGAGCGCATCTATTTCATGAAAGCTTGGAAGAGTAAAATTGGTGACGAATCGACTCAGGTGGAACATGCATTAATGTTGCACGATGTCGCGACTGCGGATGAGGCTGGCGAGTAAATTTTTTTCATCTATCATCATTGGTAACGCTGTTTTGCAGCAGATGTATGCAAAAATGGCTTGTCAGCATGAAGAGTGCTGACAAGCCATTTTTGTTTCTCACCTCAGTAATTAATCAGTGATTCTTTAGTGCATTTTCAAATCTTCCAACAATTCTGCGATACCCGTCCAGCCGATTTCAATACCGATACACAGCAAGATAAAAGCCGACAAACGCATCAAGACTGTGGCTCCCACATCGCCTAAGAAATTCTCTAGATTACGTGCAAAACGGTAGGATAGATAAATCGCAAAAGTGGTCAAGAATACGCCTATCGTTGCTGCTAAACCCGTGATTAACCAATCAACCGGCTTGTTCGGAAGTTGTGCACCTAAGGTAATTGAAGTTGCAATGGCACCGGGCCCAACAGTGAGTGGAAAGCTAAACGGAAAAAAGCTGTGGCGACGCAATTCTTCTTTGGTCCAACTGCCAGCCGACGCAGCTACGGAGTTACGTAATTTATCCTGCCCCTGATCATTCAGTAATTTCCAACCCGCCATCGCCACCACGATGCCGCCAGCAACCCGCACTATGGGTAAGGAAATACCAAAGAAATCGAGTACGTAAGAGCCAACAAATACTGCCCCCATCAAAAGGAAGAAACAATTAAACGCAATTCGCTTGGCTAAGCGATTCGCCATCACCTGATCCATCGGCCCCGTCATCGACAAAAAGATAGGCGCAACCGCAATTGGATTAAGTATGGGTAAGAGTGTGACGGGCACCACGATGAGAGCTTTAACAAAGACGGAAAGTGCAATGCTCATCTTGCCTCCTGAAATTTTATAATAATTGTGATTATGCAATATTTCTCCGCTTTGGTGGAAAATCCATTGCAAGGTGCAAACTGGCGCACAACAACTCCGCAGCCTGTGTCTTGCGCTTATGTTCTACCTTTATGTCACAAAACAGACATGAAATTGTCATCTTCTTGAAGTATTCATTCTCTATTCTGCACTGTCAGTTTCATTGGTTAAAGGAGAACCGTGCATGAGAGTGTTGACCATACCGGGAGATGCTAATCCCAGTTTTTCTAAATTAAGTCTGAGCCTAGCGAGCACTAAAAAAGAAGTGAAAGAAGTGCAGCGCTTGCGTTACAAAGTATTCATTGAGGCGATGGGATTGTCTGCGCTGGCAAATGAAGACTGCCTGGATAAAGATGAATTTGATGATCATTGCGATCACTTGATCGTACGCGATACCAAAACCCTAAAAGTGGTTGGTACTTACAGAATTCTCGGCCCGAATGCAGCACGTCAGATCGGTCGTTATTACTCAGAAGGCGAATTTGATTTATCTCGCCTGCAAAATATCCGTGGCAGTATTGCCGAAGCTGGACGTGCTTGCATACACCCCGATTATCGTAGTGGTGCCGTGATCATGTTGTTATGGGCAGGTCTAGCCGCTTATATGCGACGTGAGCGCTGTGAGTATTTAATCGGTTGCGCCAGTATTAGTCTGGCAGATGGTGGGTATAATGCGGCGGCGATTTATCGTCAGTTCACCGAACAAGAATTTTCTCCGCTGGAATATCGCGTGACGCCGCATTTGCCTTTCCCTTTAGAGAATATGGATGAAGGATGTGAAGCGCGTATCCCGCCTCTGTTACGAGGGTATTTGCGTGCAGGCGCCTGGGTTTGTGGCGAGCCAGCGTGGGATCCTGATTTTCACAGTGCAGATCTATTTGTGATGTTACCTCTAGCGAATCTAGATAATCGTTACGCCAAACATTACGGTACAGAGGACATTGCCAAATGATGCCAGCAGATCAGTTCCTTGAAAAGGCAATGCAAAAACATCCTAAGCATGCTAAGCACACTAAACACACCAAGCATGGTAAAAAAGATGTAAAGCATTTTCGAACAATATGGATATCTGATCTGCATTTGGGAACACCCG
This sequence comes from Affinundibacterium flavidum, assembly GCF_014284175.1. Taxonomy (GTDB): domain Bacteria; phylum Pseudomonadota; class Gammaproteobacteria; order Burkholderiales; family Burkholderiaceae_D; genus Undibacterium; species Undibacterium flavidum. Next base: position 52,414 of record NZ_JACOGA010000020.1, read on the forward strand.
GCTGCCAGTCCAAGCGGCTGCTGGAATTTCTTAAAGCCACTGAGTCTGAAACCCTGTATCTGGTGGGGGACATCATCGATGGTTGGCAATTGAAACGACGTTGGTTTTGGGATCAAACCCATAACAATATCGTGCAAACCGTGTTGAAGAAAGCCAAGAAGGGCACGAATGTGATCTTCGTGCCTGGAAATCACGATGAAGCAGCGCGTCAATTTATCGCACTCGATTTTGGTGGCATACAAGTACGCGATGAATTGGTACACACCACCGCGGATGGTAAGCGTATGTTGGTACTGCACGGCGATCGCTTCGATGGCGTAATTGCCTGCGCTAAGTGGCTGGCCTATCTGGGCGATAGCATGTACACCGTGATTTTGAAAATCAACCAGATCTTCAATCACTGGCGTGCGCGTGCCGGATTACCGTATTGGTCCTTGTCGCAATATCTCAAATCAAAAGTCAAAAATGCGGTGAGCTACATCACTAAATTTGAAGACGCTTTAGCTGATGAAGCACGCAAGCGTGGATTGGATGGGGTGATTTGCGGACATATTCATAAACCAGAAATTCGCGAAATCAACGGTATCATTTATTGCAATGATGGTGATTGGGTGGAAAGCCTGTCGGCATTGATAGAAGAAGCAGATGGTGAATTGCGTCTGATTACTTGGCATGATGTGATGTTGCAGCCGCAGAGTATAGAAGTGAAGCAGGTCGAGCTATTGGTGTAGCCACTTTTGTAGAATTATTTGATCACCAGATCTGGCGTCATAATCGCTTTCAAGTAAGTGCGCAAACCCTCGCCATCACGTTCTTTTTGCGTAATCCACCAGACATTGCCCTTACGTACCGCACATGTACTTTGTGCGGGGGTAATCAAGCGTGCGGCGACTTCACCCAGAGTAGGTTGATGTCCAACTAAGAGCACAGATTCACGTGCATCTGGCCAATGGGCCGCTTGTAACAAATCTTCCGCACTGGCCTCAGGATTCAATTCTTCCATGATTTTGAATTGACGATTAAGCTTGGCGAGTGCCGCGACAGTTTCACGCGTACGGATCGTCGGGCTGACAAGTATTTTGCAATTGTGAGGCAATACGCTGTCTAGCCAATAAGCCATCTTTTGCGCTTGTTTTTGCCCCTTGGGCGTGAGGCGCCGTAAGTTGTCGGCTAATCCTTCATGGCCTGGTTCTGCATCAGCGTGGCGCCATAATATTAAGTCCATGTCGTGCCCCTAATGCGCTAGTTATCCGTCTCCGGAGAACCCAAGGTTTGCATCAAATATTGCTGTGCACTGAATGATTTTTGTTTGCCACGGATTTTCTTGCGCTCATAACTACCATCGGCATTCAAGATCCACGCGTTTTGATTGTCTTTCAAATACGGATCAAGGCCTTCGCTGATGATGCGTTTTTTCAGATGTTTTTCCAAAACCGGAAATGCAACTTCAATACGTCGGAATAGGTTACGACTCATCCAATCGGCACTCGCAAGATAGACATCATGTTCCAAATCATTGCGGAAGTAATAAATACGCGAATGTTCTAGGAAGCGGCCGATAATTGAGCGCACTTTGATGTTTTCCGAGAGCCCGGGCACACCAGGGCGCAGCGTGCAGGCGCCGCGTACTATCAAGTCAATTTTGACGCCATCTGCAGAGGCTGCATATAGCGCGCGAATCACCGATTCATCCACTAGTGCATTCATTTTGGCAATGATGCGACCGGGGCGACCTTCACGCGCGATGCGGGCTTCATTACGAATCGCTTTGATAATTTTTGGCTGTAAGAAAAATGGTGCAAGCCATAGATGCTCCAACTTTTTCGGTTTGGTCAAACCGGTCAGGTGGATAAAAATTTCATTCACTTCCGCGGCTTTTTTAGGATGCGCGGTTAATAGTCCAAAGTCAGTATAAAAGCGCGTGGTCGACGGGTGATAATTGCCCGTGCCTAAGTGCGCATAATGACGCAGTCGCCCACCTTCTTCGCGTCGGATGACCAGAGCGAGTTTAGCGTGCGTCTTTAGGCCAACCACACCATACACGACTTGCGCGCCAGCTCTTTGCAAGCGATCCGCCCAATTGATATTTGCTTCTTCATCAAAGCGCGCCATGATTTCCACAATCACTGTCACTTCTTTACCCATGCGCGCAGCGGTGATTAAGGATTCCATTAAATCCGAATTCATGCCCGTGCGATAAATCGTTTGTTTGATCGCGAGCACATTCGGATCAAGTGAGGCGCTGCGGATAAAATCGATCACCGTTTGAAATGGCTGAAACGGGTGGTGTAGCAAAATATCTTGTTTGTTTAAGACTTCAAAAATATTTTTCTGCGCCAATTTGGGATCGGGTTTAGCGGTAAAGGCTGGAAAGCGTAAATTGGCTTGATTTACATGATCAATTAATTCAGACAATCGCACCATATTCACTGGACCATCGACCGCATATAAGCGATCTTTACTCAATGCAAATTGTTCTAACAAAAATTGGGATAAAGCTTCAGGGCAATTTTTTGCGACTTCCAAGCGCACCGCCACACCAAATTGGCGACCTTGTAATTCACCTTGTAAAGCTTGGCGCAGATTTTTGACTTCATCTTCATCAACCCACAAATCACTGTCACGGGTTACGCGAAATTGCGAATATGCGAGCACTTCTCTGTCATTAAATAGGTCGCCGATGTGGGCATGAATGACGGAGGAGAGCAGACAAAATGCTTGTCCACTTTCAGTTAGCTCATCAGGAATTTTGATGACGCGTGGTAATACGCGTGGCGCTTTTACAATCGCAATCGCAGTACCGCGACCAAAGGCATCTTTGCCCGCTAGCGAGACAATAAAATTCAAACTCTTATTTACTACCTGCGGAAATGGGTGTGCCGGATCTAAACCAATCGGCGTCAACAGTGGGCGTACTTCACGATCAAAATAGGCTTTTACCCAGGCGCGCTGAGCTTCAGTTCTTTCGGTGTGGCGCAGCAGATGGATGCCTTTGCGTGAGAGTGCTGGCAAAATATCTTGGTTGAGCACTTCATATTGGCGTATTTCTAAATCATGGCAATCTCTGGCGATTCTTTCCATCATGCCGGTGAAGCCCGCATGTTGTGCCAATTGCCCGTCTATGGTGTTTTGTGCCAATAAGCTGGCAACCCGCACTTCAAAAAATTCATCCAGATTGCTGCCGACGATACAAAGATATTTCAAACGCTCTAATAAAGGAATGCTTCTATCTTCGGCTTGCGCCAGCACACGCCAATTGAAAGCGATTTGGGAACGTTCTCTATCTAAATAGATGCCTGAACGTGGCAAACCCCAAGCCGCCATTAAAGCAGATTCGCTATCGCTACTGGCTTTGGGAGAAATATGACTTATCGTCTCGCCTGCAGGTAATGAAGAAGCACTGATCGCTTCCAAACTCATTGAGGTGTCATTTGTACCATTATTTGTACCATTTATGACATCAGGATTTATCATGATTTTTCGATTTAGTGAGTGTAGGCGCTGGGTAGCGCATTTGTCTTGCTGGGAGTGTAATTGTTGATTGTGACAAGTTTATGACAATAAAATTCCTACAAGGCAAATATTTCACAATGTTCTGTGCCCTGTCATATTCCTGTCATATTCGACTTGTAAAGTTCGCCTCGTGTTAGTTGCTTAGTTAAACGGTGTGGCCGGAGTGTTGACACCGAAGAGAAGTCAAATGACATACAGCTTTGTTTTCCCCATTTAATCGAGGTAAATATGCAATTCAATCGTATTGTTAAGTCCTTAGTTGTTGCGGCAGGTGCTGCGATGGCTTTTTCGTCTGTGCATGCCGCTGAAGTGACTGGCGCTGGCGCGACTTTCCCTTACCCAATTTACGCAAAATGGGCAGATGCTTACAAAAAAGCAACGGGAAACACTATTAATTATCAATCCATCGGTTCCGGTGGTGGTATCAAACAGATCAAAGCAAAAACAGTCGACTTCGGTGCGTCTGACATGCCTTTGAAGGCAGAAGAATTAGAAGCCGATGGCTTGATGCAATTCCCAGCCGTAATCGGTGGCGTAGTTCCTGTTGTGAATTTGGAAGGCGTAACACCAGGTCAATTGAAGATGACAGGTGAAGTCTTAGCAAAGATCTACATGGGCACTATTACTAAATGGAATGCGGCAGAAATTACTGCACTCAATCCAGGTGCAAAATTGCCAGCGGAAGATATCACTGTAGTACATCGCTCTGACGGTTCTGGTACGACATTTATCTGGACTGATTACTTGTCTAAAGTTAGTGCAGAATTTAAATCGACTGTCAGCTCTGGTACAGCGGTGAAATGGCCAGTGGGCTTGGGCGGCAAAGGTAATGAAGGCGTTGCAGCGAACGTACAGCGCATCAAAGGTTCTATCGGTTACGTAGAATATGCGTACGTAAAGCGTAATAAAATGATCCATACGCAAGTCAAAAACCGTGACGGTCAATTTGTACAACCAGACGATGTGAATTTCAAAGCAGCAGCATCTGGCGCTGATTGGGCGAAAACACCAGGCATGGGCGTGGTGTTGACGAATCAAGCGGGTAAAGATAGCTGGCCTATCAGCGGCGCAACATTCATCTTGTTACACAAAGTGCCTGCGACTCCAGCAAATACACAAGAAGTTGTGAAATTCTTCGACTGGGCATTTGCGAATGGCGCAGCAATGGCGACTGAATTGGAATATGTACCTTTGCCAACTGACGTGACTAAATTGATTCACGCTAGCTGGAAAGCCAATTTGAAAGACGCTTCAGGCAAGGCTTTGTATTAATCAAGAGTTAGCTTGAATTTAGCTTAATTTAGCTTGAATTTAGGTTGAACAAAACGGCTTGAACGACGCAAACATCCCAACTGACTAGTTGGGATGTTTGTACATCAAGCGGATAATAAATAAAATAAAACTGCCACAGCGATGAAGCTTGTATCTCCAATTTATGTCATGCATGACTTGGAATACTAAACAGGAAGATAGTCCAGCGATGACAAGTTCTCAAATAACTCTGAACACTCAGCATAGTTCAACTATGCGCAAACAGAAACTGCAGGATTTTCTGTTTCATAAACTCACTTTTAGTTTTGCCTTGATGGTGTTGTTGGTCTTGGTTGGCATTGTCGTTTCTTTGTTTTACGGCGCCTTACCAGCGATGAAAGAATTCGGTTTCGCCTTTATCACGACGATAGAGTGGGATCCCATCAATGATAAATACGGCGGCATGATCGCGATTGTCGGTACACTCGTGACATCGGGCATTGCCTTGCTGATTGCTTTTCCTATCAGCTTTGGAATTGCCTTATTTCTGACGGAAATCTGTCCGACCTGGCTCAAACGTCCATTAGGAACGGCAGTTGAATTGCTGGCTGGTGTCCCTAGTATCATTTACGGTATGTGGGGGCTGTTCATTTTTGCCCCTTTCTTTAGTACGTATGGTCAGCCACTACTCGCCAATACGCTGGGTAAATTGCCTGTGATTGGCGTTTTGTTTTCTGGCTCCATGATAGGAATCGGTGTGCTGACAGCCGGTATTATCCTTGGCATTATGATCATCCCATTCATTGCATCGGTGATGCGTGATGTATTTGAAATCGTCCCACCAGTCTTGAAAGAATCGGCTTATGGTTTGGGCTGCACACGTTGGGAAGTAGTGCGTAAAATTGTTTTGCCTTACACCCGAGCAGGTGTGATTGGTGGCGTGATGTTGGGCTTGGGGCGCGCTTTGGGTGAGACGATGGCGATTACCTTTGTGATCGGCAATGCGCACAAATTGCATTGGTCCTTGTTCGCGGGTGGTAACAGTATCGCGTCGAGTTTGGCGAATGAATTTGCCGAAGCAGAGTCTGAACTACATATCTCCTCCTTATTTTTACTCGGTCTGATTTTATTTGTGATCACCTTTGTCGTATTAGCGTCCGCCAAATTGCTGTTACTAGGCATGAAAAGAAAAGAAGGTGTGAAATGACACAAACTCAAGATAAAGCGATGAATTCAGTGAATTCAGTTTACAAGTCGCGTTTGCGCAAACACAAAATAGGTATTTTCTTCTCGACCGCAGCGATGGCATTAGGAGTGTTTTTCCTGATGTGGATTTTGTTCACTTTGGTGATCAAAGGCATGGGGTCCTTGAGTTGGGAAGCGATCACGGCACCAACACCAGCGCCAGGTGAAGAGGGTGGCGGTTTAGCGAATGCCTTGATCGGTAGTTTGATGATGGTCGGGTTTGCGACCTTGATCAGTACACCAATTGGCATTTTGGCCGGCATTTATCTGGCCGAATATGGTGAGAAAAACTGGTTTAGCGATTTGACGCGTTTTGTTACCGACATCATGTTGTCCGCACCATCGGTTGTTATTGGTTTGTTTGTGTATGCCATCTATGTCGCCCACATCAAACATTTTTCGGGCTGGGCCGGGACTTTGGCAATTTCATTGATCGCTATTCCAGTTGTAGTTCGCACGACTGACAATATGTTAGCGTTGGTTCCTACCAGCTTGCGTGAGGCGGCATTTGCTCTTGGTGCGCCGCGTTGGAAAGTCGCTTTGTTTATTCGAGTGAAAGCCGTGAAGGCCGGAATTTTGACCGGTGTCTTGCTAGCCGTGGCGCGTATCTCTGGCGAAACAGCGCCTTTGTTATTCACTGCTTTGAACAATCAATTTACCAATACCGACATGAATAAGCCGATGGCGAATTTGCCGGTGGTGATTTATCAGTTTGCCATGAGCCCGTATGACAACTGGCGTGGTCTTGCCTGGACAGGTGCGTTGTTAGTGACCTTCAGTGTGTTGGCACTAAACGTACTGTCTCGAACCGTATTCGCACAAAAAGTGCATAAATAATTTAGAGTTGACGATAATGATTCCAAATACTAAACCTGTAGTAGAGCAAAAAGCCTGCATAGAAACCAAGAATTTGAATTTTTACTATGGTAGCAATCGCAGCTTGCACGATGTCAATTTGAAGGTCTATGATAAAAAAGTGACCGCGTTTATTGGTCCTTCTGGCTGTGGTAAATCGACCTTGCTGCGTACTTTTAACCGTATGTATGACTTATATCCAGGTCAAAAAGCAGTGGGCGAAATTATCTACAATGATCAAAATATTTTATCGCCAGGCCAAGACATTAATCTGTTACGTGCCAAAGTGGGCATGGTGTTTCAAAAGCCTACGCCTTTCCCTATGTCGGTGTATGACAACATTGCATTCGGTGTGCGCCTATATGAAAACCTGTCCAAAGGTGAAATGGATGAACGTGTAGAGTGGTCATTGAAAAAAGCAGCCTTGTGGAATGAAGTCAAAGATAAGCTCAGCAGCAGTGGCTTAAGTTTGTCCGGTGGTCAGCAACAACGTTTGTGCATTGCGCGCGGTGTTGCTGTCAAACCAGAAGTTTTATTATTAGATGAACCGACTTCTGCGCTTGATCCGATTTCTACCGTGAAGATCGAAGAATTGATCAATGAATTGAAAGAAGATTACACGATTGCCATCGTGACGCACAATATGCAACAGGCAGCGCGTTGTTCTGACTACACTGCCTATATGTATTTGGGGGAGTTGGTCGAATTTGGCGAGACCGATAATATTTTTATGAACCCTGTACGCAAAGAAACGCAGGACTACATCACAGGTCGCTTCGGATAAGACCGGATGTTTAGTCGCGCTAATCTTTAGCAAAACAGTGTACGAAAATTTAAATACAGAATTCAGGAGTCGATATGACAGGCGAACACTCATCATCTCAGTATAACCACGATTTAGAAGCAATCCGTTCTCAAGTATTATTAATGGGCGGGTTGGTAGAAAACCATTTTCAAGATGCGATGACTTGCTATCGCACTGGTGACAGCGAACAAGCTGCGGCGGTTGTTAAATCGGACGAAGAAGTCAATCGTTTGGAAGTAATGTTAGACGATATGTGCAGTCATTTGATAGTTAAGCGTCAGCCTGCAGCGAATGATTTGCGTACCGTGATGGCGACAGGAAAAGTCATTACTGATCTTGAACGGATTGGTGATGAGTCTACAAAGATCGCTCGTATCGCACAAGAAATGAGGAGCAAAAACCGTAGCAGCGCGATGATTAGCGGCTATGAGACAGTGCGTGTTTTAGCTAGTAGCGTTGGGCAAATGTTGCATCAATCTTTGGACGCATTTGCGCGCCACGACGATAAAAAGGCAGTAGAGTTAATTGCCTTTGATCAAATCATCGATAGTGATTTTCGTTCTATCATGCGCAATTTGATTACCTTTATGATGGAAGATCCAAGCACGATTTCATTTGCTTTAGATGCACTATGGGTAGCCAAAGCAATTGAACGCATCGGTGATCATGCAAAGAATATTGCTGAGCACACGATCTACATTGTTGAAGGTCGCGATATACGCCATTCAGATTATGTCGCCAGCAAACAGGAAAAAAATCCTCAGCCATAATATAAATTGGCGACTAGATATTGGTGATTAGAAATTAGCGAATTAAAATTTGCAATTAGTGATTGACAATTATCGATACAGGCCGCACCCGAAAATAGAAAAGAATAAAAATCTTATGTCAGTTGATAAAACCACGATTTTGATTGTTGAAGATGAACCAGCTATTAGTGAGTTAATTAGTTTTACCCTACGCGCGGCAGGCTGGACAACGGTGGCAGTTGGTAATACTGCCGAAGCTTGGGATTTTTTGCAGCATCGAACACCACAGTTGATTTTGCTTGACTGGATGTTGCCAGATCAAAGTGGCTTGCGTCTTTTATCGCGGATTCGTTCCGACCGAAATTTCAATGAAATGCCGGTGATCATGCTGACGGCCAAGAGCATGGAAGAGGATAAGATCTCAGGTCTGGATCATGGCGCAGATGATTACATTACTAAACCATTTTCTCCGCGCGAATTGACGGCAAGAATTAAGGCAATGCTGCGCCGTAAAAGTCCTGAGCACGCACAAACTAGCCTCGAAATTGCGAATGTACATCTTGATCCTGTCAGTTGCTCAGTGAAAATTGATGATCAAAAAATTGAGATCGGTCATGCCGAATACAAGTTGCTCAAATTTTTTATGGCACATCCTGAGCGTGTTTTTTCACGCAGTCAGCTACTCGATAAGGTGTGGGGTGATCATGTTGTGATCGAAGAACGCACAGTCGATGTTCACGTCTTGCGATTGCGCAAAGTCTTAAAGAGTGCAGAAGGATTAATTAAGACAATTCGTAGCGTTGGCTATATGCTGTCCGAGAAATAGTTACGAAGAATTTCTAAGGTGCATGCCTGGTAACTAAATTTTGCAATAAGTTTTTTGTATTAAGTGTGCCCGGTAAGATCGACAACATCAATTCATCATTCATGGCTAAAATAGGAAACTCATTCAAGGTTTTAGCCATGTTTGATTGCATTTATTCTGAGATTCAGATGTTCGTTTCACCATCTTTTCTTTTCCTCCATTTACTTAAGTAATAATGCATCCACATCTCATCTTTTGGATTTCTGCTGCAGTACGTATGGCGATCATACTTGCAGCGGCTGCTGCCGGTGCCTATTTCTGGGGTGTGGTTACAGGTTTGGCATTGGCGCTGTTCGGCATGATCGTCTTGATCGTGGTTCAACTGCAGTATTTATTGAATTTGTCTGATTGGCTGGATAATCCAAATAGCGCACGTTTGCCAGACGGTTGGGGTGCTTGGACAGAAATTTTTTCGCGCTTGTACAAATTACGTCGTGGCGATGAAAAGAATCAGACTGAGTTGGCGGAATGGCTGGCGCGTTTTAGACAAGCCATGACCTTGTTGCCGGATGGTTTGGTGATTATGGACGACGTGATGTTTTTGGAATGGTGCAACCCAATCGCTGAGCGTCACTTAGGTCTGGATTTAACGCGCGACAAAGGCATGCGAGTGACTAACTTGGTGCGTACACCCGAGTTCATCGACTATATTATTTTGGGGCGTTACGAGACACCTTTGACCTTGTCTTTGCGCGATCGAAAATTGATCGTGCATGTGATTCCATTTGAAAACCGACGCCAGATCTTGGTCACGCACGATATCACTGAATCTGAACGAATTGACATGATGCGACGCGATTTTATTGCGAATGCTTCGCATGAATTACGCACACCTTTAACTGTGATTAATGGATTCTTGGAAATCGCTTCTATGCAACCGGATATGGAAGTCGCTATCCGTTCATCACATCTCAAACTGATGGTCGAGCAGGGCGAGCGTATGCAGCGTTTAGTCGAAGATATGCTTACTCTTAGTCGATTGGAATCGACTGAATTTAAGGTGCGAAATGAAGGGATTGATATGCAGATGATGTTAAAGCACATCTGCCAGGAAGCGCAGGCATTGTCGGCCGGTAAGCATCGCATCGAGTTGGAGTTTGATGGCCCTGATATTATGGGGAGCACGGATGAAATTCGTAGTGCCATTAGCAATTTGGTGACGAATGCGGTGCGTTACACGCCAGAACATGGCGAGATTAAAGTTATTTGGCGAAATACTTCTCAAGGACCACAGTGCGTGGTGCAAGATAATGGGATTGGGATTAGCCAGGAACACTTATCCCGCCTGACAGAGCGCTTCTATCGTGTCGATAAAAGTCGTTCGCGTGAAACGCAAGGAACAGGACTGGGGCTGGCGATTGTCAAGCATGTGCTGATTCGACATGGAGCGCAATTGTTAATCGAATCGACGGTGAATGTCGGTAGCAAATTCTGCGTGCAATTTCCTGCCCGTACACTCGTGACTGCGGCTTAAATTATTTGACCTGAATTGTATCTGAACCGTATCTGCATCTTATCTGCATATTCTTTTGATCATAATTGTGATCATTGCGATACCTGTGGCAGCCCTATTGCTGCCTGAGTTGATGCCAAGTCTGAAAATGTGGAACTTTCTGGGTATTTTTCCCTCTGACCTGATTGCTGTTAGAGAGCCGTCCTTATACAATGCGGCTAAGGAGAAAGCCTATGTTTCGTGTGATGTTAGTTGAGGATGATGAACGCCTCGCCAGTTTGATTATTGAGTATCTGCAATCCTATGAGTTTGCGGTCGATCTCGTGCCACGCGGCGATTTGGCTTTGGCACACTTTCAAGCTAGTTCGCCAGACTTGGTGGTGCTTGATTTGATGTTGCCTGGCTTAGACGGTATGGTGGTTTGTCGTCAGATCCGCGAAATCAGCCGTGTGCCTATCTTAATCCTTACTGCCCGTGAAGATTCTTACGATGAAGTTTCCGCATTAGAGCAAGGCGCGGATGACTTCGTTAGTAAGCCGGTGCAGCCACGTATTCTGTTAGCGCGACTGCGTGTCTTGGTGCGCAGGATTGCAAGCCCGGTAGTGAACGCAGCCGCAGGCGACACCGATCAACTACAATTTGGCGCCTTGTATATTTCGCGCAGTGATCGCCTAGTGCACTGGCGTCAGGAAGCAATCGAACTGTCGAACACCGAATTTAAATTGTTGATGGTGTTGGTCGAGTCGCCGGGAAAAGTTTTGTCACGTGATGATATTTTGAAAAAAATGCGCGGGATAGAATTTGATGGGCTGGATCGCAGCATCGATAACTTAATTTCTCGCTTGCGTCGTCGTTTTGATGACCAGAATTCGGAGAAAATTAAGACGGTGTGGGGTGAGGGCTATTTATTTTCCCCGTCTGCATGGGAGTAACTCCTTCTCCCGAAACTATTATATAAATAATTTATTTAGTACAGCGTATTGAGAATAGCTTAATTAATATTACTTAATTAATATTACTTAATTAAGGCAACTACTTCAAGGCTGTCTACTCGATCAATGCAATAATCGCTAAAGGGCTGGTACGCGTATGTATCTGCCCTTTTTCTATTTGCAGATTAGATTGAACATTGTTCGCTACATTGCCTGCAGCGCCGAAAATGACATTGCTCGTCCTAAAATTCGCAGCGCTGTCGGGCCAAATCGCTGTGTTGTCGTTGATCGGCAAGTTATTGTTTTGATTGAGATATTTAAATTCCACCATCGCGACACTATCTTTTTTCGCAAAGGCAAAACGTACGCCTATGCATCGCTTACCACGATACGCCGTATAGTCTACATAGCTTTGATAGGCGAGTGCCTGCTCGCAAGCAGCACGCAAGTCGGCTAATTCATAAATGCCATCGGGACGGATTATGATACTGGTTCTAAAGCGGAATCCAGCCTGACCAGCTTTTTGATTAATCACCAGCTCAGCATTTTCATCGTAAGCCGCTTTGAGTAGCGGGAGCGAAGTGCGCCCCAAGGTATCTAAGGCCAGATCAAGATGGGTTTTTTTTCCAACAATATGCAGGCGTAAATTGTCGATAGAGGTCGCATTATCTTTCGGGACGACTTGCAGTTGTAGCTGAATTAAATTCTTTGCCTTGCCATATTTTTCAAACCACAACATGGTGCGGTAGGCATCGCGATAACTCATCCATTCAGCATCTTGTGGACGCTTATTGTCGTCAGCCGACTGCGCCAGCGCATAGGGAGCGCTAGTCAGGAGGCAGATTACAAAGAATGCGTTACGTAGATTCACAATGGTTTTCAATAGAAAGACTGCATTAATAAAAAAGAGGATGTCGAAATTTAATGAGCTGATGTTTTAAAATCGATAGGCAATTGCGCTAGAGATTGCTACATTCGTATTCCGTTCAACCAGGGGGCTATTTCGGTTGTCGCCTACTAATCGGCTGACATTCAATTTGGAGGTGACCATCCAAGATGAATTTAAATTCCAGTTCCAAAAAACGTCAGCATGTACGTCTTTAATTCCTGCTTTTGTTGAAAATTTTAAGTTAATACTGCGATCAGCTTCTAGTTCGCTCACACCAAAATAACTATTTGCATAGGCTCGATTCACCAGAGTGAAGCCGGTACCAAATGTAAATTGGTGATGCGGTAGTGCGTCTCTTAAGTGATAACGCAGGTCGCTGCTAAGTCGTATGCCACGTTGATCGTTACCTGCCCCAAACATCAACGTATTAGTCTGACGCAATTGACCGCTGAGTTGATAATTGTAAAAACCACCGAATAATAGGCGCGTGCGGATATCATCCATGCCAATCAATCTATTTTGTTGCACATGTGGTAGTCCAACTCTATTCGGATCGACGATCCCGGAATGTATATCGCCTGACATTTGTATGCTACCCGATGTGCCATTGGCTGTTCTGCTAGGTTCCATAGTAATTATCGGGCCAAATTCCTGATCGAAGGTTTGTGAAAGGTGCCAGCCTGCGCTCATTCCAGCTACAAAAACTCCATTACTCCATTGCATCTGCATCACAGGCACAGCTTGCCGCTTGGTCTGATTTGCTCCCTCATATAATGGGCGCGACACAACGCCTAGTCCCAAGTACATATCATGGCTGCCATCTGGCATCAGATTCTGTGCTGGACTTTGCGCATAAGCATTGCTACTTATGATGAATGTCGCGATGATTAAGGAATAAATTTTTTTCATTGTTAATTCTCAAAATTGCAAAAACGGTGGTGACCCATTCATCATTTTACAATTGAGATATAAATTCTGGTTTGAAAGCTTAGGAAAAACATATAAAAATACAGAATTTGCTTTTTAACACCCCATTAAAACAACTATGAAAATTGCCAGCTCACTCACCGATTTAACATGTTGTCTGCAGTAAGCTTAGGTAGGCTAATTTTTATCCTCTTTTAAACCAATTTATGGTGTTGAACTTGGAACGCCAATAAATTCCACCGTATCCGTACTCAGATCTACTTCTGCAACATGAAATGGACTTGTGATATTGGCGGTGCAAATACTGTCAGGGCCTGGAGTCACATCATAATGTGTTGCTACCAATTTTCCGGTATCGCGCCAGATGCGCAGGTCTTGAATGCCAGAACAACCTGAAGCTTGCGTCCCGAGGAAAACGGCGATGAGCATTTTTTTGGAAAAATCGATGGCTGGCGGAGTTGTTGCGTTGCCAGTGCCCGCCTGATGTTCTTGCCAAAGCTGCTGCCAATTTGCCTGATCGCGAATCACAATATTGCGGGCAGTGCCAATTGCGGAGTGCATTCCACTCACTACCGATTGATAAGAAATCAGTGCACCGTTCACACGCTGCAGTTCTACCGCCAAGTCAAGCGTAGGTAATTCAATCATCTGCATTGGTGTGCTTACACTTGTGTTTTCCAAGTCACAGCGGGTGATGGACACACGCTCCTCGTCAAAGTAGCTAGCGTGTAATTTTTGGCCGTCGGAACTAACTTTTAAAAAGCGTGTGATACTGCAATCATTGACTGTTTTGTAGAATTTCGTCAGTACCATTTTGGCGTTGAAATCAGGCATGATCAGGTTTGCAGAGGCTTTGCTGCCAGATGCATTCCAAAAAATATCCCAGGCTTGTTTATCTTTAATGAGTGCATAGTCGAGTGCGGCGCCGTGATAGAAAGGCGCTGGCAGTGCTTTGAAATTAATTGCATTGCTGTTTGCGTTTGGAATTGCGATGCTCTGTACTTGATGAGCGCTTCCCAGACCTAAATCTGCCTTATCGAGATTCGCGATCATGGTTTTGAACAAACTTTCTACGCTAGCCTCACTGCAAGTAGTGCGTGGACCTGCGATAGTGTCGGCATGTGAGCACAGCAAATTTTTCGGGGTCGCACCATATAGACTTTGTGCATAAGCGGCGTCGGCACAATTGCCGGATCTATCCCAAAGAACATATTGTTGATCAATTAATAGCAGGCGATTTTTATGCTCGGCGCAACTCGCTTCTTTGACCAGATTTAGAAATTCATTGGTGGCGACTGGGGCAGGAGTTTTGCTTGATTCGGTGTGTCCAATGCTGCCATTACCTCCACAGCCGCTCAGACTTAAGAAGATACATACGCTGAGAGTGGCGCCGAAACTAGTCATCAGTGCGCGAGCGCGGAAACGCAAAATCAAAGCTGGCATAATGAATTTCCTTCCCCTAAATGTTTAAGTGCGGTTTAGATCAGGTGTAGCTGATGTGTAAATTAAATGCATCGATGACCTAGGTGGCGTAGCGAGCTCATATAGTCCGTGCGCGTCACTAAATCCCGATGCGCTTATCTTATGATTGATCAAGATTTGATTCATCCGCAAAGTAAGGTAAATTTGTCCTCAATTTGTACAAAGCTTGGAATTCTTGAGAAAAATGAAGGCTTTTCATAAAAACTGCACGTCTTCTCGACACATTCTTATAAAATAGATCGCTAGGAGAAATGACATGTGGTTTGTTGGAATTGATGATTGCGTAGCACGAACAGACGGTCGAGGCAGGCTGTGAATCGTCTGTTCCTGAGATTTTTGCTACCTGTGTTGCTGTCTATCGCCTTGGCGACCATGCTGGTATACGCGGTTATTATCGGGATCTTTGGTGATCCAATTGAAAAAAATGCGGAACGTCAGGCGGCACCACAAATATTCTTGATCGAGCAATATATCGATAAAGCCGCAACGGACGAATGGCTGGCACGTTTAAATAAGGTGCGAGAAGTTTCGCAAGTGCCGTTTGAGTTGCTTCCGCTTCCGCAAGTGATGGAAAAACTTGATAGGGCGCAGCGCGCAAAATTACGGCAAGGCAGAATTGTGGTGGATGCTGCAAATCGTGCCTTGTATCGCCGAGTCGATCTCGACGGTGAAAAATACATAGGCAGTGACGAAGATGTGTTGCAGGTGCAAAATCTTCCAATTGATTACTGGTTCAATATACAACTTGAAATTGTACGGTTTGTGATTGTTGCATTTGTCTTGTTGATTCCTATCGCTTTTTGGTCACGCGCCCATTGGCGCGATATTCAGGCACTTTCTCACGTCACTGCTGAAATAGGTGAGGGCAATCTTGCTGCGCGTGCGGGTGTCGCTAGTAATGCCGCCATTTATCCCTTAGCGCAACAAATTAATCAGATGGGCGGACGCATAGAGCAATTGATCAATTCGCAGAAAAACCTCTTACACTCGGTATCGCATGAATTGCGCACGCCGATTGCGCGTTTGGAGTTTGCACTGGAAATTTTGCAAGATACTCCACAAGGAATGCAAGCATCAGACAAGAGCAAAGCAAGAATACAAGCGATGCAGGCTGATTTGAGTGAGCTAAACAGCCTGGTGTCTGAATTGCTCAATATGGCTAAGCTGGATGCGCAGGGGCAGTTGACGACGGAAGTAATCGATGCGCTAGATTTAATGCAAACCTGTATGCAACATTTACCGCCTGTTCCAGAACATATTCAATTGCGACAAGTGCTAGAAGTGCAGACGCTGCAACTCGTTGGTGACCGGCGTTTATTGGAGCGGGCAATACAAAACCTGCTCAAAAATGCACTGAAATATGCGGAAAAAAATATAGTGTTCACGTTGAAGCAGCACGCAAACTCCCATATTGTGATTGTAGAAGATGATGGTGCAGGGATACCTGAAGCGGATCGTAACAAAATTTTTGAGCCATTTTACCGGCTTGATCGTAGCCGTGATCGCAGTACCGGGGGATTCGGCTTAGGATTGGCAATCGTGAAGCAAATTGTGACTTTACATCGCGGCAGCATACGTATCTCTCAAGCCAGTATCGGCGGCGCACGATTTGAAATTCGCTTGCCTGATCAAAGTACTTGATCAATGCACATGAGCAAAGCACATAAGCTAAGCAAGGCAGAAATCTACATAAGCACCTCGTATGCGGTAATTCTATAGATAAGTCATCGCCTATCGCTATGTTGCTCTTTCTCTGCATTACGACAGCACCGGTTGCACAATTTAATCAAGTATTTCGCCGACTATTCACCTACACGAATGCTCAAGGTAAGTTTCAAGGAGTTTTATTTTGTCGCAAACGCAGAGACGTCATCAGCTAATTGGTTTGAGTTTAGCCATTACCGGAGCAATTTTATTTTCTGCTAAAGCCATCGTTGCCAAATTACTCTACGCCTATCATCTGGATGCTGTGACAGTGATCGCGTTTCGAATGTTGTTTTCCTTACCGGTTTTTGCCGCGATTGCTATTTGGCAGGGATGGAAAAACGAGCCCTTGAGTACAGCAGATCGCTGGCGATTGCTGGCCTTGGGTTTGGTCGGTTATTACCTATCGAGTTTCTTAGATTTCCTCGGGCTTCAATATATTTCTGCTGGCTTGGAACGATTAATTTTGTTTCTGACGCCGTCGTTTGTTTTATTGATTCATGTCTTATGGTTTAAACGCCCAATCCGCCCGATTGAATACCTATCACTTGGCATTGCTTATGCGGGCATTGTCTTGGTTTTCATGCATGATTTATCTTTCAATGGGCAACAGGTAATACTTGGCGCCGGGTTGGTATTGGGTTCGGCAATTGCCTACGCGACTTATTTGATTCAATCAGGTGAGATGGTGCTGCGAATCGGCGCTTTGCGTTTAGTGTCCTATGCGATGTGCGTGTCGAGCTTTGCCTGCATTGCCCAATTTGTTGTGTTGCGTCCAATTAGCTTATTAAATCAAAGCTGGCCAGTATTGTCTTTATCGATGGTGAATGCGATGGTGTGTACGGTCCTCCCAGTATTTTTAACCATGTTTGCCGTACAAAAGATTGGTGCGCCTAAGGCCTCGCAAGCTGGCATGATAGGTCCTGTCTCGACCTTGGTATTAGGCTCAGTGTTTTTGCAGGAGGCTGTGACCACTTGGCAGCTTGCTGGTGCTAGTCTGGTCATTCTAGGGATGTATTTATTAAGTCGTAAATGATGATAAGAAGAATAAAGAAGATGGCAAAATGCTTGATACACAATGAATTGCTCCATCGGAAACTTCAGTTTTAATATATTTGCGCATGTTGTAGCCAAGTGGTGTTTGCAGATAGATTTGTCGATCGAACCCTAGTCGAATTGATGCAAAACAACATATACTCAAGGGTGGTCAATGCGAGTGTGCATTGAATTGTGAAAGCTCAGAAATTTTATGACAAAAGAAGATCAGGTCAGCGATGATAAAACGCCATCGGCCGATGATGGTAGCCCTAAATTTGGTCGACTATTATTGGTATTGTTGTTTGCAGTTGCTGTCATCGTTGCAATTACGTTTGCGACTGAAGCCTATTACGGCGTGTAGGAAATTCACCAGGCTTAAGCGGTATAGGCTAATTGTTTATTTTTATGAATTGATCCATGGACACCACTCCACTTATTCCCGCCACTTCAAATTCGGTGAAGAAAAATACTTCGGCTGTGACGACTCCTGAGGGAAAGAAGGCAGAATCGTCGAGCGCTGCACGACTATTGATTTTGCAGAATATGGTACCGTTGGCGACGAATCTGGTGTCATCGCAACTGGAAGCCTTTTCTACGCGTTTGGCAGATCAATTATTTAAATTATCCGATCAGGCGGTGCGCCCAGACGAAGCAAAACTTAGCTTTGACGCGCATCAGTTGATTAAGCGCAATAGCACGACCTTTTATCGTTTGGTCGCTAGTCAGATAAATACAGCGTTGACGAAAGAAGTCAGCGTTTTCAATACCCGTAAGCGCGCAAAAAAAGAAGATCAATACTTAGATAATACCGCCCAAACCTACGAAGAAATGGAAGGCAAGATTTTATTGCGTAATGCCAGCCATGCGCTTGAAGTCTTAAATGCCGAGCCGCTGGTGATGTTGAATACCTTGATTGGACGCATTCTTAATCGCATGCCTATCGATGTCACGCAAAATCCATTTCGACCAGAAATTTTTGTGAAAGCAGTGCATCAGGCATGGATGGAGCTCGATCCAAATCCAGCTTCGCATTTGTTGGTATTGCGTTTATTGCAGCCGACGGTGTTTTTGCAACTTAGCCCTATCTTGGATGATATTAATCAAGAGTTGATGGCGCGTGGAATTCGACCTGAAGGCGATGATGCCTTTGATTCTTCGTCCGGTGTTTCTGCTTATCTGCCCGTACAAAAATCGTTTAGTCTGGATCCGTATTTGCAAGATAAACTCAAGCGCGTTTTTTCTGGACAGATTGAACTGGCGTATACCGATCCACACTATGAGTTAAGTGGTTTGGCGATGGTGAGTGATACTTTAACTAATCAACTAGATGATTTGGATGCCAATGAAGAGCATCCAGATAAAGCCAGTATTGATCAGCAATTCTTTGAAGATTTGCGCAATATGCAAAAGCATCATTCGCAAGAAGAAACGACGAATACGCATTTTGAATCGCGCTTACATAAAGTCTTGCATGCGAGCTCTGCGCAAAAATTGAGTGTAGTCGAACGAAATACGATAGAGCTGCTGGCACGAATTTTCGATTACATTTTTGCGGATCCTAGTCTGGGCAATGATATCAAAAGCATGATGGTGCAATTGCAGATTCCGATTGTGCGTGTGGCCTTATCTGATCGTGATTTTTTCTTCCGTGAATCGCACCCAGCACGCACTTTGCTCGATATGTTGGGTAGCTCAGGCATTTTATTAGATGCTGAATCAGCCTCAGTCGATCCTTTATTAGGAGTGATTGGCGATGTGATTGAACGCGTGCAATCTGAATTTGATCAACACATAGAACTATTTTCGGATGTCGTTTCGGATCTTGAGTCGTATTTGAAAGAAGAAGAACTCAAGGCGCAGGCGGCGATCAGTCAGCCTGTACAAACCGCCTTGAGTGAAGAAAAAATGCGGGTATCGAGAGAGCTTGCCGAACATGATGTCGCGATACGGGTTGAGACTGGTGAGGTGGCCGGATTCTTAGAAGTCTTTTTGGAAGAGCAGTGGATACGGATCTTAACGATCGCGCATAGCGTGAAAGAAGAAAAACCGCATGCTTTAGAAAATGCCTTGAAGACCATGGATGATTTGATCTGGAGTCTTAAACCCAAAAATAGCCCTGAAGAGCGCAAAGAATTGATCGCAAAATTGCCTGCGATGCTGACTTTGCTCAATGCCTGGTTAAATGCGATACGTTGGGATGAGCCTGATCGTGTTTTGTTCTTCTCTAAACTGGCAGAGCGTCATGCTGCCATGGCTCGTGCGCCTTTAGAACTATCGCCACGTCGCCAATTAGAGATCGCGGTAAATATCGCCCAACGCGCCAGTAATCGTCGTCTCGATCGTTTTGTGCAAGAAAAAGTGGCACAAACAGATGATGAGGCAACCAAACAAGTGGCGGCATTAGAGCGCGGCATGTGGTTGGATTTTAATGATGAAGATGAACAAATTACCCGCTACAAATTAGCCTGGATAAGTCCTAAGCGCAGTAGTTTTATTTTTGCTAGCCGCCAAGGTGATCAGGCTTTCTCTATCTCGATTGCCGATTTAGAAGCCCGCTATCGTAGTGGAACAGTGAATACCATACAAGCTAATTCTCTAGTTGACCGGGCGCTCACGTATGCCTTGAAAGATCTGGCGGTATAAGCAAGTCGGCTTAAAAAATGCCCAGGTCGATTGAGTTTTCAATTGACCTGACCCCAAAAAGTTGGGCATTTTATATCTGCATGCAGAATGGTTTATCGCGCAGAACCTTAGTCTGCCTTATTTATTTACTTGCTTACTTTTCTACTTGGATGTCTACGCGCGTTTCGCCGCTCTTGTTGGGGAAATCACGTAGAGCACTTTCTATCAATAGTCCCAGATAAGCATCAATTTCTACCTCATTTTGGGTGGTCTTTGCCGTGACGGAATACAATAATTTACCGGTTGCGGCTTCGGTGATGGTGATCTCTACGCCATGATCAAAGTACTGGCGTACATCGAGATTAGTTCCATAAAATGGATCGTAGCGACGTCCAAATCCGAATGGTGAGTAAAGTGGGCCAAAGTAACGTGGATAAAACACGGAACGAGGATAAAAGCGGTAAGGGGCACGAATGAATCCAGGATAAATGCGATACGGATCAAAACCGCCGATAGGAATTACCATGCC
This sequence comes from Affinundibacterium flavidum, assembly GCF_014284175.1. Lineage (GTDB taxonomy): Bacteria > Pseudomonadota > Gammaproteobacteria > Burkholderiales > Burkholderiaceae_D > Undibacterium > Undibacterium flavidum. The sequence goes on from NZ_JACOGA010000020.1 coordinate 73,273, forward strand.
TGATGGGGTGACGATGTAGTTGAGCGAACCAAATGGAGACGATACATGAGTGTTGCCCGGGACTGATATTAATTGCAAACTCAGCTTTAGCGCTGCTTTCGTTGCTTGGCCCGCGTCGGTTTCGTTAAAACCCAATTCTTTTAATCGTAGTTTTAAATCTTCGCTGGCATGTTGGTATTCTGGTTCTTTACCTTGCTCAGGATGCTCTACGAAAGTATAGCTTTTGTCGGCGAAAGTGGCGGGTAATTGATTGACCGTGTTGATTTTGCTGGAGAAGGTGCTGGCACATCCAGTGAGTGCGGCCGCACATAAAATCAGGCTTAGTAGGAATACGCGTTTATTCAGGGTTTTCATGATGTCAATCTCCAGTATTGCTCGATGATACTTGCTCTGGCCTTAGTATGCACAATGTTATGACTCTATCATGATCTTATTTTGCAGAAAAGTCTGTGAGATTTTGTAACGAGGGTTTGTTCTGTAACTGCGCCTCGGAAGTTTTGCCAAAGCTTGCATACCACTTATTGCATGTTATTTACGATTACCGTTTAATTGGAGCTGCTAATCTGAGTATTTCACCCTCTTTGATTAGACATTGTTGCTCATTTGTTTGGCTAGTTTCGTCTTTAACAGCCCAGCTGTGTCTGTGCTTGGTAAAATACAGGGTTTATTTCTTTTCCCGCTGACCACACCAGTTTCTGTGGCTTCATTTTTGATTTGAGTTCAATTTATGCGAAAACCAGCGCAAGACATGCCCGTTGCGGCACCCGTTACGATTTATCGTAAAGATTATATTGCTCCCGGCTTTTGGGTCGATACCGTAGAAATGGGTTTCGATTTGCATCCGCAACGTACTCATGTTGCGACCCGCATCACGATGCGCCGTAATCATGACAGTGCGGAAAAAGATTTGGTTTTGTTTGGCGAATATATCAAGTTGCTGCAATTGCGCATGAACGGTATGAACTTGAAAAAATCAGCTTACACCGTGACGAAAGAACGTTTGGTCATCAGCAACGCGCCCGATCAAGTCACGCTGGAAATTGAAACTGCGATTGCTGCCGATAAAAATACCACGATGTCTGGCCTCTACGTTTCCAACGGCAATTTCTTTACCCAATGCGAAGCTGAAGGTTTCCGTAAGATTACTTACTTCCCGGATCGCCCTGATGTCATGGCGAGTTATACCGTGATGTTGCGTGGCGATAAAAAGCTATATCCCGTCTTGCTGTCGAATGGCAATTTGATAGAACAAGGTGATCTCGGCGATGGCCGCCACTACGCTAAGTGGGAAGATCCATTTAAAAAGCCATCGTATCTATTCGCCTTAGTCGCCGGTAAGTTGGTTTGCCAAGAAGAAAAATACAAACTCAAATCCGGCCGTAAGGTTTTGCTGCAAGTGTGGGTGGAAGAGGGCAATCTCGACAAAACTCAGCATGCGATGGATTCACTCAAAAATAGCATACGTTGGGATGAGGATCGCTTTGGTCTGGAACTCGATCTCGATCGTTTTATGATCGTTGCCACCAGTGACTTCAATATGGGGGCAATGGAAAACAAGGGTTTGAATATTTTCAACACCAAGTATGTGTTGGCCAATTCTCGTGTTGCTACCGACACTGATTACGCTGGCATTGAATCTGTTGTTGGCCACGAATATTTCCACAATTGGACTGGCAATCGTGTGACGTGTCGTGACTGGTTTCAATTGTCGTTGAAAGAAGGATTGACGGTATTCCGTGACCAAGAGTTTTCAGGTGATCTGGTTGGTAACGAGACAGGTCGCGCCGTCAAACGAATTGAAGATGTGCGTGTGCTACGCCAATTGCAATTCCCTGAAGATGCAGGTCCGATGGCACATCCGGTGCGTCCTGATTCTTTCGTTGAAATCAATAATTTCTACACGGTGACCGTGTATGAAAAAGGCTCAGAAGTCGTACGCATGTATTACACGTTACTTGGTCATGACGGTTTCCGTAAAGGCATGGATTTGTATTTCGAGCGGCATGACGGACAAGCTGTGACCTGTGATGATTTCCGCGCGGCGATGGCGGATGCAAATGGGCGCGACTTAAAACAATTTGAACGTTGGTATAGCCAGGCAGGTACGCCACGCATCAAAGCTGATGCTAGCTACGACGCGAATGCAAAAACATATACTTTGACACTGAGTCAATCTTGCCCTAAGACCGCAGGGCAAGCGAAGAAATTGCCTTTCCATATTCCAGTAGCAGTTGGTTTGATTGACGCTAACGGTCAGGATATTGCTTTGCAATTGCAGGGCGAATCTACCATTAGCACGACCAAAGTTTTGGAATTAAAAGAAGCGAGTCAAAGCTTGGTCTTTACGAATGTGGCCAACGAAGTTACTCCTTCGATTTTGCGTAATTTCTCCGCACCTGTGATTTTGGAATTTGATTACAGTGATGAACAACTGGCGCATTTACTGGCACACGATAGCGATCCATTCTGTCGTTGGGAAGCCGGACAACGTTTGGCGATGCGTCGCTTATTAAAGTTGGTCACTGCAGTTCAACAAGCTGAAGCATTAAGTTTAGATGACTTGTTCATCAATGCGCTGCGCAAGACTTTGAATGATCAAGATCTTGACCCGGCATTCCGTGAATTGGTCTTAACTTTGCCATCTGAAGTAATGATTGCGGAAGAAATGGCAACGGCTGATCCGCATAGCATCCATATCGCACGTCAATTTGTGCGCTCCACTTTGGCGCAACATTTGAAGGCAGATTTACTGCAAGCCTACCAAGATAATTTGACCCCGGGTAAATACAACCCCGATGCAAAATCAGCGGGTAAGCGTGCCCTTAAAAATTGCGCTTTAGCGTATTTGGTGGAATGGCAAGATGCCGCGACGTATGATCTGGCGCACACGCAGTATCAAGAAGCGGAAAATATGACGGACCGTATCGCTGCGTTAAGCGCGATGCTGCATTGTTCTTCGGCTTTGGATAAAGCGCATAGCAAGACACGCAAACAAGTATTGGCGCATTTCTATCAAGAGTTTGACAGCGAAGCCCTGGTCATCGACAAGTGGTTCACGCTGCAAGCGACAGCTCCAACAGCCGATGTAGAGCAGGTACGCAGCTTGATGCAACTCAAGGCATTTAGCATGAATAATCCAAATCGTGCGCGTAGTTTGATTTTCGCTTTTTGCAATGCGAATCCAGCGCGCTTCCATGCGGCCGATGGTAGCGGCTATGCACTGTGGGCTGACTGTGTGATCGCTTTGAATAAACTCAATCCACAAGTCGCAGCTCGCCTGTCACGTAGTATGGATAGATGGACTAAATATCCAAAAGCTAATCAGGCATTGATGAAAGCCGCTTTGCAAAAAGTTGCAGCGACAAAGAATTTATCGAAGGATGTATTAGAAGTGGTTACGAAAGCTTTAGCGGCATAAGTTCTTGATCTGTGTAGGGTGCGCCGTGCGCACCAAGACAAATTAAAAACCAAATCAAAAACCGAAACAAGCGAAACAATAGTTTAATAGCTTGGACGAAGGTTGATGAATTTGCCGAATAAGAAATTTTATGAGATTTATTTTTAAGAAGGAAATAATATGAAACGCATTAGTCTGACCCGTTTTCTGGTCGAAGAGCAAAGGCTCAATAATAATATCCCGGCTGAATTGCGCCTCTTAATTGAAGTGGTTGCACGCGCTTGTAAGACGATTAGCCATGCAGTAGGCAAGGGCGCGCTAGGTGAAGTCTTGGGTACCGCACACTCAGAAAACGTGCAGGGCGAAGTGCAAAAGAAACTCGATATTTTATCGAACGAGATTTTGTTAGAAGCTAACGAATGGGGTGGTCATTTAGCGGCGATGGCATCGGAAGAAATGGAAACTATCCACCCGATTCCAAACCGTTATCCACAAGGCGAATATCTGCTCTTGTTCGATCCGCTCGATGGCTCTAGTAATATCGACGTTAATGTTTCTATCGGTACGATTTTCTCTGTATTGAAAGCACCAGAAGGCTTGCATACACCGACAGAAAAAGACTTCATGCAAAAAGGTAGTCAACAAGTCGCCGCTGGTTATGCTATTTATGGCCCACAAACCATGTTGATTTTCACGACCGGCAATGGCGTGAATTGCTTTACTTTAGACCGCGAAATGGGTTCATGGGTGCTGACGGAACGCAATATTCAAATCCCGGTGGATACGCAAGAATTCGCGATCAATATGTCTAATGTACGTCACTGGTACCCGCCAGTTACACGCTATGTTGATGAAATGCTGGCAGGTAAAACCGGTCCGCTCAACAAAAACTACAATATGCGCTGGATCGCCTCCATGGTGGCCGACGTGCATCGTATCTTGCATCGCGGCGGCATCTTCATGTACCCAGCCGACAAGCGTGAACCGGATAAGGCTGGCAAATTGCGTTTGATGTATGAAGCGAATCCTATGTCGATGATCGTTGAACAAGCGGGTGGTGCATCGACCGACGGCAAACAACGCATGCTCGATATTCAACCGACTGCTTTGCATCAACGTGTACCGGTGTTTTTGGGTTCTAAGAACGAAGTGGAATTGGTTACTCGCTATCATTCAGAAGCGTAAATTAGACTTTATTCTGTGAAAAAAAACCACACGTAGGAAAATTCCCAAGTGTGGTTTTTTTTTGAATACTATGATGGTAATTAGTGTAGATAATTTAAAAGTGAATGTTGATTCAGAAAATTTACAAATTTAGGCGAAAGAGATTTCCCATGAGTGCTTCGTTACATTTTTTCATCGCGGTTTGCTTGTTTGTTTTTGTACAGTTTGCTAGCGCTGCTGATTCTGCTAAAGGTTTTTTGTTCTCTAACAAAGATTGGGAAGTCGCTTGTGATAATACTAGGACTTGTCGCGCAGCAGGGTATCATTTCAATGACGATAACATGGCTGTCTCGGTCTTACTAACGAGAATAGCTGGCGCGAAGCAAGTAGTGACGGGTCAGATTATGTTAGGTCAATATGGGCAAGAGATGGATGAACTCTTTGCGAAGTTGCCTCAGAATATTAGGTTGAGCATGCATATAGACGGGGTCAAAGTTGGGAGTGTAGATATAGATCAAAAAAAGAGTTTAGTCGCGAAGTTGGACGAGGAACAGCTCGTCGTTTTAATAAAGGCTTTGCGAAAAAAATCTCGCATTGAGTGGAAATTTGCTCACCACATTTGGCGGCTTTCAGGAGTAGGTGCAGCGAGCGTGTTATTGAAAATGGACGAGTTTCAAGGGCGACAAGGAACTAAAGATGCGCTGTTTCGAACAGGAAATAGGAATGAAGAAAATGTTCTTTCACCATTGCCCATACCAGTTTTTGAGTCGAAATCACCACTGCCTATGCAACCAGAGGATCAGTATTTGACAAAAAAATTTGAGAATGAAATACGTCAGTCTTTGATTAATAGCCTAAGAACAAGTGATGACTGTGATTACCTTAGTCACAAAAGTGAATACATTGACGAGGTAGATGAACCAATTCATATGTTGTATCGCCTTTCGAAGACTCAATTATTGGTTTCGACCCTGTGCTGGCGAGCGAGCTACAATACTGGTAAAGGATATTGGGTTATCGAAGATACTTTCCCTTTTCGTGCGACGTTGGTGACTGCGAATGGGACTGAAAATTCGCAGTTACAAGTTTCGGCCATACACAAGGGGAGAGGCTTAGGTGATTGTTGGTCTATGGATGGTTGGATTTGGGATGGGAAACGTTATGTGCATTCGGAATCTTCTACAACAGGAATGTGTCGTTTTATGGCGCCGGGTGGCGGTTGGATTCTAAGCACCATTGTATCTAGATAATTCTTTGAATCTTAAAAAATGTAGTTAAACACTAATTGATGACCATCGACTACCAACAAATCCTCGAAGACATTCATCAAGAAATCCAACCATTGCTCTCTCAAGGCAAGGTTGCGACCTATATTCCCGAGCTCTCCAAAGTCTCGCCACAACATTTCGGTATGGCGGTGTATTGTTTGGATGGGCGCAGTTACATGGTAGGTGATGCGCAGCAAAAATTCTCGACGCAAAGTATTACCAAATTGTTTGCCTTATCCTTAGCCTTTGAGCGTGAGGGTAATGCGATTTGGAAACGAGTCGGACGTGAACCATCGGGTAATCCATTTAACTCTTTATCACAGCTGGAATACGAACGCGGAATTCCGCGTAATCCGTTTATTAATGCTGGCGCATTGGTGATCAACGATATCTTGGCGCAGCGTTTTGTACAGGCCGATATTGCGGTCTTGCAGTTCATGCGTATGTTGTCGAATGAAGTCAAAATCGATTTTGATCGCGAGGTAGCGATCTCGGAAGAGAAGCATGCGCATAGGAATAGTGCGATTGCGCATTTGATGAAAGATTTCGGTAATCTCCATAATCCAGTTGACTCGGTTATCGCTAGTTATTGTCGTCAATGCTCGATCACCATGACGTGTTTAGAGTTGGCGAAGGCGGGAAGCTTTTTGGCGAATCACGGTACTATTCCCTGGAGTGGTAACAAGATTTTAGACTCAAGTTCGGCGAAACGACTCAATGCCTTGATGCTTACTTGCGGTACGTATGATGTGGCGGGCGATTTTGCTTTTCGCGTTGGCTTACCCGCCAAGAGCGGTGTGGGCGGCGGCATCTTGGCGCTGGTGCCGGGTGAGTTGGCCGTCTGTGTTTGGTCGCCCGGACTCGACCCTGCTGGCAATTCTTTGGCTGGTGTCATGGCTTTGGAATTGTTTACGACGATGACGGCGCGGTCGATTTTTTGATCACAACCGTCTCAGTTTTGAATGGCCTAAGGCTTCTTTTCGACTATAGGCAGGTAATAGCCTTGAGTACTCAAAGCCTCTGGCGCATTCGCAATTTCATACGCAATCAATGCCATCACGATGGCTGAATATTGTTGCGCAGTACGAAATGGCAGCACTTTTTCATAGGTATCGAGCACAGTGTGGTGTACTTGCGCGTAATCAAAATCGGTGCTGCTGATTAAGCGTGGTGTGGGTACCCGTTTTTGCGTAAAGGCGGCATCGTCACTACCACTATTGCCACGAAAAGCTGCTGTGCTATCGCGCGCTTTGTCGTTAATCACGGCTTCAAATTCAAAGATGGGATGTACACCTTGCAGATCCAGACTCACACGTTCAAAACTACTTTTCCACATACCAGGAATGGTGATGCCAGTGATCGCCCCAGGTGCGCTATCACGATTGAGCATCATCAGAATTTTGGGTAAGTCTTTAGCGTGCGATTCCACATAGGCATATGCACCTTTCAAACCTAGTTCCTCGCCCGCAAATCCTAGCATGACGATGCTGCGACGTGGTTTGACGCCAGCTTGTGCCAATAGCCGCATCGCTTCCATTACTGTAGCAAAGCCCGCGCCATTATCTGCCGCGCCTGTGCCACCATCAAAGCTATCGAGATGTGCACCGAGCACGATGATTTCATCTGCTTTGTCAGAGCCGGGGAGTGTGGCGACGACATTATGATAGTTCACAGGGCCGGGATAAAACCAATTGCGGATATCAAATTCTAAGGTAACTTTTTCTCCTTGTTGAATGCGTTTTTGAATTGCCTGATATTGGCTGGCGGCTAGCTTGATATCGGGTAAGGTCGGTAAATTTTCCCAGCTAGTCGGCGCGCTGGTTGAGATATGTAGCGGCTCTTCGGCAGACTGTATCGTGCCCAAGGCACCTGCTTCAATTAATTTTTGCGACAATGTTTTAGGTTTGTAAATTAACTCGCCGTCGCGTCCGCCAGCGCTTTCGCCGGGTATCAATACCCATGCGCTTTTGAATTCTTTCAGGCGCTGTTCTAATTCGGTATTGTTAGCTGGGGCCATCATTGCGATACCAGTTTGTACGCCTTTAGTTCCTGATGAGTACGATGGCGTTGCAAAATTTAGTGTTTGTGGCGAAGCACCCCGTAGCCGACCAAACCAGGGGCCGCGATTAAAGCCTAGCGGCATCTGCCCGGCAACTTCTAACTCTGCCCTCATGCCAACTTGCTTACCCCAATGATTCAATTGATTTGTCGCCCAAGCTGCTGCGTGGGAATACGCATCGCTACCAGTAGTGCGCCCGCCGAAGCGATTCGACAAAATATCCAGATGCTGCATCACTTGTGGATCGGTTTTGCCGATTGCGATTATGCGCTGGGCGGTGGCATCTTGCGCTTGACTCGAGGTGCTGTAGAAGCTAATGTCGATGAAGATTGCAAACAGGAATTTTGTCATGGTTTTATTTGATGTGTGTCTACTATTTAAGTGATCTCGTAGGACGGGTGCAACCCCATAGGCGCTAACTAAATTTTTAATTAATCTAAACCGCATGGACACTAGGTTCCCGCCCTTTCAAGGGGCGGGTTAGGGTGGGGATGGGGTTAATTTGAGTTAGAAATATCGTCAATTACTCGACTAAAACCCATCCCCATCCCGACCTTCCCCATACAATTGTTAGGGGGAAGGAGAGAACCTAATCTGCCTGCGGTTTCGCACTATATATTGATTTTGGTTAGCGCCTATGGGGTTGCACCCGCCCTACAATTTTGCATTCTCAACTTGAAAAAATTACTGATCCCGACCAGACAGCGTTTGAATGAAAGCAGGCAACTCGCCCTTATCTCTTGCCGTAATTGCTTTCGTTAATTTAGCTGAGCGCAGAGTCGGATTCACACCTAGTACTTTTTCATAAGCACGCAGCGCGCCTTCCAAACCAGCGAGATCATAGGCTGTTTGTTTTTCAGCCAGCGTAGGATTATTGATTTGAAAGGCAATTGCACTGGCACAAAATTGGAAATAGAGTTGCGCACGCAATTCTGTTGGCGCTGCAGTTTTTAACCAATTAGCGACCGCACCCGTGTTGAAAGTAAGATCGGGAATGTCAGCAATCCATTGATCTAACCAGACATTGTTTTGCTCAAATACTGACTGTAAATTCTTCTCAGCATCGACTGCAATTTTGACGGCACGCGCGCGCTCTTCGGCGGTGGATGGGCCTCGTTCTTGTGGTGCGACGACAGGAATGACTGCGGGTAGACTGGTAGCCGCGGAGCGTGTGCCATTCACAGGCTTGGTCGTATCATCGTCATCTGTTCCGCCATCGGCTCGACGCACCTGTCGAGTGCCAATCAGCGTATTGGTTTCTGCATTCAGTGTCCAAATGACTTTGACTTCGGTATCGACAGCTTTGCCTTTGCCAGTCGTGTGGGTTCGTATCGTGCTATGCGTGAATACGGCTTGCGCATTTTTTAGTTCTCCTTGCATTTCTCGTGTGCTGCGTCCTATACCTTTGTCGTCTAGCCAAACTATATTCGCAGTCAATTGTTGTGGTGCTGCTTTGTTCTTGGGAGCGATCTTCATGACGCCATAGCCCATGACATCTTTCTCGTTTTCTGTTCCGATTACCGTTTGAAAATTCCATAGACCGAGCAATGGTGTATTCGTGTTTGTGCTTGTATTCGCATTTGTATCCGATTGCGCGTGAGCGATATCCAGAAAACTGACACCGTTAAGAAGTAGCAAGCTTGCGATTATTTTGTATGGAGTTTTTAAGATAGGCATGGCGTGTTCCTGATCGAAAGGTAATTGTGTCGAGATTGTGTGAAGCGCGTGCGAAGAGTTGCAGATTCTACGTATGTGCAATTGATTAACTAGCGAATTCAGACCAAAGCTCGAATACATGGCTTAAGAGGGCAATAACTCGGATAAACGGTGAAATTTGAAAAGTAGGTCAGTTGACCAATGTTGGTGGTGTACCTCAGGCCAGCTACTTACGTGTAAGAAGGTCTTTAACGCGTTAAATCTGAGGGGCACGATTTGGCTTGAGTTACCAACAGTTCAAATGCCCGGCATCCATTCATCTCTATTTACATCGTTTTTATTCAAGATGGATCATGCACTTTTCAGTGCTTGCATCGCTTGGCATGCAAATTGCTAAATTCAAAATATTGAAATGCATTGCTCAGTATGTTGAAAACTCTCTTCTGTGGATGAAATGAGTCGATTCAATATGCCGATCATAAGTCAATCATGCGTTGACAATAAGTCGACAACAAGCCGAGGAAAATACCATGAGCCGTCAAGTCTTTACCGTAGCCGATTACCTGTTAACCCGTTTATTGCAATTGAATGTCACCGATGTTTTTCAAATTCCCGGTGACTATGTCAAACACTTCACGCAAGCTTTGGAAGTATTCGATGGCATTAAAACCATAGGTGCGGTCAATGAGCTCGATGCGACTTACGCCGCCGATGCGTATGCGCGCACACGGGGTTTAGCTGCAGTGTCATTGCAATATGGCGTGAGTACATTTAGCGCTTTAAATGCGGTTGCAGGTGCTTATGTAGAACGCAGCCCTATCGTCGTGATTAGCGCTTGCCCAGGCGCGGATATGCGCAATCAGACCAATATGTATGGCATGATTTTTCATCATTCCACGGGTAATTTGGCGGCTGATCAGAATGTATTTGAGAATGTCACCGTGGCGTCTGAAACACTGAGCACCTCGGTCGGTGCGGCAGAAAAAATTGATGCCTTGTTGATCGCAGCACTAACTCATCAACGCCCTGTGTACATCGCTTGTTACAAAGAAGTTTGGGGTGAAGCTTGCCCACGTCCATCGACAACACCATTAAAGGCTCAGCGCATCCACAGCGAGGCGTTAGCTTTAGAAAATGCGGTAGAACTGGCATGGTCGCAGATCACTGCGGCGAAAAAACCTTTGATCTTTGCCGGTGTTGAGGTATTACGATTTGGATTGAGTAAGCTCTTACAAAAAATTATCGATGCCAGCGGCATGCTCTACACCACGACGACTTTAGGAAAAACCGTGGTTGATGAAGTGGGTGAACAATTCATCGGTACCTATGCAGATCAGGCTTCCATCGCCAGCGTCATTACTACGGTGGAAGACGCTGATTGCATCATTTCACTCGGCACCATACTCACCGATGATTATCTGTGGTTGATGGAAAACAAATATCCGCAAATGATACAAAGCTCCATAGGGCAAATGCGGGTTGGCTATTTCCAATACGAAGGCGTGATGATGCAAGATTTCATGGAGGCCTTATTAAAACGCTTTCAGAAATCCAAAGTTTATCCCTTAAAAATCAAAGCACCTGCAAAACCAATTTATCCGGAGCCTTGGATATCAAACTCGGACGCACGTTGGAATGACAAACCCGAAGTCATCACCTACAACCGCTTCTTCCAGCACACCATGAAGTTTTTGCAGGATCAAAAGATGATGGACGACATCGTTATGGTGTATGGCGTGAGTAGTGCGATGTACGTAGCAAGTAATGCGATAGGAATGAAGCAGGGTAGCTATATCAGCTCCGCCGCCTGGCAATGCATAGGTTTTGAAACCGGCGCAGCATCGGGCGCGCAATTGGGTAGTGGCAAACGTGCCTTGACGATTGCAGGTGACGGCGGCTTTATGATGGTCTGTCAATCGCTGTCCACCTTGGCGCGCAATAAGTTGAATTCAGTGATCTTCGTCATGAGCAATGGCGTCTATGCGATTGAGCAGGTGTATGTCGATATGACGGCGTTTGAAGCCGGTCCGCAACACAAATTTGATAGCTTCGATATCTTGCCGAAATGGGATTACATGGCACTGGCGCAAGCCTTTGGTGCTAAAGGCTTTAGAGTGGAAACAGTAGAAGAGCTGAAACGTGTTTTACCGCTCATCAAAAAAATCAAATCACAACCGGTGTTGGTAGAAGTCTGCATTCCTGAAAAAGATCTGCCACAACAAATGGCACGTCTGGGGAATGAGACTTTACCAGTGTAATTTGAGGAAAAAACCTCTCAACACAGAGGCATGGAGACACAGAGAAAAGCAAGAGAACTACTTTTTCCTCTCTTTTATCTCTGGTCGCAATATGCCGCTTACCTATGTTGAGAGGTTTTATGTTTTTGTATTGATACCAGAAGTGACAAAAACGACGTCGTAATTTATAAGGAGATATTCATGGCAAAGCCAAATCAAACGACAAAGACGTATTCCATCTTCGGTGCTGGCGCTGCGGGTTTATACACAGCATGGCGCTTGTTAAATGGGGAAGTGAAAAACAGCAAAGATAAAAACAAAAAACTAGCGAAAGGCGACACATTAGAACTTTACGATTGGGGGCGTTACGATTTCTCCAAAGCGCATCCTGGTACGCGTGCGGCTGGTGCACGTATTTGTACTTGGCACTACAAAAACGATAAAACCCAAGCCTACTTAGAATTAGGTGGCATGCGCTATTCGGATTGGGATATGAATGCCAAAGATGCTAACAATGGCACTGCACCAGGGCATCGCGTCGTCACTACCGTGATTAAGCAATTAGGTTTGGATAAATATTCTGTGCCATTCAATGAGTCGACTAATCCACTTTACTATTTGCGCAGCAAAAACTTTTTCTTAAATCAAATCACGTCGCAAAGTCCAGCTCCCTATAACGTCGATCATTACGGCGCGGCGGGGGCGCCAGATAATGGTTTCTCGACTTTAGAAAGCTTATCCGTGAATAAAAATCTGACGCGTCGTCAGTGGGATACCTTCTATCGCGACGGCGTGATTAAAGTGAATACGGGTGATGGTTCTGTTTATCAAAAAGGCGATAAGCTCAAAGACATTGGCTATTGGAATCTGATGTACGACCAACTGGGTAGCGAAGGATTTAATTACGCTGCGGATGGCAATGGCTATAGCTCCAATGTGATCAACTGGAATTCGGCCTATGCATTTCAGGCAAATAACGAGTTCACGCCGGGCAATCAATACAAGACCATCAATATCGGCTATTCCGGTATGTTCAATGCCTTGTTTGAGCAGATCGTCAAATTGGCAAAAGCGCAGGGCGTCATCTTTAACTACCAACCTAATATGCGCTTGCAATCGATCATCGCAAAAGATAAAACCATTCATTACAGCTATGCCACTCGTGAAAATCCATGGAAGAAAGCCGGCACGAAGACGACGGATGCAGCCTGGTTAGCCATGCCGCGTCATGCGATCGAACAGGTGGCGCAGGGTTCTCGCTTCGATGCCGATACTGGTGTGATCGATGTGCTCAATCATCGCAAAGTGCAATTGTATTTAGAAGCCGCCATCATGCAGCCGTCGTATAAGGTCGGGATGTTTTTCTCTACACCATGGTGGACAGCCGAAGCCGACAATCCGCCAACGTATATTCCGCAATTGACTGGTTATGAAGTGACGCAACGTGCGGTAGTGCAATTAAAAGCCTTAGGCTTGTCGAAAGCGACTTTGAAAGCATTGAGTAGTTTAGTTGGCACACCATACGCAAGTTCGACGGATTTGATCAACGCAGTTGAAGTGATTACCGAAGAGCGTTTAAGTCTTAAGCACGAAAAATCTTTATTGGAGGTGACCTTCAACAGCACCATCGGTCCTAGTGTCACCGATACGCCGATACGGCAGGTTGTGTATTTCGGTAATAACGCGACAGATCCAAAAGCCAAACCTGTGTATGGTTTGCTGGCGAGTTACGACGACGAGGTGTATACGACGTTTTGGAAAGAGCTGGAATTGGAGCCAGATCAGGAACAACATATTCCCAACAATGAAAATGTGCAGACTCTGGTGGGGCCGAGAAAAGTACCCGATCGCATGGTCAAAATGCTGCGCAAGCAACTGGCGGAAATTCACTTTGGTCCGAATTCCGATTACACCATGGTGCCAGCACCGCTTGAAGCAGCTTACATGGATTGGTCATTGCCACCATTTAATGCCGGCTATCACGCCTGGGCGGCGCATTTTAATATCGGCGATGTGCAACAAAAGATTCGTAAGCCTTCGCAGTTGATGGAGAAGACGGATGTGAATATTTTTATCGTCGGCGAAGCGTATTCGAACGATCAGGCTTGGGTGGAGGGTGCTTATTGTACGGCGGAGTCGGTGTTGAATGATTTCTTTGGGGTGGAGCCGATTATTGATAATCGAGAGTATCCGTTTATTTGTTCGGCGAAGTAGAGGGATTGTATTGAAATTGTGTGCTTGATCGTTTTTGTATTAAGCTCCCTTCTCCCGCAAGCGGGAGAAGCAACTGTGTTTGGAGTCAAGGATTTTTGATTAAATATTCGTCGTCCCATGGTTTTCCTGATTTCATTATGGCGTTCAAAATGGTCAGTAACTTATGCATGC